>NZ_JAOTIU010000001.1:0-1303146 GCF_029850615.1 Kosakonia sp. HypNH10
TCGGCTCGACTCGACTTACTCGTCCCATCCATGGGACTCGCCCCTTCGGGGCCAGCGCAAGCGCTGTTCAAAATTGCTCCCGGCAATTTTGTCCCTGTCTCGGTTCGCCTCTGTCCGCCATCCATGGCGTCCAGACCTTGTCATTCCCGCTTCGGTTCGCCGATTTCAGCGGGGACACAACCCCATCGCTGCAAGACCGAAAATCAAAGCCACACTGGTGTCGCTGTAGGCTCGATTTTGTAGGCCGGATAAGGCGCAGCCGCCATCCGGCAAAGGTGCCGCAGAGAGAATGCCGGATGGCGCATACGCTTATCCGGCCTACTCGGTTTCAGCGGCTACTGTGAAGCCATCAGGGCGCTGCGCTGATAACATCGTCCATCACCGAATTCTGCCATTCAAACCACGGGTTCCATGTCAAACGGGCGTGAATTTTCCCCGGCGTCACTAATCCCCAGTCGGAATACCACACCTCTTCACCTTTCAGGCAACGCCTTGCTGCCTCTTCCGACTGGCCGTTGCCGCAAAGCATAACGCTGCCTTTACGGCCATAGAGCGGATTATCCGGTGAAAAGAGCACCGACATATGGGAAAACTGGCTGATGCGATCCTGCGGTAGAATATCGGTTTTCACGCGTAAACGTGACATTGTCACTGATTCGGACGGTGGCGTGCCGTACCAGATTATGCGGCTGGCGGGATGGGTAAAGGCGCGGTCGAACTGATCGAGGATCCAGCGCGTATCCAGCACCGAATCATGCTCCGTTAACACTACCAGCGTCGGCTTATTGAAGGACTTCTGCGCCAGCAAACTCTGTGCGCTGGCACTGGTTCGCCAGAACTGGGCAAAACCGTTGGTCGGCACACGTAAGTAGCGGGTGGCAATTTGCTGGGGGAAAAGCGTACCCGGCGGGCGCAGCCAGTCGCGAAACAGCGCCAGCGTCGGTGCCAGAAAAGCGTAGCGGGTACCCGGCCTGAAGGCTGGCGAGAAGAGTAGCAGCCCCTGCACATTGTCATGTTCCATAGCATATTCCAGCGCCAGGTTGCCGCCGGTAGAGAAGCCGCCGAGCCAGAGCGAATCGACCTCTTTCGCCAGAATCGCCGCCTGCTCATTCACCACCTGCCGCCACTGGTCAACGCTGACGCCAATCAGATCGGCGGGACGTGTGCCGTGCCCGTCCAGCAGCACGGTGCGCACCAGAAACCCTTTGCGGGCAAGCTCAGGGGCGATATCGACGAACGATCCCGGCGCGTCGCCGAGCCCGTGGATCAACAAAATCCCCTTGCGCGCTTTCTGCGCAGGACGCCACTCCTGCGGCGTATTGAGCCGCAATTCGGCGGGTTTATCCAGCGTCTGAAAGGCGCGGTGGGCGGCGACATAATCGCGCGTCTGCTGTTGATACGCAGCAAAGCTGCTCTGCCCAAGCGGCGCTTCGACACGCTGTTGCTGCTGGCAGCCAACGATCAGCAGAGAGCAGCAGAGAATGAAGCCGGAGAACTGCCGCATCAGGCGCCTGCCGGATAGGTCGAGATAATCTCCAGCACGCCATTAATGATGAACTGCACGCCCATACAGACCAGCAGGAAGCCCATCAGCCGCGAGATGGCTTCAATCCCACCCTTGCCTACCAGCCGCATAATCGCACCGGAACTGCGCAGGCTAATCCACAAAATCAGCGCCACGGCGGCAAAAACCAGCGGCGGCGCGACGGCAATCACCCAGGCGGGAAAATCAGCGCCGTGGCGAACGGTCGACGCCGAACTGATGATCATCGCAATAGTACCCGGCCCGGCAGTGCTCGGCATCGCCAGCGGTACAAAGGCAATATTGGTCTCCGGCTCATCCGCCAGTTCCGCCGTTTTGGCTTTTGTCTCCGGCGACTCATGGCTCTTTACGGGTGGAAAGAGCATGCGAAAGCCGATAAACGCCACAATCAGCCCACCGGCAATGCGCAGGCCTGGAATCGAGATGCCAAAGGTGTTCATCACCACCTGCCCCGCGTACCAGGCGACCATCATGATGATAAAGACATAGAGCGAAGCCATGCGCGCCTGCTGATTACGCTGGACGCTGTTCATGTTGCCCGCCAGGCCTAAGAACAACGCGACGGTGGTCAGCGGATTAGCCAGCGGCAGCAACACCACCAGCCCCAGACCGATAACTTTGATCAATTCCATCATGGTACGTTTCACCTCTCCCCGGTTAACAACCCCGCCAGTATAGCCGCAACGCGGCGGCAAAAGCGCCTTCACTTATGCTGATAATGGGTAAAAGTTACGTAAATTCAAGCAGATGAAATTACAAATATTCTTAAGTGTGAAAAGTTTTAGCAATTAGTGGCATCCGATACCCATTTGGTTGACTTATATTTGCCTGAGCAATAATATCTGCCGTGATTAAACTACTTGCCGGGGCAACCATTGTGAAAAGCACGAATGATCTATTCAACGACATCATTCCTTTAGGCCGCTTGATCCACATGGTTAACCAAAAAAAAGATCGTTTACTCAACGACTATCTTTCGCCGCTGGATATCACCGCAGCCCAGTTTAAGGTGCTCTGCTCTGTCCGCTGTGAAGGGTGTATTACCCCGGTTGAGTTGAAAAAAGTT
Organism: Kosakonia sp. HypNH10; assembly: GCF_029850615.1. Classification (NCBI taxonomy): domain Bacteria; kingdom Pseudomonadati; phylum Pseudomonadota; class Gammaproteobacteria; order Enterobacterales; family Enterobacteriaceae; genus Kosakonia; species Kosakonia sp. HypNH10. The sequence continues at coordinate 2,610 of NZ_JAOTIU010000001.1, forward strand.
CTCTCCGTCGACCTTGGCGCACTGACCCGCATGATGGACAGGCTGGTGTGTAAAGGCTGGATTGAACGCAGCCCGAATCCTAATGACAAGCGCGGCGTGCTGGTGCGATTAACACCTGAAGGCGCGACGCTCTGTGAGCAATGTCATCAATTAGTGGGTCAAGACCTGCATCAGGAATTAACAAAAAACTTAACCGCAGAAGAAGTGGCAACACTTGAGCATTTGCTTAAGAAAGTCTTGCCGTAAAAACAAAGAGGTATGACGATGTCCAGACGCAACACTGACGCTATTACCATTCATAGCATTTTGGACTGGATCGAGGATAACCTGGAGTCGCCGCTCTCCCTGGAAAAGGTGTCAGAGCGTTCAGGTTACTCTAAGTGGCACCTGCAACGGATGTTTAAAAAAGAGACTGGTCATTCACTGGGACAATACATTCGCAGCCGCAAGCTGACGGAAATTGCGCAGAAGCTCAAGGGAAGCAATGAGCCGATCCTGTATCTGGCGGAGCGTTACGGGTTTGAATCGCAACAGACCCTGACCCGCACGTTCAAAAACTATTTTGACGTGCCGCCGCATAAGTTCCGGGTCACGGATATGCCTGCGGAGTCCCGCTATCTCTATCCGTTAAATCACGCTTGTTAACTAATCGCCTGTAATTAAAGACGTATCGAGGAAAGTATGAAACGTATTACCTGTGCCGCAGCGGCATTTTTGGTGCTGCTGAGTGGCCAGAGTTATGCGGAGCAGTTTGATCACAGCGCCGGGCAAAATGCCCGTGACGCGATGATCATACCCGCCGCCCAACAAACATCGCCGTATGACTTCAACCATATGGGGGCGGGAAGCGACAAATCTGACGAGTTAGGCGTAGCGTATTACCATCAACGCAGCTAACCGTTTGCCCCGTACCGTGCGGGGCTTTTTTTTACCTTCAGTTTGCCGGTGCCGCCCGGCGCAGACGAAAACCAAACACATTGATATAGAGCCCCGCCATCACCAGCACGGCACCGGCCAGCTGCATCGCGGACAATTTCTCATCCAGCAGCAGGGCTGCACTCGCCATGCCGACCACCGGCACCAGCAGGGACAACGGCGCAACGCGCCAGGTTTCATACCGCCCCAGCAGCGTTCCCCAAATTCCGTAGCCGAGAATGGTGGCGATAAAGGCCAGATAGACCAGCGACAACAGCGTTGTGGTATCGATCGCCACCACGCTTTCCAGCATCAAGGCCGGGCCGTCAAAAATCAGTGAGCAGACCATAAACGGCACAATCGGGATCAGCGCGCTCCATACCACCAGCGACATCACCGCCGGGCGCGAGCTGTGCTGCATAATTTTTTTATTGAAGATATTGCCGCAGGCCCAGCTAAAGGCCCCCGCCAGCGTAAGCATAAAGCCGAGCAGCGGAATATGTTGCCCTGTGAGGCTCGCCTCAATCAGCACCAGCACGCCGACTACTGCCAGCGCAATGCCGACCAGCTGTTTGACCTGCAACCGTTCGCCAAAGATCCCCGCCCCCAGAACAATAGTGAAGAAGGCCTGCGCTTGCAGAACCAGCGAGGCTAATCCTGCGGGCATACCGAACTTGATGGCGCAAAAGAGAAACGCAAACTGCCCGAAGCTGATGGTCAGGCCATAGCCGAGCAGCAGACGCATCGGCACTTTTGGGCGGGCAACAAACAGTAATGCCGGGAAAGCGACCAGCAAAAAGCGTAGCCCCGCGAGCATCAGCGGTGGCATGGCGTGCAGACCCACTTTGATCACCACAAAATTGAGGCCCCAGGCCACGACTACCAGCATTGCCAGCAGCACATCTTTACGCGCCATCTACGCCCCTTTTTGTTTACAAATTTGTAAAAAATTTACGTTAACTGAAAAAATAGTCCAGTAATAGATCATTAAATTCGGTAGGTCGTTTTTGGCACCCACAGACAAATTGGCGGTTGTGTGACTCAGTTTCGACGTGTTATTGCTGTTGGTATCACAAAAACGAAAATAAACATGCCGGGTAAGAAAATGACCTCGACACAAACACGCTCCACCGCTGCATTACTTTTTTCATCACTTTTGTTAACGATCGGCCGCGGCGCAACGCTGCCGTTTATGACCATCTATCTCAATCGCCAGTATGGCATGGCGGTCGATCAGGTCGGTTATGCGATGAGTATCGCCCTGACCGTGGGGGTGATCTTCAGCCTTGGCTTTGGCATGCTGGCGGATAAGTTCGATAAAAAACGCTATATGTTGCTGGCAATTGTCGCCTTTATCGGCGGATTTGCCGCCATTCCGCTGACCCATCATGCTGGCCTGGTGGTGCTCTTTTTCGCGCTGATCAACTGCGCCTATTCGGTCTTTTCAACGGTATTGAAAGCCTATTTTGCCGATACGCTGCTGCCAGCGACGAAAGCGAAAATTTTCTCGCTCAACTACACCTTCCTCAATATCGGCTGGACCGTCGGGCCACCGCTCGGCACGCTGCTGGTGATGCAGAGCATCAATCTGCCCTTCTGGCTGGCGGTCTTCTGCGCCGCCTTTCCGCTGGTGTTTATTCAGCTCTATGTGCAGCGCATCGCCGTTGGAGAGGGCCACGATCCTGCCGCCTCCTGGTCCCCGTCGGTGCTGCTGAAGGATAAAGCGCTGGGCTGGTTTACCCTCTCAAACTTTCTCGCCTCGTTCGTTGCTGGCTCTTTTGCTTCCTGCCTGTCGCAGTATGTGATGGTGGTGGCCAGCAGCGAGTTCGCCGAGCGGGTGGTGGCGGTGGTTCTGCCGGTCAACGCAGCGATAGTCGTCACCTTGCAGTATGCCGTTGGGCGCAAACTCACGCCGGGTAACCTGCGGCCGTTGATGGGGATTGGCACGCTCAGTTTTGTTATCGGCCTCGCGGGCTTTATGCTCTCTGGCGACAATTTATGGCTGTGGGGCCTCTCTGCCGCGGTGTTTACCCTCGGCGAGGTGATCTATGCGCCGGGCGAGTATCTGTTGATTGATAATATTGCGCCGCCGGGCATGAAAGCGACCTACTTCTCCGCGCAGGCGCTCGGCTGGCTGGGCGCGGCGATGAACCCGCTGTTAACCGGCGTGATCCTCACCACGCTGCCGCCCTGGTCGCTGTTTGTCATCCTGATGGTCACCATCGTCATCGCCTGGCTGATGATGCTCAAAGGGATGCGCGTCCGGCCATGGGGCGTGTTGCAGACGCAATAAGGGGCGCTGGAACCGCGTAGGCCGGATAAGCGTGTAACGCGCCATCCGGCAATGATGCCGCGGAAATAATGCCGGATGGCGCTAACGCTTATCCGGCCTACAAAAGCGAGCCCACAGCCACAACAATGTTGCTTTTATCTGCGATATGGCAGCGAGGGGTTGTGTCCCCGCTGAAATCGGCGAACCGAAGCGTGAATGACAAGGTCTGGACGCCATGGATGGCGGACAGAGGCGAACCGAGACAGGGAGCGAATCCCCGTAGGGGTGAGCAAGTCGAGTCGAGCCGGCCGCAGCCAGGCACGCGGGAGGTGAGCGCAGTGCGCAGCACCGATTTCCTCGCGGGGCCGTGGGGATTGACAAGGGGAGCGCGGCCGCTCCCTTTGTCCCGTTCACCGCATAAGAGATTAATGAAACTCCCGAACGCCTGGTGAACGGAATCATTCCACCCATGTGGCATGAGTGCCGCGGAATATGCCGGATGGCGCGTAACCGCTTATCCGGCCTACGCCGTTTCAGTGGCTCCATTCCCGTAGGCCGGATAAGGCGTAGCCGCCATCCGGCAATCGTGCAGCGGAGGCAAACCAAGGCTGGCGCCTGTTACCACACCTGCTCAGCGATACGGGTCACCAGGCGTACTTTCTCCCACTGCTGCTCCGGCGTCAGCGAATTGCCCTCTTCGGTTGAGGCAAAACCGCACTGCGGGCTGAGGCAAATCTGGCTGATATCAACATACTTCGCCGCTTCCTCAAGCCGTGCTTTCACTCCCTCCGGGTTCTCAAGCTCACCGTTTTTAGTGGTGATCAGGCCCAAAACCACCTGCTGTTTACCCGGACGCACAAAGCGCAGCGGCGCAAAGTCACCGGAACGATCGTTGTCGTACTCGAGGAAAAAGGCATCAACATTAACGCCGCCGAACAGTACTTCCGCCACCGGCTCGTAACCCCCTTCGGAGATCCAGGTCGAGCGGAAATTGCCGCGGCAGACATGCAACCCGATGGTCAAATCTTCCGGCTTACCCTCCAGCGCCTTGTTCAGTACGCGGGCGTAAATGCGTGCCAGCTCCTCCGGGTCGTCACCACGGGCGACAATCTGTTTGCGCTGATCGTCAGAGCAGAGATAGGCCCAGACGGTATCGTCCAGTTGCAGATAACGGCAGCCAGCATCATAAAACGCGCGGATCGCATCACGCCAGGTGGTGGCGAGATCGTCAAAATAGGCATCCAGCTCGGGATATACCGTCGCGTCGATCACCTTACGGCCGCCGCGGAAGTGGAGCACGCTCGGGCTGGGGATAGTCATTTTCGGCTGCGCATCGCCGCTGATGCTCTTCAGGTAACGAAAATCTTCCAGCATCGGGTGGTCTTTAAAACTCACTTTGCCCGTCACGCGCACGCCGTGCGCTTTGGTCTGTACACCATTGAACTGGATCCCCTGCTCAGCCTCGAAAAGCTCGACGCCCTCCAGCCCGGCAAAGAAATCAAAATGCCACCAGGCACGGCGAAACTCGCCATCGGTCACCACGTGCAGACCGCAGGCGCACTGCTGTTCCACCACATGACGAATCTCTTCGTTTTCAACATGACGCAGCTGATCGGCGCTGATTTCACCCTGCGCAAACTGCTGACGCGCCTGCTTAATGGCGTCGGGACGTAAAAAGCTGCCAACTACGTCTGCACGGAACGGGGCCTGATGTCGCTGCATAATTCTCTCCTTATGCGCCGTGGCAGATGGTTGCCCGGCGTGATAATTCATTATTTGAATATTTAGACTTCTGGACGGCTAAATGTCCAAACAAAATGTCACACCGGGGCAACGGCGGCAAACGAGAAAATTTCACGTGCCATGAAAAAAATTCATGTTCAGTGCAGAAAGATGAAAATAATCAGCGATCAGGCGGCGTGCTCTATCCCGCTGGCGAAGCTAAAACCTTCATCTTGCCAACCGGTAATACCGCCGATCATGATCTTTACCGTCAGTCCAAGACGCGCCAGCTTAAGCGCTGCGAAATCAGCGCCGTTGCAGTGCGGGCCAGCGCAGTAGACCACAAACAGCGTGTCGGCGGGCCAATCCGCCATTCGCTCCGGCGTGATGGTGTTATGAGGCAGATGGATTGCACCGGGCAGATGGCGACGCGCAAAGGCATCCGGGCTGCCGACCACGTGCAGTAAGACAAAATCTTTCTCGTTATGGGTCAGGGCGTGGTGCACGTCCGCGCAGTCCGTCTCAACGCTCAGGCGGTGCATAAAGTGGCTGGCGGCTTCTTCCGGGGAGGCGGCGGGAATATCGGTTACATAGCTCATCGTCTTTTCTCCGTGGTTGTGTTAACACTAATCTAACCAAAACAGCGCGCCCTGAATGCGCCCTTCTCTGCCAGATAACACCAGGATAATGACAACTTTACGACACCCGACCGATCGCCATCGCGTGGTCGCCCTCGCCTATGACGGGCTCTGTACCTTTGAATTTGGCGTCGCCGTGGAAGTGTTTGGCCTGCCGCGCCCGGAGATGGGCGATAAGTGGTATGACTTTGCCGTTGCCGCCGTTGATGATGGCGAACTGCGCGCCACCGGCGGCATTCGTATCATGACGGAAGGCGGCCTTGAACTGCTTGCTGAGGCGAATACCGTGGTGATTCCCGGCTGGCGCGGCGCCGATCAGCCGGTGCCACCCGCGTTGTGCCGTGCGTTACAGGAAGCCTGGCAGCGCGGCTGCCGGATTATCTCGATCTGTTCTGGGGTGTTTGTGCTGGCGGCCGCCGGGTTACTCAACGGGCGCAAAGCCACCACGCACTGGCGCTATACCGACCTGTTACGTGAACACTATCCGGCCATCGTCGTGCTGGACGACGCCCTCTATTATGACGAGGGCAATGTGATGACCTCGGCGGGCAGCGCGGCGGGCATCGATCTCTGCCTGCACGTGGTGCGCGAGGATTTTGGTATTGAAGCGGCTAACAGCGTCGCCAGACGGCTGGTGGTGCAACCTCACCGCGACGGCGCGCAAACTCAGCACCTGAGTCGCCCGGTGGCGCGTACGCGTGAAAGCCGTCAGCTCGGCCTGCTGTTTGATTATCTGCACCAGCACCTGGCGGGCAACCATACGGTCGCCGCGCTGGCGCAGCGCACCGCCATGAGCGAGCGCACTTTTCTGCGCCGTTTTCAGGAAGCCACCGGCACCACGCCCGCACGCTGGATATTGCAGGAGCGGTTGCTGCGCGCGCAGGCACTGCTGACGCAAACGCGGATGAGCATTGAGCTTATCGCCCGTCATAGCGGGTTCGCTAACGCCGCCTCGCTGCGCCACCATTTTCAGCAGCATCACGCCCTGTCGCCTGCGGCTTACCGGAAAAAATTTACCGAAGCGGTGAATTAATTCACATTATTAAGCGTTTGTTGATATTTAGCAGGCTATTATCTTTCCATTGCAGCGATAAAATTTTCAAGTGAGGCAAATCAGTGAAATAAATGGAGAGGTACAAAATGGGAAATATGCATGTATTTATGGCGGTTCTGGGCATTATTTTGTTTTCAGGTTTTTTAGCCGCTTATTTTAGCCATAAATGGGACGATTGATGAACGACGATAATCCCCCACCGCGACGGCTTCTTACATTATGTGTAAGAAGCCGTTTTTGCTTTATCTGGCGCAAAAAAAAACCGCCGGTTATGGCGGTCAATGCTTGCATGGATAGATTTGTGCTTATTGTTACACGCTAACTCAGTTTTCAATGTTAACGGGCTAATGTCACTTTACCAGTTACAACCTCAACAGAACCTAAACAATGCCCGGCCTGAAGCCTGCAACAGGCGAAACCATCGAAACGATTGCCTGACATAAACTGACCTTTTACTTTGAAAATAAAGAGGATATATCCCTTTTAACCTAATGGGCGTGTTAGGCTGGTTTTTCAATTCAACAGACCGGAGGGGTTATCCCTAATCTTAAATTTACGTGCCCGGTTTGCAGTAGCCACAAGTTTACTTTTACTACCTATTGTTCTGATAAACTTCCTTCGCACGGGGCGATTTGCTCAGTGTGTGGCGCGCGACTTACTGCTTTAACCTGTATTCCTGCACTCAGAAGACGGCGCTGGCCGAAACTCGTTTTATAAAAATGGGGCCTCTTTCCCGGCCCCGTTTTTTTTGTTTACGCGTTTTTTGCTTTGCCTAATGAAAAACCACTAACCTTCGCAATATGCACCCGTAATATTGTGCCCTTTACGCTCGTCCAGCTGCCATTACCTGTCAACCATGATGGATCTTTAATATGCAGGTAATTAAGCGGAATCTCATGCTCGTCGTCGACGCGGTAATCTACTGCCAGCTGATCGAAAAAAGCGGCGATAGGATTTTTAATATCCTCATCACCGGCAACAGAACGAATCGCCTGCGCCGTTGACAGCGCATACTCTTCACCTGATACCAGTTCACCTGCCACTACCTGACCGCCAACCACCAGCGTGACCACCATGCTTGCGCCAAGGTTTGCGCAGGAGACCAGATGCGACAGCGCGCTGTCCTGCGTGCTGATGGTCGGCGTAGCGGCTGTTACTTCACGTTCTGTTTCCATCGATACCTCCACATACAGGCAGAAAAAAACCGCCCGCAGGCGGTTAGGGTTTAATGAAACTTGCGAATAGCTTGCTCCGTCTCCTGCTGGGTGACCAGATCGGAGAAACGGGCGACGAAGTAGGTCTCGCCGTCGAGCTCCCAGGGCTCGATCGGGATTTCCAGAAAAGCGCTTTGCTCATTTTTAAAGGTGACCGATTTGGCGTTATCTTCCACGGACACCTGCTCAACCTTACCACCGGCGCGAATTACCACTACATTTTTGGTCATGTCGGTTACCTCAGTTGCTTAAATTGCCTTCGACATTAACACAGCCATGCTCATCATGCCTGCACCATGCCATAGATTGTTAAGCGCTAAAAATTAGGTCCTATAATTTGGCTTAATGAGAGGGATAACGCTACGGCGGGAAACGTGAGGTGGACCACACTTTCGCAATTGTGTGGGTATAAAAAGGCGGCAAAAAGCCAGAGACCGGCCAAATAACCCGTCTCTGGCTAAGGATATTTCGGTGATGCCGGGTGCCTCCCGGTGAGTGCGCGCCAGCCCGCACAACTCGCTTTCACCCCAAAAGATGTGACTGGTAGCCCCTCCGCGTAGGGGGATTCATCACCACGTTTAACGTTATTAAGCGAAGGGAGATCGGTCAATGCTCGTGCGGGTTATGTAAGTTTTTAAAGCATAAACCTTTATCGCAAGGCGGCCTCGCTCACAGCTCTTCATCGCGCAGCACGTAGAATCCCGCGATTTCAATTTTTGATAAAGAATAAAGGTCTTCTGGTCGATAACGGTTAACAGGAAACGTTCACGAACGCTGACAGGGTCAAACCGGACAGGTCAGTGTTCAGCGCCTTTTCACAAAACTGCTGTGAGCTGTACCGTTTAGCGTTAATCGTTTTCAGAAATGGCTTGTCCGTTTTAGACACGTCGCGTGGCGTTAACTTATTCAGGTAGTCTCGACAGAACGTTTTTTAACCAATCGATATGATGCATCAAAGCATTTCTTAAGGAGAGATGATGAAGACAACCGAAGAAACGATTAACGATCTGCAGTGTCGCGCTTTAGCTTATGAAGTCATTTTCCAGTCCATCTTCTCTGAGCTGCCGCACGTGTTCATTGAAAGAGCCGCTGAGAAGATTGAAGGTAACTTCAAAGCTTTCGAATCAGGCACCCATTCTGAAGCAGGAAAAGCCAAGCTTGATGCGGCGAAAGCTGTCGTTTCGCGGATTATGGGCACAAAGATTTAATCGCCCTGACATATGGCTGATGAAGTCGTGCGGTTTGAAACAATGCTCTTAATTTACGGCTGCCAGTTGCATCTGCTATCGACGGAGCCGCTTGAGCATAAAAAAACCGGGCATCTCGCCCGGCTCTTTTCCCATCCCGCGAAGACTTATTCGCTTAAGCCCCGATTTTTCAGCATCGGCTCGATCTGCGGATCGTGCCCGCGCCACTGGCGATAGAGTTCAGCTAAATCTGTGCTGTTGCCGCGCGACAGGATCGCCTCGCGGAATTTCTGCCCGTTTTCACGGCTTAACCCGCCCTGCTCAACGAACCACTGATAGCCGTCATCGGCGAGCATTTGCGTCCATAAGTAGGCGTAATAACCCGCGGCATAACCGCCGCCGAAGATATGGGAAAAATAGCTGCTGCGATAACGCGGCGGTACGGCGGCCAGGTCGAGCTTCTCTTTGGCGATAGCCTGCGCTTCAAAGCTTGCCACATCGTTGACTTCTGCATTCGCCGCCAGCCCATGCCAGTTCATATCCAGCAGCGCCGCGCTCAGCAGTTCGGTCATGTCGTAACCTTTATTAAACTGCGTGGCGCGCAGCATCTTGTCGCGCAGGGCATCCGGCATCGGCTCGCCGCTTTGGTAGTGGCGAGCGTAATGGGCAAACACCTGCGGCTGGCTGGCCCAGTGCTCGTTGATCTGCGACGGGAACTCAACAAAATCGCGCGGCGTGTTGGTCCCGGAGAGGCTGGCGTAGCGCTGGCTGGCGAACAGCCCGTGCAGCGTATGGCCAAACTCGTGGAAAGTTGTAATCACCTCATCCCAGGAGAGCAGCGCAGGCTGCCCATTGGCCGGTTTCTGGTAGTTGCAGACGTTGTAGATAACCGGCTGCGTGCCGTTAAGCGTCGACTGCTCGATAAAGTTCCCCATCCAGGCGCCGCCGCTTTTCGAGTCGCGGGCAAAGAAGTCGCCGTAAAAGAGCGCCAGCCCGCGATCGTCAGCATCAAAAATCTCCCATACCCGCACGTCCGGATGATAGACCGGGATATCAAACCGTTCTTGAAAGCGGATGCCGAACAGTTGGCTGGCTGCCCAGAAGACCCCTTCCGTTAACACTGTGTTCAACGCGAAGTAGGGTTTAATCTGCGTCTCATCGAGATCGTATTTCGCCATGCGGACCTGTTCCGCGTAGAAGGCCCAGTCCCAGGCCTGCGCGGTGAACCCACCCTGCTGGTTATCGATAACCTGCTGAATATCTGCCAGCTCGCGTTCAGCGCGCGCACGGGCAGCCGGCGCGATATTGCGCATAAATTCCAGCGCTGCCTGCGGCGTACCGGCCATCTGATCGGCAATCTTCCAGCTGGCAAAATCATCAAAGCCGAGCAGATGCGCCTGCTGAGCCCGCAACTGTGCCAGACGCAGCACCAGCGCGCGGGTGTCGTTGGCATCGTTGCGCTCGGTACGCAGCCAGCTGGCTTTAAACAGATTCTCTCGCGTCTGACGATCGCGCAGTACGGCCAGCGCCGGTTGCTGTGTGGTGTTAAGCAGTGTTAACAGCCAGCGATTTTCCAGCCCTTTGGCTTTCGCCGCCTCGGCGGCATGCTCAATCTCTTCAGCGCTCATGCCGTCGAGTTGGCGGACATCGTCCACCACCAGACCGCCTGCTTTATCCGCCGCCAGCAGGCGCTGGTTAAACTGGCTAATCAGAGATGCCGCTTCAGTATTAAGCGCTTTCAATGTCGCTTTATCCTGCTCATCCAGCATCGCGCCCGCCAGCACAAATCGCTGATAGGTCACTTCAACCAGACGCGTTGATTCAGCGTCGAGGTTCGCGGTATCCAGGCTTTTCCATACCGCTTCAACGCGGTCAAAAAGCTGTTCATCAAGATAAATGTCGTTCGCCAGCCCGGCTAATTCCGTGGAGAAGGCCTCATCAAGCTGCTGGAGGAAATCATTGGTGTCTGCCGAGGTCATGGCAAAAAAGACGCTGGTCACGTAAGTGAGCAAGGCACCGCTCTGCTCCAGCGCCAGGATGGTGTTGTCGAAGTCCGCCGGCGCGCTATTTTGCGCGATCGCCGCAATCTGCTCGCGTTTTTGCCGCATCCCTTCATCAAAGGCCGGGCGATAGTGCTCCTGCTCAATAAGATCGAAAGGTGGCGCCTGATACGGTAGCGGGCTGGCAGTAAAAAAGGGATTGGTGACCGACATAGTTTGCTCCTGAATGCGGTAAGTCTCCTCAGAGTAGGCATCCGCCGCGCGCGGCGCAATGCTTTCTCGTCCCTGCACAAGCCACCATTTTTTGCCACACTCTTTAACAGTCAAAACTTGTATTGCCGCCTCTGTGCGGTGCATGCTATGTCACGACATCACAAAAATCGTTGAGGAACAAAGAGATGATTATTCTTGTTACCGGGGCAACCGCAGGGTTCGGCGAGAGCATTACCCGCCGCTTTATTCAGAATGGCCACCACGTGATCGCCACCGGCCGCCGTCAGGAGCGTCTGCAGGAGCTGAAAGAGGAGCTGGGCGAGAATCTCTACACCGCGCAGCTGGATGTGCGTAACCGCGCGGCGATCGACGAGTTTATCGCCGCCCTGCCCGCGCAATGGCGCGAGATTGATGTGCTGGTCAATAACGCCGGGCTGGCGCTGGGCATGGAGCCCGCCCACAAAGCCAATGTGGATGACTGGGAAACGATGATCGACACCAACAATAAAGGGCTGGTCTATATGACCCGCGCCGTGCTGCCAGGCATGGTTGAGCGCAATCGCGGCCATATCATCAACCTTGGATCAACGGCCGGTAGCTGGCCTTACGCGGGTGGCAACGTCTACGGCGCGAGCAAAGCCTTTGTGCGCCAGTTCAGCCTCAACCTGCGCACCGATCTGAGCGGTACCGCAGTGCGTGTCACCAATATCGAGCCGGGTCTGGTTGGCGGCACCGAGTTCTCCAACGTGCGCTTTAAAGGCGATGATGATAAAGCGACTAAAACCTACGAAAACACCACCGCGCTGAGCGCGGAAGATGTGACCGAAGCGGTGTGGTGGGTGGCGACACTGCCGAAGCATGTCAATATCAACACACTTGAGATGATGCCGGTCAGCCAGAGCTACGCCGGTCTGAGCGTGCACCGCCAGAGCTGATGCTTCCCGCCCGGCCTGCGGGCCGGGTATGGGATGTGCTCAGAAACAATGGTATGGTAGCCGGGTTAACCCTTTAAAAAGTAAGAGCGAATGGCCTCCGAAACGCAACTCAACCCTACGCAACCCGTTAATCAACAGATCTACAGCATCCTGCGACGGGATATTGTCCACTGCCTGATCCCACCGGGCACGCCGCTCTCGGAAAAAGAGGTGTCGGTGCGTTTTGACGTCTCGCGCCAGCCGGTGCGTGAAGCTTTTATCAAGCTCGCGGAAAACGGCTTGATTCAGATCCGCCCCCAGCGCGGAAGCTACGTTAATAAAATCTCGCTTACACAAGTGCGCAACGGTTGCTTTGTCCGCCAGGCGATAGAGTGCGCCGTGGCCCGCCGCGCCGCGCAGATGATTGATGACAGCGCCTGTTATCAGCTTGAGCAGAATCTCCACCAGCAGCGGATCGCCATTGAGCGTAAACAGCTGAACGATTTCTTTGAACTGGATGATGATTTTCACCACAAGCTGGCGCTGATCGCTGATTGCCAGCTGGCGTGGGATACGATTGAAAACATCAAGGCGACGATTGACCGCGTACGCTACATGAGCCTCGATCACGTTTCACCCCCGGAGATGCTGCTGCGCCAGCACCAGGCTATTTTCGAAGCGCTGGAAAAACGCGACGCCGATGCGGTTGAAAATGCGATGACCCTGCATCTGCAGGAGATCAGCGAGTCGGTTAAAACCATTCGCCAGGAGAATCGCGACTGGTTCAGCGAAGAGTAACTCCCCTTTTTTCCCCTTATCAGGTCACCTTTTTTGCCGGAAAAAAGTGTGACCTTGATCAAAAGCAAAAACTCATCATCTCAGTGGCGTATTTATAGGGCGTCCGTTTTGGGGCCATCTTCTGCCCCGGTTCGTTTTATGGATATTATCAAGGAGAAACCATCATGATGACTTATGACCGCAACCGTAACCCTATCACCACCGGCTCACGCGTGATGATTAATGGCACTGGCCGCACTGGCAAAATTGTCGCTATTCACGCCGAGGGATTAAGCGCTGAAAAAGTGCGCCGTAACAAAACGGTGGAAGTGGAAGGGTGCGAAGGCAAATTCGAGCCGGTAGAGCTGATCCGCCTCGGCCTGCACTGATTGGCAAAACGTGATGAATATGAATGCCGCCGCGGCGGCATTCATTGTTGAGTTACAGCCCGGCAGCAAACTGCGCGACCGTCGCTTTTGCCCCTTTCGCCAGCAGCATCTGATACGCCTTTTGCACCTGCGCGACAAACGCTCTCTCTTTCGGCAACTCGCGGCCAAAGATCGCCTCAATGCCCAGCAACGCCTCTACGCGAGCTTCCCCTTCTGTACTGCTGTTCACCGCCTGCTGAATCACAGCCAGCAGCGGATCGCACACTTCAATGGCCTGTCCCTGCTCGTCAACGCCACCGACATAACGCATCCAGCCCGCGATACCTAACGCCAGCAGTGAGAAATCACTGCCCTGCGCCAGGTGCCAGCGCACAGAATCGAGCATCCGCTGCGGCAGCTTCTGGCTGCCGTCCATGGCGATCTGCCAGGTACGGTGGCGCAGCGCGGTATTGCTGTAACGCGCGATCAGCAGATCGGCGTAATGCGCCAGATCGACGCCTTCGACTTTCAGCGTCGGAGCCTGTTCGCGCAGCATCAGCGCATGCGCGGCGCGGCGGTAATGTTCATCTTCCATGCACTCATTGATGTGCTGATAACCCGCCAGATAGCCGAGATAAGCGAGGAAGGAGTGACTGCCGTTCAGCATGCGCAGCTTCATCTCTTCAAACGGCACCACATCGCTCACCAGCTCAGCCCCCGCTTTCTCCCATGCCGGGCGGCCTGCGACAAAATTATCTTCAATCACCCACTGGCGGAACGGTTCACAGGCGACGCCCGCCGGATCGCGCACGCCGGTAAGCTGTTCGATCTTCTCAAGGGTTTCCGTCGTCACAGCCGGGACGATACGATCGACCATCGTGGAGGGAAAGGTGACGTTCTCTTCAATCCAGCGCGCCAGCGCGGCGTCCACCGTGCGGGCATAGGCACAGACAACGTTGCGCGTAACGTGGCCGTTTTCCGGCATGTTGTCGCAGGACATCACGCTGAACGGCGGTAAACCTGCGGCTTTGCGACGCGAGAGCGCTTCGACAATCACCCCGGCGGCGGATTTTGGCTGATGCGGGTTTTGCAGATCGGCTACGATCAGCGGGTGATCGAGCATCAGCTCCCCGGTCGCCGGTGAGTGGCAATATCCTTTCTCGGTGATGGTTAGCGAAACAATCGCAACCTGCGGCTCACACATGGCATCCAGCACCGTTTCCAGCCCGTCCACCTGCGCATGCAGCGCGCGTTTCGCTACGCCAACCACGCGCGCGGTCCACGCATCGGCGGACATCTCCGCCACGGTGTAGAGATTATCCTGCTGTTTCAGATCGGCAATCTGCTGCTCGCCGCCGATAAGATTAACTTCGCAGTAGCCCCAGTCGCTGCCGTGCTCTGCGGCGAGAATATCGGTGTAGACCGACTGATGCGCGCGGTGAAACGCGCCAAAACCAAGATGCACAATGCGCGCAACCAGGGTGCTGCGATCGTACTGAGGTAACGTGGCTTTCGCCGTTAACAGCCTGTTTTCCATGGTGAGACTCGTCTTATTAAATGAAACAGTGGTTCACTAGATTAAGGCGTAGCGCAAACCCGACTATGATTTGCGACAGGATTTGCTGACTACACCAACTAGAATGGTAACCAAATGTGTCTTGTTCCTGAGTAAACTGGCTTAACTCAGACGTAGCGGCGAGAGGCAACAGGCTGCGCTGCGCTTTGGTTCTGGCTTTGAGGTTCGGCGGCGTCTTGCAGAATACTCAAATCACGGTCGCGTACTTCCGGCATCAGCACGGCAGAAACGAGGCCAATCACCGAGTAAGCCATTAACATCACCGCGATCGGCCACCACGCACCGGTCATATTACAGAAGATACCCGCCAGTACCGGACCGAAACCGACCGCAATCAGACCGCCCGCCTCTTTTGAGATCGCCATGCGTGTGAAGCGGTTACGCGAGCCGAACATCTCCGCCATGGTGATGTTCTCCAGCGCGAACAGCCCCAGTACGGCGATATTATGGATAACGATGATCGACAGCATAATCACGCCGGGCGCGTAGCTTTTATCGACAATCACCGCCATCATTGGCCAGGCAAGCAGCACCGATGAAACGCAGAGACAAATATAGGGCAAACGGCGACCCACTTTGTCCGACAACCAACCGAGCAGCGGTATGGTGATAAAGCCAATAATCGAGCTAATCATTAACGCATCGGTGGGGATGCGTTTCTCAAACAGCAGCGTCTGCACCAGGTAGCCTGCGAGGAAAGTTTGAATCAGACCGGAGTTTCCCGCCTGACCAAAACGCAGCCCCGTCGCCAGCCAGAAGGTTTTACTGCTGAACATCGCACCCAGGCCAGTCTGCTCCGGGGCGATCTTCGCCGGGGAGTGTTGACCTTCATGCACCTGTTCAAACACCGGGCTCTCTTTCAGGTTCAGACGTAACCAGATAGCGAACAGCATAACCACCACGCTGGCAATAAAGGGAACGCGCCAGCCCCAGGCCAGCAGCGCCTCACGATCGAGCGCAAAGAACATGATCGCCCAGATGGCAGTGGCGCTCAGCGTACCGCAGTTGGTGCCCATTGCCACCAGCGAGGAGATGATGCCGCGCTTACCCTTCGGCGCATATTCGGCAAGCATGGTTCCGGCACCGGAAATTTCCGCCCCGGCGCCAAAACCCTGAATGATGCGCAGCGTCACCAGCAGCACCGGTGCGAATATGCCAATCTGCGCGTAGGTCGGTAATACGCCAATCAAGGTCGTACAGATACCCATCATGGTGATGGTGATAAAGAGCACTTTTTTACGCCCGATGCGATCGCCCATTTTGCCAAAGACAAACGCGCCGATAATACGCGCGATATAGCCCGCTCCGTAGGTGCCCATCGCGAGGATGAGCGCCATCGCAGCGGACTGCTCCGGGAAGAAAATTTCATGAAATACCAGCGCCGCACCGAGAGAGTAGAGCTGGAAATCCATAAATTCAAGGGCGGTGCCCAGCCAGCCGGACACCGCCGCTTTCACCAGGTCCGAGGTCGTTCTTTCAGCTTTTACGTCAGTCATAATCGCCTTCTCAATCGTGTTGAATGCGTACGCCTGCAACGCACTTATTGTTATTTAATTGAACGTTAATAAAACCTTGCAGCAGCGACGCTGGTCTTTTTCAAACAGTTCAATTGCATCTGTGACGTGGTGATACGCAAATTTATGCGTCACCAGTTTGCCCGGATCGATAAGCCTGCGTGCCAGCCAGTCGATAACCACCGGGAATTTATTGGCGTTGAGCCGGGAGGAGAAAATCGACAGCTCTTTACCGGTAATGCCCTGCTGGACAATGGTGCTGGGCTCGCTGGAAAAACCCATTATCACGATGCGCGCCGCGGGAGATGCCAGCGCAATCGCCTCCTGCAAAATCGACGGATGACAGGCGGCATCGATAATCAACGTCGGTTTGATGCCAGCCTGTGCCAGCACCTCGGGCAGCGCTTGCTGGCTGTTGTTAATCACCCGATCGGCCCCGCTGCGCTGCGCCATCGCCAGCCGCTCATCGATTCGGTCAACGACGATGACCTGCTTAACGTTGTAGACCCCTTTCAGCACCTGCAACGTGGTCAGCCCCATTGGCCCTGCGCCGTAAATCAGCGCCACATCATTTTCGCCGGGCTGAACCTGGCCGGTAACATTCGCGGCGATGGTAAAGGGCTCAACCATCACGGCATCTTCGTCGGAAATCGTGTCGGGAATAACCCAGGCGTTGCGTGCCGGAACCGTTGCATATTCGCTAAAGCCGCCATCACGGTGGACACCGAGCACCACCAGTTCGGTACAGACATTCGGTTTACCGACTGAACAGGGGTAGCAGTGGCCACAGCTGATCACCGGATCGACCGCCACCCGCTCGCCAATACGTGAGGGTGAAATGCCTTCACCAACGGCATCAATCAGCCCGAAGAATTCATGGCCAATAACCCGCGGATATCTGGCGAACGGATTATGCCCGCGATAGATATGGCTGTCGGAGCCGCAAATCCCGGCGAGCTTAATGTTGACGCGCACCTCCCCGGCAGCGGGCTCTGGCAGAGCACGTTCAGCAAGGATCAGCTGATTAGGTTGTTCAATTACCACACTTTTCATAGAGATACCCTTTATGACCGGTTCCACAACGAGCCAGACAGGCCATTCAGCGTTGGGCAAAGATAAGAGTCAGGCGTTGAGATGAAGCCGCGATGGCGACCGCCAGCCGAGGCGTCGCCCGGCCTAATCAGGCCGTTATCGGGGCAGTGATGCGGTGAGAAACGTTGGCACTCCGCCAGACTGGCGCAGCGTTTTACAGGTGCAATTTTCATCGGAAATCCCTTACATCAAATGAATGTGTTGTAAGGGAACTTACGGAAGGTGGCAACTACCATACAAGTATAACGATCGAAATTTACGCGTTCGATCACAGAACTTTAACACTTACCTTCTCAATTACGTGACCAGCCTGCGACGATGATCAACATACCGCACAGAGCAACCCCTGCGCCCAGCCAGTCATAAACGGTCAGTTTTACCCCTTCGACAATGCGCAGCCAGAGAAGCGCGGTGCAGACGTAAACCCCGCCGTAAGCCGCATAGACGCGCCCGCTGGCGACCGGGTGGAGCGTCAGCAGCCAGACAAAAAGTGCCAGCACGATCGCGGCAGGAATCAGCAGCAGTGGTGAGCCGTCGCGTTTTAGCCACAGCCAGGGCAAGAAACAGCCTACAATTTCACACAGAGCGGTGACAAAAAAGAGCAGCGTGGTTTTCAGCATAGTCAGGTCGTTTATTGAAAATAGGTTGAACCATCTTACCTGATAATGCTCTTACAGTCGGTTTCGCCCCGGTATGCTGGCAGGCGGAGATCGCTTAGAATAGAGACGTTTTTCCTCACTTAAGGACCATTGCCATGACTTCTACACTTAGCAAACGCCTGTGCCTGACCGCAATGCTGACGCTGGGTGCCATTGTGTACACCACTTCCGCACTGGCTGAAACCAACCGTCTGGTGATTGAATCGGGCGACAATGCGCAGTCCCGTCAATCCGCCGCGATGGAAAAAGAGCAGTGGAACGACACCCGCAGCCTGCGCCACAAAGTTAATAAACGCGTCGAGAAAGAGTGGGACAAAGATGATGTCGCCTTCGATGCGCGCGACAACTGCCAGAAAAGCAGCAACCTGAATGCGTACTGGGAACCCAATACCCTGCGCTGCCTGGATCGCCGCACCGGGCGTGAAGTTCGGTAATCTCGTCGGGCGCGCTGCGCCCGCCTTCATCTCAGAGAAAGGATTTTTATGAGTGACGACTATCCTGTTCGTCTTCGCCCGCTTGAGCGCGAAGATCTTCGATTTGTCCACCAGCTCGACAATAACGCCAGCGTAATGCGCTACTGGTTCGAAGAGCCCTATGAGGCCTTCGTTGAACTCTCCGATCTTTACGACAAACACATTCACGATCAGAGCGAGCGCCGTTTTGTCGTCGAGTGTAATGGCACCAATGCCGGTCTGGTGGAGCTGGTTGAAATTAACCATGTGCACCGCCGCGCGGAGTTTCAAATCATTATCTCGCCGGAATTCCAGGGTAAAGGGCTGGCGTCAAAAGCGGCTAAGCTGGCGATGGATTATGGTTTTACGGTATTAAACCTCTATAAGCTCTATCTCATCGTTGATAAAGAGAATGAGAAAGCAATTCACATCTACCGCAAACTGGGTTTTCAGGTGGAGGGGGAATTAATTCACGAGTTCTTTATTAATGGCGAATACCGCAACACCATCCGCATGTGTATTTTTCAGCAGCACTATCTGCAAGAGCATAAAACCAGCGGTAGTACGCTGTTAAAACCCACCGCGCAATAAGCGCGGTGAGCAGGCAGCATCAATAATACTCAATGGTGTTTTTGATGCTGTATTTATGCGTTACCTGCGGCGTCACGGGATCGCTCCGTTATTTCTCATCTGCATGAAGCATTTTTATCTCTTCCGCATGCCTTCGATTAAGGTTGATCTGACATTGGTAGATAGAAGGCCAGTAGTCATAGGCATCTTCACCAATTTGCGAACCCACTCCCAGGCAAAAATCATTACGATAACTTTTCCAGGATTGTTGGGATGCCAGAAAGCGCTTACTAAAAACATCACCAATAGTCAGCTCTGCATCATTGCCTTTGTAGACCGGCCCCGTATTATTTTCCTTTATCTGCTTTACTGTTTTTTCAATTAGCGCGTCAAGACTCTTATTACTTTTTTCATTCAACTCGTGCAGACACGTAGCGGCTTGACCACGATCTTGCTGATTACGCCAACAACTTTCTATTTCTGGCCCTTCAGAAATATCATGGTTATCAGCACTGAAAGCAGCTGGAGATACCATTATGATAAGGAAAATTATTGCTGTTTTTTTCATCGAAAGCACCTTTCCCTGGTATTGCTGCATCGATTAAGCATGCTACTTTACTGGAGCGAGAGAGTAGTACTATTAACCCACCGCGCAATAAGCGCGGTGAGCAGGCAGCATCAATAATACTCGATGGTGTTTTTGATGCTGTATTTATGCGTTACCTGCGGAGTCACGCTCTCATCAACAATCTCCAGGCTACAACTGAGCGGATTATCATGCTTATCGTAGTCGCAGGTCTGCTGCACTTTACTCAGCGGCTTATCATTAAGCGTACTCACCGCAGCGTAATCGAGCTTTTTGCGCTTATCTTTCGCCGGCGTGGAAGCAACATCGAGATGCACATCTTTCGACGTGGTCGATTTCCCGAGCGGGTAACCTTCGTCATCATAGCGATACTTCACTTCCATATCTTTGCCTGATGCGCGCACCACAAAGCCATTATCGTCGGTGTCCCAGGTGACGCCCGCCGAAGGGAATTCTGCCAGCTGGCATTTCCCCTGTAGCCGCAGTCGCTTCTCCTGCGTTTCGGCTTCGATATAGTAGTTGGCATCCAGCACCAGCGATACGCCGCTATTATTCTCCAGGTCGTGAAGTTCGAGCGTATCGAAACAGCCCTCTTTCGACAGCGTTCCGCTGACACGCTTCGTCACCTCGCCCTTCTCGTTAAGCAGGGTCTGACTAAAGTTTTTTACCGCGCCGCGCAGAGGATCAAAATCGAATTCATTCGAAAAACTTGCCATCTCCGGCGTGAATGCGACCGGGCCTTTTTCCTCATCACATCCGGCCAAAATCAGGGTCAGAGAGATGAGTAATAACTGTTTTTTCAAAGGTTTCACCACAGTTTTCTTTAGAATGGCGCTTATATTAGCAAAACATTTACCCTATAGCGTAATGAGTTAACGACTTCCTTATCGGGTATCTGCGGAATTTCACATACAGGTAAGATGATTCAGAGATTTACCTTTTGTCGAAAAGAGAAGTGCTAAGCTTAAAGCGCACAATAAATAAGGAGACAAGCATGCACTATTCACGTTGGCTGTGCGCTGCACTGCTGGTAGGTTCTGTTCCTGCTTTCGCCGCGCCGGATTCATGCGAACGCGTAAAAACGGATATCCAGCAAAAAATTATTAACAATGGCGTCCCGGAGTCCGGGTTCGAATTGACCGTGGTACCAAACGATCAAGCCGAACAGGCGGGCGGCCAGGTAGTTGGCCACTGCGCCAACGACACTTACAAAATTATCTACGCCCGTAATGGCGGCGCATCATCTCAGAACGAAAACAGTAACAGCAATCAGTAAAATCTAATCCCCCTGAATTTTAGGGGGATTCCCCTCTATTTGATCGTGCATAACATTCCCCTACTCCTTAATGATTACCATACCTCCATCATTAGCCTGCTTTTAATTTGCGCGGGTAAGTTTTTATTTAAAAAATAATAATGGAGTGAGTCATGTCGAAGACGGAATATGCCGGGGGTATTAGCCGACGAACGCTGGTAAAGTCGACCGCCCTTGGATCGTTAGCGCTGGCAGCAAGCAGTTTTTCTCTTCCGTTTGGTATGCGCTCCGCCGCTGCCGCGGTGCAACAGGCGATGCAACCCGCGCCGGATAAAGTGGTCTGGGGCGCCTGCTCGGTCAACTGCGGTAGCCGCTGCGCCCTGCGTCTGCATGTGCGCGATGAGGAGGTCTACTGGGTCGAAACCGATAACACCGGCGATGACGAATACGGCAATCATCAGGTGCGCGCCTGTCTGCGCGGGCGCTCTATCCGGCGGCGTATCAATCACCCGGATCGTCTCAACTACCCGATGAAACGCGTCGGCAAACGCGGCGAAGGCAAATTTCAGCGCATCAGCTGGGACGAAGCCCTCGATACCCTCGCCGCCCGCCTGAAAGGGGTGGTGGAAAAGTATGGCAACGAAGCGGTTTATATCAACTACTCCTCCGGCATCGTCGGCGGCAACATTACCCGCTCATCCCCTTCCGCTTCGCTCGTCGCCCGCCTGATGGCGATGTATGGCGGCTTTCTCAACCAATATGGTACCTACAGCACGGCGCAAATCGCCTGCGCGATGCCCTACACCTACGGCTCCAACGAAGGGAACAGCACCTCCGATATTGAAAACAGCAAGCTGGTGGTGATGTTCGGCAACAACCCGGCGGAGACCCGCATGAGCGGTGGCGGCATTACCTACTTTCTCGAGCAGGCGCGCGAACGCTCAAATGCGCGGATGGTGGTGATTGACCCGCGCTATACCGATACCGCCGCCGGACGCGAAGATGAGTGGGTGCCGATCCGCCCGGGCACCGACGCCGCGCTGGTCGCTGGTATGGCCTGGGTGCTGATCAGCGAAAACCTGGTCGATCAAACCTTCCTCGATAACTACTGCGTCGGCTACGACGAGAAAACGCTGCCCGCCGGTGCACCGGCAAACGGCCACTACAAAGCCTATATTCTTGGCCAGGGCGATGACGGCGTAGCGAAAACGCCGCAGTGGGCGTCGCGTATAACCGGCATTCCGGCAGACAAAATCATTAAGCTCGCCAGAGAGATTGGCAGCACCAAACCGGCCTATATCTGCCAGGGCTGGGGCCCGCAGCGCCAGGCCAACGGCGAACTGACCGCCCGTGCGATCGCCATGCTGCCGATCCTCACCGGCAATGTCGGCATCAACGGCGGCAATAGCGGCGCGCGCGAGTCGACCTACACCATCACCATTGAGCGGATGCCGATGCCGGAGAACCCGGTGAAGACCGCCATCTCCTGCTTTAGCTGGACCGACGCCATCGCCCGCGGGCCGGAGATGACGGCAACGCGCGACGGCGTGCGCGGCAAAGAGAAGCTCGACGTGCCAATTAAGTTCATCTGGAACTATGCCGGTAACACCCTCATCAACCAGCACGGCGACATCAACCACACTCACGATGTGCTGCAGGATGAGAGCAAGTGCGAGACGATCGTGGTGATTGAGAACTTTATGACCTCGTCGGCGATGTACGCCGACATCCTGCTGCCGGATCTGATGACCGTTGAGCAGGAGGATATCATCCCCAACGATTACGCCGGCAACATGGGCTACCTCATCTTCCTGCAACCGGTCACCGCGCCGAAGTTCGAGCGCAAAGGCATCTACTGGATCACCAGCGAGATCGCCCGCCGCCTCGGGCCGGATATCTACCAGCGCTTCACCGAAGGGCGCACGCAGGAGGAGTGGCTGAAATACCTCTACGCCAGAATGATAGAGAAAGATCCCGCGCTGCCCTCTTACGAGGCGTTGAAAGCGATGGGTATCTACAAGCGTAAAGATCCGAACGGCCACTTCGTTGCCTATAAAAAATTCCGTGACGACCCGCAGGCCAACCCGCTGAAAACGCCGTCGGGCAAGATTGAGATCTACTCCAGCAAGCTGGCAGAGATCGCAAGCCGCTGGGAGCTGCAAAACGATGAAGTGATAAGCCCGCTGCCGGTCTATGCCTCTACCTTTGAGGGCTGGGACGATCCGGCGCGCGCCACCTTCCCGCTGCAACTTTTCGGTTTTCACTACAAAGCGCGTACCCACTCGAGCTACGGCAACGTTGATGTGCTGAAAGAGGCCTGCCGCCAGGAGGTGTGGATCAACCCGCTTGATGCCGAACGGCGCGGGATTAAGAACGGCGATCTTGTCCGGGTCTTTAACGACCGCGGCGAAGTGCGGATTGCGGCGAAAGTGACGCCACGCATTATGCCGGGCGTCAGCGCCATGGGCCAGGGTGCGTGGCACCAGGCGGATATGGCGGGCGATCGCGTCGATCACGGCGGTTGCGTCAATACGCTGACCACGCACCGCCCTTCGCCGCTGGCGAAAGGCAACCCGCAGCACACCAATCTGGTCGACATTCAAAAGGTTTGAGGAGTAGCCGATGAGCACCCAGTATGGATTTTTTATTGATTCCGCCCGCTGCACCGGTTGTAAAACCTGCGAACTGGCCTGTAAAGATTACAAAGATTTAACGCCGGACGTCAGTTTCCGCCGCGTCTACGAGTACGCGGGCGGCAACTGGCAGGAGGATAACGGCGTCTGGCAGCAAAACGTCTTTGCCTACTATCTCTCCCTCTCCTGTAACCATTGTGAGGATCCGGCCTGCACCAAAGTCTGCCCCAGCGGCGCGATGCATAAACGCGAAGATGGCTTTGTGGTGGTCGACGAAGAGGTCTGTATCGGCTGTCGCTACTGCCATATGGCCTGCCCGTACGGCGCGCCGCAATACAATGCGGCAAAAGGCCATATGACCAAGTGCGACGGCTGCCATGAGCGCGTGGCGGAGGGCAAAAAGCCTGTCTGCGTCGAGTCCTGCCCGCTGCGCGCGCTCGATTTTGGTCCGATTGAGACGCTGCGTAAAAAGCACGGCACGCTGGCGGCGGTCGCGCCCATTCCGGCGGCGCACTTTACCCGCCCGAATATTGTCATCAAACCCAACGCCAACAGCCGTCCGACCGGGGACACAAGCGGCTATCTGGCTAATCCACAGGAGGTATGAAATGGGAAACGGATGGCATGAATGGCCACTGGTGCTTTTCACGGTGCTCGGCCAGTGCGTCGTGGGCGGTGTCATTGGCACCGGCCTGGTATGGATGGCTAATGAGGGCGATCGCCGCGGTCAGCTGCATATTGTGCGCAGCCAGTTTTTCCTCTGGCTGCTGATGGGCATCGGCTTTGTCGCCTCAATGATGCACCTCGGCTCGCCGCTGCGCGCCTTTAACTCCCTTAACCGTATTGGTGACTCTGCGTTGAGTAATGAGATTGCCGCCGGCTCGCTCTTTTTTGCCATCGGCGGCATCTGGTGGCTGCTGAGCTGGCTCGGCAAAATGCCGGCTGGCCTCGGTCGTATCTGGCTGCTGATCGGTATGGTCTCTGGCGTGCTGTTTGTCTGGGCGATGACGCGGGTCTATCAGATTGAGACCGTGCCGACCTGGCATAACGGCTACACCACCGCCAGCTTCTTCCTCACCATGCTGATCGGCGGCCCGCTGCTCGCCGCACTGTTACTGCGCTTTGTCGGCATACGCTTTCCGGCCTCCCGTTTTGCGGCGATAAGCGCGATCGCGCTGCTGGCAAGCGCAGCGGTGGTGATGATGCAGAGCATGCAGCTTGGCGAGATTCACTCCTCCGTGCAGCAGGCGACCGCGCTGATCCCGGATTACGGCTTGCTCCAGGCGCTGCGACTGCTGCTTCTAGCGCTGGGGCTGAGCTGCTGGATCTGCCCGCTGGTGCTGCGCAGGCAGCCGCGTGTCAGTAGCCTGCTGGTTGGGTTTGCGCTGGTGGTTGCCGGGGAGCTGATTGGTCGCGGCCTCTTTTATGGGCTGCATATGACCGTTGGCGTCGCCGTTGCCGGGTGATCGATTGCGGGGCCGGATAGCGATTAGCGCTTATCCGGCCTTCGGCACTTTTTCGGGAAATACCATGACAGTTGAAAACCGTGAATCGTTTATTTTCACCGCCCGCGTGCTCGGCGCCCTCTTTTACTATCCGCCGCAGAGTGAGCCTTCTGCGCCGCTGGTCAGCGCCTTTACGCATCATGAGTGGATAGCGTCATGGCCGCTGGCGCAAAACCTGCTGCTTCCGCTGGCTGAACAATTTTCAGCCGATGGTGAAGAGCCGTTAACCGACGCCTGGCAGCGGCTGTTTATCGGCCCGTGGGCGCTGCCTGCGCCGCCGTGGGGCTCGGTATGGCTGGATAAAGAGTGCGTGCTGTTTGGCGACTCAACGCTGGCGCTGCGCCAGTGGCTGCGCGACAACAACATTGCTTTCGAGACGCAGCAAAACGAGCCGGAGGATCATATCGGCACCCTGCTGATGCTGGCGGCCTGGCTGGCGGAGCAGGGAAAGACGCAGGCCTGCGATGAGCTTCTGGCATGGCACCTGCTGCCGTGGTCGGGCCGCTTTCTTGCCGTGCTGGAGGAGCACGCGCTGCACCCTTTCTGGCAGGCGCTCGCCCGGCTGGCACAGCTAACTTTGGCAGAGTGGCAAGCGAACCTGTTAATGCCGGTGGCGCAGAAGCCGCTTTTTCGTTAACACCCTCTCTTTCACATGCCGGGATAGTTTATCCCGGCAACCATATGTGACAACGTCACTCCTGCCGCTTCGCTTTTAAGACAATTCTTTAATATTCCGATCAGCCTGTACGTAGTAAGGCTTACTGTGAAAAAGCCGCCTGCCGCTGGGTTTTAAAAAGCGGCCTCAGAACTGGAAGCATCCCCGCACGCTTGCTATAGCTCAAAGCACCCTGCCGAACATGGCATAACAACACGCAACCTGCCGTTGCTATAACGCATGCAAACAGGGAGAGACACTGCCATGCAGACTTCCATGCTTACCCGCGCGCTGCTGTTTATCGCCGGGATTGTCGCCATACTGGCGCTGATTACCTGGGGTGTCGGGCTGGAGACGATAAAAGCCCGCCAGGTGGATTTGATTTATCTCGGGCAACAGCACCTGATTCTGGTGTTCAGCTCGATGTTTTTTGCCCTGCTGGTCGGTATTCCCAGCGGTATCGCCCTTAGCCGCCCCGCCGCACGCGGGGTTGCCGAGTATGTGATGCAGATCTTTAACGTCGGCAACACGCTGCCGCCGCTGGCGGTGCTGGCCCTGGCAATGGTGGTGATTGGCATTGGCGATATCCCGGCGATCATCGCGCTGTTCCTCGCCTCGCTGCTGCCGATTGTGCGCAATACCTATGCCGGGCTCTGCTCGGTGCCCGCCTCGTTAATTGAAGCGGCGAATGGGATTGGCATGACCAAATGGCAGCGCTTACGCCAGGTGGAGCTACCGAATGCCCTGCCGGTGATCCTCTCCGGGGTGCGAATTGCGACAGCGATTAACGTCGGTACCGCGCCGCTGGCGTTTCTGATTGGCGCCAGCAGCTATGGTGAACTGATCTTCCCCGGCATCTATCTCAATGATTTCCCGACGCTGATTTTAGGCGCAGCCGCCACGGCGCTGTTCGCCCTGATCCTCGACACCCTGCTGGCGGCGCTGGGCCGTCTTCTTAGCCCGCACACGGCGTGATAACAATAAGAGGAAGTGTGATGAAACGACTTTTTCATACGCTGGGCTGGCTGGCAGCAACGGCGCTAATTACCGCCAGCGCCCATGCGGCACCGCTGATTGTGGCGACCAAAAGCTTTACCGAGCAGCATATTTTGTCGGCCCTTACCGTGCAGTATTTGCAGAAAAAAGGCTTCCAGGTGCAGCCGCAGACCAATATCGCGACGGTGATTTCCCGTAACGCGATGATCAACAAGCAGGTCGATATGACCTGGGAATATACCGGCACCTCGCTGATTATTTTTAACCACATCAACAAACGCATGTCGGCACAGGAGACCTATGACACCGTCAAACGCCTCGATGCGAAACACGGTCTGGTGTGGCTTAACCCGGCCAACATGAACAACACCTATGCTTTCGCCATGCAGCGTAAACGCGCCGAGGCTGAGCACATCACCACCATGTCGCAAATGGTGGCGAAGATTGAAGAGATCCGTAAAACCAACCCGAAAAAGAACTGGCTGCTGGGCCTCGATCTGGAGTTTGCCGGGCGCAGCGACGGCATGAAACCGTTGCAGCAGGCGTATGGCATGGAGCTGGATCGCCCGCAAATCCGCCAGATGGATCCCGGTCTGGTCTATAACGCCATCCGCGACGGCTTTGTCGATGCCGGTCTGGTCTACACCACTGATGGCCGCCTGAAGGGCTTCGATCTGAAAACGCTGGAGGATGATAAAGGCTTCTTCCCGAGTTATGCGGTCACGCCGGTGGTGCGTAAAGACACCCTTGAGGCCAACCCGGGCTTAGAAGAAGCGCTCAATACGCTCTCCGGGCTGCTGAACAACGAGGTGATTATCTCCCTCAACGCGAAAGTCGATATCGATCACCAGACGCCGCAGCAGGTCGCCCGCGACTTCCTGCGCGAGAAAGGGTTGCTGTAAGGAGAGCCTATGGACACGATTCACTACATGATGGACAACGCTGGCTACCTGGCGAGCCTCACCTTCCAGCATCTCTGGCTGGTGCTGCTGGCAGTGGGCATGGCGATACTTATTGGCGTACCGCTGGGGGTTTTGATTGTGCGCCACAAATGGCTGGCCACGCCGGTACTTGGCCTGGCGACGCTGGTGCTGACCATTCCATCAATTGCCCTGTTTGGGCTGATGATCCCGCTCTTCTCTCTGATCGGCCAGGGGATTGGCGCGCTACCGGCAATCACCGCGGTGTTTCTCTACTCGCTGCTGCCGATTGTGCGCAACACCCACACCGCCCTCGACAGCCTGCCGCCGGGGCTGCGTGAAGCGGGCCGCGGGATTGGCATGACCTTCTGGCAGCGCCTGCGCTGGGTGGAGATCCCGATGGCGCTGCCGGTGATTTTCGGCGGGATCCGTACCGCTGTGGTGATGAATATTGGCGTAATGGCTATCGCCGCCGTGATTGGTGCGGGCGGGCTGGGATTGCTGTTGCTGAACGGCATCGGCGGGAGTGATATCCGCATGCTGATTGCCGGCGCGGTGATGATCTGTGTGCTGGCGATTGTGCTCGACTGGTTACTGCACCGCTTACAAATCGTGCTGACGCCGAAGGGGATTCGATAATGATTAAACTGGAAAATCTGACCAAACAATTTACGCAGAAGAACGGCCAGAGTGTGAATGCCGTCGACAACGTTAACCTGATGGTGCCGGAAGGTGAAATGTGCGTGCTGCTCGGCCCTTCCGGCTGTGGCAAAACCACTACGCTGAAGATGATTAACCGCCTGATTACACCAAGCAGTGGCAAGATCCTGATTAATGGTGAAGACACCAGCGGCATGGATACGGTTACTCTGCGGCGCAATATCGGCTATGTGATCCAGCAGATCGGCCTGTTTCCCAATATGACCATCGAAGAGAACATTACCGTGGTGCCGCGCATGCTGGGCTGGGATAAAGCGCGCTGCAAAAGCCGTGCGGAAGAGTTGATGGAGATGGTGGCGCTTGATGCGAAAAAGTTTCTGCACCGCTACCCGCGCGAGATGTCCGGAGGCCAGCAGCAGCGTATCGGCGTGATCCGCGCGCTGGCGGCCGATCCACCGGTGTTGCTGATGGATGAACCCTTCGGCGCGGTCGACCCGATCAACCGCGAAGTGATCCAGAACCAGTTCCTTGAAATGCAGCGCGCGCTGAAAAAGACGGTGCTGCTGGTCAGCCACGATATCGACGAAGCATTAAAGCTCGGCGACCGCATTGCGGTGTTCCGTCAGGGACGCATCGTGCAGTGCGCCAGCCCCGATGAGCTGCTGGCAAAACCGGCGAATGAGTTTGTCGGATCGTTTGTCGGCCAGGACCGGACGCTTAAGCGTCTGCTGCTGGTTTCTGCCGGGGACGTCACCGATCAGCAACCGACCATTACCGTGCGCGAATCGACCCCCGCCGCTGAGGCGTTTGCCATTATGGATGATAACGATATGCGTGCCGTAACGGTGGTCGACGGTGCCGGTAAACCGCTCGGCTTTGTCAAACGTCGCGAAGCGCGCCATGATGCCCGCGACTGCGCTGCCCTGCTGCATCCGTTCCGCATCACCGGTAAAGCTGAGGATAACCTGCGCGTGGTGCTTTCAAGGCTCTATGAGAGCAACACCAGTTGGATGCCAATCGTCGATGAAGAGGGTCGCTATAACGGCGAGATTTCACAGGACTACATTGCTGAGTATTTAAGCTCCGGGAAAACGCGCCGGGCGCTGGCGATCCACAGCGAGAGTTAAGGGAATTTGCCAAATGGCGCTAACCGCAGGCCGGATAAGCCGCGGTTAGCGCCTTCAGGTCACCGATTTCATTTTGCGCGCAAGATAAGCTTTAATATTTGGCCAATTCCGCTGCTCTGTTTTCCCGTACAAATCACTGAACCCTTCGGCAAAAGCCTCTTCCGCCCCGCCGCTGGTGCCGCCCTGCCAGTAGTAGTTATCAAATGATTCCGGCGATGTGTTGCCCAGATCTTTTCCCCAGGCAGAAATAAAACTGGGTCGTTTGCTTAGATAATCGCCCGCTTCGCCCGTGCCCTTTGGCCCCATTAACGCTTTTTCGCCAAAGCTACGATCAATCGCGTGGGCATATTCATGCAGCACTAAGTTTGTCGAGCTGTGATTCGTGGCCGGTGCCCATTCACCGAATTTGTCTTTACTCAATGACACTATGGTTTCGTCGGGGTGAATGCCCTGCGTCGCAATTTTCCCGGCAGCGCCGATACCCGGCACAGATGCCCATGTTTTGCCCTCCGCCCAGCCTCTTGGCGCAACGTTTTTCAAGCCGCGCCTGCCAGCATGGTTGGTAATATTGTCGTTTGTCGCGGTAATAAACTGCCCCAAAGAGATGGCCTTGTTAAGCACCGGAAAGGGAATCTTTTGCAGTGCATCTTTCACCTTCGTCACATCCATCGGCATATTGTCCGGCGTCGTGCTGGTATAGATGGATCGCGAAATCATTTCCCGGGCAACAATAAAATCCGCAATCGCCGCCATATGTTCAGGGATGATCATCGCTGTGCTGTTTAAGGGGATGGTGTCGCCAAGCGCGTACCAGATCTCTTTGTATACCGTTCCGCCATAAACGTTATAGACAGCCTGAAATGCTTGCTGGTACGTCTGAATAGATTTCGCAAGGCCAGCGCGCCGCGCCTGTTTTGCAATAAGATGGCGCGCGGTATCTTCCGCGTCGTCTTCTGAAGATGATTCGGCATTGCTTTGGTTTTGCGCCCTGGCTTTCTCTTTTGCATAGGCATACATCAGTTTCTCTCCAGGGCTTTGATTTACCGAAGCACCGCGATGAACAGCCGTCAGGATCGTTATCTGTACAACCTGTAAATATCACCTTTATATTTTTTCACTTCCGCAGGTGATTGCTCAACAAAGCGATAGGTGGTCCCACTTCGCCCCATATATTTAAATTTGGTTCCTACTGGAAAAATACTCTCCTTCTCGGCAACGTTACCAAATTTAAACTCTTTTGGATTACCTATAATGTCGTATATCACGCCCAACTCATCATTATCTGAAGAAGTATTATATTTACCGACAGCAAACCTTTCTGCCATCTTTTTATCCTGGGTGACCGACATAAGAAAATTGGCGCTAACTAACATACCAGGTTCGATGATATTGAGAACTGATCTGTATTTCGTTCCTCTTAAATAGGTGTTCAACCCCGAAAACTTTGCCTCTTCCGTAGCCTGTTTCATAATTGCAATAGCATTCCCTTTTTTGCTCAATATTTTTATGACTCTTTTTATATCTATCCCGGGCGCGAAGGGCGCTGAATTTTCGCCGCCTTCAAACTGTTTTTTGGCATCTTTCGCCAGTGAAGCAGGATCAGGGACCTCAATGTCTTGTCCTTTTTCCTTTCTGATAAGAGAGTTAATATATAGTGCCCCTTCGTTTGTTGCATATAAATAGAGCGCACCATCCACCACATCGGCAGGGAATTTTTTATTTGACTTGTCTATTGATGTTGATTTTGCGCTTCTGGATGAAGCAGCGCTTGCGTTACTGTTGGCACCCGCAGTCGCACCTGAGCGATATTTGCCGACCAGCAGATGAGGCTCTTTTAATTTCGGGTTGAGCTGTTTGATTTTATCGAGAATACTTTTAAGGTCATCCTTAGGGATATTATTTATTCGCAATTGCTCAAGAATTTCATCCTCTGAAGGCGCGGCATTATGTGCGGAAAGCGGGGACTTAGTTTTCTCTTTTGCATATGCATACATGGCCTTTATCTCCGGGGACATTTTTCAATTAAGCGTAGCCCTCGCCGGAAATCTCTAACTTCCCTTTCAGATATTTCATTCAAAAATATGCAGAGTAAAACAGGCGTAGTGCGCTGGTCGGAATGCGCCAGGCCGGACAGACATCAGCGCTATCCGGCAAAAGATTCAGAAAAGCGGCTCAGGCGAGCACGCGGTCAGCGACCAGCATACCGGTGGCCATTTGCAGATTAATATAGTGGGCGAGATCGCGCTGTTCAGGCCGCGGGAGATAGGGCAACTCACCCACCAGCGGTGCGGGCAGTTTTTTGCTGAGCACGTTGATGATCTCGGCATAGTGCGCAAGACCTGGGTTGATGCGGTTTGCCACCCAGCCAATCAGCGGCAGGCCATCGCTGGCGATTGCCTGAGCGGTGAGCAGCGCATGGTTGAGGCACCCTTCCTGAATCCCCACCACCATCACCACCGCCATCTGCTCCTGCACCACCCACTCGGAGAGCGGACGCAGATCGTTCATCAGGCTGCGCCAGCCGCCTGTGCCTTCGACAACGACGTGATCGACCTGCTTACACAAATCGGCCAGTCCGTTCGACAGCAGGGTGTAGTTGATGGGACAACTGTGCGCTACGCTGCTCTCCTCTTCACTCAGCGCAATCGGGTTGATGGCGCTGTAAGGCAGTTCGAGGGAGGAGACACTTTGCAGCACCAGCGCGTCTTTATTACGCAGCCCTTCCGGCGTTGCCTGACTTCCTTTTGCAACAGGCTTATAACCTGCCACCGTTTTGCCGCTGGCAGCCAGCGCCTGGAGCAGCGCGCGGGACGCCACTGTCTTCCCGACAGAAGTGTCTGTACCCGTAACAAAGAAACGCTTAAGCATAAGTAACTCCACCGTTAAGCAACGAAAATATAATCCGGAAATATAATTCAGAGCAGAAAGTCTACGGGAAGTGGTGGAGGCTCAATTTGAGATAGCGCAATTTTTATCGCGACTGGGTAAAAATGTTACCCCTGTAACAAACGAATCAGCAGCGATCCGTTATACATCGCGTCTTTTACCAGCGCGGCACCCGCCATGGTGCCCTGATTGGTGA
This sequence comes from Kosakonia sp. HypNH10, assembly GCF_029850615.1. NCBI lineage: Bacteria > Pseudomonadati > Pseudomonadota > Gammaproteobacteria > Enterobacterales > Enterobacteriaceae > Kosakonia > Kosakonia sp. HypNH10. Next base: position 35,166 of record NZ_JAOTIU010000001.1, read on the forward strand.
ACTGCGTACTCTCAACAGAGATATGTTGGCTGTACGCGGGTAGCGCCTGCTGGCGAATGCAGTCGGCAATGGTGGGAAACAGCACATCTGCCGCAAGGCTCAGCGGAGAGCCAATCAATATTTTTTGCGGGTTGAACAAATTGACCATGATGGCGAGAATGCGCCCGACATTCGCCCCGACGCCGCTGATGATATCTTTTGCCAGCAGATCGCCCTTCAGCGCCGCCTGGCAGAGCCACTCCACCGTCAGGGGTTGCTGGTGCAGCATCGAACTCATCGACTGGCTCATGCGCAGCTGCGCCAGCTCCAGCACGCTCTCCACGCTGGCGATGGTCTCGAGGCAGCCGTGGTTGCCGCAGTAGCAGCGCTTGCCGTAGGGATCGACTTGCGTATGTCCAATCTCCACCAGGCTGCTGCTGCCCGCATGGAGCAGGCGTCCATCGGTGATCACCCCGGCACCGACGTTATGATCGATCACCACCTGAATCACATCCCGCGCGCCGCGCGAGGCGCCAAACAGCGCTTCCGCCATTGTCCAGGCACTGATGTCATGCTGCACATAGACCGGCACGCCGGTATGGGCCTCCAGCGCTTCGCCGAGCGGCATCTCCTTCACATCCTCATAAAAGGGCATGCGGTGGATAACGCCATTTTCCGTATCAATAATGCCCGGCAGCGTGATAGCGATCGCCGTCAGCCGCTCAAGCTTGTGCTGATGGCGGATAAAAAATTGATCGATTTGGGTAATGATGCGGCTGAGCAAGGGTTCGGCAGCAGTTAAGGGAAGATCAAGACGATCCTCGACCACCAGCTTGCTGCTTAAATCGCGCAGGGAGAGAAAAATTTCGCCGCGGCTGATGCGTAATGAGAGGTAGTGCCAGGCTTCGGTTTCGACCACCAGCCCGACCGCCGGACGCCCGCGGCTGCCCGGCTCCTGGATCTCCGTCTCCTGCACCAGGTGGGCTTCGAGCATTTCGCGCACGATTTTGGTGATGCTAGCGGGAGCCAGCTGCGCTAACCGGGAGAGGTCGATACGCGAGACCGGGCCAAGCTGGTCGATGAGGCGATAGACTGCGCCCGCATTGGTCTGCTTTATTTGATCAATATGCCCCGGCTGGCTATCAGCGACCACCTCATACTCCCTTATTTTCGCGCTTCGAAATAAACATTCGGCTATGGTGAAACACTTAACGGCTGTCGTCAAATATTTACCCATGCTTGTGATTTAACGCACATTTTGCCTGCCGTTATGGGTGAAATTCAGCCGTTTGCCGCGTCAAGGAGCTGCTGCTTGAAACGTGCCGCCGCCGCCCCCTGCTCCTGGTGTTTTGACCACACCAGCCACATCTCCGAAACGGCATCCTCCTCAATAATCGGTATCCAGCACATCTCGCTGAGCTGAACGCGGTGAAACGAGGCGGGCAAAATCGAAACGCCCAGCCCCGCCGCTACCAGGCCGATAATGGTCATCGCCTCGCCCACTTCCTGCGCGATGCGCGGCGTCAGCTGGTAACGTCGCATCAGGCTGAGGATGTCGTCATACAGGCCGGTGCCAACATGAGGATCGAAAAAGACAAACGGCTCCTGCGCCAGTTCGTGCAGCGAGACTGCCGTACGTGTTGCCAGCGGATGGTTACGCGGGATCATCGCCAGCAGCGGCTCGCGCAGAATGACCTCCCACGCCAGCGTCTCCGGCAGCGGAGTGTTGCGCATCAAACCGAGATCCAGTGTTCCTTCATTCAATGGGGCTATCTGTTCGCGGGTGTTGATCTCCCGCGTCTGGATATGGACATCCGGGTAGCGCTGGCGAAAGGAAGAGAGGGTATCTGAGACCGCTTTAATAAAGGGCGCGGAGGAGGTAAAGCCAATCCGTAACTCCCCCGTTTCGCCCTGGTGCAAACGCAGCGCACGGGCGGCGGCTTCATCCACCTGGTTTAAGATTTGACGGCTGTCAGCCAGAAACTGGCGTCCGGCGGGGGTCAATGAGACGCTACGATTTGTGCGGGCCAGCAGCCGCGCGCCAACCTGCTGTTCGAGGATCTGAATTTGCTGGCTCAGGGGCGGCTGCGAAATGTTCAGCCGCGCGGCGGCATGACCAAAATGGAGCTCTTCCGCCACGGCGATAAAGTAGCGCAGATGGCGCAGTTCGATATTCATATTTTTAACGTCTTATTTGAGATTATTAATATATTAGACAGAATATTACAGCTTTCATACCCTTACGCCGTGGTAAGCCCGTCCCCGTAATGACGGGCCAAAAAAGTAAGGATCCCAAGTGAGTCGTACAACAACGGTTGATAGCGAACCGACACACATCGTTAACGAAAAACCCGCCGCCCTGCCGGGGCAGTTTATTAAACGGGGTACACCCCAATTTATGCGCGTCACGCTGGCGCTCTTTTCCGCCGGGCTGGCGACCTTCGCCCTGCTCTACTGCGTTCAGCCCATCTTGCCAGTGCTCTCCCATGAGTTCGGTGTTTCGCCCGCCAGCAGCAGTATTTCTCTCTCCATTTCCACCGCCATGCTGGCGATCGGCCTGCTGTTTACCGGGCCGTTATCGGATGCCATTGGGCGCAAAAATGTGATGGTTACCGCGCTGCTTCTGGCGTCGTGCTGCACGCTGCTCTCAACGATGATGACCAGCTGGCACGGCATTCTGGTGATGCGCGCGCTGGTGGGGCTATCCCTCAGCGGCGTAGCAGCAGTCGGTATGACCTACCTGAGTGAAGAGATCCATCCCAGTTTTGTCGCCTTCTCCATGGGGCTTTATATCAGCGGCAACTCCATCGGCGGCATGAGCGGCCGCCTGCTGAGCGGGGTTTTTACCGACTTCTTTAACTGGCGGGTGGCGGTAGCGGTGATTGGCTGCTTTGCGCTGGCTTCGGCGCTGATGTTCTGGAAGATCCTGCCCCCCTCGCGCCACTTTCGCCCCTCCTCTTTGCGGCCAAAAACGCTGTTGATCAACTTCCGCCTGCACTGGCGCGATCGCGGCCTGCCGCTGCTCTTTCTCGAAGGCTTTTTGCTGATGGGGTCGTTTGTCACGCTGTTCAACTATATTGGCTATCGCCTGATGCAATCCCCGTGGATGCTGAGCCAGGCGGTAGTTGGCCTGCTGTCGGTGGCCTATCTGACCGGCACCTGGAGTTCGCCAAAAGCGGGCGCGATGACCAGCAAATATGGTCGCGGCCCGGTGATGATCGCCTTTACCGCTATTATGCTGCTCGGTTTACTGCTGACGCTCTTCTCGTCGCTGTGGGCGATCTTTATCGGCATGCTGCTCTTTACCAGCGGTTTTTTTGCCGCGCACTCCGTTGCCAGCAGCTGGATTGGCCCACGCGCTAAGCGCGCCAGAGGCCAGGCCTCGTCGCTCTATCTCTTCAGTTACTATCTTGGCTCGAGCGTGGCAGGAACCTTAGGCGGCGTGTTCTGGCACAGCTATGGCTGGAACGGCGTCGGCGGGTTTATCGCGGCGATGCTGGTGCTGGCCCTGCTGGTCGGCACACGGCTGCACGCACGTCTGCGCTAGCGCGTATAAAGGAAGGCGGCCCTGCGCAAGCGGGGCTTTTTTATTGTGTGTAGCGCGGTAAAGGGCTAGAAAAGCGCGAAGACCGAGCTTGCGCCCATCAACTCCCGCACGGCGTCGAGCGCCATTAAACTGCAGATCACCCAAATGAAAGGATTCATGGTTTTTTGCTGTGTTATGCGTTTATTGGTTAAATGAATGTGTTCTCTATTATGGTACAGATTTTAACATTAGCCGCAGACCTACTATTTTTAGGTGTTCAGGTTAAGAAAATGCAAAAAAATCAGAGGCATTATGGATAAGCAAAACTACCAACAACTCACCCGTACCTTTCTTCGCCTGTCACGTTTCTCACACCTTGCTGCCGTTGCCGGCTGGGATATGTTCGCCATGATGCCGCCGGGCGGCAGCGCTGCGCGCGGTGAAGCGCTGGCCGAGCTGAGCGTGTTGCGCCACCAGATTTTAACCAACCCGCAGGTCGGCCAGTGGCTTTCCAGCGCCGCTCAGGAAGATCTCAACGATGTTGAGCAGGCTAACCTGCGTGAAATGCAGCGCCACTACGATGAAGCAGCCCTCCTGCCGGAAGCGCTGGTGGAAGCCCTGTCGCTGGCGGGCAGTAAATGCGAACACGCCTGGCGTACCCAGCGTCCGGCCAATGACTGGGCGGGCTTCTCCGCCAATCTGAAAGAGGTGGTCAAACTCACCCGCGAAGAGGCGAAGCTGCGCGCGGCGGCGAAAGGCTGCTCGCCCTATGATGCCCTGCTGGATAAGTTTGAGCCGGATATGACCAGCGCCCGCCTTGATGAGCTGTTTGGCGAGGTCAAAAGCTGGCTGCCGGATCTGCTGAAACAGGCGGTAGAGAAACAGGCGCAGCAAACGCTTATCGCCCCGCAAGGGCCGTTCCCGATTGCCGATCAGCGCGAACTGGGTTTGCAGGCGATGAAGACGCTCGGTTTCGACTTTAATGGCGGACGCCTTGATGTCAGCGCCCACCCCTTCTGCGGCGGCGTGCCGGAAGATGTGCGCATCACCACCCGTTACGATGAAAATGAGTTGCTGAGTGCCCTGTTCGGCGTGGTGCATGAAACCGGTCATGCCCGCTACGAGCAGAACCTGCCGCGCAGTTGGCCGGGTCAGCCGATTGCGCTGGCGCGCTCGACGGCGATCCACGAGTCACAGAGCCTCTTCTTTGAGATGCAGCTTGGCCGCAGCGAAGCCTTCCTGCGCCGTCTGCAGCCCGCGATTATTGAGCGCTTTGGTATGCAGCCTGCCTTTGAAGAGCACAACTTTATCGCCTGGAACCAGCGCGTGAAGCCGGGCTATATTCGCGTCGACGCCGACGAGGTAAGTTATCCGGCGCACGTTATTCTGCGCTATGAGATCGAGCGGGCGCTGATCGACGGTGAGATTGAGGTCGACGATATTCCGGCACTGTGGAATGAGAAGATGCAGGCCTGGCTTGGACTCTCGACCGAAGGCAACTACCGCAACGGCTGTATGCAGGATATTCACTGGACCGACGGCGGCTTTGGTTACTTCCCCTCTTACACGCTGGGCGCGATGTACGCTGCACAGCTGTTCCATGCCGCGCGCCGTGCGCTGCCGGGTCTCGATGACGCCATCGCCGCCGGTGATTTCAGCGCGCTGTTTGAGTGGCTGCGCCAGAACATCTGGCAGCACGGCAGCCGCTTTAGCACCGCACAGCTGATTGCCAACGCCACCGGCGAGCCGCTGAATGCGGACTATTTCCGCCAGCATCTTACCCGCCGTTACCTCTGATCACCCCGCGCCGGAGCCGCTTTCCGGCGCGTTTTCCCTCTCTGTACATTCCGTTACACGCCGATACCAATCACTCACGGAAACGCTTCGATAACAGGGATATAGTTCTTTCAACGGCCCCGCAGTGGGGTTGAATGAAGAAACTAATTCGAGGATATCGGAATGAAAAAAGTATTAGCTCTGGTTGTTGCCGCTGCAATGGGTCTGTCTTCTGCTGCTTTCGCTGCTGACACCGCTGCCACCTCTCAGGCGCCGGCTGCTGCGCCGACTACCACTACCGCTGCTCCGGCTGCTGCTGACACCAAAGCTGCTCCGGCGAAGAAAGTTCACCACAAGAAACACAAAAAAGCCGCTGAGCAGAAAGCTCAGGCTGCTAAAAAACAGCACAAGAAAGCTGCCGCTAAACCGGCTGCTGAGCAGAAAGCCCAGGCTGCTAAAAAGCACCACAAAAAAGCCGCTGCTAAACCGGCTGTAGAGCAGAAAGCTCAGGCTGCTAAAAAACACCACAAACACGTAAAACACACTGCTGCTAAACCGGCTGCACAGCCGGCTGCATAAGCCACGTGTCTGTAACCGGCGCTCACCATGAGCGCCGTGCTAAAACGCGGCGCTGAGCCCTTCGGGTGAAGCGCCGTTTTTCTCTGGAGGCCTGAGCATGCTGCGACGTTATCGTTTTGAAGTTATCCTGATGATGTTAATTCTCTGCGCGCTTATCGCCCTCCGTTTCTATCTTTATTGATGTAGCACGCTGATTTTACTCCCGCTTTCTATGCGTCCCGTCTATATTTATTACTCATGGCTCGACCTTAATAATCATAATTTCCCCACCTGAGAGTACTATGCGAAGAACCGTTGTGCTGTTGCTGGGACCGCTGCTTTTGTTTTCCGCTGTTGGACATGCTGATGATGGCGATGAGGACGCGGTTAGCGCCAGGGATATAAAAACCCTCTTTTTTGGGCATGACGATCGTGTCCGCGTCGCGTCACCGACCACCGCACCGTGGGATGCGATAGGTCAGATCGAGACGGCGAGCGGCAATCTCTGCACCGCCACGCTTATCTCCCCGCATCTCGCCTTAACCGCCGGACACTGTCTGCTGACGCCGCCGCGCGGCAAAGTCGATAAAGCGATAGCGCTACGGTTTGTGTCGCAAAAAGGGATCTGGCGCTATGAGATCCACGGTATTGAAGGGCGCGTTGATGCCTCGTTGGGTCGACGCCTGAAGGCCGACGGCGAAGGGTGGATTGTCCCCTCCTCGGCTGCCTCATGGGATTTTGGGCTGATCGTTTTACGCTATCCGCCCTCCGGCATTACGCCGCTGCCGCTGTTTAGCGGCGATAAAGAGGCGCTTACCGCCGCGCTGAAAGCCGCCAACCGCAAAGTGACGCAGGCGGGTTATCCGCAAGATCATCTGGATAATCTCTTCAGCCATCAGGATTGTATTGTGACGGGCTGGGCGCAGAGCAGCGTGCTGTCGCATCAGTGCGATACGCTGCCGGGCGATAGCGGCTCACCGCTGATGTTAAAAACCGATGAGGGCTGGCAGTTGATCGCCGTGCAAAGCTCAGCCCCGGCGGCAAAAGATCGCTGGCGCGCCGATAACCGCGCGATTGCGGTGACCGGTTTTCGTGACAAGCTGGACGCGCTGGCCAGCGATACGGTGCAGTAACTCACTCCTGCCGCTGGTGATGCTGTTGTAGCAGCCTCTCCAGCGGCATCGGTGCGCTAAAGTAGAATCCCTGCAACTGATCGCAGCCCGCATCACGCAGCAGCGCCATTTGCGTTTCGTTTTCCACCCCTTCCGCCACCACCTGCATCCCCAGTGCGCTGGCAATGCGGATCGTGCCGCTTACTAATGCTGATGCCTGCTCATCGTTATCCACCAATCCGGCAAGGGATTTATCAATTTTGATGGTGTCGAAATTAAAGCGCCGCAGGTAGCCGATGCTGGAGTAACCGGTGCCGAAATCATCGAGCGCCACCGCCGTGCCCAGCGCTTTTAGGTTGGCAATCGCCGCCTGCGCGCGCTCCGGGTTCTCCAGCACGTACGTTTCCGTCACCTCCAGCTGCAGGCGCTGCGCCGGAAAGCGGCAGGTCTCCAGCACCTGAGCCACTTTGTCTTCAAACTCCGGGTCGCGAAACTGCGCGGGAGAGATATTAACCGACAGTTTGAGCCCCGCCTGCGGATAGAGATCGCGGCAGGCGCGACGCAGGACAAACTGCCCCAGCGCGTAAATCAGGCCACTGGTTTCAGCAATCGGGATAAACTCGTCCGGTTTCAGCTCGCCATCCGGGCGACGCGGCCAGCGCGCCAGCGCTTCAACGCCGCTCATTTTGCCGCTGCGGGCATCAATAATCGGCTGATACCAGACGTCAAACTCCTCCCGCTCCAGCCCGTCGCGGATATCATTTTCGATCATCAACTGCCGCTCGCGGGCACTGTTTAGCGCCGCGTCGTAGTGCGTTACCCGCGCCTTGCCGCACATTTTCGAGTGGTACATAGCGATATCGGCCCGGCGAAATAGCTCGGAACTCGAGCACTCCACCAGCGTTCCGCTGGCGATACCGATGCTGGCGCTGATATGCAGCGAACGTTTGCCAATGCGCACCGGTGCGCGGAAGTAGTCGAGCACCATTTGCGCAAAGTCGGCGGCTTTTTCAACCGACCACGGCCCGCTCAGGGTCATGGCGAACTCATCCCCGCCCATGCGCGCCAGCATGCCGTCGGTCGGTACTTTTTCCTGCAATGTCTGCGCAATCGTGACGATCAGCCGGTCACCCACGTCATGACCATAGATATCGTTCACATCTTTAAAGCCATCAAGATCGATAAACACCACGCTTATCAGATCGCTGTTGCCCCACTCACTCCACTGATCTAACTGCTCAATCAGCGCGCGTCGGTTGGGCAGACGGCTTAGCCAGTCGGTTAGCGCAATGCTGCGCGCCAGCTTCTCCCCTTTCGCCAGCTTATAAAGCCCGGCGCTGCTGAGCACAATAAACAGCAGAATAAGGCCCGAGGCGAGCATTGCGATCTGGCGAATATCGTCTGCCGCCGCGTCTGCCGCTTCCGCGCCAGGTAAGTGCGGTTTCCAGCTCATATAACCGAGGAATTCATCGGCAGATCCATGTAACGGGATACTGCTCGCTGGGGTATTTTGCGACGACAGTCGCAGGTTCTGGATCTGAAAGGTGCTGCCGAGTTCGCTGAGCAGTTCATCATCAAGATGACGGGTCATCACTAAGTAACGACGCGCGCTGCCCTGCTTCTCAAGCCGCCCCGATACCGGGCGGATCAGGCCTATGCTGACAAATGCTACCCCCCGCTGTGTGCGGGTGATACCGGCGAAAATGTCCTTGCCCTGCTGCAACGCCGCGGCATGGTTGCGAATAAGCGCCGCCAGCCCGTCACCAAAAAAGGCGAGATTGCGCTCGGTAAAAGGCTGACTGCGAAACGCCCCCCACACCACCGCAAAGTGCTCATCCAGCACAAAGGTGCCGTCATAGAGATTGTCGACTTTAAAGCCCGCGCCCCAGGTGTTGTAGAGCCAGCCGCTATCCATCGGCGTGCGGTAGACGACGCGCACCGCTTCATCCCACACCGCGTTATCGAGACCGAGGGATCGCATTCTGTTGACTGAAGTCTGCATCGCACCCTGCACGGCGAGCGCCGCGCGGTGCTCGTCGATTTCATTCGCTTTGCTGCTAATCAGGTGCAGTGAGAGATAGAGGAGCGCAACGACGGAGATGATTAAGCCCACTCCTGCCAGAAAAATCATCACAAAGAGCGTTCTTGCTGTGGGAATATTGCGCCAGCTTAGCGGATTGAGCATCGACGACCCTTACTGGTGTCCCGTAACGTTTGTTATTGTCCTCTAAGCGTAATACAGCCCACAAATTTCGTTGCCCGCAAACGCGGGCAATATCACATCAGGAAAGTTTTATCAGCATCATCCCGATAAGCAGCAGCGCAAGGCCGATCCAGCCTTTGCCATTGAGGCGCTGGCCGAAGAGGATCCAGCCGGCGGCGAGCGTCGCCACGATACCAAACCCGCCCCACAGCGCGTAGGCGACGGAGAGATCGATCCCCTTTACCGCCTGCGACAGCGCGCTGAACGCCGCCAGCACCGCCACTAACGATCCGCAACCATAGAGTTTGCGACGAAAGCCGTCAGAAAGTTTTAAAAAGATGTTGGCGACAATTTCCAGAATAATGGCCATCGCCAGCCATAACGCGTGCACCCACTCAAGCAGTAACATGACCCTGCTCCTGACGTGGGGCCTTACGCGTGCCGGACTTGATCAGCACAATACCGAGCGCCAGCGCCACCAGACCCGCCGCTTTCAACGGTGAGAGGGGTTCATCAAACAGCAGCACGCTAAACAGCGTAATAATGGCAATACCGACACCTTCCCATAATGCGTAGGCCACGCCGAGGGCGATTTTTTTCACCGCAAACGCCAGGAAAATATAGGAACAGGTGATCATCACCAGCATTAAAATAAAACCGCTGTGGCTGTCGTTAATACTTGCCCATTTCATAGATAGCGTGCCGGTTATTTCCGAGACAATCGCCATCGCTAATAAAATCCAGTAAATCATATTTCTTCTCCTGCTTGAGAATAGAGATCCTTGCGATTTACCGCATAGCGGAAAACCGTAAAAAAATTAACAGTTGCGCACAGGGCGCCGGATCGGGCAGGAGAGGACTACAGCGCAGTGCGCCAGTATTGTTCGCCCGCAGGCGGGCAGCAGAAGGAGACAGGAAGTGAAAAACAGGGGGTAAGACTACTGAACCGAATGTCCATATTTTTACAATTTACCGCGCATTGCTTCTCTTCGTGGCGGTTAAAAATTGTCCTCAGTTGTTGTACATGCCTTATATTTAGCACAAGCTAAGATTTTACTCAAAGTATTTGCAATTCTTTACCGCTCACCAAATTAATTAAACGAAGAGTAAACGAACGCTGCCGGTTTATTTCCGGCAGCGGATTACGTTTTATTCCTGCGGCGTATTAAGCGCATTGGCACGCGCTTCTGCCAGTAAATTCCACGAGGAGATAAACAGCCCTGCGATCAGTGGCCCAAGCACGAAACCGTTAATGCCAAAGAATTGCAGGCCGCCAAGGGTGGTGAGCAGGATCAGGTAGTCCGGCATACGGGTATCTTTCCCCACCAGCAGCGGGCGCAGCAGGTTATCTGCCAGCCCGACCACAATCACAAAGTAGAGGGTCAGCAGCGTGGCAGTGAGCAGCTCGCCCGTCGAGTAGAGGAAGATCACCGCCGGGATCCAGATAAGCGCGGTACCGACCGCCGGGATCAGCGACAGGAACGCCATCAGCGCGCCCCACAGCAGGCTGCCGCTCAAGCCAGCGAACCAGAAGCCAATCCCGCCCAGCGCGCCCTGCGCAATCGCCACCACCAGCGTTCCTTTTACCGTCGCGCGCGCCACACCGGCAAATTTCAGGAACAGACGGCGTTTAATTTTGGCCGACAGCGGCATCACCTCGTAGATCTTCTTCACCAGCGCAGCGCCATCTTTCAGCAGGAAAAAGAGCAGATAGACCATCAGTGAGAAACTGATGGTTAGCCCCAGCGTCCCTTTACCGATGATCACCGCGCTGCCCGCCAGATAACGCCCGACGCTGAGTGCCACACCGGAGAGTTTTTCGCGGATAGCGTCTACCGAATCAAAATTGTTTTCCCGCAGCGCATGTTTCGCCCACTCCGGCAGGTGCGCAATGCCGTTACTTAACAGCTGCGGCAGATCCGTCGCGTTAGTTTGCAGGCGCTGATAGAGCGCATTGATCTCTACCGCCAGCGACGAGAGCACGATCATCATCGGGATAAAGACAAGGATACAGATCAGCAGCACGGTGATCAGCGAGGCGATACCGTTTCGCCCGCGCAGTAGCGCGGTGAGCTTTGTGCGCAGCGGATAGAAGATCAATGCCAGGATCACCGCCCAGATAATGGCGGAGTAGTAAGGCTGGATCAGGGTGAAAAACGCCACGCTGACCAGTAATAACAAAATGGTAAAAAAGAAGTTGTTGCTCTTAAGCGTTGTCATGCGGACCGTCCAATGGAAAGATTCCCTCTAAGTGTAGTGGCTTACCCTTTGATTGCAAAAGCATTAACCGGCAAAACACACAGCCCGCCGCGCGCACGCTGAAAATGATTGTGCAAAAAACTGCCAATATCATCAGGATCTTTCAACGATCCTTGCTTCAGGGGCTTGATCCTTTCGTGCGAACAGCGATACTGTATTTATATACAGTAATAATAAAAGATCGACACCCATTATGACTACCAGCGCTTTTCCGAGTCCGGCTGCGGACTACATTGAAGATGCGATCGACCTGGTGAGCAGCCTGATCGCCCACCCGTCGGCCACCTATGTGATGCGGGCTTCCAGTGATGCCATGTGCGAGGCGGCGATCCTGCCAGGGTCGCTGTTACTGGTTGACACCAGCCTGCAACCGGGCGATGGCGATATCGTTGTCGCCCGCCTGCTAAGCGGTTTTATGGTAAAACGCCTGCGGCTGCGGCCTTATCCGCAGCTGGTGGCGGATAACCCCGCTTACCCGGCGATCAGGATCGAAGAAGAGGAAGGCGCGCATATTGTTGGCGTCGTGACGACCGTGATCACTTTGCCGCCCCGCCATCATGTACGCGCTCGTTGATGTTAATTCGTTCTATACCAGCTGCGAGACCGTCTTCCGGCCCGATTTAACCGGTAAGCCGGTGGTGGTGTTATCCAATAACGATGGCTGCGTCATCTCCCGCTCGGCTGAAGCCAAAGCGCTCGGCATTACGATGGCTGATCCCTACTTCAAGCAGAAAGCGCTGATGGAGCGTCACGGCGTGGCGGTGTTCAGCAGTAACTACGCACTGTATGGCGATATGAGCCATCGGGTGATGACGCTGCTGGAGGAGCTCTGTCCGGCGGTGGATATCTACAGCATCGATGAAGCGTTTGTGGATTTAACCGGCATTCCACAGCTGCGCGAATTTGGGCGCACCCTGCGTAACGCCATTTATCAGCGCACCATGCTTACCGTCGGCGTCGGCATTGCGCCGACGAAAACACTGGCCAAGCTGGCGAATCACGCCGCCAAAAAGTGGCCGCAGGCGTCGGGCGGCGTGGTGGATCTGTCGCGCCAGGCGCAGCAGTTAAAGCTGATGGCCGCCCTGCCGGTAGGCGAAGTGTGGGGGATTGGCCGCCGTCTGAGCAAGCGGCTGGAGGCGATGGGGATTGATACCGTGCTCAAGCTGGCGCAGAGCGATTTATGGCTTATCCGCAAAAACTTCAGCGTCGTGCTGGAGCGAACGGTACGTGAACTGCGTGGCGAACCCTGTCTTGGATTTGCTGAATTCGCGCCAGCGAAGCATGAGATCATCAGCTCCCGCTCCTTCGGCGATCGCGTCAGTGACTACGCATCGGTGCGCGAAGGCATCTGCACCTGGGCGGCGCGCGCCGCTGAAAAACTGCGCGCGGATCGTCAATATTGTCGCTATGTCGGTGCTTTTATTAAGAGTAGCCCGCACGATGATGATGAACCTTATTACAGCAATAGTGCAGGCATTCGTTTGCTAACGCCGACCCATGACACCCGCGATATTATTGCGGCAGCAACGCGTAGCCTGGATATTATCTGGAAGCAAGGCCCGAGATATCAAAAAGCGGGCGTTATGCTGGGGGATTTTTTTAGTAAAGGCGTTGCGCAACTTAATTTATTCGATGAATTTACTCCGCGAGAAAATAGCGAATCGCTAATGAATGTTTTAGACACGCTTAATAAGAAGGGAAATAAATTATGGTTTGCCGGCCAGGGCGTCACGCCAGGCTGGAGGATGAAGCGCTCCCTGCTCTCCCCCGCCTGGACCACACGCTTAGCGGATGTTCCGCTTGTCGGCTAGCGGCTGCGCTTGGCGTGCCGCTCCCAGTTCTCCTGCTTTGCCTGCTCAGATTTGCGCAGGGCGACATAGCATGCACCGCTGCCGCCGTGGTGCGGCAACGCCGGGCAGAACGCCTGCACATCCTCAAACTCCGGCAGCCAGCGCGCCAGGTAGCTACGGATGATATTGGCGTGCGAGGTCTCGTCGCGACCTTTTCCATGAATGATCAGCACATTGCGTAGCCCATCTTTACGGCTCTGATGCATAAAGCTAAACAGCATCTGCCGGCACTGCTCGACGGGCTGGCGCAGCAGGTTCAGGCTCGCCTGCTGGCTATATTTGCCGAGCCGCAGTTTATCAAGCACGCCGATTTGCAGCCCTTCGCGGCGAAACTCCAGCGGCGTATCGAGCGCAACCGGGTCAAGAAAACCGGTGGTCAGAAAATTATCGAGCTGCAGGGTGTCAATGCGCTGCAATGGTCGGGATTTATGGTTCGGGTGCCAGTGCACATCGGCACTGCGCTTCAGGGGTTGGACATCCTCCATGGCGTCAAGAAACAGCGATTTTTCATCCGGGTTCATGGGGCAGTCCTCCAGCAACATCTGCTGAAGTACTATAGCTGGCACAGGAGCGCTTCTCAATGCGGCGGGCAAATTATGCGTAGGCTCAAGGTGTTATAAAAAGGGTATAACGAGGCGTTTCTTTATACCCTGAACCTTTGTTAAATAATCGTGAAATTAATCACTGATTAAAACTGGCAATAATTATTATGGCCGCTATAAATATAAAGAAGGCGCAAGGATCGCGTGCAAAAAATAAAGATTGGATGCTCAGTTTGTGTGTACTCTGGAGCCTGACGGATGTCGGCAGGCTCTATTTTTTTAATTAATAAACGTTATTAACCTTATATTTTCTCCGTCAATTAACTCTTAAGGGTTATTTCCTTATTGACACCTAAAATTGCCACCCTTTCAGGGTATGGTGAAGCATTTTTTTGTTTGCTAAATTATCGCCGCTATTAAGTGATAAGGACGCGAGATGCTCACCCTGCTTGAAGATAAAATCTCCACCCCGCTTGGCCCGCTGTGGATCATCTGCGATGAGCAGTTTCAGCTGCGCGCCGTCGAGTGGGAAGAACATGATGCCCGGATGGTTGAATTGCTGAATATTCACTATCGCCGCGAAGGGTATCAGCGCCTGGCTTCGCGTAACCCAGGCGGGCTGAGCCAAAAACTGCAGGACTATTTCGACGGGGATTTGGCGGTGATTGATACCCTGCCGACCGCGACGGGCGGTACCCCTTTTCAGCGCGAAGTGTGGCAGATGCTGCGCACCATCCCCTGCGGCCAGGTGATGCATTATGGTCAACTGGCGACAATTCTTGGTCGCACCGGCGCGGCGCGTGCCGTGGGTGCGGCGAACGGTGCTAATCCGATTAGTATTGTCGTCCCCTGCCACCGCGTAATCGGCAGCAACGGCATGCTAACCGGCTATGCGGGCGGTGTGGCGCGTAAAGAGTGGCTACTTCGCCATGAACGCTACTTACTATTGTGAGAAAACAGGTCTGTTTGGTATGTATTTCATGCACTTCGCTCGCTAAAGCCTTAGTGAACTAGTGGAAATTCAATAACATGAGACAAAGTAAGTCTTTACCGTTTCGCTCCACTGTTTCATTTATGGTGAATTGACGTTTTGCCAGGCTTACGTGCGCCATAAAAAGATGTTAAAATTGACCAATATCAATTACGGCGTAGAGCAGACCTATGATCCCGGAAAAGCGAATTATTCGACGCATTCAGTCTGGCGGTTGTGCTATCCATTGTCAGGATTGCAGCATCAGCCAGCTTTGCATCCCCTTTACTCTTAATGAACATGAGCTGGATCAGCTCGACAATATCATTGAGCGTAAAAAGCCCATCCAGAAAGGTCAGACCCTGTTTAAAGCAGGCGATGAGCTGAAATCGCTCTACGCTATCCGCTCGGGCACCATCAAAAGCTATACCATCACCGAACAGGGCGATGAGCAGATCACCGGGTTCCATCTGGCGGGCGATCTGGTGGGCTTTGACGCCATCGGTACCGGCCATCACCCGAGCTTCGCTCAGGCGCTGGAGACCTCAATGGTGTGTGAGATCCCGTTCGAAACGCTGGACGATCTCTCCGGTAAAATGCCGAGCCTGCGCCAGCAGATGATGCGTCTGATGAGCGGCGAGATCAAAGGCGATCAGGATATGATCCTGCTGCTGTCGAAGAAAAACGCGGAAGAGCGCCTGGCGGCATTTATCTACAACCTCTCCCGTCGTTTTGCGCAGCGTGGTTTCTCGCCGCGTGAATTCCGTCTGACCATGACCCGTGGCGATATCGGCAACTATCTGGGCCTGACCGTTGAGACCATCAGCCGTCTGCTGGGTCGTTTCCAGAAGAGCGGCATGCTGGCGGTGAAAGGGAAATATATCACCATCGAAAATGGCGATCTGCTCTCTGAGCTGGCGGGTCACGCCCGTAACGTTGCCTGATTTTTACCCCACCTTTTGCCTTTTTGCCGGGTCATTACATTTTTCTGATTTATTGATCCGGCAAAAGGTTTCCGCTGTTTCATTCAGCTTATATGGGTTATCTTTTACTGTCAGAGAGTGGTGACAGATGTAAGGAGACCCTGTATGGCTAAGTATCAGAATATGTTGGTCGCCATCGATCCTAATCAGGACGATCAACCCGCATTACGACGTGCCGTGTATTTGCATCAACGGATTGGCGGTCGGATCAAAGCATTTCTACCGATTTACGACTTCTCATACGAGATGACCACCCTTCTGTCCCCCGATGAGCGAACGGCGATGCGCCAGGGCGTTATCAGCCAGCGCACCGCATGGATCCGCGAACAGGCGAAATACTATCTCGACGCGGGTGTGCCAATCGACATCAAAGTGGTGTGGCATAACCGTCCTTTCGAAGCGATTATCCAGGAAGTGCTCTCCGGCGGCCACGACCTGTTGCTGAAGATGACCCACCAGCACGACAAACTGGAATCGGTGATTTTTACCCCGACCGACTGGCATCTGCTGCGTAAATGCCCCTGCCCGGTGTGGATGGTAAAAGATCAGCCGTGGCCAGAAGGCGGTCGCGCTGTGGTTGCCGTTAACCTTGCCAGCGAAGAGATCTACCACAACGCGCTGAATGAGAAGCTGGTGAAAGAGACCCAGCATCTGGCTGAGCAGGTCAACCATACTGAAGTGCACCTCGTCGGTGCCTATCCTGTCACCCCTATCAATATTGCGATTGAACTGCCGGAGTTTGATCCGAGCGTCTATAACGACGCCATTCGCGGCCAGCATCTGCTGGCGATGAAAGCGCTACGGCAAAAGTTTGGTATCGATGAGAAAATGACCCATGTCGAGAAAGGATTGCCGGAAGAGGTGATCCCGGACCTGGCGGAACATTTACAGGCCGGGATTGTGGTGCTTGGCACCATTGGCCGCACCGGTATCTCCGCCGCGTTTCTCGGCAATACCGCAGAGCAGGTGATCGATCACCTGCGCTGCGATTTACTGGTTATCAAACCGGATGATTACCAGTCGCCCGTTGCACTGGATGACGACGAAGACGACTAAGCAAACAACCCGCCGCGAGGCGGGTTTTTTTATACTGCCGGTTGTTCACTCTGCGGCTCTGCGGAGGGCGTTTCCACCGCCAGCCCCCCTTTCACCACCACGCACGGTATCGCCAGCTCAATCCCTTCTGCTGCCAGCTGCTCCATGATGCGGATATTGATCTCCTGCTGGATATCCATGTAGGTGTTGTAATCCGCCGAATTAACAATGTGCACCACTTCAAAGTTCAGCCGATCGGTACCAAAGCCGAGGAAGTGGGCGCGATCGAAGCGCGTATTGCCCACTTCGGTAATGATGGTTTTCACCATTTCACCCACTTTACGCAGCTTATCCGGCGGCGTGGTGAGCGCCAGGCCAAAGGTGAAGACGATACGGCGCGTCTGCATACGCTTGTAGTTGTGCAGGGTTTGCTGCAAGAGAATGGCGTTGCCGCAGACAATCTGCTCCCCGCTCAGGCTGCGAATACGCGTCGTTTTGAGACCAATATGCTCGATGGTACCGGCAACGTCGCCGAAGACCACAAAGTCACCAATCTCAAAAGGTTTATCGAAGCCGATGGAGAGCGAGGCAAAAACGTCGCTCAGAATGGTTTGCACCGCCAGCGCAATGGCGATACCGCCTACTCCGAGGCTGGCTACCAGCGCGGTAATGTTGACGCCGACGTTTGCCAGGATCGACAGCAGCATCATCGTCCAGAGCATCATGCGCAGCAGCAGACCGGCAATCACCATAGTGACCGGGTTTTTGCTGGTGTTAGGGGAGTACATCAGATGGCGCATCCACGACACCACGCCCTGATCAAGCCAGAGCGCGATCTGGATCGCCAGCACTAAAAACCAGGCGTGCCCGAGGGTGTTAAAGAGGTGATCGGGAAGGTCGACGAAGCGCAGGCTGAAGAGTAACGCCGCCACAAAGAGCAGGAATTTGCTGGTGCGTCTGAGCATATCCACCACCACATGCTGCAGCGTGCCGACGCCGCCCTGCTTCTCACTCCAGTTGCGCGCGCCTTTCAGCACCATTTTCAGTAAGTGGGTGAAGAGCCAGTAGACCACCAGCGTCACAATCACCACCGTGCCAAGACCAATCCAGAATGAGGGCATCATCAAGATGGATATAAAGTCAAAACGTGACAAAAACGTCATCCTTCCTCCTTATAAAAAAGATCAAGCAAGAAGTATAGACGCTCTGGCAAGCCTTACTGCGGGCAAAAAAATACCGCTCCGAAGAGCGGTATCGTTAAGCCATCAACCTTACAGCGCTTTGAGAATGGCATCGACGCTGGCTTTGGCATCGCCAAACAGCATCTGCGTATTCTCTTTAAAGAAGAGCGGGTTCTGCACACCGGCGTAACCGGTGTTCATCGAACGTTTAAAGACAATCACGTTCTGCGCTTTCCACACTTCCAGCACCGGCATACCAGCGATGGGGCTGCGCGGATCGTCCTGCGCCGCCGGGTTAACGGTGTCGTTCGCGCCAATCACCAGCACCGTGTCGGTATCGGCGAAATCATCGTTGATCTCATCCATCTCCAGCACGATGTCATACGGCACTTTCGCTTCCGCCAGCAGCACGTTCATATGGCCCGGCAAGCGCCCGGCGACCGGGTGAATACCGAAACGCACTTTCACGCCGCGGGCGCGCAGTCTTTCAGTAATTTCCGCCACCGGATACTGCGCCTGCGCCACCGCCATGCCGTAGCCCGGGGTGATGATCACCGAGTGGGAGTTTTTCAGCAGTTCCGCCGTCTCTTCAGCGTTGATTTCGCGGTGCTCGCCCGCTTCCTCTTCGCTGCCGCTGGAGGAGCCGTCGGTGCCAAACCCACCGGCAATCACGCTGATAAAGGAGCGGTTCATCGCCTTACACATAATGTAGGAGAGGATCGCCCCGGACGAACCGACCAGCGCGCCGGTGACGATCAGCAGGTCGTTGCTGAGCATAAAGCCCGCCGCCGCCGCCGCCCAACCGGAGTAGGAGTTAAGCATTGAAACCACTACCGGCATATCCGCGCCGCCAATCGACGCCACCAGATGCCAGCCGAACACCAGCGCGATGATGGTCATCAGCAGCAGCGCCAGCACCTGCAGACCGACGCTGTCGGTACGCACGAAAACCAGCAGCAGCACAAAGGAGACCACCAGCGCGGCGAGGTTCATCTTGTGGCGATTCGGCAGCATCAGCGGCTTCGAGGAGATTTTCCCACGCAGCTTACCGAACGCGACAATCGACCCTGTAAAAGTGACGGCACCGATAAAGATACCGATAAACACTTCGGTGAGATGAATATTGACCAGCACCGGATCGATGCCCGGGTTGTGATCAAGATAGCTGTTGAAGCCCACCAGCACCGCTGCCAGGCCAACAAAGCTATGCAGCACCGCAACCAGCTCCGGCATTTCGGTCATTTCGACACGCTTCGCCAGGCGCATACCGATTGCGCCACCGATGATCATCGCCAGCAGGATCCAGGCGACGTTGCCGGCATCCGGGCCAAAGATGGTCGCCACCAGCGCAATCGCCATCCCGGCGATACCGAAGTTGTTACCCTGCTGGGAGGTTTCATGCTTTGAAAGCCCCGCCAGGCTGAAAATAAACAGGATCGCGGCAACAATGTATGCAGCTGTAACTAATCCACCAGACATTTGTTACCCCTTAGTTCTTCCGGAACATTTTCAGCATGCGCTGAGTGACGGTGAAACCACCAAAAATATTGATACTGGCAATCAGCACCGCGATAAAGCTGAAGAAGCTGACCCAGCCGCCGTGCCCCATCTGTAACAATGCACCGACGACAATAATGCCGGAGATGGCATTAGTGACCGACATCAGCGGCGTATGCAGCGCATGGGAGACGTTCCACACGACGTAGAAACCGACGACGCAGGAGAGTGCAAAAACGGTGAAGTGACCAAGGAACTCTTTCGGTGCGACATCAGCAAGCCAGCCAAACAGCACAATCGCCAGCGCCATCAGCGCATATTTACGCCACGGTGAAGCCGGTGTCGGCTCCTCTTTCGGCGCAGCGGGGGCAGCTTTTGGTGCGGCCTGCGGCTGGGCAGAGACCTGAATTGGCGGTGCCGGCCAGGTCACTTCGCCTTCACGCACGACCGTTACGCCGCGCACCACCACATCGTCGAAATTAACCACCACGTTGCCATCTTTCTCAACGCAGAGCAGTTTCAGCAGGTTAACCAGGTTGGTGCCATAAAGTTGTGACGACTGAGTCGGCAGGCGGCCCGGGAGATCGGTGTAGCCAATCACTTTGACGCCGTTGGCGGTGGTGGTGACCTGGTTTGGCACGGTATATTCGCAGTTACCGCCGTTTTGCGCCGCCAGATCGACAATCACGCTGCCCGGCTGCATGGCGTCAACCATCTCGCGGGTGATCAGTTTCGGCGCCGGTTTACCCGGAATGAGTGCCGTAGTGACGATGATGTCGACCTCTTTCGCTTGCGCGGCAAAGAGCTCCATCTCCGCTTTGATAAAGGCTTCCGACATCACCTTGGCATAGCCGTCGCCGCTGCCCGCTTCCTCTTCAAAATCAAGCTCGAGGAACTCGGCGCCCATACTTTGCACCTGCTC
This sequence comes from Kosakonia sp. HypNH10, assembly GCF_029850615.1. Taxonomy (NCBI): domain Bacteria; kingdom Pseudomonadati; phylum Pseudomonadota; class Gammaproteobacteria; order Enterobacterales; family Enterobacteriaceae; genus Kosakonia; species Kosakonia sp. HypNH10. The sequence continues at coordinate 55,559 of NZ_JAOTIU010000001.1, forward strand.
CTTCACTTCCGGGCGGGTATCGAACGCGCGGACAATCGCGCCAAGGCTGTTGGCCGCACCGATGGCGGCAAGACCGGCAACGCCTGCGCCAATCACCATCACTTTGGCTGGCGGTACTTTACCGGCGGCGGTGATCTGCCCGGTGAAGAAGCGGCCAAACTCGTGGGCGGCTTCGACAATCGCGCGATAACCGGCAATATTCGCCATCGAACTCAGCGCATCCAGCGACTGAGCACGAGAGATGCGCGGAACAGAGTCCATCGCCATCACCGTGACATTGCGTGCCGCCAGCGTCTCAATCAGCGCCGGGTTTTGCGCAGGCCAGATAAAGCTCACCAGCGTTGTGCCCGGATTGAGCAGCGCAATCTCCTCCTCCAGCGGCGCGTTCACTTTCAGGATCACATCCGAATGCCAGACATTGTCACCGTCGACAATGGTCGCGCCCGCCAGGGCAAACGCCTCGTCGTCAAAACTTGCCAGCTTGCCCGCGCCGCTCTCAATCGCGACGGTGAAACCCAGTTTAAGTAGCTGCTCGACCGTTTTCGGCGTCGCGGCCACGCGGGTTTCATTGGCCAACCTCTCTTTAGGTACACCAATACGCATAGTTTTCCCTTCCATCGGTTTTAGTTGATGGTTTGTCCGTTTTTCGCGGTGGCTTATTAACGCCGTGCGGAAAATAAAACAGTAACAAACTTTCTATAACCTACTGAAAATAACGCCTGCGATCCACCTTCAGAAAAGCGAAATGCTGCACTAATCCGTGAAAATTAAGCGCTGAAGCGGGCTGACAGGGTTATTTGACTTAAATTAACGTGGAAAGGCTGATATTCCGCTTAAGCGAAGCGGCAAAACATGATTTATCTCCGCCCCACCATCCCTTTTAACATTACATTAACTTTAAAAACTCATAACCTTTATCGCTTTTGCTGGTCAAGGGGCTATTTTTTCAACATATCACTAAAGGTTATGGTTTATTCCCTTAGCCGCGCACACTCTGTAAAAAATGACGCAGACAGTCGCGCGGTTTAAATGCAATAATCACCGACGTTTTATCAATAACAACTTATGGTTTGCGCAAGGCGAAGGATTATTTTTATGAAGCTCAAGTACACCCTCCTGGCGTCAGCACTTCTGTCCGCAACCGCGTTTACTGCTAACGCCGCGACAGAGTTAACACCGGAGCAAGCCGCTGCGGTGAAGCCTTACGATCGCATCGTGATTACCGGACGTTTTAACGCGATTGGCGATGCGGTTAACGCCGTCTCCAAACGTGCAGATAAAGAAGGCGCAGCCTCTTTTTATGTTGTCGACACCTCTGATGCCAATAACAGCGGCAACCAGCGCGTCACCGCCGATCTCTACAAAGCAGATGCGGCGAAAGCAGACAAGCCGACCTATCGCGTGATCAATGGCGTAACAGAATATCCAAAAGATAAAGCCATTGCGCTCGAGCCTTACGATACCGTAACGGTACAGGGTTTCTATCGCACCCAGCCTGAAGTTAACGACGCTATCAGCAAAGCGGCGAAAGCTAAGGGCGCTGATGCGTTCTATATCGTGCGCCAGGTTGATGCCAACCAGGGCGGCAACCAGCTGATTACCGCCTTCATCTATAAAGCCAATGCGAAAAAACGCGTGATTCAGAGCGCAGACGCGATCCCACGCGACTCCGAAGCGGGCCGCGCCGCGCTGGCGAAAGGCGGTGAAGAGGCGAAGCGCGTTGAAATTCCGGGCGTAGCGTCAGATGCCACCGCAGGCGTCGGCGTCGGCCGTTTCTTTGAAACGCAATCTTCTACCGGTGGTCGTTACAGTGTCACTCTTCCGGACGGTAAAAAGATTGAAGAGCTGAATAAAATCACCGCCGCGCAGATGGTGCCTTTCGACAGCGTTAAGTTCACCGGCAACTATGGCAACATGACTGAAATCTCTTATCAGGTCGCCAAACGTGCCGCCGCGAAAGGCGCGAAGTACTATCACATCACGCGTCAGTGGTCTGAAAGCGGCAACAACATGACCATCAGCGCCGACCTCTATAAATAAGGCGACGCTCAGGGAAAAGGCGGCGCAGAAAGCCGCCTTTTTTTTCAGTTTTATCTACTTTTTCACAAAATTCCCCTCGCCCTCATTGCATGCCCTGGCGACTCTCCGTAAAATTCCGCGCCTTAGTGATATCCACCATATTTATGCGCTCCGGCAAAATAATTATTCTGGATGAGTTGCTTTTTTGACAGGATAACAATGGAAAAGAAACTTGGCCTTAGCGCTTTAACTGCGCTGGTCCTGAGCTCAATGCTTGGTGCGGGCGTCTTCAGCCTGCCGCAAAATATGGCGGAAGTCGCCAGCCCTGCCGCGCTGATTATCGGCTGGCTGATCACCGGCGTCGGCATCATCCTTCTCGCCTTCGCCATGCTGATCCTGACCCGCATCCGCCCGGATCTCGATGGCGGTATCTTCACCTACGCCCGCGAAGGCTTTGGCGAGCTGATTGGTTTCTGCTCCGCCTGGGGCTACTGGCTATGCGCGGTGATCGCCAATGTCTCCTATTTGGTGATCGTCTTCTCCGCCCTGAGTTTCTTCACCGACAGCCCGTCATTGCGGCTGTTTGGCGATGGCAACACCTGGCAGTCGATCGTCGGCGCCTCCGCGTTGCTGTGGATTGTTCATGCGCTGGTGTTGCGCGGTGTGCAAACCGCAGCGAGCATCAACCTGGCGGCAACGCTGGCGAAACTGGTACCGCTGGGGCTGTTTGTCGTGCTGGCGGCGCTGGCCTTCAACCTCGATAAATTCTCCCTCGACTTCAGCGGCGTGGCGCTTGGCGTGCCGGTGTGGGAGCAGGTGAAAAACACCATGCTGATCACCCTGTGGGTGTTTATCGGCGTGGAGGGCGCGGTGGTCGTCTCTGCCCGCGCGCGGAATAAACAGGATGTTGGCCGCGCAACGCTGCTGGCAGTGCTGGCGGCGCTGACGGTCTACCTGCTGGTGACGTTGCTCTCTCTCGGCGTGGTCGCGCGTCCGGAACTAGCGGAGATGCGCAACCCGTCAATGGCCGGGCTGATGGTGAAACTGCTCGGCAGCTGGGGCGAAGTGGTGATCGCGACGGGGCTGATTATCTCTGTGTGCGGTGCCTACCTGAGCTGGACCATTATGGCGGCGGAAGTGCCACTGCTGGCGGCAACGCATAAAGCCTTCCCGCGTATCTTCGCCCATCAGAACAAACAGAACGCGCCTGCGGCTTCGCTGTGGCTGACCAACGCCAGCGTGCAGATCTGCCTGGTGCTGATCTGGCTTACCGGCTCGGATTACAACACTCTGCTGACCATTGCCTCAGAGATGATCCTTGTGCCCTACCTGCTGGTCGGTGCTTTCCTGCTGAAAATCGCGCGTCGTCCGCTACACCGCATGGTCGCCGTTGGGGCCTGTCTCTACGGTTTATGGCTGCTCTATGCCTCCGGCCCGATGCACCTGCTGCTCTCGGTGGTGCTCTATGCCCCCGGTCTGCTGGTCTTTATCTATGCCCGCAGCACCCATAGCGAAACCATCTCGCTGATGCAGCGCGAAAAAGTGCTGATTTTCCTGCTGCTGGTTGCCGCCCTGCCCGCCACCTGGATGCTGGTGCGCTGAGATCAGTGCAGGCGACTCCAGCAGTAGATTAACAGCCAGGCGCTGAGGCTCCAGCAGATCACCGCACAGCCCAGCGCCGGCCCTATCCGCATAAAAGCGGTGAAGTACCAGAGCGAAAGCAGATAGAGAAAGTAAGGGATGATCGCCCACATGCCAAAGATAATGGTGGTGCGCAGCGCCTCGACACCGCGCTCGGTGGCGACAATATAGTGCGCAATCATCGCAAAGGTGGGAAAGAGCGGGATCAACCCGGCTATATAGTAGTTTTTTGTCTTCGCCAGCAAACCAATCAGCACCACCACCAGCGCGCCAATCGCTGCTTTCATCAGCAAGCCCATCATTTTTCCTGTTAACACTTCAACAACATAGACCGCCAGCATAACGGAAGCACATTCGTTTAGAAAAGAGTAATGGCAGGTTCCATCAAGGCGGTGTATGTTGACGTTTTTGTTAATCATAATGGCTTATGAATAAGATCGTTTTTGTAGAAGACGACCCGGATGTGGGCGCACTGATTGCCGCGTACCTTGGCAAACACGATATGGATGTGATTGTCGAGCCGAGAGGCGATCGCGCTGAAGAGGTGATCGCGCGGGAGAACCCGGAGCTGGTGCTGCTCGATATTATGCTGCCTGGCAAAGATGGTATGACCCTGTGCCGCGATCTGCGCAAACAGTGGACCGGGCCGATTGTGCTGCTGACCTCGCTCGACAGCGATATGAACCATATCCTGTCGCTGGAGATGGGCGCCAACGACTATATTCTGAAAACCACTCCGCCCGCCGTGCTGCTGGCGCGGCTGCGGCTCCATCTACGCCAGCGCAGCGCAGCGGCCGCCGAGCCTGCGGTGCCATCGCTGAAACAGCATAAAACCATTACCTTCGGCACGTTGTCGATTGACCCCGTTAACCGCCAGGTCCTGCTGGCAGGCGTTGAGGTGGCGCTTTCAACCGCTGACTTCGATCTGCTGTGGGAGCTTGCCACCCACGCGGGACAAATTATGGATCGTGATGCGCTGCTGAAAAACCTGCGCGGCGTAAGCTACGACGGGATGGATCGCAGTGTTGATGTGGCAATTTCGCGCCTGCGCAAAAAGCTGCTCGACAGCGCCACTGAGCCCTATCGTATTAAAACCGTCCGTAACAAAGGCTATCTGTTTGCTCCCCATGCGTGGGACAACTGAAATCCGTAACCAGGTGTCACGATGAAAAAGCTGTTCGTCCAGTTTTACCTTCTGCTGTTCGTCTGCTTTCTGGTGATGACGATGCTGGTCGGTCTGGTCTATAAATTTACCGCCGAGCGCGCCGGTCGCCAGTCTCTCGACGATTTGATGAAAAGCTCGCTCTACCTGATGCGCAGCGAACTGCGCGAAATCCCACCCCACGAGTGGGCAAAGACCTTAAAAGATCTGGACCTGAATCTCTCTTTTGATCTGCAGGTCGAGCCGATGAATAAATTCACCCTCGATCCTGCCGCTGCCCAGCGTCTGCGCGAAGGCGATATCGTCGCGCTCGATTCGGAATACACCTTTATCCAGCGCATTCCGCGCAGCCACTATGTGCTGGCGGTCGGCCCGGTGCCCTATCTCTTTTTCCTGCATGAAACGCGGCTACTGGATATGGGGCTGATGGCGCTGATTGCCATCTCGCTGGCCTTTCCGGTCTTTATCTGGATGCGGCCGCACTGGCAAGAGATGCTGCGGCTGGAGTCCGCCGCCCAGCGTTTTGGCGAAGGCCATCTTGAGGAGCGCATTCACTTTGACAGCGCCTCCAGTTTTGAACGACTCGGCATCGCCTTTAACCAGATGGCGGACAATATCAACGCCTTAATCGCCAGTAAAAAGCAGCTCATTGACGGCATCGCTCATGAATTACGTACGCCGCTGGTCAGGCTGCGTTACCGGCTGGAGATGAGCGATAATCTCAGCGAGGCGGAGCACACCGCGCTGAACCGCGATATTGGGCAACTGGAGGGGTTGATTGAAGAGTTGCTGACTTACGCCCGCCTCGATCGCCCACAGACCGAATTGCAGCTGACGACGCCGGATCTGCCCGCCTGGTTCAACAGTTATCTCGACGATGCGCGCAGCATGAACCCGCAACATAGCTTACTGCTCGACTGCCAGGCCGGCGACGAGTATGGCGCGCTCGATATGCGCCTGATGGAGCGCGTGCTGGATAATCTGGTCAACAATGCCCTGCGCTACAGCGAAGGGACGATTAAGGTGACGTTGCAGCGCCAGGGATCGCTTGCCAGCATGACGGTAGAGGATGATGGCCCCGGTATCGCCCCGGCTGAACGGGAACGTATTTTCGAACCCTTTGTGCGCCTCGACCCGAGCCGCGATCGCGCCACCGGCGGCTGCGGCTTAGGGCTGGCCATTGTGCACTCTATCGCCCAGGCCTTTGGCGGCAGCGTCAGCTGCGACGAAAGCGAGCTGGGCGGCGCGAAATTTACTTTCCAGTGGCCGATCTACCATAACCTTCCGCTGCCTGTTTAACCCTTCTATGCACAGTGGCTAATGCCCGGCTCCTGTGCTATAAACTATTAGTATGTTGTAACTACAGGAGTGAAAAATGGCCGCGTTAGATCTGATTGACCGCCTGAACAGCACCTTTCGCCAGTTGGAGCGTGAGCTGGCGGCGCTGAAGGCTGAACTGAGCGAGTGCCGCCTGATGGTCGCCCGCGTCTTTACCCTGCCGGAGATTGCCAAAGGGGCCGAGCACGATCCGCTCCCGACCATCGCGGTGAAGCAGCATATCGGCAAGGCGGCGGCCAGCCTCGCGCTCAACCACTACACCCACCTCTTTATTCAACAGCAGTCGGAAAACCGCAGCAGTAAAGCCGCCGTGCGGCTGCCCGGCGTGGTCTGCTATCAGGGAAGTGACGCGATGTTGCAGGCGCTGGAGGCGCGCATTAACACCATCAATTCGCTCAAACAGGCGTTTGAAAAGATCGTCACGGTTGAATCCGGGCTGGCGCCCACTGCCCGCTTCGAGTGGGTACATCGCCATCTGCCGGGGCTGATTACCCTCAATGCCTACCGCACGTTAACACTGCTGCGCGCACCGGCGACTATCCGTTTCGGCTGGGCCAATAAGCACATTATTAAAAATTTCACCCGCGATGAGGTGCTGGCACAGCTGGAGAAGAGCCTGAAATCACCGCGCGCGGTGGCAGGCTGGAGCAGAGATGAGTGGCTGGCGCGCGTTCAGCAGGAGTACAACGATGTCGCCGCCCTGCCGCAAAAAGCGCGGCTGAAGATCAAACGTCCGGTGAAGGTGCAACCTATCGCCCGCGTCTGGTACGCCGGCTCGCAAAAGCAGGTGCAGCACGCCTGCCCGACGCCGATTATCACGCTGATATCAGAGGAGAATGGCGGCGCGGTGCCGGACGTTGGCGAACTGCTGGACTACAACGCCGATAACGTCCAGCACCGCTACAAACCGCAGGCGCAGCCGTTAACACCAATCATTCCCCGGCTGCACCTCTACGTGGCGGATTAGGCTGGCTTCATGCTACCGACCATCGACTCCGGACGTACCCAGCTGTCGAACTCGGCTTCCGTCAGGTAGCCGAGCGCCAGCGCCGAGGCTTTCAGCGTCAGCCCCTCTTTATGCGCCTTCTTGGCAATCTCCGCCGCTTTGTCATAGCCAATATGGGTATTGAGGGCGGTCACCAGCATCAGCGACTCATTCAGCAACTGGTCGATACGCTCCCGATTCGGCTCAATGCCAACCGCACAGTGCTCATTAAAGCTCTCCATACCATCCGCCAGCAGGCGAATTGATTGCAGGAAATTATGGATCACCATCGGGCGGAAGACGTTGAGCTCAAAGTTACCCGACGCCCCGCCCATATTCACCGCCACGTCATTGCCCAGTACCTGGCAGCAGAGCATGGTCATCGCTTCGCACTGGGTCGGGTTAACTTTGCCCGGCATGATGGAGCTGCCCGGCTCATTTTCCGGGATCGAAATTTCGCCAATGCCGCAGCGCGGGCCGGAGGCGAGCCAGCGCACATCGTTGGCGATTTTCATCAGCGACGCGGCAAGCCCCTTTAACGCGCCGTGGGCATGCACCAGCGCATCGCAGGTCGCCAGCGCTTCAAACTTGTTCGGCGCGGTAATGAACGGCTGCTGCGTAAAGCTTGCCAGCTCTTTCGCCACCCGTTCGGCATACTCAGGATGGGTGTTGAGCCCGGTCCCCACCGCGGTGCCGCCGAGCGCCAGTTCGCCAAGATGCGGCAGGCTCTGTTCGATATGTTTAAGATTGTGCTCCAGCATTGCCACCCAGCCGGAGATCTCCTGGCCGAGGGTCAGCGGCGTTGCATCCTGCAGATGGGTACGGCCAATTTTGACGATATCGGCAAAGGCGGTGGCTTTTTCACTGAGGGTCTTTTTCAGTACCTGAAGCTGCGGGATAAGCTGCTCACGCACGCCAATCACCGCCGCGACGTGCATCGCCGTCGGGAAAACATCGTTGGAGCTCTGGCTCTTGTTGACGTCATCATTGGGGTGGATTTTGCGCGCCATACCGCGCTCGCCGCCGAGGATCTCGCTGGCGCGGTTTGCCAGCACCTCATTCATATTCATATTGCTCTGGGTGCCGGATCCGGTCTGCCAGATCGCCAGCGGAAACTCGTCAGGATGTTTCCCGGCCAGCACCTCATCGGCCGCCGCCATAATCGCGCGCGCCTTCTCTTCCGGCAGCAGGCCCAGATCCTGGTTCACTTTCGCCGCCGCGCGTTTGGTCAGCGCCAGGGCGTGGATCAGCGAGACCGGCATCTTCTCTGTTGAGATACGGAAATGCTCAAGCGACCGCTGGGTCTGCGCGCCCCACAGTTTATCTGCCGGGACGTCAATCGCGCCCATCGAATCTTTCTCACTGCGATGCGTTGTCATTACTCTCTCCTTGGGTACAAAGTGATAGGGTTTTCGACTGGCTCACTTGCAAACAGGTAAAAGTATTGATGCTTTTTAGAATGTTGTTGTGAAGTTCGTGCTTTATAAGTGCCGCAACGGGGAAAAAACCGCCCCGCAGGGCGGCAGGTACTATTTCAGGCAGCTGGCGCACTGACCAGACTGGATCTGCTGGAAGAAGTCATTCCCTTTGTCATCGACGAGGATAAAGGCCGGGAAATCCTCCACCTCAATTTTCCAGATAGCCTCCATACCCAATTCCGGGTAGGCGACACACTCAAGATGCTTAATGCTGTTCTGCGCGAGGATCGCCGCCGGGCCGCCGATGCTGCCGAGGTAGAAACCGCCATGTTTCGCGCAGGCATCCGTCACCTGTTTGCTGCGGTTGCCCTTCGCCAGCATGATCATGCTGCCGCCCTGGGATTGCAGCTGATCGACGTAGGAGTCCATACGCCCGGCGGTGGTTGGGCCAAGCGAACCGGAAGCGTACCCTTCCGGGGTTTTCGCCGGGCCGGCATAGTAGATCGGGTGATCTTTTACGTACTGCGGCAGATGCTCGCCGCTGTCCATCAGCTCTTTCAGTTTGGCGTGGGCAATGTCGCGGGCGACAATAATCGTTCCGGTCAGCGACAGGCGCGTGGAGACCGGATAGTGCGACAGCTGAGCCAGGATCTCGCTCATCGGGCGGTTGAGATCGACTTTTACCGCCTCACCCTCACCCGCCTGGCGCAGTGCTTCCGGGATGTATTTGCCAGGGTTCTGCTCAAGGCGCTCCAGCCAGATGCCGTCGCGGGTGATTTTGCCTTTGATATTGCGGTCTGCGGAGCACGACACGCCCATACCGACCGGGCAGGATGCGCCGTGGCGCGGCAGGCGGATCACGCGGATATCGTGGGCGAAGTATTTGCCGCCGAACTGCGCGCCAAGGCCAAGGTTGCGCGCCTCTTGCAGTAACTCCTGCTCAAGCTGCACATCGCGGAACGCCTGGCCGTGCTCGTTACCCTGGGTCGGCAGCGCGTCATAATATTTGGTCGACGCCAGTTTGACGGTCTTCAGCGTCGCTTCCGCAGAGGTCCCGCCAATGACAAAAGCGATGTGGTACGGCGGGCAGGCCGCTGTGCCGAGGGTGCGCATTTTTTCTACCAGATAGTTTTTCAGCTTCGCCGGGGTGATCAGCGCTTTTGTCTCCTGGTAGAGATAGGTTTTGTTCGCCGAGCCGCCGCCTTTGGCGATAAACAGGAACTTATACGCCTCGCCGTCAACGCTGTAGAGATCGATCTGCGCCGGCAGGTTGGTGCCGGTGTTGACCTCTTTATACATATCCAGCGGCGCGTTTTGCGAGTAGCGCAGGTTATCTTCGGTGTAAGTGTTGTAAACGCCCTGCGCCAGTGCGGCTTCATCACCGCCGCCGGTCCAGACGCGCTGCCCTTTTTTACCAATGATGATCGCCGTGCCGGTATCCTGGCAGGTCGGCAGAATGCCTTTGGCAGCGATTTCCGAGTTGCGCAGGAACTGCAGCGCGACATATTTATCGTTCTCGCTCGCCTCCGGGTCGCTCAGAATATCGGCAACCTGCTGCTGATGCGCCGGGCGCAGGAGAAACGAAGCGTCATGGAAAGCGTGCTGCGCCAGCAGCGTCAGCGCCTGCGGATCGACTTTTAGAATATCCTGCCCCTCGAACTGGGCAACGGAGACGTGGTCGCGGCTTAGCAGATAGTATTCGGTATCATCCTCTCCGAGGGGGAAAGGATCCTGATAACAGAAGGGTTTGTTCGACATTGTTCTCTCACTTACGGCACGATTTGGTTATTGTTCAGGCAGGAGATCCCTCAGCCTGTGTTAAAGCGAGTCGACATATCCTACACAAATTTTTAACAAAAACTGAGACTAGTACGACTTTTTACCCTCACTGATTACTTCCGCCGGGTTTGTTGCTTTAATGACGCGATAATTTTCCTAATCAAAAAGGGCTTGATAATGCAAAAACTCATCAACTCCGTGCAGAACTATGCCTGGGGTAGTAAAAGTGCGTTAACGGAACTCTACGGCATCGCCAATCCGGATAATCTGCCAATGGCCGAGTTATGGATGGGTGCCCACCCGAAGAGCAGCTCAAAAGTGCAGGACGAACAGGGGCAAACCCGCGCGCTGCGCGAGGTGATCGAGGCCGATAAGCGCCGCCTGCTCGGCGATGCCGTGGCTGAACGCTTTGGCGAACTGCCGTTCCTGTTTAAAGTGCTCTGCGCTGACCAACCGCTCTCAATCCAGGTTCACCCGAACAAGAAAAACTCAGAGCTGGGCTTTGCGAAGGAGAACGCGGCCGGTATCCCGCTGGATGCGGCCGAGCGCAACTACAAAGATCCTAACCACAAGCCGGAACTGGTCTTTGCCCTCACCCCTTTCCTGGCGATGAATGCGTTCCGCGAGTTCTCTGATATCGTCTCCCTGCTGCAACCTGTCGCCGGTGCGCATCCCGCCATCGCCCACTTCCTGCAGGCACCCGGTGCCGAGCGCCTGAGCGAGCTTTTTGCCGCGCTGCTCAATATGCAGAATGAGGAGAAGTCCCGCGCGCTGGCGGTGCTGAAATCGGTGCTTGATAAAGAGCATGGCGAGCCGTGGAACACTATCCGCACCATCGCCGAATTCTACCCGGACGACAGCGGCCTCTTCTCACCCCTGCTGCTTAACGTGGTCAAACTTAATCCTGGCGAAGCGATGTTCCTGTTCGCGGAAACCCCGCACGCCTATCTGCAGGGCGTGGCGCTGGAGGTGATGGCCAACTCCGATAACGTGCTGCGCGCCGGGTTGACGCCGAAATATATTGATATCCCGGAACTGGTGGCGAACGTCAAATTCACGCCGAAAGCGGCGGATGATCTGCTGACACAGCCGGTTCGTGACGATGCCGCCCTCGATTTCCCGATCCCGGTCGCTGACTTCGCCTTCTCGCTGCACAATCTCTCCACCCACGAGACCCCGCTGGCGCAGCAGAGCGCAGCGATTATCTTCTGTGTCGAAGGCGAAGCGGTGCTCAGCAAAGGTGAGCAGACGCTGGTGCTGAAAGCGGGCGAATCGGCGTTTATCGGCGCGGATGAGTCGCCGGTCGCCGCAAGTGGCACCGGACGGGTGGCGCGCGTGTTTAATAAAATCGACTAAGTTACTGAAGTTTTAAGCAACTATTGCTAAGCTTTAGCGAACTTCATTCGACAGTCCAGGCGGTTTGCACCGCCTGGTTTCTTTTTCAGGGATAAGCGCTATGAAAAAAACGTTGGTTGCCGCCGGGGTTATTGTTGCATTAGGTGTCGTCTGGGCAGGCGGAGCCTGGTATACCGGCAAACAGCTGGAAGGACGTCTGGGTGAGATGGTGAGCCAGGCAAATGCCCAGATCAAACGCAGCGCGCCGGACGCCAATGTTGAGCTTTCGGCGCAGGATTATAAACGCAGCCTCTTCTCCAGTACCTTCACCCTGCAGGTCAAACCGATTGCCGGCACCACCAGCCCGTGGCTGAAGCCCGGCCAGAGCGTGGTTCTGCATGAAAATGTCGATCACGGCCCCTTCCCGCTGGCGCAGCTGAAATCCTTCAGCCTGACGCCGGCGATGGCCTCCGTCCACACGCAACTGGTCAATAATGATGTCACCAAAGCGCTGTTTGAGATGGCTAAAGGCGAATCGCCGTTTGTCGCCGAAACGCGTATTGGCTACTCCGGTGATACCCGCAGCGACATCAACCTGCGCGCGCTGAATGTCGAAAAAGAGGGTGAGAAAGTCGCTTTCGGCGGCGGCAATTTCCGCGTCAGCGCTGATAAAGAGGGCAATGCGGTTGCGGTAAGCGGCGAAGCGCAAAGCGGCCTGGTCGATACGGTTAACGAGTTTGGCCAGAAAGTGCAGCTCTCCTTTAATAACTTCAAGACCGATGGCTCGAGCGAAATGAGTGCTTTCAATGAGCGCACCGGCAGCCAGAAGATGAGCCTTGATAAACTTGCTATCTCCATTGAAAACAAGGAGATGGCAATTCTTGAAGGGATGGAGCTTACCGCGAAATCGGACGTGGCGGATGATAAGAAAAATATCAACAGCCAGGTCGATTACACCCTCAACAGCCTGAAAGTACAGGGCCAGGATCTCGGCAACGGCAAACTGACGCTGAAAGTCGGCCAGGTTGATGGCAACGCCTGGCATCAGGCCACGCAGCAGTATGATGCGCAGATCCGCGCCCTGATGGCGCAGCCTGATATCGCCCAGAATCCTGAGCTGTACCAGCAGAAAGCGACCGAAGCGTTTCTCAGTGTTGTCCCGCTGCTGCTGAAAGGCGAGCCGGTGATTACCGTTGCTCCGCTGAGCTGGAAAAATGCGAAAGGCGAATCGACCTTTAACCTCTCGCTGTTCCTGAAAGATCCGGCAAAAACCGCTGATGCCCCGCAGACGCTGGCGCAGCAGGTTGATCGCAATGTGAAATCTCTCGACGGCAAGCTCTCCATTCCGGTGGATATGGCGACCGAGCTGATGACCCAGGTAGCGAAGCTGCAAGGGTATCAGCAAGAGGATGCGGCAAAGCTGGCTAGCCAGCAGGTGAAAGGCCTGGCGGCAATGGGCCAGATGTTCCGCATCACTACCCTTGAGAACAACACCATTCTCACCAGCCTGCAGTATGCCAACGGCCAGGTGACACTGAACGGCGAGAAGATGCCGCTGGAGCAGTTTGTCGGCATGTTTGGCCTGCCTTCAATGCAGCCAGCCGTACCGGGCGAGGCGGTTCCTCCCGCTCCGCCGGCCATCCCGCAGCAGTAAGCAAAACGCCCCTCACATGAGGGGCATTTTTTTGCTTTCCCCTGGAAGATATATCCTCCGTAAGCCCCTTTTCCCTTCCCTATCTATTTCTTTCAGTTATTATTAGCGAGCAAAATTCGGGGCTGCTGAATGCTTTGTAGCGCGAGGCTGATAACCGAATCAGTCCGTTGATGCAAAATCATTCTTTTGGCATTTAGCCCGTTGAAGAGAGGACAGTCGTGAAAGGTTTCCAGGGTAAAGGTCCGGATGAGAGTGCGTTCTTCCAGCCGGGTTGCACGCTCTCGCAAGAGGAGCTGTTAGGTGAGATTGTGATCGAGCTTTTGCGTGAAAAAGGCCAGGTCAGCCGACAAAGCCTCTGTATCAAACTGGCAACGCGTCTTGATAACGCCAACGACCCGTTAACAGAAGCGCGCTATGGCGATCTGCTGAAGCTGATTTTTACCAGAAAAATGGGCTCGTCATTTCCATAATCTTAATGAATAAGCTATAACATGCAGCATAACGTTACTAAGATGCATGACCGGGAAACCTTTGTACGGTGCAGCAAATGTGTGAGGCAGAATGAGTAAAAATGAGTCAGATAAGCTTGTAGATACGGTAATGGGCGAGGCAGTACTGGCCCTGCTTGATTCAGATGATGATGTCTCTTTCGATGCGCTGATTGGGCAGTTGCAAGAGTCCCTCATGAGTGAAGTCGACAGCACACGGCGTAAAGCACTTCAAACCGCGATCAGCGGTATCCACCACTATAAAACCCAGCCGGCCACGCGCGGGCGCAAAAGCAGTTTACAGGCCAGCCGCCTTAAGAGCCGGTTGCCTTTATCAGGCCCGGGCATCGATAACAAAGCCCGCAAGCACTGATTTTTCCAGCAACATCTCTTCACCAGGTCTGGCGTTCCCTACCGGACCATTATTTTCACCCTTCTATTCAGACTTGCTTCGCATGTTTCGACGAATGCACAGTGGATTTGATCTGGCCCGCAGGCTTAGAAGATAAAGTCACCAGTGCAATAAGGGAGAATCATTGAACGACGATGTGCAAGTTCAACCCGCAGAGATCCATGAGGCTATCGGCTTAGCCGCCACCTACCTTATGCATTCTCAACGGCCTGTGAAACCCAGCAACCTGATTATGGTGCTGCGTGCGCAGAGCAGTATAACCACCGATCCCAGACAGAAGCGCGTGTTCGATGCCGCCCGGCAGCTTATCCTCGACAGGATAACCTACTCCGCCTGATTAACGTGAAAACGCCTTCGTCTGTTATGAAGGCGTCTTCGTTGATAAATCGATGCCGGTTTAGATATGGTCCGGCGTTTTCTGCACCACTCTTTCTAATGCGTTGCGATACACCTCCAGCATTGCGGGGTTATCTTCTGTTTCCAGCAGCCCAATCAGTGCCAGGATGAGATGTTTATCGTTGACGTCGCGCTGCTGCAAACGCAGGTTCGAAAGGATGGTGCTAATGACCTGCTTTTCAGCCTCTTCATCACGCGCGGTCACGCCAAAAAAGGCGTTGAACTGCTCTTCTGTGGTTGTCGTCTGCATACTCATCCTGCATAGCGATACGAAAAGTGGGCCTCCGCATCAGGGTCGGAGGGTGTAATTTCGCCCCTAAAAATAGTCGTGGTTTTTGGCCTTCGCAACAGGATATATAAAATTTTCTCAGCCATTTGCCAAAGCTGGAAAACAGCTCGCAAATCCCCCTCTATCTGGTTGAATTCCTAATTAAGATCGTCAGGATGATTAGCTCTGCCGCCAGCGCCAGAAACCTGATACAACGCTATACGCATAGTCAGGAAGCCTGCCGTTCGCTTACTTTTTTGAGGAGTTGTTATGACGGGTAAAAAAAGGTCGGGTAGTGCCGTATGGGAATTTTTTCAGCAGTTAGGACGCACCTTTATGCTGCCGGTCGCGCTGCTCTCCTTCTGCGGCATTATGCTGGGTATTGGCAGCTCGCTGAGCAGCCGCGACGTGATCACGCTGCTGCCGTTATTAGGCCATCCGTTACTGCAGGCGATCTTTATCTGGATGAGCAAAATCGGCGCATTTGCCTTCACCTTCTTACCGGTGATGTTCTGTATTGCCATCCCGCTGGGTCTTGCGCGGGAAGATAAAGGCGTCGCCGCCTTCTCCGGCTTTGTCGGCTATGCGGTGATGAACCTGGCGGTCAACTTCTGGCTCACCGCGCAGGGCATTTTACCCACCAGCGACGCGGCCGTGCTCAAGGCACATAATATTCAGAGCGTGCTCGGCATCCAGTCAATTGATACCGGTATCCTCGGCGCAGTGATTGCGGGGGTGATCGTCTGGCGGCTGCATGAGCGTTTTCACACCCTGCGCCTGCCGGACGCGCTGGCCTTTTTTGGCGGCACGCGTTCCGTCCCGATTGTCACAAGCGTAGTAATGGGCGTTGCTGGCCTGCTGATCCCGCTTATCTGGCCCTGGTTTGCGCTCGGCATTAGCGGCCTCGGGCAGCTTATCGATCGCGCGGGCGACTTCGGGCCGATGATATTCGGCACCGGCGAGCGGCTGCTGCTCCCCTTCGGTTTACAACATATTCTGGTGGCGCTGATCCGCTTTACCGACGCAGGCGGGACCATGGAGGTGTGTGGCCATCAGGTGAGCGGCGCGCTGACCATCTTCCAGGCCCAGCTTGGCTGCCCGCAGACGCACGGCTTTTCTGAGAGCGCAACCCGTTTTCTCTCGCAGGGGAAAATGCCTGCGTTCCTGGGTGGGCTGCCCGGCGCAGCGCTGGCGATGTACCACTGCGCGCGACCGGAGAATCGCCATAAGATTAAGGGGCTGCTGATTTCAGGCGTTATCGCCTGCGTCGTTGGCGGCACTACCGAGCCGGTTGAGTTCCTGTTTCTTTTTGTCGCCCCGGCGCTCTATCTGATCCACGCCCTCCTTACCGGCCTCGGTTTTACCGTTATGGCGGTGCTCGGAGTAACGATTGGCAACACCGACGGCAATGTGATTGATTTTATCGTCTTCGGCGTGCTGCACGGGCTGGCGACCAAATGGTATCTGGTGCCGCTGGTCGCCGCAGTGTGGTTTATCGTCTACTACGCGCTGTTCCGCTTTGCCATTACCCGTTTTGATCTGAAAACACCCGGCCGCGAACCGCAGACAATTGAGACCGCGCAAAGCACGACGCCCGAGGCTACAGGCCGCTCCGGCTATGATGTCCCGGCCTTGCTTGCCGCCCTTGGCGGAGCGCAAAATGTGCAGAGCCTTGATAACTGCATCACCCGCCTGCGCCTGTCGGTGGGCAGCATGGCGCAGGTTGATGCCGCCGCGCTGAAAGCCCATCGCGCCCTCGGCGTGGTGAAGGTCAACGACCACAACCTGCAGGTGGTGATTGGGCCGCAGGTGCAGTCGGTAAAAGATGAAATGGCGCGGCTCATTGCAGCGGCGCAGGCACAGATAACCCCAGAGGCAAGTAGATGAAGCGCGACGTTTCCTTTGATTTTTCCACCCCTGTCGATCGCCACGGCACCTGGTGCACCCAGTGGGACTACGTGAGCGATCGTTTTGGCCGCGCCGACCTGCTGCCCTTTACCATCTCGGATATGGATTTCGCCACCGCGCCTTGCATTCTCGACGCCATGCAAAAGCGCCTTGCGCATGGGGTTTTCGGCTACAGCCGCTGGCAGAACGATGACTTCATCGGCGCAATCGAATACTGGCTCGCCAGCCGTTTCGACACCCGAATCGACTGCGACGCCCTGGTCTATGGACCGTCGGTTATCTGGATGATTGCCGAGACCATCCGCCAGTGGACGCAGCCCGGCGATGCCGTTGTGGTTCACACGCCCGCCTATGACGCCTTCCCGAAAATGATAAGCCACAATCAGCGCAAGCTGCTGACGGTACCGCTGCATCAGTATCACGGCGGCTGGGTGTGTGACATGACGCAGCTCGAAGCGGTGCTGGCGCGCCCGGAGAGCAAAGTTCTGCTGCTTTGCAGCCCGCATAACCCGACCGGCAAAGTGTGGACGCATGAAGAGCTGACCGCGATGGCACTGCTGTGCGAGCGTCACCAGGTAAAAGTGATCAGCGATGAGATCCATATGGATATGGTCTGGAGCGCCCAGCAGCACACTCCGTGGGGCAATGTCGCGCGCTCACCGTGGGCGCTCTTCTCCTCGGCATCTAAAAGTTTCAATATCCCGGCATTAACCGGCGCATGGGGTCTGTTTGGCGACAAGGCGTCGCGCAACGGCTACCTCGACGCGTTAAAAAACGCTAACGGCTTGTCCTCGCCGTCGGTGCTGGCAGTAGCGGCACATGTTGCCGCCTATCGTGAAGGCGCCCCGTGGCTTGAAGCCCTGCGCAGCTATCTGCGCGCTAACCTGGCTTATCTCGCCACGACCCTCAACGACGCCTTCCCGCAGCTGCGCTGGCAGCCGCCGGAGTCGACCTATCTGGCGTGGATCGATTTGCGAGCGCTGGAGATTGATGATGACAGGCTGCAAAAAACGCTCATTGAGGAGCAGCAGGTGGCGATTATGCGCGGCGATGTCTACGGGCCACAGGGGCGCGGGTTTATTCGCCTCAACGTCGGCTGCCCACGAGTGAAGCTGGAAGAGGGAGTAAAAAGGCTGATTGCCGCGCTGCGTTCATGTTAGCCTGTGGCGAAATTTATCAACGGAGTGAATGATGGTCTGGGGCGTGTCGCTGGTTTACTTTGTTCTCGGCTGGATCTTTTTTACCCGCACGTTCCGTCTTTATGCGCTGGTGTCGAGCCTGCTGTTAGCCATCGCGCTGCACAACGTGCTGCAAAGCCGTCTGCTGGTGATGCTCTATCTCGCCGTGCTGGCGGTAACCTTTATCACTCTCCTTTTGCTTAAACGTAGCCCTGACAAAAAGGGCACGCTCTACTTTTCAGTACCCTGCTGGCTGCTGCTCGTCACAGTGATTTTCAACCTCTTCTTCTGAGGGCGTGATCGATGCCAGCCCGGCTTACGCTGGCATCAGCAGGTGCATACTTATCCACCACCTTTGCGCGCCCTCCTTTTCTATCTTGCTAATTTTATTACTATTTTTAATAAGTTAACGAAGTGTTGTATAATGCTTTGCACTTTTACAAAAATATGAGTGCGATCATGATTGATTTAAAACTGTCTTTAACCGATATCCATCGTCATCTTGACGGCAATATCCGTGCCCAAACTATCCTCGATCTTGGCCGCCAGTATAATTTAACCCTCCCCGCGCAAACCCTCGACGCGCTGCGCCCGCATGTGCAGGTGACCTCTAACGAACCCGATTTAGTGAGCTTTCTCGCCAAACTCGACTGGGGCGTGAAGGTGCTGGCCTCGCTGGACGCCTGCCGTCGCGTAGCTTATGAAAACATGGAAGATGCGGCGCGAAATGGCCTGCACTATGTGGAACTGCGCTTCTCGCCGGGCTATATGGCGATGACCCACAACCTGCCGGTGGCAGGCGTGGTGGAAGCGGTGATTGCCGGGGTACGCGAAGGAAGCCGCGATTTTAATGTGCAGGCGCGCTTAATCGGTATTCTGAGCCGCACCTTCGGCGAAGCAGCCTGCGAACAGGAGCTGGACGCCCTGCTCGCTCATCGCGACGCCATTACCGCTCTCGATCTGGCGGGCGATGAGCTCGGTTTTCCGGGAAGCCTGTTCCTTTCCCACTTTACCCGCGCCCGCGATGCCGGCTGGCAGATCACCGTGCATGCCGGTGAAGCCGCGGGTCCCGAGAGCATCTGGCAGGCGATCCGTGAACTGGGTGCCGTGCGCATCGGTCACGGCGTAAAAGCGATTGAAGATGCCGCGCTGATGGACTTCCTCGCCGAGCAGCGGATTGGTATTGAGTCCTGCCTCACCTCTAACATTCAGACCAGTACCGTGGCCTCTCTCGATCGCCATCCGCTGAAAACCTTCCTCGATCACGGCATTCTGGCCAGCATTAATACGGACGATCCGGCGGTACAGGGGATCGACATTGGTCACGAGTATGAGGTTGCCGCTCCGGCAGCCGGTTTGAGCGCAGAGCAGATCCGCCAGGCGCAGATTAACGGGCTGGAGTTGGCCTTTATCACTGCCGAAGAGAAACAGGCGCTGCGCGAGCGCGTCGCGCAGGCTTGATGAGCATGGCTCACGGCCTGCCGTGAGCCAGTCGTTCAGGTGAGGCTGAGGGTTGCGCGGTGTTTTGCCGACTCGATACCAAGCTCAATCAGCTCCATAATGCGGATCGCCTGGCTGGCCGGAACCGGGTTCTCGCCGCCGCCCATCAGCGCATCGCGGATTGCCGCGTAATAAGCCGGATAGTTGCCCGGCAGTGTCAGCCAGGTCTCCTCTTTACGCGTTTCACCATCAATGCGGGTCAACACGCCATCGCGCATGTCGTAGCCCCAATCCTCCTGCGGTAAGCGCGCCCCGCTTTTTAAGCGCTCCTCCTGCGGATCAAGGCCATATTTCACATAGCTGCCGCGCGTGCCGTGGACGATATAGCGCGCGGATTCCGCCGCCGCCAGCAGCGTGCCGTGCAGCACCACGCGGCGCTGGGGATAGGTCAATACCGCGTGAAAATAGTCGGTGGATTGCGCGCCCGGGCGCAACTGGGCCAGATCGACAGTTAATGAGACCGGCAGACCAAACAGATTGATCGCCTGGTCGAGCAAGTGCGGGGCTAAATCGTACCAGATGCCGCTCCCCGGGCCGCCCTGTTCGCGCCAGCGGTCACGCACCTGCGGGCGGAAGCGGTCGAAATGGGATTCGAAATAGGCCACTTCACCCAGTGCACCATCTGCAAGCAGCGCTTTCAGCGTCAGGAAGTCGCTGTCCCAGCGGCGGTTATGAAACACCGATAACAGACGGCCATAGCTGCGGGCCAGCGCGTCCAGCTCGCGCGCCTGTGACAGTGTCACGGTAAAGGGTTTATCGACCACCACATGTTTGCCCGCTTCCAGCGCCGCTTTCGCCAGCGGAAAGTGGGTATCGTTAGGCGTGGGGATGACAATTAAATCAATATTGGGATCGTTAAACAGACGTTTGGGATCGGCAACAACATCGACGTTGGGCCAGTCCGCTTTGACCTTTGACTCATCACTGCTGGAAATAGCCGCCAGCGCCATACCGGCGGTGCCTGCGATCAGCGGTGCATGAAATGTTTTACTGGCGTAGCCATATCCGATCACGCCAACCCGAATAATATCACTCATATCACGGCCTCTTTTCAGTGGACCTCCATTTCACACTATCTGCCTGATGCCGACAACCGCTGTTGTAACGCATTTTTAAGGTGAATAATTCAGCGCATTCTGGTCTGGTTTCCGCTTACAAAATCTGCTTAAATCTGCGCCCAACACCCGTTAATGACTACCGGCGTGTGATGTGAATCCCAGGGAGCAGTATAAATATGACCGCAATATTCAATCGGATCGTTGAATTAATGGGCTGGATTGTGCTCGGCGTATCAACCATTCTGTTGGTGTTTGCCAGCCATATTGATAATTACCAGCCGCCTGAGCAAAGCGTGGTAGTGCAAAAGAAATAAAGGTATTCCCTATTGCTGCGATAGCCCATATCGCGCCAGAAGCGGGTTGCCCGTCATGAGGAAGGACGTTAACCTTCTTCGCCCGGCGCCTTTGTGGCGCCTGGTTTTTACCTGAAAAGAATATGCTTAATTTAATGGCAGATTATTCTCACGCTAGTTACGCCCGGATAATAACGTCTGTTATTTGCGCGCATAGCCGTTCTTTTTTTGCCTCTTCATTATATGGACACCCTCCGACATGACCGTGCAGGACTATTTATTAAAATTTCGCAAAATCAGTTCGCTTGAAAGCCTGGAAAAGCTCTTCGATCACCTTAACTACACCCTGACCGAGAGCAGTGAGATCATTAATATGTACCGCGCAGCCGATCACCGCCGCGCTGAGCTGGTCTCCGGCGGGCGGTTATTTGACATTGGGTGCGTTCCGCGCTCGGTATGGCGCTACGTGGTCTGAGGCCGCTGGCAATCGCCGTGCGATGCTTTATACTCGTCGCCCGGCAATGTTTGCCGCAACTGAATGTGTTAACAGAGGAAATGGCATGACAACAACACCCGCAGAACGTATCGGAGGCTGGTTACTTGCCCCTCTGGCCTGGTTGCTGGTCGCGTTATTAAGCACCTCGCTGGCGTTAATGCTGTATGTCACCGCCCTGTTAACGCCGCATGCGCTCTCGGCCCTGCTGGCGCAGCCGTCGAAAGCGATGCTGCTGTTGATCTTATCCTTTATTTTTGCCGCCGCGCTCTGGTGCTATACGCTCTGGCTGACCATCGCCTTTTTCAAACGCCGCAGCCTGGTGCCGAAGCACTACATTATCTGGCTGCTGGTCTGCGTGCTGCTGGCGATAAAAGCGTTTGCATTTTCACCCGTTTCCGATGCGATGGCGGTTCGCCAGCTGATCTTCCCTTTGCTGGCAGCGGCGCTGTTTGTGCCCTACTTCAAGCGCGCGGTGCGCGTGAAGAAGACCTTTATTAACCCGTAAATAACCTTACAGTTAACCTGTTGTCGCCCGGGGCTGTTTGCCCGATAATAGGCGGCTTTTTTCATTTCAGGCCACATAATGACAGACTATCTTCTGCTTTTTATCGGAACGGTACTGGTCAACAACTTCGTACTGGTGAAGTTTCTTGGCCTGTGTCCGTTTATGGGCGTTTCCAAAAAGCTGGAAAGCGCAATGGGTATGGGGCTGGCGACCACCTTCGTGATGACCATGGCTTCGATCTGCTCATGGCTTATCGACAACTGGGTGCTGATCCCGTTGAACCTGGTCTATCTGCGCACCCTCTCCTTTATCCTGATTATTGCCGTGGTGGTGCAGTTCACCGAGATGGTGGTGCGTAAAACCAGCCCGGCGCTCTATCGCCTGCTCGGCATCTTTCTGCCGCTTATCACCACCAACTGCGCGGTGCTTGGCGTCGCCCTGCTCAACATCAATCTTGGGCACAACTTTATGCAGTCGGCGCTGTATGGCTTTGCCGCCGCCGTCGGCTTCTCACTGGTGATGGTGCTGTTCGCCGCAATCCGCGAACGCCTTGCCGTCGCCGATGTTCCCGCGCCGTTTCGCGGTAACGCGATTGCGTTAGTTACCGCCGGCTTAATGTCTCTGGCCTTTATGGGCTTTAGTGGTCTGGTAAAACTGTAATGAATGCGATAACCATCGCCGTTGCAGTCCTGAGCGTACTTGGGCTGCTGTTCGGCCTGATCCTCGGTTACGCCTCGCGCCGGTTTGCGGTCGAGGACGATCCGGTTGTTGAACGTATCGATGAACTGCTGCCGCAGAGCCAGTGTGGTCAGTGCGGCTACCCCGGCTGTCGTCCCTACGCCGAAGCGGTGGGCACCCAGGGTGAAAAGATCAACCGCTGCGCCCCCGGCGGCGAAGCGGTAATGCAGAAAATCGCCACGCTGTTAAACGTCGATCCGCAGCCGATTGATGGTGATGCCGACGCGCTGGAACCGGTGCGCATGCTTGCCATCATCGATGAGAGCAACTGCATCGGCTGTACAAAATGCATTCAGGCCTGCCCGGTCGACGCCATCGTGGGCGCAACCCGCGCCATGCATACGGTGGTAAGCGATCTCTGCACCGGCTGTAATCTTTGTGTGGATCCGTGCCCGACGCAGTGTATCGACCTGCGCCCGGTTGCGCCAACCACGCAGAACTGGAAATGGGATCTGCACACCATTCCGGTGCGCACTATTCCTGTGGAGCACCATGCTTAAGTTATTTTCCGCATTCCGAAAAGAGAAACTGTGGGATTTCCACGGCGGCATTCATCCGCCGGAGATGAAAACCCAGTCTAACGGTACGCCGCTGCGGCAATTGCCGCTGGCGAACCGTTTTGTCATTCCCTTAAAGCAGCATATCGGCGCTGAAGGTGAGCTGTGCGTCAGCGTGGGCGATAGCGTTTTGCGCGGTCAGCCGCTGACCCGCGGCCGTGGTCGTATGCTGCCGGTGCACGCGCCGACCTCAGGCACCGTTGTGGCGATCGCCCCTCACGCTACCGCACACCCCTCCGCCCTGCCTGAACTGAGCGTCATTATCGAAGCGGACGGCGAAGATCGCTGGATTGCGCGCGAAGGGTGGCAGGATTATCGCACCCAGAGCGTTGAAGCACTGATTGAGCGTATCCATCAGTTCGGCGTTGCCGGGCTGGGCGGAGCTGGCTTCCCGACCGGTGCCAAGCTGCAAGGTGCAGGCGATAAAGTCGATACGCTGATTATCAATGCCGCCGAGTGCGAGCCCTATATCACCGCCGACGATCGCCTGATGCAGGATTGCGCCGCGCAGATTATGGAGGGGGTGCGCATCCTCGCGCATATCCTTCAACCGCGCCAGGTGCTGATCGGCATCGAAGATAATAAACCGCAGGCGATCTCGATGATGCGTGCGGTGCTGGCGGGCAGCCACGATATTCAGCTGAAAGTGATCCCGACCAAATACCCCTCCGGCGGCGCAAAACAGCTGACGCAGATCCTCACCGGCAAGCAGGTGCCGCACGGCGGCCGCTCGTCCGATATCGGCGTGCTGATGCAGAACGTCGGCACCGCCTACGCGGTGAAGCGTGCGGTGATTGACGGTGAACCGTTAACGGAGCGCGTGGTGACCCTGACCGGTGAAGCGGTTGCCCGGCCGGGCAACGTCTGGGCGCGGCTCGGCACGCCGGTTCGCCACCTGCTTGATTACGCGGGCTTCCAGCCTTCAGCAGAACAGCTGGTGATCATGGGTGGCCCGCTGATGGGCTTTACCCTGCCGTGGCTGGATGTTCCGGTGGTCAAAATTACTAACTGCCTGCTGGCCCCTTCGGCCAGTGAAATGGGCGAAACGCAGGAAGAGAAAGGCTGCATCCGTTGCAGCGCCTGCGCTGACGCCTGCCCGGCGGACTTGCTGCCGCAGCAGCTCTACTGGTTCAGCAAAGGCCAGCAGCACGACAAAGCCATCGCACACAATCTCTCTGACTGTATCGAGTGCGGTGCCTGCGCATGGGTCTGCCCGAGCAATATTCCGCTGGTGCAATATTTCCGCCAGGAGAAAGCGGAGATCTCCGCGATCGCCGAGGAAGAGCGACGCACCGCCGAAGCGAAGGCGCGTTTTGAAGCCCGTCAGGCGCGCCTTGAGCGCGAGAAACTGGCGCGTCAGGCACGTCACAAGCAGGCCGCCGCGAAGCCTGGCGAAGAGGATAAGCAGGCGATTGAAGCCGCACTTTCCCGCGTGAAAGAGAAACAGGCCGCTGCCGCAGAGCCGGTGGTGGTGCAGGCTGGTGCCGAGCCTGATAACCGTGAAGTGATTGCCGCCCGCGAAGCACGTAAAGCTGAGGCGCGTGCGCGTCAGGCAGAAAAAGCGCAGGCGACGGCTGAAGGCGACGATCCGCGCAAATCCGCTGTCGAAGCAGCGATTGCCCGCGCCAAAGCACGTAAAGCCGAGCATGCGCAGAAAGTCGCTGCCGCGACCGAGCCGGAAACTACCGAACTGGTCGACCCGCGCAAAGCCGCCGTTGAAGCGGCGATTGCCCGCGCCAAAGCGCGTAAAGCGGAGCAGGCGCAGAAAGAAGCTCCTGCTGCCGAGCCAGAAACCAGCGAGCCGGTCGACCCGCGTAAAGCCGCCGTTGAAGCGGCAATCGCCCGCGCGAAAGCGCGTAAAGCGGAGCAGGCGCAGAAAGAGATGCCTGCCGCCGAGCCGGAAAGCAGCGAGCCGGTCGATCCGCGCAAAGCCGCCGTTGAAGCGGCGATTGCCCGTGCGAAAGCGCGTAAAGCGGAGCAGGCGCAGAAAGAGGCTCCTGCTGCCGAGCCAGAAACCAGCGAGCCGGTCGATCCGCGTAAAGCCGCCGTTGAAGCGGCGATTGCCCGCGCCAAAGCGCGTAAAGCGGAGCAGGCTCAGGCGCAGAAAGAGACTCCTGCTGTTGCACCGGAAGCCAGCGAGCCGGTCGACCCGCGTAAAGCCGCCGTCGAAGCGGCAATCGCCCGCGCCAAAGCACGTAAAGCAGAGCAGGCCCGCGCGCAATCCAGCGCAGAAGAGGCCTCCACGCACACCCAGGCTGCCAATGACGATCCGCGTAAAGCGGCGGTCGCGGCGGCCATTGCCCGAGTTCAGGCTAAAAAAGCCGCGCAGCAAGCTGTTAACGAGGATTAAATGGTTTTCAGAATCGCAAGTTCCCCTTACACCCATAACCAGCGCCAGACCTCGCGCATTATGCTGCTGGTCACGCTGGCGACGATACCGGGCATCGCCGCGCAGCTGTGGTTCTTCGGCTGGGGAACCTTGATCCAGCTTATCCTCGCTATCGTCAGCGCCCTGCTGGCGGAAGGGCTGGTGCTGAAACTGCGCAAACAGTCCGTCAGCACCATTCTGGCGGATAACTCGGCCCTGTTAACCGGCCTGCTGCTCGCCATCAGTATCCCCTCCTTTGCGCCGTGGTGGATGGTGGTGCTGGGCACTGTGTTTGCAGTGATTATCGCCAAGCAGCTGTATGGCGGTCTCGGCCACAACCCCTTTAACCCGGCGATGATTGGTTATGTGGTGCTGCTTATCTCCTTCCCGGTGCAGATGACCAGCTGGTTGCCGCCCCATGATATTGCGCGCACGGTGCCCGGTTTGCTCGACGCCATTGGGGTGATCTTTACCGGTCACAGCACCACCGGCGCGACGATGGATGCCCTGCGCATGGGCGTGGATGGCATCAGCCAGGCGACGCCGCTCGACACCTTTAAAACCTCGCTGCATGCCGGACACAGCGTTGAGCAGATAATGCAGTACCCGATCTACAGCGGCGTGCTGGCAGGTGCAGGCTGGCAGTGGGTCAACCTCGGCTATCTGGCGGGCGGGATCTTTTTGCTGTCGCAGAACACCATTCGCTGGCATATCCCGGTCAGCTTCCTGCTCTCGCTGACCCTGTGCGCCACCCTCGGCTGGCTCTTCGCCCCGCAGAGCTTCTTAGCCCCGCAGCTGCATCTGCTTTCGGGTGCGACGATGCTCGGCGCATTCTTTATTCTTACGGATCCGGTCACCGCCTCGACCACCAATAAAGGCCGCCTAATCTTCGGTGCGCTGGCCGGTTTGCTGGTGTGGCTGATCCGCAGCTTCGGCGGCTACCCGGATGGCGTCGCCTTTGCGGTGCTGCTGGCGAATATCACCGTGCCGCTGATTGATTACTACACGCGCCCGCGCGTGTACGGACATCGTTAAGGAGCCGTCATGCTAGATACAATGCGTAAACATGGCGTCACGCTGGCTCTTTTTGCCGCTGGCTCCACCGGACTGACCGCCGCCATTAACCAGATGACCAAAAGCACCATCGCCGACCAGGCGGTATTGCAGCAAAAAGCGCTCTTCGACCAGGTGCTGCCGCCCGAGAGCTATACTAACGCGCTGGCGCAGAGCTGTTATGTGGTGAGCGACCCGGCGCTCGGCAAAGGCCCGCATCGCGTGTGGATTGCGCAGAAGGACGATAAACCGGTAGCGGCGGTGATTGAATCCACCGCGCCGGATGGCTACTCCGGTGCTATCCAGCTGCTGGTCGGCGCGGATTTTAGCGGCACGGTGCTGGGCGTGCGTGTTACCGAACACCATGAAACGCCGGGCCTGGGCGATAAAATCGAGCTGCGCATCAGTAACTGGATCACCTACTTTACCGGCAAGAGAATCGATGGCCCGGCCGACAGCCACTTCGCCGTGAAGAAAGATGGCGGTGATTTCGATCAGTTTACCGGTGCGACCATCACCCCGCGCGCGGTGGTGAATGCAGTGAAACGTACCGGAATTTACGCTATGACGCTGCCTGAGCAGCTGTCCCGTTTGCCAGAGTGTGGAGAGTAAACGATGAGCGAAGTAAAAGAGGTTATTGTCCAGGGGCTGTGGAAAAACAACTCCGCGCTGGTGCAGTTACTCGGCATGTGTCCGCTGCTGGCGGTAACGTCGACCGCTACCAATGCCCTCGGGCTGGGGCTGGCGACCACGCTGGTGCTGACCCTGACCAACCTGTTTATCTCCCTGCTGCGTCGCTGGACGCCGTCGGAGATCCGTATTCCCATCTACGTGATGATCATCGCCTCGGTGGTGAGCGCCGTGCAGATGCTGATCAACGCCTATGCTTTCGGCCTCTATCAGTCGCTGGGGATCTTTATTCCGCTGATCGTCACCAACTGTATCGTGGTCGGTCGCGCAGAGGCGTTTGCGGCGAAAAAAGGGCCTGCGCTCTCGGCGCTGGATGGTTTTGCCATCGGTATGGGGGCGACCGGCGCGATGTTCGTGCTTGGCTCGATGCGTGAGATGCTCGGCAACGGCACGCTGTTTGACGGCGCGGATGGCCTGCTGGGAAGCTGGGCCAAAGGGCTGCGCATCGAAGTGTTCCATACGGACTCCCCTTTCCTGCTGGCGATGCTGCCGCCGGGCGCGTTTATCGGCCTCGGTATGATGCTGGCGGTGAAATACTTAATCGATCAGAAAATGAAAAAACGTCGTGAAGCCGCCGCCGCCGCGCAGGTCAACGACGCGCCAGAGACCTCGCCCGGGAAGGCATAATGAATAAAGCGAAACGCCTCGAAATCCTCACACGGCTGCGGGAGAACAACCCGCACCCGACCACCGAACTGAACTTCACCTCGCCGTTTGAGCTGCTGATCGCCGTGCTGCTCTCAGCCCAGGCGACGGATGTCAGCGTCAATAAAGCGACGGCGCTGCTTTACCCGGTTGCCAATACGCCGCAGGCGATGCTGGAGCTGGGCGTGGATGGCGTGAAGCAGTACATCAAAACCATCGGCCTTTACAATAGCAAAGCGGAGAACGTCATTAAGACCTGCCGCATTTTGCTGGAAAAACATGGCGGTGAAGTGCCGGAAGATCGCGCCGCGCTGGAAGCGCTGCCGGGCGTCGGGCGTAAAACCGCCAATGTGGTACTCAATACCGCCTTTGGCTGGCCGACTATCGCTGTCGATACCCACATTTTCCGCGTCTCAAACCGTACGCGCTTTGCGCCGGGGAAGAATGTCGAAGAGGTGGAGGAGAAGCTGCTGAAAGTGGTGCCGACGGAGTTTAAAGTCGACTGCCACCACTGGCTTATTCTGCACGGGCGATACACCTGCATCGCCCGTAAACCCCGCTGCGGCTCCTGCATCATTGAAGATTTGTGCGAATACGACAGCAAGACCGATTAACGCCTCAGAAGGGGCGTACCACCGCCAGCAGCGTAATCACCACCGTAAACAGCACCAGCAGCCGCGTTGCGTTGTTCAGCGCGCCTGTACGCTTAAGGGTTTCACCGTTCGCCAGACGGCGCAGCGTGGCGGAGAGAAAACCGTGCAGGCCCGATAGCAGCACCACAAACACGATCTTGACGATTAACCACAGGTGCGGCATCTGCCCGTAGGCCACCAGCATGGCGATCCCGGCAATCCACAGCACGATCATCGCCGGGCTGGTCATTCTGCGGTTCCAGCTGCGTACATCGTTAAGCAGAATCAGGGTGGTACTTTTATCTTTCTGTCGCAGGCTCCACTGCGCCACCATGGCGCTCATCAGCATGCCGCCAATCCAGACGATTGCGCTGACAATATGTACTGCATTGATCCACGGATGAAAATTCATCGCTTTGCTCCCATAAAAAAGAAGTCAGAAGTCTGCCACTGCAGCCCCCTGCTGTCATGAACAACCGGCTTATGCGGGCAAGAATTGTTAATTATTTCTCTGTTAAGTGTATCGCTTGCAAAAAATGCCGCCACAAAGTGGCTGATTTTAGGAGATAACTCATTGTGATATGCCTCACAACTCTGCAAAAGAGTCACCCGGTGACACGATCGGGCAGCCGAATGGCGCTTTGAGCAAATAATCATCCGCTTATACACTTTCTGACAGTCGAAACCTTTTTTTAGAAGAAAAAAATCCAACGCCAGGCGCTTTGAGGCTTATTTGCTAAGGTAATGTTAATAAAGGGCTAAATGTTAAAATTTACGCGTCCCTGATATCCATCCCACGCCCTCTCTGGCGGGACATCCAACCAGATATGTCTCAGAAACCAGCCCGATGCACTGCCTGTGCGCGAAAATAGCCGAACATATCCCTTACTGCTGTTTCAGCATGTTAAGAACCAGTAGAAAAATCCACTTTTACCAAAATGATAAAATTAAACTCTGAATAACAATTCAGTTTGCCGAGCAAAGTTATGCGTTGGATCTATGTAACAGAATATGTCAAAAGACTTGCCTCATGAGCCAGGATAGTGAACATTACCCGCCGTTTCTCCTCCCAATATAACTAAAAGCGTGATGCAAACTGGTTATCGCGCGCTGAACACCCCCCGTTAATATGGGATGTAAAAAAAGAGGTCTACGTGTCAACTGCAAACAAACCAACAGAAAGCGTCAGCATGAACGCTTTCAAACAACCGAAAGCGTTCTATCTCATCTTCTCGATCGAATTGTGGGAACGTTTTGGTTACTACGGCCTGCAAGGAATTATGGCCGTTTACCTGGTTAAGCAACTGGGAATGTCGGAATCAGACTCCATTACGCTCTTCTCCTCCTTTAGCGCGCTGGTCTATGGCCTGGTGGCTATCGGCGGCTGGCTGGGCGACAAAGTGCTCGGCACCAAACGTGTGATCCTGCTGGGCGCGATTGTGCTGGCACTCGGTTATGCGCTGGTGGCCTGGTCAGGTCACGATGCCAGCATCGTCTATATGGGCATGGCAGCGATTGCCGTCGGTAACGGTCTGTTTAAAGCCAACCCCTCTTCGCTGCTCTCCACCTGCTATGACAAGGATGACCCGCGTCTCGACGGCGCGTTCACCATGTATTACATGGCGGTGAACGTTGGCTCCTTCTTCTCAATGCTGGCAACGCCGTGGCTTGCTGCCCGCTTTGGCTGGAGCACCGCGTTTGGTCTGAGCGTCGTTGGCCTGCTGATCACCATCGTTAACTTTGCTTTCTGCAAACGCTGGGTGAAAAACTACGGCTCCAAACCGGACTTCGAACCGCTGCGTATCGGCTACCTGCTGGCGACCATCGTCGGTATCGCGGTGCTGATCGCTATCGCCACCTGGCTGCTGCATAACCAGGGTATCGCGCGTATGGTTCTGGGCGTGATCGCACTGGGCATTATCGCCATCTTCGCGAAAGAGACCTTTACCCTGCAGGGCGCGGCGCGTCGCAAGATGATCGTCGCCTTTATCCTGATGGTGCAGGCTATCGTCTTCTTCGTGCTCTATAGCCAGATGCCGACCTCCCTGAACTTCTTCGCAATCCGTAACGTTGAACATACCCTGTTCGGCATCGCGTTTGAGCCGGAGCAGTATCAGGCGCTGAATCCGTTCTGGATCATTATCGGCAGCCCGATTCTTGCCGCTATCTATAACAAAATGGGCGATACCCTGCCGATGCCGCACAAGTTTGCCATCGGGATGGTGCTCTGCTCTGGCGCGTTCCTCGTGCTGCCGCTGGGTACCAAATTCGCCTCTGATGCCGGTATTGTTTCCGTAAGCTGGCTGATTGCGAGCTACGGCCTGCAGAGTATTGGTGAGCTGATGATCTCCGGCCTTGGCCTGGCGATGGTCGCGCAGCTGGTGCCGCAGCGTCTGATGGGCTTTATTATGGGTAGCTGGTTCCTGACCACCGCGGGCGCGAATATCATCGCTGGCTACGTGGCTAACCAGATGGCGATCCCGGAGAACGTTACCGACCCGCTGATGTCCCTGAACATCTACGGTAGCGTATTCCTGCAGATTGGTATTGCGACGGCGGTGATTGCCGTGCTGATGGTGCTGACCGCGCCGAAGCTGAACCGCATGACCCAGAGCCGTGACGACGCGGATGAAGCGTCCAAAACCGCTACTGCCTAATCGCAAGCGGGTAAAAATGAAGAAGCCGTTAACGTCAGTTAGCGGCTTTTTTTTTATGCAACGGCGTACTACTCTATGCCGGAATTCAGATAAAAGGAAACGTCGATGAAACTGTTCTACAAGCCAGGTGCCTGCTCACTCGCCTCCCATATCGCGCTGCGCGAAGCCGGGAAAGAGATCTCCCTTATTAGCGTCGATCTGATGAAAAAACGTCTGGAAGATGGCGAAGACTTTTTCGCGATTAACCCGAAAGGCCAGGTTCCCGCGCTGCTGCTGGATGACAATACGCTGATCACCGAAGGCGTTGCCATTATGCAATACGTTGCGGATAACGCGCCGCAAAGCCAGCTGCTGCCCGCTGTCGGCACCCTGCCGCGCTACAAGGCGCTGGAGTGGCTGAACTATATCGCTACCGAGCTGCACAAGGGCTTTACCCCGCTGTTCCGCCCGGATACGCCGGAAGAGTACAAACCGACCGTGCGCGCACAGCTTGAGAAGAAGCTGCACTACGTTAATGACGCCCTGAGCGGTAATGGCTGGATCAGTGGCGAGCACTTCACCATTGCCGATGGCTATCTCTTCACCGTGCTGCGCTGGGCGCATGCGGTAAAACTCGATATGAGTGGTTTTGGCAATATTGAAGCCTACATGGCGCGCGTGGCGGCCCGACCGGCAGTGGCTGCGGCGCTCTCTGCGGAAGGCATTGCCTGATTTACAGCAGCCTGCCTGAACGCAGGGCAAAGAAAAAGGCGGGAATATCCCGCCTTTTTTATCGTCTGAAGCCAGAGAAAATTACTTCCAGCACACCAGGCAGTAGTTCTTCTTACCGCGACGCAGCAGCGTGTAGCGACCAAACAGACGGTCGGCATCGGTGAAGAAGTACTCCGGATCGGCCTGCTTTTCACCGTTGATGGTGACCGCATTAGAGGCGATGGTTTTGCGCGCCTGACCGCGAGACGGTTGCAGCTCGGAATCAACCAGCGCCTGCATCAGATCCGCGCCCTTCTCCATCTCAACCATCGGTACGCCATCCTGCGCCAGCTGCTCAAAGTCGGCTTCGCTGAGATCGCTCAGCGTGCCGTTGAACAGGCTTGCAGTGATGCGTTTCGCGGCGGTCAGACCCTCATCACCGTGAACCAGACGCGTTACCTGCTCGGCCAGCACATACTGCGCGCGCGGCGCTTTCCCGCTGTTCTTATCCTCTTCTTCCAGCGCGTTGATTTCGGCGATGTCCATAAAGGTGAAGAACTTCAGGAAGCGATAGACATCGGCATCGGCGGTGTTGATCCAGAACTGGTAGAACTTGTACGGGCTGGTTTTCTTCGGATCGAGCCACACCGCGCCGCCTTCGGTTTTACCAAACTTGGTGCCGTCGGCTTTGGTGATCAGCGGTACGGTCAGGCCGAAGACCTGGTTCTGATGCAGACGACGGGTCAGGTCGATACCGGAAGTGATGTTGCCCCACTGATCGGAGCCGCCAATCTGCAACGCCACGCCGTAGCGCTCGTTCAGGCAGGCAAAGTCATAGCCCTGCAGCAGGTTGTAGGAGAATTCAGTGAAGGAGATGCCGACATCATCGCGGTTCAGACGCTGTTTGACCGCTTCTTTGTTAATCATCTGGTTAACAGAGAAGTGCTTACCGATGTCGCGCAGGAAGGTCAGCACGTTCATGCTGCCGAACCAGTCGTAGTTGTTCGCCGCGATAGCTGCGTTCTCGCCGCAGTCAAAATCGAGGAACGGTGCCACCTGGTTGCGGATCTTGTCGACCCACTCCTGCACGGTATCTTCGGTATTGAGTTTACGCTCGGAGGCTTTAAAGCTCGGATCGCCGATAAGCCCCGTGGCGCCGCCCACCAGCGCGACCGGTTTGTGACCCGCCTGCTGGAAGCGTTTCAGGCATAACAAAGGAACCAGATGCCCCAAATGCAAGCTGTCTGCGGTGGGATCGAAGCCGCAATAGAGCGCGATTGGCCCCTGCGCCAGTCGCTCTGCTAACGCTTCCTCATCCGTCACCTGGGCCACCAGGCCCCGCTCTTG
Source organism: Kosakonia sp. HypNH10 (assembly GCF_029850615.1). Classification (NCBI taxonomy): domain Bacteria; kingdom Pseudomonadati; phylum Pseudomonadota; class Gammaproteobacteria; order Enterobacterales; family Enterobacteriaceae; genus Kosakonia; species Kosakonia sp. HypNH10. The sequence continues at coordinate 88,769 of NZ_JAOTIU010000001.1, forward strand.
CAATTGTTTAATCAAGTTACTGCTAGCCATCAAATTCTCCATGTATAAAACGGACTGCACCTATGCCGGTACACGACTTTTCGCCAGATGCGAAAGGATACTTCAGGGGGGCAGATAGCATAAAGCGCCGGGCTACGTTGCACCAGCGCTTATCACAACATTTTCGGCGTTTTACGGTGCCAGACGGTCGATTTTCCACGCGTTATTTTCACGCTGGTACAAAAAACGATCGTGGAGACGATTTGCGCCGCCCTGCCAGAACTCCATCTGCTCAATCGGGATGCGATAGCCGCCCCAGAAACTGGGCAGTGGTACCTCGCCCTGCTGGAATTTCTGTTTCAGTTCGAGGAATTTGCTTTCGAGGATACCGCGCGCCGAGATGCGGCTTGATTGCTTCGAGACCCATGCGCCAATCTGGCTGTCGCGCGGGCGGCTGTGGAAATATTTCACCACTTCAAGGGTGGAGAGACGCTCCGCTTTGCCGGTCACCATCACCTGGCGCTCCAGCATGTGCCACGGAAAGAGCAGGCTGATGGCCGGATTATGTTCCAGATGCTGCGCTTTACGGCTGCCGAGGTTGGTATAGAACACCAGCCCTTTTTCGTCGTAGTGCTTGAGTAGCACAATGCGCTGATAAGGCTGCCCCTGCTCATCGACGGTGGCGACCACCATGGCCGTCGGGTCAGCGAGCTGCGCTTCACACGCCTGGCCAAGCCAGCGTTCAAAGAGCGTTAAAGGGTCAGCGGGAAGATCGGCGCGGCGCAGACCGCCTTTGGTGTACTCACGGCGCAGGTGCGCAATGTGCTGCAATTGATCGTTATCAGTCATGGCGTTAGCGAAAGTTGTCCTCAGGGAGAGCTATTATGCGCCCCCCGGTGAAAATCTCAACGCTGCGGAATTAACTGACAGTTGTTTAAGACAATGCGGTCGCGTTTATAGACGGTGGCGCCGTCACCTTTTGACCAGAATACGTACACGCCGTCGGTGTAACGCGCGCCCGAGGCGGAGAGCCCCTGCTGAAGTGTTAGCTGCTGGTTATCAAGCACGAAACTCGCCTGCTGGCGGGTCTGGTTAATCTTCACGGTAAGCGGCTTTTCATCGCACTGATAGGCGAGAGTGTCGGTGTGCATGCGCTCGACGAACTGGTTGTAATAGCTGCATCCGGCGAGCAGCGCGGGCAGGCAGATGATAAGGATTTTTTTCATAGGATACTCCGGGACGCTCCTGGTCACGGAGAGCGAAGCGCCCTCCTTAAACCCGGTCAGTCTAGCGGCGTACCCCTGAAGTGGAATGCGGTTAACTCTGATTCTGCCGTGGGTTAGCCGGGAAGATCGCCCCCAGCACCGTTGGCGCGGCAGCCCCGGTCACCGAGGGGAGATTGCCCGGCAAGCCAGCCAGCGTGCGCCAGGCCAGCCATGCAAAGGCGAGCGCTTCCATATCGTCGCCGCTGATCCCGGCATCATCGGTCGGAGCCACTTCAATACCCGGCAGTTGGCTTGCCAGACGCGCCATTAAAAGCGGGTTGTGGCTGCCGCCACCGCACACCAGCAGCCGCTCGCAGCCGCCGCTGAGTAACACTTGTTCGGAGATGGTGACCGCCGTCAGCTCCACCAGCGTTGCCTGCACATCGCTGGCGGCAACTCCCGGATAGTGAACAAGGTGGCGCTCCAGCCAGGCGGCGTTGAAATACTCCCGCCCGGTGCTCTTCGGTGCCGGCTCGGCAAAATAGGGGTCGCTCAGCATTCTTTGCAGCAGCGGCAGGATCACTTTGCCTTCGCTCGCCCACTGCGCGTTCTCATCATAGGGTTTGCCCTGATTACGCCAGATCCACGCATCAAGCAGCATATTACCCGGCCCGGTGTCGAAACCTCTGACCGGCTGGCCAGGGATCAAGAGGGAGAGATTGGCGATACCGCCGATATTGAGCACCATACGCCGCTCAACCGGGTGCGCGAGCAGCGCGTGATGAAAAGCGGGTACCAGCGGCGCGCCCTGCCCGCCGAGGGCCATATCCCGGCGGCGAAAATCGCCGACCACGGTAACGCCGGTACGCGCGGCGATCTGGTTGTTATCGCCGATTTGCAGCGTGTGCGGCGCCACGCCCGTTGGTTCGTGCCAGACGGTCTGGCCGTGACAGCCAATCGCCACGATATCCTGGGCAATGAGCTGCTCTCTGTCCATCAGTGCTAATACCGCATCGGCAAAGAGTTTGCCGAGCTGCGTGTCGAGGCGACCGAGCTGCGAGAGGGTTAGCTCCTGCCCCTGGCAGATGCCGAGGATCCCCTCTTTCAGCGGCAGCGGAATGGGAAAGGTCAGGCTTGCCTGCTGCGCGACCATGGTGTCGTCGATGGCGGCCAGCACCACATCCACCCCGTCCAGGCTGGTGCCCGACATCACCCCAATATAGCGACCTGATTTCATACCCCTTCCTTTCATGTATGGCAAAGAGGCTCCACTCCACCATAAAGCGTCCGTTTACGCCATCGACTGCAAACACTTTTTAACAATCCTCACCCTTTTGCTTAAGTGTAAATGGCGCAAAGTACGCTTATAATCGCTTCGTTTAGATCGGGTTGATCGCGCTTTGTGTATCATTTTTTTCGGGAATTGGCTGAAGATTCGAGTGGCATTGCGAATATGCCATATAATTTAGCCATGACGGATGCTCGCAAGGGCGTTTCATGGTGAACAGGAGATTCATAAATGATGTTACGTGCACTGGCAGTTTCGCTGGTTGGTTTTACATTGGCTGGGTGTGTGAATAACGACTCGCTCTCCGGCGACGTCTACTCTGCATCCGAAGCCAAACAGGTGCAAAATGTCACTTACGGCACCGTGGTTAACGTTCGTCCGGTGCAGATTCAGGGCGGTGATGACAGCAATGTTATCGGTGCGCTGGGCGGTGCCGTGCTGGGTGGTTTCCTGGGCAACACCATTGGCGGCGGCGCAGGTCGTTCGCTGGCAACCGCCGCAGGTGCAGTAGCCGGTGGCGTTGCGGGTCAATCCGCGCAGGGTGCGATGAACAAAACCCAGGGCGTGGAGCTGGAAATTCGTAAAGATGACGGCAACACCATTATGGTGGTGCAGAAACAGGGTAAAACCCAGTACGTTGCAGGTCAGCGCGTCGTGATGGCGAGCAACGGCCGCGAAATTACCGTTTCCCCGCGTTAATCACAAGCGTGTGCGGTCATGCTAATGGCCGCATAAGCCTGCCCTCAACGGGCATAAAAAAAGCCTTGCGATTGCAAGGCTTTTTGCTTTCAGTCTCGCGACTGGAGCTCAGTGATATTGTGCTCCAGCCGGGCAATCATCTTAATTAACATATCCAGCTCCTCCGCAGAGAACCCGGATAAAATCTCACCCCGGGTCTTACGAATTACCGTCTCCATCTGATCGATGATAGGCGACGCTTTCTCGGTCAATTTAATGCGTTTTGCCCGCCGATCGCTGGCGCAAGTCTGGCGAGAAATCAGGCCCTTCTCTTCCAGTTGATCGAGCGTGCGCACCAGTGAAGGCTGCTCAATGCCGATCGCTTTTGCCAGTTGAATTTGCGACTGATCGGGCGGTAACTGATGAATATTGTGCAGCGTCACCCAGTGTGTCTGCGTTAATTCCAGAGGTTTTAGGCGATGGTCAATCAAAGCACGCCAAATGCGCACTAAGCGTGCCAGATCAGAACCTAATGGCGATTCCAATTTCATCTCCTTATAATTAGTTTGCTAAGTTATTATACTCATTTTAGAATAGTTTGCAGCATTTATATTTGTAAAACAAATATATTGGTCGCCTCGCCAGGGCTTGTGCCGTGCCGCTTTCCGCCCCCCTGGCGCACTTATTTAAACAGGACAGTGACGCGTGAAGTTAACCTCAAGTTCTCCCGATTTACCCTTCCAGGATCTTATCTTTGGCGCCTCGGTCTATTTCCCGCCGCTCTTCAAAGCCGTGATGCTGGGCTTTTTCATCTGGCTGATGGCGCACCGCCTGCTGCGCGACTGGATCTACGCGGGCGATATCTGGCACCCGATGCTGATGGATCTCTCCCTCTTTGTGATTGCGTTGAGCCTCGCGCTCGGCCTGTTGATGGTGTGGTAACAATGCGGCTTAACTCACTGAAGTATTTCTCAACGTTATTGGTCGTGGCGATTGCGCTGGCCGCAGGCTGGTGGATGTGGAACATCTATATGCAGTCGCCCTGGACGCGGGATGGCAAAGTACGCGCCGAGCAGGTGAGCATCACGCCGCAGGTCTCCGGCAGTATTCGCCAGCTGGCGGTGAAAGATAACCAGTATGTTCACGAAGGCGATCTGCTGTTTCTGCTTGACGATACCCCTTATCGCATTGCGGTGGTGAATGCCGAAGGGCAGCTGGCAAAGGCGCAAACGGAGCTGGCAAAAGCCAACAACGAAGCCAATCGCCGACGCCACCTCTCCCATAACTACATCTCGGCCGAAGATCTCGACACTGCCAATATCGGCGTCAAAGCGGCGCAGGCCGATGTCGCCGTCGCCACGGCGCAACTCAATCAGGCGAAATGGCAGCTGGCGCAAACCCGCGTTACCGCGCCGGTCGATGGCTGGGTGACTAACCTCTCTGCGCGCACCGGCAACTACGCCACTGCCGGTCAACCGGTGTTTGCACTGGTCGACAGCCACTCGTTTTACGTTGTCGGCTATTTCGAAGAGACCAAACTGCGCCACATTCGTGAGGGTGCCGCGGTGAAGATTGTGCTCTACAGCAGCAACAAAACGTTACAGGGTCACGTAGCCAGCATTGGCCGCGCCATTTACGATCAGAGCGTGGAGGCCGACAGCGGGCTGGTGGCCGATATTAAACCCACCGTTCCGTGGGTGCGGCTGGCGCAGCGCGTGCCGGTACGCATCCAGTTTGACGCCCTGCCGCAGGATATGACGCTGGTGGCCGGCACCACCTGCACCGTGACCATCAGCGAGCAGCCGTGAGCAGGCTAGCGCGGCTGTGGCAAAACCTGCCGTGGGTCAAGGCGACCGGCGGGCAGTGGCGCTACGCACTGCGTAACGGCATTGCTATGTGCCTGGCGCTGACGCTTGCCTATGCGCTCAACCTTGACGAGCCTTACTGGGCGATGACCTCTGCGGCGGTGGTCAGTTTTCCCACCGTCGGCGGCGTAATCAGCAAAAGCCTCGGGCGCATTGCCGGTAGCCTGCTTGGGGCGTGCGCCGCACTGATTATCGCCGGGCAAACCCTTAACGATCCGTGGCTGTTTCTGTTTGCCATGGCGGGCTGGATAGCCTTCTGTACCTGGGCCTGCGCCCAGTTCACGAACAATGTCGCCTACGCCTTTCAACTGGCGGGTTACACCGCCGCCATCATCGCCTTTGCGATGACCAATATCACCGAAATTACCGAACTGTGGGATATCGCCCAGGCGCGCGTCTGCGAGGTGATCCTCGGCATTCTGTGTGGCGGCATGATGATGATGATCCTGCCCGGCACTGCCGATGGCCCGACGCTGCTCGCCGCGCTCAGAAGGATGCATGCCCGGTTACTGGAGCACGCCAGCCTGCTCTGGCAGGCGGAAACAAACGACGCGATCCGCAACGCACATGAGAGCGTGATTGGGCAGATCCTCACCACCAACCTGCTGCGCATCCAGGCCTTCTGGAGCCACTATCGCTTTCGCCGTCAAAACCGGGTGCTCACCTGGTTGCTCCATCAGCAGTTACGCATGACCAGCGTCATCTCCAGCCTGCGGCGAATGATGCTCAACTGGCCCGACGCGCCTGCCACTTTGCGCCCGGTGCTTGAGCAACTGCTGGCAGAGCTGGCACATCACGATGCCGATGCGCTAACGGTCGCCCGCATTATTGCCCCGCTGGCGCCGACGCCGCAGGCTGACTATCGCCATCACGCTTTCTGGCAGCGGCTGCGCTACTTCTGCCGTTTATACCTCGCCAGCAGCCGCTGGTTACGCCAGCTGGAAAACGCATCGCCGGTAAGCGAAGCGCTGCCGCCGCGCAGCCCGGCGTTAATGCGCGATATCGACAATGCCGAGGCGTTATGGAGCGGGCTGAGAACCTTTGTCGCGCTGATCATGGTCGGAGCATGGAGTCTCAGCGCGCAGTGGGAGCATGGCTCCGCCGCGCTGACGCTGGCAGCGATCAGCTGCGTGCTCTACTCCGTTTCGCCCGCGCCGTTTAACTCTTTAACCCTGCTGTTGCGGACACTTGCCCTGCTGACGTTGTTCAGCTTTGTGGTGAAATTTGGCCTGATGGTGCAGATCAACGCGCTGGCGCTGTTTCTGCTGTTTCTCTTTCCGCTGCTTACCACCCTGCAATTGCTCAAGCTCCAGATGCCAAAGCGCGCTGGGCTGTGGGGGCAGTTGATTGTCTTTATGGGTTCGTTTATTGCGGTAAGCGACCCGCCGGTATTTGATTTTGCCGATTTTCTCAATGCCGACCTGGCAAAAATCCTCGGTGTGGCGCTGGCCTGGCTTGCCTTTGCGGTGCTGCGACCGGGGTCGGATGCGCGCAAAGGCCGTCGCCATATTCGCGCCCTGCGCCGCCATTTTGTTGACCAGCTGAGCCGCGCGCCAAGGTTGCAGGAACACCAATATGAGTCGGTTGTTTATCACCACATTAGCCAGCTTAGTAACAGCCAGGATGCGCAGGCGCGGCGCTGGTTGTTGCGCTGGGGCGTGGTGCTGCTCAACTGCTCGCATGTGGTGTGGCAACTGCGTGACTGGGAAACGCGTTCTGATCCGTTGAGCCGGGTGCGCGATCGCGCCATTGGGCTGCTGCGGGATGTGATGAGCGAACGCGGCGTTCAGCAACGATCGCTGAATGCCACGCTCGCAGAGTTAGAGCGGATTTGCGCGGCGCTGGGCCAGCATCACCAGCCCGCCGCGCGCGAACTCGCCTCGCTAATCTGGCGTCTCTACTGCGCGCTTGCCCAGCTGGAAAATGCGCCCGCGCCAGGGACCATCAGCGAGCCGGTTACTTAATTACGCCGCAGGCATAACGCGCCCCGCCACCGCCGAGCGGTTTTGGCTGATCGGACATGTTATCGCCACCGACATGGATCATCAGCGCCTTGCCTTTCACCTCATCCAGCTTTTTCAGGCGCGGCGCAACAACGGCATCGGTCGCTTTGCCATCGTTATTGACCATCAGCACCGGCAGGTCGCCTAAATGGCCTTCCCCCTCTGGTCCTGCATGTTTGCCCGTGTTATGGGGATCGAGGTGGCCGCCCGCGGCTTCAGCGGCAGAGGGCTTGCCCTCTTTCATTGCTGGCTGACAGCTGCCTTTGGCATGGACATGGAAACCGTGCTCGCCGGGCGGCAGCGCATTGAGATCGGGCGCGAACTCCAGCCCTTTATCGGTTTCGCTGATCTTAACGCTACCGACGGACTGCCCGACACCCTGCGCGGTAACGAGGTTCATCTGCACTTCTTCACTGGCGGCCTGCGCACCCGCACAGGTGAGCAGAGCCAGCATTGCCAGACTAAAACGCTTCATATGACCTCCGTTGGATTGTTTTCGCTCTGTAAGTGTAGGCCAGAGCGGCAGATTTCACCGGGAGGTCATAGCGTTAGCTTACGGCACGTCGTAGCCGAGCGCCGCTTTGCGGATGCGGAACCACTGTTGGCGGGACATCTGAAGATTCAGCGCGCCAAGGGATGAACGGACGCGCTCAATTTTACCGGAGCCGATAATCGGCAGCGGCGAAGAGGGTAAACGCAGCACCCAGGCATAGATCACCTGCTCGATATTTTCGGCATTCAGCTCCGTTGCCACCTGGTGCAGCTCATCGCGCAGCGGCTGGCAGTCGACATCGCTGAAGATGCGCCCGCCGCCCAGGCAGGACCACGCCATCGGGCGGATGCGCAGCTGCTGAAGCTGATCGAGCGTGCCATCAAGCAGCAGCGGCTGATGAACCGGCGAGATCTCCACCTGATTAGTGACCAGCGTAAACGGCAGCCGCGATTGCAGCAGCGAGAATTGCGCAGGTGTGAAGTTGGAGACGCCGAAGTGGCGCACTTTACCGCTCTGGTGCAGCTGTAAAAAGGCTTCGGCAACGTCGTCGGCATCCATCAACGGATCCGGGCGATGGATCAACAGTAGATCGAGATAATCGGTCGCCAGGTTGCGCAGCGACTGCTCGGCGCTGTGAATAATATGGTCGCGTTCGGTAATGTAGTGGCCGAGCGCGTGTTCCGGCTTCGCGGTGGTGGCGATACCGCATTTAGTGACCATCTCCATACGCGCGCGCAGATGCGGGGCAAGCTTGAGGGCTTCGCCGAAGGCGGCTTCACACTGATAGCCGCCATAGATATCGGCATGATCGACAGTGGTAACGCCAAGATCGAGATGGGCTTCAATAAAACTCACCAGCTGGCGCGGGGTAAAGTTCCACTCCATCAGGCGCCAGTAACCCATCACAAAACGTGAGAACTCAGGACCTTGCGGCGCAAGGGCAATACGCTGGACCATCATAGTTTCCTCGAAGGTAATTTGCACCGAGTATACCCATTTTTGCCCTTAAAACAGCGAAGGTTGATCAGGTTCTTCCGGGGGTTGGTCACGCATTGCGCGCAATTTACGCTGCCAGCGCTGGCGGCAGAGGCGCAGCACCTCCTGCTTTTGCGCGTCGCTCATCGCTTGCCAGTTAAAGCGCTCATCGCGGCTGCGCATACAGCCACGGCAAAAGCCGCGCTCATCTGACTGGCAGATGCCGCGACACGGACTCTGGACCGGGAAAAACTCCAGTTGTTCAGGCAATGGACGCTCCATAGATGCAGGCTTTCTCTACATTCAAGACCGCGGTGAGATATTGCGCAACTGTTAAAAACGCATTGTTCGCCAATTGCCATCACAAAGTTCGCCCGCTAGAGTGTGTCGATGCGCAAGAATTCTGAACACGACACACGCGAACACTTACTGGCAATCGGCGAGCAGCTCTGTATGCACCGCGGCTTTACCGGCATGGGGTTAAGCGAATTACTGAAAACGGCGGAAGTGCCGAAAGGCTCCTTCTACCACTACTTTCGCTCGAAAGAGGCGTTTGGCGTGGCGCTGCTTGAGCGCCACTATGCGGGTTACCACCAGCGGCTGGCGAACCATTTTGCCAGCGGCCCGGGCACGGCGCGCGACAGATTGCTGGCCTATTATCAGGAGACGCTGAATCAGTTTTGCCAGCAGGGTCACATCAGCGGCTGCCTGACGGTGAAGCTCTCGGCGGAAGTGTGCGATCTCTCGGAAGATATGCGCACGGCGATGGACAGCGGCGCACGGGGAATTATCGCCCTGTTAGCTAAAGCGCTGGAACAGGGACGCGAGGATAAGAGTCTCGCCTTTGCCGGCGAAGCGCGCTCCCAGGCGCAGGTGTTATATGCGCTGTGGCTCGGCGCAAACCTGCAGGCAAAAATTTCGCGCAGTGCCGTGCCGCTGGAAAGCGCGCTGGCGCATGCGCAGCAGATCATTATCCGGCCTGAATAACATCAGGCTTTTTATTTCACTTTTCACTAGTCGACCGGTCTATTCAGGAGTTGTTTATGTCCAGTAAATTATTTACGCCGTTGAAAGTCGGTGCCATTACCGTACCGAACCGCGTGTTGATGGCGCCCCTGACGCGCCTGCGCAGCATTGAACCGGGCGATGTTCCGACGCCGCTGATGGCGGAGTACTACCGCCAGCGCGCCAGCGCCGGGCTTATCATCAGTGAAGCGACGCAAATCTCCGCCCAAGCCAAAGGCTATGCGGGTGCGCCAGGTCTGCACAGCGACGAGCAGATCGCCGCATGGAAAAAGATTACTGATGCAGTCCATGCCGATGATGGCCGCATTGCGGTTCAGCTGTGGCACACCGGCCGTATCTCTCACAGCAGCTTACAGCCGGGCGGTGCCGCACCGGTTGCGCCGTCTGCGATCAGCGCAGGTACCCGTACCTCACTGCGTGATGAAAACGGCAACGCTACCCGTGAAGATACCTCCATGCCGCGCGCGCTGGAGACCGATGAGATCCCGGGCATCGTTAATGATTTCCGCCAGGCCGTCGCCAACGCGCGCGAAGCTGGTTTTGATCTGGTTGAGCTACACTCTGCCCACGGCTACCTGCTGCACCAGTTCCTTTCACCTTCAGCTAACCAGCGTGCCGACCAGTATGGCGGTAGCGTTGAAAACCGTGCGCGCCTGGTGCTGGAAGTGATTGACGCGGTGTGTGAAGAGTGGAGCGCCGATCGCATCGGTATTCGCGTCTCGCCAATCGGCTCTTTCCAGAACACCGACAATGGCCCGAACGAAGAAGCTGATGCGCTCTACCTGATTGAAGAGCTGGGTAAACGCGGTATCGCTTATCTGCACATGTCCGAGCCGGACTGGGCGGGCGGTGAGCCCTACAGCGAAACGTTCCGTGAAAAAGTGCGTGCGCGCTTCCATGGCCCGATTATCGGCGCTGGCGCATACAGCGTTGAGAAAGCCGAAGACCTGATCAACAAGGGGCTGATCGATGCCGTGGCGTTTGGCCGCGCCTATATCGCTAACCCGGATCTGGTAAAACGCCTGCAGCTGAAAGCGGAACTCAACCCGCAGCGCCCGGAAAGCTTCTATGGTGGCGGCGCAGAAGGCTACACCGACTACCCTTCTCTCTGAGAAGCGGATTGAGATTTGATAGCGGCCCGGATCGGCCGCTATACTAAAACCGTGTTTCGAACCGGAACGTTAACGCATTCATAAAAGAGGATATTATGCGCTTACTTCACACCATGCTGCGCGTCGGCGACCTGCAACGCTCAATCAATTTCTACACCAACGTGCTGGGCATGAAACTGCTGCGCACCAGCGAAAACCCGGAGTACAAATATTCGCTGGCTTTTGTCGGTTACGGTGATGAGAGCGAAGAAGCGGTGATTGAGCTGACCTACAACTGGGGTGTCGACAGCTATGAGCTGGGCACGGCGTATGGTCACATCGCGCTGAGCGTGGAAAATGCGGCAGAGTCCTGCGAAGCGATCCGCAAAAACGGCGGCAACGTCACCCGTGAAGCTGGCCCGGTTAAAGGCGGCACCACGGTTATCGCCTTCGTTGAAGATCCGGACGGTTACAAAATCGAACTGATTGAAGAGAAAGACGCCGGACGCGGTCTGGGTCACTGATCCCCCCGGGCGCGCAATGCGCCCGCTGTTTTACATCTTTCCGTAAAATTTGCCATAATGCGCTGCCCTTTTTTCCTATCAAGAGATCCTGATGTCCGATAATGCTCAACTGACTGCTCTGTGCGACCGTTTTCGCGGTTTTTACCCTGTGGTAATCGATGTTGAAACCGCCGGGTTTAACGCCAAAACCGACGCCCTGCTGGAGGTCGCCGCCGTTACGTTAAAAATGGATGAGCAAGGCTGGCTGATGCCTGACAGCACCCTGCACTTTCACGTTGAGCCATTCGAAGGAGCTAATTTACAACCGGAAGCGCTGGCGTTTAATGGGATCGACCCGACGAACCCGCTGCGCGGCGCGGTGAGCGAATACGACGCCCTGCACGCCATTTTTAAACTGGTGCGCAAAGGGATGAAAGAGCAGAACTGCAACCGCGCGATCATGGTGGCGCACAACGCGACCTTCGATCACAGCTTTATGATGGCCGCCGCCGAGCGCGCGGCGATGAAACGCAATCCGTTTCACCCCTTTGTGACCTTTGATACCGCGTCATTAAGCGGGCTGGCACTGGGTCAGACCGTGCTGTCAAAAGCCTGCGCGGCTGCCGGTATCGACTTTGACGCTACCCAGGCGCACTCGGCCTTATACGATACAGAGCAGACCGCACGGCTGTTTTGTGAAATCGTTAACCGCTGGAAGCGGCTTGGCGGCTGGCCGCTGCCGACGCCAGAAGTCGATTCAGAAGCCTGAAAAAAACCGGTCTGTTGACCGGTTTTTTATTAAAAGTGGTAGACCAGCCCGGCGGTGGTGAGCAGCGCGGAGTGTTCTATCCCGGCGCTATCCTTAAAAGAGGCGCGCGCATAGGTACCGTCCCTGGAGAAGATGGCGGTATTGGTCCCTTTTTTGTTTAACGTGCGATCCCACGTGCTTTCCAGATAGAGCTTTACCTGCTGCGTGACGTAATAGCCGACGTTAGCCGAAAGGGAAAAGCTATGCTGGTGCCGGGTAGTATCCCTGAAGGTGATGCTGCGTAAGTAGTGCTGGTCTGTCGCTTGTGCTCTTACCCAGCGGCTATATTTCAGACTGGTTCCTGCTTCAACATTGCCATAGCGATAACGACCGGTCAGGCCAACATAGGGTATGTTGAAGCGCTGTGAATATCCGAGAACTTTCACATCATCGAAACGGCCAACCTTTGCGCCATTATTACGGCTGAACGTGCCGCCGTGCGCCGTGAAGCTGGTTCGGCTTTGCCGATAACCGCCCATCACGCCAAGCCGCCAGTCAGGCTGGTGAACGAGCCAGCCCGTCAGATGGAGATCCCACTGGTTAGCGAAATTGAGCCACGTATGAGGGTGAGAGCTATGGTCGATCCATCGGGTTTGCGATGCCTGCTGCCAGTCGTAATCATCCATCTTGCTGCCACTGTGCGCGACAGTTGTCCACCCGGACGCACCGACAGTGAGCCATGACTGCACCGGCCACTCGATAGAGCCCTGCACCACGACAGCGTGACGATAACGCCAGTCAAGCTGGCTGACTTTGCGTCCGCCCTCATCGGTATCGTAAACCCGCTCCTTCGCCGTTCCGCTCAGGGTGCCCAGTGAGAGAGTGGTCACCACATCTTCCCTGCTTGCCAGCGGCTGCTGCTGCGCCGTTACTGAAAAAGCAAAGAGAAACGTCATCAACGTAATTATCTTGTCTATTTTTTTCATCATTCATCCTGAATTAAGGCAATCCTGTTCACAGCTTGTCATCACAAAAAGCATGCCTGGGTTTATCAAAATTCTTAAAATAGGATAATTAACAAAGGGTTACACTCAAAATTTGCACAGTAATACCCAATAATTTAGGTTAAGTCAACACGCCGTAAGCAGGTGACAGGCAATAAAAAAGGGCTCATGTCGAAACATGAGCCCTTTCCAGGCAGAGCCAATAACAGCGGGTTATTCGGCGTCCGGTACGCCTTTATATTTAGCGGCAGCCTCTTTGATCAGCGGCTGCAATTCGCCACGCTGATACATTTCGATAATGATATCGCAGCCGCCAACCAGCTCACCCTCAACCCACAGCTGCGGGAAGGTTGGCCAGTTTGCGTATTTTGGCAGTTCGGCACGGATATCCGGGTTTTGCAGAATATCCACATAGGCAAAACGCTCGCCGCATGCAGAGAGCGCCTGTACCGCCTGGGCGGAGAAACCGCAGCTTGGCAGTTTCGGCGAGCCTTTCATGTACAGCAGAATCGGGTTCTCAGCGATCTGGCGCTGAATTTTCTCAAGAGTCTCACTCATTGTCTTTGCTTCCTTCAACTTCTTCTACGGCAGAGATCGAACATTGTAGCGGGTCAGGCTGGCTTCGGAAAATAACATTTTATTCACCGCGCGGATTTAAGGTGTTACAGGCACGATAAGGTAAAGGTGACTTAAGCCAACCCGGCGCGGTTCAGGCGGCGGAAAAACCGTTTTTAGCGAAACGTTTTGCTCGTTTTTTTGCGCTTGTTAACGAAACGACGCTATAGATGCAAAAACAGTATTAACGTTTGGGCTTTTTATAGATTAGAATCGACGAGTTTTTTAAATCATACGCAAGCATTATAGATGCCTGCCCTAACAGGGGATTGCTCAGTGGCGCGGATACCAAAAGCTTCAATCACGCTCTGTGCTTTGTTGTTCACCACGTTGTCTTTCACGCCATTAGCGAGCGCTTCTGAACAAGCGCCAGCCTCGGCCGTGCAAAAAACACATCTGGCGAAAGCATCCGAACGTAAGAAAAAAAACAGTTCTACAAAAACAGCAAAGAAAAGCAGTGGCACTCCAGCAGAAAAAGCCAGCAGTAAAAAAACCGCAAAAACCAAAACGTCGACCAAATCGATAAAAAAGAAAAACAGCGCTACCCCGCAGAAAACCGCTAAAACTCCCTCGCGTCGTAAAGCATCCAGTTCACAGAAAACCGCAACCGTTAGCTGGACTGAGAAGTGTACGCCGCGCAAAGGCCACAAGCCGCACTGTATTAAAGTGAAAAGCAGCCAGGCGGGCACGCTGGCAGACGTGCATAAACTGCGCGTGCAAAAAGTGCAAAAAACCGCGATGTCGAAGCTGATGAACCAGCTTGGCAAACCCTACCACTGGGGCGGTACCTCGCCGAAAACCGGTTTTGATTGCAGCGGGCTGGTCTATTACGCCTATAAAGATCTGGTGAAATTCCGTATTCCGCGTACCGCCAATGAGATGTATCACCTGCGTGATGCCTCACCGGTTAACCTGCGTGAGCTGGAGAGCGGCGATCTGGTCTTCTTCCGCACCCAGGGTCGCGGCACCGCCGATCACGTTGGCGTCTATGTTGGCAATGGCAAATTTATCCAGTCACCGCGCAGCGGCCAGGATATTCAGGTCACTTCATTAAGCGAAGATTACTGGCAGCGCCACTATGTTGGTGCGCGCCGCGTGGTCACGCCGAAAACCATTCGCTAATCCCCTCTCCCACCTGCCGCTCACGCGGCAGGTGTTACTTCGCCTTACTCCGCTGCCGCGCAGACGCGCGACGCTGAATTACGCCCGGAGAAAAGCACCAGCAGCAGCCCCAACCCGGCAATAATCGCCCCCATCACCGGAACGAAGCTGTAGCCGAGGCCGCCGGAGATCACCGCCCCGCCTGCCGCCGCGCCAAGGGCATTACCGAGGTTGAAGGCGCCAATATTGACCGATGACGACAGCCCCGGTGCTTCATGGGCAACACGCATTACGCGCATCTGCAACGGCGGCACTACCGCGAAGGTTGCCGCGCCCCATACCACCATGGCGATCGCCGCACCGATCTCGCTGCGCGCCAGCAGCGGGATCGCCAGCATGATGGCAATCAGCAGCAGTAAAAAGCCTTTCAGCGTGCCGGTTACCGAGCGGTCCGCCAGTTTCCCACCCAGAAAGTTACCAATCGAGAAACCAACGCCAATCAGCACCAGCATGGCGGTGACAAACACCGGCGTGGCATCCGTCAGCGTGCGCAACACCGGCGAGATGTAGGTATAGAGGGTAAACATTGCCCCGGCACCGAGCACGGTGGTCAGCAACGCCGTCAGCACCTGCGGGCGCATCAGTACCGCCAGTTCGTTGCGCACATTGGGTCGCGCGCCCGCGCCGCCTTTCGGTAATGAGAAGAAGAGCGAAACCATGGAGATCACCCCAAGCCCGGCGGTTGCCATAAAGGACATGCGCCAGCCGATGGTCTCCCCAAGCCAGGTGGCGGCGGGCACACCGCCGATATTGGCGATAGTCAGCCCCATAAACATCGTCGCCACCGCGCTGGCCTGCTTCTCTTTCGCGACAACGCTTGCGGCGACTACCGAGCCAAGGCCAAAGAACGCGCCGTGGTTAAGGCTGGTGATAATACGGGCGATCATCAGGGTGGCGTAATCCGGCGCGATGGCAGAGAGCACATTGCCGACGGTGAAGATCGCCATTAAGAAAATCAGTGCATTACGACGGCCACGATGGGAAAGCAGCAGCGTCATCAGCGGCGCACCCACCATAACGCCGATGGCGTAGGCGCTGATCAGCATCCCCGCCGCCGGAATAGAGACCCCGACGCCCTGCGCAATCACCGGCAGTAACCCCATCGGTGAGAACTCGGTGGTGCCAATGCCAAAGGCACCAATTGCCAGCGCAAGCAGGGGGAAATTTATTTTCATCTTTTGACTCCGAAATGGACATGCCGACCCTCTACCGGGTCGCGAAAGGCAAAAGTATGACAGGAGTCACAAAAAACAGAAGTGAGCGTACGGAGAAAAGTTTATTGCGCAACGGGGAACAATGGTGGCGCAAGAACCGAGGGAGAGAGCTCTCCCTCGCATCAGATCAATGCAGTGCAGCGGTCAGCGCGCCGAAAACGATCAGGCTCAGAACGATGACGGTGGTGAAGAGTGAATACTTAAGATCGGTGCTCATCAATTTTTCTCCATTTAATTTCCCCACAAAAAGTGAGCCTGCGCATTTTTGCACAAATTATCTGAAAAATCTTGCGCGAATTGGCAGCAGAACCGTTTTAATACTTCCCCTTTTGCTCAAGATCAGACAAAATTCGACGCTAAATTTATTAGCGTACCGGCCATTGACTCCCCTCCTGACGTCCAGTGTCGTTTTCCCGGCGTACCGCACTCACTTTGATGGGTTCAGGGTGATTAAAGGCAAACGTTTACCTCAAGAATTATCAGGAGCTTACGATATGGTCTGGAGTAATATCTGATGGCAACGATTAAAGATGTCGCGAAACGAGCAAACGTTTCCACTACAACCGTATCACATGTAATTAACAAAACCCGTTTTGTCGCCGAAGAGACGCGCAACGCCGTCTGGGCGGCAATCAAAGAGCTGCACTATTCGCCAAGCGCCGTCGCGCGCAGCCTGAAAGTGAATCACACCAAATCGATTGGTCTGCTGGCAACCAGCAGTGAAGCGGCCTACTTCGCCGAGATCATCGAAGCAGTTGAGAAGAAGTGTTTCCAGAAGGGTTACACCCTGATCCTCGGCAACGCCTGGAACAGCCAGGAGAAGCAGCGCGCCTATCTGTCGATGATGGCGCAAAAGCGTGTCGATGGCCTGCTGGTGATGTGCTCTGAGTACCCGGAAACCGTGCTCACCATGCTCGAGGAGTATCGCCATATTCCGATGGTGGTGATGGACTGGGGCGAATCGAAGGCGGACTTCACCGATTCGGTGATCGATAACGCCTTCCAGGGCGGCTATATGGCCGGCCGTTACCTGATCGAGCGCGGCCATCGCGACATCGGCGTGATCCCGGGTCCGCTGGAGCGCAACACCGGCGCAGGCCGTCTTGCCGGTTTTATGAAGGCGATGAACGAGGCGATGATCAACGTGCCGGAGAACTGGATTGTGCAGGGCGACTTTGAGCCGGAGTCCGGCTACCGCGCCATGCAGCAGATCCTCGGCCAGTCCTCGCGCCCCACCGCAGTCTTCTGCGGCGGCGACATTATGGCAATGGGCGCACTCTGCGCCGCCGATGAGATGGGGTTGCGCGTGCCGCAGGATATCTCCGTCATTGGCTATGACAACGTGCGCAACTCGCGCTTCTTTACCCCGGCCTTGACGACGATTCATCAGCCGAAAGACTCACTGGGCGAAACGGCATTCACCATGCTGCTCGATCGCATTGTGAATAAGCGCGAACAGTCGCAGTCGATTGAAGTGCATCCGCGCCTGGTGGAGCGCCGCTCGGTGGCCGATGGCCCCTTCCGCGATTACCGCCGTTAATCCCCTCCTGCGGGAGCCTTACTCCGGCTCCCGCAGCCACTCCTTATTCAACGTTTCACTGTCACCCAGGTAATCGAGCAGCCAGTTCAGCGCAGGCGACGCCTCGTTTTGTTGCCATGTCAGGCAGCAGGCGGCATCCGGAAACGGGTTTTCCAGTTCAAGCGCCACCCAGTCACCGCTATCGAGCCACGGGCGGGCAAAATGGGCCGGTACCATCCCCACGCAAAGCCCCGCCGACAGGCACGCTTCCGACGAGGCCCAGTCAGGCACCATTACCCTTTTCTGGTTATCCAGCAGCCAGGTAATGCGCTTCGGCAGCGAGCGGGAGGTATCCTCCTGAATCAGCGACGGCCAGTTGCGCAACGTCTCATCGCTAAGCGGGCCATTCAGCTGCGCCAGCGGATGCTGACGTGAGACGACACACTTCCAGCTTAAAGTGCCCATATCGCGAAAAGCATAGCGCCCCCCGACGGGGATCGCCTGCGTAGCGCCAATCGCCAGTTCAACACGGCCATCGGCGAGCGCATCCCAGACGCCGTTGAACACCTCCTGGTAGACCACCAGCTCGACATCGCTGAAGTGACGGTAGAAATCGACGATCATCTGCCGGGTGCGCGCGGGTTTCACGATGTTATCGACGGCAATCGGCAACTGCCCGCGCCAGCCATTGGCGATTTGCTGACACTGCTGGCGGGTGATCAGCATTTTTTTGATAACAGATCGCCCCTCCTTTAAAAACCAGACCCCGGCGGGGGTGAGTTCCACGTCGCGGTGGCGGCGCACAAACAGCGGCACCGCCAGCCACTCCTCCAGCTGGCGCACGGTGTAGCTCACCGCCGAAGGCACGCGGTGCAACTCCTGCGCCGCGCCGCTAAAGCTGCCGTTACGCGCTACGGCATCGACCACTTCAAGGGAGTATTCTGACCACATATTCTGCCTGCAAAATTTTTGAAACCAATGTGCAAATATTAGCGTTTCACAACCAGGAAAGCACTCCTTACACTTCCCCACCCTGATTACCTGCAATTAAAGAGAAATGAGAATGCAACCTGGCAAAGGATTTTTAGTCTGGCTCGCGGGCTTAAGCGTGCTGGGCTTTTTAGCCACCGACATGTATCTGCCCGCTTTCAGCGCAATTCAACAAGATTTAAACACCTCTCCCGCCGTGATCAGCGCCTCGCTGAGCCTGTTCCTCGCCGGGTTTGCGGTGGCGCAGCTGCTGTGGGGGCCGCTGTCGGATCGCTATAGTCGCAAACCGATTCTGCTGATTGGGCTGTCGATTTTCGCCCTGGGCTGTCTTGGCACCCTCTGGGTGCGCGACGCCACCTGGCTGCTGGTGCTGCGTTTCGTGCAGGCCGTCGGCGTCTGTGCCGCTACCGTTAGCTGGCAGGCGCTGGTGACGGATCACTATCCGGCGCACCGCGTTAACCGTATTTTCGCCACCATTATGCCGCTGGTCGGCTTCACCCCGGCGCTGGCCCCGCTGCTCGGTGCCTGGCTGCTGGCCCATATTGAATGGCAGGCAATTTTCGCCACCCTGTTGGCCATCACCGTGGTGTTGATGATCCCGGCTTTCCGCCTCAAATCGCCGGTAAAAAAAGTGGCACACGACCAGCAGGCGCTCACCTTCCTCGATCTGCTGCGCGCCCGTGATTATCGCGGCAACGTGATGATCTACGCCGCCTGCTCCGCCAGCTTCTTTGCCTGGCTTACCGGCTCGCCGTTTATCCTGCACGAAATGGGCTATGGCCCGTCGGTGATTGGTCTGAGCTATGTGCCGCAGACGTTCGCCTTCCTGATGGGTGGTTACGGCTGTCGCGCCGCGCTGCAAAAATGGCAGGGATCGCGCATGTTACCGTGGTTACTGAGTGGCTACGCCCTGAGCGTACTGGCGACCTGGGCAGTCGGCTTTATTCCCGGCGTCTCGCTGACCGCGCTGATGATCCCCTTCTGCCTGATGGCGGTGGCGAACGGGGCTATTTACCCTATCGTGGTTGCGCGGGCGCTGCGTCCCTTCCCGCAGGCGACGGGGCGCGCGGCGGCGTTGCAGAATACCCTGCAACTGGGGCTCTGCTTCCTCGCAAGCCTTGTCGTCTCGTGGCTGATCATTACCCCGCTGCTGACCACCACCAGCGTGATGCTCGCCATGGTGCTGCTCGCGGCACTCGGTTATGGCATTCAGCATCGCGCAGACGAAGAGCAGGATGAGGTGCGTGAGCCCTCCTCCGCGCGCAGGTAGTTGCTGACGGGACTGTCGCTGATGGCGTAATTAGCACACTATTAGCGACAAGTTGAATCACCTGATATTGAGGCCTATACTAATTTTCGGCTATCTCATAAATACGATAAATATTATGCAGTAACGGGCACCGGAGCGTGCTCGTTTCCCCAAGGAGGGCCTTTTCTGGCAAGGGTCTCTCCCTTCCTCTGTTCTACGTCTGATATCAGCCTCACGGTGCAAACCGTGAGATTTCTCACAAATTCTGCCAGCGTCTACGCTTGTAGAGTTCTGATCGCTATTCGTGATGGAGAAGGTATGAGTTCATCGTGTATAGAAGAAGTGAGCGTGCGGGATGACAACTGGTTCCGTATAGCAAACGAACTGCTGGGCCGCGCAGGCATTCATATTAATGGTCCCGCTCCCGCAGATATTCAGGTGAAAAATCCTGATTTTTTTAAACGCGTTTTACAGGAGGGATCGCTCGGACTCGGCGAAAGTTATATGGACGGCTGGTGGGAGTGCGAACGGCTGGACATCTTCTTTACCCAGGTACTGCGCGCCGGCCTGGAAAAACAGCTTCCACACCATCTCAAAGATACCCTGCGCATTGCCGCCGCCCGGCTCTTCAACCTGCAAAGTAAAAAGCGGGCGTGGATTGTCGGCAAAGAGCACTACGATCTCGGCAACGATCTCTTTACCCGCATGCTCGACCCCGCGATGCAGTACTCCTGCGGTTACTGGAAAGAGGCGACTACCCTAGCCGAAGCGCAGCAGGCAAAATTGCGACTTATTTGTGAAAAATTGCAGTTAACGCCTGGCATGCGCGTGCTGGATATCGGCTGCGGCTGGGGCGGACTGGCACAATTTATGGCACAGCACTATGGTGTCCGCGTGGTCGGCGTCACTATTTCGGCAGAGCAGCAGAAAATGGCGCAACAGCGCTGCGCCGGGCTGGATGTGGAGATTCTGTTGCAGGATTATCGCGATCTGCGCGATCAGTTTGACCGCATCGTCTCCGTCGGCATGTTTGAACACGTCGGGCCGAAAAACTACGCCACCTACTTTGATGTGGTCGACAAAAACCTGAAGCCGGACGGCCTCTTTTTACTCCACACCATCGGCTCCAGAAAGACCGATAACAATGTTGATCCGTGGATTAACCGCTATATCTTCCCGAACGGCTGCCTGCCCTCGGTGCGCCACATCGCTACCGCCAGTGAGCCGCACTTTGTGATGGAGGACTGGCACAACTTCGGCGCCGATTATGACCGCACGCTAATGGCCTGGTATGGGCGCTTTCTCGCCGCGTGGCCGGAGATCGCCGACAACTACTCCGAGCGCTTTAAACGCATGTTCAGTTACTATCTGAACGCCTGCGCCGGGGCCTTTCGCGCCCGCGATATTCAGCTCTGGCAGGTGGTGTTTAGCCGCGGCGTCGAGAAAGGTCTGCGCGTCGCGCGTTAGCGCTGCGTTTGACCAACAAAAAAGCCGCAACGTTTACGCAGCGGCTTTTTGCTGTTTGTGGCGCCTGGTTACTCGACGACATTCACCACAACAGCGGCCTCTTTTGCCGCCAGTACGCGCTCGACGGTGTCGACAACGGCCTGGGTTTGCGGATCGATCTCAATATTGACGCGCTGGCCCAGCTTTTTGGCACTCAGCGTGGTGCGCTGCAGCGTTTCCGGGATCAGGTGCACGCAAAAACGCGTGGCGGTGACTTCGCCGACCGTCAGGCTGATACCGTCAATGCCGATAAATCCTTTATAAAGGATGTATTTCATCAGCGTCGGATCCTGCACTTTAAACCAGATCTGGCGGTTATTTTCCGAGGCGAGGATTTTGACGATTTCAGCGGTCGACATAATATGGCCCGACATTAAATGTCCGCCAATCTCATCGCTGAATTTCGCCGCGCGCTCAACGTTAACGATATCCCCGACTTCGAGTTCGCCAAGGTTGGTAATACGCAGCGTCTCTTTCATCAAATCGAAGCTGATATGGCTACCGTTAATCTCGGTGACGGTCAGACAGCAGCCGTTATGCGCAATGGACGCCCCGGTTTCAATTCCGTCCAGCATCGTTTCAGGCAGTTCAACAACGTGGGTGCGAAAATTCGGTTTTTCGTCAATCGACACCACTTTTGCCGTGCCCTGTACAATACCCGTAAACATAATCATCACTCCTGTTTCATTCTTACGGCATTACCGTGTGCTTCACGCACAATAACAGGTGAAAAATTCCCTTGCCAGCCTGAAGCCCGCTTTGCGGCGAAAGATAATTTTGATTTATGGATAACGTGGCAAAAAGAGACGTTAACAGGTACTATTTGAGCAGATGTCGCACCTATCGCAGTGCGGCATTTTTTGTCGCACAAGGATATAACTCCTTTCTCTTAAGTATTTCCATTCTCTCTTATAACAACAATATATAGGTGTTCGCGTGCAGAAGTATGTAACAGAGGCGCGTCAATTACTGGCACTTGCCCTGCCGGTGATTTTTGCGCAGGTTGCCCAGACGGCGATGGGCTTCGTCGATACCGTGATGGCCGGGGGCTATAGCGCCACGGATATGGCTGCGGTCGCTATCGGTACCTCTATCTGGTTTCCCGCGATTCTTTTTGGTCACGGCCTGCTGCTGGCAATGACGCCGGTGATTGCGCAGCTGAATGGTTCCGGGCGTCGCGATCGCATTGCCCATCAGGTTAGCCAGGGGTTCTGGCTGGCGGGTGCCGTTTCAGTGCTGATTATGATTGTGCTGTGGAACGCCGGGCATATTATTCGCACCATGCATAACATCGACCCGCTGATGGCCGATAAAGCGGTCCACTTTTTACGCGCGCTGATGTGGGGCGCGCCGGGTTACCTCTTCTTCCAGGTGTTGCGCAACCAGTGCGAAGGGCTGGCGCGCACCAAACCCGGGATGGTGATGGGCTTTATCGGCCTGCTGGTCAATATTCCGGTGAACTACGCCTTTATCTATGGCCGTTTCGGCATGCCGGAACTGGGCGGCGTCGGCTGCGGCGTGGCGACCGCGTCGGTCTACTGGGTGATGTTTATCTTTATGCGCCTCTACGTGAAGCACGCCGGTGCCATGCGCGACATTAAACATGCTGCCCGCTTCGCACGGCCCGATATGGAGGTGCTGAAACGGCTGACCCAGCTTGGCTTGCCGATTGCGCTGGCGCTCTTCTTCGAAGTGACCCTGTTCGCCGTGGTCGCGCTGCTGGTCTCGCCTCTCGGCATTGTCGATGTTGCCGGGCACCAGATTGCGCTTAACTTCAGTTCATTGATGTTCGTGTTGCCGATGTCGCTGGCGGCGGCGGTCACCATTCGCGTCGGCTTCCGCCTCGGCCAGGGCTCAACGATTGATGCCAAAACCTCGGCGCGTACCGGGTTGATGGTCGGCGTTTGCATGGCGGCTATTACCGCGGTGTTTACGGTGCTGATGCGCGAACAGATCGCCCTGCTCTATAACGACAACCCGGAAGTGGTGGCGCTGGCATCGCATCTGATGATGCTGGCGGCAATCTATCAGATCTCTGATTCGATTCAGGTAATCGGCAGCGGTATCCTGCGTGGCTATAAAGATACGCGCTCGATCTTCTTTATTACCTTTATCGCCTACTGGGTGCTGGGGCTGCCGACCGGCTACATTCTGGCGCTGACGGATCTGGTGGTTGCCCCGATGGGGCCGGCAGGCTTCTGGATGGGCTTTATTATTGGGCTGACCTCGGCGGCGGTGATGATGATGCTGCGCATGCGCCATTTGCAGCGTCAGCCTTCGAGCCGTATTTTGCAGCGCGCGGCACGCTAAACTGCTGTAGCCGCCTGCGGGCGGCTACTTTCAGCGCGTTTTGCTCAGTTGTTCCGCAATCGAGTGAATTCAGTAAGAAATCTGCCATTTTCCACTTGCCACATCTGCGGCCTGCCGCTAATATTCGTCCCCGTTGTCAACCACAACATTGCGTTCATAGCTCAGTTGGTTAGAGCACCACCTTGACATGGTGGGGGTCGTTGGTTCGAGTCCAATTGAACGCACCATCCTTCTTCAGTGCGTCCGTAGCTCAGTTGGTTAGAGCACCACCTTGACATGGTGGGGGTCGGTGGTTCGAGTCCACTCGGACGCACCATTCGTTGTTACTCTCTGTTTTATCCCCTTTATTTCATCTCAGCATCAGCATCACCCGCACGCCTTTTGCGCGTTACCGGCCGTGATAAAAACTTCCCCAAGAAATAACAGACAAAAAAAACCGCACCTCGCGGCGCGGCTTTTCATATTACTGCAAGGCTTATCAGAAGCCGACTTTCAGCGTGATTTGACCACCGTAGCCGCCGGTACCCGCGTCATCAATGCTGCGGG
Organism: Kosakonia sp. HypNH10; assembly: GCF_029850615.1. Taxonomy (NCBI): domain Bacteria; kingdom Pseudomonadati; phylum Pseudomonadota; class Gammaproteobacteria; order Enterobacterales; family Enterobacteriaceae; genus Kosakonia; species Kosakonia sp. HypNH10. Next base: position 112,737 of record NZ_JAOTIU010000001.1, read on the forward strand.
TATAGCCCGCGCGCACCCCGAGGGTCACGTTGTCGCGGATCTGGCCATCGATGCCGATATCCAGCGCTGCTGCGGTGCCATCCTGATCCGGATTGAACGACGTTTCGCTGCCAGCTACACCCGGCGCGCTAACATTCAGCGTGCCCTTCGAGTCGAAGGTCTGGATAAAGGACGGACGGATAAACCAGCTTACCGGTACCGGTTTGCCACTCTCTTTCAGCGTCGCGTTGTTGCCCAGACGCAGACCGGCACGCACCTGCTGGCTGTGACCGTCGCCGAACTGAACGTCGGCCACATCATCACTACCATCTTTCAGGTTCACGCCGCGATACTGGTACTGCACCTGCGGTTCCAGCACCAGGCCGCTGCCAATCTCAAACGGCAGACCGGTTTCGAAGGAGCCAACGTAGCCCCAGCCGTGGGTTTTCAGGCCGTCGCCGTCACGCGGATTGGTGTCGAAGTTGTGGCGAGTCCCCTGCGCCACTACGTCCATCCACCAGCCGCTCTCATGCACGCCGTTGAGGTAGAGACCGCCGCTGTAAGCGTCATCGCGAACCGTACCGGCTTTCGACTTGTTGTTACGCTGCACGTCGATGGCAGAGAGACCTGCCGCACCGTAGATCCCAGTGGTCCACTCCATGCCAGAGCCTGAGCCCTGCCACAGATCGCTACCGATCTGCAGGAAGGTGTAGCCGCCTTTGCTTTCCGGCGTGTTGCCGTTGCTCAGGTCACTGCCGCCGTGATCGTGGCTCAGCTGACCGGCCTGGAAACGGGCCCACATATTGCTGCCGCCTTCGGTCGGAGTACGCGCCGCATAGCGACGGGCATCCAGCGAGCCGAGCAGCGCACTGTCATAGTCCATTGCCTGGGCGTAGACGGAGCTATAGAGGTACATCGCCGAACGGTAGTTCTGCGGGCCGTCTGCGTTACCGCCTGCCTCAGCGGTGGTCAGATACCAGCTCTCGTCGGCGCTGCCCTGTTGCAGGGTGTAGTTATACGCACCCGCCTGCAGGCTGCCGTCAAGACGGAACGCATCATCGGTAGTGGTCGCGCCGTTAATGGCGTTCACCACCTGAATGCCGTTACCGGCGGTACGCGCCCCGAGGCCGCCCTGGCTGCGAATGGCGAGTGTTGTGTTACCGGTGGCAGTACCGCCATCCAGTACCAGGCTGTCACTCACTGCGGTGTTGCCAGCAAACAGGGTGTTGAGGGTGATGGTGCCGCCATTGCCCACCAGGTTAGTGACGGTCAGGGTTTTCGGTACGAACGCCCCGGTCGGTGCCTGGTAATCAATGGTGCCGCCCAGCGTCAGGTTATCGAGCAGGGAGCTGTCGGTCATCAGCCAGTTTGAGCCTGCATCGACGGTCAGGTCGGTCGGGTCAATCATCCCGGTCAGCGTCGAGCCGTTGCTCAACTGCAAAGAGGTCCCGGCCTGGGCGATGATATCGGTCACCGCATCCAGCCCGCTGAACACCAGCGTACCGCTCTGCAGGAAGGTGCCGCCCGCCTGATTAAGCGCCCCGCTCAGGGTCAGGGTGTTGTTACCCTCTTTATAGAGCGTACCGTTGCCGTTGATCGCCGCGTTAACGGTGCTGGCGCTGTTCTCAGTGGTAATACGCAGTTCGCCGTCGTTGTTCACATTACCGGCCAGCGTACCGCCATCATTGACTTTAGTAACCCCGGTCAGCATGCCGCCCTCGGCAACGCTCAGCGTACCGTTTTCGCTGACCACGGTGTTGTTGGCGCTGCCGTCAGCGGCAACCGCCAGCAGACCGCCGCTTTCCAGCAGCAGGCTATCGGCGATCTTATTGGCAATGGAGAAGCTGCCGTTGGCGTTGGTGCCGTTAAGGGTGGTGTCGGTGCCCGCCATCAGCGCTGCGCCGCTGTTGAGATTGATATTGGTGACCGTTGCGCCATCTTCCAGCGCCAGCATGCCGCCACGTTCAATTGCCGTCAGATCCGCCACGCCCCCGGCGCGAACGAACTGGGCACCGCCTTTGCTGACGGTGGTGGCGATAGCCTTGCCGCCGAAAGTGACACTCTGGGCGCCGTTTTCGCTAACGGTGGAAGATGCGACAGTGCCGCCCTGGTTAACCACCTGATCGCCAACCACCTTGTTGTCGATGACGATCGCGCCGTCATTGACGTTCTGGATCCCGCCCTCGCGGATGATGGTGGAGATCACCGTCCCGCCGCTGTTGACGTTCTGCGTACCGCCACCGTTAATGGTGGTGTTGCTGGCGGTGCCGCCGGTCAGCACGTTCTGGATCCCGCCGACATTGATAACAGCAAAATCGGATGAACCACCGCTGTAGATATTCTGCGTGCCGCGCTCGTAGAGCGTGGTGCGTGTTGCCGTACCGCCGCGATAGACGTTCTGCACGCTGTTTGCGGAGAGATCGGTATCCACCGCGCTGCCGCGCACATTCTGCTGGCTGTCGTTGCCCAACGAGGTGTTGACCGCCGTGCCACCGGCGGCGATATTCTGCACCGCAAAGTTATCCATCAGGTTATTTTCCGCGCGGCCGCCGTTGTAAATATTCTGGATGCCGTGACGGTTGCGGGTATCGGTGACCACTGCGCCGTCGTAAATCCCCTGTACCGCATCGTCGTTCAGCACGGTAGAGATGGCTGAACCGCCGCTGTAGATACGCTGTTCTGCGCGGGTGATTTCCGAACCGGTGGTAGTGCCGAACACCTCCTGGATACCGCCATCAGTGACGATGGAGACTTCGGCGTTGGCATTTTTGTTGATTACCTGACGCCCGCCGTTTTTCACGATGCTGACAATCGACGTGCCGTCAACCACCTGCAGGCCGCCATCGACGAAGGTGAAGTCGGTGACGCCGCCAGCGGCAACGTTTTGTCTGCCACCCTCAGAGATAGTGCCGCCGTAGGTGTAACCGCCATCGTTAACGTTCTGCACGCCGCCCTTCTCAATACTCGCTTCGAAGGCCTGGCCACCGCTGCCGATATTCTGCGTCCCGCCCAGCACGCGCGCAGCGAAGGATTTCGCGCCGTTATTAACGTGCTGCTCACCGCCGTTGAGAACGGTGGAGATTGCCACCGCCGCGTTGCTGAGGATCTGCTTGCCGCCCGCGTTAATCACGCTCTGGCGCGACCAGCCGTACGGGTCAACGATCTGCTGACCGCCGTTATTGATCACCGCCTCGAACGACTGACCGTCGACGCGCTGGACGCCGCCGCTGTTAACCAGCGTGCCGCGAGCCTGGCCGCCTTTGGTGACCAGCTGTACCCCGCCGTCGCTGATGCTGGTACCGGAAGCCGTACCCTGAACCAGTTGCGTACCGCCGCCGAATACCGTGCCGTCGGAGGCCGCGCCACCGGCTGAGACATGCTGCACGCCGCCGTTTTTCACGATTGAACCGGCAGCCAGACCGCCGTTGTTGACGATCTGCTGACCGCCGTCGTTAACGATTGACGAGGTGGCGGTGCCATCTACGCTCTGCACGCCGCCGCTATTAATGTGGGTATCGGTGGTTTTACCGCTCGCCTGCACGATCTGCTGACCGCCATCGCTCAGGCTGGTGCCGGATGCCGTGCCTGCAACCACCTGTTTGCCGCCGCCAAATACCGTGCCGTCGGATGCCGCACCGCCAACATTGATGTGCTGCAAACCGCCGCTGTGCACGGTGGTCCCTGCCGCCAGACCGCCCCGGTTCACCAGTTGCGTACCGCCGTCGCGCACGACCGATGAGGTCGCGTTACCGTCGACGCTCTGCACACCGCCATTGTTGATTTGGGTATTGGTGGTTTTACCGCTCGCCTGCACGATCTGCTGACCGCCATCGCTGACGCTGGTACCGGAAGCCGTACCCGCCACCAGCTGTTTGCCGCCGCCGAAGATCGTGCCGTCAGAGGCCGCGCCGCCGACATTAATGTGTTGCAGGCCACCGCTGTTAACGATTGAGCCCGCGGCAAGCCCGCCGCTGTTAACCAGCTGCACGCCGCCGTTGTTGACCACGGCTGAGGTCGCCGAGCCGTCAACACGCTGCAAACCGCCGCTGTTGATAAGCGATCCCGTGGCGCTACCGCCCACCTGCACGTGCTGAATGCCGCCGTCGCCGATGACCGTATCACCCGCCAGACCGGCAACCTGCTGCGTTCCGCCCAGCAGAGTCGTTTTTGAAGCCGCACCGTTGGCCCGCACAATCTGCACGCCATCTTTATCAACGCGGGTATCGTTCGCGTGAGCGCCGCTGCGGATCAGCTGTTTACCACCGCTGTAGACGGTGGTGCCGTTCGCCGTGCCGTCAACATCCTGGAAACCGCCGTCATAGATTTTGCTGTCGGTGGTTTTGCCGGTCACATGAACTTGCTGCACGCCGCCTGCATCGACACGGGTGTTGGAAGCTGTCCCTTCAACAACCTGGGTACCGCCAAACAGCAGCGCATCCGACGCTGCACCGCCTTCGTTGATATGTTGCAGACCGCCGCTGTTCACTTGCGAACCGCTGGCCAGCGCGCCGGAGTGGATCAGCTGTACGCCGCCGTCGTTGACTACGGCAGCAATGGCCGCGCCGTCTACCGCCTGGGTGCCGCCGCTATTGATGATGGTATCGGTGGCTTTACCGGTGGCCTGCACCAGCTGATGACCGCCGTTATTGATGCTGGTTCCGGACGCCGTACCGGCAACAACCTGCTTGCCGCCGCCAAACACCGTGGTGTCGGACGCCGCTCCGCCTTCATTAATGTGCTGCAGACCACCACTGTTTACGGTCGCGCTCTTCGCCAGACCGCCGTTATTGACCAGTTGGGTGCCGCCGTCATAGATAACCGAGGAGGTGGCCGTGCCATCCACGCGTTGCAGGCCGCCGTCGTTGATAAGCGATCCCGTCGCGCTGCCGCCCACCTGCACGTGCTGTACGCCGCCCGCACCGATAATGGTGTCTGCCGCCACGCCCGCCAGTTGCTGAATACCGCCCAGCAGCGTGGTGGCAACGGTTGAACCGCCCGCAAGCACGCTCTGGATGCCGCCAGTGTTGATCACCGCGCTGGTCGCGCTGCCGCCGCTGCGCACTTTTTGCAGGCCGCCGTCATTCACCTCTGCCGAGAGCGAAACGCCGTCAACGTCCTGTTCACCGCCCGCGTTAACAATCGCGTCTTTGCTCATGCCGCTGGCGTGGATCTGCTGCAAACCGCGGTTATTGATGACGGTACCGGAGGTCATGCCTTCCACCAGTTGGGTGCCGCCGAGCAGAGTGGCATCGGATGCCGCACCGCCTACGCTGATATGCTGCAGCCCGCCGGTGTTGACCACACCGCCAGTCGACAGACCGCCGCGGTTAACCAGCTGCGTACCGCCCGCACTGACCACGGAGTCGATCGCCTGGCCGTCAACGGTCTGGGTGCCGCGATTGTTGATGATGGTCCCGGTGGATTTACCGGTTTCCTGGACTAACTGCGCACCGCCGTCGCTGACGCTGGTGCCGGATGCGGTGCCCGAAAGAACCTGGGTGCCGCCGCCAAACACGACGCCGTCGGAAGCTGCGCCGCCCTGTTTGATATGCTGGATGCCGCCGCTGTTGACGGTGGTGCCCGCCGCCAGACCGCCGCTATGCACCAGTTGGGTACCGCCGCCGTTGACCACCGCAGAGATCGCGGTGCCGTCAACGGTCTGGGTGCCGCGATTATTGACGATAGTGCCAATAGCTTTACCGGTTTGCTGAACCAGCTGCGCGCCGCCGTCATTGAGATGGGCACCGGATACCGTGCCAGCGACGATCTGGTTGCCGCCGCCAAAGATAGCGGTGTCGGCTGCGGAACCCCCGACGTTAACGTGCTGGATGCCGCCGCTGTTTACCGTCGCATCCTGGGAGAAACCGCCGTTGTTGATAAGCTGCGTGCCGCCAGCGTTGACCACGCCCTCGACCGATTTGCCGCTAACGGCCTGTACGCCGCCGTTGTTAATCACTGTCTGGCTAGCCAGCCCGCTTTGCAGCACGGTTTGCACGCCGCCTGCGCCAACCACGGTGCCGCTCGCCTTACCGGAGACCGCCTGCGTGCCGCCGCTGTTAAGCTGCGAGCCGGTTGCCGTGCCATCCACTTCCACAATCTGTACACCGTTAGTAACAACGGTCCCGGTGGTCTGGCCGTTCTGGCGCACAATCTGCGAGCCGCCATCCTGCACGCGAGTGTCAACGGTCTGACCGCCCGCCACGATCTGGGTGCCACGGTTGCCGATAGTATGGTTAGTGGTTAATCCGCCGGTGCGCACATTCTGTACGCCCTCCTGCACTACCTCATCCCGCACCGAATCGGTGACATCGGGGGTGAATGCCATTGCTCCGCTGCTAGCGAACAGACCGCCTACCGCCGCCGAGATCAATACCGCGCCACCTGCGCGCTTGCCTTTTGCCCGTGTCAGTTCTGAAACCACCACGAACGCCCGCTGAACGTCATTCCACACCAGCCGGTAACTGCAGTTAAGACTTTTCTTCATTTCAATGTCCTCGAAACCCGTCTCTCATCCGCTATGCGGCGTGTTGATTGGGGTCTGCCAATGCTGTTGTTTTGATGCCAAAGGGATTGCTTCGCAGGGCCATCAGCCGACGTAAATGGCCGATGACCTGCTTGCCAGTGATAAATCGTGTGCATTCGTACTGCCGGTCCGTGCCTTTGTGGCGCGGACACCAGAAATAGTCCTGATGATCAAAATTGAGTCGCACGTCATCCCAGCAGCCGTTGCAGACATGGGTGTTGATGACGCGCCAGGGGGTATAAAACTCGCTGTTTGGCAGGCTGAAACCGCTGATCAGCACCACCGGGATATGGCAGCCCCAGGCAAGCCAGGAGAGGCCGCTGCCGAGGCCGATAAAAAAGTCGGCGTGCTCCAGCAGCGCCACGCGTTCAGCCAGCGGCAGATTGCCGGTGAAATCTTCCGCGCCGTGGGGGATTTTGTTCCAGACATAACCGCGGCCGACCACACGCTCTTTGTCGATACAGAGCACGCGGTAGCCCTGCGCTTGTAGATAGTCGATGACCTCATGCCAGCCGGTGCCGTTGTTCCAGAATTTGGCCTGGCTGGTGGACTGGGTGGCGATGCAGACATAGGGCTCAGCGATGCGGCGCGGCGTGTGCTGGCGCAGATCCGGGATAATTTCGCTCGGGTCGACGCCGAGAATATGCCCGGCGGTGCGGTGCAGGCCGACAGAGCGAAAATCAAAGGGCTGTTTGTCGAGATCGCCATTAAAAAAGAGCCCGACGCGCCAGCTGGCATAGGGCGGCGCGCTCACGCCAGGCCCGGCCTGCCAGCTTTCCGGGGTGAAAAAATTGAGCTGCGGATAGACCGGCGAGAAGAGATCGGCAATCGGCTGCGCCAGGGTGCAGTCAACGTGGCACTGGTAGGTTTGCCGAAAGCGTTCGGCGTACGGCACCCAGCCGACCAGGTCGCCGAGCGTGCCGCTGGGAAAAGAGATCAGCACCCTTTTGCCGCGCATATCCAGCGCATGATCCAGCACGGGCTCCGACTGCACCCCGTCCCAGACCCGCAGACGAAACGGCACGTAATATTTTTTGGTGCTGATGACCCACCCCTGCCCGACATTGTCAGCAAAGAGGATATTTCCCGTTTCGTCATCGCTTATTTCTACCCGCCAGTTACCCGCTGGCAACAATAAACGGGCACCGTCATTAAAATCATACAGGATACCCATCGGCCCCTGTTGGGTCGGAATTTCCGGCGGTGAAATAAAAGCATATTCATGACCAACAACTGTGGAAGTCGTCATCGCCTAACCTTCATCAAGAGTCATCGCATTAAATAGGGCTGGCGGTAAATAACGAGCAGGCACCAGCCGACCTCCGGGAGTGATTCCCCGGAACGAATGTTGTTATAAATTTTTTGGGTCTCATTAAGAGTCGCTTAAGCGTAGTTACGCCGTGCTTTATTGCAAATTATCTCAAAAAGTTAAGATCTATATATTTCAATGAGTTAGTTTTTTAGCTTTGTCACGCTGCGTTACAAGAAACTAACTAAAACAAAAAGTTAGCCACGCTTAAATGCAAGCATTTTAGGATTTTCCTTAATCTAAATTTCGTGCAAAAACGTGATATTGATTCGGAAATATAAAATATATTTCTGCGATATTGATGATGTAATGAACGATATATCCGCTTCGCCAAAGGTCAATGCGATTAAAAAATTAGCTATCGTGGTAATTAATTAGAGTGCAAGCAGTTTGTCTTTTATTTATTTAATCCCCCTGCGTGTACGGTTAGTCAACCTCGATATATGGAACTTTCTTATTGCTAATTTTTTGAGTAAAAGAGTGGCTCGAGAAATAAGCACTTGCGCAGGTGGACAATATTGTTGACGCAAAATGCGGTCATTCTCACACTACTGTTAGCTTCGTGTTGGGCAGCAGAGGGAGCGCATACGGTAGTGCAACGGTTGCGCAATTATGTGATAACGGTTGCATAACGAAACGATGCTGCTCATCAATTCGCATTTTGAAACAGCGTTTTTAATTCCTTTCTGTCACTGTGGACGCTATAATGCCGCAATCCTAATTTGAATGGATTCAGCTGATTGAACTGTAAAGCAGATAACTCACATCAATGTTTTCCCAGACTGGCTGAATCTCAGGCACACATTCCTCTGCACGCTTTTTTGATGTCACCTATCCTTAGTCTGTGGCATCGCTCTTTTCGCAACACAGGTTTGACTCCGGCGCCGTGCGCATCCCGGAGCGTGAATTCCCATTCCTTCTCAACCCAAACTTAAAGACCAGAAACTGTCATGAAAAAGACCAAAATTGTATGCACCATCGGGCCGAAAACCGAATCCGAAGAGATGTTGACCAAAATGCTGGACGCAGGCATGAACGTTATGCGTCTGAACTTCTCTCACGGTGACTATGCTGAGCACGGCCAGCGCATCCAGAACCTGCGCAACGTGATGAGCAAAACCGGTAAGAAAGCGGCCATCCTGCTGGACACCAAAGGTCCGGAAATCCGCACCATCAAACTGGAAGGCGGTAACGACGTTTCGCTGAAAGCGGGTCAGACTTTCACCTTCACCACCGACAAATCCGTTGTCGGCAATAGCGACACCGTTGCCGTGACCTATGAAGGCTTCACTAACGACCTGAGCGTCGGCGATACCGTGCTGGTCGACGATGGTCTGATCGGGATGGAAGTGACCGCCATCGAAGGGAATAAAGTTGTTTGTAAAGTGCTGAACAACGGCGATCTCGGCGAAAACAAAGGCGTGAACCTGCCGGGCGTCTCCATCGCCCTGCCGGCGCTGGCGGAAAAAGATAAGCAGGATCTGATCTTCGGCTGCGAGCAAGGCGTCGATTTCGTTGCCGCTTCCTTTATCCGTAAGCGTTCTGACGTGGTTGAAATCCGTGAGCACCTGAAAGCGCACGGCGGCGAAAACATCCAGATCATCTCCAAAATTGAAAACCAGGAAGGCCTGAACAACTTCGACGAGATCCTTGAAGCCTCCGACGGCATCATGGTTGCCCGTGGTGACCTGGGCGTTGAGATCCCGGTTGAAGAGGTGATCTTCGCGCAGAAGATGATGATCGAAAAATGTATTCGCGCGCGCAAAGTGGTGATCACCGCTACCCAGATGCTCGATTCGATGATCAAAAACCCGCGTCCGACCCGCGCAGAAGCCGGTGACGTGGCGAACGCCATCCTCGACGGCACCGACGCCGTGATGCTCTCTGGCGAATCCGCAAAAGGTAAATACCCGCTGGAGTCCGTCTCTATCATGGCGACCATCTGCGAGCGTACTGACCGCGTGATGACCAGCCGTCTGGACTACAACAACGACAGCCGCAAACTGCGTATTACCGAAGCTGTCTGCCGTGGCGCAGTGGAAACCGCTGAGAAGCTGGAAGCACCGCTGATCGTTGTGGCAACTCAGGGCGGCAAATCTGCGCGCGCCGTGCGCAAATACTTCCCGGATGCGACCATCCTGGCGCTGACCACCAACGAAGTGACCGCGCGTCAGCTGGTGCTGAGCAAAGGCGTTGTCGCCCAGTTGGTGAAAGAGATCTCCTCTACGGATGATTTCTACCGTCTGGGTAAAGAAGTGGCGCTGGAAAGCGGTCTGGCGAGCAAAGGCGACGTTGTCGTGATGGTCTCCGGGGCGCTGGTTCCGAGCGGCACCACCAACACCGCATCTGTCCACGTACTGTAATAATTACCGGACTTTTCGGCAGATTAAAAAAGCGCCCTTGCGGCGCTTTTTTTTTAATATTTCGGCTTGCGGATTGAATTAAAAGTTTCAATCGGATTTTGCTATTTAAATCGCACTTTATCTAAGATGAATCCGATGAGAATCCGCTGTTTTAATAGGCGTTTTTAGCAAGTTAAATCAAAGTCGGTGCTTCTTTGAGCGAACGAGCAAATTTAAGTGCATTCTCATCAAAAAAATATTCTCAACATAAAAAACTTTGTGTAATACTTGTAACGCTACATGGAGATTAACTCAATCTAGAGGGTATTAATAATGAATCGTACTAAACTGGTACTGGGCGCGGTAATCCTGGGTTCTACTCTGCTGGCTGGTTGCTCCAGCAACGCTAAAATCGATCAGCTGTCTTCTGACGTTCAGACTCTGAACGCTAAAGTTGACCAGCTGAGCAACGACGTGAACGCAGTGCGTTCTGACGTTCAGGCTGCTAAAGACGACGCAGCTCGCGCTAACCAGCGTCTGGACAACCAGGCTCACTCTTACCGTAAGTAAGAGTTCCTGTAATGAAAATGGCGCACATTGTGCGCCATTTTTTTTTGCCTTCCTTCTATCCCTCTAACCTACTGCATCACCACTTCGCTCTGCCCTTCGACGCTTCCAGTCGGCTTAATGCTGTTCTGTACCGACAATACCGGAGTTGCCGCAGAGGTGGCTTTCCCACCGGTAATCACTACCGGATAACCAGCACGGCGCGAGAGCGCTTTCTGAATCATCAAATGGTCGCCGCCTGACTGCTCAATCATCGCACCCAGCGCCGGTGAGAAGACGATAGGCTGCGTCTGCGTGTCCTGTTCAACGGTCTGCGCCAGCGGGCGGTGCACTTCAATGTAGTGCTTACCATCAGGCTCAACGGCATACTTCACCGGTTCATTGATGATTGCTACCCGCGTGCCCGCAGCGACCTGGGCAAACAGCGCTTCGATATCCGGCGCATTCATACGAATACAGCCGGAGCTGACGCGTAAACCAACGCTGTCCTGGGCATTGGTGCCGTGAATCAGGTACTCGCCATTGCCAATCCCCAGACGCATGGCAAAGCGACCCAGCGGGTTATTTGGCCCGGCGGGCACCACTTTCGGCAGCTCTACGCCGCGCTCAAGCGAGCGCGCACGGATACCGGCGGTCGGCGTCCAGGTCGGATTAGGGATCTTCTGGCTGATGCGGGTCACCGACACCGGCGTTTCCAGCCCCTGTTGACCAATGCCAATCGGGTAGACCTGCACGCTGTTCTTACCCGGCGGGTAGAAGTAGAGGCGCAGCTCCGCGAGGTTGACGACAATCCCCTCCCGCGGCGTATCCGGCAACAGCATCTGCGTTGGGATCGTCACCGTCGTACCCGGTGCTGGCACCGGTGCGATGGTGTTATTCGCCTCAAGGATCAGCATCGCCGCTGTATCAAAATGGCGGGCGATGGCTTGCAGGTTTTTATCGCTGGCCTGTACGGTGTAGGTCTGGTTCTGGCCAATCAGGCGACCGCCGTTCGCAGGCAGGCTGTATTCCGCCCCATGGGCCAGCTGAAGTGTGCTTAATGCACCAAAAAGAGAAAGAAAAAGTAAAGACGCGCGTTTCATGCTGTGTTTCCTGTAATCACTGACAGGCTGTCAGAAAGCTGAAGAATCAGCGAGGCGGCAAACGCCCCGCGTAAACAGGATAGAAGGGTCTTTTGAGTTTAGCTAAGATTGGCAGCTTTGGTACGGATGGCGCGGATCATCGCTTCCAGCCCCTGCGAGCGGGAGGGGGTTAAGTGCTGCGTCAGGGCAAGTTTTTCAAACCACGGGCGGACATCGAAGGCCACGATGTCCTGCGGGGTCATCTGCTGATAGAGGGCGAAGACAATCGCAATAAGCCCTTTGACGATGGCGGCATCGCTGTCGCCGGTCAGCTCAATCACGCCCTCTGCATTACGCTCCATCACAATCCACACCTGGCTCTGACAGCCCTGAATAAGATTGTCTGCGTTATGCGCTTCAGCGCTCAGCGCCGGTAAGCGCTGGCCCAGTTCAATGATGTAGAGGTACTTCTCTTCCCAGTTGGCGCAACGGTTAAAGTTGCGCACCAGCTTCTCTTTATCGGGTAGTGCGGCCATGTGTGCTCCCTGTTAGCCCAGTAACTGATGAATACGTTTCAGGCCGGTAACCAGACGATCCACCTCTTCATGCGTGTTGTACATCGCAAACGACGCACGACACATTGCCGGGACATTATAGAAGGCCATCAGCGGCATCGCACAGTGGTGACCGGTGCGCACCGCAATACCGTAGTTATCCAGGAAGCTGCCCACGTCATAGGCGTGATGTTTGCCGAGATTAAAAGCAATCACCCCTTTTCTGTCGGCCGGGCCGTAGAGCGTCAGATCCGGCACCTCGCGCAGCGCATCGAGAGCGTAGCGCATCAGCGTCTGCTCATACTCGCCAATCGCGTCCAGACCGAGGCACGTCACATACTCCATCGCCGCGCCAAAGCCCATGATGCTGCCGGTATTCGGCGTACCGGCCTCGAAGCGCCACGGCGCTTTCGCATAGGTTGTGCCTTCAGTCAGGCTGACAGTGGCGATCATCGCCCCACCCCCTTCCCACGGCGGCATCGCCTGCAAAATATCCTCTTTGGCGTAAAGCACGCCAATGCCGGTCGGCCCGTAGAGCTTATGAGCGGAGAAGACATAGAAGTCGCAATCGAGCGCCTGCACATCAATGGCATGGTGCATTACCGCCTGCGCACCGTCCACCAGCACCTTCGCGCCGTGCTGATGCGCCAGCGCGATGATCTCTGCAACCGGGTTTTCGGTGCCCAGCACGTTAGAGATATGGGTAATCGCCAGCAGCTTTGTTCGCGCATCCAGCAGGCCGGGTAACGCCTCAAGTTGCAGGGTGCCATCCTGATTCAGCGGAATGACGCGCAGTTCGGCACCAACCCGCTCACAGAGCATCTGCCACGGCACGATGTTGGCATGGTGCTCCATGGCGCTAATGATGATGTTATCGCCCGCGTTTACCTGGCTGTTGCCCCAGCTATTAGCGACGAGGTTGATCCCTTCGGTGGTGCCGCGTACGAACACCATCTCTTCCGGCAGACGTGCGTTGAGGAAGGATGCCGCTTGTACGCGCACATTTTCCATTTTCTGCGTCGCTTCCGCGCTGAGCGTATGGATGCCGCGATGCACCGCGGCATAGCCGTGGCGGAAAAACTCCGCTTCGGCATCGATAACCGCATTCGGTTTTTGCGCGCTGGCGGCGCTGTCGAGATATGCCAGCGGGAGTCCGTTCACTTCACGTTGCAGTACCGGAAAATCGGCACGTACCTCGTTCACGGGAAAACTCATGCTTCGCCCCCTGCAAGACGCTGGCTGATACGCGCCAGAATCTGCTGTTTTAGCGCCTCGTCGCTGATGGCTTCGGTCAGCTCAGCGGCAAAGGCATGGATGATCATCTGCTGCGCCGCGTTCTCATCAATGCCGCGCGAGCGCAGGTAAAACATCTGCTCATCGTCGATGCGTCCAATGGTCGCCCCGTGGCTACATTTCACGTCATCGGCATAAATTTCCAGCTGCGGTTTGGTATCCACTTCCGAAAGACGACCGAGCAGCAGGTTGTTGTTGGTCATTTGACCGTCGGTCTTAATGGCGTGTTGCGCCACCTTGATCAGACCGTTGAACACCGCCCGTCCCTTGCCGCTGACAATGGTTTTATGCAGCTGGCGGCTGTTGCAGTAGCCCTTATTGTGCTCAAGCCAGGTGCGGGTGTCGCACACTTCGCTCTTCACCGGCATCGCCAGGCTGTTGATATTCAGCTGCGTGTTTTCACCGTTCAGTTGGGTACTGGTGTTATGTCGCAGCACCGCGCCGCCGAGCAGGAAGCTGTGGCTGTCCGCTGCGCCATCGTCGCCGAGCACAATATCGTTATGGGCAAAGTGGTAGCTGAGCGGGTTCTCGAAAGCCAACTTGAAATGGTGCAACCGCGCGTTCGCGCCGACCTGCATGGTGAAGCGCGAGCCGGTAAAATGGCGTGCGTCGTTCAGGCTGACATAGTGTTCATAAACCGTCGCTTCTGCGCCCTGCGCCAGTTCGATATGGTGGCGATAATGCGCCGTGTTCATCTCCTCCCCGGCCAGCCCTTGCGTAACGTGCATCAGCAGCAGCGGCTTTTCAGGGCGCTGGTTGCGCGCGACCTCGATACGGGTGACGTTCTGCGCCAGGCTTTCGGTGAGGTGTAAGAAGACCTCTGGCTGCACCGGCGCAGGCAGGTTTTCGGCGGCTTCGCTTACCGTCACCGCAAACCCGGAGCCGGTGATGTCGTCGCTTAATTCTGCGCTGAACAGGCCATCAACGAAGACCAGACGCAGCGCATCAACCGGTAGAGCCAGCGCATCACGCTGCGCCGCGTCGAGGGCTCCATTGCTGGTGACAAACTGGCTATTTAGCAGGCCATCCAGCGGCGTATATTTCCAGTTCTCATGCTTACGCGTCGGCAGGCCAAGACGCAGCATCTGTTGCAGGTGCTGCTCAGCCGTGGCGGAGTGCGCGCCTCTCTTTGTTTCAAACAGATGGTGCCACTGTTGCAGCGCGTTACTGCTGTTCTGTAAGCCAGCCATAGCCCTGCTCCTCCAGTTGCTTAACCAGCGTGAAATCGCCTGATTTCACGATGCGCCCCTGATACAGCACATGCACAAAGTCCGGTTTGATGTAGTCGAGAATGCGCTGGTAGTGGGTGACGATAATAAAGGCGCGCTTCTCATCGCGCAGCGCGTTCACCCCTTCGGCAACAATCTTCAGCGCATCGATATCAAGCCCTGAGTCGGTTTCATCAAGAATGCAAAGCTCCGGCTCCAGCACCGCCATCTGAAGAATGTCGTTACGCTTCTTCTCACCGCCGGAGAAGCCAACGTTAACCGAGCGGGTCAGCAGATCTTCCGGCATCTTCAGCAGTTTGATCTTCTCTTCCATCAAATCCTGAAAATCGAAGCGATCCAGCGCCTCTTCGCCGCGGTACTTACGCACCGCGTTGAGCGCCGTTTGCAGGAAGAACTGGTTGCTGACGCCCGGGATCTCGACCGGATACTGGAAGGCCATAAAGACGCCTTCGCCCGCGCGATCTTCCGGTGACAGTTCCAGCAGATCTTTGCCGTTAAACTCCACGCTGCCGCCGGTCACTTCGTAATCTTCACGCCCGGCGAGGGTCGCGGAGAGCGTACTTTTCCCGGAACCGTTCGGGCCCATAATGGCGTGCACTTCGCCCGGACGCACCTCAAGGCTCAGGCCGCGCAGAATCGACTTATCTTCAACACCAACCTGCAAATCTTTGATACTTAACATTTATTATCCTTTAATTCTTAACCGACGCTGTGTTCAAGGCTGATGGCCAGCAGTTTTTGCGCTTCGACGGCAAATTCCAGCGGCAGCTCGGAGAAGACATCTTTACAGAAGCCGTTAACAATCATTGAGATGGCGTCATCTTCGCTGATGCCGCGCTGCAGACAGTAAAAGAGCTGATCTTCACCGATACGCGAGGTGGTCGCTTCATGCTCCAGCTGCGCGCTGTTGTTGCGGCACTCGACATACGGGAAGGTGTGCGCGCCACTATCGGGGCCAATCAGCATCGAGTCACACTGGGTGAAGTTTCGCGCGTTGGTCGCCGTCGGCATGATTTTCACCAGCCCGCGGTAGCTGTTCTGGCTGTGTCCGGCCGAGATCCCTTTCGAGATAATCGTCGATTTGGTGTTCTTCCCGATATGGATCATCTTGGTGCCGGTATCCGCCTGCTGATGCCCACTGGTCAGCGCCACCGAGAAGAACTCGCCAATCGAATTGTCACCGCGCAGGATGCAGCTCGGGTACTTCCAGGTGATCGCCGAACCGGTTTCTGACTGCGTCCACGACATTTTGCTGTTCTCGCCTTCGCACAGCGCACGCTTGGTGACGAAGTTGAGGATGCCGCCGGTGTTGTTATCGCCCGGGAACCAGTTTTGCACCGTCGAGTATTTCACTTCCGCATCTTTGTGGATGATCACTTCCACCACCGCCGCATGCAGCTGGTAGCTGTCGCGCACTGGCGCAGAGCAGCCCTCGATATAGCTGACGTAGCTCCCTTCATCTGCCACCAGAATAGTGCGCTCGAACTGGCCGGTCTTCTCCGCGTTGATGCGGAAATAGGTCGACAGCTCCATCGGGCAGCGCACCCCTTTCGGGATGTAGATAAAGGTGCCGTCAGAAGCGACAGCCGCATTCAGCGCGGCGAAGAAGTTATCGTTCGAGGGCACCACGGTGCCGAGATACTTCTGCACCAGCTCGGGGTGATCGTGGATCGCCTCACCGAAGGAGCAGAAGATAATCCCCTGTTCGGAGAGCTTTTCGCGGTAGGTCGTGGCAACCGATACCGAGTCGAAAATGGCGTCAACCGCCACCTCTTTGCCTTCACGCACCGGCACGCCAAGCTGGTTAAAGGCCTCTTCGACCTCTTCGGTCAGCCAGGTATTGCCATTCGTTTGCTGTACCGCGCCGGGCTGCGAGGCGCAGGCGTCGTCGCAGTTGCCGCAGGAAGGGGCGGAGTAGTAGCTGTAATCCTGGTAGTTAAGCTTGTCGTAATGGGCTTTTAACCAGTGCGGCTCTTCCATCTCCAGCCAGGCGTGAAAAGCATTCAGGCGAAACTCCAGCATCCACTCAGGCTCATTACGTTTCGCCGAAATGGCGCGCACGACCTCTTCGTTGATGCCTTTCGCCAGCTCATCCGTATTCAGCCGGGTGAAAAAGCCCTCTTTATAATTGATATTGCCGGTCCAGGTTTTGACATCGTCAGTTGCTTCAGTATTACGAGACATAGTACCGCCTATACCCCAAAGCTTTCGCCGCAGCCGCACTCGTGCTGCGCTTTCGGGTTATTAAATTTGAAGATCTGGTTCAAGCCTTCGCGTACGTAATCCACTTCGGTGCCATCAATAAACGGCATGGCCTGTAAAGGGACGTAGAGGCGAGCGCCATCAGATTCGTACAGCAGGTCGTCGTCGTTCGGCTCGCTTACGGTGTCAAGCACATAACCAAAGCCTGCGCAGCCGGTCTGTTTAATGCCAAGCCGCACGCCGAGGAGGCCGGCCTGTTTTTCGGTTAGCTCACGGATATGCTCCGCGGCGGCCGGCGTCAGGGTGAGCCCGCGCCATGCAAAATCTTCGGGATTAAATGATTCCATCGTGTTACCTCACTTCATCTGAGCTGAAGGGCATAACGCTATGTTAGTGATAATAATTCTCACTTCAACCTTCTTACCGCAGGGTTATTCCCTCACGGGCCCTTTTTACAGCGTATCTGTTAAGCATAGACCCTGTTGAAAGGGTATAGAGCACGTTAAAAAAATGATTAATAAATTGATAAATAATGGCTTTAGCAAGCGTAACGCGTTAAATCGGTAAAAGCGCAAAAAATGTATAGGAAATGCCTATTTTTATTATAGGAAGGGCTTAAAGATGACCGCCCGCTGAAGAATAGGAATTTGCAGGCTCCCGAGGGGATCGATCTTTTATATGATGAGCGCACTTTTACCGCGCTCACGCCAACGGGCGCTCATATAAGGAAAAGAGTGATGCAGACACCATCTACCCTGTCATACATCGATAGCGGCAGCGGCTATCCCCTCCTGCTTGGTCACAGCTACCTGTTTGATAAGACCATGTGGTCACCGCAGATGACCGCGCTGGCGAAGCAGTTTCGCGTCATCGTGCCGGATCTGTGGGGGCATGGCGAGTCGCCCGCGCTGCCCGCAGGGAAAAGCACCATGGCCGATCTCGCCGCCGATCATTTGCAGATTATGGACGACCTCGGCATTGAAGAGTTTGCGGTCGTTGGGCTGTCGGTAGGTGGAATGTGGGGCGCTGAACTTGCCGCCATGGCCCCGCAGCGGGTTAAAGCGCTGATGCTGATTGATACCTTTGTCGGCAGTGAAACGGATGAGGCGCGTGAAAAGTATTTCGCCATGCTTAACGCCATTGACGCCGCAGGCACCCTGCCCGCACCGCTGCTGGAGTATGTCGTTTCGCAGTTCTACTCTCACAATGCCGACCCGTCTGACGTGCAGGCACTCACCGCCCGGCTTGGCGCACTCAGCGCAGAGCAGCTGCGTAAAAGCATTGTTCCGCTAGGCAAACTCATTTTCGGGCGCCCCGATCGCATGGCGGTGCTGGAGAAAATCACCTGCCCGGTGCAGATTGCCACCGGGGAACTCGATTTACCGCGCCCGCCGCTGGAAGGGCAATTAATGGCGGAAAAAGTGGGCTGTGAATTTAGCCTCATCCCCAACGCTGCCCATATTAGCAACAGAGAAAACCCTGAATTTGTTACCCGGCTGATTATCGACTTCCTGGCCCGTCACGCTTAATTGGCGTTTTTTTCTCCCGGGCGCGCCTTTTTTCTTCTGGCGCGCCCGCACTATTTTCATCATGACCGGTGATTTATTGGCAGCGGTGAGTGGCTGTTTAAACAATTAATGCTTTTATTGCGGCATAAAAAACAAAACCCTGCGATAGCGCGGCCGTTTCGTGACGATTTTTTCAGACAGTATAGAAATAAAATTTTCACGTTTTATCAGCGATAACAAGAAGATAAGAAAAACCCAAAACAAACCTACAGATAATAATATGCCGTTAATTGAAATATTACGTCGATAACGCTAACCAATTATATAGATTTAAGCGATCGGTTTTGTAATAGCAATAGATAGAGGCTATCAAACAGCAACAGATCGATCACTTAAAACAATTTTCAAATGTGATGATTGCGTAGGTAAAATTGCACTCTTGTATATTGGAAAAGTCCTGTTCTTTTGAGTAGGGAGCTTAATCAGGGAAATGAAATCAATAATAGTCGATATTGCTGATAAGAAACTTCTCGTGACGGCAGAATTTCTGCCGGTGACCGATTTATCGGGAAAAAATATTCTTTGTTACCAGACGAGCGCGCGTTTTTTTGAATACAGCGACCAGCCCACACTTCCTCGTCCGGTAGAGATAACCTGCGCGCAGCCGCCTGGCGTGGACGATTTTATTTTTGCCACGCTGTGCCAACTGGCGAAAAAGAAAGAGACGCTCTGCTTCTCCTTTACGTTACCGCCGCAGCGGCTGAACGATAGCGATTATCTCGCCACGCTTCATCATCTCTGCACCAGCCATGATGTCGCCGCGGAGCGTATCGAGATCGTTCTTGATAAGCGGATCGCGCATGAGGACCTGCAACAGAGCCTGCCCTTTTTGCGCGAGATTAAAGCGTACGGTTTTATGCTGGGGCTGCACAATCGCGCAGAGCACCTTCTGCAGAGTCGCGACAGCGAATGGCAAAGCCTCTTTCCTGCCGTTAAAGGCTATGCGCTCCCCCACGCCCTGACCCTTTCACAGCTGCAGTTATGGGAAGATCTCAGCAGTTAGCCCTGCGCTCGCCTTTACGGTGACGGCGTTTCCTGCTGCTGGCTACAGAGGATCGCTTTGTCATCGGTATGGTTATTATCTGAATAGAAAAAGGCTTTTTTACCGCTTCCCAGCTGCGTAATGATATGGATCGCAACCCAGTTCGTTTCTGCGTTCTGATCCTGCTTATCGCTGTAAAAAAGCGAACGTCCGGTGTATTGATCGCCAATCTCATACGGCTTTTCTTGCGGATCGCTGTAGTGACGCCCGTTTACCGTAAGCCCGTTGGGCTCCACCTCAACGCTGTACTCATCGCAGAGCAGCGTGATGCCGGCTGACCATGAGCAGGCAGAGAAAAGTGCAAAACAGCCTGCGGCAATAATCCTGACCATAACCACTCCCTTTAATTAAACGGCAAAACGCCCCTGAAACGGGGCGTTAAGAAAGATTAGCTGTAAAGCGAAGGTTCGCCGATGGGGCGCGTCTTGAAACGCCGGTGGATCCACAGATATTGTTCCGGCGCGCGCAGGATTTCACGCTCAATCACCCGGTTCATATAGCTGGCTGCGGCAAATTCGTTATGGGCCGGATAATCATCCAGCGCCTGGCCGATGTGCAGCGAGTAGCCGGAGCTGTCCTCTTTGCGCACCATCGTCACGGTCAACATTTTTGCGCCGGAGAGACGGGAAAGCACGAAAGTACCGTTGGTGGTCGCCGCATCTTTGACCGAGAAGAATGGCGCGAAGCTGCTGCCCTTACGACCATAATCCTGATCCGGCGCAAACCAGACGGCTTCGCCCTGCTTCAGCGCCTGTACCAGCCCTTTCAGGTTGCGGCGATCGATCATCGATTTATTAGAACGCATGCGTCCACGGGTCTGCACCCATTCCATCACCGGGCTGTTATGCGGCCGATAGGTTGCCATCATCGGCTGGCAGAGCCCCATCACGCGGCCTCCGAGCTCCAGTGACATAAAGTGCACACCCACCACCATCACGCCCTGTCGGCTTGCCTGTGCGGCCTGCAAGTGCTGATAGCCGTCGACATCAAACCAACGACGCACACGTTTATCCGACCAGAACCAGGCCATGCCGGTTTCAATCAGGCCCATGCCCAGGGAGACAAAGTTTTTGGCGATAAGCGTTTCGCGTATCTCGTCGCTCATATCAGGAAAACAGAGTTCGAGGTTACGCTTTGCGATCTTCTCGCGGCGTTTGAGGAAGCGGCGTGATTGTCGCCCAAGACCGGCGCCAAGACGCGAAAGAAAAGGATAAGGGAGTTGCACCAGCAACCAGAGAAACCCCAGACCAGCCCAGGTGAGCCAGTAACGCGGGTGGAGAAAAGCCAATTTAAATGCCGTCATTCATCAATCCTTCAAGCATGTATCCAGTAGCGCTTAAAGAGACAATGAAGAACTTCATCAGGTCATTACGCGTTACAGCCATTCGCTTGCATCAGAGCGCAAGCGTTACATCCCGTAGCGCGCAATATAGCACGGAGTGCTAATTGATTATCTTAAGAATAGTGAATAAATCGTGAATATTTTCGGCGGTTACCCGCCGAAATTTCTCATACCACGGCGGTGGTCAGCCGCGAAGAGCAGCAGAGGCGCGCCTGCTCATCAAAGATATCGATCTGCCACACTTGATGACGGCCGCCGGTGTGCAGCGCTTTACAGACACCGCGCACCCGACCGCTGCGTACCGAGCGCAGGTGGTTGGCGTTGACCTCCAGCCCGACCACCTTTTGCTCCCCTTCCGTGCAGAGATAACCCGCCACCGAGCCGAGGGTTTCGGCCAGCACCACCGACGCACCGCCGTGCAGCAGGCCAAAGGGCTGATGCGTGCGCTCATCAACAGGCATCGAGGCTTCCAGCGTATCGTCGCTGATGCGCTCAAAACGGATATCCAGCAGGCCCACCATATTGCCGTCGCCCATGGCGTTGAGCGCTTCCAGCGTAACCGCACGTTTCCAGATCATCACACCATCTCCAGCAGAGCCTGTAACGGATGGCGCACACCGTTTCCTTCGATGCGCTTCACCTGGCTGCGGCACGAATAGCCCGTCGCCAGACAGCGGTTGCGCGGAAGACGCTGCATCGCCTGATGCCACGACAACTCATAAATACCGAGCGAATTGGCGTGGTTCTTCACTTCATGGCCATAGGTGCCAGCCATGCCGCAGCAGCCGACGCTGACATTTTCCAACTGCGCGCCGAAACGCGCGAAGATAGCCGCCCACTGCGCAGGCGCACCGGGCAAGGCGGTCACTTCGGTACAGTGGCCGAAAAGATACCAGGGCTCGCCGCTCACAGTGCGTGGCTCAACCTTTTCCAGCACGCCCGGCAGCCACTCATGCACCAGTTGCACATGGAAGTCGCCGCGTTTATCCGCCAGCGCCAGCTTGTACTCGTCGCGATAACAGAGCACCAGCGCCGGATCGACACCGACCATCGGCATCCCCAGCTCCGCAACGCGGTTAAGGAAATCGGCGGTCTTCTGCGCTGTCTTCGCAAAGCGATTCAGGAAGCCCTTGATGTGCTGCGCTTTACCGTTTGGTGAAAAGGGCAGCACTACCGGCCGGAAACCTAAGCGCTCGACCAGGCGGACAAAATCCGCCACCACCTGCGCGTCGTAGTAGCTGGTAAAGGGATCCTGCACCACCAGCACCGTTTTCGCGCGCTGCTCTTCGCTCAACGCTTCAAGCTGCTCCAGCGTCATATTGGCAGAGTGATGGCCGACCATCTGTCGCTGCAACGACGGCACAGAGAGCAGCGGTAAATCGACCATGCCAATATGCTTCGCCGAAAGATCCCGCACCCACGGCTGGCTCATAAAGAAGTTGAAAGTTTTTGGCGCACGCGCCATGAGCGGTGCATAGCTTTCGACCGTGGCTACCAGATGATCGCGCAGCGGGCGCAGGTAGCGACCATGGTAGATTTGCAGAAAACGGGAGCGGAACTCCGGGACATCAATCTTGATCGGGCACTGGGTCGAACAGGCTTTACAGGCCAGGCAGCCGGACATCGCCTCTTTCACTTCGTGAGAGAAGTCATACTCGCCGCGGCGCGCATGCCAGCTGTTGCGAGTGCGCTCAATCAAGGTGCGCAGCGAGGCGCGTTTTTCCGGCAGCTCTCTCTCAAGCTTCAGCGGATCGATCCCGCGGTCGGCCAGCAGACGCAGCCATTCGCGCACCAGCGTGGCGCGCCCTTTCGGTGAGTGAATGCGGTTGCCGGTGATCTTCATCGACGGGCACATTGGGCTTTTGACATCAAAGTTAAAGCACAGCCCGTTACCGTTACACTCCATCGCTCCGCGCCAGGCGGTGCGCGAGGTGGTCGGGATCTGCCGGTCAAACGTTCCGCGCTTCACCGCATCAACCTGCTTCATCGGCGCATCAAGCCCCTCTGGCGGGCAGATTTTCCCCGGGTTCAGACGGTTCTCAGGATCAAACGCCGCTTTGATTTTCCGCAGCTCGCCATAGAGCGCCTCGCCGAAGAAGGCCGGGCTGTACTCGGCGCGAAAACCTTTACCGTGCTCGCCCCACAATAACCCGCCATATTTCGCCGTCAGCGCTACCACCTCATCAGAGATGGTCTTCATCAGCACTTCCTGCTGCGGATCGCACATATCCAGCGCCGGGCGCACGTGCAGCACACCGGCATCAACATGACCAAACATGCCGTAGCTCAGTCCGTGCCCGTCGAGCAGCGCACGAAACTCAACGATATAATCGGCCAGGTGTTCCGGCGGCACGCAGGTATCTTCCGCAAACGGGATCGGCTTGGCCGCGCCTTTGGCATTACCCAGCAGGCCAACCGCTTTTTTGCGCATCGCATAGATACGCTCAATCGCCGCCAGCTCATCGCAGCGCTGCCAGCCAATCACGCCGCCTTCGCCGCGCGCCATCAGCTCATCCAGCCGCTGACAGAGCGAGGCGACTTGCGTATCGATCAACGCTTCATCATCCCCGGCAAACTCGACGATATTGAGGCCGAGCAGGGTTTTGTCCGGCACATCGGTAATCAGCTCTTTGACCGAGTGCCAGACGATATCTTCCCGCGCCAGGTTGAGCACTTTCGAATCGACGGTCTCTACCGACAGGGCGCGCGCCTCGACCATAAAAGGAGCGTTACGCAGCGCAGAGTCAAAAGAGTCATATTTGATGTTCACCAGCCGGCGCACTTTCGGCAGGCGGGTGATATCGAGCCGCGCTTCGGTAATGAAGGCCAGCGTGCCTTCCGAGCCGGTTAACACGCGCGTCAGGTCAAACTCGGTCATCTCATCATTAAAGACGTGGCGCAAGTCGTAGCCGGTGAGAAAGCGGTTGAGTTTCGGAAAATTATCGACAATCAGCTGGCGGTTATCGCGACAGCGCTCGAGCACGGTTTTATAGATACGCCCGATGGCGGTGCTGGCCTTGCCGAGAGTCTCGGCCAGCGCAACCGGCATCGCCTGGGTATCAAGGATATCGCCGCCCAGCAGCACCGCGCGCAGACCGAGCACGTGATCGGAGGTTTTACCGTAAACCAGTGAACCCTGGCCGGAGGCATCGGTGTTGATCATGCCGCCAAGGGTCGCGCGGTTGCTGGTAGAGAGCTCCGGCGCGAAGAAGAAACCGTACGGTTTAAGAAACTGGTTAAGCTGATCTTTGATGACGCCCGCTTCAACCCGCACCCACCCCTCTTCGGGGTTAATCTCAATAATGCGGTTCATATAGCGGGACATATCAACAATGATGCCCTGGTTCAGCGCCTGGCCGTTGGTGCCGGTACCGCCGCCGCGCGGGGTAAAGACCAGCGCCTTAAAACGCGCTTCCGCGGCGAGGCGTGTGATCAGGGCAACGTCTGACGTTGAACGTGGGAAGAGAACGGCGTCGGGAAGTAGCTGGTAAATACTGTTGTCTGTCGCCATTGTTAGCCGGTCGGCGTAACTGGTGGCGGTATCACCTGTAAAACCTTGCTGCTCCAGTGCTTGCAAAAAATTGAGCACCAGTTGAACGACGCCTGGTGCCTGGGAAATCTGTGGGATCATTATGCTTGACCCTGCCTGACAGTTAATGTTGTTAAAAGTTAATCGTTTGCTTTAAGCCCTCATCGTTGTATCACATTTTTTTCTTAGGCGCTCAGCAGAATTGCAGGCAGAATCAGGCGGTGCAAATCAGCGCATATCGCTTCGCATAATAATGGGTGCTTGCCTGCCGCACCGCCCCTTCAGTACTGGAAAGGTGAATAATGGATAAAGTTGATAGTCGTCACTCCAGGGATGTGCCGCAATTAATGCTGTCGGTACTGTTTTTAGCCCTGATGATCATTGCCTGCCTGTGGGTGGTGCAGCCGTTTGTTCTCGGCTTCGCCTGGGCGGGAACCGTGGTGATTGCCACCTGGCCTTTGCTGCTGCGCCTGCAGCGATTACTCTTCGGCCGCCGCTCGCTGGCGGTGCTGGCGATGATGCTGCTGCTGATCCTGCTGTTTATTATCCCGGTTGCCCTGCTGGTCAATAGTCTTGTCGACTCCAGCGGCACGGTGATCCACGCCGTTACCAGCGGCGTCTCCTCACCGCCAGATCTGGCATGGCTGAATAGCATTCCGCTGGTGGGCGGTAAGCTTTACGCCGCCTGGCACAGCCTGCTCGATATGGGCGGTAGCGCAATTATGGCGAAACTGCGCCCCTACGTCGGGACCACAACAACGTGGTTTGTTGGCCAGGCCGCGCATATTGGTCGCCTGATGCTGCACTGCGGCCTGATGCTGCTATTCAGCGCCCTGCTTTACTGGCGCGGTGAGCAGGTGGCAGAGGGTATTCGCCACTTCGCTTTCAGGCTGGCAGCTGAGCGCGGCGATGCCGCGGTGCTGCTGGCAGGCCAGGCGATCCGCGCTGTCGCGCTCGGCGTGGTGGTGACGGCGCTGGTTCAGGCGGTGCTGGGCGGTATTGGGCTGGCCGTCTCCGGCGTGCCTTACGCCACCCTCTTTACCGTGCTGATGCTGATGACCTGTCTGATTCAGATTGGCCCGCTGCTGGTGCTGGTGCCAGCGATTATCTGGCTCTACTGGAGCGGGGATTCTACGTGGGGAACGGTGCTGCTGGTGTGGAGTGCGGTGGTAGCTACGCTTGATAACTTTATCCGCCCGGTGTTGATTCGCCTCGGAGCCGATCTTCCGCTGATCCTTATCCTCTCTGGCGTTATCGGCGGCCTGGTGGCCTTTGGCATGATCGGCCTGTTTATCGGCCCGGTGCTGCTGGCGGTCTCCTGGCGTCTCTTCTCTGCCTGGGTTAATGAAGTCCCGGCACCGAAAACGCCTTCAGACGACGCGCTGGCGCAAGTCGACGATTTAGACAAGCCTGCCTGATACCGTTAAGGCGGGGTAGCCCGCCTTAATAATCATTAAGCATTGCTTATCATTTTAACCCTGCTGTAGCACTCACTCTGTATAATCTCCGGTATATCGCCTCTTTTGCAGCATATATTCTTTACCTGCGTTTAACTAATGAGACGAATCTGATCGACGCAAAAATTCTGCATGCCTACTATAAGAGCACGGTTATAAATCAACACCTTGATTTATAAGCATGGAAATCCCCTGAGTGAAACAACGAATTGCTGTGTGTAGTCTTTGCCCATCTCCCACGATGGGCTTTTTTTTATCCTTTTTTTATTGATATCGTTGATAAAAAAGAAACCCGCTTTACATAGCGGGTTTCGTCTGAAATTAGCGACTTACTTCACAATTACTCATCATTCGCCAGCGTTGCGGCAGCACTTTTGTCTGCCCGGTTACCGTTACGGTTGCGCGCCCGCGGATATCGGCCGAAGACGCACCGACCTGCAACTCAAACTCTCCTGGCTCGACAATGCGCTTTCCGTCCCGGCGGGTAAAGTTGAGCATATCGACCGGCAGCGTAAAGGTGAGCGTCGCCGTCTCGCCGGGGCTTAATGCCACGCGCTGAAACGCTTTTAACTCCTGCACCGGCCGCACCATTGAGGCGACCTTATCGCGCACATAGAGCTGCACCACGTCGCTGCCGCTGCGCTCTCCGGTATTGCTTACCTTCACGCGCAGCGTAATTTCGCCGTCGATATCGACCTGACTGCTCGCCAGTTCAGGCTCGCCGTAGGCAAACTGCGTCCAGCTCTGTCCATACCCGAAGGGGTAGCGTGAGCCAAAGTGGAAGGCGAAAGGCGTTCCGCCGCTCTTCAGTTTGTGGTTGTAGTAATAGGGCATGGCACCAGCACTCTTCGGCACGCTCACCACCAGCCTGCCCTGCGGCTCCGCGCGCCCGGTAAGCACATCGGCGATCGCCCAGCCGCCCTCCTGCCCCGGTGCCCATGCCATCAGCAGAGCGGCGACGCGCGTTTCCAGTCCCTGCAGGTTGTAGGGACGCCCGCCGGTCATCACCACCACTACCGGCTTGCCGGTTTCCACCAGCGCCTCCAGCAACTGCTGCTGGACGCCGGGCAGGGTCAGGCTGTCGGTGTCGGAACCCTCGCCGACCGTGCCGCTCTGAAACAGGCCAGCAAGATCGCCCACGCAGGCAATCACTACCTCACTCTCCTGCGCCGCGCGCACCGCGTCGGGGATCAGGCTCATGTCATTTGAGACCGGTGACGCCTGCATCGGTTTTCCTGAGGCGTCACCCGGAAAGACCGGCGCGCCCGCCATCCGTTTTTCAATGATATGGCAACCTTTAGCATAACGAACCTGCGCTTCGCCGAGAGTCTGGCGCAGCGCGGCAAGCGGTGTGGTGACCTGCGACGTCTCCTCCAGCATATCGCTGATAATCAGATGCACCGGGAAGCTGTAGCCGCTCAGTAAGGCCAGCGGATCGTCGGCGGTCGGGCCGATAACCGCCACCTTCGGCGCGCCGCTCAGGGGGAGCACGCCGTTATTCTCCAGCAGCGTCAGCGATCGGGTTGCTACCTCGCGCGCCACCTGCCGCGTCTCCTCCGCTTGCAGAACAATCTTCTGCTCATTGCTGTAGGGGTGTTCAAACAGGCCGAGGCGGAACTTCACCGCCAGCAGTCGCGCGACAATCTCATCCACTTTCTCCATAGTGATCAGACCGCGTTCCACCGCCTGCGCCAGATGACGCGCGCAGTCATCTTTCGGCAACTCGACATCGAGCCCGGCGTTAAAGGCCAGCGCGGCCGACTCGGCAACATCATGGGTAACGCCATGATGCTGGTGCAGCAGGCTGACGCCGCCATAATCCGCAACGATAATCCCCTCAAAGCCCCACTGTTCACGCAACACGGTGGTGAGCAGGAAGCTATCGCTGTGGCCTGGCTGGTTATCGATATCGTGATAGGCGGGCATCACCGATCCGGCATTGGCGCACTTCACCGCCATCTCAAAGGGCAGCAGGAAGGTGTCGTTAAGCTCGCAAAAACCGAGATGCACCGGCGCGTGGTTGCGCGCCCCTTCACTGAACGAGTGGCCGACATAGTGTTTGAGCGTCGCCAGCATATCGCCCTTCTCGCCCTGCAATCCCTCGACGTAGGCGCAGGCCATCACGCCGACCAGCCAAGGGTCTTCGCCGAAAGTCTCCTCCGTGCGGCCCCAGCGCACATCGCGCGAAACATCCAGCACTGGAGCCAGCCCCTGTTTACAGCCGGTCGAACGCGCCTCATCACCAATGTGCTGCGCGGCGCGTTTAATCAGTTCCGGATCCCACGTTGAGCCGTAGTTGAGCGAGGAGGGAAACAGCGTGGCATCTTTACAGAGCAGCCCCACCAGACACTCCTCATGGAACAGCGCCGGAATGCCGAGGCGCGTCTCCTCCATCAGCGTTTTTTGCAGCCGGTTGGCGGCACGCACGCCCTGTTTCGCCTCGACAATATGGGTACCCAGCGGGCGGGTGATTTGCCCGACGCCGAGTTTCAGCCGCTCCGCCAGCGCCTCCTGCGCGCTTACACCGGCAAATTCATCGCTTAAATCGGTCCGCTCGCGGTGGTCGCCCTCTTCTGAGAGCACCAGCCACAGCCCATGCATCTGGGCGAACTTCTCCTCTGGCGTCATACGGGCAAGAAGGTCAGCCACGCGCTCGGCGACGGGGCGGTTTGCGTCTTTGTAAATTGCGGTCATCGGGTCACTCCTGTGTTGCTGAGATCCGGGGTGGTTTGCGCGTCGGCGGCTTCATTACTACCACCGCGCTTGCGCAGAAGTTCTTGTGCGATGCTGTCAGCGACGCTGCTGTTCAGTTTGTAACGAGTCAGCAGCAGCACCATGCAGATAAATAACAGGCAGGGAATCAGGGTAAACAGCGCATTGATGGTGGTGAGCACGGTCGCACTCTGTTGGGCCTGGTTCGGAATATAGTCAACCGCACCGAGCACCCAGCCAACCACTGCGCCGCCGAGGGCCAGACCAAATTTAATGGCGAAGAGCGCGGTGGAGAAGACCAGCCCGTCGAGGCGGCGTCCGCTGCGGTGCTCTTCATAATCCACCACGTCGGAGAACATCGTCCATTGCAGCGGCGTGGTCAGGTTCTGAATAAAGCTGAAGACAATATTGAGGGTGAAAATAAGCCACACCTGCGACGGCGGAATGATAAAGATCAGCGCGGCAAAGATGACGAAAGTAATAATCGTCCACTGGTAAGCGCGCACGCGATCGAATTTACCGAGCAGACGCGCCGATAATAGTGCGCCGGCCAGCGAAGCAATCATGCCGGAGACAATAAAGGTAAAGACCATTTCCGGGCGCAGTAACACATATTTGACGTAATACATGGTGGCTGAACCGCGGGTAACGACAGCAGTCAACAGCAAAATATTAAACAGGAAAACAATGCGCCACTGGCTATTTGCCGCCAGCAGTTTGAGATCGCCTATCATCGAGCCGGAGGTGTCATTACGCGGCGTAAAGCGTTCGCGGGTCATAAAGAAACAGCTAAAGAAGAGCACAATCCCCAGCACGCCCATCATGCTCATGGCGTAGAAGTAGCCCTTCTGCACGTTGCCATCGCCAAGGTGCGCCACCAGCGGCAGGGCAATGACGGTGACAATCAGCCCGCCGATAAAAGAGAGGCCAAAGCGCCAGGATTGCAGCGAGTGGCGCTCGTGCGGATCCATGGTCAGCGCACCGGGCATGGCGCAGTAAGGGACGTTAATCGCGGAGTAGATAAAGCTGAGAATGGCGTAAGTGACGCAGGCATAAATAATTTTCGCCGTGGCGCCCGCTTCCGGCACATAGAAGGTGATGACGCAGCTGACGCCGAAGGGAATGGCAAACCAGAGCAGCCACGGGCGAAAACGGCCGTGCCGGGTTTGCGTGCGATCCACCAGCGCGCCGATGCAGGGATCGACAAACGCATCAATAACGCGAACGACTAAAAACATGGTGCCCATAATGGCGGCGGGTAAACCAAAAACGTCGGTATAGAAATAGGCGAGAAATAGCGTCGCCGTTTGCCACACCAGGGCGCTTGCCATATCGCCGAGGCCATAGCCTATTTTGTCTTTCGTACGCAGGACAGAGGAAATTGTCATTGTTATTAGCCTTGTGAGGTGAAAAATTATTTCATCCTGGTGCGTTATTTCTTATCGCACCGCTCACTACAGGCTCAAGTATTAGAAGAAGGCAGCATCGGAACAATTGCAATAATTGCCAGGCTTTTTACGTTTTTTAGTTATTGTGATCGGCCACATATTCGCGGCTGAAATAAAAAAATCCCCGACATTGTGCCGGGGATTTTGTTTTCGCCGTTATTTTTTCAGTTCGGCGAGGCTAAGCCAGGTTTGCACCACTGTATCCGGGTTGAGCGACAGACTGTCGATGCCCTCATCCATTAACCATGCGGCAAAGTCCTCATGGTCAGACGGCCCCTGGCCGCAGATGCCGACATATTTGCCCTGCTTTTTCGCCGCGCGGATTGCCATCGACAGCAACGCTTTCACCGCCTCGTTACGCTCATCAAACAGCTCCGACACTACACCGGAGTCGCGATCCAGCCCGAGTGCCAGCTGGGTCATGTCGTTCGAGCCGATGGAGAAGCCGTCGAAGTGTTCGAGGAACTGCTCCGCCAGCAGCGCGTTCGACGGAATTTCGCACATCATAATGATCTTCAGCCCGTTCTCGCCGCGCTTCAGCCCCTGGCGCGCCAGTTCATCCACAACCGCTTTCGCCTGGTCAACGGTACGCACAAACGGGATCATGATCTCGACGTTGGTCAGCCCCATCTCGTTGCGCACGCGTTTTACCGCTTCACACTCCAGCGCAAAGCAGTCGCGGAAGCTCTCTGCCACATAGCGGCCCGCGCCACGGAAGCCGAGCATCGGGTTCTCCTCTTCCGGCTCGTAGCGCTCGCCGCCCACCAGGTTAGCGTATTCGTTAGATTTGAAATCAGAGAGGCGCACGATAACGCGCTTCGGCCAGAAGGCTGCGCCGAGCGTCGCGATCCCCTCCGTCAGGCGGCCGACATAGAACTCAACCGGCGAATCGAAGCCCTTCATCATTTCGCGGATCTCGTTCTGCAGCTTCGGCTCCTGGTCGTCAAACTCCAGCAGCGCGCGCGGGTGTACGCCGATCATGCGGTTGATAATAAATTCGAGACGCGCCAGCCCGACGCCTTCGTTTGGCAGACAGGCGAAGTCAAAAGCGCGATCCGGGTTGCCGACGTTCATCATGATCTTCAGCGGCAGATCCGGCATGGTGTCGACGCTTGAGCTTTTCACGCTGAAATCGAGCAGTTCGGCATAGACATAGCCGGTGTCGCCTTCGGCACAGGAGACGGTCACTTTTTCGCCGGTTTTGATGCGCTCGGTCGCATCGCCGCAGCCGACCACCGCCGGAATGCCCAGCTCACGGGCGATAATCGCCGCATGGCAGGTGCGCCCGCCGCGGTTGGTGACAATCGCCGCCGCCTTTTTCATGATCGGCTCCCAGTCCGGGTCGGTCATGTCGGTGACCAGCACGTCGCCAGGCTCAATCAGGTTCATCTCGCTGATATCATGAATCACTTTCACCGTGCCCGCGCCAATGCGATGGCCGATTGCACGCCCCTCGGAGATGATTTTGCCCTGTGCATGCAGGGTGTAGCGCTCCATCACCTGGCCGCGCGAGCGCACGGTTTCCGGGCGCGCCTGCACGATAAAGAGTTTGCCAGTGTGACCATCTTTCGCCCACTCGATATCCATCGGGCGGCCGTAATGTTTTTCAATCTGCACCGCCTGTTTCGCCAGAGCCTGCACTTCCTCATCGGTCAGCGAGAAGCGATCGCGCTCGGCCTGCGGTACATCTTCAATCTGCACCTGCTTGCCATGCTCCTGATTCGCTGCGTAGACCATGCGGATTTTTTTCGAGCCCATGGTGCGGCGCACAATTGCCGGGCGATCGTTGGCGAGCGTCGGCTTATGCACGTAAAACTCATCCGGGTTGACCGCCCCCTGCACCACCATTTCACCGAGCCCAAACGCGGAGGTGATAAACACCACCTGGTCGAAACCGGATTCGGTATCAATGGAGAACATCACGCCCGAGGAGGCGAGATCGGAGCGCACCATGCGCTGCACGCCCGCCGAGAGCGCCACGCCGCGGTGGTCATAACCCTGATGCACGCGATAGGAGATGGCGCGGTCATTAAAGAGGGAGGCGAAGACGTGCTTAATCGCCACCAGCACGGCGTCGTAGCCCTGCACATTAAGGAAGGTCTCTTGCTGGCCGGCAAACGAGGCATCCGGCATATCTTCTGCGGTAGCTGAGGAGCGCACGGCAAACGAGGCCTCTGCGTCATCGGCGGAAAGTTGGGCATACGCTTCATGTACCGCCTGTTCCAGCGCTGGCGGGAACGGGGTATCCACAATCCACTGGCGGATCTGCGTCCCGGCTTTCGCCAGTTCGGAGACGTCGTCGATGTCGGTTTTATCAAGCAGTTCATAAATACGCTGATTTAAACCGCTCTGTTCGAGGAACTGATTAAACGCGTCGGCGGTGGTCGCAAATCCGTTCGGTACGGAGACGCCCATACCGGAAAGATTAGTAATCATTTCACCCAGGGAGGCATTTTTGCCTCCAACTCTGTCTACATCATTCATGCCGAGTTGGTCATACCAAAGCACCAGCGGTGACGAGCCATTGTTGGACATCGAGACAATCCTTTTGTGATATATGAAGGGGTACATAACGTCTTACAGCGTTTTTTATCCTGGCATAATAAATTGCGTTGAAAAAACGGTGAATCGTGTAAGCAATTACCCTTTGCGGTTTTTCGGACAGATACCCATCAATAAATGGCGACCAGGTTAATTCTCACTACCCCGGCGCTTCGCGCACTGCTCGTTGCTAAAAAATGAACCGTACAGTTCATTAAAAATAAAAACGCTATTTCATTTTAAAATGAGATAAAGGTTATACGCAGCAGCAGGATTTTTAATTTAAGCTTTCAGATAATTGCGCATCACATTCAGGATGGGATTAATGGACAACGCAGTCGATCGTCACGTGTTTTATATTTCCGATGGAACCGCTATCACCGCTGAAGTATTAGGCCATGCGGTGATGTCGCAATTTCCGGTTGCTGTCAGCAGCATCACTCTGCCCTTCGTGGAAACCGAGAGTCGCGCCCGCGCGGTCAAAGAGCAGATAGATGCGCTCTACCAGCAAACGGGTAACCGCCCGCTGGTCTTTTACTCGATTGTGCTGCCGGAAATCCGCGCCATTATTTTGCAAAGCGAGGGCTTTTGTCAGGATATCGTGCAGGCGCTGGTGGCCCCGTTGCAGCAGGAATTAAAACTCGATCCAACGCCGATTGCCCATCGTACCCACGGCCTGACGCCGGGAAATTTGACCAAGTATGACGCACGTATTGCCGCCATTGATTACACGCTGGCGCACGATGATGGTATTTCGTTGCGCAACCTCGACCAGGCACAGGTGATTCTGCTCGGCGTCTCCCGCTGCGGTAAAACACCCACCAGCCTCTATCTGGCGATGCAGTTTGGTATTCGCGCCGCCAACTACCCCTTTATTGCGGATGATATGGACAACCTCGGGCTGCCTGCCGCGCTGAAGCCGTTGCAGCATAAACTCTTTGGTCTGACCATTAATCCTGAACGCCTTGCCGCCATCCGCGAAGAGCGCCGTGAGAACAGCCGCTATGCGTCATTACGCCAGTGCCGTATGGAAGTGGCCGAAGTGGAAGCGCTTTACCGCCGTCACCAGATCCCCTGCCTTAACAGCACCAACTACTCCGTGGAGGAGATCGCCACCAAGATGCTCGATATGATGGGATTAAGCCGTCGCATGTACCAATAAGCTAGTACATGAATGCATTCTGCGCTATCATGCTTGCCACTGATGTGTTGCGCCCCGTAGCAGGCTTGTTTTCAGCCGCGATTGGTTTATGGTGAGCGCATCACTTCCGGCACTTTTGCCGCTGAAGCCCCTAATTTCGAGATCGTTAATGAACAAAACAGATGAACTTCGCACCGCGCGTATTGATAGCCTGGTGACGCCTGCGGCGCTGGCACAGCGCTACCCTGTCAGCCCGGAGGTCGCCGCCCATGTGACGGCCTCGCGGCGGCGTATCGAAAAAATCCTTAATGGTGAAGATCGCCGCCTGCTGGTGGTTATCGGCCCCTGCTCTATTCACGATCTGGATGCGGCGATGGAGTATGCCCGCCGCCTGCAAGCCCTGCGCACGCAGCACGAGGCGCAGTTAGAGATTGTGATGCGCACCTATTTTGAAAAACCGCGCACGGTGGTTGGCTGGAAGGGGTTGATCTCCGATCCCGATTTGAATGGCAGCTATCGCGTGAATCACGGTATCGAACTGGCGCGCAGGCTGCTGTTGCAGGTCAACGAACTGGGTGTGCCGACCGCCACCGAATTTCTTGATATGGTGACCGGCCAGTTTATCGCCGATCTGATTAGCTGGGGCGCCATCGGCGCGCGCACCACCGAAAGCCAGATCCACCGAGAGATGGCTTCAGCGCTCTCCTGCCCGGTGGGCTTTAAAAACGGCACCGATGGCAATACCCGCATCGCCGTGGATGCAATCCGCGCCTCCCGCGCCAGCCATATGTTCCTGTCACCGGACAAAAATGGTCAGATGACCGTTTACCAGACCAGCGGGAACCCATGGGGCCATATCATTATGCGCGGCGGCAAGCAGCCAAACTTTTACCCGCAGGATATCGCCAACGCCTGCGACACGCTGCGCGAGTTTGATCTGCCGGAGCAACTGGTGGTCGATTTCAGCCACGGCAACTGTCAGAAACAGCATCGCCGCCAGCTTGAGGTGTGTGATGAGATCTGTGCACAAATTCGCAATGGTTCAACGGCCATTGCCGGTGTGATGGCAGAAAGTTTCCTCAAAGAGGGAACGCAAAAAATTGTTGCCGGGCAGCCGCTGGTCTATGGTCAATCGATCACCGACCCATGCCTTGGCTGGGATGACAGCGTGCTGCTGCTGGAGAAACTGGCCGCCGCCGTCGCCACGCGCGGTTGATCCAGGCTCATCTGCGAACCAGGCAGAGGTTACCTACAGATTTTAGGGGGATCGGCGCGATCTCCCTGCAACCCGCTTGCCTCACTGCGCGGTTTATCGATAATAATTCTCATTGTTGATTTACTGTTAAGCGCGACTTTGCCTATGGACAGCTCCGCCACGCCCACCAGCCGGAACGAAAAACCGGATCATATTAATCCCGACGATCGGCACATCACCAGCCAGGCGCTGCTCGGCGAACAGCGCCGTGTTGTGATTGAGCATAACGGGCAGCGCTATTTGCTGCGCGAAACCCATGCCGGCAAGCTGATCCTCACCAAATAAGCTAGCTTGAGCAGCTCACTTCCAGCCGTTTGCCCCAGTCCGGCGGACGGCGGGCATAATCGTCGCTGCGATCGCTAAAGGGCTGGCGCAGGATCTCATGCAACCTTTCCAGTTCTGCCATGTCGCCCTGCTCCGCCACATCGATGGCGCGCTGCGCCAGCCAGTTGCGCAACACCACCGCCGGGTTAACGCTCTGCATCTGCTGCTGCCGTTGCGCATCGTCAATCCCCTCCTGCTGCAGACGCTGGCGATAGGTTTCGAACCAGTTATCAAACGCGCCGCGATCGATAAACTCATCGCGCAGCGGCGAGGCCGCGCTCTGCTGCTCGGTGTGGCTTAGCATGCGGAAGGTGCGCGTATAGTCGCTTCCTTCCCGCGCCATCAGCGCAAACAGCGCGTTGAGGATCTCGTTATCCCCCTCCTGCGGCACAAACAGGCCGAGCTTGCTGCGCATCAGGCTGCCATACTCGGTCAGCAGCTCTGTCTGATACTCATCCAGCGCCGCATTCAGGGCATCGACGGCAATAAACGGCGACAGGGACTGCGCCAGGCGTTGCAGGTTCCACTGCGCGACCACCGGCTGATTCTCAAAACTGTAGCGCCCCTGGTAGTCAGAGTGGTTACAGATAAACGCCGGGTTGTAGTCGTCGAGAAATCCATAGGGCCCGTAATCCATCGTTAACCCGAGGATCGACATATTGTCGGTGTTCATCACGCCGTGGGCAAAACCGACCGCCTGCCAGCGGGCAATCATCACGGCGGTACGCCGGACCACATCGCGGAACCATGCCACGTAGCGGTCAGGCTCCTCCTGCAAATGGGGCCAGTGATGGCGAATGACAAAATCGGCCAGCTCACGCACTTTTTCAGGCTGACGACGATAGTAGAAGTGTTCGAAATGGCCGAAACGGACATGGCTTTCCGCGATACGCATCAGCATCGCCCCCTGCTCGCGGGTCTCGCGCATCACCGGCGTGTCGCTGGTGACAATGCTTAACGCACGGGTGGTGGGAATACCGAGATAGTGCATCGCTTCTGAAGCAAGGCTTTCACGAATGGTCGAACGCAGCACCGCGCGGCCATCGCCCATGCGCGAGTATGGCGTCAGCCCGGCGCCTTTAAGGTGCCAGTCGCGGGTCGAGCCATCCGCCAGTTGCTGTTCACCAAGCAGAATGCCGCGCCCATCGCCCAGTTGCCCGGCCCAGACACCGAACTGATGCCCGCTGTAGACCTGCGCCAGCGGCGACATACCGGGCAGCAACGTTTCACCGCCCCAGACGCCAGCGCCGGATTCAGGATGAAAGAGCGCCTCGGGCACGCCGAGGGTTTCTGCCAGCGGGGCATTGCGCCAGATAAGGCGCGCATTGCTGAGCGGGGTGGGCGTTAACGCAGTGTAGTAATCTGGCAGTTCATCACGCCAGCGAGTGGTAAAAGTCAGGGTCATAGATCCTCCAGCCTTTTAGTGTAGTGCCTAATGCGGTGTTTAAACACCGGGCAACACAAGGGCTATGGGTGGATCAGTGACGTCAGCTGCGCGGGGCTAACCGCTGGCCAGAGCGCGCCTTGCATAGCGCTGAACTGAAACGCCCTTGCGCGCTTCAGCGACGGCTCATCATCAATGCCGGCAATCATCACCGCATCGCAATAGGGTTCGACCTGCGAAATGATGGCGCGCATAAAGGGTTCGAAGGCAAGCGTAGATAAACGTTGGTGAATAAAGTTTTTATCCAGCATGACCCTTTTAAACAGCCCGTCAAATACCGCTCTGGTTGACGCAGCGCCAACGCCGAAATTCCATAGCACCAGCGGATATTGTTTCGCCAGTAGAGACAGAATTTTGTTCTCTTTTCCGCTATTGAGATCTGGATAATTCTCATTGATGGCTAATTCAAGGCACGGGAATTTTCTTACCTGTGCCGCCAGGGTGTCATCCGTCAGTAATTGCTCGGCAATTTCCGGAGAAATATTAATCCAGGCGGTAAGATGATGCTGAATTAAAAAGAGCTGGCAGACTTCAATTAGAGCAAGTTGCTCAGTAAACAGCGTCACTTTTTCAGCGACCGTCAGGCGTGGCAAGACCAGCTCTGTCGGGGCGCGGACGGTGCTGTCCTTTCCAACAAAGTTAACGATAATTTCGACACCCTGAAGCATTCCGTTACCGTCTCTTGCCGGTAGTAATAAAAGCTCAGAGCGATAGCTGTAATCGAGTGAAACTATCATTTTGCCAGCCCCGCATTATGGGTTAAATCCGGCGTTAACAAACCTGTCTGACGATATTCCATATTTACTGATTTTAATGAGATTGGCTTCATTTTTTTCCCGTTCTATTTTTCTACCCTCCCCTCCGTTGTTATTCGTTTGCTCCCGCATTCTCCTGCCCCCTGGCGGTGAGTCGCGAACAATCATAATTAATTTAAAAAAAGCGAATTAGTGGAAACGTCCTGGTTTATATGAAAATGTTCCGCCGCCACAAACAAAAAAGGGAGGCTTGCATTACGCGCGCTCCCTTTTTTTGCACCGTCTGTCGATGTCACGTCAGATACGTCGCGCCTGCCAAAAATTTTTGCGCCAGTAGACATTATCCAGCGAAGAGCGCATCACGCCCCGGCTGGTTGAAGCATGAATAAAGGCGTTATCGGTGTCGTAGATGCCAACATGCAGCCCGCTCTCACCGGAGCCGGTTTTGAAGAACACCAGATCGCCAGGCAACAGATCCTCTTTATCGATCTCGGTACCGAGCTTCGCCTGTTGACGCGTTTCGCGCGGCAGCTGCAACGCGAATTTGTCGCGGAACGTCATCATCACAAAGCCAGAGCAGTCGACGCCTGAGCGCGCCATGCCGCCATAGCGATAGGGCGTGCCGCGCCATTCGCTTAGCTGATCGTTCAGATTGGCAATCACCGTAATGGAGTCCGACAGCCTTGGGTTCGGCGGTGGCGCGCGGTGAGAACTACATCCTGCAAGGAAAAGCGCCGTCGCCAGTAAAAACCAGATACGCATTCTGCAATACGCCTCGTTATCTCTTTTTATCGGATTAATCTACAGTGGGAGCGCGCGCTGTGGCAAGTCACCATTGCGTCACATGGCCGGGATCAGCATTCGGTGGCCTTCCACCTCAACCTGCTGGAAAGCCATGCCGTAGGCGTCAGCCAGATGCGCAGGTGTCATCACCTGCGCTTTTGTGCCGCTCGCCAGTAACTTTCCCTCACGTAATAGCCAGACCTGATGGGCCTGGCGCAGCGTATGATTGAGATCGTGGCTGCTCATTACCACCGAAATACCAGCGCTGACCAGCTCACCAATCACCCCATCCAGCGCCGCCTGCTGCGCCACATCGAGGCTGTTCATCGGCTCATCCAGCAGCAACAGCTGCCCGCGTTCGTTACCCTGCGGGTGAATCTGCAAAATCACCGCCGCCAGGCGCACCCGTTGCCACTCGCCGCCGGAGAGCTGGTTGGTTGCCCGCGCCAGCTTATCGTGCAGGCCAAGCTGACCGGCAATGTGTGTCAGCAGGGCGTGCTGGCTTTTGTCAGGCTGATGCAGCGACAGGTAGTGCCACACTGGCATAGCAAAGGGTGCACTCTGCTGTTGAGCCAGGTAGGCGCGATGCCGGGCCAGCGCCGTCGCTGACCACTGCTCAAGCAGTTGTCCGCCAAAGGTAACCTTACCCGGCCCGCTGGACAGCCCGGCGATACGCATCAAAAGCGTGCTCTTCCCTGCCCCGTTCGGCCCGACAAGATGCACGATCTGCCCGTGGGGAAGTGACACGCTCATCGGCTCCAGCCTGCCCGGCTCAGCAACCTCCTGTAGCTGCATCAGCGTCGACATTACTTCGAGACGGCCTGCTTAATGGCGTTGACCAGCAGCGGATCGTCCGGCGTCATATCGGGTGAAAAGCGCTGAATGACCTGGCCGTCGCGGCCAATCAGGAACTTTTCGAAGTTCCATAAGATATCGCCCGGTGCCTGCGGTGCGCGGCCTTTGCTGACCATGCGCTCATAAAATTCGCTATCTGCCGGTGCGAGTGCGGTCGGCGCGGCAGCAATCAGTTTTTCATAGAGAGGATGGCGCGCGTCGCCATTGACGTCGATCTTGCTGAAAAGCGGAAAGGTGACGCCATAGGTGGTGCTACAGAAGGTTTTGATCTCCTCTTCCGAACCCGGCTCCTGCCCGAGGAACTGGTTGCACGGGAAGCCCAGCACGCTAAAACCTTCCCCTTCCCACGCTTTCTGCAGGTTTTCCAGCTGCTCGTACTGCGGCGTCAGGCCACATTTTGACGCAACGTTAACCACCAAAAGCACTTTGCCGCGCCAGGCGCTGAGCGAGCTCTTTTCGCCATCAATGGTGGTGACTTCGGTATCCAGAATATTCTGTTGCATAACATCCCCTTAATGAATGTGATGAGTGACGGGCTTAGCGCCCGACCCTCAATAATAGCCAGATAAACACCGGCGCACCTAGTGTCGATGTTACAACGCCTATCGGCAGCTCTGCGGCGCTGAGCGCGAGGCGCGAGACAATATCCGCAAACAGCAACGCGACCGCGCCCGCCAGTGCGCAGCCCGGGAGCAGAACGCGATGATCGCTTAAGCCACATAAGCGCAAAATATGTGGGATAACGAGCCCGATAAAGCCGATAGCCCCGGCAATCGCCACGCTGACGCCCACCATCCAGCCGGTGGCCGCCACCAGCAGATTACGCCATAACCAGAGCGGCAGCCCCAACTGACGGGCAGAGATTTCACCCAGCGCTAACACATTCAGCGCTGTGGATTGCAGGCAGACCCACACCATTACCGGCAGGAGTGCTGCCATCAGCCAGCCCTGCTGCCAGTCGACGCCGCTAAAGCCGCCCATCATCCAGTACATCAACTGGCGTAAATCAAGCGAGGTGGAGAAGTAGACCGCCCAGGTCATTAAAGCGGTGCAGATAATGCCGAGCGCCACACCGGCAAGCAGTAAGCGACTCGTGGAAAGATGGCGGCGCGCAAAACGCAGCAGGATAAGCGTCACCGTCAGCGCACCGGCAATAGCGCAGAGGCCGAGCGCCCAGCCGGGCAACATACCGCCGCCGAGAAATACCGCCGCAACCAAGCCTACGCCCGCGCCGCTCGAGACGCCAAGCAGCCCTGGCTCTGCCAGCGGGTTTTCAAATAAAGCCTGCATGGTGGCACCGCACAGCGCCAGTGCGGCACCGACCAGCAGCACGGCAAGAGTGCGCGGTAAGCGTATCTGCCAGACAAAAAGCTCACCCTCAGGGGTGAACCAGCGGTCGGGGGCTATCCACTGCTCGCCTGCGCAAAGGCTCAAGGTCAGCGCAAGCAGTAAAAGCAGCGCCAGCGCGCCGAGCCAGCGGCGATTGTGGTGCTGTTGAAGATGGGCATATGCCAGCATGGTTTCACGTTTACTCATCAGCCAGGTGACTGATTCTAAGAGGGATAGCGAATGCTGAAAAGAAAAAAGGCCGCGAGGCGGCCTTTTTGGTTAGTGCAAAAAAATCATTCAGCTTTGGGCGAAGCGTTTTCAACGCGGCTCTTTAACTTCTGGCCGGGTCTGAAGGTCACCACGCGCCGTGCTGTAATGGGAATATCTTCGCCGGTTTTTGGGTTACGGCCCGGACGTTGATTCTTGTCACGCAAATCAAAGTTGCCGAAGCCGGAGAGTTTGACCTGCTCACCATTTTCCAGAGCGCGACGGATCTCTTCGAAAAACAGCTCTACCAGCTCTTTTGCGTCCCGCTTGCTAAGCCCAAGCTTATCAAACAGATATTCTGACATTTCAGCTTTTGTAAGCGCCATAGGTTCAATCCCTCAATGATGCCTGGAATCGCTCTTTTAATGCCTCTACACATCTGGCAACGGTAGCGGCAATCTCCTCTTCTTCGAGTGTACGGCCGGTATCCTGAAGGATCAGACTGATGGCAAGGCTTTTCGACCCTTCCACGACGCCCTTACCGCGGTACACGTCAAACAAGTTTACGCCAACTACCTGATTTGCGCCAACTTTCTTACATTCAGCCAAAACATCTGCTGCGGGTACATTTTCATTGACCACAACAGCGATGTCGCGGCGGTTCGCCGGGAAGCGAGAAATCTCCTGAGCCTGAGGCACGGCGCGGTCTGCGAGGGCATTCCACTCCAGTTCAAACACCAGCGTACGGCCGTTCAGATCAAGCTTACGCTCCAGCTCCGGATGCACCACGCCGATAAAGCCAATGCGTTTATCTTTCAGATAAATCGCGGCAGATTGACCCGGATGCAGCGCCGGATTGGTCTCTGCGCGGAATTCGATAGCGCCTAATTTGCCGGTCAGCTCGAGCACAGACTCCAGATCGCCTTTCAGGTCGAAGAAGTCAACGCTGTTTTTCGCCAGGTCCCAGTGCTCTTCATAACGGTTTCCGCAGATAGCGCCCGCCAGCATCACGTCCTGACGGATGCCGAGGTTCGCCTGGGTATCCGGCACGAAACGCAGACCGGTTTCGAAAATGCGTACACGGCTCTGCTGACGGTTCTGGTTATAGACAATGGTGCCCAGCAGACCAGTCCACAGTGAGAGACGCATCACCGACATTTCGCTGGAAATTGGGCTTGGCAGCACCAGCGCTTCTTCGCCCGGGTGGATCAACTGCTGCAGTTTCGGATCAACGAAGCTGTAGGTGATCACTTCCTGGTAGCCTTTGTCGTTAAGCATAGTTTTCACTCGCTTAAGGGACAAGTTGGCTTCGCGATGTTCGCCCATCACCAGCCCGGCCTGCACCGGCTCGTCAGGAATATTGTTGTAACCGTAAACACGGGCAACCTCTTCCACCAGGTCCTCTTCGATCTCCATATCGAAACGCCAGCTCGGCGCAACCGCCAGCCACTCATCCTGGCCTGCGGTCACTTCGCAGCCAAGACGGGTCAGAATATCGCTCACCTGCTCATCGGCAATGTGATGACCAATCAGACGATCCAGCTTGCTGCGACGCAGGCGAATAGCGGCACGTTTCGGCAGTGACGCTTCATCAGTAACGTCAATGACCGGGCCTGCTTCACCGCCGCAAATATCCAGCAGCAGGCGCGTAGCACGCTCCATCGCTTTGTATTGCAGCTGCGGATCGACGCCGCGCTCGTAGCGGTGAGAAGCATCGGTATGCAGACCGTGACGACGTGCGCGACCGGTAATGGAGAGCGGGTTAAAGAAGGCGCACTCCAGCAGGACGTTTTGCGTTTCGCTGTTCACACCGGAGTGTTCACCGCCGAAGATACCGCCCATCGCCAGCGCGTTTTTCTGGTCTGCAATCACCAGCGTGTCGGCACTCAGTTTCGCTTCGTTGCCATCAAGCAGCACCAGCGTTTCGCCCTCTTTCGCCATACGCACCACGATGCCGCCTTCAAGGCGATCGCTGTCGAAGGCGTGCATCGGCTGGCCGAGCTCAAGCAGAACGTAGTTAGTGACATCGACTACCGCATCGATTGAACGAATGCCGCAGCGACGCAGCTTCTCTTTCATCCACAGCGGCGTCGGCGCGCTGACGTTGATACCTTTGACCAGGCGGCCAAGGTAACGCGGACAGGCCTCTTTCGCTTCCACTACGATCGGCAGCGTATCGTTAATGGTTGCAGCAACGGGCGCAATTTCTGGCTCGTTCAGCGGGGATTTATTCAGCACCGCAACGTCGCGAGCCACGCCGATAATGCCCAGGCAATCGGCACGGTTTGGCGTAACGCTGATTTCGATAGTGTTGTCGTCAAGCTTCAGGTATTCACGAATATCGGTGCCGATCGGCGCATCTGCCGGCAGTTCAATGATGCCGTTGTGATCGTCGGAAATACCGAGTTCGGAGAAGGAGCAGAGCATCCCTTCGGAGGGTTCGCCGCGCAGTTTCGCCGCTTTGATTTTGAAATCGCCTGGCAGTACCGCGCCGACTGTCGCTACGGCCACTTTCAGCCCGAGACGGCAGTTCGGCGCGCCGCAGACGATATCCAGCAGGCGATCGCCGCCCACATTCACTTTTGTTACGCGCAGTTTGTCAGCGTTCGGGTGCTGAGCGCACTCCATCACTTCGCCAACCACCACGCCATGAAACGCGCCGGCGACCGGTTCAACGCCGTCCACTTCCAGACCAGCCATGGTGATCTGCCCGGAGAGCGCTTCGCTATCAACCGCTGGGTTCACCCATTCGCGTAACCACAGTTCACTGAATTTCATTGTTTCGCCTGCCCTTATTTAAACTGTTTGAGGAAACGCAAATCGTTTTCGAAGAATGCGCGCAGATCTGTCACACCGTAGCGCAGCATGGTGAGACGCTCCATCCCCATGCCAAATGCGAAACCGGAGTAGATTTCCGGGTCGATGCCAACGTTACGCAGCACATTCGGGTGGACCATGCCACAACCCAGCACTTCCAGCCATTTACCGTTTTTACCCATCACATCCACTTCGGCGGAGGGTTCGGTGAACGGGAAGTAGGAGGGACGGAAGCGGATTTGCAGATCCTCTTCAAAGAAGTTACGCAGGAAGTCGTGCAGCGTCCCTTTCAGGTTGGTAAAGCTGATGTTTTTATCAACGATCAGCCCTTCCATCTGATGGAACATCGGGGTGTGGGTCTGATCGTAGTCGTTACGGTAGACGCGGCCAGGGGCAATAATGCGAATCGGCGGCTGCTGGTGCTCCATGGTGCGGATCTGTACGCCTGAAGTCTGGGTACGCAGCAGACGCGTAGCGTCGAACCAGAAGGTGTCGTGATCGGCACGCGCCGGGTGGTGACCCGGAATGTTCAGCGCGTCAAAGTTGTGGTAATCGTCTTCGATCTCCGGCCCGGTGGCGACGGTAAAGCCCAGCTTACCGAAGAAGCTCTCGATACGATCGATGGTACGCGTCACCGGGTGCAGACCGCCATTTTCAATACGACGGCCCGGCAGGGAGACATCGATGGTCTCAGCGGCGAGGCGGGCATTCAGCGCAGCGCTTTCGAGATCGTTTTTGCGCGCGTTCAGCGCTTGCTGAACCTGCTCTTTCGCTTCATTGATTACCGCTCCGGCAGCCGGGCGCTCTTCTGGCGGCAGCTCACGCAGGGTGGTCATCTGAAGGGTCAGATGCCCTTTCTTACCCAAATATTCGACGCGTACGTTGTCCAGCGCGGCGACATCTGAGGCATCGTTAATGGCTGCCTTCGCACTGGCAACCAGCTCTGCGAGATGTGACATGGTTTTCCTCGTTATATGACGATATTTACACGCGGCAGATACAAAAAAAGCCTCCACAAGGGAGGCTTTCTGGCGCTGTTTTCCGTTTCTTCTTTCACGCGCAAGCCCCCTGGGTTCAGGTGCTAAAGTAAAAAAAGAAGCGGAAAATAGCAGCATTCATGCTTGCATTACCTTAATCGGCTACGTGGCGACGATGGGCTATTGAAAACGCATCACGGCAAAAAGTCAATGTATTGATACTGTTA
The DNA here is from genome assembly GCF_029850615.1 of Kosakonia sp. HypNH10. Classification (NCBI taxonomy): domain Bacteria; kingdom Pseudomonadati; phylum Pseudomonadota; class Gammaproteobacteria; order Enterobacterales; family Enterobacteriaceae; genus Kosakonia; species Kosakonia sp. HypNH10. Next base: position 157,549 of record NZ_JAOTIU010000001.1, read on the forward strand.
AAGCAAAAGAGGGAGCCAGGCTCCCTCTCTTAAACTGGCTTACGCCAGAGCTGCTTTCGCTTTTTCAACCAGGGCAGAGAATGCCACTTTGTCGAATACGGCGATGTCAGCCAGGATCTTACGGTCAATTTCAACAGAGGCTTTTTTCAGGCCGTTGATGAACTTGCTGTAAGAAATACCGTTCTGACGTGCTGCTGCGTTGATACGTGCAATCCACAGCTGACGGAACTGACGCTTTTTCTGACGACGGTCACGATAAGCGTACTGACCAGCTTTGATAACAGCCTGGAAGGCAACACGGTAAACGCGTGAACGCGCGCCGTAGTAGCCTTTAGCTTGTTTCAAAATTTTCTTATGACGTGCACGTGCAATCACACCACGTTTTACGCGAGCCATATGCTCTCCTGTATATTCTAATTAAAAAGTTAAAAGGTTAACGACTTATGCGTACGGCAGGCACGCGATGACCAGGCCCAGATCGCCTTTAGAAACCATGGCTTTCGGACGCAGGTGACGTTTACGCTTGGTAGCTTTTTTGGTCAGAATATGACGCAGGTTAGCATGCTTGTGCTTAAAACCACCTTTACCGGTTTTTTTGAAGCGCTTAGCAGCACCGCGTACGGTTTTGATCTTTGGCATTTTTCAATTTCCACTTCGCATTGTTAATAAACGAAACAAAGGCGAACTAAACCCGCGAGCACGAGGCCCACAGGTTTAATTACTTGATGGCCTTACTGTTTCTTCTTAGGAGCAAGCACCATAATCATCTGGCGGCCTTCGATCTTCGTAGGGAAGGATTCGACAACTGCCAGTTCGACCAGATCTTCTTTCACGCGGTTAAGCACTTCCATACCGATCTGTTGGTGGGCCATCTCACGACCGCGGAAACGCAGCGTGATCTTGGCCTTATCGCCCTCTTCAAGAAAGCGAATCAGGCTGCGGAGTTTTACCTGATAGTCGCCTTCATCTGTACCAGGTCGGAATTTGATTTCCTTGACCTGAATAACTTTTTGCTTCTTCTTCTGTTCCTTAGAAGATTTGCTCTTTTCATAGAGGAACTTGCCGTAGTCCATTATACGGCAAACGGGCGGCTCGGCGTTAGGGCTAATTTCGACTAAATCAACCCCGGCTTCTTCAGCTTTTTCCAGAGCTTCTCGCAGACTCACAATACCAAGCTGCTCGCCTTCCAGACCAGTTAAGCGAACTTCCAGGGCGCGGATCTCGCCATTAATACGATTGGGACGCGCCGTTTGAACTCGTTTTCCGCCTTTAATACCTTATTCCTCCAGTTGTTTAAGACTGCGGCTGCGAATCTCTTGTTGCAGCTTCTCGATAACTTCATTTACGTCAAGGCTACCCAGGTCTTTACCGCGACGGGTACGCACAGCAACTTTGCCGGCTTCAACCTCTTTGTCACCACAAACAAGCATATAAGGGACACGACGTAAAGTGTGCTCGCGGATTTTAAAGCCTATCTTCTCGTTTCTCAAGTCTGCTTTTACACGAATGCCCGCATTTTGCAGTTTCTGGGTCAATTCGTTGACATATTCAGACTGTGAATCAGTAATGTTCATGACCACGACCTGCACCGGCGCAAGCCAGGTTGGGAAGAAGCCTGCGAACTCTTCAGTCAGGATGCCGATAAAGCGCTCCAGTGACCCAAGAATTGCGCGGTGAATCATAACTGGAACCTGACGCTCGTTGCTTTCGCCTACATAAGAGGCGTTCAGACGAGCCGGCAGGGAGAAGTCCAGCTGTACCGTTCCGCACTGCCATGCACGATCGAGGCAGTCATAAAGGGTAAATTCAATTTTCGGACCGTAGAATGCGCCTTCACCCAGTTGATATTCAAATGGGATATTGTTCTCTTCCAGCGCAACTGCCAGATCCGCCTCAGCACGATCCCACATCTCGTCACTACCGATACGTTTCTCGGGACGGGTGGAGAGTTTAACAACGATTTTTTCGAAGCCAAACGTGCTGTACATATCGTAGACCATACGGATGCAGGCGTTCACTTCATCGCGAACCTGCTCTTCCGTACAGAAAATATGCGCATCATCTTGCGTAAAGCCGCGCACACGCATCAGACCGTGCAACGCGCCCGAAGGTTCATTACGGTGGCAGCTACCGAACTCCGCCATACGCAGCGGCAGGTCGCGGTAGGATTTCAACCCCTGGTTGAAAATCTGCACATGTCCCGGGCAGTTCATCGGTTTGATGCAGTACTCACGATTCTCTGACGAGGTCGTAAACATAGCATCTTTGTAGTTGTCCCAGTGGCCGGTTTTTTCCCACAGCACACGGTCCATCATAAACGGGCCTTTCACTTCCTGGTACTGATACGCTTTCAGCTTAGAGCGTACGAACGTTTCCAGTTCACGGAAAATGGTCCAGCCATCGTTGTGCCAGAAGACCATACCCGGCGCTTCTTCCTGCATATGGTACAGGTCAAGCTGCTTACCGATTTTACGGTGGTCGCGTTTTGCGGCTTCTTCCAGACGCAGCAGATAGGCGTTAAGCGCTTTTTTATCTGCCCATGCGGTACCGTAAATACGCTGCAGCATCTTGTTGTTGCTGTCGCCGCGCCAGTAAGCGCCCGCCGTTTTCATCAGTTTGAAGTGGTGGCAGAAACGCATATTCGGTACGTGCGGACCACGGCACATATCGACGTATTCTTCATGATGATACAAGCCAGGCTTGTCATCATGGGCAATGTTTTCATCAAGAATGGAGACTTTGTAGTTTTCACCGCGTGCGACAAACGTTTCACGCGCTTCCTGCCAGCTCACTTTCTTCTTGATAACGTCATAGTTGGATTCGGCGAGCTCGTGCATACGTTTTTCGAGCGCGTCGATATCTTCCTGAGTCAGAGTGTGGTCGAGATCAACGTCATAATAGAAGCCATTGTCGATAACCGGACCAATCGCCATTTTAGTGTGCGGCCACAGCTGCTTGATCGCATGGCCCAACAGATGCGCACAGGAGTGGCGGATAATCTCCAGCCCTTCCTCATCTTTTGCGGTGATGATAGCAAGGTTTGCATCACTGTCGATGATATCTGAAGCATCGACCAGTTCACCATTGACGCGCCCGGCAATGCAGGCTTTCGCCAGACCAGGGCCAATATCAAGCGCAACATCCAGGGGACTTACGGCGTGGTCATAATGGCGTTGACTGCCATCAGGAAGCGTAATTACAGGCATTTCATTTCCTTAATTTGCAGTGGTGCGCCACACGAAAGAGCACATGCAAAATGAGATTTCAAAGATATAACAGCAACTTAGATAAGTTTTCTCGCTTCACTCTGCGGAATATGTATCGAACGGTGATGACCGCACTTTACCCTTACCCGCTGCTGTTAAGTACCCGACAATAGTACACATTTGCAATCGGCGTTGAAAGGGCTAGTGTGACGGGGATCATTTTTGCGCCCTTTTCCGTCGCTATGGAGCAGAGTCGCCATTTAGCCTGGTTGCGCAACGAAGGTATTATCTGATTTTTCGTTTACATCTTGACACAACAGGGGTAGAAGCAGTCTATTTGGCTTCCCAGCAACCCCTAACCCACTGATAAATCATGGTAATAGTTTATATCTTAGCCATTATTCTGTTGATTGCTATTGTTATTTTTGCCTTCTACAAACACAGCAAAGTGAAATATTCACAAACCCTTCCGGTTTCACCGAGAAAACGACGCTAGGGCTTTCGCTTCTCCCGGGCACGCAGCAATGCGTGCCCTGTTGAAACCAGGCTCAGGCGTCAAAACCAAGGGCACGGATCACCTCTTCCATCGCCGCTTCTGTCAGTTCGCTACGTTTAATTCTCTGATTAGCCAGCATGGTTCTCACCACACCCGCGATAACAATATGCTTAGGCTCCTGCCCCAGGTCACGCATCTCAAGCACGACCTTGCCCACTACCCGGCACATCTCATCATACAGCGCCGCATCATTTAACTTGCCCATACCGCCCCATCTCCCCGTTTTTTTTCATTAGAAAGCCTTGAGTAACACGCAGCCTACCCTTATTGCAGTTGCCTGTAAGTGTGCCACAACACTGCAAATCTTTAGCGAAAATGTAAAAGGACTTGTTTTTTATACAGTTGCACAAAGTTAAATTTCCTTATCGATTTACCTTAAAGAAACCCGCTACTGTTGCCGATAAATAGAGCATTCGTGGTTTGAATGATAAAGCGACGGTAATGCAAGCGATCAATTACAACGAGATGACGGGCTTGAACCTGACGGTTCGCAAAACAACCTCATCGACTCTGCAGGAGTCAATTGAGCGTTTATCGTCAGGCTTACGAATCAATGGCGCAAAAGACGATGCGGCAGGCCAGGCCATCGCTAATCGTATGCGTTCAAACAGTAACGCAGACACCGTGGTTTCCCGCGGGCTTGATGACGCCATCAGCATGGCGCAGACCGCCGATGGCGGCCTGAGCACCATTAGCGAACGGCTGATCCGCGCTAAAAGTCTGGCTATCCAGGCCGGTAACAGTACGCTTTCTGAAAGTGACAGACAAAGTATCCAGAACGAATACAAAAGTATTCTCGATACCATTCAGTCGATTTCCGAAGGCACCGAGATTTTCGGCTCTTATCCCCTGGCAACGGACGCCCCGGAGCTTCCACCAGCGCTTATCGGCGATGTTCCGCCGCTGAGTACTAAATTTCCGGTGAGCGGAACGGACTATTCGTTCAGTTCCGGTATCGTCTCGCTGGCCTATATTCCGGCGGGGGCGAAAAATATTGCTATTACCATCGACTCATTAGGTCTGGATGACGACATTCAGCTCTTCACGCGCGACGGTAAACATCTGGCGGGCACGCCGATTAACGGCAGCGATCCGGATTACACCTGGAAAAGCCGCGGCATCACCGATTCCGCAAAGGCGACCAGCCGCGTATTGACTGCATCGAACGGCTTCAAGAGTGGTGCCACTTACGATGACTCGCTGCTGATTGAAGGAGGCTCTTCCTGGGCATTAAATGGCAGCTCGACACTCCCCTACAATGGCATGACCATCAAATACAGTGGTGATGGCGATCGGTATGAGTCCGGTGCGGCCTACAATGACGGCAGCAATGGTGCGAACCGCCTTGAGCGATTAACGATTGATAATGTTACTGAAGATCTTGTTGTTATGGTCGTGGGGAGCGGCTCCTTTACCAGCAACCTGACCTGGGGCGAGCTGCCAAAACCGACGATTACGCCGAAAGAGCCGCCTAAGCAGAGCAGGCCGTGGGAAGTGGTGACCAGTGCCACTGTCGGGGATGAGATCAAATCAACGACCATTCCGACCACGCCCGCGGATGTTAAATCCCTCGGCTTAACCGGCACGGATCTGCTGTCAGAAACCACCGCAGGTAAGGCGATGGGCAAACTCGACCAGGCGCTGGAAAAAGTGAGCGGTTACCGCGCGCAATATGGCGCTTTTATTAATCGTTTTGAATCAAACAAATCGGTGCTGGCGCAGCAGAGTGTCGCCACGCAGGCGGCAAGAAGCCGGATAGAAGATGCGGATTATGCGCTGGAAGCGAGCAAAATGGCGAAAGCGCAGCTTTTACAGCAGGGTCAGGATGCCGTATTAAAAGTGGCTAACCAGGCGGCGGAGAATATTCTCTCGCTCCTGCGTAGTTGATAGTCTGAGATTTAACGCAACCAGAAATAAGCGTTATTAGCGCACCTTTTGCAAATAACCTGTCAGAAAGAACCCATTCCTAAACCTCTCTTGCCAACTTTAAAAACCGGTACCACATAATCCGGTTTTTAAAATAAGCAGATGAAACGGCTGAGAATAATCTTTATTCCCACTCACCGGCTACCAGCGTATGCGCATTAAAAGCAGCGGCGTTAGAGCCGTTTACTGCATGCGTACCGGGGATCATGTTTGAACCCGCTTCGATGGTGGTGACGTGATTAGTAGATTGTGCAGGCTGTGCCGCGAATACGCTAAAAGAGAGCGCAGAAATAACCAGCGCGGCTGCGGTTGTTTTGATTGTTTTCATGATCAAATTCTCTTGCTTAAATAGATTTAACTGGCCGGGCAGCAAAATGCCCACAGCAAGAATTGTAGATCTGGATCACACTTTTTCCCAGTCAATTTATTTAGCCGTTCGTGTCAAATAAACTGAATATGTTTCTTAAAGAGGAAATGTGGAGAGAAATGCAGGAGCGGACTTAAATAAAATTAACTGGCGAACTGCGCACTTCACGTAAATAAAAACGGGCCGGATAATCCGGCCCGTCCAATTAAATTTTGTAGCCTAAGGTAATCGACGTTCTGCGATCGGTATGATCCGGTGCCGATGACGGCGGCTCAGAGTTCCAGGTCACGTTGTAGGCGACCTTCAACGCGAAGTGGGAGTTAATCGCCACGTTCAGCGCGGTTTCGGAGTTGACGGTAGTATCGTCCGCACCAAATACCGAAACGCCCTGGGTAAATTTCGCATTGTCAGAGAACTGCCACGCGTATGTACCAGACGCGTAGCCCAGCGCCGTCGTTTTGGTATCGCCGTTTGTGTACTTGTCATAACGCACACCCGGACCGAATTCGAGACGGAAGCTGTGAACCGGACCATTCAGGAACTGACGACCATAACCGGCGGTAGCGATGTCACGGGCATGATAACCGTTGTAGCGATCGGTCAACCAGCTCGCCTGGCCGAACAGGTAGTCGTAGTCAGTCATGTTATAACGGCTACGGCCACCGACAGCATACTTCTCGGAAGAACGTTCGTCGTTAGACGAGGTGTTACTGGCGTTGCCCCACAGGGACCAGGCCGTAGAATCGCCATACCATGTCAGGGTAGAGTCGGCCGTCAAAGAGGAACTCTTTGTGTTGCCTGACTGACCGAGATAGCCACCGTTGACATTACCTTCAAACGGTTTTTTCGCGGAGGCGGGGTCATCCATGACAGTAAAAACGGTATCATCTGCGACAGCATTCATCGACGCAAGCACGCCCGCAGCCATAACCAGCGCGGGTACTGTCTTAAAAAGCTTCATTTTTTTAAATCCGTACAGTAAATGAGACCAACACGGTCCCGGAAACTTTCTTATGGATCAATGACCAACGGTCCGCAGAAAGGTAACAAATTATAAAAAGACCGCTTAAACATATCAATGAAATCTTATTTGATTTTTTGAATAAGAGAGATCTCAGAATAATTGTTATAGATTCCGAAATATCACTATAAAAATAATATCGTATTTAAAATCATACTGTTATTTACTTTCCCTTCACTGTAAATGGTGCCAGGCTTACTGCACGCTACGTAACAGGAGGTCAAATATGGTACCGATTTATACGCTTACCCTCGCGCCATCCCTCGATAGCGCGACAATAACGCCGCAAATTTATCCGGAAGGAAAACTCCGTTGCACCTCGCCGGTATTTGAACCGGGCGGCGGCGGCATTAATGTTGCCCGCGCCATTGCCCACCTCGGCGGAAAAGCCACCGCGATTTTTCCGGCGGGCGGCGCAACCGGCGAACACCTCACTGCCCTGCTCGCCGATGAGCATGTCCCGACCCTCAGCGTGCAGACCGCCGACTGGACGCGACAAAACCTGCATGTGCACGTCGAGGCGAGCGGCGAGCAGTATCGCTTTGTGATGCCCGGTGCCGCCCTCAGCGAAGATGAGTTCCGCCAGATTGAAGAGAAAGTGCTGACCATAGAGAGCGGCGCTATTCTGGTCATCAGCGGCAGTCTTCCGCCGGGTGTCCAGCTTGAAAAGCTGACGCAGTTGATTACCGTCGCGCAAAAACAGGGGATCCGCTGCATTATCGACAGCTCCGGCGACGCGCTGGCCGCTGCGCTGGAGATTGGCAATATCGAACTGGTCAAACCCAACCAGAAAGAGCTCAGCGCGCTGGTGGGCCGACCACTCAACCAACCCCATGACGTGTTGCGCGCGGCGCAGGAGATCATTACCAGCGGCAAAGCGCGTCGCGTGGTGGTCTCGCTCGGACCGCAAGGCGCGCTGGGGGTGGATCAACAGGGCCATGTGCAGGTTGTGCCGCCACCAATGAAAAGCCAGAGCACCGTTGGCGCGGGCGACAGCATGGTCGGTGCCATGACGCTTAAGCTTGCCGAAGATGCCCCACTCGAGGATATGGTGCGTTTCGGCGTCGCGGCCGGCAGCGCAGCAACCATCAATCAAGGTACCCGCCTGTGTGCCAGTGAAGATACGCAGAAGATCTACGACTATTTACGCGGTGCGTAAGCGCAGCGGAATCTCTGGCATCCAGTCGACAAATATTTGTCGCCGACTATGCTAAAAAAATTTGCATTAACAACGAGGTGAAATATGAGTAACGATGGCATCACCCGCTACGTCGTCACGGTGAAATTTCACGATGAGACGTTAACGGACATTAACGAGCTAAATAACCACTTTACACTTGCGGGCTTTCTTATCACCATGGCGGACGACGATGGCAAGGTGCACGATCTCGGCACCAACACCTTCGGCCTGATTAGCGCCTTAAACGAGCAAGAGGTTCATGAGCTTGCCAGCGGCCTGGCGGAAAGTGCCGTCGGGCGAAAAACAGACGTTACGGTTTCCACCTGGGAGACGTGGCGGCAACAAGAGCAATAAGTGCCATCCTGCGCCGTGCGTGCGCCTGGTGTGCGTTAAGTCGAATTTTTTCACAGCTTTAGTGCGCTAACCTAATGATCTGGCTGATTACATGGGAGAAATATCATGTGGCAAGCGATAAGTGGTCTGTTAAGCGAGCAACTGGGTGAAGGCGAAATTGAACAACGCGATGAGCTACCGGGCGGTGAAATTCACGCTGCATGGCGCATACGTTACGCAGGACGCGACTGTTTCGTTAAATGTGATGAACGCGCCCTGCTTCCCATCTTCACTGCCGAAGCCGATCAGCTGGCGCTGCTGGCGCGCAGCAATACGGTACGGGTTCCTGAAGTGTGGGCAGTCGGCAGCGACCGCGACTACAGCTTCCTGGTGATGGAGTATCTTCACGCCCGCCCGCTTGATGTGCATAGCGCCTTTTTACTGGGTCAGCAGCTTGCCCGACTCCATCAGTGGAGCGATCAGCCGCAGTTCGGTCTCGACTTCGATAACGATCTCTCTACCACGCCGCAGCCCAACGCCTGGCAGCGCCGCTGGTCAACCTTTTTTGCCGAGCAGCGTATCGGCTGGCAGCTTGAGCTGGCAGCGGAGAAAGGGCTACAGTTCGGCAATATCGACGCGATTGTTGAGCATGTTCAGCAGCGGTTAGCTGGCCACCAGCCGCAGGCCTCTTTACTGCATGGCGATCTCTGGTCCGCCAACTGCGCGCTCGGCCCGGACGGCCCCTATATTTACGATCCCGCCTGCTACTGGGGCGACAGGGAGTGCGATCTGGCGATGCTGCCCCTCCATCCGGATCAGCCGCCGCAGATCTACGACGGTTACCAGTCCATCTCCCCGCTCCCGCCCGACTTCCTTGACCGCCAACCGATTTACCAGCTTTACACCCTTTTCAACCGCGCCATTCTCTTCGGCGGTGAACATTTGATGAATGCACAGAAGGCGCTGGATCGGGTATTGGCCGCGTAAAAGTGAAAGGCTAACAAGCCCGATCGCGAATGCCATCGGGCGCTGTAACTTTACAGAAAGCCGAGCAGCTTAAAGAAGAAGTAGCCCGCCACGATAATGATCGCCGGCAGCACATAGAGCGGGAAAATCTGCAGGAAAATGGTGTGGTTTGGCACGTTAATGCGCGCTTCGATCTGCTCGCGGCTAAGCCCCTCATCGCCTTTGGCGTTTTCGAGGATCAGCTGGTTTTCCACCCCTTCGCGCACAAAGCGCGCCTGGCGGCTCATGCGCGCGCCGGAAGCCTGTAAAGCCAGGCCAATAAAGATCAAGGCGAAGATAATCCAGAAGAGAACGTTCAGGCCCTGCTGAAAATGGGGCGTCGGCGAGTTGTACCAGAAGAGATTGAGGAATGGCGTATTGAACCGCATCATCTCAATCATCACGTGGGCGAAATCAAGCATCACGGCATTAATACCAGGCTGTTTATCGCTATGCTCATACATAAACTTCAGGATCGAAATAACGGTCGAAATAACGGCCGGAATAAAAATCACCCAACCCAGAACGCGTTTCAGTACGGCGATGCGTCCAGCTTGTTGATACGTCATGGATTCCCCTTGTTGTTGACGCACTGTTTGTGCCTTAGTCTACCTGCTGATAACTATTTTCGCCTGATTTTTAAAGACGCCAGGGTGAACGCATTGCCATACTCACTACCTTCACCCTGTTTTATTTCGCTAACCGGAGAGGTGTTATGTCTGCCCCGCGCCAAACAGTTGCAGCAATTTTTGATATGGATGGTTTATTAATTGACTCGGAACCGCTGTGGGATCGCGCCGAACTTGAGGTGATCTCAAGCCTCGGCGTCGACATCTCGCGCCGCGGCGAGCTGCCTGACACGCTGGGCCTGCGCATCGATATGGTGGTTGATTTGTGGTATGCGCAACAGCCGTGGAGCGGCCCGTCCCGCCAGCAAGTGACCGCACAAATTATTGAGCGCGCTATTGCGCTGGTAGAAGCAGAGCGTCCGCTGCTGCCGGGCGTGCGTGAAGCGCTGGCGCTTTGCAAAGCGAACGGTCTGCGCGTCGGGCTGGCCTCCGCATCGCCGCTGCATATGCTGGACAAAGTGCTGGCGATGTTCGACCTGCGTGACAGCTTCGATGCGCTGGCCTCCGCCGAGAGCCTGCCTTACAGCAAACCGCACCCGCAGGTTTATCTTGATTGCGCGGCGAAGCTCGGCGTCGATCCCTTAGCCTGCGTGGCGCTGGAGGATTCCGTTAACGGGATGATTGCCAGCAAAGCGGCACGTATGCGTTCGATTGTCGTTCCTGATGAGGAGCATCGCGCCGATCCGCGCTATGTGCTGGCGAACGTCAAACTCGAAAGCTTGCAGCAACTTACTGCCGCCCATCTGCTCGGTTAAAAATGTGCAGGAGCGGTGCAAAGCCGCTCCTGCATCACAAAAATATTGAAACATCATTTCATTTGTTTGTATTTTGCGCTCCCGCCTTCTATTCTGATCCGCAGGCATTGACGCCCGTCACGACATGACATCACGCCGGAGTAGATATGATACTGGATGCTTTTAAGCTAACGGGTAAAGTGGCTCTTGTAACCGGATGCGATACCGGTCTGGGCCAGGGAATGGCAACAGGGCTGGCGGAAGCGGGCTGCGATATTGTCGGTGTTAACCGGAAAATCCCTCATGAAACGGCACGACGCGTCGAGGCGCTTGGTCGGCGTTTTCATGCGATTCAGGCCGACCTGCGCGACCAGCAGCAGCTGACGTCGATTGTCGATGAAGCGGTAGCGAAGATGGGGCACCTCGATATTCTCATCAATAACGCCGGAACGATCCGCCGCTGCGACGCCATCGATTTCAGTGAAAAGGATTGGGATGAGGTGATGGATCTCAACCTCAAATCGCTCTTCTTCCTCTCGCAGGCTGTCGCCCGGCAATTTATCGCCCAGCGCAGCGGCGGCAAAATTATCAATATCGCCTCAATGCTTTCATACCAGGGCGGCATTCGCGTTCCCTCTTACACCGCCTCAAAAAGCGGCGTGATGGGGCTGACCCGTCTGCTGGCCAACGAGTGGGCGAAGCACAATATCAACGTCAACGCGATTGCGCCCGGCTATATGGCAACCAACAATACCCAGCAACTGCGCGAAGATGCAGAACGTAATCAGGAGATCCTCGATCGCATTCCCGCTGGCCGCTGGGGTACGCCGGAGGATTTGCAGGGCGCGGCGGTTTTTCTCGCCTCGTCAGCGGCTGACTACATAAATGGTTACACGCTGGCGGTCGATGGCGGCTGGCTGGCGCGTTAAATTAGCAGGATTGTGACAAAGAGTTACACCGTCACCTCTTCCGCCTACTGTACAAACATCCTATACTGTATGCATCGACAGTTTAGCGAGTTTGATCATGACGGCGGAAGGACACCTGCTTTTCTCCATAGCCTGCGCGGTGTTTACCAAGAATGCCGAATTGACGCCCGTGCTTGCACAGGGCGACTGGTGGCATATTGTGCCTTCAGCCATTCTCACCTGCCTGCTGCCGGACATCGATCACCCGAAATCCTTCCTTGGACAGCGGCTAAAGTGGATCTCAAAACCCGTTGCGCGCGCCTTTGGTCACCGCGGTTTCACCCATAGCCTGCTGGCGGTGTTTCTTGCGCTTACCCTCTTTGCCTTAAAAGTGCCTGACAGCTGGATCCTGCCGGCGGATGCGCTGCAGGGGATGGTGGTCGGCTATCTCAGCCATATCGTTGCAGATATGCTCACACCCGCCGGTGTGCCGCTGCTGTGGCCCTGCCGCTGGCGTTTTCGCCTGCCGATCCTCGCGTCGCAAAAAGGTAATCAGATGGAGCGTGTGCTCTGCATGGCCCTGCTCACCTATGCCGTATGGATGCCGCAAACCCTGCCCGAAAATGGTGCAATCCGCTGGTCATCTGAAGCGATAAATATCCTGCAAAATGAGTTCAATCGCTTTATTGATCGCCAGTCTGCACGATAAATAGTCGATTTCGAACACTTCGCTATAAAGCATTCCATTTGGATATAAGCCGCCCCGGGCACTTCTGCTAACCTTGCGCCACAGGATGACCTCGATGTCATCAATATAATGAAATCAGGAGAACGGGGATGAATTTTCCATTAATCGCGAACGTTGTCGTGTTCGCAGCACTGCTGCTTTTGCTGGCGCAGGCGCGCCACAAACAGTGGAGCCTCGCAAAAAAAGTACTGGTTGGTCTCGGGCTTGGCGTGGCGTTCGGCCTCGCGCTGCAGGCCATTTACGGTGCCGATAATCCGGTGCTGAAAGAGTCTATTCAGTGGTTTAATGTCGTCGGTAACGGCTATGTGCAACTGCTGCAAATGATCGTCATGCCGCTGGTTTTCGCCTCGATCCTCAGCGCCGTTGCGCGTCTGCACAACGCGTCGCAGCTGGGCAAAATCAGTTTCCTTACCATCGGCACGCTGCTGTTCACCACCCTTATCGCCGCGCTGGTCGGTGTGCTGGTGACCAATCTGTTTGGCCTCACTGCTGAAGGGCTGGTTCAGGGCAGCGCGGAAACCGCGCGTCTGAACGCCATTCAGAGCAACTACGTCGGTAAACTGGCCGATCTGACCGTGCCGCAGCTGCTGCTGTCGTTTGTGCCGAAAAATCCGTTTGCCGATTTGACTGGCGCAAGCCCGACGTCGATCATCAGTATCGTTATCTTTGCCGCTTTCCTCGGCGTTGCCGCGCTGAAGCTGCTGAAAGATGATGCGCCGAAGGGCCAGCGCGTGCTGACCGCCATCGACACCTTGCAGAGCTGGGTGATGAAGCTGGTACGTCTGGTAATGCAGCTGACACCTTACGGCGTGCTGGCGCTGATGACTAAAGTGGTCGCAGGCTCCAACATCCACGACATTATCAAGCTGGGCAGCTTTGTTATCGCCTCTTACCTCGGCCTCGGCATTATGTTCGTGGTACATGGCGTGCTGCTGGGCGTGAATGGCGTCAGCCCGCTGAAGTTTTTCCGTAAAGTATGGCCGGTGCTGACCTTTGCCTTTACCAGCCGCTCCAGCGCCGCCTCTATTCCGCTGAATGTGGAAGCGCAGACCCGTCGCCTTGGCGTACCGGAGTCGATCGCCAGCTTCTCCGCCTCCTTTGGCGCGACTATCGGCCAGAATGGCTGCGCCGGTCTCTACCCGGCAATGCTGGCGGTAATGGTCGCGCCGACAGTTGGCATCAACCCGCTGGATCCGATGTGGATTGCAACGCTGGTCGGCATCGTCACCATCAGCTCTGCCGGTGTGGCGGGCGTGGGCGGCGGTGCAACGTTCGCCGCGCTGATTGTGCTGCCGGCGCTTGGCCTGCCGGTTACGCTGGTTGCGCTGCTGATCTCCGTTGAACCGCTGATCGATATGGGCCGTACCGCGCTGAACGTCAGCGGCTCAATGACCGCCGGGACGCTGACCAGCCAGTGGCTGAAGCAGACGGATAAAACCATTCTCGATAGCGAAGAGCACGCCGAACTGGCACATCGTTAAGCTTCCCGCATAAAAACAAAAACGCCTGCACACTGCAGGCGTTTTTTTATTCCTCTATCTCGCCTTCCTGGCGCATCTGCGTCGCCCAGCGCTGCGCCGCATCCGGCGTAGTGAAAGTCGGCGAGCGGCGAAAATGCTCGCCCATCAACACAAACGCGACATATTTAGCGCGCAGCCTCCAGACATCACGATAACCTTCGACCTTTGACGCATGATCGGGGGGCGCCGGTTCGACGCGCGGGACATAGCTGATAATGACTCGATTCTGTTGACGAAGCGTTTTCATAAGCGATGCATTCACTAAAGACAAATTTCACACACACACGAAATCCAATGATAGCCGATTGTGACCCCGCGCGTCGCGCCCGGCGTGAGCTTCTGCGCGTTTTCCAGGCGCGGCCGGTAAACGGGCGCGACCGGGACATTGTTCTATAGTTAGAAGGGTTAATGGCAACAACCTGCCTTTTTAGTCATGGATAACAGGAGACGAGTTCAATGTCGCAGCATGAGAAAGAGACGCAACCTTCCCGCGCGCCGGTTGATGATGAAAACGAAGCCCGCCCGGGACTGGATTCCCTCGCACCATCCGATAATTCCCACCGCCCTTCGCCAAAACCGACCGCACCCGGTGAAGAGCCCACCGCACCAGGCAGCCTGAAATCACCCGATACCGCCAATGAGAAACTGAATGCGCTGGAGCCGTTCCGCAAGGGCGGCGAGAATGCCGCGCTGACTACCAACCAGGGCGTGCGCATCAGCGACGATCAGAACTCGTTGCGCGCAGGCTCGCGCGGCCCGACGCTGCTGGAAGATTTTATCCTGCGCGAGAAGATCACCCATTTTGACCATGAGCGCATCCCTGAACGTATCGTGCACGCGCGCGGCTCGGCGGCGCACGGTTACTTCCAGCCCTATCGCAGCCTGCAAGATGTCACCAAGGCCGATTTCCTCTCCGACCCGGAGAAGATCACCCCGGTGTTTGTGCGCTTCTCGACCGTACAGGGCGGTGCCGGTTCAGCGGATACCGTGCGTGATATTCGCGGTTTCGCCACCAAGTTCTACACCGAAGAGGGTATCTTCGATCTGGTCGGCAATAACACGCCGATCTTCTTCTTGCAGGATGCGCACAAATTCCCCGACTTTGTCCATGCGGTGAAACCGGAGCCACACTGGGCTATTCCGCAGGGCCAGAGCGCACACGACACCTTCTGGGATTACGTCTCCCTGCAACCGGAAACGCTGCATAACGTGATGTGGGCGATGTCCGACCGCGGCATTCCGCGCAGCTATCGCACTATGGAAGGGTTTGGTATCCATACCTTCCGCCTGATTAACGCCGAAGGAAAAGCGACCTTTGTACGCTTCCACTGGAAACCGCTGGCGGGTAAAGCCTCGCTGGTGTGGGACGAGTCGCAGAAGCTGACCGGGCGCGATCCGGACTTCCACCGCCGTGAACTGTGGGAAGCGATTGAAGCGGGCGACTACCCGGAATATGAACTGGGGCTGCAACTGATCCCGGAAGAGGACGAATTCAAGTTTGATTTCGACCTGCTCGACCCGACTAAACTGATCCCGGAAGCGCTGGTGCCGGTGCAGCGGGTCGGCAAAATGGTGCTCAATCGTAACCCGGATAACTTCTTTGCGGAAAACGAACAGGTTGCCTTCCATCCGGGCCATATTGTACCGGGGCTGGATTTCACCAACGATCCGCTGTTGCAGGGGCGTCTCTTCTCCTATACCGATACGCAGATCAGCCGTCTCGGCGGGCCGAACTTCCACGAAATTCCGATTAACCGCCCGACCTGCCCGTACCACAACTTCCAGCGTGACGGCATGCACCGGATGGATATCGACACCAATCCGGCCAACTATGAGCCGAACTCGATCAACGATAACTGGCCGCGCGAAACGCCGCCGGGGCCGAAACGCGGCGGGTTTGAGAGCTATCAGGAGCGTGTTGAGGGGCATAAAGTGCGCGAGCGCAGCCCCTCATTTGGTGAGTACTACGCCCATCCGCGCCTCTTCTGGCTGAGCCAGACGCCGTTTGAACAACGCCATATCGTCGATGCCTTCAGCTTTGAGTTAAGCAAAGTGGCGCGTCCCTATATCCGTGAGCGCGTGGTCGACCTGCTGGCGCATATTGATGTCAACCTGGCGCAGTCCGTTGCGGAAAACCTGGGTATTACCCTGACGGAAGAGCAGTGCAACATTACGCCGCCGCCTGCGGTAAACGGCGTGGAGAAAGATCCCTCCCTCAGCCTGTATGCCATTCCGGATGGCGATGTGAAGGGCCGTGTGGTCGCAGTGCTACTGCATGACAATGTTCGCGCACAGGATGTGCTGACTCTGTTGCAAGGGCTGAAGAATAAAGGCGTGCACGCCAAACTGCTCTACTCGCGCATGGGCGAAGTAGTGGCTGATGATGGCTCGCGCCTGCCGGTGGCAGCAACGTTCGCCGGTTCGCCGTCGCTGACGGTCGATGGGGTATTTGTGCCCGGCGGCGATATCAGCACGCTACTGCAAAATGGCGATGCGAAATATTACCTGCTGGAAGCCTATAAGCACCTCAAGACTATCGGTCTTGCCGGTGACGCTCGCCAGTTTAAAGGGGTGATCCACGTCAACCCGCAGGGTGAAGAGGGCATTATCGAAGGCGATATCGCCTCGACCGCGCTGGTGGAGGATTTTATCGAGCAGCTTTCAGCGCACCGTGTCTGGTCACGTATCAGCAAGATCGATAACGTGCCGGCATAAGGCATAAAAAAACCGGCCAGCTGGCCGGTTTTTTGTTTGCTCAGGCGAAATCAAAAAATTACTGCAGAGGTTTTTTCTGCTGAGACTGCTGCTGCGGTGCCTGCGGGTCGGTGTCGTATTCGGAACAGGTCTGATAACCCGAGTTCAGCACGTGACCGGTTTCGTCCAGTGCAACGAAGTAGGTTTCAGTTTTGCCGTTACGCTGGCCCAGGATATAGGTCTGGCAGGTACCACGAGCGTGAACCATGCTCACTTCTGATGACGGACGGCCTGCAATCTGCATTACCTGCTGGCGGCTCATCCCTTTTTTCACATCTTTAACGACCGGCTGACTAACCTGATCTTTCGCGCGATCGTAAGCGGTACAACCTGCCAGCATAGTCAGTACTGCTGCGGCGCCCAGAATTCCTGCGATATTCTTATTCATATTCCATCCTCTTTAGTATCCGCTTCTGTATCAGCGTGTTAACTAAGCCTGGAATATAATATTGGATTTTTCAACTCGGGACAGAAAATGATATATCTTTCAGAAAAATCTAATAAAAGTGCGTAAACGACCTGAATCGGCGCAAATTACGGCACGTAAAACTGTGAACCTTGTCGTTTTCCCACGAAGGGGTTAGCTTTAATGAATAACAATTTGCAACCTGCACAGCAGGATTCAACAACGGAGGGGTTAATGGCTCTGCAACAAGAGATTATTCAGGCACTGGGCGTCAAGCCAACCATCAATGCCGAAGAAGAAGTTCGCCGCAGCGTGGATTTTCTGAAAACGTATCTGAAAACCTATCCCTTTATCAAATCACTGGTGCTCGGCATCAGCGGTGGCCAGGACTCGACGCTGGCGGGGAAAATCTCCCAGTTAGCCATCTCGGAACTGCGTGAAGAGAGCGGCGACAGCGAGTTACAGTTTATCGCCGTACGTCTGCCCTACGGCGCGCAGGCGGATGAGCAGGATTGCCAGGACGCCATTGCGTTTATCAAACCTGACCGGGTGTTGACCGTCAATATCAAAGCGTCGGTGCTGGCAAGCGAGCAGGCGCTGCGCGATACCGGTATTGAACTGAGCGACTTTGTGCGCGGGAATGAGAAAGCGCGCGAGCGTATGAAAGCGCAGTACAGCATCGCCGGGATGTGCAAAGGGATTGTTGTCGGAACTGACCACGCGGCTGAAGCGGTCACCGGCTTCTACACCAAGTATGGCGATGGCGGCACCGATATTAACCCGCTGTTCCGCCTCAATAAGCGTCAGGGCAAACAGCTGCTGGCACACCTTGGCTGCCCGGAGCATCTCTACAAAAAAGCACCGACCGCCGATCTGGAAGATGACCGCCCTTCTCTGCCGGATGAAGCTGCACTCGGCGTAACCTACGAAAATATCGACGATTATCTGGAAGGCAAAACGCTGGATGAAGCAACCGCCCGCATTATTGAGGGCTGGTATGTGAAGACCGAGCACAAGCGCCGTCCGCCGATCACCATTTTCGATGATTTCTGGAAAAAACAGTAAATCGTGACGCCCGCTCAGGCCTACAGATAAGCTGTAGGCCTGCTAAGCGAAGCGGCACAAGCTTCTCTCTCCCACCTGCACTTGCCTGATCTTTCCAAATGTTTCTTTTTTAACCTGAAGTAGCCTGCTACACTGTACAAGTAAACAGTATCAGGAGTTCCGTGTGGCAAGGCGTCAATCCGCCCCGCGTCTTTCATTTGAGGCGGCGGCAATCTATGAATACCCCGAACATCTGCGTCAGTGGCTTGAGGCGATGCCTAAGCACCCTGGCGTCTATATTTTTCATGGTGACAGCGAGGCGATGCCGCTCTATATCGGCAAAAGCGTCAATATTCGCAGCCGGGTGATGTCCCATTTCCGCACCCCGGATGAAGCCTCCATGCTGCGTCAGTCCCGGCGCGTTAGCTGGATCTGCACCGCCGGTGAGATTGGCGCGCTGCTGCTGGAAGCCAGGCTTATCAAAGAGCAGCAGCCGCTGTTTAATAAACGCCTGCGCCGTAATCGCCAGCTCTGCTCACTGCGCGTGGAGGAAGGTAAGCCGCAGGTGGTTTACGCCCGCGAAGTGGATTTCTCCTCTTCTCCCCATCTTTTTGGTCTGTTTGCCAACCGGCGCACGGCGCTGCAATCGCTGCAATCCATCGCCGATGAGGAGAAGCTCTGTTACGGCTTGCTCGGGCTTGAGCCGCTCAGCCGTGGCCGCCCCTGTTTTCGCTCGGCGCTAAAACGCTGCGCCGGTGCCTGCTGCGGAAAAGAGAGCGTTGAAGAGCACAATAGCCGTTTTCTCGCCGCGATGGCGCGTATGCAACTGGTGTGCTGGCCATGGCAGGGGCCGATTGGGTTAAAAGAGAGCTTTGGTGAGATGACGCAGTATCACATCATCCATAACTGGCTCTGGCTGGGTTCGGTCAATACGCCAGGCGAGGCGGCAGCGTTGCTGCGCACCCCCGCTGGCTTCGATCACGATGGCTATAAAATTCTGTGTAAACCGCTGCTGTCGGGCGAGCACGAGATTGTAGAACTGGCTTAGTGCCCGGCCAGCCAGGTGATTTCGCTAAAGAGTAACTGCCCTTCGGCGCGGAGCAGCCGCAGGGTCTGCCTCCCCTCCTGCCAGCACGCGCCCTGATCGGCGGTGAGCAGTTTATCGCCCAGCTGCCATGCGCCGCTCAGCACGAAAACCACCCCGCCGCGCGAACCGAAGGTGGTGAAGGTGCGATCGGCGATGCGCACGTTCGCCTGGCAGCGATCGCGGCGGGTCATAATATTAAAATCCATCGACATACGGCCTTCGCAAAGCTCGGCCTTGACCGGCTGATCCCCTGCGAAAGTAAAAGGCTGGTGGCGCTTCAGGGTATGGCGCACACTGCCGCCGTTGAGCGTCACTTCCCCACCTTCTATCAGCGTGATCACGCGATCGACGCCGGGGAAAGGCGTAAATTCACCGTTTCCGGCCAGCGAGGCAATGCTGGCGCGCCAGTTAAATTCGCGGGTAGCAGGCGGAAAGCAGCAAATCTCGCGGGTTTCGCCTGCGCCATTTCGCCAGAGATTGACCGGCATTTTGCGAATATCAAAGAATTCCATCATCACTCCTGAATAGCACAGCGATACGCTGCGCCGCTGCTTCTGAAACAGCGTGCATTCTTGTTCTTGTTCACATTGCTATAAACAGGTTATCGGCAGCCAGGCAGCGATGCCTTAGGCTACGACGTAACCAGAGATGTAAAAAAGTATAAACTTCAGATAAGTAGCAACTTCGGGCACACAGGAACAACGAGGATACCGCGCCGGTAGCGGCTGGCAAGAGGCAGGCGAGAAAAAACCGCCGGTTCTGCCCATCATGTGCTACTGGCGATGGGCAAAACCGGCGGTCTTAAGAAGGGTCGACTAAATTATTCAGCCGGTGCAGGAGGCATTTTATCGCCTGCGGCAGGACGTTCTGTCAGACGCTTCTCAAAATTGGCATTGAACTGTTTTTTCTGATCCGGCGTCAGAATGTTGTAAATCTTGTTCTGCGTTTCCATATGTTTGAGCATGTCGGCTTTGCGCTGCTCATCCATCTTATTGATTTGCGCTTCAGCTTTGGCTTTATCGAAGCTGTCGCTGGCGACAATCTCATGCATCGCGCGCAGTTCTTCCACAGGCGGACGCTTCATCTCTTCACGCTGGCTCTTCATGATGTCGCGGATTTGCGCTTTCTGCGCATCGGTCAGGTTCAGGCCCTGGAACATCATCTCATGCGGCCCTTTTCCTTTGTGATGATGCATCATCGGTTTGGCATCAGCCGGTGCAGCCGGAGCATCATCAGCGTGCGCAAGGCTTGCAGCACCAAACGCCAGGGTAGAGGCAACAAACAGGGCAGTCAATTTACGCATAATATTCTTCCTTACTTCAGTTTTATATACGGCGGTTGCCGTGTTGACGCTAATCACTTTAGCGCTTCAAGCGTCAATTAATCAGAGCGATGGTAAAACAGTGAAAGTGTAAAAGTGAGATTTTAATCAAATATGAAGGAAATAAGGATAAACGGTGAAGAGTGGAAATAAAAATAAACAAGCCGCTGAAATATAAGTTTTTTATGGAGATAAGCAAAAACTGAGTATGCTATTTTTTTCAGCACTCAACAAGATAATTCCGTAATAAGTTCAGAGAGCAAAAATAAGCCCTGCGGTGGCAGGGCTTAACGCTACGCTATTTTTTCCAGCATTAATCCGGCGCGTAATCCAATCTCGACATTAGGGTTGGGAAATAGCACATACTCCTGCGGGTGCGTCACCAGATAGCGCTCGCCGCGATCCTCCGCCAGCAGTGTCCCCTCGCTGAACGGGGTAAAGTTCAGCGTCTCATTGTCCATATAGAGTGTAAACGCCTCACTGCGCCGGGTGAGTTGCTGCACCACCCGGTAACGCAGCGGAGGATGCTCGGTATCGGGCGCGGGTTCGCCGGCAAGCAGCGCCGCCAGCGCCCAGGCGGTGCGTTGAAACTGGCTGAGATCGTTGGCACCAAATGGCAGCGCTTTGCCCAGCTCCAGCGTGCAGGCGAGCGCGTCGAAGGATTCACAGCTGAAGTGGGTAAAGGTTCCACCCGGTGCCTGGTGGAACACCAGCGCTTCAAGCCCTGCCGCGCCGAGCCACGTCAGGAAAGATTCATCCCACGGCGTGGCGCGCTGCGGCAGAACGCCAAAGCGCACATGATGCGAACCGCGAATAGCGGTATGCAGATCGAGATGCCAGCGCGTCTCGTCGCCCTCGGAGAAAAAGTGCGTCACCGCGCGCTCAAGCTGCGCCGCGCGGATGGTTTCATCACTCGGCGGAAGCTGCTGCCAGCGCCCGCTGAACATGCGGTTGAGATCGCTTTTGATATAGCGCTTACCCTGCGCCAGCGCCTGCGGATTGCCGAGAATAATCAGCAATCGCCAGCTCAGCGGCTGCTCACCGGAGAAGAGGTTGTGCAGCAGTTGATCGATAAGCTCCACCGGCGCCGTCTCATTGCCGTGAATGGCGCAGGAGATCACCAGCGAACGCCCTACCGGCTGCGGCGGCACCAGCTCGAGGATCCCCTGCTCATGCCACAACCAGTGAATCCCGCCCGCTTCACCGGACATCTTGCGTGGAATATCGCCCGCAATGGTTGCTGCCAGAAAGTTCTCCATACCGCCTCCGCTTAACGCTGAAAAGGATAAACCGACCCGAGATCCAACAGTTGAGTGAGGCGATCCAGTGCTTCACGCCCTTCGCGCAGCAGCTGAGGATCGGCTAAATCGGCCTGCGTAAGACGGTCGCGATAGTATTTGTCTACCCACGCATTAAGCGCGGCAAACAGCGTATCGTTCATCATCACCGCCGGGTTTACCGCCCGCTGCTCCGCCTCGCTCAACACTACCCGCAAACGCAGACAGGCTGGCCCGCCGCCGTTCGCCATACTTTCGCGCAGATCGAAGACCTGAAGGGCGCTAATCGGGTTATCCTGCGCCAGCAGGTCATTGAGGTAACGCCAGACGCCTGCATGCTCCTGCGACTCCTGCGGCAACACCAGCGTCATGCGGCCATCATCATGGCTCAGTAATTGACTATTAAACAGGTAAGTTGCCACCGCGTCTGTGACCGATACCGCCTGTTGCGGCACTTCGATCGCCATAAAGCCCGGCACTTTTGCCGCAAGCGTAGCCAGCAGCTGAGGCTGCCCGGCAAACGCCTGCTCGTGGCAGAAGAGCAATTGGCGGTTGGAGACCGCAATCACATCATTATGGAATACGCCCAGATCGATTACTTCCGGGTTTTGCTGAGCATAGACCACCTGATGCGCACGCACCTGGTTGAGGCGGGCCACCGCCTGGCTTGCCTCCAGCGTCTGGCGCGCCGGATAACGCCCGGGAGCCAGTTCGTTGCCCTCCTCGCGGCCATACACAAAGAGCTGCACCCCCGCATCGCCATACTCGCCGCCGAAGCGGTTATGGTTAGCGGCCCCCTCGTCGCCAAAACGCGCCACTTGCGGCAGCGCGCCGTGTACGCTGAAGGTGTGTGGATCGCGGAAAATCGCCCGCAGCAGCGCTTCGGTGGTCGGCGCTTCGATTGAGCGGTGGAATTTGTTGTTCAGGTTCGCCACTGTCAGGTGGACTTTGCCATCCTCGGCATCTGCCGACGGGCAAACGGTGGCGGCATTCGCCACCCACATCGCTGAAGCGGAGCTGGCGGCAGAGAGCAGTTCCGGCGCCTGGGTTGCGGCTTTTTCAACGACCTGTTCATCGCTACCGCGAAAACCTAACTGGCGTAACGCAGCAACGTTCGGGCGCTCGTGAGGGGGAATGACCGCCTGGGGAAAGCCGGCGTCCGCCAGCGCTTTCATCTTTAAAAGCCCCTGCTTTGCCGCCAGCTTTGGGTTGGATCGCTGAAAACGGTGTTTAGTCGAGGCTTCATTACCGAAGGATAAACCCGCGTAGTGGTGCGTCAGCCCGACCAGGCCATCAAAGTTCACTTCACGCGCGCTCATGGCTGCTCCTCACGCAAATGGCCAAGGCCCGGGCTGAGGCTTTGCGGGAGAGTGAGATCCGCCGTCTCAAGGCTCGCCATCGGCCAGGCGCAGTAATCCGCCGCATACCAGGCGCTGGCGCGATGGTTGCCGGACGCGCCAACGCCGCCGAACGGCGCAGTGCTCGCCGCACCCGTTAGCGGCTTGTTCCAGTTAACGATCCCGGCGCGCGCCTCCAGCAGCAGGCGATCAAACTTCTCCCGCTGCGGTGAAATCAGGCCGCAAGCCAGGCCATAGCGCGTGTTATTGGCAAGCGTGATGGCATCGTCGAAGTCGTCATAGCGCCAGACGCAGAGCAGCGGGCCAAACACCTCTTCATCGGGTACATTGCCCACCGCGGTCATCTCAATAATACCCGGCGTCAGCAAAGAGGTTCCCGCCGCCAGCAGGCGCGGAGCCAGTAACGTTTTGCCGCCGCGCGCTTCATGCTCCTGCCAGGCGTGATAGACCTGCTCCGCCGCCTGGGGTGAGATCAGCCCGCCGAAAAAGGGCTGCGGCTCGGCGTCCCAGGCAGCCGGTATCAGCTTGCTGGCAACCTCCACCAGCCTTTTCAGGAAGGCGTCGCCCGCCGCCGAGCGTTTCACCAGCAGCCGCCGCGCGCAGGTGCAGCGCTGACCAGCGGTCACAAAGGCGGACTGGATCGCCAGATGCACCGCGGCATCAATATCGTCCGGATCTTCAACAATCAGCGGGTTATTGCCGCCCATCTCCAGCGCGAGGATCTTCTCCGGCTGACCCGCCAGCTGGCGATGCAGCTGATAGCCGGTGTTAGCACTGCCGGTAAACAGCAGCCCGTCCAGCCCCGGTAGCGCGCTCAGCGCCTGGCCGGTCTCGCGCCCGCCCTGCAACAAGTTGAGCACGCCAGCCGGTAAGCCAGCCTGCTGCCACAATTTCACCACCGCCTCGCCGATCCACGGCGTTAGTTCGCTCGGTTTAAACAGCAGCGTATTGCCCGCCAGCAGTGCCGGGATAATATGCCCGTTGGGTAAGTGGCCGGGGAAGTTATAGGGGCCAAACACCGCCAGCACGCCGTGCGGGCGATGACGCAGGGTCGCTGCACCGTCTGCCATCTCCGTCTGCTGCTCGCCGGTACGCGCGTGATACGCCTTCACCGAGATCGCCGCTTTGTTGATCATCGCGGTGATTTCGGTGGCGGCTTCCCAGCGCGGTTTGCCGGTTTCGCGGGCGATGATCGTCGTTAGCTCCTCTTTATCGCTCTCCAGCAGCGCGGCAAACTTTTCCACGATCGCCTGGCGGGCGCTAAAGGGCTGGCGCGCCCAGGCGGGGAAAGCCGCGCGCGCGGCCTGGTAAGCCGCCTCGACCTGAGCGCTATCCGCATCAAAGCCCTGCCACAGCACCTCATGATTAACCGGGTTGGTTTTCTCCCGCCGTGCGCCCTGGCCCTTTATCCACTCACCGTTGATCCATAAACTCATTGCGCTGTCTCCTCACCACTCTTCTCTTCCGCACACAGGCGTACCAGCCGGACGCTATCGCCGGGCTGACACTTCAGCGCATCCAGTTCGCCCGCCGACAGCAGTAGCCGTTCGGTCTGCGGGTCGACGTTGATCAGCATCGCGCGAAAATCGTCATAGCGCTCATTCGACACCATGCAGGCCGGCCACTCGCCCGGCGCACGCTGCCCTTCGCCAACCGCCACCAGGCGACTTTTGCGGATTGCCCGCACGCGGTCGATATCGCACTCCAGCGTTGGCCCGCCATCAAAGATGTCGACATAGTTACGGTAGCGGAACCCCTCTTTCTCCAGCACAGCTCGCGCAGGCGCGGTCTGCGGATGGACGTGACCGATCACCGACTGCGCCTCTTGCGAGAGGAAGTGGGTATAAATGGGGTGTTTCGGCATCAGCTCAGCGATAAACGCTTTCTGCCCGGTGCCGCAGAGATAATCCGCGCGACTGAACTCCATTGAGAAGAAGCGCTTACCCACGCTCTCCCAGAAGGGGGAGTACCCATGCTCATCAATCACCCCGCGCATTTCGGCAACCACTTTTTCATTGAAGCGATCGCGAAACGCCGCCATAAACATAAAGCGCGATTTCGACAGCAGGTAGCCGTTGCCTGCTTTGCGCCAGGCGGGATCGAGAAACAGCGTGCAGAGCTCGCTGCTACCGGTGTGATCGTTACTGAGAAACAGCGTCGGCAGCGCGTTATAGACATTCAGCTCTTTCGAGGCGTGCACCTGAGTGCCAACGCGGTAGTTGTACCAGGGGTCATTAAGCCCGACGGCGACCTCAATGGCGCAGATGCCGCCCACTTCGCCGCTCTGCGTATCTTCCAGCACAAAAACATAGCCCTGCTCGCCCTTCGGCAGCGTGCCTTGCCAGGTCTGGCGGGCGCGCTCAATACGTGCCGCCAGGGTTGCCTCATCGGCGGGCAGCGAGGTTAAACCGCCGCCGGTTTTGCCGGCGAGTTTCATCAGGGCTGCGAGATCGCTTGCCGCGACCGGACGAATCACCATCATGTTGTGCTCTCCGAGAGGAATTTTTCACAGGCGCGGGCAAAGCGCTCAAGGCCGATGCGCACCTCCTCTTCGCTGATGTTCAGCGCCGGGGCGAAACGCAGCACGTTGCCACCGGCAATCAGCACCATCACCCCTTCTGCTGCCGCCAGCTGGGAGATCTGCTTCGCTTTACCGCTAAAGGCGGGCACCAGTTGGCAGCCGATCAACAGCCCAAGGCCGCGAATATCGCTAAACAGCAGGTGACGGGCATTGATGGCGGTAAGTTGTTCGGTAAACCACTCGTGGCGCTGTTTAACGCCGTTGAGCATCTGCGGAGTGTTGACGGTATCAAGCAGCGCGCCTGCCACCGCGCCCGCCAGCGGGTTACCGCCATAGGTGGTGCCGTGAGTGCCGACATTCATCACCTTGCCGAAGGTCTCGGTGGTGAGCATCGCGCCAATCGGGAAGCCACCGCCGAGCGCTTTCGCGGTGGTTAACACATCCGGCGTCACGCCATAGTGCATATAGGCATAGAGTTCCCCGGTGCGACAGACGCCGGTTTGTACCTCATCAAAAATCAGCAGCGCATTGTGGCGGGAGCAGATCTCGCGCAGCCCCTGTAAAAAGGCCGGATCGGCAGGCACTACGCCGCCCTCGCCCTGCATCGGCTCAACAATGACCGCGCAGGTGTCGTCGTTAATCAGGGCGCTGGCAGAGGCGAGATCGTTAAAGGTGGCATGCTGGATCTGCGGCGGCAGCGGCGCGAAATCCTGCGAATAGGCGGGCTGACCACCGGCGCTGACGGTAAAGAGCGTGCGGCCGTGGAAGGCATTTTTAAAGGCGACAATGCCGCTCTTCTGCGCGCCGAAGGTGTCGTGAGCATATTTACGCGCCAGTTTCAGCGCTGCTTCGTTGGCTTCCGCCCCGGAGTTACAAAAGAAGACGCGGTCGGCGAAAGTGGCATCAATCAGCCGTTTTGCCAGCCGCAGCGCTGGTTCGTTGGTGTAGCCATTGCCGGTATGCCAGAACTTCGCCGCCTGCTCGCTTAACGCTTTGCACAGCACCGGGTTTGCGTGGCCCAGCGCGTTAACCGCAATGCCACCGGCGAAGTCGATATACTCCGTACCCTGCTGATCCCACAGACGTGAACCCTCACCACGAACCGGAATAAACGGCGCAGGCGCATAGACCGGCAGCATCCATTGATCGAAATTTTCACGCGTAACAGACAGAGACATAGCGACCTCACCGGTAAATAAATAGTTGAATAAATGTTAATAAAAATGACGTTTTCGCCCTTAATGTAGATTGCACGCTTCGTGCCAGCCAGAGGGAAAAATGCATAAAAGGGGTGCATTAACGTTATTTCAATAACTTACAACCCGGCGCCATTCACTTATCATGCATAAAAAGTGAATAATTTTAGATATTGCGGCCAACCAGGGCGGGATTTAGCGATAGTTTATGCATTTATAAAATTTAATTCTGGAACTGTGACTCTCCTCGAAATTAATTCTGCCAGAACGCCCCATTTTGGCGCAGCGCGCCCTGAAAAGAGGCAACTGGCCTGATTTTTGCGCAGGCGCGATGGGCTTCGGAATAAGTGGCAGTGATTGAAAGTAAACTCTGATAACATTCCTGCATCTTTCACTCCCTTAAGTGGCTGCGACTATGAAATTTGTCTCGTTCAATATCAACGGCCTGCGCGCCAGACCCCACCAGCTTCAGGCAATCGTCGAACAACACCAGCCCGATGTGATCGGTTTGCAGGAGACGAAAGTCCATGACGATATGTTCCCCCTCGAAGAGGTGGCACGTCTCGGTTACAACGTCTTCTATCACGGGCAAAAGGGTCACTACGGCGTGGCGCTGCTGACCAAAGAGACGCCTGTAATGGTGCGTCGCGGCTTCCCGGACGACGACGAAGAGGCACAGCGCCGCATCATCATGGCGGAGATCCCCTCCCCGCTTGGCAACATCACTGTTATCAATGGCTACTTCCCGCAGGGTGAAAGCCGCGACCATCCGACCAAGTTCCCGGCAAAAGAGAAGTTCTACCAGGATCTGCAACACTTCCTCGATAACGAACTGAAGCGCGAGAACCCGGTGCTGATTATGGGTGATATGAATATCAGCCCGACGGATCTGGATATCGGCATCGGGGAAGAGAGCCGTAAACGCTGGCTGCGTACCGGCAAATGCTCCTTCCTGCCGGAAGAGCGTGAGTGGATGGAACGCCTGAAAAACTGGGGGCTGGTGGATACCTACCGCGAAGCCAACCCGGACACCACGGATCGCTTCTCGTGGTTTGATTACCGCTCAAGAGGCTTTGATGACAACCGCGGCCTGCGTATCGATCTGCTGCTGGCGAGCCAGCCGCTGGCAGAGCGCTGCATGGAGACCGGCATCGATTACGATATCCGCGGCATGGAAAAACCCTCCGACCATGCACCGGTCTGGGCGACCTTCAAACTCTGATGACGCAGACGCTAAAAAGCATCGACGTGGTCGCCGCCATCATTGAGCGCGACGGCCATATTCTGCTGGCGCAGCGCCCGCCGCACGCGGATCAACCCGGGTTATGGGAGTTCGCGGGCGGCAAGGTGGAAGCGGGTGAAACGCAGCCGCAGGCGCTGGTGCGCGAGCTGCGTGAGGAGTTGGGTATTGAGGCGGTTCCGGCGTGCTTTGTTGCCAGCCACCAGCGGGAAGTTTCCGGGCGGCTGATTACCCTCCACGCCTGGCACGTGCGCACCTTTGCAGGCGAGCCAACGCGCCATTATCACAGCCAGCTTGCGTGGGTGACACCCGCCGAGGCGCTCAACTATGCGCTGGCTCCGGCGGATATCCCCCTGCTGGAGGCGTTCAGGGTTTTACGCGCCGCCACACCAGCGGATTAGTGGAGATCGTTCGTTCATCGCGCTGGCACTGCAACAGCACGCCTTCCATTTTGATCACCGACCCTTCGCTGTAATTTTGATTACCGTAGACGCAGCACTGCATGCAGGGCTGTGTCGTTTGCGTCTGCCCGCCGCTGCTGAATACTTCGGCCGGGACATTCACTTCCACACCCGGTGACGGGTAGCGATCCGCCAGCGCGCTGCCCGATGCGATCAGCAACAACGCGGCGGCAACGCCTGTAAATCGGCTCATAGCCTCTCCTTTTTGATTGACTGCACTTATTACTATAACGGATCTATTTTCCGGGACTTTAGTTTCCCGCTTCATCGTTTTTCATTATGACCGTAAACAGGTTCTTAATTTATCTGATGAGCGAGATTTTCCCTTGCGGCGTGGCCTGTCGCCGATGTTATAGTCGAAAAGCGCCCGTTTTTTGCGCATTGCAAACACAACAACACTCATCAACATAATAAGAGACGCTTATATCTATGGATCAGACCCCCTCTCTTGCAACATTCCTTGATACCGTTCATCAGCGCGATCCGCACCAGCCGGAGTTCTCCCAGGCCGTTCGCGAAGTGATGAGCACCCTCTGGCCCTTTCTCGAAGCCAACCCGCGCTACCGTCAGCTTTCGCTGCTTGAACGTCTGGTTGAGCCGGAGCGCGTGATTCAGTTCCGTGTCGCCTGGGTAGACGATCGCAACCAGGTGCAGGTTAACCGCGCGTGGCGCGTGCAGTTCAGCTCCGCCATCGGCCCCTATAAAGGCGGCATGCGTTTTCACCCCTCGGTAAACTTATCGATCCTCAAGTTCCTCGGCTTCGAACAGACCTTCAAAAATGCCCTCACCACGCTCCCGATGGGCGGCGGTAAAGGCGGCAGCGATTTCAATCCTAAAGGCAAAAGCGATGGCGAAGTGATGCGCTTCTGCCAGGCGCTGATCACCGAACTTTATCGCCACCTCGGCGCGGATACCGACGTGCCTGCGGGCGATATCGGCGTGGGCGGGCGCGAAGTGGGCTTTATGGCCGGGATGATGAAAAAGCTCTCCAACAACACGGCCTGCGTCTTTACCGGAAAAGGCCTCTCGTTTGGCGGCAGCCTGATCCGCCCGGAAGCGACCGGCTACGGCCTGGTCTACTTCACCGAGGCGATGCTGGAGCGCCACGGCCTTGGCTTTGAAGGGATGCGCGTGGCGGTTTCCGGCTCCGGCAACGTTGCCCAGTATGCGATTGAGAAAGCGATGTCGCTCGGCGCGCGCGTGATTACCGCCTCTGACTCTGCGGGAACGGTGGTGGACGAAGCAGGCTTCACGGCAGAAAAACTGGCGCGCCTGTGTGAGATCAAGGCGAGCCGCGACGGCCGGGTCGCTGATTATGCGCGCGAGTTTGGCCTGACCTATCTGGAAGGGAAACAGCCGTGGTCAGTGCCGGTCGACATCGCGCTGCCCTGCGCCACGCAGAATGAGCTGGACGTTGAGGCCGCGCAGACGCTTATCGCCAACGGCGTCAAAGCGGTGGCCGAAGGGGCTAATATGCCGACCACCATCGAAGCGACGGATCTCTTCCTCGATGCGGGCGTGCTGTTTGCCCCGGGCAAAGCGGCGAATGCTGGCGGCGTGGCAACTTCCGGTCTGGAGATGGCGCAGAATGCGGGCCGCATGAGCTGGAAAGCCGAAGAGGTGGATGCCCGTTTGCAGCACATCATGCTGGATATTCACCAGGCCTGCGTAGAGTACGGCGGCGAAGAGAAGCAGACGCATTACGTGCGCGGCGCGAATATCGCGGGCTTTGTTAAAGTCGCCGACGCGATGATCGCCCAGGGCGTGATTTAACCGCAGCGCATTGCCGGATGGCGGCGTATCGCCTTATCCGGCCTACGGGCTGTCACGCTGTTGTAGGCCCGATAAGCGCAGCGCCATCGGGCATTGCTGACGGGATTACGAGGCAGGCGCTTCCGCTGCGGGCGGGCGTTTCTTACTTTTTCCTTTGGCGAAGGATTTTTTCTTATCGCCGCCGGGTGCCACCAGGCCGCGGAACTGCCGCACCGGGGTGCTGCGCGCCTGGTGGATCAGCTCATGCAGCGTGCCGACCAGCGGTTGCATAAAGTCCTGGTAACGACACTCCTTTTCGCTGATCTGCGTCAGCACCGACTCCCAGTGCGCGGTCATATCCGGCCGCGCCGCCATCTCCGGCAGCGAGTGGATCAGTGCCCTTCCTGCGTCGGAGGAGTGAATATAGCGCCCTTTCTTCACCAGAAAGCCGCGCTTAAACAGCAATTCGATAATGCCCGCGCGCGTCGCTTCCGTGCCTAATCCATCGGTGGCGCGCAGGATCTTTTTCAGATCCTTATCCTGCACAAAGCGCGCAATACCGGTCATCGCAGAGAGCAGCGTCGCATCGGTGAAATGGCGCGGCGGCTGCGTCTGGCGCGCCACTACTTCGCCCTTCTCACACAATAGCTCATCGCCCTTTGCTACCACCGGCAGCGGCGTGCCGTCATCATCTTCATCGCGCTCTTTCGCGCCAAGCAGCGTCCGCCAGCCCGCTTCCGCAAGGAAACGCGCTTTGGCGATAAACTTGCCGTTGGCGATATCGAGATCAATCTGGCACTTGCGGAACACCGCATCCGGGCAGAACTGCATCAGATATTGCCGCGCAATCAAGTTATAGACTTTGGACTCGTTATCGCTGAGGCTCACCTTCGAGCTGCGCGCGGTCGGAATGATGGCGTGGTGAGCATCCACCTTTTTGTCATCCCAGCAGCGGTTGCGCGTATCGGGGTTGACCACCGGCTGCGGCAGCAGATCGGCGGCGTGCACGCCAATCGCGTTCAGCACCGCATGGCGACCGGCGAAGTGCTCCTCCGGCAGATAGCGGCTGTCGGAGCGCGGATAGGTAATTAATTTGTGGGTTTCATAGAGCTTCTGGCAGATATCGAGCACGTTCTGCGCGCTCAGGCCAAAACGCTTCGCCGTCTCAATCTGTAGTGAGGAGAGGGAGAACGGCAGCGGTGCCAGTTCTGATTCCCGTTTATCGTTATAAGCGGTGACCATCGCTGGTTGACCGCTGATGCGGTTAACCACGTGCTCCGCGAGCGCGCGATGCAGCAGACGCCCCTCTTCATCCTGGTAAGGCTCACAGGCATCGCTCGGCTGCCACAGGGCGGTAAAGCGCTCCCCGGCGGGCGTCACAATGTGCGCTTTCACTTCAAAGAAATCTTTCGAAACGAAGTTCTCAATCTCTTCATCGCGCCGCACCACCAGCCCCAGCACCGGGGTCTGGACGCGCCCAACGGAGAGCACCCCCTGATACCCGGCGTTGCGGCCTAAAAGCGTATAGGCGCGGGTCATATTAATGCCGTAAAGCCAGTCTGCGCGGGCGCGGGCCAGCGCGGAGACGCAGAGCGGAATAAACTCGCTATTGGCGCGCAGCCGCCCAATCGCTCTCTCCACCGCCTGCGGGTTGAGATCGTTAATCAGGCAGCGCTGCACATGCTGGCGCTTTTCCGCCGGCAGTTGCAGGTAGTCAATCACCTCATCCACCAGCAGTTGCCCTTCGCGATCCGGGTCACCGGCATGCACCACTTCGTCGGCGTCGGCAAGCAGACGCTTAATAACGTTGATCTGCTTCAGCACCGAGGGGCGCGGCTGCAGCTGCCACTTCTCCGGCACAATGGGCAAATCCGCCAGGTTCCAGCGCGCATAGCGGCTGTCATAGGCGTCCGGCTGCGCCTGCTCCAGCAGGTGACCGATGCACCAGGTCACCACCTGGCCATTACCGCACTCAATGTAGCCGTCGCCTTTGCGATGCGGCTTGGGCAACACATCGGCAATGGCGCGCGCCAGACTGGGCTTTTCGGCAATAAATAACCGCATCGACTTATCGGATCTCAATCATCGGGCGACCGCCGCGGGCGGTGACCAGTTCGCCAATGGCGCTCAGTTCAATGCCGTACTCCGCCGCCGTGGCTTTCACCTGTGCTTCAGCGTCCGGCGTCACCGCCAGCAGCAGGCCGCCGGAGGTTTGCGGATCGCAGAGCAGATTGCGCACCGCGTCGGGCATCTCGCCCATCAGATGGCCGTAGCTGGCAAAATTACGCTGCGTGCCGCCCGGTACCGCGCCCTGAGCAATATACTCTTCTACCCCCGGCAGCTTCGGCACGTCGGCGTAGGTAAGTTGCGCCTGCACGCCCGCGCCCTGGCACATCTCGCTCAGGTGGCCGAGCAGACCAAAACCGGTGACATCAGTCATTGCTTTCACGCCCTCAATATCGGCAAACGCCGCACCGGCGAGGTTCATCCGGCACATCACTTCCGTTGCCAGCCCGACATGCTCCGGCTTAAGCAGCGATTTTTTCTCAGCGGTGGTCAACACGCCAATGCCCAATGGTTTGGTGAGAAAGAGTTTGCAGCCCGCCTGCGCGGTGCTGTTTTTCTTTACGCGCTCGGTCGGCACAACGCCGGTAACGGCGAGGCCAAAAATCGGCTCCGGCGCGTCAATCGAGTGGCCACCGGCCAGCGCAATGCCCGCCTGCTGGCAGGCAAAACGCCCGCCTTCGATCACTTCGCGGGCAACCTCAGGGGGCAGCTTATCGAGCGGCCAGCCGAGGATAGCGATCGCCATAATCGGTTTGCCGCCCATCGCGAAGACGTCGCTGATAGCATTTGTCGCAGCGATGCGGCCAAAGTCGAAGGGGTTATCGACGATCGGCATAAAAAAGTCAGTGGTGCTGATTACACAGGTGCCATTACCAAGGTCGTAAACCGCGGCGTCGTCACGCGTCTCGTTGCCGACCAGAAGGTTGGGATCGAGGAATTTCGCCTGCTCGCTGTGCAGAATGGTGTCCAGCACTTTGGGGGAAATTTTACATCCGCAACCGGCTCCGTGGCTGTATTGCGTTAAACGAATAGCTTGCTCGCTCATGGAGATCTCCTGTCATTGCAATGGCGCTATGGTAGCGCCCAAACCGTAAGGTGGTAAGTGTGACTATCCGATTTCGCATCCCGTTGCTCATTAAGCGAACGAAACAGTGGAATCCACTGGTTATATCTTGAGCAATCGCTACCGCCAAACCTCACTCAGGCGCGGTTTTGCGATTCACCGCAACGTCATTTCCTAAGAATTATGACAAAAAGATGACAACAGCCACTTATGGCTGTTGCAGTCAAAAATCTAAGGAATCTCTAATGAAAAAAAGCCTTATTACCCTCTGTCTTGCGGGTTTACTTTCTGCCAACGCCTTTGCTCTTGTACCAACGGGAAATGATGCCACCACCAAACCGGATCTCTACTACCTGAAAAACGACCAGGCGATAGATAGCCTCGCGCTGCTGCCACCGCCGCCGGAAGTGGGCAGCATCGCCTTTTTGAACGATCAGGCAATGTATGAGCAGGGTCGTTTACTGCGCAATACCGAGCGCGGCAAGCTTGCCGCAGAAGACGCCAACCTGAGCAGCGGCGGCGTGGCCAATGCCTTCTCCGGCGCGTTCGGTTCTCCGATCACCGAGAAAGATGCGCCGCAGTTGCATAAGCTGCTGACCAATATGATTGAAGATGCGGGCGATCTGGCGACGCGCGGCGCAAAACAGAAGTACATGCGCATTCGTCCTTTCGCCTTCTACAACGTGCCAACCTGCAATACCAAAGATCAGGATGAGCTGTCGAAGAATGGATCCTACCCGTCAGGCCATACCTCGATTGGCTGGGCCACGGCACTGGTGCTGGCGGAAATCAACCCGCAGCGGCAGAACGAGATCCTCAAGCGCGGCTTCGACCTGGGCCAAAGCCGGGTGATCTGTGGTTACCACTGGCAGAGCGATGTGGACGCCGCGCGCGTTGTCGGCTCGGCGGTTGTCGCCACCCTGCACACCAATCCGGCTTTCCAGCAGCAGTTGCAGAAAGCCAAAGAAGAGTTTGCCGCGAGTCATAAGTAATCCTGCTGCCGGGTGACGGCAGCGTTTAATCCGGCCTGCAAACCTGCGTGGTGGCCCAGGCCGGATTAGCGCTTATCGCCATCCGGCAAAAGCGGCACTCAGAAGTGAGTAACGAACGGCGTATGATCCGGCACGGTCACCGTGGTAGAGGCTTTCAGTTGCGGGGTACCGAGGTAGAGGAAGCCAACAACCTGATCCAGTTCACCACAGTTAAATGCCTGGCGAACCTCGGGGCTGTTGGTCAGCGGGCCGGTGCGCCAGATGCCGTTAAAGCCCTGCGCCAGCGCCGCCATCTGCATCGCCATCACCGCACACCCGGCGGAGAGCAACTGCTCCCACTGCGGCACTTTGTGGTGCTCCTGGCACTTTGCCACCACGGTGATAATCATCGGGGCACGAAACGGCGAGGTGCGCGCTTTCTCAATGCCCTTTTCATCCTGGCCTGCAGCACACGCCGCCTGCTCCATCGTCTGGCTGAAGCGTTCGCGCCCTTCCCCTTCAATCACAAAAAAGTGCCACGGTTGCAGCGTGCCGTGGTCTGGCGCACGCATGCCGGCGCGCAGAATGTTATCCAGTTGCTCTCCAGCCGGAGCCGGTTCTGCCAGGCGAGAAGCACTGCGTCGGTTGACGAGAAGTTCAAGTGCGTCCATTAGTTAACCTCTTGTTGTGAAATTTGTTCATAAAATTAACATGGGCGTAGAAATTGTTACAGCGCCGGAGGCGATTCCTGCTGACAAGAGGCAGCGGGATAATTAGGATAACCACACTTTGCCGCTCGGGCAGCGGTGGCCGTTAACTCGCAGGGAGAATACATGCAAACCCTTTGGCGCATTATTGCCGGATTTTTTAAGTGGTGCTGGCGACTGCTGAACTTTACCCGCAACCTGGTGATGAACGTTATCTTCATCGTGTTGATCTTAGTGGCAGTCGGCGTATGGATGCAGATGAGCGACAGCAAAGCAGAGCGCAGCGGGCGCGGCGCGCTGCTGCTGGATATCTCCGGCGTGGTGGTCGATAAAACCTCCGCCAGCGGTCGCCTTGGCGCACTGGGTCGCCAGCTGTTTGGCGCCAGCTCCGATCGTCTGCAGGAGAACTCACTCTTCGATATCGTCGAAACCATCCGTCAGGCACAGCAGGATCGCAACATTACCGGCATTGTGCTCGATCTGAAGAATTTCGCCGGGGCCGATCAGCCCTCAATGCAGTACATCGGTAAAGCGCTGCGCGAATTTCGCGACAGCGGCAAACCGGTCTATGCGGTGGGCGATAACTACAGCCAGGGCCAGTACTACCTTGCAAGCTTTGCCAATAAGATCTGGCTCTCGCCGCAGGGCGTGGTCGATCTGCATGGTTTCGCCACTAACGGCCTCTACTACAAAGCGCTGCTCGACAAACTGAAAGTGACGACCCACGTCTTCCGCGTCGGCACCTACAAATCCGCCGTTGAGCCGTTCATTCGCGACGATATGTCCCCTGCCGCGCGCGAAGCGGACAGCCGCTGGATCGGCGAGCTGTGGCAAAACTACCTCAACACCGTGGCGGCCAACCGCCAAATTACCGCCCAGCAGGTCTTCCCTGGCGCGCAAGCGATGCTCGACGGCCTGCGCAAAGTGGACGGCGATACGGCGAAATATGCGCTGGATAACAAGCTGGTTGATGAGCTGGGCTCTGCCGCCGACGCAGAAAAAGCGATGGTGAAACAGTTTGGCTGGAGCAAGGAAGATAAAAACTTCCGCGCCATCAGCTTCTATGACTATCAAACCAAAACGCCGGCCGATGTCGGCGGTACCGTGGCGGTGATCTTCGCTAACGGCGCAATTATGGATGGCGAAGAGACGCCGGGGAACGTGGGCGGTGATACCACCGCGGCGCAGATCCGCGATGCGCGTCTGGATGATAAGGTCAAAGCGATCGTCCTGCGTGTCAACAGCCCGGGCGGCAGCGTCAGCGCCTCCGAGGTGATCCGCGCTGAACTGGCCGCTGCCCGTGCGGCAGGCAAACCGGTTGTCGTTTCGATGGGCGGCATGGCAGCCTCCGGTGGGTACTGGATCTCGACACCAGCCAACTACATTGTTGCCAACCCGAGCACCCTGACCGGCTCCATCGGCATCTTCGGCGTGATCAATACGCTGGAGAATAGCCTCGACAGCATCGGTGTGCATACGGATGGCGTTGCCACTTCGCCGCTGGCGGATGTGAGCATGACCAAAGCGCTGCCTGATGAAGTTCAGCAGATGATGCAACTGAGCATTGAGAATGGCTATAAGCGCTTTATCACGCTGGTGGCGAAGTCGCGCAACAGCACGCCGGAGCAGGTGGATAAAATTGCGCAGGGCCACGTCTGGACCGGTCAGGATGCGAAAAACAACGGTCTGGTCGATGCGCTGGGCGACTTCGATGACGCGATTGCTAAAGCCGCAGAGCTGGCGAAGCTGAAACAGTGGCATGTTGATTACTACGAAGAGGAGCCAGGTTTACTGGATCGCGTGGTGGACAGCATGACCGGCTCGGTGCGTGCCATGCTGCCGCAGGCGTTGCAGGCTTATCTGCCTGCAACGCTGGCCAGCGCAGCGCAGGAAGTGAAAGCCGAAACGGATAAACTGGCGGTGTTTAACGATCCGCAGAACCGTTATGCGCTGTGCCTGAACTGCGCCACCGTTCGCTAATTTTTCCTTACGCATCCCCTCCGCCGGAGGGGATTTTTTTTATTCAGTCAGAACCTACTTACCATGAAAAAAAAATCCATTTACGTAGCCTACACGGGCGGCACCATCGGCATGCAGCGTTCAGAGCATGGCTATGTGCCGGTTTCCGGCCATCTGCAACGCCAGCTGGCGCTGATGCCTGAGTTCCATCGCCCGGAGATGCCCGACTTCACCATCCACGAATATGCCCCGCTGATGGACTCCTCCGATATGACGCCGGAAGACTGGCAGCATATTGCGCATGATGTGAAGGCGCACTACGACGAGTATGACGGTTTCGTGATCCTGCACGGCACCGACACCATGGCCTACACCGCGTCCGCGCTGTCGTTTATGCTGGAAAATCTCGGCAAGCCGGTAATTGTGACAGGGTCACAAATTCCGCTGGCGGAACTGCGCTCCGACGGGCAGATCAACCTGCTTAACGCGCTCTATGTAGCGGCGAATTTCCCCATTAACGAAGTGACCCTCTTTTTCAACAACCGTCTCTATCGTGGCAACCGTACCACCAAAGCCCACGCGGATGGTTTTGATGCTTTTGCCTCACCGAATCTCTCGCCGCTGCTGGAAGCGGGTATTCATATTCGCCGTCTGGGCACGCCGCCTGCGCCGAGCACCGTGGGCGAACTGATCGTTCATCCGATCACCCCGCAACCGATTGGCGTGGTGACTATCTACCCGGGTATTTCTGCCGATGTGGTGCGCAACTTCCTGCTGCAGCCGGTAAAAGCGCTGATCCTGCGCTCCTATGGTGTGGGCAATGCGCCGCAAAACCGCGAGTTTCTTAAGGCGCTGCAGGAAGCGAGCGAGCGCGGCATCGTGGTTGTGAACCTGACCCAGTGCATGTCCGGTAAGGTCAATATGGGCGGTTATGCTACCGGTAACGCCCTCGCCCATGCAGGCGTAATTGGCGGCGCGGATATGACGGTCGAGGCGACGCTGACTAAACTGCACTATCTGTTAAGTCAGGATCTGGACGCGAATGCGATCCGCACCGCGATGACGCAAAACCTGCGCGGTGAACTGACCCCGGACGAGTAAGGAGTTAACGATGAAAGCACGCGCTCTGCTGCTGGTCGATCTGCAAAACGATTTTTGTGCCGGTGGCGCGCTGGCCGTTGCGGGCGGCGACAGCACCGTGGATGTGGCAAACACATTGATACCGTGGTTTAAAAGCCGCGGCGAGCCGGTGCTGACCAGTATGGACTGGCATCCGGCGAATCACGGCAGTTTCGCCAGCCAGCATGGTGTTGAACCGTTCGTTACTGGCGAGCTGGAGGGATTACCACAAACCTTCTGGCCCGATCACTGTGTGCAAGGGAGCGAGGGCGCGGCGCTGCATCCGCTGCTCGATCGGCAGGCCATCGATGCGGTGTTCCACAAAGGGGAAAACCCGCGTATCGACAGCTACAGCGCCTTTTTCGATAACGGCCACCGTCAGCAGACGGCGCTTCACGACTGGTTGCAGGCGCATGGCGTTCGTGAGCTGGTAGTGATGGGCTTAGCCACCGATTATTGCGTGAAGTTTACGGTGCAGGATGCGCTACAGCTTGGGTATGAGGTGAATGTGATTACCGACGGTTGCCGCGGCGTAAACCTGCATGCTGACGACAGCGCACAGGCGTTTATGGCGATGGCAAGCGGCGGCGCAACGCTCTATACGCTGGCGGACTGGCTGGAAACACAGGGGTAAGTGTTGCTGATTCCCGCGCACTGCCTGATGGCGGCTGCGCCTTATCAGGCCTACAAAAGCGTGGCACTCCGTAGGCCGGATAAGGCGTTTACGCCGCCATCCGGCAATCCGCGCCGGGTCCGAAAACCTGCCTGATGGCGGCTTCGCTTATCAGGCCTACAAAAGCGTTCCACTCCGTAGGCCGGATAAGGCGTTTACGCCGCCATCCGGCAATCCGCTCCGGGTCCGAAAACCTGCCTGATGACGCTGCGCCTTATCAGGCCTACAAAAGCGTGCAAGCCCGTAGGCCGGATAAGGCGTTTACGCCGCCATCCGGCAGAGCGTCAGGATTTGAAGGTGGCGATCGGTTTGGGCGTGATGCCAAACTCCTCTTTCAACTGCTGTTTGCTCTTCATCACCATCTGCCCGTTGGTATCGATGGTCATATGCTGCGCCTGCACGTTATTGCGCGCCTGCCACAACATCACCAGTTGCAGACTGTTCTCTTTCTGCTCCGGCGTCAGCGCCACGCCGTCGGGCCATTTTCCCAGCTCAACTGCCGTCGCCAGACGCTGGTAAATCTCCGGCGTCATATTGCTCACGATCTCATCAATATTCATCTTACTCTGCTCTCTGGAATAATAGCTGAATCGATTTTTCAACCGCGAGTCTGGTCGCCATTCTCTTCATCGGTAAAGCTCAACGACGCCGAGTTGACGCAATAACGCTCGCCAGTTGGCTGCGGGCCATCCGGGAAAACGTGCCCCAGATGCGCGTCGCACTTACCGCAGCGGATTTCCACCCGCTGCATGCCGTGGGAGTAATCATTGATATAACGAATCGCCTCTTCGCTCACCGGCTCGTAGAAGCTCGGCCAGCCGCAGCCAGAATCATACTTGGTCTCGGCGCTGAAGAGCGCAGCATCGCACACCAGGCAGTGGTAGACGCCATCGCGCTTGTTGTGCAGCAGGCGTCCGCTAAACGGCGGCTCGGTGCCATGATTTTGCGTTACGTAGAACTGCATTTCGGTCAGATCGTTTTTCAGATCGTCCTGGGAGGAATTATTCGCCATTTGTTTACATCTCGCGGTCATGATTCGACAACTTATCAGCCTGATTCTAACAAAACATTAACACTCAGGGCTCGACTTTTGTTCTAAACTTAGCAGTTGCGATAAAGCAGCCAGGGAATTGTGATGAGTCTCACACTTTTATCTTTAGTGACCTTTAAAATCTTGGGCGGCACCCCATATGGGGAAGATGCTCAAAGGGAAAGTGAGATTAATCAGTCTGACCACGGACATGCGGATGATTGATTTGTCGCAATGATTGACACGATTCCGCTTGACGCTGCGTAAGGTTTTTGTAATTTTACAGCCAACCTTTTATTCACTAACAAATAGCTGGTGGAATATATGACTATCAAAGTAGGTATCAACGGTTTTGGCCGTATCGGTCGCATTGTTTTCCGTGCTGCTCAAGAGCGTTCTGACATCGAAATCGTTGGTATCAACGATCTGTTAGATGCGGATTACATGGCGTACATGCTGAAGTACGACTCCACTCACGGTCGTTTCAACGGCACCGTTGAAGTGAAAGACGGCCACCTGGTTGTTAACGGCAAAACCATCCGTGTTACTGCTGAGAAAGACCCGGCTAACCTGAAGTGGAACGAAATCGGCGTTGACGTTGTTGCTGAAGCTACCGGTATCTTCCTGACCGACGAAACTGCTCGTAAGCACATCACTGCCGGCGCGAAAAAAGTTGTTCTGACCGGTCCGTCCAAAGACAACACCCCGATGTTCGTGCGTGGCGCTAACTTCGAGAAATATGCAGGCCAGGACATCGTTTCCAACGCTTCCTGCACCACTAACTGCCTGGCTCCGCTGGCGAAAGTTATCAACGACAACTTCGGCATCATCGAAGGTCTGATGACTACCGTTCACGCGACCACCGCAACTCAGAAAACCGTTGATGGCCCGTCTCACAAAGACTGGCGCGGCGGCCGCGGCGCAGCTCAGAACATCATCCCGTCCTCTACCGGCGCTGCTAAAGCAGTAGGTAAAGTTCTGCCGGAACTGAATGGCAAACTGACCGGTATGGCGTTCCGCGTTCCGACTCCGAACGTATCCGTTGTTGACCTGACCGTTCGTCTGGAAAAAGCAGCGTCCTACGAAGAGATCAAGAAAGCCATCAAAGCCGCTTCTGAAGGCGAAATGAAAGGCGTTCTGGGTTACACCGAAGACGACGTTGTTTCTACCGATTTCAACGGCGAAGTTTGCACTTCCGTGTTCGATGCTAAAGCAGGTATCGCACTGAACGACAACTTCGTGAAACTGGTCTCCTGGTACGACAACGAAACCGGCTACTCTAACAAAGTTCTGGATCTGATCGCTCACATCTCCAAATAAGTTGAGATGGTAAGCTTTCTGAAAGGGCGACTTCGGTCGCTCTTTTTTTGTTTTGAAGACAGAGGATTGCGTTAATGATTACTAAAATTTTTGCACTTCCGGTAGTCGAACAAATCACGCCGACGCTCTCGCGCCGCACGCTGGATGAACTCGACGTGCTGGTTGTCGATCATCCGCAGGTAAAAGCCGCGTTTGCTTACCAGGGCGCGCACCTGCTGTGCTGGAAACCGCAGGGTGAAGAAGAGGTACTGTGGCTGAGCGGCAACACGCCGTTTAAAGAGGGTGTGGCGATCCGTGGCGGTGTGCCGATTTGCTGGCCGTGGTTTGGCCCGGCGAAAGAGCAGGGTCTGCCGTCGCACGGTTTTGCCCGCAACCTGCCGTGGGCGTTGCAGGCGCATAACGAAGATGAGAGCAGCGTAGTGCTGACCTTCGAACTGCAAAGCAGCGACGCGTCGCGCCAGCACTGGCCGCACGACTTCACCCTCTTCGCCCGTTTCAAACTGGCAGCAACCTGCGAAATGGAGCTGGAAGC
The DNA here is from genome assembly GCF_029850615.1 of Kosakonia sp. HypNH10. NCBI lineage: Bacteria > Pseudomonadati > Pseudomonadota > Gammaproteobacteria > Enterobacterales > Enterobacteriaceae > Kosakonia > Kosakonia sp. HypNH10. Next base: position 199,540 of record NZ_JAOTIU010000001.1, read on the forward strand.
ACACGGTGAGTTTGAAACCACCTCTGCGCTGCACACCTACTTCAACGTTGGCGATATCGCAGACGTCAAAGTAAGCGGCCTCGGCGATCGCTTTATCGATAAAGTGAACGACGCCAAAGAGGATGTACTGGCCGACGGCGTGCAGACCTTCCCGGATCGCGTCGACCGCGTCTACCTCAACGCCGAGGGTTGCAGCCTGATCCACGACGCGAAGCTGAATCGCGCGATCGAAGTGACTCATCACCACAACGCTAACGTCGTTGCCTGGAACCCGGGTCCGGCGCTCTCCGTCAGCATGGCCGACATGCCGGATGATGGCTACAAAACCTTCGTCTGCGTCGAGTCGGTCAATGCGACCGTGGCGCAGAAAGCGAGCGAAGAGAAACCCTCCCGCCTCGCGCAGACCATCCGCGTCGTTAAACGCTGATCGCCCTGCCTCCCCTCTCCCGCCGGGAGAGGGAATTGCCTGCCTTACACCACATCAAGCGCGGTTTTGCCCTTCGGTGCCGGAAACGCCGCGTCCAGCTGTTGCATTTCCTCATCACTGAGCACAATAGCAAGCGCTGCGGCATTCTCTTCAACGTGTTTGATGCTCGATGCTTTCGGAATTGCCATCACGCCCTGATGATGGATCACCCACGCCAGTAAGATTTGCGCCGCGCTGGCGCGATGCGCGTCGGCAATCTGCTGCACCACGCTGTTTTCCAGCAGACCATCTCGCAGCCGCCCGGCCTGTGCCAGCGGGCAGTAGGCCATTACCGGCATCGCCTGCTGCTGACACCACGGCAGCAGATCGTATTCAATACCGCGCGAAGCAAGATGATAGAGCACCTGATTGGTGGCGCAGGCGTCACCGCCGCTCACCTGCATCAGTTCCTGCATATCGCTGTAATCGAGATTGGAGACGCCCCAGCGGCGAATTTTCCCCTGCTGGATAAGCTTCTCCATCACCTCAACGGTTTCCGCCAGCGAATAGTTCCCGCGCCAGTGCAGCAGATAGAGATCGAGCGCGTCGGTTTTCAGCCGTCGCAGGCTCGCTTCGCAGGCGGCAATCGCTTTCTCCCCGCCCGCGTTCCACGGGTAGACTTTGGAGACCAGAAACACCTTATCGCGCAGGCCGCCCCGCAGCGCCTCGCCGACCACCTCTTCTGCCGCGCCATCGGCGTACATCTCTGCGGTGTCGATAAGCGTCAGGCCCAGATCGATGCCCGCGCGTAGTGCAGAAACCTCCTGCTGCCGGGCGTGGGCGTTTTCACCCATATACCATGTGCCCTGCCCGATGGCGGGCAGCAGCGTGCCGCCGAGGCGTACCGTTTTCTCTGCCATCTTCTCCTCCTGGGTTAATCGCACCACCATAAAACAAAACAGGGCCATAGGCCCTGTTGGATTGCACAACATGCACTGTAGACGTGCACAATCAGAAGCGGTAGGTCACACCCGTCGAGAGCAGACCAGACCACGATTTATCCACCATCGGGCTGTCTTTGATCTCATCAGATAGGTGCGAGTAGCGGCCGGTGCCGTAAACGCTCCAGTTGTCCGCGAAACGGTAGCTGACGGTCAGCTCGAGGTACGGATCCCAGCTGCTGTCGGGATCGTAGCTCGACAGCCCGCTGCGGCGCGATTCTGAACGCGATACGCCGTAGTAGTATTCGTTCTGGTTATCGCTGCTCCACTCGACGCCGATACCCGGCGTCACGGTCAGACCGCCGTTGGTGTAGTTGTAAAGCCAGGCCAGATCCCACACCACGCCGTTGCTGTTATCCAGCACGTCACCGGCAAGGGTGGTGCGCAGGAAACCATACTGCGTGTTATGGATATAGCTTAAACCGGCCATTGCCGTCGATTTGCGGCGATCGAGCTGGCGCAGCTGAATGTTGTCGCTATCTTTCGGCTTGAACTGCCACGGTGAATAGAAAGCCATCACCGACAGTTTGTCCGCTTCGTCATTCCATAAATAGTAGCCGCCGCCGATGCCGCGGAACCAGAAGTCATCGCTCTCATAGGTCACAACCGGAAGCGGCGTTACGCGCGTGTCGTACTCCTTATAAGGAGACTCCATCACGCCCACACCCGCACCGAGAGAAAAATTGCTTTCTGCATTGGCCGCGCAGGCAGAGATCGCCGTCACTACGCCCAGTGCCAGGAGTTTGAATTTGGTCACAGTCCTTTCTTTCCTGTTCGTCAAATAATTGGCGGATGAAGTGTAGTCGCCCCGCGCACCCCGCCCAACTCTTTTTGTCTGAAGATTACAAAAAATTAACTTTCTACTCTGAAGCGGAGTTATGACGCTCCCATTACAGCGTTATGAAACAACGATGAAAGCGCTGGCTGCGGCTTATGACAAAAACAGGATTTTTAGGATGAGTTATTGATATGCCATTGAAATTGGTTTTGGGGCGCATGCAAGATTTGCAAAGCCTTCTACGCTTAAATTAAGAAGATGATTTACCTGATCCGCGCTCAGTTGTTGGCATGCAACCTGGCACAAGGGTTGCTCGGTGACTAAAAGCGTCGTTCAGCTAACGCTTCCGGGAGCCTCCATTACTCATACGAACGGCTCTTAACCTGTGCTAAAAAACGAAAGGACGGCATGCCATGAATATATTCGATCACTATCGCCAGCGCTATGAAGCTGCCAAGGACGAAGAGTTCACACTGCAGGAGTTTCTTGCCATCTGTAAGCAAGATCGCAGTGCCTATGCTAACGCGGCAGAACGGCTATTGATGGCCATTGGTGAGCCCGTGATGGTTGACACCGCTCAGGAGCCACGGCTTTCCCGTCTCTTTTCGAACCGGGTTATCGGACGCTACCCGGCGTTTGAAGAGTTCTATGGTATGGAAGAAGCTATCGAGCAGATTGTCTCCTACCTCAAGCACGCCGCGCAGGGGCTTGAGGAGAAGAAACAGATCCTCTATCTGCTCGGCCCGGTCGGGGGCGGTAAATCCTCGCTGGCTGAACGCCTCAAATCCTTAATGCAGCGCGTGCCAATCTACGTGCTGAGCGCCAACGGCGAGCGCAGCCCGGTCAACGACCATCCGCTCTGCCTGTTTAACCCGCAGGAAGATGCGCAGATCCTCGAAAAAGAGTACAGCGTGCCGCGCCGCTATCTCGGTACCATTATGTCGCCGTGGGCGGCAAAACGGCTGCATGAGTTTGGCGGCGATATCAGCAAATTCCGCGTCGTCAAAGTGTGGCCGTCGATTCTGGAGCAGATCGCCATCGCCAAAACCGAACCGGGCGATGAGAACAACCAGGATATCTCCGCGCTGGTGGGTAAAGTCGATATCCGCAAACTGGAAAACCACGCGCAAAACGACCCGGACGCCTACGGTTACTCCGGCGCGCTCTGCCGCGCCAACCAGGGGGTGATGGAGTTCGTCGAGATGTTTAAAGCGCCGATCAAGGTGCTACACCCGCTGCTGACCGCCACTCAGGAGGGGAACTACAACGGCACCGAGGGGATCTCCGCCCTGCCGTTTAACGGCATCATTCTTGCCCACTCCAACGAATCGGAATGGGTGCAGTTCCGTAACAACAAAAACAACGAGGCGTTCCTCGACCGTGTCTACATCGTCAAGGTGCCGTACTGCCTGCGCATCTCGGAAGAGATGAAGATTTACGAAAAACTGCTTAATCACTCTGAGCTTTCCCACGCGCCGTGCGCGCCGGGGACGCTGGAGACGCTGGCGCGCTTCTCTATCCTGTCGCGCCTGAAAGAGCCGGAAAACTCCAGCATCTACTCCAAAATGCGCGTTTACGACGGCGAGAGTCTGAAAGATACCGATCCGAAAGCGAAATCCTATCAGGAGTACCGTGATTACGCCGGTGTCGATGAAGGGATGAACGGCCTTTCAACGCGTTTCGCCTTTAAGATCCTCTCGCGGGTATTTAACTTCGACCATGTGGAAGTGGCGGCCAACCCGGTACACCTCTTCTATGTGCTGGAGCAGCAGATTGAGCGCGAACAGTTCCCACAGGAGCAGGCCGAGCGCTATCTCGAGTTCCTCAAAGGCTACCTGATCCCGAAATACGCCGAGTTTATCGGCAAAGAGATCCAGACCGCCTATCTCGAATCCTACTCGGAGTACGGGCAGAACATTTTCGACCGTTATGTCACCTATGCCGATTTCTGGATTCAGGATCAGGAGTACCGCGATCCCGATACCGGACAGCTGTTTGACCGTGAATCGCTCAATGCGGAACTGGAGAAGATTGAGAAACCGGCCGGGATCAGTAACCCGAAAGATTTCCGTAACGAGATCGTCAACTTTGTGCTGCGCGCCCGCGCCAATAATAGCGGCCGCAACCCGAACTGGACCAGTTACGAAAAACTGCGCACGGTTATAGAGAAGAAAATGTTCTCCAATACCGAAGAGTTGCTGCCGGTCATCTCCTTTAACGCCAAAACCTCGACCGACGAGCAGAAAAAGCATGATGACTTTGTCGACCGCATGATGGAGAAAGGTTATACCCGCAAGCAGGTGCGCCTGCTGTGCGAATGGTATCTGCGGGTTCGTAAATCCTCATAACAGCACCACCCCGGCCGCGCCCCGTGCGCGGTCTGTTGCAAAGTTGGCATACGCAGCGGGAGGGAACTATGACCTGGTTCATTGACCGGCGTCTGAACGGCAAAAACAAGAGCGCGGTGAACCGCCAGCGCTTCTTACGCCGTTACAAAGCGCAAATAAAGCAGTCCATCTCCGGGGCGATCAATAAACGATCGGTCACGGATGTCGAGAGCGGCGAGTCTGTCTCAATCCCGACGGAAGATATTAGCGAACCGATGTTCCACCAGGGGCGCGGCGGCTTACGCCATCGCGTACATCCGGGGAACGACCATTTTGTGCCCAACGATCGCATTGAGCGCCCGCAAGGCGGCGGTGGCGGAGGCAGCGGCCAGGGCGACGCCAGCCAGGATGGTGAAGGTCAGGATGAGTTTGTTTTCCAGATCTCGAAAGATGAGTACCTCGATCTGCTGTTTGAAGATCTCGCCCTGCCAAACCTGCAAAAAAACCAGCAGCGGCAGATGAACGAGTATAAAACGCACCGCGCCGGGTATACCGCCAACGGTGTGCCAGCCAACATCAGCGTTGTGCGATCCCTGCAAAACTCCCTTGCCCGCCGCACGGCGATGACGGCCGGTAAACGTCGCGAACTGCGCGAGCTGGAGAGCAATCTGGAGACCGTCGCCAAAAGCGAACCGGCGCAGTTGCTGGAGGAGGAGCGTCTGCGCAAAGAGATTGCCGAGCTGCGGGCGAAAATCGAGCGCGTGCCGTTTATCGACACCTTCGACTTACGCTACAAGAACTACGAAAAACGCCCGGAACCCTCCAGCCAGGCGGTGATGTTCTGCCTGATGGACGTTTCCGGCTCGATGGATCAGGCCACCAAAGATATGGCCAAACGCTTCTATATCCTGCTCTATCTCTTCCTGAGCCGGACCTATAAAAACGTTGAAGTGGTCTATATCCGCCATCACACGCAGGCGAAAGAGGTGGATGAACATGAGTTCTTCTACTCGCAGGAGACGGGTGGCACCATTGTCTCCAGCGCCCTGAAACTGATGGATGAGGTGGTGAAGGAGCGCTACGACCCGGGGCAGTGGAATATCTACGCCGCGCAGGCCTCCGATGGCGATAACTGGGCGGATGACTCACCGCTGTGTCACGAAATTCTGGCGAAGAAGATCCTGCCGGTAGTGCGTTACTACAGTTACATCGAGATCACCCGTCGGGCGCACCAGACGCTGTGGCGCGAGTATGAACATCTGCAAACGATGTTTGATAATTTCGCTATCCAGCATATTCGCGACCAGGATGATATCTACCCGGTATTCCGTGAGCTGTTTCACAAGCAAAACGCTTCAAATTAGCCTCTCATTCAGCCAGTTACATAAAAATAGCTGGCTGCTTTCCTGCCTGCTTACGCAGTAACTTAGCTTACTTAACCGACCTCAATATCTACAAAACCCACAACTAACTAATGCACGACACAATTGAACACAATTTGATTGATTTCCACTCTAATGGTTTCTCACCCCTTGCCGATAGTGCTCAACACCATAAATATGATGAGAAAACCAATGAAAATTTCTACCCGTCTGAGCGTGGGTTTTGGCCTGCTTATTCTGTTATTTATCATTTGTGCAGCGACCGCGTTGCAGGGCCTTTGGCAAGCGCGCGACAGTATGAACGACACCGTTAACTCCAAAATGAAGCGCTATGACCTGGTGCTGGATATGCGGGGCAGCGCGCGCGATATGGCTATCGCCGTGCGTAACCTTGCCCTGCTGACGGACCCGGCTCAGATGCAGCCGGAGTGGAAACGACTGAATGATCAGCGCGAACTCTTCATCCATAACCGTGAACTGCTGGAGCAGAGCATGGCGTCAAACGTCTCCGACGAGGGTAAAGCGGCGCTTAAGCACATCGTTGCGGCTGAACCAGCGGCACTTTCTACGCTGATAGAAGCGGGAAAACTGGGGCTGTCGAACCGTCAGGAGGAGACCACCACCTACTTGATGAACACCGCCCGACCGGCGCAAAAAGCGCTGCTGGACGCGCTTAACGAACTGACTGAAGTGCAGATGAAATTAAGCCGCGATACGCTGGCTGAAAACGGTGAAAACATCTCCCGCACGGCGCTGATCCTGATGGGACTGGCAGTGTTGTCAATCTTACTGGCGGTGGCAACCTGTATGATTACGGTGCGCGTGCTGATGCGCCAGCTCGGCGGCGAACCCGCCCAGGCGCAGACCCTTGCGGCGGCGATTGCCGGGGGCGATCTCAGCTCGCCGGTAGCACTGCGTCGCAACGATACCAGCAGCCTGCTGGCTTCTCTTGCCGGTATGCAGTCCAATCTGCGCAGCCTGGTCTCTGATATCCGCGATGCCTCCGTTTCGGTGGCCTCGGCGGCAGATGAGATCTCGCAGGGCAATACTGAACTCTCATCCCGTACTGAGCAGCAAGCCGCTGCCCTGCAGGAGACGGCTGCCAGCATGGAGCAGTTGACCGCCACGGTAAAAAGTAATGCCGACGGCGCGCGCCAGACCGCTGATACTGCCCGTACCACCGCTACCCTTGCCCGCACCGGCGGCGAGGAGCTGGGGCGCATGTCGCAGACCATGAACGCCATCTCCCAGAGCGCGGTAAAAGTGCGCGAGATCACAAGCGTAATAGAAGGCATCGCCTTCCAGACCAACATCCTGGCGCTGAACGCCGCGGTGGAAGCGGCCCGCGCCGGTGACCAGGGACGCGGCTTTGCCGTGGTAGCCGGTGAAGTTAGAACGCTGGCACAGCGCAGCGCCAGTGCGGCACTGGATATCAAAACGCTGATCGAACAGGCGGTTGCGCAGGTGGAAGATGGCGTGGCTGAAGCCGCCGACACCGGCGACAACATCCTGAAAGTGGTTGGCATGGTGGGCGATCTGGCAGACGCTATGGATAATCTCTCCCTCTCCTCCTCCGAGCAGATGCAGGGTATCAGCCAGGTCAGCCTGGCAGTCAGCCAGATGGACGGCGTGACGCAGAACAACGCCGCACTGGTAGAGGAGTCCTCCAGCGCATCGCAGTCGCTCTCTGCCCAGGCGCACGCGCTGCGCGGCATGGTCGACACCTTCCGCCTGTAACCTGTCACAGCGCGCCGCCTGAAAAGCGCGTAAAGGCGGCGCGGTTATGCCTGTGATTCATACACCAGCCTTAATTATGTTGACGTCAACATAATTAGACTCAATACTTCGCTCTGACAACCGACGCGCAGGCCGTTTTTCCTCTTCCCCTGCGCCTCTTTAATCCGACGTGAACGTGCCGGCCTCCCTGAATCGGTTGCCGCTATTCAGAGAGAATTCCATCTTTCCAACAGGCCCATATTGCTTATGTGTATCGACGCAAATAACGACAGCGATGAGAATAATGACCTGCTGGCTCCGGGCAATGCGCCAGTGACCGTGGATCAGTTTCTCTGCTTCGCGCTCTACTCCGCCTCACTGGCGATGACCCGGCTTTACCAGTCACGGCTGAAACCGCTCGGGCTGACCTACCCGCAGTACCTGGTGCTGCTGGCGCTGTGGGAAAAAGATAACGTGACGGTGTCGGAAGTGGGCGCCCGCGTTCAGCTGGACTCCGGTACGCTGAGCCAGCTGCTGAAAAGGCTGGAGGCCTCCGGTCTGGTCGCCAGAAACCGCGATACGCAAGGTGACGAGCGGCGGGTGCTGATCACCCTGACCGAACAGGGGCAGCAGTTAAAGATCGATGCCGCCGGTGTTCCCGCCGATATGATCTCGGTAATGGACACGCCGTTTGCAGAGCTATCTGACCTGGCAACCCGGGTTAGCGCGCTGCGTGAAAAACTTTTAAAAGCTCTGCCCTGATACATTTTTTCGTGCCTCAGGCGAGGCGACCAGTGGCTACGCACCATCAGCACCGGCGCGTAGATAAGCCATCAACTGGATTAGCATCCTGAGGAACACAGCGTGACATTTTCCCACTCAGACGACAACGACGCCGTCCATGCCGCGATAGGCAACGCCGCACAAGCATTGCTTAGCGCGGGGCGCACCCTGTGCAGGGGGAATCTTATAGCGCACCTTATTAAGTGTGAACAGGAGTCGGTAGGTGCCGCAAAGGCGGTTTATGCACAGGCCATCGCGCTGCTACAGCCCAAAAAGCACTCGTAGAGGACCTGAACCCTGCTCGCAGAGGGAAACGCCATGAAAAAGTTTATCTCCACGCTCCTGCTCACTCTGCTCTGTACGTTGTTGCCCGGCTGCAAGAGCCTGAAAAAGATCGAGCCTGAAAAGCACTTTTCGGGCGCGCAGCTGGTGCTGGCAAAGGCAATTCAGGCCGGAGATCGCTACACCATCCTGCGTCTGGCAAAAAAGACGGACCTTAGCACGCTGGGAAATGAGGATCTGACGATCCTCTTTTTTGCCCTCAATGAGTCTTTCTATAATGGCAACCCGCCTGAGCGGTTGCAGATCGTCACGGATTTGGTGCGCCTGGGGGCAGACCCGTTGCAGCCGCAGCCGGATAAATCCTGGAGCCCCGCCGAAATGGTGGCGATGGGCGATAAGGATATCTGGCTGAAAGCGATGCTTGACGGCGGCCTCGATGCAAACGCCCGCGATAAGCGTTACGCTGAGCCGCTTATCTTCTCGACCATCAGGGCGAAAAACAACGCCACGCTGGCGCTACTGCTGGCACGCGGTGCGGATATAAATAGCCGCGACTCGCTGGGCAACACACTGCTGGCCGAGGCGTTTTTTGGTGCCGAGTTCGACAAGATCGCTCTTCTGCTGGATAAGGGGGCTAACCCGGATCTGCGCAACCACCAGGGGGACTCTTTCAGGCAGATGGTCAGTGAACGTCTGGCGGAAATTAAAAAAGAGGGTGAGTTCTACCACAACTTATTCAGGGTGAACGAGAGGCTTCAAAGCCACGGGGCGTAGGGCGTGGCGCGTTGCTGACGCCACCCTCCCGTTCCATATTGCCTGCAAGGCGTCTTAAGCGGTCATCTGCATACAGACCTCGGCACAGCGGCGGCACTCTGCGGCGCACTGCTGGCAGTGATCGTGCTGGTGCTTCGAGCACTCTTCGGCACAGGCGCGGCAGACATCCGCGCAAATGCGGCACACCTGCTTCGCTTGCTCGCTCTCAAGGCTTAACAGCTGCGCAGTAACGCGGCAGAGCGCCGCACACTCCATATCCGTTTTAATGCACGCTCTCATCATCTCAAGATGCGGCTCCTGCAAACAGGAGACCGCACAGCGATCGCAGGCTTCGGCGCATTGATAGCAGGCATCAATACATGACTGATATTCATTAGCCATAGTCACACTCCCGATGTGGATAAAGTGAATCTTTAAGTCTAGTTAAGCCACCTGAGATCGCCATTTAGTCGGGAATTATGCTGCTAATAGCTGAGTAAATTGGCGCTAAAAGCGAGAATTAGCGCCTAAAAGCATGGTTATTTAGCCTCTAACCGCAGGAAGTTTATGGCAAAGTAGCCTCATTAAATTTTGTCAGCTATGCCAACCGTATTGTTCAGGACTACGTGCATGATCGAGCTCAAAGACTTAAAGGTATTTTTAGAAGATCCGGAGATGACCCGGAAGATCGATCAGGTGTGGAACGATCTGGGTGAGCAGTTTATTCAGGCGCAGGCTACTCTTCCGCCGGAAAAAGCGATGCCGCGACGCGAGCTCTCTTTTCATGACCAGGTCAAACTTCTGGGCTACCTCTGCTGGCTGGTGAATAACGCCAACTCAGAGGGCGACATTATTGAGATTGGCGTCTGGAAAGGTAAATCCAGCGCGTTTATGAATGTAATGTGTGAGCGCAAGCGCCGCATTATTAGCATCGATCCGATGGAGCTTGCTAATCAGCACCTGGAACTGGGCTTTTATCACGAGCATATCTTCCCGGAAATTACGCTGATACGCGGCTATTCAGAGCGCAGCATTGAACGTGTGCTGGCGCTGGAGCCAAAAACGATTTTACTGCATATCGACGGCGGTCACCTGAAAGAGCACGTTCTCGCCGACTTCCTGCTGTATGCCCCGACGGTGGTGAGCGGTGGATTTGTTGTGTTCGATGATTATCGCGATCATCAGTACTCCCCGGAAGTCGGACCGGCGGTCGACCTGCTGCGCGCAGGCGGTTTCTTTAGCGGCTACGATGTCATCGGCAGCGTGCCGGGTTTCGAAAACAGCTATCTTTTGCAGAAGCATTAACCGTACACACAAAGAATTGTTTGTAGTGCTTGTATTTTTTGGCCGCCCCCCGGGGCGGCATTTTTATTTTCAGCCCCCGCGATGTGAGGTAATGTAAACTTCTTTACATTCTCCGGGAGCGAACATGTCTGAGATTGCCAGCCGCGATATCCACGCGCATCTACTCCAACTTCTTACCGAGCAACAGGCACGATTTCACGTGGTTGAGCATGAGGCCGTCGGCAAGTGTGAAGCGGTGAGTGAAATTCGCGGTACCGCCCTCGGCCAGGGTGCCAAAGCGCTGGTGTGTAAAATCAAAGGCAACGGTGTGAAAAAACATGTGCTGGCGATCCTGGCCGCCGATCTGCAGGCCGATCTCAGCCGCTTAGCGCAACACTTTGGCGGCCTGAAAGCCTCGCTGGCAAGCCCGGTGGAGGTCGATGCCCTCACCGCCTGCGTCTTTGGTGCCATTCCCCCCTTCTCTTTTCACCCTGATCTCGAACTGGTTGCCGACCCGGTGCTTTTCCAGCGCTTCGATGAGATCGCCTTTAACGCCGGGCTGCTGGAAAAGTCGGTAATCATGAATACCCACGACTATTTGCGCATCGCCCAACCGACGCTGGTCGATTTTCGCCGCGAGAGCGAGTAAGGACGCTGTGCATGTTTGATACCACGCTGTTTATTCTGCTCGCCCTCGCCGCACTCGGCTTTGTCAGCCATAACACCACCGTCGCGGTCTCGATACTGGTGCTGATCATTGTGCGCGTCACGCCGCTCAACACCTTCTTTCCCTGGATCGAAAAGCAGGGGCTGACGGTGGGCATTATCATTCTGACGATTGGCGTGATGGCACCGATTGCCAGCGGATCGCTGCCGCCCTCGACGCTGCTGCACTCCTTTGCCAACTGGAAATCGCTGGTGGCGATTGCCGTTGGGGTGTTCGTCTCATGGCTTGGCGGGCGCGGGGTTACGCTGATGAGTTCGCAGCCCTCGCTGGTCGCGGGGCTGCTGGTGGGAACCGTTTTAGGCGTGGCCCTGTTCCGGGGCGTGCCGGTCGGGCCACTGATTGCCGCAGGCCTGGTATCGCTGCTAATTGGCCGGCAGTGAAATCCGCCGCTGCCAGCGCTTCACACCAAACTCCAGCGCGCTGCACAGCAGGTAGTAGACCAGGCCGGTGAAGATAAACAGCGCCGCCGGGTAAACCTGCACGCGGTTGTTCACCTGGCCGGCAACGGTGGTCAGTTCCGGGACGTTAACAATAAACGCCAGCGAGGTATCTTTCAGCAGCGCGATCAGCAAGCCGATAAACGACGGGAGCGCATTGCGTAATGCCTGCGGCAGCAGCACGCGAAGCAGGATCTGTGCGCTGGAAAAACCGCTGCTCAGCGCCGCTTCATACTGCCCGCGCGGAAGTGCGCCGAGCGCCGCCAGCGTCGAGTACATCACCGAGGCCGAGGTAAACCACGCCAGCGCCAGCGTCACAGTTACCGCACCCGGCAGATCCGCCCCCGTTATCCAGGGCAGTAAAAACCAGAGCCAGAAGATAACGAAAATCAGCGGGATACCGCGGATCAGCTCCGCCCACAGAAACAATACCTTGCGCGGCCAGCCGCGAAAACGCTAGGCGCAACAGGCCAGCAGAATGCCGCCGGGAAACGCCAGCGCCGCCGCGCCAATAGTCATCAACAGCGACAGCAGCACACCGCCAGGCTCACCCTGCGCGGCTCTGCCCCACAGCAGGTAGTCGAGGTTATCGGTAATGACGGTGATATTAGCGAGCACGCGGCACCTCCGTGGCGTGGCGCAGTGCCCGCCAGTGGCGCGGCAGGTTAAACAGCACGCTCATCAGCAATCCAAGCAGCAGATAGAGCGCGCTGCCCACGGCAAAGGCTTCCAGCGCGTGGGCGTTAAAGCTCTCAATCTGCCGGGTCTGGTAGGTCAACTCGCCCAGCCCAATCCCGGTCGCCAGCGAGGAGAGTTTCATCAGGTTGAGATACTGCCCCACCACCGGCTGCCAGGCATTCTGTAGCCCCTGCGGCAACAGCACCCAGCGAAAGATCGCAAGCGGGCTGAAGCCCTGCGACTGCGCCGCTTCCACCTGACCGCGCGGCACGGCGAGCAGCCCGGCCTGGATCTCCTCCACCAGAAAGGCAGCGGTAAACAGCCCTAGCGCCCAGGCAGAGGAGAGAAACTCCGGCGTAAACCACCAGACATCACCCGGCAGAATGCTAAAGGCGTGCTCGTCATTCACATACTGGCGAGCCGCCAGCGGCAAAACGTTCCACGCGGCGAAATACCAGAACAGCAGTTGCACCAGTAAAGGTGTGTTTCGAAATAGCGATACCCATGCTGCCACCGCGCCCCGCCCCACGCGGCCGCCCGCCAGACGCAGCGCCAGCAGCAGCACGGTAAGCAGGGTGGCGAGGATCATGCCCACCAGCGTGACCCACACGGTAGTGAGAAAACCGGAGAGGATCCACGCTGCGGGCTGGCCGCTGAGCACGCCCGCCCAGTCAAGATGCAGTGCCATCACAACTCCTTGTTATCGGCATGCAGCGGGTTAAGCACCTTTTGCAGAAAACGCTGCGCGCGCGGATGCTGCGGCGCGGTAAAGAAGTCAGCGGGCGCGGCCTGCTCAAGAATTTCGCCGCCGTCGATAAAAATCACCCGGTCGGCGATCTCGCGCGCGAACTGCATCTCGTGCGTGACCACAATCAGGGTAATGCCGCTGTGCGCCAGCGATTTCATCACCTGCAACACTTCGCCAATCATCTCCGGATCGAGCGCCGAGGTCGGCTCATCAAACAGGATAATGTGCGGATCGGCCGCCAGCGTGCGCGCAATCGCTACCCGCTGCTGCTGCCCGCCGGAGAGCTGCGCCGGGTAGTGCTGCGCTTTCTCCTGCAAGCCAACGCGCGCCAGCAGCGCAAGTGCGATCTGCTGCGCCTCGGCAGCACTTTTGCCGTGAATATGGCGCAGCGCGAGGGTGATATTCTCAAGCGCGGTGAGGTGGGCGTAGAGGTTGAACTGCTGGAAAACAAAGCCAACATGGCGGCGCAACTCGCGCAACTTCCGCCCGGTGAGCTGGCTGGTGGGCTGACCATCAACAAAAATTTCGCCGCTGGAGAGATTTTCGAGCTGGTTAATCAGGCGGATCAGCGTCGATTTCCCGGAGCCGGAAGGGCCGCACACCGCCACCACTTCTCCCGCCGCAACCTGTAAATCAATCGCTTTCAGCACCACATTATCGCCGAAGCGTTTGCTCGCCTGGCGAAACACTACCGTGCCTTTTTGCACGGGCAACGCCCCTGCGGCATCTGCCGCAGAGGGAGAAAAGAGACCTGCCAACATCGTTATTTCGCTTCTATGGTAAAGCTGCGCGGAGCCGGGGTTTTGGTTTGCGGGCCAAACCAGGTGTCGTAAATTTTCGCTGCTTCACCGCTCTTTTCGAGGTTCACCAGCTCTTGGTTAACTTTGTTCAGCAGGGCGCTCTCCCCTTTGCTGACGCCGACGCCAATCTCCTCTTTCGACAGCAGGTCGGGCAGGATCTTAAATTTCGCTTTGTCCGGCGCGCCCGCCAGCAGACCCGCCAGGATGGTGCTGTCCTGGGTGATCGCCTGTACGTTGCCGTTACGCAGCGCGGTCAGCGCCAGCGGAATGTCGTCATAGGCCAGCACGCGCGATTGCGGGAAACGCTGATGCAGCGCCTGCTCGCCGGTGGTGCCTTTCACCGCGCCGATGCGCGCTTTGCTATAGGCCTCCAGCTTATCCGGTGACGAGGCCGGGACGAGGAACTGCTGGCCGGTGACAAAGTAAGGTGTAGAGAAATCAATCACCTGCGCCCGCTCCGGGGTAATGGTGATATCTGCAACAATCAGGTCGACCTTGCCGGATTGCAGCAGCGGGATGCGGTTCGCCGGGTTGGTGGCAACCAGTTGCAGCTTCACGCCGAGGCTTTTCGCCAGCGCTTTTGCAAAATCGACGTCGTAGCCAACAATATCGTGGGTTTTAGGATCGATCGCGCCAAAGGGCGGGTTTGCATCAAATGTGGCGACTTTGACGACGCCTGCGGCTTTGATATCCGCCAGCTTATCTGCCTGCGCGGAGAAGGAGAGCGCCGAAAGCAGCGCCAGCGCGCTGAGCGCAACGATCTTTTTTGTGTGTAATGTGGTTGCCATGCTAATCCTTATGCCCGGTTATTGTGTTATTGCCGCGTTAAAGTCACATAAGGTTTTTCATCACACAAATATCAAAAAGTGCATTGAATATCTGAAAAAGTTATTAAAAACAGTTTCGCGATATTAATGACTTATCCTTTTGTTTCGGGCGCTATAAACGATTTAATTCCACACAACATAAGCGGATTTGGCAGGAAAAAATATTACCGCTCGCCAAGCGTTGCCAGATAGCGCCCCGGCGTCTGCCCTAGCCCCTTTTTAAACATGGTGATAAACGCCGTGGTCGAGTCATACCCCAGCGTCTGGGCGATGTGCTGCACGCTATGCCCCTCAATCAACAGGCGCAGGGCGAGGATCAATTGCAACTGGTGTCGCCAGCGGCGAAAGCTTAGCCCCGTCTCCTTCACCACCAAGCGCGCGAGGTTGCGCTCGCTCATGGCGAAACGCTGGGCCCATTGCGCCAACGTCTGCCGCTCCGCCGGGGCCTGCTCCATCGTCTCGACCATCTGGCGGATCCTGGCATGCATGGAGACCGGCAACTGGAGCTGCATCTGCGGCTGATGGGGTAACTCATCGAACAGCACCTGGATCAGACGTTGGGTCTGCGGCTCACGCCGCTCGGTGGCTGAACGAGCGGCAAGTTGCAGGATCAGTTCGCGCACCAGCGGTGAGATCTTGAGGGTGCAGCAGTGCTCCGGCATTACCACCGCCCAGCTTTCAATAAACAGAAAGCAGAGTTGCGCATTGGCGGTAGCGTGATTGCTGTGCGGCACAAAACCCGGTAGCCACATGGCGTGGTGCGGCGGCACCATCCAGCGGGCATTCTCCACTTCACAGGTGATCGCCCCTTTTAAGGCGAGGATCAGCTGCCCTTTGCGATGATGATGAGCGGGAATGCGCTGTTCATGCGCCGCCATGCGGATGTGAAAGGCGACGGCGGCTTCCTGCTGGCTGTCGGGATCGAAGCCCGCTAAGGCTAAGTCGTGCATAAAGTTGTCCGAATTTAGCGATAAAGTGTCATTTTAGCTTGATTCAAACAGCGGTGAAAAACGCTATCGTAGTGCCCTCTGTTTATGGATGAGAACACCATGATTACTCCCTCCTCTGACGGCAAACAGCGCGTGCTGCTGATTGTCGGCATTCTGATGATTGCTACCACGCTTCGCGTTACCTTCACCGGCGCCGCGCCGCTGCTGGATGCCATTCGCGCCGAATATGGTTTAACCACGGCGCAAACCGGGATGCTCACCACGCTACCGTTACTGGCCTTCGCGCTTATTTCACCGCTGGCGGCGGGGGTGGCGCGCCGGATTGGCATGGAGCGCAGCTTGTTTGCCGCGCTGCTGCTGATCTGCTCGGGCATCGCCCTGCGCTCGCTGCCCTCTTCTCTGCTGCTGTTTATCGGTACGGCGGTGATTGGCTGCGGCATTGCGCTCGGCAATGTGCTGCTGCCCGGCATGCTGAAGCGGGATTTTGCGCAGCATGTCGCCAAACTGACCGGCGCCTATTCGCTTACCATGGGCGCGGCGGCGGCGCTCGGCTCCGCGGCGATGGTGCCGATTGCGCAGAGCGGCGCGGGCTGGCACGGCGCGTTATTGACGCTGTTGATCTTTCCGCTGCTGGCACTGCTGCTCTGGCTCCCGCGGCTGCGCCACGGCGCACCTGCTGCACTCAGTACCAGCGGAGCGCTTCACAGCCGCGGCATCTGGCGCTCGGCGCTGGCCTGGCAGGTTACGCTCTATCTCGGGATCAACTCGCTGATTTACTACATTGTGATTGGCTGGCTGCCATCGATTCTGATAAGCCAGGGTTTTAGCGAGGCGCAGGCTGGCTCGCTGCACGGTGTGCTGCAACTGGCTACGGCCGCACCCGGCCTACTGGTTCCGCTGGTGCTGCACCGCCTTCGCGATCAGCGGGCTATCGCGGCGCTGGTCGCACTGCTGTGCGCTGCGGGCGCGCTGGGGCTATGGCTGCAACCGGGGCACGCGGCGATCTGGACGGTGGTGTACGGATTTGGCTCGGGGGCGACGATGATCCTCGGTCTGACCTTTATTGGCCTGCGGGCAAGCTCGGCGCATCAGGCCGCCGCGCTATCGGGGATGGCGCAATCAGTGGGTTATCTGCTCGCCGCCTGCGGACCGCCGTTGATGGGGAAAGTGCATGACGCCAGCGGCGACTGGCATCTGCCGCTGATCGCCTGTGCGCTGCTGTCGGTGGTGATGGCGCTGTGCGGCGCGTTTGCCGGACGTGACCGGGAGATCGTTTCCGGTTAGAGGGTAGATGGCGGTAAAAGCGGGATTGCGGGTAAATGCCGGATGGCGCGTAAACGCTTATCCGGCCTACAACAACACGGTACCACTTTTGTAGGCCGGATAAGGCGTAAGCCGCCATCCGGCACAGCGTAAGCGTCACCCTCGAACCGGTACCGCTTTTGTAGGCCGGATAAGGCGCAAGCCGCCATCCGGCACAGCGTAAATGTCACCCTCGAACCGGTACCGCTTTTGCAGGCCGGATAAGGCGTCAGCCGCCATCCGGCACAGCGTAAGCGTCACCCTCGAATCGGTACCGCTTTTGTAGGCCGGATAAGGCGCAAGCCGCCATCCGGCACAGCGTAAATGTCACCCTCGAACCGGTACCGCTTTTGTAGGCCAGATAAGGCGCAAGCCGCCATCCGGCACAATCCACGGACTTATTCGCCTGCGGCGCGCAGCATTGCATGC
Source organism: Kosakonia sp. HypNH10 (assembly GCF_029850615.1). NCBI lineage: Bacteria > Pseudomonadati > Pseudomonadota > Gammaproteobacteria > Enterobacterales > Enterobacteriaceae > Kosakonia > Kosakonia sp. HypNH10. The sequence goes on from NZ_JAOTIU010000001.1 coordinate 217,150, forward strand.
ACCAGCGGCACCGGACGACCTTCCAGCGCACCGCGCTCGTGCTGGAACAGCGTGGCGACAAAGAACGGATGGGTGATCAACTCTACCGCCCGCACCTCACCCTCCTCATCCCAGCCGGTCACCCGCAGATCGCCGCGCTCCAGCTCGCTGGCAAACTCCGGGGAGACGCCAAAGCTACAGCGGTAGGCTTCATCAATCTCATTGCGCCCATAGGCGCGGGCAATCAGCGTATTGGGTCTTAACTCAATCGCACCGGTTTGATCCACCAGCGCGCAGGTCAACGGCGTAATCACCATTCGCCCTGCGGTTTCGGTTTCAGCATGGGCGGCATCTTCCCAGCCCAGCACATTGCGGGCGTACTCTATCACCGCATGCTGGAAACCGCCGCAGGTGCCGAGAAACGGAATGGCGTTTTCACGCGCATACTTGATGGCGATAAACGCCCCTTCTGCATTTTCATACGGGCTGCCTGGCACGACCCAGATGGCGTCATAACCGACCAGATCTTCAGGATTGTCGATCTCGCGGGTTGCCAGCCAGTCATAATCAGCGGTGATCTCAAGGACAGCCGCAGCATCATCAATGGCAAGCGGGATCGCCTGATGCGCAACAGTGTCGTGGTTATAGTCGCCGATCAGCGCAATACGCAGTGTCTTTTTAGGCGGAATGTGGTTCATGGAGAAGTGCCCCTATGCCGTGGTAGATAATGGCTAACATAAGGCGCATCACACTAGACGTCTTTAACGTTAATCACAACACCTTAAATCGGCAGGGCCGAATTACGAACAATTATGAAACAACAAGTTGCCAGTTTAAGAAAAGGAGAGAACGCGATGATCCAGTGTAAACGTGTTTACGACACCGCCAGTAAAGAGGATGGCTACCGGGTGCTGGTCGACAGGCTCTGGCCGCGCGGCATAAAGAAAGTCGATCTGGCTTATGACGAATGGTGCAAAACGCTGGCTCCGTCAACGGAGCTGCGCAAAGCGTTTCACGGCGAGGCGATCGATTTTGCTGCCTTTAAGAAGAGCTACCGGGAAGAGCTTGAGGCACAAAAAGAGGCCGGAAAAGAGCTGGCGGCGCGGGGGAAAAACGGCACCGTCACGCTGTTATATGCGGCAAAAGATAGGGAGCAAAACCACGCCGTCGTGCTGGCGGAGTGGCTGCGCACGCTGCGTTAGCTCATCACCTGCGAGCGCTCGTCCTGCGGCGCGCTGTCCGGCTGCAGGGGCATCAGGTGCTCGGCGCGCACAAAGGCGAAACCGTGCTGACCGTCAAACGCGGTCACATCGCCCGTCACCAGCCAGAGCGCGCGCGCCGCGGTGCGCGGCATTTCGGTAACCACGCCATTCACCGGATTGAGAAAGCGCTCACCCGGCTGGCACAGACCGAATAACTCAACGGATTTACCAATATTGCTCCGCCCGCTGGCGGTCTGGGCGCCGATGACTAATGCCTGGCTGCCCGGTCGTAACTGAAACATGCTTCTCTCGCGTGATCTCGTTAAAGCTGAATATGAGATAATTCTGAAAGAGAAGTTTACCGGGCTTTTCTGCCGCTGTCACGATCCTGGTGTCGGATGATCGCGACGCCACAGCGCCCACTCGTCGATCACTTCGCCGCCCGGCAGTTTGCACTCGGTGCGCACGCCTTGCGGGCTCTGCACCGGCACGCGCTCGCCGCCGCGCTGTTGACAGTAAACTGCCGCCGGGTTGGCCATGCCGACCTGCGGATGGTCCGGCTTTTTAGCTGGCGATGAGGTGCAGGCAGAGACCAGCAGCGGTAAAACGAGTAACCCATAACGCATCTTCTTTTCCTTACAGTGGTCAACAACGCTCTTCAGAATAGCCGCGCAAGCGGTATATCTCCATGATTTCTCCATCCTTAATGCACTTTTCACCGTTATAGTTTGCTTCGTTCTCACCCATGACCAGAGAACATCATTCCGTAATCAATGAGTTTTTGCCCCGCTTCATCAGCGGGGCTTTTTTTTGTCCATTACACGATATATCAAATCCTTTTGGTTCATGTTTTAATGGCGCGCCGTCGAAATAGTCAGCAATAACGTGCCGGGTCAACGAGGTACCCACGCACCGGAGCCCAATATTCATGTCCGATTTCATTCTCGCCCGGGTATCGGAAACCCTGGCGAAAGAGCACTCGCTGGAAAGCTTAGTCCGCCAGTTTCTGGAAATGCTGGAGATGGTGACCGATATGGAATCGACCTATCTGACCAAAATCAGTGATGACCCCCGCCAGCAGCACATTGTCTACTCCCGCAACAGCAAGCAGCTTGAGATCCCGGAAGGGTTCTCCCTCCCCTTTGGCGACAGCCTATGCAAACGCGCGCTGGATGATAACTGTCTGTTTGCCAATGATGTAGCAACCCGCTGGCGCGATTGCGAAGCCGCCCAGGCGCTGGGCATCACCACCTATCTCAGCCAGCCGGTGCAGCTGGCGGACGGTTCGCTCTATGGCACGCTGTGTGCGGCCAGCAATCAGAAAAAGATGCTCAGCGTGCGCGGCGAGCAGGTGTTGCGCCTGTTTGCCGGCCTGATCGCGCAATACATTGAAAAAGAGCATCTGGTTGACCAGCTGCGCGAAGCCAACGCCGCGCTGATCGCCCACTCCTATACCGATGTGTTGACCGGCCTGCCAAATCGCCGCTCGCTGTTCGAGTCGCTGCCGACGCTCTTCTCACTCGCCCGTCATCTCAACATCCACATCATTATCGCCTTTATCGACCTTGATAATTTCAAAGGGATTAACGACCAGTTTGGCCATGAGACTGGCGATCGGTTCCTGATTGAAGTGGGCAAGCGGCTGACGCAGGATCGCGGGAAAGATGACATTATTGGTCGTCTCGGCGGCGATGAGTTTTTACTCGCCTGCCCCGGCGGCCCGCTCCACCAGCCGCAGGGCGTGCTGCTCAGCGCGCTGAAAACGCGCCTCGATAAGCAGATTGCCGGTGAGTATCGGCTTGGTGATATTCATCTTTATTACCCCGGTGCCAGCGTCGGCGTGATTGAAATTAACCCTGACCAGTACGATGCGGACAGCGCCCTGCGCGCGGCCGATGAAATGATGTACCGGGTGAAGAAGAGCAAGACCAAAAAAGCGTTCCAGCAGCTCAATTAATAGCGTTATTTCCCGTTGCTGGCATGAGGCAAATCTTAATGGCCTCGCTTTCATATACACTTAACAGGGTCGGCGCGTGCCGCTGACCGAGGAGTTTGCATGAAAAAGACCACCATCATCATGTTGATCGTCGCGATTATTGCCGTGGTCGGCACCCAGCTTGGCTGGTGGAAATAGTGATACGCGGCTGCATCGGGTAATCCGACGCCTGTCACGCTGATGGCGTTCTCAGACTAAGACACCCTGTTTTAACTTGTTGGGCAGGAGCGCACCATGTTTACGGGCCTTAAAAAAAGTGAAAGCAGACAGCTGGCCGCGCTTGATTTATTGAGTAAGGCCGACGCGGCCCGCGATGCGGCGCTGGCAGAATTTGCGCGTCTGGCCAGTGAAGTGATGGGGGTGTCAGGCTGCTTTATTACCACCTTTGATGATGAGTTTCAGTACATCAAATTCGTCGAAAAGGTGCCGATTGAGCATGACAAAATCGCCATCGATCGAACCATGTGCCAGTACACGCTGGCTGACCGGCAGACGATTGTTTGTGTCGATACCCGCCTCGACGCGCGCTTTTCCCATCAGCCGCTGGTCAAAAGCGGCGATATCCTCTTTTACGCCTCGGCGCCGCTGATTGCCAAAGAGGGAGCAGTGCTCGGCACGCTGTGCGTCACCCACCCTGAGCTCTACGAACCCGATACCCGGCAAATCGCCAGTTTTGAGCGCATCGCCGCGCTCGCCACGCTCTACCTTGAATCCTGCTACAACATTGGCCTTGTCGATGCGCTGACCGGTCTGCCGAACCGCCCCTGCTTAATTAAAGAGATGGCGCACCTGAAGCAGAACGTGAGCGGTGATTATGCGCTGATCATCTTTGACTGTATTGATATTCCCCGTGCCTATGAATTGACCCGCTATCTCGGCGTTGAAGCGCTGGAGACGCTGCTGCGCAGCTTTGGCCCGCTGTTGCAGATGCGCCTGCGGCTTAACAAGGCAACAACGCTTTATGCTTTCGCCACCGGACGCTTTGCAGTGCTGACCGGGCGTAACGCGGCGCTCAGGCTGGCTAAGCGGGTTAAAAGAGTACACGCTTTCCAGGCGACCATCGGTGCCGATATTAATATCAATCTCTCTATTCACGCGGGTTATGTCCCCTTTACGCCGCAAACGGACAGCGTGCAGGAGGTGGTGCGTCAGGCGATCAGCGCCCTGCATGAGGCGATCCGCGAGAATATCCCGGTGCTGCACTTCAACCAGGTGCTTGATGAGCAGCGTAATACCGATTTCCGCCTGCTGTACGATCTGAGCCAGGCGATCAAAACGGGCGATCAGCTTCATATGGCCTATCAACCGAAAGTCTCTCTGCGTACGGGAAAGACCGAGGGCGTGGAGGCGCTGCTGCGCTGGACCCACCCCGAGCTTGGGCCGATTTCGCCAGCGGTGATCGTCACGCTGGCGGAAAAAACCACCCTGATGGCAGATATCACCCACTGGGTAATCAAAACAGTGATTGCCCAGGTCAAAGCGTGGAAGGCGATCGGCATCGATCTTCCTGTCTCCATTAACGTCACGGTGAGTGATTTCTCGCGCAGCGGTTTTGCCGATGAACTGGCGCAGCACATTATCGACGCCGGGCTTACGCCTGCCGATATTCATATTGAGTGTCTGGAAACGGAAAAAGTGCTGGAGAGCGATACCGCTCTGCGCGAGCTCAACCGGCTTGATGCGCTCGGTTTTACCATCCTGCTTGATGATTTTGGCGCAGGCTACAGCAATATCAGCTACCTGCGGCGCATCCCCATTGACATGATCAAACTCGACCGCTCGCTGGTCAGCCAGATCGCCACCGATAACGACAGCCGCATCATCGCGCGCAATGTGATCATGATGCTGAAAGAGTTGAACTATGAGGTGCTGGCGGAAGGGGTGGAAGATGTGGAAACCGCGCGCATGCTTGAAGAGTATGGCTGCGATGAGGCGCAAGGTTATCTTTTTGCCCGCCCGCTTCTGGCGGCAGATATTCCCGCCTGGCTGCTGGACAGCAAACCCTGGCGCCTGCTGGCGAAGATCCATGCCGATCCCAGGCATCATTTGAAGGGTTGACCCCTCTGCGCACGCGGTAAGTTGAGCAGTAATACAGCGTCAAGAAAATGTCATAAAAGTGCCATCTGTTTATATATCAAAATATTAAGCTAAAAATGCTCTGTTTCTGTTCAGATCGATATTAAAGCCCTGCTTAAATAGGTCGATAGTGCTGGCGTGCGCGCCATTTGCGCCTCACCACCAGGGGAAGTGACACAGCATGAAAATTAACCATCTTACTATCGGGCAGCGTCTGGGTTTGTTGGCGACGTTACTGTTACTGGCAACGCTGTTTATGGGGATCCGCGGCCTCGCCATTAACGCTGGCGCACTCGCGCAAAACAAACAGATCATGGCAACCGAAGGCGAAGTTGCGCAGAGCATCGACACCGCGCGTAATGCGCAAGTGCAGTTCAAAATTCAGGTGCAGGAGTGGAAAAACACGCTGCTGCGCGGCACGCAAAATCAGGAAACCTTCGTTAAATACAAAAACGCCTTTGTTGAACAGAGCCAGAAAACGCAGGTGCTGTTAAAAACCCTGAGCGTGCTGCTTCCAAAGATTGGTGTCGCAAACAACGAGGTTGTCAAAACCATCGGCTTGCATGCAAAGCTTGAAAGAGAGTATCTGGATGCCTTGCAGCACTACGATATTGCTGATGCCAGCAGCGTACAGCGGGTCGACCATATGGTGACCGGTATCGATCGGGAACCGACCAAAATGATCGATACGGTGGTGGCGAGCACGCTGCAACAAGCGGCGCATATCCGCCAGCAGACCGAGGCGCACAATAACACCCTGTTTGAAGAGACGCGTCTGATGCTGACACTGGTGATGGCCTTTACGCTGATTGTCGGCATGCTGATCACCTGGTGGTTAATTCGCAGTATTACGCGTCCGCTGGCACAGGCCGTCTCCGTTGCACGCACCGTCGCCGCGGGCGATCTGCAATCCTCCTTCGTCATTTCCGGGCGCGATGAGACCGCCGAACTGATGCGCGCCATGCAGGAGATGAACCGGAACCTGACACGCGTCGTCTCCGGGGTTCGCTCCGGCACTGAAACGATCGCCGGTGCCTCACAGCAGATTGCCAGCGGCAGCCGAGAACTCTCCGCACGCAATGAAGCGCAGGCCAGCGCAATTGAGCAAACCGCCGCCTCAATGGAAGAGCTGACATCGGTGGTGAAAAACAATGCCGATAATTCACGCATCGCCAGTGATATCACCCGTGAAGCCACGCGCGTGGCGAACCAGGGCGGCGAGGTCGTGGAGCGTGTCGTGACCACCATGAGCGAGATCAATCATCTCTCGACCGAGATCAGCAGCATTATCGGCGTGATCGACAGCATTGCGTTTCAGACCAATATCCTGGCGCTCAATGCGGCGGTAGAAGCGGCGCGCGCAGGGACTGAGGGCCGCGGTTTTGCCGTGGTGGCATCGGAAGTGCGCGCCCTCGCCCAGCGCTCCGCCACGGCGGCGAAAGAGATCAGTGAACTGATCCAGCGTTCGGTGAATCGCATTGATGAAGGCAATAAACTGGTGAGAAACGCCGGCAGCGCGATGACCGAAATCATGCAGAGCGTTGAGCGCGTAAGCCAACTTGTCGATACCATTTCGCTGGCCAGCAACGAGCAGAGTGTGGGCATCGATCAGGTCCATGTCGCCATCACGCACATGGACGCCGCAACGCAGCAGAACGCCACGCTCTCACAAGAGTCCTCCGCCGCCGCGCAGGCGATGCAGCAGCAGGCGGAACAACTGGTGGAGATGGTTCGCATCTTCAAACTTCAGCGCGACCCGGCATAAGCACACTTTCGCCAGGGGAATTACAAAGGCTGATGATTAATACACTGATCATCAATTTTATGAATCCCTCCAGCGAAAAATTTGCGTTTGTGCACTTTTGGCCGCCAGGTTATAAAGTGCACAAGTGACGGATATACGCTTTAACAATTTGTACTCTCTTCGCTGGCAGTTTTGATGTCGAAACTGCCATCCTTTATTTCTTCTCCCTGCCTCCCTGCTCCGCCCAATATGCCCGGTTTATGGGCTTGTACGCAGAATGCGCCCCTGTTACACGCTTTAGTCTTGAATACTGATTTTTTATCCAGTATAAATGCTGCACGAAAAATTCAGACTGAATAGGACGACCCTGTGTTTGTTGAACTGGTTTACGACAAGCGTAACGTTGAAGGTTTACCCGGCGCGAGAGAGATTATCCTCACTGAACTGACAAAGCGCGTACACCGCATCTTCCCGGACGCCGATGTGCGGGTGAAACCGATGCAGGCTAACGGCCTGAACAGCGATGCCAGCAAAAGCGATCGCGAAAAGCTGAACCGCATGCTGGAAGAGATGTTTGAAGAGGCGGATATGTGGATGGTTCAGGAGTAAACGTCAATGACGTGATAGGCGCAGCGCGTGGTTTCAGGGTCGCTCTTTACCCCCACCGGGCGACCAAATTTAACATGTGGTGCGCTTATTCCCTGGCTTCCGGGCAAATGTATCAAAGCATTTCTCTCGTTTAGGAAATATTTAACCGCGCAATCTCATAGTATCCGGCAAGGAGAGTAAACCATGCTGATACTAAAAGAGAATATAGGTAGCGGCCGCCACCGCCGGTGTTACCAGCACCCGTTTGATAGTCAAAAATGTGTCAAAACCCTCTATAACCCCGATGACGGTGGGTTAAAAGAGGTGAAGCGCGAAACGCGCTACTACCGCAAAAAATCAGGTTCTATTCAGGCGTGCCAGGCCATTCCCAACTACTACGGTAAAATTCAGACCAATTTTGGCACCGGCCATGTTTTCGATCTGGTCACCGATTACGATGGAAAAATTTCCAAAAGCCTGGCCTTCTACCTGAAGAACAAGCGTCTTTCTCTGCCTCTGCTCGAGGAGAAACTCGCTGAGTTGCGCAGCAATCTCATTGAGTACGGTATCTCGACCATGACGCTGAAAGAGTACAATGTGCTGGTGCGTAAAACCGCGCCGCAAGAGTATGAACTGGTCGTTATCGATAATATTGGCGAAGCCGAATTTGTTCCGCTCTCATCTTATTTCCGCTTTCTTCATCGCCGGAAAATAGACAGGTCAATTAAGCGCTTCAAGCAACGCATCCATAAGATTATCAATACCGTTCAGGCCGCTTGAAAATAACGCAACCGGCTATTTTGCCGGTGCGTTTCCCACCCTGATAAGTCAATAAGCCACTAATCGCAAAGCAGCACAAACCCTCATCCGCTATGTTAGCCCGCTAATTATTATCAACGTGGCAATATTATGAAATTCGATAAACGCCTGACGCCCACCACCGTGATTCTGGCGGTTTTCGCCTGCATCATTCCTTTTTTCGCCGACTTTTCTTTGCCCCTTTATCACGGGCTGTCGGTATCAGTGATAGAAAATGTCCAGGCACTATGGCTGCTGTTTGCTTTTGTTTTCACTTTACGCTTCGCGCTGACCACCCCGCTAACGCCGGAGCGCAAACGTTTCTGGCTCTGGGCTGCGATGTGGTGGCTGGTATTGCTTGGACGCAGCGTCAGCTGGGGCCGCGACTATTTTCCGCATGAACCGCGCCTGCTCTTTCGTGCCATCTCGGTGTTACTGATTGGCGCGCTGGTACTGTTTCCCCTCTTTTCCCATGCGCTACGCCAGCAGATTAGTGACCGCCTGCGCCATCAAACCCTGCTTGTCTGGAGTTTTGCGCTGGTGGTCGTCACCTTCCTGATTTCTGACAGCGTGGAGCACCACCGCGCAATCGCCCACTTCTTCCTGCACAAGCGCGACTATCAGGATTTGATTGAAGAGCTGTATGAGTTTCCCTTTATGATTGGGCTCTTTTATGTCTGCCGCGATCTGATGCGCCGGGAACCGTTAACAGCGCATCAGCCGCAGGAGAGGTCACTCGCGAAGGGGTTGCGTTGATCCTTTTTTGGCGAAGCCGAGCCAGATGAGCAGCGCCGTCAGCGCAATGCTCGCCAGCGTAATAAAAGCCGTGCGCCAGGAGTAGTGCGTCGCCACGGTTCCGGCAAGCGAGGGGCTGATGGCGGCCCCGAAGCCCTGCATCAGCATCACCAGCGCCTGCCCGGCATTAACGTGCCCCGTGCCGTTTAACAGCGAGGCAATAAAGCCGGGCACCGCCACGCCGAGAATACCGGCGCTCATCCCATCAAAAACCTGCACCGGGATCGCCGCCCACGGCGAGGGCCATAGCGCGGCGGTCATTGCGCGAACCGGCAGGATAATCAACGCGATGAGGATCAGTTTTTCATAGCCATATCGCTGGGCGTAGCGCGAGACCATCAGCGCCACCGGGATCATCACGCCCTGCGCTATCACCACCGTCATTGCGGCATACGCGCCAGGATTGAACAGCGCGGCGTTATGGCCTGAAGCTACCTGCATACTCAGCATTGGCAGCTGTGCGGCATTCGACAGATGGAACAGCATCAGGGTCAGCCCGGTGATGGTGAGCGCCGGGATTTTGAGCAGCGTAAAGAGCGACGGGATCTCACCGAGCGTCTCTTCAGGATTGAGCCCGCGCGCAACGCGGTGATCGATATCTTTTTCGCGGATCGCCAGCACCGCCATCAGCGCGCCAAAGGCCATCACCAGCATCAGCAGGAAGACCGCGCCGATGCCCCAGTACCAGCTGGCAACACCGGCCAGCAGCGCCGAAAGCATATTGCCGCCGTGGTTGTAAGCTTCATTGCGTCCCAGCTGATGGGCAAAGCGTTGCTGCCCCACCAGCCCCAGCGTCAGGCCCGCCATTGCCGGGCCGATAAATGCCGCCGATATGCCCGTTGCTACCTGGCTTGCGTAAACCATTAACGAGCCGGGGAAGAACCACAGCAACAGCGTGCCCGCCATGATCAGCAGCGCCGCCACGGCGATAATCGCCCGTTTGCGCGCCGAGGCATCCACCACAATCCCGGAAGGCAGCGTCGCCAGAAGCCCGGCGATACCGCCTGCGGTCATCGCGTAGCCGATCGCTTCCGCGCTCCAGTGATAGTGAATCAGGAAGATCCCCAGAAAGGGACCCAGACCATCCCGCACATCCGCCATAAAGAAGCTGAGTAAACACAACGCCTGAATCGAACGTAATGGCATCTTAAAGTTCTCTTTTTCCATATTCAATGAGCAGGCAGAGTCTACCCTGGCGAAGCGCTACCAGGGTGCGATGAAAGTGTTACAAAAATGTGATTAGTTACGCGACGGTCAGAATTAGCAGGGCCAGCCGAGCTGCTCGCGAATCGCCCTACGGTAGGGCGTGTCGAACACGGCAGGCACCCGGCAGAGGTAGTCCTGCGCATGATCCAGGGTGTCGCCTGATAATGAACGCAAATAATTGAGCGCATCATCGACACAGGGGATCCGCCCTTCAATGCCATTGAAACGCGGTGGCAACGCGGTCCAGATCACCGCATCAAGCTGTCTTGCCGCCGCCCAGGTGGCGAGAGTACCGTCCATATTGCCCGCCAGCACCAGCGAGCCGACGCCATCTTCCCGTGAATACGGGATCTGCTCGCGCTTACGCAGGGCCGCAGTCGCAAGCTCGAGATCGCCGGTATTGAGAAATGCCCAGTGAACCGGAACCGCCGGCGCGTTAATGCAGATCGCCGTTGCCAGCTCGCCCCCATCACCGACGCGGGAAAACTCAATCGGTAAACGCGGGCCATCGGCATGCCAGCGGCTGGCCAGTGGTAAACCATCCGCTTTCCAAATCAGCGATCCCCATCCAAGACAGGCAATGTTCATTCTTGCTCCTTTGTCATTTTTTCCATTCACGACAGCTATAGCGCAGCCCTGTTGCAGGCCGCTGCGTCGCACCTTTTAAGCGTAGGCCGCGCCGCTAAAAGCGCCAGCAGCACGCAGGCATGAATGCGGATCGTCTGAAAATACTCACTGAGATTAAAAACGAGGCGTCGGTAAATCAGTCACTTGATAGCTAGTCAATGAATAAAAAGTTCATACTTAACAAACAGATACAGTTATAAATCCCGCTTTAGCAGCAATAAAAATAGTGTATGGGTGGGTGTCATTGCCCTGATGGAAGTAACGCTAAATGGAGAAGAGAAAGATGAAAATGACAATTGCTGCCCTGGTTTTGATGATAGCGGCGGGTAACGCTGTTGCCGCGCCGGGCTCTGCCCTGGCGCTCAATAGCGGTGAAGCGGCTGGCGCAAACGCCTCTGAATTTGCAGTGGGATCTTCCGCCATTGCAGGGGTGACCGTCGCCACGGCCATAACCGGCCTCGCACTGCTGGCGGCTGGCGGCAATAACGGTTCGAATACTGGCACCACAACGACGACAACCACGTCGACACAGTAAGTTGCGCTTCGCCTTCGATTCAGGCGGCTGCATTGTACGCAAAACGGGAACCTTAGGGTTCCCGTTTTATTTGCGCGCTTGTCAGTGCGAAATTAAATACGCATTCACATATGCGGCCTCAAATAAACCTTGAAGTTTTTGTCTGTCTATTTTCTGTTCAATAGTGACAATTATGGTAGCTTTAATTGCGTCACAATGATGTTAAGATATTTCTGATTGCAATAATTGGAAATATAAGATGAATAAGTTTTTAGCTTTAGTCGTTGGCGTAATGATGGTGACAGGGTGCAGTTCCCGCGTGGCAGACCTGACAGTAGCAAGTACCAAAAATTATAACCTTAACTCCAATAAGTTTGTAAAAGGTGCTCGCGTGAAAGCCGAGGATTCTGCGCCGGTAGTAATTTTCCCGTTAGGTATTCCTAATGTAAAAACCGCCATTGATCGCGCGATTGAAAAAGATCGTTGCTCTGTTGCACTGTCGGATATTGTCGTGACGCAGTTTAACTACTCTTTCCTGTTTGGCAAATTTGGTTACCTCGTTGAAGGTACCCAGGTCATTGACCGTGCTCAGCCGGGTTGTGAAAACGCCAGCTGATGATTACCCGGCCAAGGCCGGGTTTTTACTTTCTATGCTTCACAGAGTTCAGTTTTCCCACGCCTTATTCAGATCGCCTTTATGCTTTGTAACGGCCCGGAAACGTTTTCAGTATGATGTATTGTCATTTTTATAATTAACATCTGAAGATAGGTTTAATTTGCTTTGCCAAAATGGCAAAGTTCATCGCGAAACAGGGGCAAGTATGAGCTCAGATTATAAGGGTAAGAATATTTTTGGTGCTGACATCTATGAAGGAAAGGATGGAGGTATTTATCATAATAAAGATGAAGCAGAACAAAGCTATAAACAGAATAATAACAGCTATGATTCTTCATCTTCGTACAGCAACCAAAACACTGATTACAGTTCACAATCCTCATACCGCTCCTACGCAGGGGGATCATCTGGCATATCAGATAGCGCATGGGACAAAATTTTAGGTGTGGTGCTGAGCACGGTGGGCAGCTGGTTGATCACATGGTTGACGTATTCAATTCAGCACTCGAATCACTCACTTAGTGTACTGTTCAAATTCTTATCATTAGTCTCTTTCGTATTTTTTTGGCCGGGAAAAATCCTTGCAGCCTTGATAGAGAACAACACCATACCCGGTTTTCCGCTGCTTTATATCGCAATCCCGCTTTTGAATTTTTTCTGGCTTTGCCTGATTGGTAAACTCCTACTTAAAAAAGCAAAGTTTAACCGCGTATTCGGCAAATTCAGTTTTAAAAAGCATCGGCAACTTTCATGGTTTAAAGTCGCGTTAGTGCTTCTTTCATTTCAATTAGTTATCGCGCTCAGCGCCTTATTGTAAATAGTTTTACCCGCCAGTTAAGACATATCAGCTGACCGGGTTCGTAATGCGTATAAAAACGGGGGCACCTGTGTATGCCCCGTTTTATTACCCTATCTGCACGGTATTAAACCGGCATAGAGAATGTCGTGACTTTATCCGTTTGCGGATCGATGGCAATGACGCAGATGGCATAGTTACCGCCAAGACGGTCTTTCCTGTCGGATATTTTCAAATTGTAGGTTTGCGAAAAAGAGGTATAGCTGGACGAGTTGGACTCATTCAGCCTGAAGCCAATAAGCTGTTCGAAATAGCTGCGGCTCTTGCCGATGCTGGTTTTGCACTGCTCGTTTGTGAGGGTGCCCACCTTGCTGGCAGAGGCGCTCTGCGGTGCGTTTGTGCCTTGCGGTGTGAGCGCGGCGTTCACCGCGTTCATCCGATCTTGCATACTTTTCTGGAAATCAGCGCATGACGCAGAGGCCAGTATCAGGCCACATAAAAGTACCTTCTTCACTATTTTATCCATCCTGTTCAGGTTAAAACGGTCGCGACGCGTCGCTTGCTTCGAAGCCCTGATTTTTTTTCAAAGGGTACCAAAGGCGAAAAAAATATCGTTATCTCACCTGCATGCGATATTCGATCATGCCGCTTTTCTTCGCCACCCAGTCATATAAACGCTGCCCGCGATAATTAGTTTCGTGGGTGTGCCAGTAGAGATGGCTGGCGTGACGTTTTCTGCTCTCGCGCTGTACATATTCAATCAGCTGCTTACCCGCCTGCTGGCCGCGAAAGGATTCGCAAACATAGAGGTCTTCAAGATAGCAATAATCGCTCTCCGCCCAGGTTGAGCGGTGAAAGAGATAATGAGCAAACCCCACCACCTTGCCGTCATATTTCGCCACCACGCAAAATACCGGCTCAACCGGGCTGAAAAATCGTTGCCACGTGCGTTGAGTCACCGCCTCGGGAATATCCACCTTGTAAAACTCCTGATATTTCTCCCACAGCGGCAACCAGCCCTCATAATCACTCTCGATGACCGCTTCAATAGTAAAAATATTATTACTCATAGTCATGACCTCTCTTTTTTATATCTGTTACGTGCCCGGCAGGCGTAAATAAGCTGCACCGAAATCGATCCCGGCGGTAATTTCCTACCCATTGAATGGAAATAACTCATTACGCTTGCGAAATGATTATAAGCAGGCAATGGCACGTTTAGCCCCACCAATTTTGGCGTACAGAGCAGACCAATTTAGGTTCGGCATTTGCCCCTGTTGCTTTAGACTGGCGGCTAAGATGCGTCATGGCGGGGAGAGCCGATGTTTAAGCATGCACAACTGGAAACGGTGAAAGCGTGGATGATCGATCCTGCCAACGGATCATTGCCGCTGCATGAGAGGATCCAGCGGGCGATACGCACGCTTATCCTCGACGGGATCTTGTCTGAGGGGAAAGCGCTTCCCGCCTCCCGCGCGCTGGCAGCATCGCTTACGGTCTCGCGGGATACCATTGAAGCCGCCTATAGCCGCCTGCATGCGGAGGGGTTTATTGAACGGCACACCGGAAAAGGGAGCTTCGTCTCGCCCCGTACCCGGCTGCTGAAATCGCAGGCCAGGCAGCGCCGTTCAAGCGCTGGAGTACGCAAACCCGCGCTCAGCGCCCGGGGAGAGGTCATCTATCAAAGCGGAGGGGTGCGCGAATTTTCCCGCCCTCGCCCGCTGGCACCGGGTATTCCTGAAACACGGTTATTCCCGATCCCTACCTGGGAGCGCCTGCAGCGCCAGGTGCTGAAAGAGTATCGTCACCAGGCTCTCGATCAAAGCCCGCCCCAGGGTATGGAACGGTTACGACGGGCGATCGCTGAGTATGTCAACCTGGAGCGTGGCGCGCACGCTACGCCAGATCGCATCATCATTGTCACCAGTTCCCAGCAGGCACTCGCACTCTGCGCAAACGTGCTGATGGACAACAACGATGGCGTGGTGATTGAAGATCCCGCCTATCAGGGAGCGCATAAAGCCTTCAAAGCGGCCGGGCTGAACACCCTGCCGGTTGCGCTGGATGAGAACGGCCTGTCGATTGAGCAACTTAACGCGCTGAGCGAACCGGCAAAGGCGATCTATCTCACCCCTTCTCATCAGTACCCTACCGGCGCCACGCTCTCACTCGATCGGCGGCTGGCGGTGATCGACTGGGCAAACCGGCACCAGGCGTGGATCATTGAGGATGATTACGACAGTGAATTTCACTATGAAGGCAAGCCAATGGCCTGCGTACAGGGGCTGGATGGATCTGATCGGACGATCTATATCGGCACCTTCACGAAGTCACTGTTTCCGGGGCTGCGCCTCGCCTATCTGATCGTTCCCGATGAGCTGGTAGAGCCGCTGACGGTGGCGCGCACGTTAATGGATGGTCATACCGCCTCTATTCCCCAGTTGACGCTGGCTAAATTTATCGAGGGTGGGCACTTTGGTGCCTATGTGCGGATGATGCGCGGCGTCTATGTTGCGCGGCGTGACAAACTGGCCAGCCTGATCGAGCAGCACCTCGCTGATTTCGTCACCTGGGTGACGCCAGCGGGTGGCATGCAGATGCCCTGCCACCTGAGAGAGGGGATCGCAGAAGCTGAGATCGCCCTCGCCGCCCGCCGCGCGGATGTCGATATGCTCGGGCTGACCGCGTTATATGCAGGCCAGCCTGCCTCAACGGGTTTTCTGATGGGCTTTGCCGCCTACAACGAGCGGGAAATGGAGTCCGCTGTGTTGAAACTTGCGGCGATTTTTCGCGCGCGCGGATGAGGGTAGCTATCTATCTTTTTTTGCACCAGAGCAGAAACGCGCAGGCGCTGACGCCTGCCCCGGCTATGCAGACCGCGCTCCAGCCAAAGTGAGCGTAGAGCTGGGTGGCAATAATTGCGCCCGTTGCGCTGCCCGTCGAGTAAAAACACATATACGCGCCCACCAGGCGGCTTGCGGCCTCTGGCCTGGCGGCGATGAGTGTGCTCTGGTTGATTACGTGCACCGTCTGCACGGCGAAGTCCAGCATAATAATGCCGACAACCAGCCACAGCAGAGAAGATTCGATGCCAGCGATGGGCAACCATGAGAGCGTCAGCATGACCAGCGCGGCCCCGCAGGCGCTGCGTCCCCAGCCTCTGTCAGCCCAGGCACCCGCCTTCGCCGCCGCCAGCGCACCGGCCACCCCAGCCAGGCCAAACAAGCCAATCTCAGTATGGGATAACGACAGCGCGGTGAGCGGCAACACCATTGCGCTCCACAACATGCTGAACGCAGCGAAGATAAGCAGCGCGAACGCACCGCTTCTTCGCAACTGCGGCTCGGTAATAAAGAGCCTGAAAACCGAGCGCAGCAGAGAGAGATAAGTCGCGGTGCGCTTCTCAACGGATGGCGCGGGCGCCGCTTTCGCCACCACGCAGGCCATCAGCACTATCAGGCAGGCTGAAGTCAGGTAAACCGCCCGCCAGCCGGCAAAATCCGCCAGACTGCCGGCGACTACGCGGGAGAGCAGAATGCCCGACACAATGCCGCTGGTCACCGTGCCGACAATCTTTCCGCGTTGCTCCGGTGCCGCCAGGATGGCGGCCCAGGCCACCACCAGCTGCACCACCACCGCCAGCAGGCCAGTAAAGAACAGCGCACAAAGCAGAGTGACAAAATTGGGCGCTAATCCGGCTGCCAGCAGTGCCGTAGCCGAGAACGACAGCAGCGTGATGGTGAGGGTTTTTCGGTTGATCCCATCCCCGAGCGGCACAAGAAAAATCAACCCGAGCGCGTAGCCCGCCTGGGTTGCTGTTACCACGCTGCCAATCACCCCCTGGGGAATATTGAGAGTGAGCGCGATGGATTCCAGTAAAGGCTGTGACGCGTAAACATTTGCCACCGACAGCGCGCTTACCAGCGAAAACAAAAAGACAATGCCCGGTTTCAGCACCAACGCAGCGCCAGATGCTGCATCCTGCGTAATCCCCGCCTCTACACTCAATTTATTCCTCATCACGCCTGCCCATTCTGGTTGCTTTTTAAAACCACAAGAGCGACAGAGATAGCATTCGAGGTTTTCTTTTGCAACCAGTTTGCGCGGAACTTATACTCATCTTCCTCAAAAGAGGTGCCAGGAGTACAGAAATGGCAAAACAGGAATCCCTCAGAACCAGTGAATGCCCCGTGGCCCGAACCCTCGAGTCGATTGGCGAGCGCTGGTGTTTGATGATCATCCGGGAAGCGTTTGACGATGTGCGCAGGTTCAGTGAGTTTCAAAAAAATCTGGGGCTGGCGAAAAACATCCTCGCCGCTCGCCTCAAACTGTTAGTTGAGCACGGCATCTTTGAGATCTGCCCGGCCTCCGATGGCAGCGCCTACAGTGAATATGTGCTGACCGACAAAGGCCGCGCGGTGTTTCCGATTGTGGTGGCGATGCGGCAATGGGGTGAGCGCTACCTCTTTGCCGAGGGAGAGGTGCACTCTGTGCTGGTGGATAACACCAGCGGTCAGCCTCTGCAGCCGTTACGTGTCTGTTCCGCAGAGGGGAAAAAAGTGGAGCCGGCGGATTGTCACCGCCAGCGGGTGACGTCAGGTGGCAAAGCGTAGTCGTTACGTCGGTTACCGCTCATCCGCGCTGCATCGCTTTTACCCTGTCGACAAAAAGCCTCAATGCAACGGGCATATGGCGATGTTGCGGAAAATAGAGCGCAATCCCTGCTGACGACACCGCCCAGTCGTCAAGCAGCGTCACCAGCCGCCCGGCGTCCAGATGCTGGCGGGCATAGCGCTCCGGCATATAGGCAATGCCCAGCCCGGCGACGGCGGCTTCGACCATCAACGCGCTGTTATTCAGCGTCAGGCTACCCGGCACATCCAGCTCGAACTGCACTTCACCCTGCTGATACTCCCAGTGATAGCGTTTTCCGCCCGGCAAACGCTGGCGCAAACAGCTGTGTTGCATCAGGTCTTGCGGATGCGCGATTGTTGGCCGCCCTGCCAGATAACCGGGCGAGGCCACCGTTACAAAGCGCAGCGGCCCGCTGAGAGGAATGGCGATCATATCGCCCGGCACATCTTCAACCAGACGAATGCCGGCATCAAAGCCCTGCTCAACGATATCGACCAGTTGCCCCTGCGCCACCAGATCAATTTCAATTCCCGGCTTTTGCTGGATAAAGTCCGGCAACACCGTTTCCAGCAGCAGGCTTATCGCCGTATCGCTGGCGCTGATGCGCAGCGTGCCATAAGGCTGCTGCGCATTAGCGCTCACATCATTTAGCAACTCATCCATCTCAGCCAGCAGCGGCGACAGGCGCGCCATCAGCATTTCCCCTGCCCCGGTGAGCGCAACGCTGCGGGTGGTGCGCAGGAAGAGCTGCACGCCGAGCGTATTTTCCAGCCCTTTGATCGTGTGACTCAGTGACGAGCGTTTAAGCCCAAGCAGATCGGCCGCGCGGCTAAAGCTACGCTGCTCGGCAACGGTTTTTATCGCTAACAGTTCGTTCCAGGAGGGACGCTTCATTGTTGAATATTCCACACCAGCTCATTCCAGTTCAAGGCGATTATGGCATCAATCATTCGTTTTATGATTGTTTCCACTTTATCAAACGGAGATAAGCATAATGAAAACCTGGCTAATAACCGGCGCATCCAGCGGTCTGGGTCGCCTGATGTGTGAAACGCTGCTGGCGCGCGGCGATCGCGTGGTTGCAAGTGTGCGCAAGAGCACCGTGCTGGAAGAGATGGCGGCGAAGTATGGCGACCTTTTGCAGGTCATCGTGCTCGATCTGAGCCAGTCGGCAACGATAAAACCAACCGTCGAGGCGGCATTTTCTCAGGCGGGGCGCATCGATGTGGTGGTCAGCAATGCCGCCTACGGCCTGTTTGGTGCCGCCGAGGAGCTGAGTGATGCCCAGATTGAGCGGCAGATCGCCACCAATCTTACCGGCTCCATTCAGCTGATCCGCGCCGCAATCCCATTGTTGCGGCAGCAGGGCGGCGGGCGCATTGTGCAAGTTTCGTCAGAAGGGGGGCAGATCGCCTATCCTAATTTCAGTCTCTATCATGCGACCAAGTGGGGAATTGAAGGCTTTGTCGAAGCGGTTCGCCAGGAAGTGGCAGCGTTCGGCATTGACTTCTTGCTGGTCGAGCCGGGTCCGACGGCGACGCAATTCGGTGCGGGTCTGGATATTGCCGATGCCCTGCCCGCCTACCGTGATACGCCAGCGGGGGCACTGCGCTCCGCGCTATTTTCGGGCGAGTTTGCGATTAAGGGAGATGCTGAGAAATGCGTGGCGGCGATGATTTCGGCGGCGGATGCTGCCAGCCCCCCACTTCGCCTGCCGCTCGGCAGCACGGCTTATGAGAATATCAACGCCGCGCTGGAAACACGCCTTGAAGCGTTGCAGAAGATGAAAGCGGTAGCGTACAGCGCCGATCGTTCGCAGAAGTAAGCGGATAAGGCAAAGATATTAACGGATCGGGTAAGGTGGCATTGTCGTTAAGAAACTGAGCCTGAACTCAGATAACTATGGAGTGACGTTATGAGCGATACATTGACCATAAAAAACTTCAATAAAGTAAATGACGTACGTTTTGAGCGAGAGCCACTTTATGCCTCAGAGGGAGGTTCGCTCACCTCCGGCACGCTGGCCCAAAAGCTTGGTGCTTCTGTGGATACGCTTCCTCCGGGGAAAAGATCGACGCCCTTCCATTTCCATCATGTTCAGGAGGAGATGTTTATTATTCTGAAGGGTAACGGCACGCTGAGGATCGCCGAACGGATGGTTGCCATCGAAGAGGGAGACGTTATCACCATTCCACCGGGAAAAGCGTGGCCGCATCAGATTATCAATACCTCCTCCCTGCCGCTGATGTATATGTCTGTCAGCACCATGGAGTTGCCCGAAGTGTGCGAATACCCGGATTCGGATAAATATTTAGTGAAATCAACAAACCAGAAAGATGATGGCTTCAGGGTGGTCGATTTCAGGGGCAAAGGCGTCGATTACTGGGAAGGCGAACCGTGAGGGAGGGAATGTAGCGTATCGGATTGGCAGGAGTCATGCCCGCTTTGCGCAACCAGCAGGCATGCTCCTTGAGCTGAAGGTCTGCTATGAGCGAGAAACGGACTTTAGGATGATATGTTAGGTAACATAGAAATGAAGATCTAAAAACGGATGCCACTTCCAGTGAAAGAAAACAATTGCCAGACCTGTAATCAGCCAATGAGTGAGACACCAGACACATTGAATTTTGACTGTGGCGGAGACTGTTTAAGTTGCATGGCCTGGCATGGCGATCCAGACGCATTGGAGGTGGTTGAAAGACATACAGATGAAAAATTTGATGTCAGTGGACATCGAAAGCTTTCATGTAAGGTTTAAAGTCAGCCATGAGCGAGGATCGGACACAACGTTTTGTGTAGAACGGTAAGCCTACGGAGTTATATAACAATTTATTATTAGAGTTCTTCCATCATACACAACATTCCTCTTGGAGAAAGAATCATGCGAAAAGCCTTCAACTATAGAAGGCTTTTATTTGATAAAAATTTTACTCACTGCTAATTCTTGGCAGACATATTGCAATACGGGTGAGTTAACTGAGTATTTTTTGCCGAACCTTTACCACCATCTGCAACTCTTTTGATGTGATCATACGAGACAGATTTTGAAGGATCTAAATATCCTTTACAGATAGGGCATGTAATTGCTGAAGCTAATGCAGTATCAATGAATACAGAATTCTTCGCTTCCTCACTAATTTTAGTTGCATTACTCACACTTGTTCCAGACAGTATATTACCTTCAAAGTGAGCAAGCTGGAGTATTTCACTTTCTGTAAGGCTGAAATCACTCATACCCTTGCGTTTCTTTTTCACCTCAAGAAGAAAATCAATCATTGACTCAAATAAATTAGAGTAATATTCAGTTCTTTTCTTATGTCCTGCTCTATTCACTAACGATGCTAGCATTGGCTTATTATTTATTAGTGTTTTCTCTAGATTAAACCTAATGGTTGTGAATCTTTTGAAGAAATCCTTGTCATTAAATTTTAATTTTTTCGCTATCAACAGAGTCGTCCCTAAAAACATAGGGTTAACATGTCTTCCTGATGCACTATAAAAATATACGGCCGGATGTAATCCTAAACTGCCCTTGTCATTTCCAGTAATCCAATTTAGTAATTTTGTGGTTTTTTCCAAAACAATAACTGTTTCACCTCCATCTGAATCTTCGACTTGATTAAGCAATTCTTTTTGATAATTTTCGCTCTGGGACACGGAAATAGACATAAGATCTATTAGGATATCAAGAGCCAACCTCACGCCGCGTGAGCCACCCAGAGGTAGGTCGAGTGTTTTGATTTGAGATTTAACGTCTGGGTCGAAAAGAGAGGAGTTTATATTTGAGGAAAGTTGCTCTATCTTTTTAGTTTTATCCTCAGGGAAAGAGGACCAGTATCTATGTCCTTTTCCTGCGCGTATTATTGCTCTAGCTGCAATGGATATAGGTTTCTTCCTATGCCGAAGTAAAGTTTCCTCAACCTCATCTAAAGGAGTCCCTTTTTTATTTATATTGAAAAAAGACGTTTCTGCCTTATCAGAATCACCTTTAACCCACTGGACTTGCAAAGCTCTTACGTAAATATTTGTAAGCCTTCTACTCTCATCATGGTCATTATTAGAATCCTGCATTTTCCTTTCTATCTCAGACCATTTACCAACTGTGGAGTCAACCAATTCTCTTGTCTTCTGTGCGATCTTTCTTTGTTCTCCGGAAATACTGTTCCCAAAGAATTTCTGCGATATAGTACCATCACCATAGTCATTTTCTTTCCATGCTCTTAAGACACTAAGCCTATGTCCACCGTCTATAACAAACACAAAAGAACTCTTCCATAAAATCACGGATGGTATTAAATCACCTGTAACAAAACTCTTTAGCAATGATACTACTTGTTCTGGAGTCCAGTGATTTGTTTCCCTCTGAAAATCTGGCTTTCTGAGTAAACCAGATAACATGCCGATATCTCTCATCGCTATGTTTTGTATAGATTCGAAAGATAAATCATTGTCGGATTGAGCAGAGAAATCTTCTCTTGAAATCATCGCATCCAAATTAACAAGGTTAGCTTTGCTTGCCATTCATTTTTTCCTTTATCGTAGGGCTCTGCTTAGATTAAATAAAGAATGAACAATAAATTCCGTTTTTCTGCCATTACTGCTTAACTTACTTTCAACAAAATAGTTTATTTTTTCACAAACGGTTTTAGCGAAAATTTGATTTCGTTCACAAATAGACGAAAAGTGGGTAATAATCACATGTTATTTTTAATAACACGTAATAAAAACGATATCAATTTTTTATACCAAAAAATGTTATTAATGTCTGTTTTTGGCACATAGCGGACGCTTTTCTCGCCCCTTGCCTGCCTCCCCCGCCTGTGCCCCCGCACGCTAAATGACACCGCCAATTAAGCGCTCAACTCAGCTTTCAAGCGCAGCAACTATGGCCGCTTCCATCTTCTCCGGCTTGGTAAACGGCGCAAAGCGCTTGATCGGTTGTCCGTCGCGGCCGATCAGGAACTTGGTGAAGTTCCACTTGATTCGCTCCCCCAGCACGCCGGGCAGCGCCTTTTTCAGGTAACGAAACAGCGGATGCGCGGCGGCGCCGTTGACCTCGATTTTCTCAAACATCGGAAAGCTCACACCGTAATTAATGTGGCAGGTCTGCGCGATGTCGTCCGCGCTGCCGGGCTCCTGTTTACCAAACTGGTTGCAGGGAAAACCGAGCACCACCAGCCCCTGGGCGGCATATTTCTGGTAGAGCGTTTCGAGGCCGGCATATTGTGGCGTGAAGCCGCAATGGCTGGCGGTATTAACGACCAGCACCACCTTTCCCGCGTAGTCGGCCATCGGAACAGGCTCGCCGCTAAGGCTGGTGGCGTTAAGTTGATGAAAAGTGCTCATATGAGGTCCTCGTAGCAGAACAGGTCGACATTACCGCTCAGCGCGTTGCAACAGCAGGTATCTGGAGGCACATGGTGGCAAAGTTGGCGCTAAACAACAACAAACTGCGCCGCTTCGCGGTTTTGCGGCGTGATAGCCGCCTCTTTTTAGCGCCGCTCGCCGGAATAAAAAACAAAAAACATTTTTTTATCGAATAGATCCACAAGGTGCGGCGTTTACCCATCATTAACACACTGATGGGATCGCTTTATGACCGCAACAACGCCTGCGCTGACACGACAGCGCTACGATAGTTTTACCCTGATACTGCACTGGATCACCGCAGCCAGCGTCATTTTCCTCTTTGCCAGCGCACATATCTGGGAGCTGCTGGAGCGCGGGACGCCGCTGCGAAAAGGGTTGCAGGCCGTGCATATCTCTTGCGGCATTCTGCTGGCATTAGTGATGGTTGTCCGCCCGCTCTGGCGGCTCTTCAGCCAGCGCTCTCGCCAGTTCTCGATGCCGCCGCTCGAAGGTTCGACTCTGGCGAAAGGGCTCGCGCATGGCATGCACGGCGCGCTCTATCTGCTTCTTTTTACCCAAATCGTGCTCGGTTTTCTTTTCCGCTGGTCGCAGCACGAGCCTTTCCAGTTTTTTGGTCTGTTCGACCTGACAGGCTGGGTCGAAATTACCCCCACCCTGCGGCATACCCTTGCTGAGTGGCATGACACAGTGGCATGGGCGCTGATCTCACTGGCACTTGTGCATGCGCTCGCCGCGCTTTTCCATCACTACCTGTTACGGGACGGCGTACTGCGTCGCATGCTGCCCGGACGTGCTTTTCGTTAACCTGGAGTCCACCATGAAATTACCTATCGCCGTGATTCAACGTCTGCTGCCTGTGGCCTTTGTTCTGTTAAGCGCGCCGGTCTTTGCCGCCGGGGACGATAGCAGCAACAGCAAAACGCCCGATTGCCCAACCGGGCAGGTGTATGACAGTTCGACAAAGCAGTGCGTGCCCGAAAAAACAAGCCAGCTTAGTGATGAAGATAAAACCCGTTACGCCTATCATCTGGCAAAAAAAGGCGAGTATCAGGCCGCGCTGAATTTGCTCAACACGCTGAAAAATGCCGATACGGCTGAAGCGTGGAATTATCGCGGCTACGCCACGCGCAAACTGGGGCGTACGGACGAGGGTATCGGCTATTATCAGCGCGCTATCGCCCTCGATCCCACCTATGCCAAAGTGCGCGAATATCTGGGTGAAGCGTGGCTTATCAAAGGGCGTCCTGACCTGGCGAAAGCGCAATTGAAAGCCATCGCTACACTCTGCGGGCAGAGTTGCGAAGAGTATCGGGATCTCGAGGTGGCAATTAACGGCCATGCTGAATCCTGAGGAAAGGTATGAGGATAAAAAAATCACTAGCAGTGACGTCCGCCAGCATCTTGCTGAACATCTGACACGCCTGTGGCGCTATGGGCTGGTGCTGTCGCGCAATCGTGAGGTTGCCGAGGAGCTGGTTCAGTCTACCTGTGTGCGCGCGCTGGAAAAAAGCGCGCAGTTCACCCCCGGCACGCGCATCGACAGCTGGTTATTCACTATTCTGCACTCCATCTGGATCTCAGATGTGCGTGCCCGCCGGGTGCGCCTCGGGCAGGGCTTCGTCGAAAGCGATGAACTGCTGGCGCCCGATACCCATGAGCAGGATGAGGCTCGCCTGCACTATGGAAAAATCATGCAGCACGTGAGCGACCTGCCGGAAGCGCAGCGCAACGCGGTCTTTTTGGTCTATGTCGAAGGTTTTACCTATCAGGAAGCGGCAGATACCTTGTCTGTGCCGATTGGCACCATCATGAGCCGGCTGGCAACGGCGCGGGCGAAACTCGCCCAGCTTGTTCACGCCCCGCGACCTGTACAGGAGAAGCGATAGTGAAAACCATTAGATTTACAGCGCCCTACAGCGATGAGGCGATCGTCGCCTGGCTGGATGGCGAAATGGAGGCAAGCGATGCCCGGCGCTTCGAGGCCGCGCTGGCTGAGGATACACAGCTCGCCGCACGCACTGACACGTTAAGGCTTAACCAGCAAGAGATTGCCAGCGCTTTTGCGCCACTGCTTAATGAAGCACCGCAGTCACGTCTGGAAGCACAACTCGCCCCCCTGCTCGCCGGGCCCGCGGCAACCGCACCGAAGGCCAATGGCGTCAGCCGACGGGCGCTAATCGCCGCCTCGCTCAGTTTTCTGGTGATCGGTTCAGGGCTGGGCTATCTGGCGCGTCCTGCGACGAAGGCGTTGGGAGAGAGCGAAAAAATCCGTGACCTTGAGGCGCAATATATGTCGCTCTACAGCGCAGAGACGCTGCTTGATGCAGACAGCTCGCCCACGGCATTGCAGCGCGGGCTGGCGCGCACTGCGCAGGACATCGGTTTACGGGCGAATGAGCAACAACTTGAACTGCATGGAGCAGAGCTGAAAATGGTGCGCATCCTGCGCTATGACGCCACCTCCATTGCGCAGATTGCCTGGATGCATGCCGATTATGGCCCGATGGCGCTCTGTATCTCCCCGGACAGCCAGCCCGCGCGCACGGAGCTGAATCACGAGCAGCGCCACCAGATGAACCTTGTCTGGTGGCACTCAGGTGGTTACCAGTTTGTGTTGATTGGCCGCAACCCCACGTCCCAGCTGAAGCAAAACGCGCTCACCCTGCAGGCGGCGCTTTCATAGTCAAAGGCGCGCTCAGACGGCCCGGTGCAGGCGGGCCTGAATCGCAATAGTGATTGTTACGTTGTCATCAACTAGCGCCGCGAAACGGGTCATGTTGAACGCCGAGCGTGAAATCGTGGTTGTTGCATGCAGGGAAAGGCTCTCTGGCCCGCTGGTTTTATCATTCAGTAAGGCATCCAGAATCACCGGGCGCGCGATGTCCTTCACCGCCAGAGTGCCCAGAATCCGATAATGGCCCTGCCCCACAGCCACCACGCGGCTGCTGGTGAAGGTGATATTCGGGTAGCGTTCAGCGTCAAAAAAGAGGCTGCTTTTCATCTGCCAGGTTAACAGCTGATTAGAAGCATTCAGCGTTGCCACCGGAATGGCAACATGGACAGTGTCATCTCTGTCGTTGTTGGCATTGAGGGCAATATCCCCGGTGACATTTCCCAGCCTGGCCTGTGACATATCGCCAAATGCCTGCCAGGAGAGAGTAATGGTGGTCTCTTGCGAATTAATACGGTAGTCAGCCGGGCTGGCATATACCGAAAAGGCGCTGAGCAGAAATCCGAGAGCGAGGGCAGGCACGATACGCGTCATTTTGATAATCCCTGGGGTGTTTAGCGTATAAACGTGCCAACCCGGTTTTTTATTCGATTCCCTTTTGCTGAGTGTGAAAGCGCTACGGTTGCAGCGCTTCGCGGGTTGGGCCCTGGAAGTAAATCTGGCCGATATGGCAACTCCGCGGCTGCGTCAGCACAAAACGGATCGTCTCCCAGACCGAACGCCCGTTCAGCAGACGCTCGCCCATTTTCGCCTGACTTCCGGCAAGGGTGTCTAATCCTGTCACTTCGAAATCGGGCGGATAGAGCCCGGTAACCCGAATATTCTCTTCGCTGAGCTGCTGAGAGACTTTAGTGATAAAGCCGCTAAGCCCATGTTTGCTGGCGAAAAATGCGGGGTGGGCAATGGAGTCCGTAAAGTTCGGGATGCCGCATGAAGAGATGATGGCGACGATATCCGCACTCTCCGATCGCCGAAGCCCCGGCAGCAACGCCTGCGTCAGCAGAATCGACCCTGTCACGCCAGAATTGAGGGTCGTGATAATGTCTGCCGCAGGCTGCTCGTCTAAGGTGCCTGACAACCACTGCGCAGCATTGAGGATCAACATGTCGATGGGCTTGTCTGAGGCTAACAGTTGGGTAGAAAAGTGAGAGAGGGATTCAGGCTGGGCTAAATCACACAGATACCCTCTGGCGATGCCGCCCTCCGCGGTAATGATGCCGCAGGTTTTTTGAATATCCTCAGCCCGCCGCGCAGAAAAATCGATCTCAACACCCTCGCGCGCCAGCCATACGCAGAGCGCCTGGCCAAATCCGCCACCACCGCCGGTAATAACCGCTCTTTTACCTTTCAGCATCTTCATCTCCTCTTTTTTCTCTGTGAAGGGAGATATACATGAGGAGGCGGGGTGGCATCTTTCCGTTCGTGCCATTTCATCTTAACAAACATGGACCATTAGCCGGCCTGAAACTGCACCAGCAAACAAAAGCAATAACAATCCCTTACGACACAGCAACCCGGTGGAATGTTATCGCTCGCTTTCCTTTTCCCCCGGGTGGTGAAGCAGCTCCCTTTTGTCAGACGGCAGTGGGCCCGGGAAACTCAACGGTCACCACTAATCCCCCCTCTGCAGAGGTGCTTAAGCCGACGCGGCTGTTGTGTTGCTGCGCCACCGCCCTGACGATAGAGAGCCCTAACCCGCTGCCGCTCTGCAGCTGATTGGGATCGCGGAAAAACCGGTCGAAGACGCGCTCGCGCAGCTCAACGGGGATGCCGGGGCCGGCATCAGAGACGCGAAGCTGCGTGAATGCATCGCACGTTCCCACCGCGACCTCAACCCGCCCGCCCTCCGGGCTATATTTGATCGCATTTTCAATAACGTTATCAATCAGCGACATCAGGCGCTCCCTGACACCGTCGATGCAGAACTCATCATCGGCGTAAAACTCCAGCTCGATCCGCCGCTCAGCCGCCAGCGGCGACAGGACCGCCATGCGATCCTGGATAAGTGAGGTCAGCGGCACGGCGGCCATCACCGTATCGGTGCGCGCTTCGCTGTGCATCAGCAGTAGCAGCTGATTGACGAGACGAGCCGCACGGCTGTTGCTACGAATAATCCCGGCCAGCAACGCCTGTTGACGCTCGCTGCTGATATAGCCCTGCAACGCCTCAACGTTGATGCGCATCGCCGCCAGCGGGGTGCGCAGCTCGTGCGCGGCATCGGCTATAAACACCCGCTCCCGCTCCGTGCTTTCCCGCAATCGCGCCAGAAATTCATTGATTGCATCCACCATCTGGCGAAGCTCTTTATGCTTCGGCACGGCGTTTAAGGGGGAGAGATCCTCCGGCGTGCGTGAAGCAATCTCGTTGACCACCCTGTTCCAGGGGCGCATGGCGATGCGGATCGACAGCCAGGCGGGAAAGAGCAGAAACGGGATGCAGACCAGCAGCGGCAGGATGTAGTAGCCGCGCGAGTTGAGGTAGATAAAGAAGTTCCAGCTACCGGCAGGCGTGACCAGAGTAACCTCCGTGTCGCCATTCGCCGATTTCAGAGTACGGCTGGTCCAGCGTCGCCCTTCGCTCTCGCTTTTTTGCAGCTTGCCATAGCTGCTGTTGGTTACCCCGGTTGGCGCGCCTTCTGAGGAGTAAATTATCGCGTGATCCCTGCGCACGATAAGGCTGATGGAGAGTGCGGGATCGTCACCGCCGCCATACCCCTCGCGCAACGCCCGGCTGAACGCTTCCAGCATTTCGGTTCGTTCCCGCGGGCGATCGTCCATATGATCGACCATAGTAAAGATGGTTTCGTAAGTCTCACTCCCGGTGAGGATCGGCGGGCTGCGCAAGTCCTCCCACAAAATGAAGGTGAGAAAGAGGCACCACAGCAATGTAAGCAGCAGCATCTGGGCGATAATAATTCGCCGAGCCAGCGTCGGGGCCTTCAGGCTGCGCCAGAAATTTCCCATCACCCTTCCCTCTTCTCGATCGGGACGGTATCAATGACATAGCCTACGCCGCGCACCGTGCGCACATACCCTTCGCCAATTTTGCGCCGCAGATTGCCCATATGCACATCGAGGGTGTTGCTCATATTCTCTTTTGCGCCAAAGATCCTCTCCTCCAGAAAGGGGCGCGTCACTACGCGGTCGGGACGCAGCAGTAACGTCTCAAGCAGCGCATATTCACTTGCCGTCAACTCAATGCTGCGCGCGCTTACCGTCACACGCCGCGTTGGCACATGAAGAGACAACCCGCGAATGTCGATTACCTCATTGTCAAAACCGTAACTGCGGCGCGCAAGGGCTCGCACCCGCGCCAGCAGCTCGGCGAGCACAAAAGGTTTGACCAGATAATCATCAGCTCCGGCATCCAGCCCGCTCAGGCGATCCTGCAGCGTGCCTCGCGCAGTCAGAATGATGACCGGGATGCCTTTAAGCCGCTGGCGCAAGTACGCCATCACGCTCATGCCATCGCCGTCCGGCAGCCCGAGATCGAGCAACACCAGTTCTGGTGCGCAGGCATCAAGCTGATGCAGCGCATCCTCTTTGCGGCGAACCCATATGACATCTAACCCTTGATCGGCAAGCGCAATGCGCACGCCGTTGCCGAGATCGAGGTCGTCTTCAATTAGGAGAATTTTCACAATAGTTACGTTATCAACGGTGAATGAAGAACGTCTGAAGAAAAATACGGTATCAGGAAATCTATCAGGTTTGCCTCGCCGGCACGCGCTTCATGCTTTCTTCATTTTCGGCTCATGAGAACTTTAGGGTGCATATTCAAACTAGCGGTGACTCGTAATCTGTTGACTCCATAAGGACTTAGTTAATGAGAAACACCGAACTGCGTCATAAGTTCCGCCCTTCATTCCCGAAAAGCATTCTGAAAAAAATCGTGCCGGGCGCGCTGCTGGCGCTGCTCTCCACCCCAACCCTGGCGGCTGAACCGCCCCAGGGTACCACCTTAACGCTGGGGGGCGGTGTGGGTGTTGCGCCGCGCTATTCCGGTTCCGATGAAAACCGCGTCTCGACGGCGCTGGTGCTCGATTACTCAATGCGTAACGGCTTCTTTGTCAGCTCCACGCGCGGCCTCGGTTATGGCAACAGCCTTGGCGACTTCGATTACAGCGCGGCGCTGAGCTATCGCACCGGCCGTAAGGATCACAATGTCGACAGCGATACCATGAGCGACGGCAGCGACCACTTACGTGGAATGGGCAATGTAAAAGGCTCGGCGCTCGGCGTGGTGGGCCTTGGGTATAAGTTGACCAACTGGCTGAGTGCGCAATTGCAGGCTGAGGTGCCCTTTTCCCAGCGCGACAATGGTGCGGCGCTGCATTTCGGTATCGTCAGCCCGCTTTATCACTCGCCGAAAAATAGCGTGACGCTGGGGCTGACCAGCAGCTGGGGGACAAATGATTATATGCAGACTTACTACGGGGTGAGTGCCGCCCAATCCGCCGCATCGGGGTTTACGCAATACCACGCCGGTTCGGGGATCTATGCCTGGTCACTCAATCTCGACTGGACGCACAACTTCACCGAAAGCTGGAGCGTGGTCGCCGATGCAGGCTACACGCAGCTGGCGGGTGATGCGCGCAACAGCCCAATCGTACAACGCAAAGCGTCTCCCACCGGAAGCCTGACTGTGACATATCGCTTCTGATGAATATTCGCCCCGGCGGCTGGCGTTATCTGCCATGACGGTGCAGAAATTCTATCCGCCGGGTTCGCGATAAACGAGCTGCGTTTCAGGCCGTTAGCCCGGCGGAAATATCTATTGCCAGTTCAGTGAAGGCACGGGCGGAGAAGCTTTGATAGCCATCTCTTCGCCGCAGTAAAACAGCCGTACGCTGCAGGCGATCGGGCTCAAGCGCGATAGCCACCAGATCGTCCTGGGCAAACGCCGTCTTCGCAGGCAATAACGTTGATAGCGGCGTCCAGCGGACAATCTCAATCACTGCACCAAGGGCGTTGGCTTCCATCAGCACCTGTGGAGTGATGTGATGCTTGCGAAAGTAACGATCGATCTGCTCGCGCGTCGCGAACTCGGTACTGAGTAACACAAGCGACTCTTCGCCAAGCCTTTGCAACTCAACACGTTTCTTTTTCGACAAGGGGTGTCTGGGGCTGACCACCAGCGCAAGCGTCTCATCCAGCAACGGGACCGATTCGATATCGGGACTGCTCACCGGCGCAAAAGCGATGCCCACGTCCAGCTCCCCTGCCAGAAGCAACTCCTCCATATGCTCCTGGGCGATCTCCTGCACGCTGAGGGTGATTTTTGGGTAGCGGGCGTGAAAGGCTTCAACCAGCGGCCCCAGAAGATAGGTCGTAAACGTGGGCGTCACCGCCACGCGTAACGATCCGCGGCTGAGATTGCTTACGTCATGAATGGCGCGGGTGGCTTCACGCAGCTCCTGCGACGCGCGACGTGCATATTGCAGGTAGATCTTTCCGCTATCGGTCAGACGCGTCGCGCGCCCTGAGCGATCGAACAACTGAGCGCCAAGACTCTCCTCCAGTAACTTTACCTGCTGCGAAAGCGCTGGCTGAGATACGTGCAGCTCCGCTGCCGCTTTCGTAAAGCTGAGATGCTCTGCAACTGCAAGAAAATAGTGAATATGCCGGGCGAGCATAATCCCCTCCATTAGATTATCTAATAAACCTCATAATAAATGAGACTTTTACCTTATACAAAGCAGAGCTTAATCTTTGTCCCACACCCAGCGACAGTGAGAAAGCACGATGAAAGCGATCATTGACGGTTTTTTGAAATTCCAGCAGGAGGCGTTTCCTGAGCGCATCAAACTGTTTCGGGATCTCGCCACCCAGCAGAGCCCGAGAGCGCTCTTTATTTCCTGCTCCGACAGCCGGCTGGTGCCGGAACTGGTTACTCAGCGTGAGCCAGGCGATCTGTTCGTGATCCGCAACGCCGGCAACATTGTGCCGTCGTATGGCCCGGAGCCAGGCGGTGTTTCAGCCTCCGTTGAATACGCCGTTTCCGCCCTCAGGGTCGCCGACATTGTGATCTGTGGTCACTCCGACTGCGGCGCAATGACGGCGATTGCCACCTGTCAGTGTCTGGATCATATGCCCGCCGTCGCCAGCTGGCTGCGATACGCTGATTCAGCCCGCGTGGTGAACGAATCGCGACAGCATGCGGATCGGCCGACGAAAGTGGCGGCGATGGTGCGTGAAAACGTGATTGCGCAGCTGGCCAATATTCAGACACACCCCTCTGTTCGCCTCGCGCTTGAAGAGGGCCGCGTCACGCTGCATGGCTGGGTATATGACATCGGCAGCGGACGCATTGACGCCTTCAATGGCCGGGAATTCGTCGCCCTTGCGGAGAACCCGGATGTTCATGCTGTTTCCCAACACACCAGGCGTGTTGCCTGAAATACCTATCAACAAGAGATGAAATAATGATCCAGACTCAAGTTACCCAGAGCGCCCGCCAGGTGCTTACTGAAACCATCATTCTGGCTAAGGCGCGCAAAAACCTCTCCTATGCGGAGATCGTTGACGGCACGGGACTCTCTGAAGCCTTTGTTGTTGCCGCTTTGCTGGGCCAGCACCCTCTTCCGGAGAGTGCTGCGCGCGTGGTGGGCGAGAAGCTCGATCTTAATGCGGATGAGATCGCGTTGTTGCAGACGGTGCCGGTTCGCGGAAGCTTTGGGGGCGAAGTGCCTGGCGATCCGACCCTCTACCGTTTCTATGAAATGATGTCGGTCTACGGGCCGACCCTGAAGGCGCTGGTTCATGAGAAATTCGGCGATGGTGTGATCAGCGCGATCAACTTCAAGCTGGATATCAAAAAAGTCGACGATCCGGATGGCGGCCATCGCGCCGTGATCACCCTGGATGGCAAGTACCTTCCTACCAAACCTTTCTGACCCTCCAGGCCTGCGGCTTCTGCCAGCCGATAATGGACGGGCATCCTGCGAGGGATGCCCGGAAACTTACAGGCCCAGCGCGGATAATCCCGGATGATCGTCCGGGCGACGTCCCAGCGGCCAGTGGAACTTACGCTCGCTCTCTTTGATCGGCATATCATTAATACAGGCGTAGCGATGGTGCATCAGACCATCTTCGCCAAACTCCCAGTTCTCATTGCCGTAAGAACGGAACCAGTTACCGGAGTCATCACGCCACTCATAGGCGTAGCGGACAGCGATACGGTCACCGTCAAATGCCCACAACTCCTTGATCAGTCGGTACTCCAGCTCTTTTTTCCACTTACGCTCAAGAAACGCCTTCGCCTCTTCACGATTATTGGCAAACTCCGCCCGGTTGCGCCATTTGGTATCCAGAGAGTAAGCAAGCGACACTTTTTCGGCGTCGCGGCTGTTCCAGCCATCTTCAGCAAGCCTGACTTTCTCAAGCGCTGACTCGCGGGTGAACGGCGGCAGTGGCGGACGGATGTGTGAATCGGACATGGTGGTGCCTCCAGGATAAGTGGACAGGTGAGTGTTTCATTTTTGGAAGCAAGATCCCGGCTACGGGATCTGCTTTAGTAATAGCTGAGCGACATCTTTTGCCTCATCGGCGGCGCGGTAATCGCCCATCACGCGCGACATGGTGATAGCACCTTCAATCAGTATCAGTAACTGCCTCGCCAGCGGTAATGGCTGATCCGTATTTAACTGCCCGGTAAGCTCAAGCAGGTAGTCGAGCAGTTTCTGTTTGTGCAGCCTGGCGATTTGACGAACCGGATCGTCCGGGTTCCCCACTTCGCCCGCGGTGTTGATAAACGCGCAACCGCGATAGCCCTCCGACTCGAACCAGCTTTTAAGCACGGTAAAGATATTCAGGATGCGCTCGCGCGGTGTCTCCGCTTTGTCGCACTCGCGCCTGAACCACTCCATCCAGCGCACATCACGCGCATTAAGCGCCGCGGCAGCCACCTCATCCTTGTTGGTGAAATGGCGATAGATACTTTTTCGCGCCACGCCGGACGTCTTCACCAGCAAATCCATCCCGGTGGCATGAATACCGTTCTGATAGATAAGCTCTTCAGCGGTTGCGAGAATTTTCTCGCGTGTATTGGGTATGTTTTTGTTCATGGGTTGATGGTAGAACGATCGTTCTACCTCGGTCAAGCGATATCGCACAGGCTTTTTGCCTATGATGAGAAGAGAGGTCACGACAGAACTGAGCGCAGAGCGAGCATTCACATAACCTTGCAGCGTCACCGTGCGTACGTTCACAAAACTGCTGAAAACAGCATGAGTAATAACTGAATGAAATGATTAGTTATGTTATTTCACAATAAATAGCGCGCATAATAGAGCGTGTATGTATTAATTTAGAATTAAGCCTGCTCCAGTAAATGTAAGGGATACAAAATGAAAGCTTATGTATTTTATTACAATGAATCAGATGCCAGAGTCTTTACTAAAGAGAGTGTAAATCAGGAAGCTGCTGCTCTTCTTAAAAGAAAAGGCTATAAAAAGCATCATTTCGAGGTCGACGCTGCAAGCGCTAAAGAGGCTATCGCAAAACTGAAAAAAAACGATGATGACTATCTGAAGGAGTTGAAAGATTATTCTGATGACCTACTTTTTGTCGGCCTTACAGGGCTGACAACATTTTTTAAGGTTTTGTGAAAAAGCTTTTCACATCCCAAAATATTAGGGTTATTTAACTATTTATTAAAAACAGCAGTGCGAAGGGATATTTGCAATCAGGGTAATGCGATGCAGGTATTGAAATGACAGACGCAAGAGAAAAAAAGCCGACCCAATAGAGTCGGCTTTTTTGTCGATCAGAGCTTAAAGCTGCCAACCACGTTTTCGAGCTGGACGGTTTGCTCTTCCATCGATTGCGCGGCGGCTGCAACCTCTTCCACCAGCGCCGCATTCTGCTGCGTGGCGCTATCGAGCTGGTTGATGGCGATATTAATCTGGGCAATCCCGCGACTCTGTTCATCGCTGGAAGAGCTGATTTCAGAGATCAGCACGCCCACGCCTTCCACTTTCTCCATCAGGCCATCCATTGTTGCTCCCGCCAGACGAACCTGCCCGCTGCCCTGCTCAATGCTGCTCACCGACTCTTCAATCAGTTTTTTGATCTCCTGAGCCGAACGGGCGCTGCGCTGTGCCAGGGAACGAACTTCACCGGCCACCACCGCGAACCCGCGGCCGTGCTCGCCCGCCCTTGCTGCCTCTACAGCGGCGTTAAGCGCCAGGATATTGGTCTGGAAGGCGATCCCATCAATCACACTGATGATGTCCACCACTTTAGCGGAGGAGTCATTGATGTTATTCATCGTGGAGACAACTTTGTTGACCACGCTGGCCCCCTGTTTTGCCGCCGCCGAAACCTCTTCCGCCAGTTTGTTGGCCTGCAACGCATTCTCTGCGTTAAGGCGCACGGTGCTGGTCAGCTCTTCCATCGACGCTGCCGTTTCCACGATCGAGGCCGATTGATCTTCGGTGCGCGAAGAGAGATTAAGGTTACCACTGGCAATCTGGCGCGAAGCCGACGAGATCGCCAGCGTGCTGCTCCCGACCTGCTGCATCAGCTCATTCAGGAAGGTAATAAACTTATTGAAGTTATTGATAATGGCGTTAAATTCCGGGCTCTTGCTCTGCGCAAGACGCTGCGTTAAATCCGCGCCACCGCTGGAGAGCGCTTCAATATTACGGTTGAGCAACGTCACATTGTGGAAAATATTGCGCACAATAATCATCATGATCACGACGATAAGTAGTCCGATAATCGCCTGGACGATGGTGAGCTTGGTCATAATGGCGTCAGAAATACTCACCAGCTGGCTGCTCGGAATATCCACCGCCATAAACCACGGGCTGCCGCTAATGGGCAGAACGAACAGGGAATGCGCGCCGTCTTCACCGTCATAGCTGCCGCGCACTTCCGTTGTTTTACCCTGGCCTAACAGGCTCATTAACGGCGCTGCCGCCGGAATACCGAGATCGCGGACGTTTGAGAGCGCGGGTTTATCCTGTACGGAAGAGCCGTTACCGACGATTTTGCCGTCCGCCTCAACAATCAGTACGCTGCCATTGACCGCTTTGCCCATATCAACGGCCAGCTGGTTAAAGAAGCCCAGCGTCACGTCGATGGTCGCCACGCCCCAGACTTTGCCATCCTTCCAGATCGCCATGGCACAGTTAGTACGCGGCTGCGGGCTGGCCGCGTCCTGATAGGCTTTTGCCCACGCACACTCACCTTTCGGCGCGTTCATGCCGTCTTTATACCAGGGTTGCTCCCAGTATTTTGCCGATTCAGGCTGGTTCCAGACGGTGTTGACTTGCAGGTTGCCGCCGCTGTCGCGGGCATAGAAAGTACTGAATTTGTCCCGCGCCGGATCGCGCTGACCAGGCAGAGGCCAAATCCCACCGCCGAATACGTTTAAATCCCCATACTGGTTAACCAGATGCGGTAATAATGCGTCGATTTGCTCGCTTTGCAGACCGACAACCAGTTCAGTAATTGAGCGTTGCTGAGCCTTAACCCGGTTCATCTGCTCTTTAATAGCGTTACTTTGTAATTCAACCGTTGCCTGAATATTTTTGGTTTCGGTTTCAATAATCTGCGGGGAGACGAATAGTTTGATAACAATATAGGTAACGATCAATAAGATAACGAAAAAGCTTACAAGCATCAGGCCTATTCGGCCCTGGGTATTTTTCCATGTCATATTAGCGGCACTCGTTGGGGTTGTTATTCGATCTAATATCGACATTTCGTTGAAATGCTTTAATTCACCCTGCGCCACTATTTCATTTCGAAGCACATTTATTCTGACAAAATATTTCTGCAGAAAAAATGTTATTTCGATCACGTTTTATAAATACGCTTTAAGAATTTACTTGCGTACAAGCAGCCGTACCTGCTTACCGCGATAACTGACATAATTTTGCAACTCGAAGCCAAAACGCTCGGCTAAATAATTCGAGCGTTTATTCTCTTCAGCAATAATGCAGCAGACAGGAGAAGCGAAGGTGTTGTCGGCCCATAATGAAATTGCCGCCAGCGCTTCAGAGGCATAGCCTTTGCCACGCACTTCCGGAATCAGTGTCCATCCCGCTTCGGGGTATTCCAGCTTCGGCGTGGTATCGCGATGCGCATCCTGAAAGCCAAAGGCACCGGCATACTGGTTCGTTGCTTTTTCAAACACGGCCCAGTAGCCATACCCTAACGCCTGCCAGTGCCCGATATAACGTAATAAGCGAGCCCAGACCATCTCTGCCGTTGGGATCTCGCCACCGCTTATTTTTGCCATTTCCGGGGTCGACCAGCACGCCTGGAGCGCCGGAAAATCATCGAGGGTAAACTGCTTTAAAATCAGGCGTTCTGTTTCAATATGAGGTGCTTGCTGGTGTGCCACGGTTACCCCTTATGCGGGTTTTATGATGTGACTACGTTATCACCAAAAACGAAACACCCACAATGAATTAACATACCAGCAACAACGCCCTCTGCTGATCTCCAGCCGACTGCATCAGTAGGCAGAATGCCTGGAGCTTTCTGCCATCTCCGGCAGCGTTCTCTCCCCCTGTCCGAGGGTGCGTTGCATCATGACGGTATCGAGCCAGCGCCCGTGCTTAAATCCTACCGATCTGAGTGTGCCGGTAAGTGTGAAGCCTGCCCCGCGATGAAGGGCGAGTGAAGCCGCGTTTTCGCTGTTACCCACTACGGCGACGAGCTGGCGAAAGCCGCTCGCTTCGGCCCATGCCACCGCATGCGAGAGCAGTTTTTTGCCGATGCCCTGCCCCTGGCAACTAGCATCGATATAGACCGAATCTTCGAGAGTAAACCGGTAGGCATGCCTTTCGCGGTAGCGCGCCAGATAGCAGTAACCGCGCACATTGCCATCGACCACGGCAACAAACCAGGGCAGCCCGGAGGCCTGCAACCGCTTCAGGCGGAATGCCATTTCCGCTTCATCGGGCGGTTGGGTTTCAAACGTGGCGCAGCCGTGTAATACGTGGTATGCATAAATTTGTTGTATAGCCGGGATATGTCGTTCTTCTGCCTCAATTATTTCCATCAGTACGGCTCCTTATTGCGTCTGAGAAAGAGACTATCCCCTGGCGATTATTTCAGACAGGCCACCGGGCTTATCAGCAGCATAAGGAAAACTTTGGCATGACAAACCTCAACCTCGACCATCTGGCCACCTTCAGGCTGGTCATCAGCCGGGGCAGCTTCTCCAGAGCGGCGGAGGAGCTTGGCCTGTCGCAGCCCGCGGTCAGCCTGCAAATAAGACAGCTGGAGCAAGCGCTGCAGGTGCGACTTATTGAGCGAACGGGCCGGGGAATCAAGCCCACAGCGGCTGGCATAACGCTTTGTGAGCACTGCCAGAAAATAGAGGCCGTGGTAACAACCGCGGTGGAAGCGGTCTCTCTGCATTCAGATGAGATCACCGGCACCGTGACCGTCGGCACAGGCGCAACGGCCTGCATCCATCTTTTGCCGCCGATATTGCAGCAGTTGCGCCAGACGCATCCGCTGCTGAAAGTGAATGTGCGCACCGGCAACACCTCAGAGATTGTCCGCGGCGTCGAGGAGAACCGGATCGATATCGGTCTGGTCACACTGCCAGCCGCGGGCAAAAGCGTGAGCGTTAATCCGCTCTACAGGGATGAGTTTGTGGTCATCATGGAGGAGGATTTATCCGCGCGATCGATGAAAGCGCTTTCTCCTGACGATCTCTTATCGCTGCCGCTGATTATTTTTGAATCAGGAAGCGGAACGCGCGCGCTGATTGATGAGTGGTTCCGGCACGCAGGCCAGCTTGCCAGCCCGGTGATGGAGCTTGGCAGTATCGAAGCGATTAAAAGGATGGTGCGATCCGGTCTGGGTTACAGCATCGTTCCCCGCATTTCTGTTGCCAGCACTGAAGAGTGTGAAGGGCTCAGCGTATACCCACTGACGCCCCCGCTTCAGCGAACCCTCGGCACCGTGATGCGTGAGGATCGGATTGTCAGCAGGGGGATGAACGAAGTGCTGAAAAAGCTCGATGAAATCCTGCTTAAAGAGAAGAGCAGATAAACATCAGTCTGATTGACGCGGCCCTTGTCCGCTTGCTGGTATACGGCAGAGATGATGAGGGGATTTCACGAAGAAACTATTACTGGCGAACGCACCGCGTTGAAGATAAAACAGCCCTCGTACTGATGTTTAGCCGTCACGGTTTCACGCTCAAAGGCATGGTGCCATGCGGTGCAGGTAGCCGGTATTTCTGCCGCGGTAAGCAGAGTACAGGCAGCATCACCGCACAGAGACTCTGCGGAGTGTGGGTCGGTAATGTGAAAACGAAAGGGGGATAAATCATTGTGTAAGGCGCTGCCACTTCGGGCAAGCTGAGCCACAGAGTGGCTTTGCCCAGGAAAGACCTCTTCGAAATATTCTCGTACGGATTTCAGCTTTAATGCTGCCCTCTCCTGGCTCCCCTCTCGTTTTATATGCAGGTTATGCAGCATGATCAACATCCGCTGCCGGGGATAGGCTGAAGTTAAGGCAATTAACTTTTCAGCCATGGTTGCGTCACGCCAGGCAAAAAGCGTACCCGCTGATTTGGCGTCGATCGTCAGCCCGCATCGAGCATGCAAACGCCGTTTACGGCTCGATGGCGACGCTGGCGGATAACCCGGCCACTAACACTACGCCCTCTGGGATCCTGTCTAACTGGATCCGCACCGGTACCCGCTGCGCAAGTCGCACCCAGTTAAAGGTCGGGTTAACCTCCGGCAGCCCCAGGCCACCGGTTTCGTCATTGCTGTCGCCGATCCCATGCCCGATACTCTCCACGTGCCCGCTAATCATCGCGTCATACCCCATCAGCGAAACCTGCGCACGGTTGCCAACCTGGATATGTCGCAGCCGGGTCTCTTCGAAATAACCGACCACCCAGAAACTGTGCGCATCGACAATGGCGACTTTTGTC
Organism: Kosakonia sp. HypNH10; assembly: GCF_029850615.1. Taxonomy (NCBI): domain Bacteria; kingdom Pseudomonadati; phylum Pseudomonadota; class Gammaproteobacteria; order Enterobacterales; family Enterobacteriaceae; genus Kosakonia; species Kosakonia sp. HypNH10. The sequence continues at coordinate 256,740 of NZ_JAOTIU010000001.1, forward strand.
TCCCCCGCCGTGGCATAGTCGCCAGGACGGAGCCGCAGATGCGTGACATAACCTGCCACCGGCGAGCGAACGGTGGCATGGGATAAATTCAGCTCCGCCAGCTCCAGCGCAGCCAGCGCGCCCTGATAATTAGCCGCCGCGACACTTGCCGCACTGCGTGTTTGCTGGATATCCTCGCCGGAAATGACCTCTTTAATCTGCGCTCGTCGGCGCGCCGCATCCTGGCGCATCAGCATCTCATGACGTTTTGCCTCAACGTCAGCCTGCGCGCTGAGCATACTCAGCTTCAGCCAGTGCGGATCGATAACATAGAGAGTATCGCCCCGGTTAACCCACTGATTATCGCGGACCATCACACGGCTTACCGGCCCGGAGACATCCGGCGCAATCTGTACCACATCTGCACGTACCCGCCCGTCTCGCGTCCACGGCGTCTGTGCGTAATGTTTCCAGAGGATAAACGCCGCAAGTGTCGCCACCGCGACAGCACTCAGCGTCAGCGCGTAGCGACCCAGCAAAGAGAGTAGAGATTTCATACGAATAACCCCAGGTTGGTCAGGCCCTGCAACAGCAGGAAAAAGGTAACGATATAGCTTGAGAGATCGATCAACGGGCGAAACGGCAAGCGGCGATAAAGCCTGCTGCACGAGAGAAGCGGCACAATGAGTAACGTGCAGACCAGCGCGATAAGCGCCGTTACCAACAATCCGGGGATATAAACGCCTCCGATATTGATGTCATTAATCATTGGCGGACTCCTCGCCCTGCGCCCGGAGCGCGCAGTGCAGATCAACCAGCTTGTCGACAAACTGGCGCGATGGCGCATCTGTTGCAGGCAAGCAGCGGCCTGCGATCGCGACAATGCGCTCACGCAAGGCTTCGGTTTCAGTTGTGCGGGTAAGCCGATAAAGCACTTCGTTGATCTCACCCGCCACAGGCGAATCACCGCGGCGCAGGTGGCGGACAGAAAGACCGATACGCAGAAAGTGCAACAGATGATCGAGCGCCCGTGCCGATGACGCCCCGCTGCGCGGCAGGCGCGGGATCAGCAGCGCGGCCCGATCAATCATCAGGTTGGTCCAGTGCATCTCATCACTGGTCACCACCCCGCTCACGCTGCGGCGAATATCGCGCTGGCAGAGCTTCAGTAAACGTTTTATCGCAGCATCTGCCTGCACGGTTTGCAGCAGGCTCATGCTGATAAATGCAAAGCCGGTCGCTATAAAGAGCGCGATAGCCGTGTTGGCGGCCGCGGCGAAGTCACCGCTGTAGTGCGCCCCCAGTTCGCATAACACCGGCAGCGTCAGCGTGATGCCCATTGCCATAAAGGTGGTGGGTGGCCGCGCCTGCAGTGACCCGGCAAGCAGATAGACCGGCGCAAACACCGCAACCAGTACGGCGAAATCGCTGATTTGGGGAAGCAGGAGAAAGCTATAGACCAGGCTTATCAAAACGCCCCAGATGGAGCCGATAATGTATTTCACAAGATGGGGTGCTGGCGTGTCGAAGCTGCCAAACAGCGTACAGCACACCCCAAGAATGGAGACTGCCGTGCCGCCCTCTGGCCAGGCAGAATAGATCCATACCAGACAGCCGCCCAGGATGATGGCAAAGGCACCCAGCGCCGTGCGCGTGGCAGTAAGCGGATCGCGATGAAAAACATACCCTTTCGCTGCGTAGCTTTCTGTCGGCGCAGGCATTGGCCTGGCGTGATGGATGGCGGCAGAAAGATGCTCACACTGCGCTATAAGGCTTATCGACTCCGCGATGTAGCGGACAACATTGACCGCCAGCGCCTCCTCAAACGTCTCGATCTGCTCCGCGCGCCTTTGCAGTAACAGAGCACTGCGTTGTTGTAGCTCCTCTGCCGCAATTTTACGCTGCCCGGCATCGTCACAGGTAAGCCAGACCCGAACGTCATCCAGCAGCATCTGAATATCGGCTGGCATATCGGCAATCATCTGCACGCGATCGCGTAATTCACCATTGACGATGATCAGCCGCGCCAGCCTGTCGTGCAGGGCTTTTCTCGCCTGGCGCACCGGAACCGAAAGGGCAAAATCATAGGGAATATGGTGGCCGATGCCCTGCAGGAATTGTAGCGCCAGTGCCAGATGCAGCGGCTCAGATTGCGCATCGGGCTTGCCGGACAAGGTGTCGGAAATATGCTGGCGCGCCGAATGCAGTGTCTGCGCTAATGTGGTGTTGAACAGCCCTGCGATCCGGCGCGGAAAAACGTATCGGTGGATCAACGCAGCGCAAAGAATGCCGATGGTGATCTCCTGCACCCGAATGATGGCGATGTTAAACACCGATCCAGGATCGGAGACGGCGGGGAAACCAATCAGGCTTGCGGTGTAGCCGGCCAGCACAAAGGCATAGGCGCGGGGCGTGCGTTCCAGCAGGGATAAACAGAGGCAGAAGGTGATCCAGCCGGTCAGCATCACGCTACATAAAATGGGCATGTTCACAAACGTCGGCACAATCAACACCGTCGCCCCTGCCCCCACGACGGTGCCTGCCAGGCGATAGAGGCTGCGGCTTAGCGACGCGCCCACCGAGGTTTGCGAAACAATATAGACGGTGATGATCGCCCAGGAGGGTCGCTCAAGGCCAATCGACAGGGCAATGTAATAAGCCAGCATCGCCGCGGCAAAGCTCCTGACGGAGTAGAGCATGGCATGGGCGTCGCTCAGCAGCGTCGATGGAAGCCTGCGGCTTATCAGATTCACGGGACGTATATGACGAAAGGTTATTTTGCTCATGCCGGAGATTATTTCCGGTTTGCGCAGGTCACTAAATACCCTATTCTGTCAAAAAATACCTAAATGTTGCCAAAGTGATGACACCCCGACTTGCTCATACTCTGTTTGATCCGGATAGCACCTCCGGCCCGGCGGTTGCACGCCATATTGATTTCGTGGATTACGCAGCAGAAGTGCCGGTTCATACGCACCGCAAGGGGCAGCTGATCATTGCGTTGTACGGCGCAGTAATTTGTCGGGCGGAGAATGATCTCTGGATCGTGCCGCCAGATTGCGCGATGTGGATCCCCGGCGGGATCGCGCATAGCGCCAAAGCCACCTGGAATGCGCATCTCAACTATCTGTTTATTGAACCGGGTGCCGCCGCGCTGCCGGAGAGATGCTGCACGCTGGCGATTTCACCGCTAATTAAAGCGTTGGTGGATCGCTTAACCCATGAAGAGGTGGATTGCGCCGCACAGAGCCATGCCGGCAGGCTGACCCGCGTGACGCTTGATGAGCTCGCCACCATGCCGCAGCAGAAACTGAGCCTGCCGGTGTCGGCGCATCCCAAAATCCGCGCCATGGCCGATGCGCTGGTCAGCCATCCGCAAGATCGGAGCACCTTTAAAAGCTGGGCAAAGCGGCTGGCGCTCAGCGAGCGCTCTTTAGCCCGTTTGATGCTGCGCGAAACGGGCCTGACATTCGGGCGATGGCGTCAGCAACTGCATCTGATCGTTGCCCTGCGGGAGCTGGCAAGCGGTGTCTCGGTACAAAACGTGGCGGCCAATCTGGGCTATGAGTCGGTTAATGCCTTTATCACCATGTTCAAGAAAACCATGGGCAGCACGCCAGCACACTATTTTGCCGCAAAGAGAACGGCAGATCCCGCAACGTGATGTGCAGCGAGGTTGCTGACATCCGCCTTTGACATAACGCTGCCAGTGAGCAGGCCAACGGCACCACTGGAGATAACGTTATTTTCGCTGCGCAGTTGAAGCCGCGCCATCCGGCATGAAAAACGCAGCCAGCAAAAGCCCTAAAGCGCCTGCGGTAAGCATCCATGCACCATGCTGAAATGCAAATACGCTTCCGCTCCCCTGACTGTTTCTGACATAGACAGCAGTGACCAGTGCTGTCCCGGCCATCGCGCCAATGCGCTGCAAAATATTAAGGAGTGGTGCTGCGTCAGCTACATGACGATTACCTGCCACCGCAAGCCCTGCCGCCATCGCGGGCACCGTCGCAAGGGCTAAGCCGAATCCTCTGACAGCTAACGCACCTGCGATGAAGGCATAGCCTGAACTGGCATCAATGATGGTCAGAGGGAGTGTCGCTACGACAGTGAGTAAGCCACCGGCAATAAGGACTATACGTGCCCCCAATTTGTCAGAAAAGTAGCCTGCCAGTGGAAAGCCTGTCGCAGAGCCAATTAACTGTGGGGTGAGAAGTAAACCCACCTCTGCCAGCGACTTATGGCCAACATCTCTGAAATAGAGAGGGAGCAAGAATTGTCCGCCAAAATTTACTGCACCGCCCAACGTCATTAATAAAGCAGACAGTGTGAATCCACGATTTTTAAAAAGCCCGAGATGAAGTAAAGGTGACGTGATTCGTAAAGATCGCCAGACAAATAAGCAGGCAAACAATATACCCAGCATGAGTATGATAAATTCCCGGTCGTTTTTTCCTGTATCAAGACTTATTCCCTTCATCCCATCCATCAACATTGGCAAGCTGCAAAAAATGAATGCCAGACCCAGCCAGTCAAAAGAGAGTGGCTTAACATTTTTGGCTTTCGGATGCGGGAGTAATTTATAACCGACCAGACAAGCACATACGCACAATGGCACAGTTATCCAGAATAACCCTCGCCATCCACAACTTTGAATCAGAACGGCACCAAGCGAGGTACCCAATAAAGGCGCAATGACGATGGCAACGCCTATCGTCCCGATGATTCGCCCAAGGCGCTCACGTCCGACTGTCAACCCAAGGATCGTTTGCCCTGCGGGTACGAGTAGTCCCCCGGCCAGCCCCTGCAACACTCTCGCGCCGAGAAGCATCTCAAAATTAACTGCGAGCGCGCAGGCGACAGAGAAAATAGCGAACAACATAAGCGTGCAGAGCCAAAGCCGTGTCGCGCCAAATCTTTTTACCGCCCATGCACTTACAGGAACCCCGGCTGCAAGCGCCATCAGATAGGTTGTGGCGATCCATTGTATTGAAACGTCGTTAACCCCTAAGCTTTTTGCCATTGCAGGCAGTGCCGCGCTGAGCATCGTAGATGAGAGCATGGTAGAAAAAGCACCCAGCGTAATGATGGACGCCTGTATCCACAAAACCGGGGGTATGGCAGTTGCGGATGCAGAATCAGATGCTTTTTCAACGTAATTTTCACGATTTATATTCATAGAAAAGCCTCAATCAGAGAGCGGAAAGCAAAAATCTATCATTGATCAATTAATCTAACAATGATAGATTTTTTAACTAAACAGAAGCGCAACACCGGGCTTTTGACAGACAGTTTTTTGCGCAGTGTTGCTATTTACATGCACGAAGTTGAGGATCAATCACATGGCAAAAATTAAGCGAGAGCAGGTTATCGAGGCGGCCCTCGAACTTTTAGATGAAGTTGGTCTGGAAGCACTTACGACCCGTAAGCTGGCACAGAAACTCAGTGTGGAGTCAGCAACGCTGTACTGGCATTTCAAGAATAAATCCGTTTTGCTTGATGAAATGGCTTCAGCCATTATGGCAAACCATCATGCTCTTCCTGCGCCTACAGATACAACTGTGTGGAGAAATTGGCTGGCAGAAAATACACGTAGCTTCCGACGAGCCCTACTCTCTCACCGGGATGGCGCCTTATTACATGCAGGTACTACCCCCGATAAAGTGGGAAGAGATACCTTTTATCCGAAAGTGGCATACCTGGTTCAGGTCGGTTTCACAGAGACTGAAGCCTCAATGATCTTATTTACGCTTAGCGAATATACCCTCGGGTGCGTAATAGAAGAGCAGTCTCACGCCGCCAGAAACAGAGATCTCAACCTGTCAAAAAGTTCTGAAGAGAGTACCGGCCTCGATCTACCGGTAAGACAGCATCCAGATAGCTTTTTTGAATTTGGACTGGCATTAATAATGAAAGGCTTATCAGCCTTTTAAGCAGTGGCCTTAAAAAAAGCTACTAAAAAGCGTGATAAATCTGCGCTCAGTTTGTGCAAAATATTCAGGAGCAGAAGATGTTAATTTCTGAAACCGTGATAAATAGTATAAGTGACTGGATTGACAACAACTTACACATTCCCTTGTGTATTGAGCAAGTCGCACATCACTCGGGCTATTCTAAATGGTATTTGCAACGGCTATTTACTCACTATAAAGGAGAGAGTCTCGGGCGTTACATACGCAATAAAAAACTCCAACTCGCTGCACGAGATATCCGCGAGACAGATGAAAAAATTTCACTTATTGCACTGCGCTACGGTTATGGTTCGCTACAGACATTCACCCGTATCTTTACCCGACATTTCACTATACCGCCTTCCAGATATCGCAACGAAAACAGCATGTTGATGTTGTAGCGCAGGCTTTTTTACCCTGTTCAGCCTCTTTTATTTTTTACAAAACTTAGGCGAAAAAACTTGACTTAAATGACGATACGCATAAATTTGAGCAGTCGCTCTAATTTTGCGATAGCGTCGATCAGAATTCGAAAAGGGTTATCAGTCGAGAACATTGCACTTATATGATAGGGGATCATTCTTATGTTTTTTCTTAAACAGGCAACAAAATCCGCAACAATAAGTAGGTTAACCTTGTTAACTTTGTTCTTTTTAACCCCTTCTTACGGTACTGCCGCGGCTGGAGTCCAGGATCACAAGACTTATCACATCGCCCTTTATCGCGGTCAGGCCGGATGCTCTGGCTGTTCCGAAATGGTCTACAAATCGTTGATGAAAACAGGGTTACCGCTGGATATTACCTATGTAGGCGAAGCTGAAAAACTCAAAGTGAATGAACAAACGTTGAGAAGTTTTGATATCTACGTTCAGCCTGGAGGAGGACAGGATATCCCTGCTTCTTATGAGGCACTCAGCGATGAAGGTGCAGAGGCTGTCCGTAATTTTGTAAAAAGCGGCAAAGGCTTTATTGGTCTTTGCATGGGCGCTTATCTCGCTGGCAAAGATTGGATTGGGTTGGTCGATACTTCAATGGAGTCAGAAGTAGGCAGGCCGGGATCGCGCGCCTACGATCAGGGTGATTACACGCTGCAGATAGACTGGAATAATAAACGTGAGCCTTTTTATTATCAGGATGGACCCTATATGGAGAATGGCGATCCAAGCGATGGTTTCAAAGCAATTGCCTATTATGAGAACGGCGATATCGCCATGGCACGCTATAAATATGGTAAAGGTACCGTGCTGCTTTCTGGCCCACACCCAGAGGCTGATGAGACCTGGATTGATTCCACAATGCCAGGCAACACGACTGCGGAGAGTAAAATGGTGCGAATTTTGTCTTATTTTGACATAAAAAAGTAATGACTCCCGCAAGGCATTTGCATACTTCACCGGGAGCTTACTTTAATTATCTCAAAAGAAAGCTCAGAAAGTTCTCTGATATAAACAGCGCGCTTTTCAGCAGTAAACTCAAGGATCAGCATACTGGAGTAACCATCTATTAATGCATTTATTTTGCGGGCGGAAGCTGAGGCGTCCTGGGTGAGGAACTCTTTTTCCTTAATGCCGAGGTTAATAATTTCCTCGAGGATGTTCCTCCACCTGAGGTATTGATTGTGAACTAATTGAGCATAATTATTATCGCGGGCGGCCATTGGCCAGAGTTCAAGATACAGCAACCAGTGTGCGGAAGGTGCGTCAGGCAGCAGATATTGAATATAGTGGAAAACGTTCTCAGTCGCGCTTAAGCCTTCAGAAGCCTGTGAAAAGTTATGGTATTCATTAATATCCTTATCCAGCATGTACTGGATAGCATCTATTTTGAGACTTTCCCAATCACGATAATAGTGATAGATGTGGCTTCGTGAAATATTGAGTTTTTGCGTTAAATCACGGGTTGAAACCTTATTCAACCCGTTTTCTTTGAACAGTTGCAGAGCTGTCATTTTTATCAGCTCAGAGAAATTAGGGGTTTTCAATAGGGTTTTCCCTTCAGGCGACACGGTCTACTCGAGTGCCGGTAAGTTTACCCCCCTGATTACAACGTTACAACCTGAGCAAATGTCCCCTTTTCTTAGTCTGCGGTGACCTTTATTGAATGTGGTTGAGGATCCAGCCATACGCGAGAAGCGCCCACGCTTATGCCTGATTAAAGACTACTACCTTCAACCAAAACAAAGGTGCCGGTCGCCGCACCTGCACGCAGTTTTTTTGCCGCCTGATACGCAGGGCTCTCATAGAAGCGCTTAGCCTCGTCAAAGGAAGCAAACTCAAAAATGACATGCCGTTGATGCGACTCGCCCTCAAGGTTTTCATACTGCCCGGACCAGGCAATGATCTTTGGCGCGAAGGGCTGCATGGCCTCCCCCGCTGCCCGGGCATATTCGGCATAGGCGTCGGGGTCTTTGACGGTCACATGACCGATTAAATAACCTTTATTCATTTCTGTTTACTCCTCATTTGCCTGCAGAAAACGTGATGCGAAATACACGCTGTGAAAGTACTCTATTGAGTTTTAATACCTGCATAAACAGCGCCAGAAAATACGCACTGTTACTCCGGGAATGAACAATGAAGAATCTCGAGCCGCTGGTTATTTTTGCCCGCGTGGCAGAACTGAAGAGCTTTACCAAGGCCGCGGAAAGCCTGGGGATCCAGAAAGGGCGGGCGTCTATGGTGGTGCGCGAGCTTGAACAGGAACTGGGCGCTACGCTTCTTCACCGCACAACACGAAGCGTGCAGCTGACGGAAGACGGGCGGGCTTTTTATGCCCGCGCGCGGGATCTTCTCGCTGAAGCCGACGATCTGCGTTCAATGTTCACTACATCCGGCATGCCGCTAAAGGGGAAATTGCGCGTCGATATGCCTGCGATCCTGGCGCAAAGTGTGGTGATCCCTGCCCTGCCTCAGTTTCTGGAAGCACACCCTGAACTGGAGATAGAGCTTTCAAGCACCGATCGCCGCGTCGACCTGGTGCAGGAGGGGTTTGACTGCGTGGTGCGCCTGGACCCCATTGTCGATGAAACGCTTATTGCCCGGCCGCTGGGCCATTTGCGCATGATAAATGCCGCCAGCCCGCGCTATCTCAGCCGCTTTGGTAGACCAGAGACTCTCGAGGATCTTCTCAATCAAAGGCACAGGATGGTGCACTACATCCGCAACTTTGGTTCCAGACCTGACGGATGGGAGTATCCGTCGGACCACGGTTATAAGTCGCTGATGCTGCCTGGTGCGGTCACGGTCAACAGCGTTCCGGCTTATCATGATGCGGGTCTTGCGGGTCTGGGATTGATTCAGGGTGGCTACCCTTCACTGTTAACGCATATCCAGCGCGGCGCGCTAATTGAGATCCTGCCTGATCTACGCCCTGAGCCAATCACCGCCTCGTTTGTCGTCGCGCATCGGCGCAATTTATCGCCGCGTGTAAGAGCGTTTATGCAGTGGACGGAGGAAGTTTTAAGGCCTTATTTTGAGTGATGATGCTTTTCGGGAATTTAATCCGGGCGCGGAGCTGTTCAAATAGCAGAGCGTACTCGGGCGATGGTTTTAAAAACCAGGTGCCGGGAATGGGCAGGAAAGAAAATGTCCCCTTCTGGCACCGTAGGGTTGCCGAACACTAGAGCGTCATGTGCCGCTGCTTAATCTGTTACTCAGGAAAGATTTAAAGCTATCAATAAAAGCCCGCACCCTGACAGGAAGATGGCGACGGTTGGGGTAGATAGCATGGATAGGCACTTCTTCGCCTTGCGTGTCGGGCAGCACCTGCACCAGGCGTCCTTCCTGAATATCCTTCTCAACCATAAATGGTGGTAGAGATCCGATACCCAGCCCGGTTATAGCCGCTGTGCGAATGGCATCCCCGCTGTCAAACCTGACGTGATTGCGGCCGTTCACTGTTATCTGCCCCTGCGCCTTATCAATAAGAGCCCATGCGGTGGAAGCCGCGCCCAGACCATAAACGAGTCGACGATGATTTTTAATCTCAGCGAGCGATTCCGGCACGCCTGCCTGACGGAGATAATCAGGTGAAGCCCAAAGTTGAGGTCTTGTCCTGTCGATCACCTGGGTGATGTATTGATAACTGGTGGTTGCGTTTCCTACGCGTATTGCAAGATCGAATCCCTCCTCTACGAGGTCGACAACCCGATCGCTGAAGCTGATTTCAATACTTACATCTGGCGAGGCCCGCAAAAATTGACTGATAAAGGGCAGAACGATCATTTTGCCGTAGCCTTCTGACACGGTCAGTCTGAGGATGCCTTTTGGCAGCGGTAGGTTCTGACGAATACTGGATTCAGCTTCGTCTAAATCTTCCAGGATCTGGCTGCAACGATGATAAAATTCGTGCCCCTCTGTCGTAAGCGACAAACGGCGGGTTGTACGCTGAAAAAGCCGCGTCTCAAGGTGAGCTTCTAAACGCGCAATGGCTTTGCCCGCGGCAGAGCGCGTCAGCCCCATTGCCTTACCGCCAGCAATGAAACTGCCCGCCTCTGCCACAGCAACAAAGATACGTAATGCGTTAATTTCCAGAGCTGAGCCAGCACTCTCTGGCGACGCGATTTTTCTGCCCGTCATTGGGGAACCTATTTCGTCAATCATTTAAATATACTCACATTGTAGAATTTCAATCAGTGAGGATTCAATAATGTTGTCGAAAAACGCTCAACAAACTCTGGATGGATGGATCAGTGCAGCTGGGCCGGTTGTCGAAAAGGTATACGGTACGTCAGAAGCCAGCTGGCCTGAGGTTCGCGCCCGCTATATGCAGGGGCTTGAAAAAATCTTTCCTGCGATCGAAGGGGTCATCTACAAGACAAGCGCGTTAGGCAATACGCCCGCGATGATCAGTGAGGGAGATGAACATACCGGCAACAGAGTGGTGCTTTATATTCATGGCGGCGGCTATGTCCACGGTGGTGTCGAAGCATACCGCGGCCTCACTGGACGTATCGCTAAGGCATTAAAAGCCAGGGTGTACACGCCAGATTACCGGCAGGCGCCTGAATTCCCCTTCCCAACGCCAATAGATGATGTTTTTTCAGCTTATCGTGCCCTTCTCGATAGCGGCGTCCAGCCGGAAAATCTTGTGCTAACAGGCGATTCAGCCGGTGGCGCGATGGTAGTGACGATAATGCGCAAGGCCCGTGACGCGGGTATTCCGCTCCCGGCCGCAGGAGTGGCTCTCTCCCCCTGGGCTAATCTTACCCATAGCGGTTCATCTGCGACGACCCGTGACGGAATTGATCCCCTTTGTAGCGTCGACTTTCTTAACAGGCTGGCAAGATGCTTTCTGGCGGGGGAGCTTGCCACCCATCCTGATGCCTCCCCGGTTTATGCAAATGTCCAGGGGCTTGCGCCTCTCCTCATCCAGATTGGTGAGAATGAGGTCATGCTGAGTGATGCTATCAGGCTGGCTGCAAATTTAGGCGAAGCGCGCGTGCGGACAACGCTCGAAGTGTGGCCTGGGATGTTTCATGTATGGCACCTTTTGGCCGGTACTCTGCCGGAAGCCGACCAGGCGTTAAATAACGCGATTCATTTTCTGGAACAGGCCTTAATAAAAGAGCAGTAATCAGCGAACTTATATCCATGAAGAAAGCCACTGTTTATCAGTAAATAACCACAACGCCGTGGTCTGAGTCACTAAGTCCTTATTACGGGCAGTTAGTCTCATTCTTATAACGCGTCAGGGAAAGTTAAAATGGGGAAATCCTGTGTGTGTAAGACGCAGGATTTCTGCCTCATTTTGCTGGCTGGCACAGTTCTGCACTGCCCTGCTTGCGCCACACCAACAGCGCAAACGATATATCCTGCTTCACCGCTGGCGTTTGCAGTGCGCGATTTCCTTAAAATCAGGCGCATAGGAAAAAACCAGAATGGATATATTCTTCGTTGTCCATAGTTCGGCAAGTTTTAGTTAAAGACAGATTAATCGATGCCGATAACTTATCTGTTTTAGGGCTCATGGAGCTGCTCTGTCTTTCTCTGTAGAACGAGGTTGAAATGTTCAGAAATTTACCGATTAAAAAGAAGTTTTCTTTTGCCTTTGGTGCCGTTTTAATTTTGCTGCTATTACTCTGCGCCACTTTCTACAATAACTTTTCCAGAATTGTCAGTACCAACGAATGGAATATACATAGCTGGCGCGTCATTGATAAAAGCCGAGCCTTAACCCAAAGCCTGGTAAATATGGAAACCGGCCTACGCGGCTATGCTATTAACGGCAAAGAGGAAATGCTGGCTCCGTGGAACTCAGGCAAAGAGGAGTTCGTTAAAGTTTTGCAGGAAACGAAAAGCTTAACTTCTGATAACCCTACTCAGCAGGATCGCCTGAATAATTTGCTTCAGCAGGAGCAAGAGTGGGGGAATAAATTTGTTACTGAGTTACTGAATAATCGTCGTGCACTCAATGCCGGGTCAATGACACAGGCCGATTTCACTGCCGCCTTCGAAGCTAACACGGGCAAGCCGCAGATGGATCAAATGCGCGCCACCATTGATGAAATCGTCAACAATGAAAAAAAACTGCTCGGCGAGCGTCAGGGTTCTGTCGACTCCGTTGAAACGCAGACCCGGCTGGCGTTGTTTATTGGCGCGCTGTTAGGTGTACTTATCGCTTCAGGTTTGGGCTATGCCCTCGCCCGTTCCATCACCCTTCCGCTTGGGGAAGCGGTAAACGCAGCGAAGGCGATTGCCTCGGGCGATCTCTCCACCCGCCTGGTCGCTCGTTCAAAAGATGAAGCCGGTGTTCTGATCGTCACCCTTACCGCCATGCAGGAGCAGCTTAAAAAAGTGGTCTCTGATATCCAGACCGCCGCAACCTCTATCGACAGCGCCTCTAAAGAAGTGGCGATGGGCAATACCGATCTCTCTTCACGAACGGAACAGCAGGCCGCTTCGCTGGAAGAGACCTCTGCCAGCATGGAGCAACTGACGGCGACAGTAAGGCAAAATGCCTCTAACGCACAAAACGCCAGCAGCCTTGCGTCTGACGCGTCCAACGTCGCGCAGCAGGGAGGCAAAGTTGTGGATAAAGTGGTCACCACCATGGCGGCAATTTTTGACAGCTCGAAAAGCGTCGGCGATATCATCAGTACCATTGAAAGCATCGCTTTCCAGACCAATATCCTGGCGCTTAATGCTGCGGTGGAAGCGGCTCGTGCCGGTGAGCAAGGCCGTGGATTCGCCGTAGTAGCAAGCGAAGTGCGCGCACTTGCCCAGCGCAGCGCGACGGCGGCAAAAGAGATTAAGGCACTAATTGAAGCCTCAAACAGCCGCATATCGGAAGGCACCGACCTGGTCGCGCAAGCGGGCAAAACCATGACCGGGGTAGTCACGGCAATCAACAACGTCTCTGCAATTATGGCCGAAATCTACACCGCCTCCGGCGAGCAGGTGAACGGTATCGAGCATGTCAGCATCGCTATCACCCAAATGGATGAAGTGACCCAACAAAACGCCGCACTGGTTCAACAGGCTGCTGCTGCTGCCGCCTCGCTGGAAGATCAGGCGGCTCATCTGAACCGCTCGGCTGCGGTGTTCAAGCTTGCCTGATAAAAGTGGCCCCGAAGGCCGCATTCGACCCGCTGCTGCTGGGTAACGCCAGCAGCCAGCCGCTACCGTTGAGACTAACGGTAACGGCTGGCTGTCGGACGAAGCGTTCACGTTGAGCGCGTTCTGTCGCCGGTCTGAACGGGATTATTGCCCAACTTAATAACCATGAAAGCCGTCTGGTTAAATTTTATCGCGGCTATGTTCAGTTTATTTTATTAAAAAATTCATTTATGGATCAGGCACTTTCGCAACAGCAATTAATTAAGTTATTTAACATGAAAGAGAATAATGAAATTAATTTCGGTGATAAAAGCTGGCTAGCATAAATTCACGAACTATCCATTTTTTTCAAAAAAATATATATATTAAATATCATTAAAGCCTTTAAAAGCGGCGTCGATAACCCCTTTTTGCTTCATTTACTAATAACACCAAGGTTCTTATGACTATCACACAGCGTTTGTCGCTGGCATTTTCTTTGCTCGCTCTGTCACTTTTCGCGGTTGTTGCCGTCTCTCTTTCGGTGATTTCGGGCTTCCAGTCGCGCTTTGAGTATGTACAGGTCAATGCCATACCCAGCATCAAGGATTTGAATAAATCAATCAGCACCACCAGCCAGCTGGGCATCGCGTTTTACCGTCACCAGACGGCGTTGGACAGCGCTGGCCAGGCTGCGGCCGAAGAGAGAATAAACAACCTGCTGAACAAGCTGAAATCGCTCACGGATTATTACATGGCAAATGATATTTCCAGCGATGAAGATAAAGCGATGACCGAGCAGGCATACCGAAATATCGAAGCCGTTCGTGCAGCGTTACCCGCTTTCTTAGCGGCCTCAAAAAACCACGACAATGCGTTATCCCTGTCTCTTCTTAAAAGTGAAGATGGTGTGGGTGCTGCATCGCGTAAAATGGAAGCCGATTTCACCAATCAGATTGAATTAAATATAAAAATCGGTGAGGCCCTGAGAGAACAAAACAAGACAATTTATGCCAAAACGTGGTGGATGATGACCAGCGCCGCAGCAGTGGTGATCCTTCTGCTTGGTCTGTTTTCCATCACTATTATTCAGGGCATCAAGCGCAGCCTTAACAGCATAAAGAGCACGATGACTGAGGTGAGTAACAGTCTCGATCTGACCCAGGTTGCCACTGTCTACAGAAACGATGAAATAGGCCAGACCGCATCGGCCTTTAATGGCCTGCTGGAGAAAGTTTCGACAACGCTGTTATCGGTGAACCACGCTGCACAATCGGTCAGCACAGGCTCCGCGCAAATTGCCGCAGGGAATGAGGACCTCTCATCACGAACCGAAGAGCAGGCAGCGTCTCTGGAGCAGACCTCTGCCAGTATGGCTACCCTGAGTGAAACCGTTCGCCAGAATGCCGATGGCGCAGTTCAGGCAAGCGAACTGGCGAATAACGCTAACAATTTATCAAGCATGAATGCGGGCGCGGTCAGCCAGATGCTGGAAACGATGTCAGAAATTCGTGGAAGCTCAGAAAAAATCTCCGATATCACCGGCCTGATTGAAGGTATCGCCTTCCAGACCAACATCCTGGCGCTTAACGCTGCGGTAGAGGCTGCGCGTGCAGGCGAGCATGGCAGAGGGTTTGCGGTGGTTGCTTCTGAAGTGCGCAGCCTGGCACAACGTTCCTCTTCTGCTGCGCGCGAAATAAAAGATCTCATTTCTCTTTCTGTTTCCCAGGTTGAACAGGGTCTTAATCAGGCAGCGAATGTGGGAAGTAACACTGAAAATGTGAGCAATGCTGTCCGCCAGGTCGCAGATTTGGTTAACGAAATCGCGGCTGCGACCAATGAACAGAGTAAAGGCATTGAGCAGGTTCACCTGGCGATCGGGCAAATGGATGAAGTGACCCAGCAAAACGCCTCACTGGTTGAAGAAGCCTCTTCGGCATCGAAATCCTTGCAGGAGCAGGCTGAAACCTTGTCGAGCCTGGTCTCTACTTTTACGCTCAGCGAAAACGCAGGGTATGTCGGAAAAGCGGCAAGTACGCCGATCGCCAGAACACAACAGCTGCAAACAAAACCCGCATCGGGCAGCAGTGCAGTCACTAATACAGACTGGGAAAGTTTCTGATTTTTGACTTTTACACAGGATTATTAATTACTAAAAAGCGCTGCTCTGGCAGCGCTTTTACCTTCAGGACGATCTATCTGTTTGTTCTTCACCATACGTACGATGCTTATTCTCCCCGCGCTCTGAAGCTACCCAGCCGCCCCGGCTTACTGACCTACTTCAGCAGCAGCCGTATTCCAAGTAACGCCATAATGCCTCCGCTTAGTTTATCTATAAACTTACGGTATTTAATGTAAGCCTGCCGTGGCCCGTGAGTTGATAATAAGCATGCGACGACTGCATACCAGAGCACATCGATAACGAATGCCATTGTTGGCAGGATGATGTACATACCAGGCTGAATATTTTTGCTAAGCACTGCGGAAAAAATACTGGCAAATACCAGTGCTGTATGGGGATTGCTGATCTGCGTAAATACGCCAGTCATAAATGCTTTTGAGGCGCTGACTTCCTCTGTTTCGGTCAAATCATTAAAACGATTTGAAGGACGACGAAACATTTTCAAAGCCAGCCATAAAAGATAGCAACCACCTGCAAGCTTCAGCCCTGTGTACAGTGACGGGATTAACGTCAGCAGGGTGTGAAGACCCGCTAACGCGATGACAGCAAAAACAAACGCACCAAAACCCATCCCTGCAGCAACAGCTAAAGCCGCCCTTCTCGAACTGGACATGGCCGTTCGGGCAACGAGAAGAAAGCTCACACCCGGGCTCATTGCGCCAAACAGGATAGCTACGCCAATAGCAGAAAACGCGATCACATCACTTGTCATTCATCATCTCCAACGGTAATGGTGTCAGGCAGCTCCGCCCTCCATGAACGGCATCCGGTTAACAACATAACACAATGCCAACAATGTCTGCCCCTGCGCATAGTGCAGATGCTCGTCTCAGAAATTTTGTTGAATTGATTAGTCAAATCTGAATATCTTTATCGAAGTCAAAATAAGGAAGCGATCACAATGATTTCAATCAGGGCAGCGGAACTTAAAGACATTCCATCGTTAAAACGTCTCTTCCTGCAATTGGGCTATAAGACAGAGAGCGCGAGCTTAGAACAACGTCTCCGTGACCAGCATGACACGCTGTGTACTTTAGTTGCCGAATCAGAGAAAGAAGTTTGTGGCGTTATTGTCATAAACTTCATCATGCCTGTTCATGAAAATAACTTATGGGCATTAATCTCAGCGCTGGTAATAGATGAGTCGTCACGAGGACAAGGCGTGGGGCAGCAACTCCTTATCGCCTCTGAACGCATCGCGGCTATCAAGAAATGTTCTCAGATTGAACTATCAAGCAGTGAAAAAAGAGTTAAAGCGCACAAATTTTATGAAAATAACGGATATAAGGAAGTAAGAAAACGCTTCGTAAAACTCCTTACCGATCTGCCGCCGCTTGATTGATATCCCGGTTCAGCGATTCGATCTGATTCGTACCCGGGAGAGGCTGCGTTACCAGCCAGCTGATGACGCTTTTGGGGAGTTTAATATGGGAGCAGAGCGGTGGTTTTAAAAAGCCGTGGTGCCCGAAATGGTTTAGTGGCGATAGCCTGGCAGCGCGCAGCCTCATGTACTACTACATAGTTGTTTGCCATCTCAGAAAGCTCAGCGCTTACGTTTTCATGCTCGTTGTCGAGAATGCTGCATAAATTGCGGCTTTCCCCTTCAGGGGATTCATACGCTAAATGTTGCTACTAATTAAAGCGCCTTAACGCTTTACTGTATTTTAGGCTTATGGCTTTGCTTCATTCATCGAATCTCCTTCGGAATTACGATATGGATATGTTCCACATAAAAAGGCCCTGCAATTGCAAGGCCTTGTTGATTAATATCGCCCAAAAGACGAATTTTTATTTGACAGGTTGTAGCGGCGGATTTACTGCCTGTATTTCTGTTTCTATATCAAAAAAAGATAATGGTTCTGTTGAGGCAATCATAAATCTATTGCCGCTTCTTGAGGAAAACTCAGTAACAAAGTATGTGTCGTTTAGTGGAGCCGTAACTTCTGCTTTGGTTTCTCGGCTATAAAACTTACCTAATCTCTTATCAGGTTTTGCAGGCAACTCAATTTTAAGGTGCTGAAGCGGCCCTTGCCAAACCTCCCTGTGACGCAATCCACCGAGAACAAGATATTGAACTATTTTTTCTTCAGTATTCATGCTTCAACCTCTTTAAAGTAGAGCATAAACTATGCCATGGAATCTTCTTTAGGCGCACTCTAAAATGCTCGTGAAATGAAAGTCGTTTTGAAAGAGAATCTCATATCTTCTTACTTTGCTCTCCAATCAGAGCCTAGTGATGGTTCATCTCGAACCGCCCGTGAACTCTCTACATCAAGCCATAGTTTTGCTACCACTAAGGCTTTGTAAGTATTGTCACCGCAACCATTGAGGCTGATGTATTCCTGCAAATAACCCACCATTCTTGTGACTGTTGTGATTCACTCTCAGAGGGTTAAAGGCCTTAGGCAGGCATGCCAGTCTTTAGATGCGTAGCACGTTCACGGGTACTCAGTGAATGCCTGTGGTAATGCCTCGGACTATGCTTTTGATAACATGCAAGATTACTGG
This sequence comes from Kosakonia sp. HypNH10, assembly GCF_029850615.1. Classification (NCBI taxonomy): domain Bacteria; kingdom Pseudomonadati; phylum Pseudomonadota; class Gammaproteobacteria; order Enterobacterales; family Enterobacteriaceae; genus Kosakonia; species Kosakonia sp. HypNH10. The sequence continues at coordinate 274,895 of NZ_JAOTIU010000001.1, forward strand.
AATCGACAAAATAATCTTTAATGCCAGAAGCACGCTAGCCGTAATTTCGCTTAATGAGTCAGCCGTTAGAGAGTCCATCAAGGGCGTATATAAGGCGATAACGAGGCTCGATCCAACAAGATACAAGCCAACCAGAAATATGTATGCAAGGACGTTATGAAGAGCAAAGAGCATCAGCTGCTTTAGGCCTAGTTTTCTCTGCCAGTTGAAAGCATCTTTTAAAGTACGAAAGTAGCCAAGCATTACCCATTCTTCCCTGAAAATTAACACCAATAGCGCATTATAATGCGTTGTTCTATTTAAGGCACTGCTGTTTGATGAAGTCTTGCAGGTAGCTTGCTTGCTTCGTCACTGTGGCGATTTGCTCTAAGGGTAAAATGACTACGTGAAGCACAAGCTCTATATGTCAATATTCAGCCGTATCGCAGGCACTGCTGTAATGCCTCAGGAGTCTGCGTCGGGGCGTGCAACAGTACGGCATGCCCACATGCAAGCTTCCTGCATTTTGGTGTGGGCGATAGACAGGCAGCGCGCAGCTTTCTGTGCTTCTACAGAGTGATTTACCATCTTAGAAAGCTCCGCGCTTACGCTTTACGCTAGGTGTCGAGAAGGCTTCAGAATGATGGCTCACGCCTTTGAGGCGTTTCAAGACATATATCGCATTTATGACAATCAGATCTTTGAGTTCGGCAATTCTGGATTGGACGTTAGGTTTTGACAGTTTTACGGATGCGGAAGGGTGAGCTGCCTTTGCGCTGTACCCCGCTAGCCGCTTGTATAGTGTTTGAATAGATGAAGTACACGCGACAGAACATTTTTTTCTTGTCGGTGTGTGCCATGAGTTCTCGCTTTTATCTAAAGTATCTGAACAATCTGCCGTTAATTTCACTACATGTTGAAGCATAAAAAAGGAATGACCGTGTTTACATCACCAATTTGGAACCCCACGGGATATCTCATTGAGCTGGCTGTGAGAAAAACGATGGATGCTTTTAGCTCTTCAGCTACCAACAGTGATGTTTCAGCTGAAGAATTGAATGAAGACGCAACGAAGGCAAATATCCAATCCTCTGTTCTTCAGGAACAGGCAAAAGTTGAGCAGGAGCTTTCAATAGCCAGAAGAATACTTATTGCTGAAGAGGTAGAGATAGAAGAGTTCTACGATACATCTGGTAAAGGGGGTTTAGGCCTCAAGCAGGAGGACGGTGACGGTTTCTCTATTGGGGCCCATGGCAGTGGTCGCAGAATTACTAAACGAGTCATCAAGTTTAAAGGCTTTAGCTCTCAAGCTCAGGAAATGCTTGCTCAAAGCGATGCATCACGCCTATCCGATGAAAGCCAATCATAGTATTAAATCTTAAGGTAAATACATTGTCCTACTTTTGACACTGCTCAGTGATGTACTGCTGCAACCCGGCTATTTGCTTTCCGGCGATTTTGGTACGCACTCTGAGGGTAGAGCAACCCGGTTCAGCTGCGTCTGTAAGCATCGACTTGCCATCGGTGCGAAGTAACCCAATATCCGTTTACTGTGCCGGTGCGACAAAGCTATTAACTAATTAAGGCTGACTGTGCATCATCTTCCAGGCGTACTTTTCGTCGTCCGGAGTGGTAACAGTGATTTCGTAGATTTCGGGCATTACGAGCCACAACATCCGTTTGAAGGGATATTGCCATTAAGATGAGCCTACCCAGTGTGATGACAATAAAAAGTCGCCCGGAGACGGCTTGAATAGTGATAGGTTTAAATATCGGTAGTCTGGTTTGTATGCACCCAGCTATCGAGTTCTCCATCCAGCGTCATTTCTACAGCTATCCAATCAATCCCTGAATTAGAATCCTGCAAAATAGCATCCAGATCTTGAGTACTGGGGTTTAAAACAACTACAGTTCGGCCATGTGCACGATGGTTGCTGTTTTTCAAATAGTCATAAGTTTGAAGTTCGAAATTCATGCCATTAGTAGCAGAAAAAGATGTCCTTTTCTTAACTAACTGATTAAATACATTTTTCCCAAAACTTGCTCAATCCTGTCATCATTTTTAGCAATGCTGATTTGCGAGACCAAGAACAACACATCTTTATTATGATTCTGCGATAAAATTTTGCTTACTTTACTTAGCACTTGGGTCAATACTGAATTATTGTTTCCAGCGGCTTTTATCCTGAAATTCGCCATCTAAACCCCCTCACCCTGATTTTCATGTTAAACATTTTGTTTATCATAGGATAACGAGGCTCGGCAAGAGGGTTAATTTATGCACTGCTCCTTCACGTATTCCTGAAGATAACCAACTTGCTTCGTCACTGTGATGATTCGCTCTCTGAGGAAGAAATAATCCCGTTGAGCGGAGTCTGTAAGTCGGGGGCGGGAAGCATCGCCCATGCTGCTGATGCCGGGCGCTCCGCTCGCGGGGCATCTGGCGTTGAGCTGCAACCGGCGCTTGCCAGTAGCAACATCACGCTCAAGCTGATCGATAGTGGTTTTAGCATCTGCCAGTTCTCCCGTGTATTTGGCATCAAGTGCAGCAACGTCGCGCTGGCGCACTTTCATAGCGGCGATTGTGTAATTAGCCAGCTTCAGGTTGTGAGCGGCTTTATCACGCTGGTCTTTAAAGGTGATCGCGTTATTGCGGTAATGGTTAATCGTCCAGGCGATTGAGAGAACGCCAGCGAGCAGGAGCAGAGCGGCGACCGTTTTCCAGTTAGAGATCATCTTTGCTTTCCGCAAGGCACATGGAGCGTTCTATCTCGCGCCGGTTCTGCAATCCCTTCCATTTCATGCCACCAGCGTAAACCCAGCGGCGCATTTCTTCGCACGCACCCTCCTGATCTCCTCTGTTCAGCTTTTTCAGTAGAGTAGATTTGGAGAAGGCATCAGAACCGACGTTAAAGACGAAGCTGTAAAGTGCTGCGCGCTGGTACTCGCCCAACGGGACTTTCACCAAGCTGTCGACAATGCGCTTCGCTGGCTGCATGTCTTTCCATAGCAGAAGATCACATTCACGGTCGGTGTAGGTTTTGCCACGGATTATATCGCTGCCGGTATGACCGTCGCACACCGTCCACACTCCGGCGACATCTTTGTAGGCTTCATATTTCCGGCCTTCAACGCCGTCTTTACCGCCGATAAAAATGGTTGCTATCGCAAGCGCGCCAGTACCGGCAGCGCCTACCAGCTTTCTGCGAAGCGGAGTGGAGAAGGGCATTACTACTCCTTAAAGGCTGACGGGTTAGGCCACCGCTGGTAAGCCTCGATCTGCGCCAGCGTGGTTTTGCGTTTGTAGTACCAGTTGATCCCGAAAGTAAGAAGCGTCACAACAATGCCGGCAATTACGCCAACGGCACTCCATTCATCAGGGCTTAGCCGGGTCAGTACGCCATTAGCCACAGTCCCGGCTGATGCGCCATAGGCAGCGCCAGAAGCTAATTTGCTCATATTGGACATATCTCTCACCTCCGAGTAAACCGGGGCGGTTTTATTGTAAAAAACGTGATACATACAAGTTGCGTTTTATCACGCCCAAGCAGATATTGGTTTCTGCATACTAAAATGGCTCTGCAATGGTCATTTAGTTCGAGAAACTAATTTATTAACAAAAATCAAAGTAAAAAATTTAGGAAACAAAATACCTCATGGAAAACAAAATGCAGACCAGCCCAAAAGTTGATTCCGTAACTTCTTTTCTTTCTCTTGTATTCAGCCAAAACTCACCAAAACATATAAGGTGCTATAGAGGGCAATCATCTAAAGACTGGATATTAAAGCCTTCAGTTATGCGAGGCTTACGTAAAGATGCCGAAAAGCAAATTTTTAGTGAATTGATGACGGAAGCGCCAGGGGAGTTCAGTGGAGATCGTTTGATGTTCGAAAAGCTTGTCCGAGCCCAACATTACGGGCTGCCTACGCGTCTTCTTGACGTTTCTTTAAACCCTCTAGTTGCACTTTATTTTGCTTGCGATGAGCGAAACCATCATGACAAGGATGGCGTTGTTCAATTATTAGATTTTGCAGAAGAAAGAGTTAGATTTGCTGATAGTGATACGGTTAGCCTTATATGTAATCTGGCCAGGTTATCAGATTCTGAACAAAATGAAATAAGTCAGTTCATTAAAATAAAAAAACCTTCGAATGAAGCAGGAAAGTCTGAATTTAGAAAGTTGGATGCAATGAAGCGTTTGACCCAATTTATTCGAGTAGAAAAACCCTATTTCACAGATACTGCAAATCATCTCGACTTGATAAAATATTATTTTGTCCATCCAGCCAAAAACAATCGTAGGGTTATAGCCCAATCTGGTGCATTCGTAGCCGCTGGACTCCTTAAATATGAAAAGGCAGGGCGTAATGGAAAAGGCTTCGCATTAAGCAACATAGTTATACCAGCAAGCTTAAAAGAGAAAATTCTGGAACAACTGGACGTACTTAACATAAACTCTAGAACTATGTTCCCTGAGGTAGAGTTTGTATCTAAGTACATAAAGCGCAAATGGGAAATCCCAAATAAATTATAATAGATAAATAAAAGCCGAATCACTATGCATTCGGCTCTAAATCAACAAAGATGAATAATCGAACCAACCGCCTTTGAAGAATAATTATTACTTTAAGCCTATCCCCTCTAATAGAACATAGCCTTTAGCAGTAATTACATCAGCAATCCAATGGGATTCCGCACTGGATTTCTTTGCTGTAATGTATCCATTGAGATATAACTGCTCTATAGCCTCATCAATTCTGTAAGAAGGCTCGGAAAGGAAGCTAGTATGTTGTACCGAAACCTTCCGATCTTGATCCGCCATGCGAATCATGATCTCTCTTTGAAGCGGGGTAATAACCATTTCTAACTCCTGCTGTTAGGGTTAGAAGGTATTTTATCATAGAAGCATTACCCGTATTGGTATGGCTATTTACAAAATGAAAACCCTCTCTTTGTCGGGTTTTAAACGCTGAACGCACAATGCCCATCGTTGTTAGAACCCTAAACGCTTTTTTCGATTATTGCAATCATCGTGTCGCTAAAAATCACGAATATGCATCTATCTTGTGACTTTTTGCAGCTGCAACTCGGCAAAAGCTTCTTCCTGCCAGCATTTTGTCACCAGTAGCGCGATGATATCGCCGTAGCCCTTGTACCACTGGTAGCTCGTCAGATCGGGAATAATCTTCTCAATGCGCGCCCGCGCCAGTGTGGTAGGCAAACGGCTGAAGCGGTTGCCGTTGCAACGACCGCAAACTTTCCTTACTGGTGCACCGAGGAGTTTGGTTCTCTTCTCATCCAGAACGGTCCCCTTACCTTTACAGCCGCGGCAGGCCGTGCCCACCTCTCCTTTTCCCGCGCAGTGCTGGCGCATCACTTCTACGGCTTCGTGCTTAACCGTTGCCTCTATGCCATTAACGCCGGGGTGCTTAACCACGTCCTGCATTTCCCGCACCACGCCTTTCCCTTCGCAATGTGGGCAGGTCGATTTACTGGCTGCCGAACGCGAATAATCTGCGTAAGCAAACTGCACAAGCACCGGCAGAACTTCACCGCGAGCCTTCTCACTCAGCTTCCCCAGCACCGGATTTTTCAGCGCCAGCGCATATTGCATCAGCCCATTGATAGCAGGTGCCGGATCCTGAATCCCCATTTTCGCCAGGAAGAGGTTAAACCGAGACTGGCTTTCGACTGCACCATGCCCTGGGCTGCCATTACATCGGTTATAGTCAGCGCGACGCCGCCGGTCGCTGGCGTCTAATCGTTAAGCTTCGGTGATTTCGGGGAATAAAATTTCGGTAATGATTCGAGGTTCATAGCGTCTCCACAATTTACGCCAGCACGCCGATAGCCAGTGCGTGATCGATAAAACGAAACAGCAGCACCAGCTGGCTGCCGTGCTTTTCTTCAAATGCCACGGTGTCAGCGTGCAACGCGTCGTGATGCGCTCTGCAAAGCGGGATCACAAACAGGTCGTGCGCCTTCGTACCCATTCCACCCTGCCCGTGGCCTATGAGGTGGTGGGGGTCGTCTGCGGGGTTGCCACAGCACATGCACTGCTGCGTTTTAACCCAGCGGGTGTACTTCTCATTCTCCCAGCGGCGGCGCTTCGGGCGCAGCATGAAGGATTCCGGCGTTTCCGGATCGACATTCAGCGCCATCACCTGCTTTGCCACTTCCTACACTATTTCGCTTCCGAGGAGTTCACGGGGTACGAGCTCTATTTCTCGAGTGACGGAGCGGATCACCGGCTTTGGCATTCTCGGCACATGCAGTGCGGCATCTTCCGGCAGGGCATCAGCCAGGCCATTACGCGCGAGCCACCAGCAGAACTCCGGCAGCGTGAGCGTATGTGAATCGTCGAATCCCAGCTCGCGGTGCGCAGTCGTGAAGATATAAACCGCGCAGTTGGCCCGCGACAACTTGGGGGATGGCACACTAGCGACTTTCCATAAACAACGATCCTTCGGGGGCATCTTTATGAAGCTCAAGGTGTCGGTACCAAAAAACTGCCGGGCATAAATCGCCTAATCAGACAGCTCGGTATAATGATGACCGAGGCAAAGAGTGGACAACAATGACTGTGTAAAGGAGGGGGTTTTGCTAATTTGTTTTTATAAAATTTTTGATAATCATTCGAAAGCTAACAATAAAAAACGGGAACCATTCGGTTCCCGTTCTCATACAACCCGCAGCGCGGATTACATATTCGCGATAATCGCGTCGCCAAACTCTGAACATTTCAGCAGCTTAGCGCCATCCATCAGACGTTCGAAATCGTAGGTCACGGTTTTGGCAGCGATTGCGCCTTCCATACCTTTCACGATCAGGTCTGCGGCTTCGAACCATTCCATATGACGCAGCAGTAGTTTTCAAGATCAGTCACAAACTATTGATAAAATTCACTAATATAAGATTTTTCAGCGCGAATTCACGAACTTCACCTGATTTCTAACCCTATGATTATCCTGATTTGTTTTTGAGTTTTGATAACCACTTTTGACAGTATGCTGCTCAAGATCAGTATCTTATGTCTACCGAACAAGGGATTTTAAATCAGTTGTGTAGTTATGCAAAAACAGGGTTTTAATGTAGTTTTTCATAACATTTACTGAAATTCTAGGTGTTTTAATTCAAAGTGTTAGCGATAATGTTCAATCTTTATTATGAAGGTTTATATTTAAATAAAAGCCTTCAAGCTTCCGCTATAAGCTTGAGCGAACTTGCCTGTTACCGGTAAGTGCAGTAGGCTACGATGCCCACTTTTCGACCTAAACGGCGCAATTGATATCGTGTAGCCAAGCCAGGAGAATTTAATAAAATTCAAAAGTTCAACTGCAATGAGGAAGGCAACATATAAAAATGAGCACGTTTCAGCAATTCATACTAAATAAAGTTTAGTCATGTCAACTTATTGACAAAATACTCCTAAACCTGAATGACCGTCACAATGGCGTTAAGTTCTGAAATTTCAATGGATGCTGGCAGAGTATTTGATATACGTTCTTTTGTAACTTAATCAAATCAACCTATTCTATTAATATTTGGATGAAAATGAAAAACTTTAATTTAAAAAACATCAAACCGATTGAGCTATTAACTCTCTTTGTTTCATTTATTGCTATGTGGGTATCTTGGAATGCTCAGGACTACGTTGAGGCCACCTATTCAAACAATCAGAAGATAGTCATCTTTAGTGAAAAAGACAAAGATTTTGAAGGCGTTAATAAAATTTTTGCTGTAGGTGAAAACAAAAAAATACTTTCAGTTGATATTATTTTCCCGGATAAGTTTCGAACGGAGCGAGATCACATTGATTCACGCGGAGTGTATCAGAATAACCCTCAAGTCATAGAGAAATTAATTAGTATCCTACCAAAAAACATAATGAATGGCGAACATTCCGCCTCAATTCCAGTTAGGTTGGTAACGCGTTATGCTGTAGATGGCGATTCATATTCAGATATTTCAAATTATGTAATGACTTTTTACTTTTCTCTAAAAAGGGATGATAAAAGTAAATCATATGAATTGACCGTTCATGATACTCAATTTGTTTTCTCTGCGAGAACTCCTAACAGTTTAACTTACTCGATTAATAGTTATTTTTTTGGTGAAGATGAAACACAAGATATTAATGAAATGTTCAACAAAAAAACCTTGTGGAATTCCATTAATTTTGCTGGAAAAATATAAAAAGATCCTCGCTAATCCCGCCTTAGCGCATGCTGTATGAGTGTAATAGTTTCTCTAAATTCTATTCCGGTCAATGGCATTAATAGCCGGGATAGAATTTCTCCAAGGAGATCCTTTCGCGATTGAAAAACCCTACATCCCAATGATGATTTTTTGTCTCGGTAATCAGCGAACTCGTGGCATTATTAATTCATTAAACGTTGTGCTTGCCGTTCAGTTAGTTCGCTTTGACGTTCTGGAGTGGAGGCTGAAAAAAATTTCCTTATGCTATCCTGAATGGTTTCATATTCATTATAACCTTCAAACATTAGCGCACCTGTATCGTTATTAATTTTATCTAATGATGAAAAGAGAGGGCGGTTTATCAGGCCTTATTTTATATGGTTTATTCTGCTTCAGAAAGTTCAAGGGTTGGAAGCAGGTAGTGATAAAAATATATAGCAGTTCACACCAATGTCTCTTACTTGTAGATTAATACAACTTATTCAGGAATGTCCACTCATGACGCAAAGCGGACATTGCATGGTACATAGTTTAAAATAGGAAAGTCAATAAATTGGATGTAATAAGCATGAAGGCGCCAATTATAGTTTCTTCTCACTATTTTTCAAAAGATAAAACTCTCTCGCACTTAATACGAGACTGTCGACTTTTATCCCGGCACTACCACCACTATCCGAAGTCGCTTCATCGACTGTTTTTTTATTCACCTGTATTTCTAAAATAGAGAGCAAATGCCAGTGATTATCTTCGTCTTTCACTACAACGCTATCTTTAGTGCTTATAATTGTGTTAGGTGTTTTAGTAAGGTCAAATGAGTATACACAGATTTCGCGGAAAGTATGATCGCAGCTTAGGGGTGTTAATGATTTCCGGAAATCTATTAAGCCGCGCTGGTTGAATGCATTTCTTACATCAGATTTATCAAGTATTCCCAACTCAATCATATGATAGACTTGAAAAAGTTCATATGTGTAAGTCATGCCTCTGTGAGCTATTGCTGCATCAAGCACCTGCTGTTCGAAAAATGGCGGATTCTTACGCTCTCTAGGATTTTTATAGCGTTGGTGATTTACTATGTAAATTCCTTTATAAGTGTTTTCAGGGTTTGCCTCCTCACGTCGGTACACTATTTTTGAAATTTGAGCACATTGGTCATCAGATGAAGTCCCTCCAATACCTTTCACTTCAAATAGATATGTTCTTGCGGGAGTTATAATATTAATATCCTCTTCATAGAACTCTCCATTTTCTTCGTCAACATCTCCATCAGGTGCAATTACGTTCTCAAAGCCGATATATTCAAGAAACCACTTTACAGAAAAAACAAGATCATTATCAGTCGCAGTAAGTAAAGCTTTTGTTTTTAAATTCTCCTCCTTATTAGATAGATCACTTAACTCACTTTGAAGTTTTAAAATACTTTTGCTGTACTCGGCCTTCAACTTTTCAATCTCTATTGACTTCATTTTTTCTTCATGAGAAACATACAAATCATCGTTAACCCATTTAAAGCTTGGGTTGCTTGGAAAATATTCTTTAAAAAGAGGAATATCCGGCAAGACGTTGTCGAATAATTCCTTTAAGAAATCACTTTTATTATATATAACTGGTAGAAAAACAAAATCTTTTCCATCTATTTTTCTTATAAAGGATATAACCTCCCCAGTCTCATTTTCAAGTAAGACTACGTCCCCCTCATTTAAGCCCTTGAAAACAACGTTGTAATGACTTTCGCGTGAGTGTTTGAATATCAAATCTGTTAAAGTCTTGGCAATGACATTATCCGGCCTCTTAAAACGAGTCCCTGACCTATTAACAACACGAAAGTAACTACCATTAAAATCATAAGTATTATATTTAACTTGTCGGCGTTGCTTACCGGGACCATAGTCCATAATATAAGAACAATCAGTATTACTGTCACAAAAAACTATAACCGCTTGATTCTTTTTTGTCGAAAATATGTGATGACTGATTATTGATATATCTATAGGAAGTAAGTCCACTTCAGATGGTGTATGTTCAAAAAATACACTAATTGGAGAGTTCTTATTTTCAGCGTGGCTAAAAATACTGACAGCGGTATCAATAACTATAATTTCAGCCTCATGAATATTAACAGGAATATCATATTGATAAGGTACCGAACTACGATAGTAAGATTGTTCTTGAGCAACTACACCATTCAACTTGTATCTTTTCGCATTAAAGCCGGATGCTTGAAGTTCCTTGTCAGAATTTAAGTTTGTATTTAAAAGATATATTAGAGGAATTTTATTTTCGTCCATTAGAGCTCTTCCAGAGTAGTTAACGGTAAAATTTTCCACCCTACTTTATCTTGAGTTTAACTTAGTTTTCCAGTTCTATTACAGTAGCTACATCTAAAAGACGAAAATTGGGGATTACCCGACTATAACGTATGCATAGTTAACGCAGAAGCGATCATTAAATGAAAATGTTACGCTTGACCTATCATGGGGTGTCAGGGGTCGGAGGTTCAAATCCTCTCGTGCCGACCAAAATTCCCCAATTAAACCAGCCTTTTACGGCTGGTTTTTTTATGCCTGAAATTTCTCTAAGGTAAAACTAAGGTAAAATGAAGGTAAAACCCCTGTCATGATCTCCCTCGCTTCAGCGGCGATTTCATCAGCTAAAACACCCGCGGCACATCCGTCAGTCGGGTAGTCCAGCGGGGCGACAGCATCTCCCTTTTCATCTGCCATTTCTTCTCGATCCCCTGCCCCGCAAAAAACAGCGTGCCCCGACCATTTCGCTGATTAACTGAATCCAGGATATCCATCAGCGCCGTGGCATTTGCCCGCGGTGCGGTGTCGTCAAAGAGGTTTAGCTGCGCCACGCCCTGGCTAAAAAAGTCTCCCAGAAGGATCCCGCCTTTCTGGTACCGGTGACCATCTTTCCAGACCGCATCAAGGCAGCGCACAGCAGCAGCCACAATGTCGCGTGTGTCCTGTGTAGGGGTTAGGAGCTTTGTTCCGGCATGCTTGCCGTAATAGGGTTCATCGAGTGCAAAAGGCGAGGTTTTAACGAAGGCAGACACATAGCGACAAAACTGATGCTCGCCGCGTAGCTTCTCCGCCGCGCGCGTGGCATAACTCACTATAGCCTGGCGCATTTCCGTATAGTCGGTGACGCGCTGACCAAAAGACCGGCTGCAGCAGATCTCCTGCTTTGCCGGCTGAAACTCGTCGAACTCCAAGCAAGATTCGCCGCGCAGCTCGCGCACCGTTCTTTCCATCACCACGCTGAAGTGTTTGCGGATAAACCGTATATCGGCATCTGCCAGCTGAAGAGCCGTTTTTATACCCATGGCCGCCAGCTTCTTGCTGATCCGCGATCCGATTCCCCAAACTTCATTACAGGGCAGCAGCGCCATCAGCTTCCGCTGGCGGGAAATGTTTGATAGATCCACGACACCGCCGGTTGCCTTCCATGTCTTGGCGGCGTGGTTCGCCAGCTTGGCCAGCGTCTTGGTGGGAGCGATGCCAACACCTACATGCAACAGCGTTCGCTGGTAGACCGTCCGCTTAATCTCACGACCGAAGTCCGTAAGATCGCGACAGTTCCGCACGCCGGTCAGATCGCAGAAAGCCTCGTCAATGCTGTAAACCGATACGCGCGGGCATATTTCTTCCAGTGTAGTCATAAGCCGATGGCTCATATCCCCGTACAACTCATAATTCGAGCTGAAGCAAACCACGCCGCTCCGGCGAAAAAGCTCGGCATTCTTGAAGATCGGATCGCCGGTTTTGATACCAAGATTTTTAGCGAGCGCCGATCGCGCGATCACGCAGCCGTCATTGTTCGAAGCCACAACAACAGGCACGAGATCCAGCTCTGGCCGGAATGCCTGTTCGCACGAAGCATAGAATGAGTTGGCATCGACGAGGGCGAACATCTCACATCACCGGATAGTCGTCGAACGCCGCGGGACGAATGATGTGCGTAACCACGCCCAGCATTTCCACGTCATCCAGGGCGTCGCCCTCGATCGCCTCCCCCTCTTCCGTGATCAACGACGCTCCGCATAACCGCGCGATCTGCCGGCGGCCCATGAAAGCTATCAGCAGCATAGAACCGGTGCCGGCCTGCTTGCGCTGCTCTACAGCCAGAATGTTTGTTCCAATTTCTACGTACTGCGCCGAGGGGCTCAGGCCACTGATGGAAAAAAGAGGATGTGTCATAGGTGCCTCGCCTTATCACTGTTTAAATATACAGCATTCACAAAAGACGACGTTATCAAGGCGAAGCGGCAAGAAGATTTGTCAACGGACTGAGCCGCCTGGAATTTTTCTTAAGCTAAATCATATTTCGACTAAAATTAATACAGCCCCGTAGCCTGCACCAGACAGGCGCGGAATCTAACTGCCCCGTCGCCGGGGCTTTTTTACTGACTTCAGGAGCCATAGCGCAGCTGCTGTACCGTTTCCTCAAGCGCCTCGATTTTTGAGATAGCAACTTTCAGTGCCAGCGCCACATCAAGCAGCATGACGTTAGTGTCGAGGGAAAGGCTGGTTTTCATCGTAAAAGGATTAAGGATGGCGCGTACATATTCCGGGTCGATCTCCTGCACATCCTGTGCAATTACCCCGCGACGCTTTCTGCCCTGCGGATCGTCGTTATAGACGAATGATGTGGGTGAGTATTTCTTAACATTCTCGTATGATTCCTGCCCGTCGGTATACACGATATCGTGTTTGATCTCCCGGTCAGAGTTCGATGCTTTCGTAAAAGTAAACGTACCCGCCTGGTTACCTGATCCACTGCAAATAATGTCGCCGCTCGACATAGAGAACGTCCAGATGCGCGCACCAAACTGGGTTTCATTAGCGGTCTGCATCATAAATGTGTAAGGCCACGCCGACGCGCCAAGGCCCACCGAACCCCATGTCGTATCGAGCTGAAAACCACTGCCGTTGTTATACCCCCACGTCAGCGCCCCTACTGCGCTCGTCGCTGATGTGTCGTTCACCACACGCTGCCTGACGCCCGCATTCTGGGAAGCACTGAGGTAAGTCCCTACGGCACCGGCAGGCATCGAGATCCGACCGGTGATGGAGCCACCTGACTTACCATCCAGGGTGGTCAGTCGTGGATCATTCCCCGCTGCAATGGTGCCTGCGGCAGTACCAACCTCAAGTGTGGCCGCACCGCCAAGCTGAAGCGCCTTTCTTGCACCTGCAGCATCCTTTGCGCCAGTCCCCCCCTGCTCAATACTCAGCGCGGTAGTGAGTCCGCTCAGAGAAGTTATGTCCGAGTTAGCCCCCTTCTTCACCAGCGATTTTTGTCCCGGTACGGTAACCGGTTCGCCGTTGATGGTGATTGTCACGTCGCCGACACCTTTCATAACATCGGCAAAGCCGCTCATGTAGCCCTGGTACATGGTGAAAGTTTCAGCGATATCCTGCGCCAGACCGTCAACCGAAAGGCTGTCACTCAGCAGAATGGCGAACTTCGTGCCGGCGGGCACCGCCGGGCTGGCAGCCGGCGTCACCGTGAGGCTGGTCGCGCTGTTGATGGCGGTGATCTGGAATGCCTGCGCCGGGCTGGTCAGTGCCAGCACCGTGCAGCCGTTACGAATAAGGGAACCTGCTGCGGTGAAATTCGTGCCGTTGCCGGTCAGGGTATTGCCGCTGACCGCGATGGAGCCAGTTGTGTAAATCATGTTTTCTCCGGGCATGGCGCCAGATTAAGGCGCGTATATGAACGATCGATAAAGTCGATCAATCAGGAAATATTGATCTGTTTAATCTATTTAGCACCTGACCAGGCGGCCAATAGAATGGATCCACATCCATACTGTTCAGGGAATAAAGATGAAAATAATTAACGCTGCGGCGGTTGTGCTGTTTTCGATACTGGCGACAGGCTGCGCCAGCAATACGCCGCCTCTGTGCTATAACGGGGCGGTGGTAATGAAAAGCCCGGTGGCGGTACCGGTATTCGGCATAAGAAAACCGGTCAGCACCACCGAATATCTCTCCGGCGGCAGCTTCGGTTATCAGTGGGTTGAGCGGAGTGCTTTTACGGATACCGCGTCCTGCGACAGGCTGCCGCTGACGGAGTGATACTATCAGGCCAGGCCAAGGGCATATCTGTAGTACTGATCATAGAACTGCGTTTCGATATACCCCACCCCGCCACATGCCCACCCCCGCATTCGCCTGCCCTCGTCGGGATTGCTGATAAAGGTGCTCTGGAATACTTTTCCCACCTGCACCTTATAACGGGTCCCGTCATTTCCCGCTGATGCACACATGAAATTGCTGTACCCCGTCGGATAAGCCGGGTCCTGCGGCACGAAGATGTGTGCCGTGACGCTGGACGATACCGCCAGCGGCGTGTCGCTGGTGATATCCCCGTTCGTCAGCGGGTTAACCTGAAGGGGAAGGCAGTTGCTGTGCCAGACCATCTGTCCGTCGCGGTAGAGATAGAACCCGTAATCAGGAATGTTCGCGAGAATATTCGAAAACACATACACCCGGCATCCGCTCTGATTGCTGCCGTCCGTCGGAAACTGCAGGGCATGATACCCGTTGGCCGTGGCGGGCTTCCACCAGCTGATGTCCATTGCCGCCCCGGTATGCCGGTGAAAGCACATGACCGGATTGCCCGCCGGAACCTGCGTCTGCACAGTGCGCGCGCCGGCAGGCACATCGATGATTTCCCGCAGGCACAACGGGACATAATTGGGCGCCAGTTTGACCGTCCTCACCCCGTTCAGGTACTGGAAGAGCTGAAAGCCAAAATAGTCACTCTGCGTACCCGCCACCGGGCTGCCGTACACAATCAGGGTGACGGCATTATTGACGTTCCACGACACGGTTAATCCGCTGACACTGACGCTGTAGGTTGCCCCGGTTAACTGCCCTCCCATGAAGTCATTCACGATGGCATACGTCAGTTCCACCCCGGGCAGGGAGTAGGTTTTACTCCCGGTACCGGTGATGGTCATGACATCCAGTACATAGCTGGCCGCCATGGCGTTGATGGCGTCAAAGCTGGTACCTGCAATAAACATCTGCATTATAAGCGTTGCCCCATTACGGCTGCCGGCCGGTTTTGCGCATCGTATGAAATGATGCGGTTATTCGTTATCTGCATCCTTCCCTGGCCCGATACCGCGCCGTTGACCTCAAATGTCCCGTCCGCCTTCATGATGGTCCCGGTCTGCCCGGCCACATAATTGGCGGAATACCACGATCCCACTTTGGCAAGGGTGATCGACGCGTAATTGATAAAGGCTTCGTTGATGAAGGTCTGCCCGTTCTGCACCAGGAACGGCAGACTCACCGTCCCGCCGGCCTGTGACATCACGGCGAAACGGTCCGCCAGAAAGAGCACCTGCGACTGCATGCCCGCCGGGGTGTTCTGCACGCCCAGCCCAATCCCTGCGGCGTACTGGCGGCCATTGGCATCCACACCCACCTTGATGCTGTACATCGCATTCAGGTTATTGTTGATGTCGGCCGAAACCTGAGCATTCTGGACAATCGCCGCCTGCTGACCGTTTACCGTCACTGAAAGGGAGTTGATTCTGGTCGCGGAGACCTGCGAAAAATTGGCCATGGTTTTGGCAAAATCGGTTGCAGTTGCAGTACTGCCACCTGCGCTGGCATCCAGCGTTCTGAGCGACTCCGCAACCGCCTGGCTCGCATCTGCCATAACAGTGTCAACGCGCTGGATGCCTGCGGCGTTAGCGCCGTACTGCACACTCATTCGGTTGGACAGACTGACCTGCGCCAGCGTGTTGGTCATCAGCGCGATGGAATTGCTCTGTATTCCCCCTCTGATTTCATTGCCATCAATGCCCGCGATCTCTGCCGAAATTTCCTCAAAGCGCGAGGCGGTGGAGGAGTCCAGATCCGTCACGGCCTGGTTCAGCACGGTGACATTTGCCGCGTTTTTCTCCGTCTTCGCGGTCAGCTCGTCTACCGCTGAAGCGCGGGCCTCGCTCTCGTTTGACAGCGCCTGGCGCACTTCGGTAATACCGGCGGCGTTCTGGTCTGTCTTTGCCTCCAGACGGATCACATCGGTAACGCGCGCCCCGGTTTCGGTGGCGATAACCTCGCGTAGTTGCTCGAATTTTGCGGAGTTAGCGCCCTGCTGGGCTGATTGTCGTACTACCACGTCGGCGATGGCCAGAGCATTACCGATAATAGCTTCTGCCGTCTGGCGGTTTGCGCCTGCCGCCGCAGCCAGACCGTCGGCGTTCTGCTTCACTGCCTCAGCCAGATCTGCCACTGCCTGGCTGCCCTCCACGGCGTTCTCGATGAGGTCTTTAAACAGGTCGGTATCCTTGATCTGCGCGAGCACAGCCTCAGTAATGTCCGTCACATCGGAGCTGGACTGGCCCCGTACCCAGTTGGTATACCCGGATTCGTTACCGGTCCGGTCCACCAGCTGCGCGCGGTACCAGAAAACCTGACCGGCCTTCAGGCCCATCTGCTGATACTTACGCAGCGGATAGGGCACGTCGGCCAGCAGCATAGCATCGTCGTCGGTGCCGGTCAGGCTGTACTGGATCTCCGTTTTCAGCGTGTCGTCCGTGTTTGCCGGGAAGCCCCAGTTCAGCTCGATACCAAACACAACAGTTTCCGAGGCGGTGAAGCCTACCGGTTTCGGCGGATTACCCACTTTCCCGGTGAGCGTGACCTCAGCTGATGTCGCCCATATGGAAGAGACATCGCTGGCGTTCACCGCCCGTACCCGCACCAGATAACGCCCGGCGTAGATGCCCGGCACCTCGAAACCAAGAGAGGACGTGCGGGGCACGCTCACCCAGTTACCGCTGTCGCGCCGCCACTCGGCTTCGTAGGCAATTGCCCCCTTTACGGCATCCCATGCTACGCGCATGGTTGTGATGGCAATGTTCTGGCTGACCGTCGAATAGCTGTCGATGACGATATTTTCCGGCGGCGCCTGCACGCCGGGCGGGATCACGCTGACCGGCCTTTCATCGAGCCGGGCGCCGGTATCAACCGCAGCGTAAATATCCGGGCTGTACGTCGCGCCTGTCACCTCGAAAGTGCCGTCATCGTTGTCGCGGGTGCCGGTAACGCGAAAGAGTGCGATAAACAGATCGTCAGCATCCACACCCCAGCAGCACTCCGCTTCAGGCGTTTCACTGTAGGCCGTGGTGACGGTGACGATATTGCCGTTAACCGCCTGCACGGTCCGGGCCTGCGCCACCCCTGACGGCAGGTTGAGAAAGAGCCGGTTGCCGGCGCTGACATCCGCGGCACGGTCAAGCGTGATATTACGACCACTGACCGCGCTTACCCTGCCGCCAATCACCCTGCCAGCCAGTTCGTTCGCGGCCACGCCGATCACCTCACCGACAGGGGGAACATCCATACCCGTGCTGAACGTCACCACCTCACCGATGCCGTTCGTGAGCAGCGCCCAGCGCCCGCGCCGGTTTGCCTCTGACTGTCGGGTGCAGCCGATAGCCGTCATTTCGAGCTGGCTGTAATCGAAGCGCATCGCCAGATCGTTGTCATAAACGACTTCGGGCGTGTCTTTGTAGTGATTCGCCGGATCGGACCAGTTCACCAGCGCGGCAGTGTTGCGCGTGGTTTCGCTCGGATCGGCGAAGGTAAATTTACCGTCGACCACACTGGCATGGTTATAGATGTGCCAGAGATCGCGGGGCATATCGGCCAGCACATACAGCTTGTTGTCGCCCCAGTAGGTCATGCCGCGGAAGATATTGGCAAGGTCGCGCAGCACCGTCCAGGCGTCATTGCGTTCCTGAATGTAGACGTTGCAGCGAAAACGCGGTTCCGTGCCGCTGCCGCCTTTACCATCCGGTACCGGCTGATCGCAGTACTGCGCGATGCGGTACAGCTCCCATTTATCAATCTGGGTTGCATCAATCCTCTGACCAAGCCCGAAGCGCTCATTCAGCACGATGTCGTAATAAATCCACGCCGGGTTATCGGTCCACGCCCATTTAAACCCGCCTTCCCAGGTGCCGGAATAGGTGCGCGTGTCAGGATCGTAGGTATCAGGCACGCGAATAATGCGCCCCTTCGGATTGCACACCACCTGGGGAATGCCGTTCGGGAACTGCTTCGCATCAAATTCAATGTAGAGCAACGCCGTATTGGGATAACGCAGCTTTGCATCGATTATTTCGGTGACTGCCTCGACCCGCATACTGTCCACAACATTCACCGTCGTTGAGTCAGGCGTTATCCGGCGCACGCGAAGCTGCCAGCCGGTGGTGGCTTTTGGCAGGTCGATACGGTGACTGCGCTCATAGAGGGTGGTGGTCTTGTCATCGACAGCGCCGTCGACCACCGTCTCATATGCGCCGCCGTCGACAGACAGGTCGATGGCATACTCAACGCGCGTACCCACCTTATCGCCGTTGTCTTTCTGGTTCAGCAGCGTGGGCCAGCCCAGGCGGATGCGCAGGGCTGAAAGCTGGGTATTGGAGACAGAGCGGACATACGGCACGGCAGCTTTGAGTTCGTAGGCGACCTGCAGCTCATTCTCAACGCCCGGAAATCCCTGAATATAGCTCTGATCCTGAGTGCCGGAGCGGAACTCATATTTTACGTTGTTGAAGTTGTAACTGCCGTCGGCATTCTGCAGCGGGGTATACGATGACGCGTCGCCGAGAAAAATGCTCCGCCCGTCCAGCCCGCCGGCGAACTCCCCTTCGCCGAGCGCGACAAGAATTTTGGCTCTGGCTATGGACTGAATACTGTCCGGGGCTTCCACTGGCGTGCGGGTCTTGGTACCACCACCTTTCCGCCCTTTAATAGCTGTGTTCGTCATATCGCGCCCATAAAAAAAGCCGCCTGCTGGCGGCATATAATGATGTGATATATCCAATAGCCTGGATATGGTGAGTATTCAGCCATCAGTATTGGGCCATTTTTGTGCTGAGCCTATGAGAGATGAGAGATGACTGATAACTACCAAATCACAGGAGATACCAATGATGGATGAAAAATTTATTAACTTTGAATTTACCTTAAGTGAGAGAGTGCCAACCGAAGTGGCACTGGAAATAGTTGCGCTCAGGCAAGCAATTCTTATGCTAACAGCAGCGTTGCCACAAGACACAAGAAATAACGTTGTGAATAATCTTGCAAAAGTAGATTCACCTCAAATGCGAGATATAGTTAAAAACATGCGATTAATTGACGCCGATTAACATAGTGCCTTTATATTTAGCGGTCTTTTGTCGGGCCGCTTTTTTCTGATCATTAACAAACACACTATCGGAGTGTAATTGCTCGTCATTTAAGGAATTATGGGGCTCCTCCAGTTGAGCACTTTTCATTTCAAGTGTCTCAACGCGTTGTTCTAAAGTCATAATATCTCCTTAGCTTCTTCTTTCGATTAAATTATTGCTGATCTTCTGCGTAAATGCCGGCTGAAATGATAGCGCCCCCGATCTCCCGCTGGCCGTAGAGAAGAGGTACCGGGTTGCCGCTGGCGGTGGTGTTGACCGGGCCGCCGAATGCATAGGAAGGCTTGTTATCCGGATCCTGACGCATCCTCATCCCCGCCACCTGCGGCGACAGCAACTGAACCACGCCCCCCAGCGCCATCGATGCGCCGACCAGCGCAACATTCAGCGCGACCCCTTTACCAATAAGCCCGGCCCCGGCAGGGCCAAGGGCGATACCCCCGGCAATCAGGGCAACCCCGAGCACCGCCTGGAAGATGCCGGCACGCTTGCTGCCGCGGATCACCGGGATAATGCGCAGCTCATCGCCCGGACCGAGAAGCGAAAACTCTTCCTGACCGATGTTCCGGCGATCGCGAAAGATAACGAAATCAAGCCCCCTGGCACGCGCCTCGCGGAGATAATCCTCAAAGCCGTCCACCGTGCTGGACAACGCCCTGAAAACCTCGCTGGCAGAGGACAGCGCCCGGCGGTGCGTGCGCCCGAAACGCTGCGCCATCGATCCGCTCAGTTTAATAACGGTCCGTTTTTCCATCACATCAGGTCCTTGTAGCGTAAAACTTTAATGGTCCGGTCACGGTAATAGCCACCATACGGAATGCGCTGGCTGAGCTGCCCGTACAGGTGGTGCAGCAGCATGTTGCCCTCCAGCAGGACGCCGGCATGATTTGGCACGCTGGCCTGCACCTGCATAATGACCATATCGCCGGGCTGCGGGGGACCGTCGAATTCCCTGAAACCGCATGCGTACCAGTTATCCATATAGAGGTTTTCGCCCTCCTCCCACCAGTGGCGATCGACGCTGTAGTCGGGCAGCGCGATACCGTGTTCAGTGCGGAAGTAATCACGGATAAGGGACCAGCAGTCAGCATGCCCGAGAACAAACTGACGCCCGGTCAGCGGGCGATCGCCGCGCGGCATGATGGTGCGGATGTCGCCTTCAGGCCATGAAGCGATCACCCACGGCACTTCGGTCGCGTCGCACATCAGCATGTCGAGCTCGCTCGGCTGCGTCGTGGCACCGTCGCCGGGGTGGCTGTGCACCACGGCAACCACCGTGCCCTGCTCTTCGGCTGCCGCGTAATCCTCCGGCGACAGTTCAAACTGCTCCTCCGGGGAGGTAGCCAGATTCCGGCAGGCGACATACTTCTCAACCCGTCCCTTCTGGATCACAACACCGCAGCATTCAGCCGGATACGCCTGCGCCGCATGCGCCAGAATCGCGCTGATTGTCTTGTCCCGCATGTTACCCCCTCAGAAGTGATGCGCCTGGCATCCCGCCAAAATCGACTTCGTTTTCGGCCCCGAATCGCGGCTTGCACCCGGTGGACAGGAGGCCTGAGCACACGTCCTGAGACGGATCATCGACCGGGTTGCCGTCCTTATCGAACCAGCCATTCTGCCCGGCATAGGTACAGCCATTCCCGGTTTTGTACCATCCTCGCATGCACCAGGTGCACATGGGCTGGATCTGGCGCGTGGGAATAAGCTGCCCGCGCAGATCTGCCGGGCTGGACAACTCAAACTCAACGTTTTCATCGTCCGAACCGGATTTACGGTCGATGTAGTAGACCTGCCTGCGCTCCTCTGTCGGGTTAGCGGCAGGATTACCGTCAGCGAAATTACGGGCATCAAGGTAATGGGCAAATGTGTCGTGGATGATCACTTTTGCCTTCGCCATCCCCTGAAAGCGACGACAGAGCGCGCCTATCGTGCCGCTGATATTTGCCACGGTCAGTGTCGGGCGGGCGCTCTGCCCGTCGCTGCTGACGGACAGGCCGGTCAGTTCAAAAGGCCACGCACCGTACTCCAGCCCCTGCCACCAGACCGATTTCGGCTGGAGCTTCGACGCATCGCCGCCCGCAGCAATGATCTCGGCCTCTGTGTGAGGGAGGGTTTCGTTATGAAACCGCAGAATGCCTGCGCCGAACGCCTCGCCGTCAACCTCGATAAGGCGGACACGGCTGCCCGGCTCCAGCTTCTGGACATCAGATGAAATGCTCATGGATGGTATGCCTGAATGAATGTGGTGCTGAGGGTGTATTTGTCGTTGCCGTGGGTGGCTATCTGGAGGGATTCAGATCGCCATAACCCCGCGGACTCCAGGGGCGGTTTCCAGATGAAGGACTTCCAGCCGCCGTGCCGCTTCAGAAACGCCTTTATGGCCTGGACATAGGCTTCATCGCCGGTAAAACTCACGCTCCACTGCGGGGTGACCGGGTTAATACCGTCCCCGGCCACCTGTGCATAATTATCCCCGAACTGAGCTTTGCGGGTGCGGAAACTGGTATCAGCCTGCGCCGCCACCTTCGGGCACCAGGAGAAGGTCTCAACTGCCATGATTACGCTCCTTTCAAAAGCCGCCACAATGGCGATCCGGGCATGCTGGCCTGCTCATTAATTACGGTCACGATTGCATCCTTGAGTTGCCTGCCGGCAGTTGCGGCAGCCCCCTGCCCTGCCGTGGACTGCGCACCGCCATTGATGTTGATATCGCCGAACGACACGGACGGGCCGCCGCCGGAAAACTGCGGCGCGCCAACTGCGCGAACGCCGAGCGAACCGTCAGCTGCGCGCGTGAGCGGCATAATCGCCTCCGGACCGGCCTCACCAAAAACCCCGGCTCCTTTCGCAAAGGCAAACAGCTGCGGGGTCTGGTAGACACCACCGCTGTATGCACTCAGAGAGGGTGAGTCGTAGACATTACCTTTGGCGTTGAAGGTGAAGTTTGAGGCGGCGCTCTGAATGGCCGTCCCGCTGCTGGCCGTTGCCGCTGAGGAGGCTCCAAAGCTGAAAAGCGAACCGAGAGAACTTGCGGCATTCGCGACCATCATATTAACGAGAACGGTCTCGATGATTTTCAGCACGTTCATGCCCCAGTCCTTCCAGCTGTCGAGATTGCCGTTGAGCATGTCGGTAATGGTGGTCACCGCCCCGCCCATGGCCTGTTTCATCCCGTCGGCAGCCATCGCGGAATAGTCGGTCGCCTCGTCCACCCAGTTCGCATAGCCCTCAGACATGCCCGTTAACCAGTCACCGCGCTGCGCATCGGAAGCGGTGTAATACCCTTCCTGGTCGCGCAGTCGCTCTTCCAGATAGCGTCTGTTGAGTGCCAGCCCCTGCTGGTAGAAGGTTTCATCTATATCCCCGGCCTGCCGCTGCCGGAGCAGATCGGTATTCTTCTGTTCAAACTCCTTGCGGATATTAAACTGCTCCTGCATCCGCTCACGGAACCGGGTGCCCTGACCGTAACCAATGAGCTGCGCATCATTGGCCGCACGGGCGCTGGCGTTGCTGTCAGCCAGATTCGCCTCGTAATTACGCAACTGCTCACGCAGTTTGACCTGATCGATTAACGCAGCGTTGCGCATCAGTTCAGCCTTCTGCGCCTTGTCCAGGGTGGACAGTTCACCTTCAACCACCTGGTACTTCACCCTGGCAAGTTCGGTGCTCTGGCCCTGAAGGGCGATCTGCTCCTTCTGCTGCTTGATCATCCTTTTATAAGCATCAGCGGCCTTTTCTTCGTCCGTCTTTGGCCCTTTGGGCTGCTTTTTGTTGGCCTCGTTATTGCGCCACTCTTCAAGCCCGTTATTGATAAACTCAAGCCGGTTGGTTTGATAGCGCGGATCGGTAGTAACAAAACCGAGTTCATCAGCGGCATAGCCAAGGCGTGCGCGCTCTTTTGCCTCGCCTTTCAGGCGGGAGAGAGCCAGATCGCGGCGGCTTTTTTCGAGCGCATCGGTCTGTTTCTGCGAGGCTTCTGCCTGGGGAACACGCAGGGGTGCCAGTGTCATTCCCTGACGGGCCATCAGTAACTGATTGCCAAGCCCGAGCAACTGGTTAAATCGTTGATGCTGACCGTTCATCATCAGCAGGGACTGATAGGCTGCGTTCTGGTGTGCCGCCTCCTCTCGAATCAGTGAGACGCGACGGTACTGAAATCCCTCGAGTGCTTGTTGAATGGAGGCTGCTTTCTCCTGCATCTGAGAAAGTCTTTCCTGTTCAACTGACAACTGCTCAGTTGCAGTAGACAGTTCATCAGTTACAGTCTTCATAGATGTAAGGTGGTTTATCATGAAACCATCTTTAGTTGTCGGACCAGGGTTATTGATCAGATACTGCGATCCGGCAATTTGTACTTTCAGACTTTCGATTTTGCTTTTTTGCTCATCAATAAGCCTGTTCTGTTCATCAAGAGCTTTTTTTGCTTTCTCTCCATTATCTGAAGCTTCGGGCAGAGACATTTCCCTGGTCTTTTTGCTTACCTCATCTATCGTTCTGCCGTACTCCACAGCTGCGCGGCGGGCTTGCTCCTGATTTTGATACGCCGCATACCACCCACCAGCCACTAACATAAGCAGGCCGGGATAGCCGCCGATAATTCCCAATGCGCTATTCATGAGTCGCGATCCGACTGCCGTGACACTGTTTAAATTGCTTTGAGTCGAGACGCGGTTAGCCAGGTTCCTGTCACGCGCGGCCTCTGCCTGTGCCAGTCGTCGTTCAGCAACTGCCTGAACATCCGCATTCTTAGCAGCTGCCAGACCTGCCTGAGCACGCTCAAGCGCTGCTCTGGCTCTGACTTTCTCTGTTGCTGTGCCTCCGGCAAGAGCCGTCGTGAGCCTGGCCTGAGCTGCTGTTACCCTTGCCTCTGCAGCCGCTACTTTTTCCTGCTGAGCAGCCTGAACATCAGCGCCCTTGGCTCTCTGCAAGGCTTGCTGCGCGCGATAAACATCGGCTCTTGAAGCCGCTACTGCTGACTGGGCCGCTTTGTCTTGAGCTACAGCTAGGGCAACTTCGGACTTAGCAGCAGAGATCAAAGCACCTGTCGCACTTGTGGCGCTGGTAACAATTCCGCCGAGGTATTTAGCCAGACCAACCCCCACCAGCGCGCCTGCGACTGTGGTGATGGTTGACATATTGTCAGCCACGTCACTCAGAGCACCGCTGACCGCGGATGAAGTAAAGGAGTCCAGTGTCTGTGCTACGCCATCAAGGCCACCGGACAGCGCATCCGTGGCACCCGTTGCTGCGTTAACACCACCAACCCACCCCATGAACGAGTTAGTGACCTTTTGCAATGAGCCTGAAACAGTCTGCGGCATCGTTGCAAACTCACCCTGTAACGCCCCGAGCTGGCTCATTAGTGCTGGCACCACTTTATCGATCGTCAGCTTTCCCTGGTCGGCCATACTTTTGAGATCTTTGCGCGCAACGCCCATGCCTGTAGCAAGGGCACGGATGACACGATCACCCGCCTCGTTGACCGCATTAAACTCTTCGCCACGCAATACGCCCTGTGCAAGTGCCTGACTAAACTGCGTAATAACAGAACTTGACTCCTGCGTACTGGCGCCGGAAAGCTTGAGCCCGGTTGAAACGGCTTCGGTAATTTTGAGCACTTCTTCCGAGCTGTAGCCATACTCGCGCATTGATGCCGCGGCCCGTGCAAAAAGAGAGGCATTATCAGAGAACGCTGTACCGGTTCGCTGACTGATCTCCATAAGCTGACGTTGCGATGTCGCAAAATCATCAGACGAAGACGAAGCCTGTTGAAGGCGAGCATTCACTGAGTTCCATTCGTCCGCAATTTGCACCAGCTTACCGGTAGCAAAGGCCGCTGCAGCGGCGGCGGCAGCTTTACCTGCTGAGGCAAATCCATCAGTGAGATCTGATAATGCCCTTTCACTTTCTTTAGCGGCAGCTGCAGCTTGTCGCCCTCCGTTTTGCATTGTTCGATAGTAATCTGCACCCATGCGCTGTGCTCGGGTGATTTCACTCTGGAATGAACTGGAGTCAGCCGAAATTTTTATAATAAGTTCGCGAAGCGTTGCCATTACCATTCTCCGGACGAAAAAAAACCGCCGGAGCGGTTTCTTATTCTTCTAGACCAGCCTTTTGCCTGGCCTCTCTTAAATATTCTTCATCAGATTTAATTAAATTTTCGTGGTTGCTTTTGTCAGTTAAATCACTTCCACAATGCTTACATTTAATTGCTTCAGATTTAATTAATTCGGCACAAAAAGGGCACTTTTTCATTCCCTCAAAAGCGATAAGGTTCTTTTCTTCGGTTTCCGCATCTTTGCGGATAACCAATGAATGAACTAATGCAATGATGAAAAGCAAGGTTCCATAAATCCACCACGCGAAAAAAGAATGCCCTTTGCTTTTAGCAATAAGAGCAGGAATAACGCCTAACACTGCAGCGATAAGAAAAAACTCCATGGATACCCCCTTCAAATAGAGGTAACAATCCTAATCTCTGAGGTTAAAAAAGTCACTTAGTTGCCTCCGTAAGCGCCTCCTCAAGCCCGGCAAACGGATCCTTGTCTGTTTGCTGCTCTTCTCCCCCCCACTGCAGAATGGCATCAGTTAACGGCACTTTTGCACCCTGAGAGCCATATATGGCAGAGACAATCTGCGCTGCCTGAATATCGCCACGGATATCGCCGACCGGGCTTATCCTGTCGTATTCAATCCACATCAGCATTTCACTTGCCGTCATGCTCTGCCTGAGTTCTGAAAGCGTGCGCCCCATGCGGAGCGCAAGCGACATCAGGAATTTAACGCCGGGGGTGGCGACTTTTCCCGGGCATCATCCCCGGATGCGATCAGGTCGAGCGCCTGTTTAAGCAGACGGGAATGCACGGGGCCATAGATGGCACGCACTTCCTCTTCATCGTCCCGGGTAAAAACCTGCTGTTTGTCCTCATCGCAGAGCACATCGAGAAAAAGCGCGACATCAGCGCGCAGGTTGCGGTTCGCGCGCTCCGACACCGAAAGCTCTTCAGCCCTGATATCGGTTCCGGCGATCTCCTGCCAGCGCAGCCAGGCTTCACCGGATGGCTCGCGCAGAACAACATTCACACCGCCCCATTCGGGCACGGTGACGGTTTTATGACGAAACCCGGAGTGTTTCGCCAGGGCAAGCTCTTTAATGGACATGATTTTCCTTACGAACCGGGTTCGATATTTTCAGGTTTGCCTTTCAGGCGCAGGGAGAAGGTGGCCGCGACCACGCCGTTGGTACCGGATGACCAGGTGTGCTGACGCACTTCAGCCAGAAAACGGAAGCCTTTACCGGACGGGAAGATCACCTGAAAAGCATACGTCGTGTCATTGTCATATGCGTCACGCAGTGCATCCTGTGCCGCATTTTTGAAGAAGTTCCCGGACAGCGAAATCTCCGACGGAGCCGGCAGGCCGTTGATATTCTCCTGTTCGGTCGAGCACAGGGTGGTGACGTCGATGTCCTGTTTCTGGCCACCGGTGAACTGGACCTCTTTGAGCGTGCAGCTCAGATCAAGATAGTCGGCACTTGCCATCGTATCTTTCGTTGCCGGCAGCGAAGAAATCAGGATCTTCGTTAACTGCGATTTTTCATAAAGTGCGGACATAGCTGTCTCCGGATATAAAAAAACCGCCTCGCGGCGGCTGGGATTAAGTGGTTGGGATTACTGAAGGACATGGACTTCTGCTGTTGCACGGCGCAGGCCTGTCTCAGGCTCGTAACCGCCGGTCTTGCTCATGCGGGTGAATCCCAGCGGCGTCAATGCGGCGATCGCCTGTTCACGCAACGCGCGGGCTTCATCCACTGAAGACGCGTAAACATCCACCTGCAGGGCTGTGTCTTCCTCCGCCGGACCGCAGAAGGTGTCGCCATAGGTCTGAACCACCAGCGTGAATGTGATCCACGGCGGCGCAACTGCCGGTTCACCCTGGGTGTTAAGCGGCACCACGCCGGGGTAAACCTGTCCGTCGGCCAGCGCGCCGATCAGCGAGTAAACATCGGCCTCGGTCATTTCGCCAGCACCCTGTCGATCGCGGCATTGGCTTCGGCAAAAGCGGCGTTTACCGCATCTTCCTCGCGGGCATCGTAGGCCGGGCGGACGAACGGCACGGGCGGCATGGTCGAGGTACCCATTTCGATAAAGCGCCAGTAGTAGGCATTACGCGGATCGCTGGCTTTCATCTTCTTGTCGCTGGCGCCGGTGCGCGGGTTGGTACCACGGATATGAACACCGGAATATATCGCCCCGTTGCGCTCACGCTGCGTCAGCACGACGATATTCTTTTTGAGTTTCCCCGTTTTCACCGGCGCACGGCTTACTGCCTCATCTTTGAAAATGGTTGCCCCGGCACGCGTGGCATCGCGCATCACCTTGCGGTTTTCTGCTTTGCTTAGCGTGGCGAGATCCTCCGACAAATCGAGCAGGCCGGAGAAATCGAGGCTGGTACCTATCATGGTTTTACCCCTTGTTTGCAGAGAATTTCGAGCTGAGTGCACCCGGCGTCCGGGATGGGCGGCCCCGCCACTTCCAGCGTCAGGCCTTTAAAGGCACCACTTTTAACACTCAGACGTGATGCGGCTGAAATGTCACTGCGATACCTGACCCAGACCCGGACAGTCGCTTCGGCTTTTTCAGCGCCGGCAGAGATGATTTCCCGGCCACTGATGCCTTTCACCTCAGCCCAGACAGTCTTTCCCTCCTGCCATTCCGGTTTAACATCACCGGAGGGGGTGCGGACGGGAACGGAATTCATAACGGTAATTTGGTCGCGCAAGCGCCCAGCGTGCATAACGCCTCCGGTCAGAGAATGGTGGGGCAGCGAAGATCGTAGATAAGCATTGTTACTGAGAACGGCAGTTCCCCCTGTTGCAGCTTCTCTTCCTCTTCACCGCCGCGGTTGCGGTCGAGCCAGCCCAGCAGCATAAGCAGCGCCGTCTGTGCGCGCCGCAGCGGCTCGCCCTCAATGAGATCACCATTACTGGCAACAATCCGGTCACGGCTGCCCTGGACATAAGCAAGAATGGCGGCGCTACCGGCCTGAATTTTCAGCTTAAGATCGTCATCACCGGCATCAGCATCTATGCGCAGGTGATCCTTTGCCTGTTCGAGAGTCACGAGCTCAATCACGTTTTATCCCTCCCGTCACGCCCGCGCTTGGTGGCAAGTGTCCAGCCTTTCGAGCCCGTTTCGCCGGGTTTATCCTGCGTCGGTTCGTCGCAGTGCCAGAGCGAACCGCCCCAAGTCACCGTATCGCCGGGCAGATAGCCCTGACCGGATTTGAAAACGCCCTGGTAAATCATGACCGGAACGTCAAACGATTTGGTTTCGCTGCCACCGCTCGCGCGGTTAACCGTCAGGGTGAAACGCCGCTGATCTGAGCGCTCAATGTCAACGCCCGCCACGCCATCCACCACACATTCCCAGCCGCGCATGCCATGCGTTTTTTCATAGGCGCGCCACAGCCCGCCGTTATGGGTAGCATAAGATCCGCGCGGATAACTTTTTCCCTCATCAATAAAGGGAAGCAGTTCCAGCGCCAGCGCGTCACGACCGTCCTCGCCATCTCTGGCCGGTTCGGGTGCAGGTAGTGCGGCAACAGCTTCGCTGACCAGTGCTTTGACGTCAGGCAAAACCGGCATTGATTCCGAAACAAGCGCCTGGAGCATCGGCTGCACATCGTCAGGCGTCAGGCTCCTGCCGTCCTGCGGTACCGGGATTGCCGCTACGGCGTCATCCACTGCCGCTTTCACGGCCTGTTGCAGCATGTCAGGATCGTAATCCTTTCCATCGCGGGGCACGGGCATCGCGCTGACCGCCCGATCCACCATCTGCTGCAGCATGGGCGCCACGTCGTCTGGTGTCAGACTTTTACCGTCCTGCGCAGGGGGTATGGCGGCGACGGCATCACTGACCATAGAAGCGATATCCGGCAGCTGCGGCAGCTCTGGCTCAGGCAGCTGAGAGACGACGTCCCTTACCATCGCCGACAGATCCGGCGGTTCTGCGCTTTTGATATCTGCGATGCGTTCTTCGAGGTGGGTGAGTTTTACGTCGAAGGCCAGTCGCTGTTCCTCGAGGCTTTTACTGAATCCTGCGCGCATTTCATCAAGGACAAGCCCGAACTCCTCCCCCAGCACTTTGATGAGAGTTAATTCACGTTCATTCATTTGGTAAGCAATCCTCTGAGCATGGCTTTTGCCGCCGCCTGCTCTGCGTCAGACAACGCCTTTCCTTCATCACTGACTGGCTGCGGCGTTGCGCTCTTTTT
This sequence comes from Kosakonia sp. HypNH10, assembly GCF_029850615.1. NCBI lineage: Bacteria > Pseudomonadati > Pseudomonadota > Gammaproteobacteria > Enterobacterales > Enterobacteriaceae > Kosakonia > Kosakonia sp. HypNH10. Next base: position 304,579 of record NZ_JAOTIU010000001.1, read on the forward strand.
GCCGAACGGATCGTCAGAGGCATCGCGGCGCGCCAGCGCACCCAGGCTGAAATTCTGCTGCTGCAGATACAGTTCATCACCGCCCGTCACCGGCGGCAGGTTTTCACTGCGCCGCGCCTCATTCGGCGTGAGGATAGTGTTTTTGACACCTTCACCCAGCGTTTTGATACGGCGTTCGCTGTCCATACGCAGGAGCGCGCTGACGTCAAACTCGGTACCGGCGTCGTCTTCCAGTTCAAACGCCTCATCGAGAAGCAGCTCGATCGACTCAATTAGCGTCTGGAGACACTGCGAGTAATACTGCTGCTCCAGCGCCTCGATGTTGTCGTAGGAAGGTAGATCACCGACACCGGCTTTATAGGCCGGGACGTGAAACGTTGAGCAGACAATTTTTTCTGACATCTGCAGTTGCTCAACGACCTTCGCATCGTCAGCAGACATAGAAATGGGGTTGTATTTTGCGCCGTTACTCAGCAGCCCCGTTTTGCCTGCGTTTTCGCCTGTATAGCCCGTGTCCCAGTTCGCTTTCAGTTTCCGGGCATTTTCATCTGTGATGGTACCGGGCACTTCAATGACACCGCTCGGCTTACTGCCGTTGCGGAAAAAGTGTGCTGAGTTTTCCTGAATATGGTGGCCCTGCATCGCAGCCAGGCCAGCCGCGTAAATCGGTGAAAGCCCGATTAGCGGATGAAACAGGCAGTTGAAGCGATCGTGGATCACCTCGCGGGCGGGGACCGTTACAGAAGCCTCGACGCCCGTCATGTTGTCGGGGTTAATCTGGTAGAAAACAGACCCGTCATCCGCCACCAGCGGCGTCACTTTGTTCCAGTCCAGGATGCGCAGTTCGGTTATATCCCCGCGGGTATTCCGGATCTTCAGGGCGACCGTATTCCCGTGGCAAAGTTTCGAGTTGAGCCAGCACTCGAAAAACTGCATCCGGTTCTGAAACGCATTCGGGCGTCTGTAAATCCTCGCGGGTGTACCGCTGTTGTTTTCTTTCCAGATGCCGTTCGAGTCCCGTCGCATCAGCCGCAGGGGCATCTTTGAGATATCGCTCGCGATCAGCGATATGCAGGAAAACACGGCGTGAAAGGAAAGCACTGTCGTCGGTTTAATTTCCAGATTACGCTGCCAGGCCCCCGCAAAAGGCTCACTGATAAGGGACATCCAGCCGCCGCGATCTGATGGCTGCTGAAGTGCTTTTTCTCTTCTCCGGAAAGGATTCCACATCAGCCGTTCCCCGTATTATTTTTCTTTTTCCCGCCCCCCGCGCGCTTCGCGCCGGTGTACTCAGCCATGCCCAGCAGCACCAGCACCCTTGCACACGGATCGTCCACGGTCTTTTCGTCACTGGGTCGCGAGTCATGTGTGCGTTTCAGATACCTGATTTTTGCCATGCAATATGGCGGGGTTTCCCCCGCCCTCCTGAGTCGGTTAGCTGGTCTGGGTCGTGCCGTAGTTCACACCGGAAATCACCGCCACGGCTGCTGTGCGGCGACGCTTCCAGTTGATCCAGCGCTCGGCGCGGATAGCCACGCTGTTGGTCTGGAACATGGACACCAGCTCGGTTCCCGTGCCATTCACGCTGTCCCCGGTCGGATCGCTCTGCATTTCGAGCGAGGCTTCGCGGGACATATCTACGGCAACGCCACCGTCGTCGGCCAGGTAAATATCCGGTGCGTTGACGAGCACCAGCTGGTTGCCAACGTACTGGGAGACAATGACCGGGAGCCCCTGGAAGGTCCCGCCCAGCAGCGTCATTTCCGGATACTCTTTCTGGCCCAGCGCGTTTTTACGCATGGAGAGCGCCAGCGCACTGGTACTGGACATCAGCCAGACAGCACCATTCGGCTGCAGGCTAGCCGCGACAAACACGCCAAAAGCCGCCGCTGCGTCATCGTCCGGATTACCGGTGGACGGAATGCCGGCGATACCGTTGGTGACGGAAGCAGGCGAGACATTGGCTACTTCTGCCTTGGACGGGTTGATAAAGTCGGTATCGAGGCGGGCAATAACCGCTTCAGCCAGGGCGTTACGCACCAGCGCATCGGCTGCCGGGTTGGAGAAACGGATCAGCTCGTCGGTCAGCACCGCGATAGCGGCCACTTTAGCGAAGCTGAAGGTGATCGACTCAAAGTCGAACTTCGTCAGCGGTTTCGCCTTACCCTGGCCCACCCAGTTCGCGGAGCCGCCGGAGGTCTGTGCCGGAATACGAATGTTGAACGGCACCTGGCGCAGCGCCGGGATGTTACCCTGCCCGAAACGACCAATAATGGTCTGCGGTCGCAGGAATTCGACGAAGTCCTGTGCATATTCCTGGTATTCCACCAGCGCGCCCGCCCATTTCGGGTCGGTGGTCGTGCCTGCGCCGACAGCGGCTTTCAGAACGTGATGCAGCTTCGCATCGTCCGGATACTGCTTACGGGCAATTTCCAGCGCTTCGGAGCGGCTGCCGTTTGCAGCGGCCAGCGCTTTGGCGAAGCGGGCAAAGGCGATACCTTTTTCCAGCTTCGGCTCTACACGAATGATGCCCGGCGCGCTGGTCGTCACCGTACTGACATCGCCACCGGCGGCTTTGCTGACCGGTTTGGCAGTCTGGGCGATGCTGGATTCCATATCGCGCAGTCGCTTCAGGTGCGAGTCGACAGATTTAATTTCAGCGGAGGTGTTGTCGTATCCCTCCTCTTCTTCAGCATCCAGCGTACGGCCATCTTCGGCGGCCTTCGCCATAATCTCAGAGAGAGACGCCGCCAGCGCCGAACGCTTCGCTTCAAAGCTTTTGATTTGTTCTGCGATATTCATCGAACTGTTTCCTTTTTTGGTATTGGTTTTGGGTGCTGTAGCGCCAGCGGGCTGGGTCGATTTGACTACCGGTTTCTCATTGCCGGACGCGGCGAGTAACTGGCGGTCATAAGACTTCACGGTATTAATGGAGCATTCGGCATTCGCCGGAATGGTCACGGCTGAAACTTCAAGAAGGTCCCAGGACAGAAAGCGGATCCCGCCCTGGTCCAGGAACGAATATTCAATGGGGCGGAAGCCGATGGAGAGCCCGCGCACCAGCCCGGCCTTAATGGATGCCCAGGCCTCATCGAGCCGGGCAACCAGCTGGGAAGGCATATCCGCGGTGGGCTTTACCAGTTTTGCGGTGATCTGCAGCCCTTCTTTCACCATTTTGGGTGTACAGGTACCAATGGGCTGGGACCGGTCGTGCTGCCAGAGAAACGGTGTGTCGCTGCGAAACTTCGCGCCCTCCGGCTCCATAATGTCCCCGTCACGATCCGGCGATGGCGTGGAGGCGATGCCGGTAATGATCCGCTCATCCTCGTTTACCGCTTTCACCGTCATGAGGGTGCATGCGCGCTTAAGCGTCATTTTGCTGCCTCCTGAAACGAAAAAACCCGCCGGAGCGGGTTGTTGACTGACATAGCTGTCATATGAAATGCACCTGATAATCCTGCTTCTTCGCCTCAGGGTTCAGCGCCATAAGCGAAACGGCATTAAACAACGCCATAAGCGGGTCAATCTTGCCCTTGCCGCTGGCCTGCTTGGTGATGAGGATCGCATTGCCTTTTGGCTCGACGCGGGCATTGCCCACGCACCAGGCCATCATGGGCTGCCCGGCATGCACCAGCACGCCTTCGGCAAGCTTGCGTTCGGTCGTTTTTATCGCACCGCCAAGACGCCAGCCCTGACTGACGCCCACCACGGCATCAGCGGGGATCTCCGCCTCGATAAGTGCGTCGAGGATCTGCCCCACACCGGAGGGGTCAATGCCTATCTTGTCGAGAAGCTCGGCGGTGTGGATGCGGCTGACGTACTCCGCCACCTCTTCCGTGTCCTGCCCGACACGCTTCACAATGGTCAGGTCACCGGCTTTCACAAAGTCGTTAAACCGTGATTCCTCGCTTTTACGGCGCCGGATTGCTATTTCATGTGCCCAGGCATGACACCAGCAGAGCCATTCCCGCGTCTCGGCATCGCGCCCGATGGCACTGAATCCCAGCAGGTCATCAAGGCCGCCGCCGTCAATGCCGACCGAGATCACTTCCGCGCGCTGCAGCAAATCGGTAAAGCTCACCCGTCGCGCCTGCTGCTCCCAGAAATCGACGCCCGCCCAGCGGTCGCTGCGCAGGTTGAGACCAATTTCGATGTTGAGGTGTTTCGCCAGAAACTGCTGCAACGTGCCGTCAGTTTTCGCCTGGTTCTTTCGCAGGTTATCGGCGATCCACTCCGGACTGACGGAAAGGCCGATATTTGGGTTGGTAATATAGAAGTTCTCAGGCTGAAGATAGGCCCTGGTCTGGAGCATGCTGTCCGGGAATTCGTAGAGGATCCCCAGCGTTTTCAGATCGCTGATTTTGCCGTCTCTCACACCGCGCCAGTAATCCAGGCGCTCCTTAAATACGCCCGCCGGCGGTTCATCGCTCTGCGTGGTGAGGTAAATCACCCAGCCCTCATTACGCGATACCTGGCCGCCGAGAGCCTCCATAAACATCGCCTCTGCGTTGGCGCGTTTGCCGAAAAGCCAGAGTTCGTCGACGAGGATGCGGCCTGACTTCTTTCCGGAGACCGTGTCGGTATCAGCGGCCACCACTTTCAGGGTGTTCCGCGTAACCCGGTGGGTGATGGTACGGATATGATCCTGAATCTGGAACATATCCGTCAGTTCTTCATCCGCGCGGATCATGCCGGCAGCGGGTTTGAAGCTGTTGTCGGCCACCTCTTTTGTCGGCGCCAGAATGAGATGCTCCTCATCCTCACGCCAGCAGAGAATGAGCGCAGTCAGCATAATGCCGGCGGCAATCGTCGACTTGGTGTTCTTCTTCGATATCAGCAGACCGTATTCACGGATCAGCTGGTTACCGGTCTCGGCATCGTACCCGCCGAAGATGGCTTTAACGAAGTCGAACACCCATGCCTCGGAGCACTCACCGAATGTGGGCTTGCCCGGCAGATCGGTAACTCGGAGCTCGCGGAATATACTCAGCGCCTGTTCAGCCTGGTCAGCGAATATTGGCGGCGGAATAATGGACTCGCCGTCGATGAGGCGGTTTTCCCAGTCGGTGCAGGCCGTGGACCACTGCGCCATGGATTACCCCTCTTTATTGTTAACCACCAGCTTTGGCGGTGCCATGGATCCGAACTTGCTCGCGCCTGCGGCCACTTTTGCCGCAGCATTGCGCGCCTCTTTTTTGCCCGTCTCCCCTTTTTTAGGGTGAACGTAGGGCAGCATGGCCTTTGCCGCATCCTTCCGGGTGTCAATGTCCTCAGTGAAGTCGTTCATCACTGCCATCAGAAACTTGAGCGGATCGTCATACTGACCAGCTGCCGGCGGCACTTCTGGCTGAGGGATTTTTTCCGGGATGTTTACCGCTGGGGTATAAACATTTTTCCGGTACGCCGGCACCTCATCCACGGTGACGGTTTCTTGCTTTTTACGGGCAATAAAAGCGGTGACTTCCGGGTCTTTTGCAAGCTGCGACCCCTTTGACCGCGCGGATTTCTCCGAGTAGCCCGCCTTTACTGCCGCATCTTTCTGAGACATGCCGGACATCAGCGCCACCGCGAATTTTCGCTTCTGCGCTGTTAACATGTTTATACCCTCCAGAAGGGGATTTTTTCTCTGCGTGAGGGAGGGGGCGGTGTACAGGGTGATCGGCCTTTTTTTTGAGCCCTCCCCCCCCCGGTAACGAGAATAATTATCATTACAAATGAAGTAGTTACAAATGCAACCAACTATTAGGTTAAATGATAACCATTTTCATTTAAATCAAAATATGACTGTTCCCTGTCCGTCAGCCCCTTCGGGCACGGCATATTTCAGGGCTTCATCATCCGGACTGGCCGTAGCTGCTTCGCGCGCTGATTTTCCGGCGTGGCATTCCTTACAGAGCGTCCAGAGGTTGCGCTCAGAGTTGTCGCCGCCGAACTGCAGCGCGATGCGGTGGTCAAGCTCACTCTCATGCAGATCAACAGCGCGTGAGCACATACAGCAATGCCCTCCGTCGCGTACCCACAGCCGGCGCTTAAGCCCGACGCGCACACTGCCACTGATACGCCGCTGCTCACCGTAAACAGGTTTGATGCGTCGGGTGTCCATGACCTTAAGCCGGGGTTTCAGGGTCGTTAGCTTAGCCATGTAACCTCCATGCCCGTCGCCGCTCGTGGCGGGGCTGACAATCGGGATGCCTCTCAACGGGATCACCGTCAGCATGGTCCACCAGTGAGCAGCAGGGATAGATAACCGGGCCGCCGCAGGCATCGCCCACGGCGAAGTCAGCAGGCTTACCCGCGTCCCAGCGTGACAGCAGGTCAGGTAACAGTGCCGGCGGCACGCTGTAGCAGACAGCATGCATGAGACGCTGCATAGTGATGTGATCGGCACGGATGCGATCAGCAGCAATGAGCTTTGTCGCTATCTCAAGCTGGTACTGCGGCGGGCGGCCGGTGCCAAGGTAGAAAGAACAGAGCTGGTCAGGAAAGCAGTCCAGCCAGTCAGCCACCTTTTCCGCAAACCCCGCAACTGGCATCGCGTCATCTTCCAGAACGACCACACGGCAGGCTTGTGCTGCTGCCCACTCCAGGGCGCGGCGGTGGTTCCAGTTGGCACCCCTGTCGTGCTCGTCAACCAGCAGGTGAGCGCCAAGAGAGTCAGCCAGCCTTTCGGCCTGCTCTCGCCGGGCGTGGTGCGCGACCACCACATACTTAATTTCCATCGGTTTTTACCATTGGCTTTGGCCTGCACTCACTACAGAATTTTAAAGGAGGCTTAATGTTCTTTCCGCAGCGATGGCATTCTGAAGGGCTTCGAGGATTGCGAGGGGCGAATACAAAAATCAAGAGAGCTATCACTGTCAGGATAAAGCTGATTGCCGTTCCCATTCTTGCCTCACTTGTGTTTCCACCAGGCGCACTCTTTACCGATGCCTTCAGATTTGAAAATGGTATGCACCTGCGGCCCGGTCACGATGCGATCGCCAAAGCGTTTAGCCACTATGCCGAACGCCAGCATATCGCCGACCGCGGCCGGTGCTTTCTCTGTCTTCCAGAAGCGGTGACACTCCAGCAGGTAATAAAGGCGCACTATGGCGTGAGCAAACTCCATCACTTCAGTGCGCAGGCCGCCAAGCAGTCCGGCATTCAGCATCAAATCGTGGTGATGCTTATCGAGGAAGTCCTGATAGATGCGCTCCGGGTGGTGCTCGCGTGCCCAGGCATCGGCATATGTCTTGGGTTCAGAGCCGACATACACCTTGCCCGGCACCATATCTGCCCACGGCTCCCGGAGCATTTCGACATCGGTACCGTCAGTACACCAGACGAAATGATACTCAGGGTGATCGCGAAGGTGCTGCCAGATATGTAGCCAGCGCCGGAAGTAAACGTTCATCTTCACGGCGGGAACGCGACACAGTTCAACATCAGCCGGCGCGGTCGCCAGCTCATCAGCCAGCACTACCCGGCCGCAGCCGCGCAATGAATCAGCCCACTTCGCCAGCAGGTCAGGTGAGGCTGTCATTCTGGTACCGCGCTGCGGGTCTGGCTCGCTTGTCAGCAGCGTGGTGATCGCAACATTACGTTGCGGTCGATACGGGGCGTAGCCGGTATAACCGCTGTCGCGGCGCTCGTTGTGAATTCTGACGTTGCGCTTAACCTGCTCTTCCCTGTCCGGACGTGGTACCGAGCGCTCCACCAGCTCATGCTCATCGAGGGAGTGAATCAGCTTTTCAGAACCGACCACATCAGCGAACGCCCACGACGTTAGCCCGGCATTGTGGATGCGCAGGGCGAGATCGCTGTGCTCATACATGCCGCGACCGTAAACAGGATCGAAGCCGCCGACACGCTCAATCGCGCTGCGGTGGTAGTAGAGCATGACGCCGCGCTGGCCGGTGTAGGCGATATGCTGATCGTCGCGATACAGCACCGCGATATCGTTAAGCTTGCGGGCGCCAGCCAGATCGAGAAACTGATAAGCCAGATGTGGCTCGGGTGATTCGATGTAAGGCTGCCACCAGCCATCAGCGATCGGCCAGGCGTCATCGTCCCACAGGAAGAGATGCTCACACCCGGCATCCATCAGCGCGGTAAGGCTGGCGTTCTTCGATGCCACAATGCCCAGCGATTTATCGTGCCGAATCAGATTAACGCTGGCGGGCACCGCCGCTGGTGGCTGTGAGCCGTCATCAACAACAACCACCAGCGCGCCGGCAGGCAAATACCGGAGCTGGTGCTCCAGCGCCTGGCTTAGTACGCCAGCGCGATTATGTGTGGAAATGGCTATGCCGATACGGCTGGTGGCCGGAGTGCAGACAGGCGCGTACGGGACACCATCGATAGTGACCTGCATAAAGCTTCCTTTTAGATGTGAGCCTGTCGCATGGGACAGCCGCCCGAGACAGCAACTATCCCCAGGCTCACGACTGAAAAAATCCAGATTGTTGTGTACATGCGAAGCGCAATAAAAAAACCGCCCAGGGGCGGTTAGAATACTTATTACAGGGTTTGTATATTTGGATGTTTTACTCTCGCTCTCACTTTTAATTCAAAGATGATAAATATTTTGCAGCTTCATCTTTCTTTTTAGTTAGCTCTGCGATTTCGTGATCTGTAAGTTTATACGTAATGAAATAATGAGATTCAAACGTATCAGAACTACCTAAAAGGTGTGTTCTTACTAAGCTCATCAATTGGCGATAATCTAAGGCATCATCTTTATCTGCGAGAACCTTTGACAACTCAGTTGCTAAGTCTGGCGGAAGCCATAAAAATGCCTCATTAGTCAACTGCCTAAGTTTTCTTTTGTCTTGCGGATGGCTAACCCATTCAGCCAACAAATCTGCTACTAAAACAGCTTTAGATCTTATTTCATACTTTTTCTTTATAGATTGTTCAACTACAGATTTAAATACGGTTTGTAATATGTATATAGATAGAGCAATTATTATCGCCCAATCACCTAGATCATAATTCTTTAAAACATCCATTTTCATCTCCTTTGACTGGTATGTTATAAATCGGCATTATGCTGTGAAACTTTAATCATGTTGTCGAATATAGCTATGCAGATAGCCTATCTGCTCTGCCACTGCGGCAATTCGCTCTAAGGGTCAAGTAGATGCGATCAGTAGGGATTTTAGTCTGTCGATGTTCAGCATTATCACAGGCACTCAGTAAATGCCTGCTGTAATGCCTTAGCAGTCTGCGTCAGGCCGGGAAACTGCGCGGCATGCTGCCATACACGCGGTCTGCATGTCTGTTCTGGCAATGGCAGCCCAGCGAAGGTCAATGTCAGGAATCAGTCGACCAACGTGATCAAGCTCAGCCAGGAATGAACGGCTTGCATCTTTTAGTCGGTTCATTGCCTGCTTTTCTACAATGCTTAAGTCTCGCCCGTACTTAACGGTGCTGCTGTCTTGTGGTTTTGCTTCGCTCATAGATCCTCATTTAGTCACTACATGATGATGAAAGAACCCAGGATTACTCCTAATGCTTACCGCTTAAGCTTGCTGTATCAGGATATTGTGCAAAATTTAAAGCACCCCAACGTGGCTCCTACCCACACCAGGGGATAGCTCAGGGATGAGCTCGTCGTAGTTTCAAAACGTGACCGTTCAAATCAAGCATGTATTTATTGCGGCCCTCTCCTGGAGGGCTTTTTTTATACTCGCGCGACGCACAGCCAACCTGGCAACCACTGAACAACTCGTAACCCTCAACTTACCTCGGGCTTCGATGCCTTGAAATTCCCCCTAAATCGAATTGAAACGACGATTCAATATAAGTTTACATTTACTTAAATGGTGTTTAAGAAAATAAACTACTGCCTCTACCCAAAAAGGGTTAAAGGACTATTATCAACTCACTTGTAATGAAGGGCATTTGCCCTCCCTTCCGAAGTGCTGGATTTCATTTCGGAGGGGACATTTTTTCAAGCCCACCCGCAACATTCTGTCTGCTCTATTCAATCTGCCGGATGGCAGCGCGATCGATATTGCACTGCCCCACCAGCCCGTATAACTGCGCACTGAGTTGAACGCTCCCGAACGTCATACCGTCCGGCGTACTCTTCGCCGTCCTGAGCAGTGCTGGTGATTTCGTAGATGTCGGACATTTACCTGCCCTCTGTTGGTCATTATCGAAGCCACTGCTTGAATGGCTTCTGTAATGCCTGCCGCGTGGTGATGGCAACAAAAAACCGCCCAGAGGCGGTTAGTAATTTATTCCGTGGCGAGCTTTGAAATCTCGCTCATCGCGAGGATGAACCACCCCTAGCACACTAGATACTTGTATACCCTGGTGCTTTTCATTGAAGTACGCACGAGCTTCAGATTCCGAGTTGCCACGTGCGTAAAACTTTGACCATTGAAGAGCACTATCTTTCATTTTGAAATAAACAATGTATTGCTGCATAAGACTCTCCTTACTGAGTGCAAAGATGAGACTTTATCATCATCATGCGCACTCGCAAATGAGCCTTGTGGTGGTCACCGCGTCACTTCCCACAAGACGCGATCAACGCCGCCATTGCCAACCGGGTCGCGTGTCGCTTTCATCTTCACTGACGATCCAGCCCAACTGGAGCGAGCTGGAAGCGTCTTAACCAGTTCGAAACCAGCGGCGCGTAGTGATGCGCCCGATTCATCAGCCTGAGTGTATGTAATTAGCCTTTGGTAGCCCATGCCCCAGGCGGCACGACGGACGGCGCCATAGAGCATAGAGTTGGCATTTTTAGTGCCATCGGTGCAGGTGCGGTTTACTTCAAGCGTCAGTCCATCATCAAAATGACGGGATATTGGACGCCCAGCCATTGCCACACCAATCAATACGCCATTATCTTCCAGGCCAACACTGAATTTATGGCCTGCAGGAGGCTTATTGTGGCGATGCAACTCGCGGACGAAATCACATGCTCGGCGATACGTGATCGGAACAATCTCCACTTCTCACCTCATGCACTGTTCACGAACATATTGCTGCAACCCAGTCAGTTGCTGGGTGATGGTGCTAATCCGCTCTCTGAGGGTGAAATAATCCCGTTGAGCGGCGTCAGTAAGTCGGGCACCGGTGCCATCATCCATGCTGGCGGTGCCGGACGATCCGTTCGTTGGACATCTGGCGTTGAGCTGCAACCGACGCTTGCCAGTAGCAACATCGCGCTCAAGCTGATCGATAGTGGCTTTAGCATCTGCCAGTTCTCCCGTGTATTTGGCATCAAGTGCAGCAACGTCGCGCTGGCGCGTCTGCATGTCGGCGATTGTGTCGTTAGCCAGCTTCAGGTTGTGAGTGGCTCTATCACGCTGGTCTTTGAAGGTGATCGCGTTATTGCGGTAATGGTTTATCGTCCAGGCGAGGGACAGAATGCCAGCGAGTAAAAGCAAAGCCACAGCGGCTTTCCAGCTGGAGATCATTTTTTACTGTCCGAGAGAAACAGCGTACGCTCTGCCTCACGACGCCGCGTAAGGCCCGGCAGTACTTTGCCACCAGCCTTATTCCAGCGCGGGAACTCATCAGCAGCACCGGCGTAATCACCAGTGTTGAGCTTTTTCAGCAGCGTAGAGGTTGAAAGGGGCAGCGGGCCGAGGTTGTAGGCGAACGATACCAGCGCATCAAACTGACCCTGCGTCAGCTTCACCTTCACCAGCTTCGAAACGTCACTTTCGTAGCCCACCAGCCCGGTGCGTAGCAGACGCTCGGCGGTTTCTTCTTTGATGGTCATACCGAGTCGGATCGGTTTGCCGTCCACTGGCTGTGTCCAGCCATAACCAATCGTCAAAACGCCAACAGCATCCTTATACGCAGTGAGCCGCAGGCCTTCAAACTGCTTGATGAGATAAATGCCTTTATCGCTGATCCGCATTATTCTGGCCTCAGAACGTTAAACAGGCGCGCCACGTTGCCCCGCGCTTTGAACACTGCAGCGCAGATGATGAGATTCAACATGACGGTCGCCCAGTGGACGTGGAAATAGAAATCGAACATGAAACGGAACGGGACGGACGCATACGCCAGGATGATCACGTATGCCAGCCAGGAGGCCCATACGTTGTGCTTCCCTCCCGGCTTACGGAACATCATCAACCGGATCACGATCATCGTGCAGGCGGCGACGTTCGTCAGCACCAGTGGATCAGTCGTTACCATTGTTTCCTCCCCGCCACCTTTGCAGCAGTGACAGAGGATCCTGCTCACTGAAAAAGGTCAGCGTCTTAATGGCCAGCGCAGATAGCAGAACCGCGCCGAGAGCATCCAGAGGCTTGTCGCTGTAATGAGTAATGCTGGCGAGCATCGAGCCCACCAGCCCGGATCCGTACACACCTGCAAAGTACGAGACGACGAAATATGCCGTTCGCCGCGGCAAAGTCAGATCGGCGGCAGTTGCCACGTAGAACACCGCGCCAGCGAAAGCGCCAAAAACGACACCATAGTCGGTACCAGTCAGAAGCCCATAAAGACTGGCACCAGTTAAGGCGCTGGCCGCCGCAGCGGACCCGGATACAGGTTCGGACATTAAGCCCCCTCGTATTTGCTGTGAGTCCTCTCAGAACGAGGGGAAACAAAAAAGGCCGCCTGATGGCAGCCTCGAAAGTTGATGGTTAGGCTAGAACTGGCAAGCCTCTTTAAGCGTTAGCTTGGTTTTTGGGTCTGTAAAACCAGCCCATCCCGAAAGTCATAAGCGCCACAACAATACTAGCAATTACTCATATGGCATTTCATTCATCACGACTTAACCGAGTCAGTACATCATCAGCTACCGTCCCAACTGAGCGCCGTAGGCAGCGCCAGAAGCTAATATGCACGTGGTGGACATTTCTCACACCTCCGATTTAGCCGGGGTATGATGTGATGAATATCAAAAAGGCCGTCTTAAAGGCAGCCTTAACATGTTTTTTGTTTTAAATGCGGTAGTTTTAGAATGTAAGATTCATGTCGTTGTGGCCACACTTAACACGTTACAACAACTTTTGCGGACCGCGTAAGCGATTTTATTAAATTCTAAGGGGAGAGTACTAATGAGTTGGTCATTTGAAATGCGTGATGAATATCAAAGGAAAGCAATAGCAGAGAACTTGTCAAAACTCATTGATTTCAATAACGATATTTCTCCTATTGTGATTGACGGTAACTGGGGCACTGGAAAAACAGAGTTTAGCTTAAAACTCCAAACATACATGATCGAGTCTTCCCCTTCAAAAAAAGTAATTTATATTGATGCTTTTAAAGAAGATCATTGCAATGACCCTTTACTTTCCGTAACTGCTGCAATTGCTGGCGCTCTTCCAGAGCCGACAAAAAAAGAATTGATAAAAAAAGCCATCCCCGCAATAAAATTCACTGGAGCCACGGCCTTGAAAGCAACTGTAAGCTGGGTCCTAAAACAAGAGGCTAACGACCTTTCCAGTGAATTTCATAAAGCAATTACAGATACAAGCGACGCAGCTATCGAAAACTTAATAAATGGCCACATTGAGTCTGAGGAAAAAATCAACGCCCTTAAATCAAAAATAAAAAAAATAACGCAAGATGAAAAAATTGTAATCATTATTGATGAGTTAGACCGATGCAGACCAAATTTTTCAATTGAAATGCTGGAAAAAATCAAACACATATTCGACATAGAAAACTTATATTTCATATTAATAACAAATCTCGAACAACTTAAAGCATCTGTTAACCACATTTATGGTGGTTCTGTTAACTCGCAATCTTACTTAGATAAGTTTATCAAATACACATTAACCTTACCTGAAACATATAAACCAGATGGACAAACGGCAATTCATATATCATTAAGCCACTGGAAAGCGCTGGTTAACTGTTCACTAGACCATGAAAATATTTGTCGCCATCTGGAGAGACAGTTTGAAGAATTGTTGAGCATACGAGCTTTATCATTAAGAGAAACAGAAACATTTTTCCGATACTTTAGTGTCTTTCAGACTGTTGCAAAAAATAAAATATCAGATGGGAATAATTTAATTAGAAATTTGACATACATGGTGGCGATATACATATATTGCTTTGGCGACAAAAGAGAAGTAGCCAGTTTTCCCACCACAAAATCAATTGCCTCTTTTGCGTCCATGATGGGAATAAACAACCCAAACAATTATAAAAAAGGCTCTAGATTTATACCTAAACATTTTTCACTATTTTACGACATGCTTATGGAAGCAGGAATGAGCCATGAAGAATTAGGCGTCAATCAATTTGAAATTGATTCAATAAAAAAATTAAATGAATCAATCAACCAACAATATATAGTTCACCAGAATACGACTCAAACAATTAAAGATGCATTTAACGTCTTCTCACTAAGCTAACTCAAGGGCAGGGGCTTTACAGCCCCTGCCCTTCATACATTGAGTTCTAATTCAACATCGAGCATAGACAAACAGCCCTCAATAAAACCCTCAGCCATTTGAATTTCAATCCTTACTAACTTTTCATCTTTTTTTCTAGCCTTAGCTATTTTTCGCTTCGAGATGCCAAGTAAATAATAGGCTACTAACAAGGAATGCTCGTATGGCCTCTTTCTCCTCAAGCGGGCTAGGCAACCTTCAATAATCAGTGCGTCATTGTCAGTACAAGAGAGCCGGTTTTTACTTGTTTGAGGTAGAAGCCCTTTGAATCCAGCAGCAATAGGTGAATAATCAACTCCAGACCTATCGTTCGCTGCCCATCCGCCCCAACTTTCTAAAACAATTTTAATATCTCGCATTTTATCTCCACTTTATTACGCTAATACGCCCATAGCCAGTGCGCGATCGATAAAACTAAACAGCAGTACCAGCTGGCTGCCGTGCTTTTCTTCAAATGCCACTGTGTCAGCGTGCAACGCCTCGTGATGCGCTCTGCAAAGCGGGATCACAAACAGGTCGTGCGCCTTCGTACCCATTCCACCCTGCCCGTGGCCTATCAGGTGGTGGGGGTCGTCTGCCGGGTTGCCACAGCACATGCACTGCTGCGTTTTAACCCAGCGGGTGTACTTATCATTCTCCCAGCGGCGGCGCTTCGGGCGCAGCATGAAGGATTCCGGCGTTTCCGGATCGACATTCAGCGCCAGCACCTGCTTAGCCACCTCCTCCACTATCTCGCGCCCGAAGCGTTCGCCCGGTACCAGCTCTGTTTCGCGGGTGACGGAACGGATCACCGACTTAGGCATACGTAGCAACTGCCGTGCGGCATCTTCCGGCAAGGCATCTGCCAGGCCGTTACGCGCGAGCCACCAGCAGAACTCCGGCAACGTAAGCGTATGCGAATCGTCGAAACCCAGTTCGCGGCGTGCGGTGGTGAGGATGTAAGCCGCGCAGTTCGCCCGCGCCATGTGCGCCAGCTGAGCTGTAGTCTGCTCACGCAGCAGGTTGTCGCAGTGCCAGCACACGCGAAGCGCACCGGGCGCATGGCGCATCGTGGTGATGTTCTCCGCGTGCCAGTCTTCATGCGGCCACTGACAGCCACCGTTTTCCATCAGCCAGCTTTCCAGCCCACCGATGCCACCGGCGCGGCGAAGCACCGCATCGTTTTCAAAAACACCGGCGAGCGCAGGATCCTCGGCCAGTGGCTGCTCAGCTGGTGGCAATTCGCCGCTGGGCATACCCGCCAGGCGTTGCGGTTCATTTTCCAGCAGCATGCGCCCGCGGCGGAAGTGCATCAGCAGGCTGGCACCGGGTCGAAAAATAACGAGACCCAACTCATTAACTACTACCGGATTCAGCAGCGCCCTCATTTAACAGTTCCCAGTGTTGTCGGTTTGAACATGCTGATTGTGATCTCGACGCTGCCGCCCTTCACTATCGGCCCCCACTCCACCAGCATCTTTTTCACCTGGCTGTCGTCCTCCCACACTCCTGCATGCGTCAGCGCATCGAAAAGCGCCTTGTTGTAGTTGTCGATGTCCCGGCGGCGCGCGTCAGGCGGAAAAAGCAGGATTTCTACCGCTGCGGGCTCGGTCGACGGCTTGGGCAGGCGGCGCAGCTGCTCGATGATTGCCGCACAGGCTGCGCTCTGAAATGCACGACCAGCAGCACTGATGAGATGGCGTCCCTTGAGCGGCCCCTTATTCGGAGCGCGCCAGTAGGTGTTTACGCTCGGGGGAAATGGCAGGATGAGTTTCACACCGGTACCCCGCGCATTTCCAGGAAGGAGATCGCCTGGTCTCTCGCATGTTCTTCACCGGCCACCAGCGAGCGCAACAACGAAATCGCTTCATCTTCCGCGCCCAGGTTGTTTATGGAGATGCCGCGGCACACGCCCGGAAAAAGGGTGATAGCGCCTTTACGCTGAAGGGATCGCAGCACTTCAGTTGCCGCGTTCGGCGATGCTGCGCCCATCAGTTCGGCAACTTCCTTTTGCGTCGGCGGGATGCCATGCTCCTTATGGAAAGCCACGATCAGACTGAGTATTTGCTGCTGGCGGGCTGTTAAAAGATTCTTTTTCACGCTGCCTCCTCAGAGAATGGCCACAATGTCAGCAGCGTTTTCTCGCGTGCTGGCTTTGCTGGAAATGGAGCGGCGGGCGCTGACGTGATGCAGCGTGAAGCCGTGCTGTTCGTAGAGCTCGATAATCCGTGGCGCCGTCGAGTTGCTGATCACCACCCGCGCACCGCGCTGATGTGCCGCAACACAGGATTCAGCCAGCGCCACCTGGTCAGCCCATGCGAAACCGCCAGCGGCATAGTTCGTGAAACCCGCCGTGCCTGGCAGCGGCTCATAGGGTGGATCGCAGTAAACGACATCGCCCTCGCCCGCCAGCGACAGCGTGCGGCGGTAACCGGCGTTCATGAAAACGCAGTTGGGTGCCACAGCAGCAAAAGCCAGCAGCTCTTTATCCGGGAAATACGGGCCAGTTTTTTTACCCCAACCGACGTTGAACTCGCCGGCGCGGTTGTAGCGGATCAGGCCGTTGAAGCAGTGGCGGTTCAGGTACAGGAAAGCGGCGGCCCGCGCCGGCCCCGTCATCTGCTGCGAGTTGAATGCCTGGCGAACAGCGAAGTAACTCCGCTCGTCACCCATTTCTGTAAACAATTGGCGCGCCAGCACCGTTACCTGCTCTGGCAATACGGCAAGCATTTGATAGAGGTTAATCAGATCCGGATTGGCATCAGCCAGCAGGAAACTTTCATGCTTATCGGAGTTGAGGAAAACCGACCCGCCCCCGACAAACGGCTCAATCAGCCGGGCACCCGCCGGGATAAGGAGATCCAGTTCAGGCAGCAAGGAATATTTTCCACCAGCCCATTTCAGGAATGGACGCTGCCATGCGCGCGGCGATAAGTTTGACGCAACGTTTTTGGTTTCAATGCCAGTATCTACAGATTCACATTGCATCAGTTCACCACCCGAAAGCCTGCAGGGCGCTGAGAATAATCAGCGTCGGCATAACTACCCGGGAATAACGGGTCTTGGCGGGAGCCTTTGGCTGCCGGGATTAGCCATGCATCTTCGAAATGACGATCTGGACCAAAGAACGTTCTCGCCTGTTTAACGAATTCGGTACCCGTCTTCCCTGTCTGGCTGACAAACGCCGCATAGCGTTTTAGGCCTTCCAGCATGTCATGTGGTGCGACACCCTCACGCACGCGCGCATCCCACGCTTTCAGAGCCGCACTTTTTGAATTACCGCCTGCACGCTTCGGATATAACGCCCAGGCCTGTTCGAATAAGTTATTAGTGACTGATTCTTTGACTGGTTCAGATAAGTTACTGATTCCGGGTGCAGCTCCTGCACCACTAACCGGTGTAGCATTTACACCACCTGGTGCACCTGCTGCACCCCCTGGCGCAGCAGGTGCACCAGAGGGTGCAGCATTTGCACCAGTGCGCAGATTAAGGGTGTAAACGTTCGTACGGTTCAGGCCGTTGGAGGATTTACGCTCCTCGACGGACACGAAACCATCTTCAACCAATTTTTTGATATGGTTTTGAACAGAACGCTCTGAAATTTCGCACTGATCTGCGATATAGGGAACGGAGGGCCAGCACTCGCCCTGGTCACTCGCATTATCGGCAAGTTTTATCAGCACGAGCTTGCGGAGTGGATTGCCCACCTTCGCTTTCATGGCTCTTACCATTAATTCCATGCTCATCTGAATCTACCTCAAACTCTCTTTAATCGCGCTTAAAGATATGGAGTGGGCTGAAGCATTCATGGGGGTAGCCGTCCCGCATATAGATAACTCGCCGCGATTCTGGCTCCCACCGAATGACACGGACAGGGATGCCTCTTCTGTCACGGAACCACCTGTCGACATCCCGCATAATTTTTTCGCCTTCCGGTTAAAAACACCCACGATTCGACTGGCGCGGCTGTGGTTACATGACACCCAGCGATTTAGTACCCTGCGCTCATACCGAAACAAGGGAGTACCCGGAACGGGCCTCATCCGCAGTTGCGGTAAGCGGCTTTTAGCCGTTAAGATGTTCATGCGTTGGTATCTCCACTATGATCGACACGCCGCGACGCCAGGGGCTGCAACCCGCTGGCGTCATCTTTTTCTGGAAGGCAGTAGACGCGTGAAATAAGATTCAGGAACGTCATCAGCGTGACGCGGAATTGATAGGCGATTTCATTCAAGCTTTGCCACTCACCACGAGTAACCACCCCATCATCGATATATTCACGGTAAGCACTTACCAGACTACCTAACTGCCCGACCAGTTCGGCCAACTTCAGGCCAATTTCTTCGTTCTCATCTTCGTAAGCAGCGCCAGGTACATGGGTCCCATTGTCTGTTTCACGAGAAAACGCATCAGCCACATAGCTGACACCAGCCGCTTTTTGCAGAGTCATAGCCCAGCCCATCGGGAAGATCTGATCACCACCAGCGCGCAGGCGATTAAACAGAGCGTCCTCAGTGACATCGATGATTTCGGCAGCCTCGCTATACCCACCAGGTAGCGCAGCGATAGTTTTGCGAACGGCGGCCACAAGCCATGCCGGCTGCTTTTCTACTTTCCAGTGTTCATTACCCACGGTTCGCCCCCTGCTGCTGTGGTTCAGTCAAAGCGGGAGTTCCGCTAGTCTTTTGATATAGCAAGGCATTGAATTTGAGCTTCCCGTTAGTGCGAGCAGCTGCTTCCGCCGCTCGCCCTTTCGGGATGAGTTTTCCAGGGCGAGTACGCCATTGATAAAAAGCCTCGGGTGAGACCCCGAAGAACTCGGCAGCCTTATTTGGAGAGCCAAAGTACTGTTCCAGATCAGTCGTAGTCATAACATCCTCCTAAGAATATTTAGATATTATTACCTAATCTTTTTTAGATCAATAAAAACTAAGATTACTTAGGTTTCATTGATGAAGGTTTGAAATGTGGGAACATTAGGAACGCGCTTAAGGACGTTAAGGAAGCAGAGAAAGCTAACCCAGGGCCAGCTTGGAAAGGCCCTTGGTGTCTCTGATGTGACAGTGGGTTATTGGGAAAGAGATCTTAACGTGCCGGGTGGTAAATCGCTGACTAAACTAGCGAAGTATCTCGGTGTTAGCGAAGGCTTCCTTTTGTATGGTCAGGAGGATGAGTCAAATGTAGGCATTGCACCGCCGACTGCGCAACAAATCCCAATTATTAGCTATGTTCAGGCCGGAGCATGGTCGCCGGAATGTGACGCAAGAAATCTAGAAGGAACAGTAGATTATATTTTGACCTCTGAATTCTATTCGTATTCAACCTTCGCTCTTAAGGTCAAAGGAAAATCTATGGAGCCAGACTTCATCGAAGGTGATGTCATTATCGTCGACCCGGAGCTGAACCCGGGTCCTGGTGATTATGTTGTCGCAAAAAACGGTAGCGATGAAGCCACCTTCAAAAAATACCGCGCAAGAGGCATTGGCGAGAACGGTGAAGAAATTTTTGAGCTTGTTCCCCTAAATGAAGATTATGCGATCCGTAATTCAGAAAAAGAAAAAATTCGAGTAATCGGTGTTGTTGTTGAGCATCGTCGCATGATGCGACGCTCTAAGTAATAAGTCTCTGCCCATTCGTCTATATAGAAAATCTAAATCTAATTAGGTTTTCTTCTTGACCTTAAATCTAAGTTATTTTAGATTCATCTCATCAATCACCAACTGCGTAATTGATAAAGTAATCGCACAACAGGAGAGAGCATTGGTTGGAACGCACATAGAAGCTTCGTTGTCCGGGCCAGTGGCTGGGGAAGAATCCAGTACAAACCGACCGGCGGCCAGATCGGTGCCAGGTTACGCAGTGCTCTCCCCGTTGTGGTGAATGCGGCTCAGCGCGCGCGGGACAGTTAACCAGGTCTTTATCAGGTGGTTTGGTACCCGATCGCAAGTAACTGGATGCGATCACCGGGAGGCACCCGGCACCACAAAGTAACAAAACGCAGTGTGTAGTCATTGGCGGCACCGGATCCTTACCCGTGAGGGTGCCGCACTTTTTTCGCACAGATGTAAGCGCGCTCCGGCACTCTCCCTCAAGTGTCTGGTCGTTAATGCAAACTCCTTCCGGAGCGCGCTTACATCTGTGTGGAGATACCAGGGCGGTTGCAGCCGCCCGCTTCATTAAGCGCCCTTCGCTTCTCCGGGCGTTTATTAAAGCGAACCCATTTTTATTAATCGCCAGTCGGCGAGGGATTCGTGCAACCAAAAATCGCGCGTTGCAGCGTGCAAAGGAGATACCTATATGCGAATGAATGCCAAAGAGCTGATCGCCGAAGCCAGAGTGACAACCCCTACTCTGCCACCAGCAGCAGCAAAGTTAATGACCGCTATGGCAGACCGCCTCGATGTTCAGTTCGTGGCGCTGTGCGAATCCCGGAACGAGGCAAAGCAGCTGGCTGGAGAGAATGCTCTGATGAAGTCGGCTATTAAGACTCACAGCGAATCGGTCCACTTCTGCGTGGGTTGTGGAAAAGATGATCCCTGCAGCAATGACGATGTTTGCTATGCACTCGAAGAAACTCCAGCCACTGATGCATTCCTCGCTGCCCTGCGCGCAGAAGTGGAAGGCCCTCTAGTCAAAGCATTACTCACGATAGCCAACTCTGAGAAGATTGATGGCGATACGGTGGTTTGCGACTTCGACACACTGGTTTCAGTTGCATCCGGAGCATTGTCGCAATATTACGCGCACCAGCTTCGTAGCAAAACGGAGGTGCCGTCGTGAGCAAATCCAGCATGGAATATTACTTCGAGTTCCCTGCGTCCTATGGAATGCAGGGCGATACACGAGTGCTTTTGATGACCGTTCCGGGCCGCACGCTAACCCGCATTCTTGCATCCGACAACTTCGGGCACACGCTGGAACGCTCGCAGCGCGAAATTAACAAAGGCCGGGTGAAGAAGTTTTACGACTACCTGGTATCAGCCCATGAGAAAAAAGAACCGTTCATCATTCCTCCCCTGGTCGGCAACTGCGAATCTGATATCGAATTCACTGAGGTTGGGAATAGCAACCTGGGGATAGCACGTTTCCCCATGGACGCGATCATCAAGCTGTTTGATGGCCAGCATCGCGCGGCGGGCATTTCTCAGTTTTGCCGTACGCACGGCGAGACACTGTTTGTGCCTCTGATGATGACGCTGCAACTGCCACTCAAGACACGCCAGCAGTTCTTCTCCGATATCAACAATAACGTCTCTAAGCCGTCTGCTGCCATCAACATGGCATACAACAGCAGGGACACAATTGCCCAGAGCATGATCACTTTCCTCAGAACGCACAGCATATTTTCTGAGGTGACTGACTTCGAACACAACGTTGTGCCCGCTAAAAGCGAACTGTGGATCAGTTTCAAAGCCCTGAGTGACGCAACGGCGAAGTTTAAAGGCGCGGGCGACTCATCCGTTTCAGAGGGTGATGTTTATGACCTGTGGGAAGCCTGGATAAAACTGACTGCGATGGAAGGTATCAGGCACGGCGTGTCGCCGGCGGAATATAAACGCGATTACATCCAGTTCCATGCAGTCATGATCAACGCGTTCGGCTATGCCATTCAGGAACTGCTTAAACGTAAACCGGTGCATGCGGTTGTGCTGATGATCGATGAGTTAGTTGATAAAGCCTCTATGGCTGATCTGGAAAACTTCTTCCTGATTTCTAACTGGTCAGGTATCTGCGCCAGCACCGAGAAAGAAAGAGCAACTGTCATTGCGAGCGTTCCTGCTCAGAAAGCTGCAGGGCAGCGACTGGTAGCTGCCATCAGCTCGAGCTCGTTTGTGGCGGACAACAATGGAGGGCGTGGGTGATGGCAGCAGAAATCATCGACCAGGCCAACGCTCTTGTAGAGCTCACCATGGAGCATGCCTTACAGCACATTCGCATCGACCATAACGCTATATCCGCTGAGCAGTGCGAAGCGTGTGGTGTGGACATTCCTGAAGCGCGCCGTACTGCCATTCCCGGTTGCAGGACCTGCGTGGATTGTCAGCAGCTGAACGAGATGCGAGGAGGGAAACATGCTCGCTAGATTAGCGCGAACCGATGCCGCTGCTGGTACCGGCCAGGATAAGCAAGCAAGTGCCTCCGGCCGCCTGCGAACGGAGAATTGTATCAGCTGTAACGACGGCACCTGTCATGGGTGCTCGTCATGTGCCTACAGACTTAAATAACCGGTTGCAGCCGGTAGCGGAGAACCGACCATGATTCAGATGTTGACGCTTGAGGAATGGGCAGCAGATAAATATCGCAGCAATCCACCCAGTGTTTCCACTCTTCGTCGTTATGCAAAACAAAACCTTTTTTCGCCACCAGCGATGAAGCAAGGGAGATTGTGGCGTGTACGTGAAGATGCGGAATTGGTTGGGGAATTAGCTTCGCCCATTATCAAGAATTCTGATTCACCAAAGTTATTAAGGATCCTTAACGATGGCTGCAAGACCTCGTAAAAATAATGTAAGCGTCCCGAATCTATATCCTCTGTATAGCCGGAAGGTCAACAAAGTTTACTGGCGTTATAAACACCCTATTACGGGTAAATTTCATGCACTCGGTACCGATGAAGCAGAGGCTATAGCCATTGCTACTGAGGCTAATACTCGACTCGCAGAACAGCATTCTCGGCAGATCATGGCGATCAGCGACAAAATCGCGACAAGCAAAGGTAAAGCTATAACCGCAAACACTTGGCTTGACCGTTACTGGAAGATCCAAAGTGAAAGACTGGAAAGTGGCGATATCAAGCTGAATACCTTTAAGCAAAAAGCAAAACCAGTAGCTTTGCTTCGTGAGCGTGTAGGTACCAAGCTAATCTCGTCGGTAAATGTGCGGGATATAGCTGAAATACTGGAGATCTATGTTTCAGATGGTCAACCGAGAATGGCGCAGGTAATACGCTCAGTTTTAATCGATGTATTTAAAGAAGCGCAACATTATGGGGAGGTTCCCCCTGGGTACAACCCTGCCCTTGCAACAAAACAGCCGCGCCGACGTATAACGCGGCAACGCCTTAATCTGGAAGAGTGGCAGAAAATTTTCGATATTGCCGACGCAAACCATAAGTATATGGGTAACGCTATGTTGTTAGCCCTTGTGACTGGCCAGCGTTTGGGGGATATCTCTAACATGAAATTCAGCGATATTTGGGATGACCATCTTCATGTTGTTCAAGAGAAAACTGGAAGCAAGCTGGCCATCCCACTATCCCTAAGACTGAACGTGATTAACTGGAGTTTGAGGGATGTAATTGCGCGCTGCCGCGACTATGCGATAAGCCCGTACCTAGTTCATTTCTTTCGTTCTACCTCAATGGCAGAACGAGGGGCGAAGGTAAAATCGAACACATTAACAATGAATTTCAGTAAAGCCCGAGACAAATCGGAAATAGTTTGGGGGGAAGGAACACCAGCGACTTTCCACGAACAAAGATCGTTATCTGAAAGATTGTATAGCGAACAAGGGATTGACACTCGTAAATTGTTAGGCCATAAATCCCAAAAACAAACAGACAGGTATAATGATGACAGAGGTAAAAATTGGATAAAAATTAATGAAAAATAAATATATTTCAATTTCGGATAGATAGCATCACTATCTGAAAGACAATAAGAATTATTTGGATGAATGTTATTATTCCAAAAACCAACGCTAAAGATGCTATGAAATATAATTTTATATTTGATAAGCACAATAATGAAAACAACAGGGTAATACCAAGCTCAAGAAAAACAATAAAGTAAAAGGCGTAAGTTGCTTTGAAATAACCGTACGCCCTAAACCTTCTGATATTATCATTATCTAGAGAAGACAATATTACTATTAGTGCAAAAACTAAAGCCATCATTGCTGTCGCATATGAGGCCATAGCCGCACCTAAACCATCAAGATGTTCTACAAAATTAACATCAGGAAGTAAATTATATCTGTATTTGTATATAGCAAGTCCTACACCGTTAGTGAGTGCTACGAAAAATATTGTAGGAAATGCTTTAATCATTTTAGTACCCAGCGTTTCTTAAATCCGCATTGTTGTTAAAGTTAGTATCCATCTGTGTATATATTGGAACATTGTCCCTCACATTTACCATGTCATATATACAGCCGGAAGCTGCAATATGAAGTTCTACTGCCTGGTCACCCGCAGCTTGTTTTGCCGCAATTGTCAGGTCTCGTACTCCCTGCGGCAAATTCGTCAGCGTGGGTACAATTGTATCACGGATGTTCTTACTTCGCTTAGGTTTGATGACAAGTTCGAAGCTCTCGACGTCATCAAATTGTAGTGGTGTGACTCCCAGAAAATTTGTTAACTGACGTGCAGCAAAAAGTGAATTATTCTCCAACCGAACATTTATCTTACCCATATGGGCGAACTGCAAGGCTTGAGCTGGAGTAACGGTTTTGGAAATAGGTTCAAACCTGAGATTATTATTATTATTTAAGTTTAAGAAATAATGATCGTAATAGGTAGAAAAAGCGCCAATCTTCGGGCCGTAAACGGTACTACCGAAGCCAATGCATCTTGGCTTGATAACCACATAAGATGCGAAAGCAATTTCCTCATTGGCTTGGAGAATAGCAGATATATCTTGGTATCTATGGTTTGCTCTATCAATTGTTTTTATTATGTCAGTGTTATTAGCTTTTAAAAACATAAATACGTCACCATTAATATGGTGAATGGAATAATATGTTCCGTTTAAATTCGCCAGTTGATTGTTATTGTTAATTAAATCCAAGAAGGCGGTATTCATAGGTAAATGCAAAGCATTACCATTTTGCGGGTATAAATCATACTTAAAGTAATTAGTTCTCATCCGTCACTTGCTCAAAGATAGAATTCCATGAACCAATACTATTTAGCACGAATTAAAAAAACAATGATATATGCACGGTTTTGATAAATTGTTTTGATAAATGTTTGATAACCGTTCGAAAACTAATAATAAGAACGGGAACCAATAGGTTCCCGTTCTTATGCAACCCGCAGCGCGGATTACATGTTCGCGATAATCGCGTCGCCAAACTCTGAACATTTCAGCAGCTTAGCGCCATCCATCAGACGTTCGAAATCGTAGGTCACGGTTTTGGCAGCGATTGCGCCTTCCATACCTTTCACGATCAGGTCTGCGGCTTCGAACCATTCCATATGACGCAGCATCATTTCTGCGGACAGAATGATGGAGCCCGGGTTCACTTTATCCTGGCCTGCGTATTTCGGCGCGGTGCCGTGGGTGGCTTCGAACAGTGCGCACTCGTCGCCGATGTTCGCGCCAGGTGCGATACCGATACCGCCAACCTGTGCAGCCAGGGCGTCAGAGATGTAGTCGCCGTTCAGGTTCATACAGGCGATAACGTCATATTCTGCCGGACGCAGCAGGATCTGCTGCAGGAACGCATCGGCGATCACATCTTTAATGATGATCTCTTTGCCGGTTTTCGGGTTCTTGATTTTCTGCCACGGGCCGCCGTCGATCAGCTCACCGCCGAACTCTTGCTGAGCCAGCTGGTAACCCCAATCTTTGAACGCACCTTCGGTGAACTTCATGATGTTGCCTTTGTGAACCAGCGTCACAGAGTCACGGTCGTTGGTGATGGCATATTCGATCGCTGCGCGAACCAGGCGTTTGGTGCCCTCTTCGGAGCACGGCTTGATGCCGATACCGCAATGTTCCGGGAAGCGAATTTTCTTCACGCCCATCTCTTCGCGCAGGAATTTGATCACTTTTTCCGCGTCGGCAGAGTCAGCTTTCCACTCAATGCCAGCGTAGATATCTTCGGAGTTCTCACGGAAGATGACCATATCGGTCAGTTCAGGCTGTTTCACCGGGCTCGGGGTGCCCTGGTAGTAGCGCACCGGGCGCAGGCAGACGTAGAGATCCAGCTCCTGGCGCAGGGCAACGTTCAGAGAACGGATACCGCCGCCAACCGGGGTGGTCAGAGGGCCTTTAATCGCTACGCGGTAATCACGAATCAGATCCAGTGTTTCAGGCGGCAGCCAGACATCCTGGCCATAAACCTGGGTCGATTTCTCGCCCGTGTAAATCTCCATCCAGGAAATTTTACGCTCACCTTTGTAGGCTTTTTCCACAGCGGCATCGACCACTTTCAGCATTGCCGGGGTCACGTCAACGCCGATACCGTCGCCTTCAATAAACGGGATAATCGGGTTAACAGGAACGTTGAGCTTGCCATTTTGCAGGGTGATCTTACTACCTTCCGCCGGAACAACTACTTTGCTTTCCATTCACCTCTCCTTCGAGCGCTTCTGGTTGTTTTGCTCGCTGACTTCATGCCGGGGCGCTCAGACTGCGTCCGCTCACCTGTTACGTGAATCACACAGAGCAAACCGTTTTTTGTTAATGAATTGTAATGAGCCCGTCAATACTAACCGATAGTTCGACGCCATGAAAGGCAATCATGATTCCGCTATAATGCGGCAATTGATAACCTGTGAAAATACCATGAAGAAAACTTCTTATAGAAATCACAAGCTTGAGCGATTCAGCTCACGACAACCCGCCCGAACGGCTGAAAAAAGCGCGCCAACGCGCGTGATTTTGTTTAATAAACCCTACGATGTTTTACCCCAGTTCACCGACGAAGCCGGGCGCAGCACCCTTAAAGAGTATATCGACGTTCCCGGCGTCTATGCCGCAGGCCGTCTCGATCGCGACAGCGAAGGTTTACTGGTGTTAACAAACGACGGCGCGCTGCAAGCGCGGTTGACCCAGCCGGGTAAACGCACCGGGAAAATCTACTATGTGCAGGTCGAAGGTGAACCCACTGAAGAGGCGCTTGCACAGTTACGCACTGGCGTGACGCTCAACGATGGTCCTACCCTGCCCGCTGAGGTTGAGCGTGTTGAGGAGCCCGCCTGGCTGTGGCCGCGTAACCCGCCGATTCGCGAGCGCAAATCGATCCCGGCCAGTTGGCTTAAAATCACCCTTTATGAAGGCCGCAATCGCCAGGTGCGACGCATGACCGCCCACGTTGGCTTTCCCACTTTGCGCCTCATCCGCTACGCTATGGGAAACTACACGCTGGAAAACCTCGCCAATGGCGAATGGCGTGACGCTTAACTGCCAGGGAGAAATCGATGTTTAAACCCCATGTCACCGTAGCCTGTGTGGTTCACGCGCAGGGAAAGTTCCTCGTTGTCGAAGAGACGATCCGCGACAAGGTATTGTGGAACCAGCCTGCCGGTCATCTTGAAGCGGACGAAACATTAGTGCAGGCCGCGAAGCGCGAGCTATGGGAAGAGACAGGTATCGATGCCGCGCCGCAGCACTTTATCCGCATGCATCAGTGGATTGCGCCCGACAACACGCCCTTTTTGCGCTTCCTGTTTGCTATTGAGCTTAACGAAATGTGCGCCACTGAGCCGCACGACAGCGACATCGACCGCTGTTTGTGGGTAACGGCTGAGGAGATCCTCACCGCGTCAAACCTGCGCTCGCCGCTGGTTGCCGAGAGTATTCGCTGCTACCAGAGCGGGCAGCGTCTGCCGCTGGCAACAATCGCAGAATTTAACTGGCCGTTTACAGGGGATGCCTGAGCGAGCAGTGCGTGCTAGAATACGCCGCCCTGAAGTTCTTCGTTGTGAGTATTCTATGTCTGATAGCCCAAAAAAAGTGATCGTCGGCATGTCCGGCGGTGTCGACTCTTCCGTTTCCGCCTACTTGTTGCAGCAACAAGGTTATAAGGTGGAAGGCCTGTTCATGAAGAACTGGGAAGAGGATGACGGCGAGGAATACTGCACCGCGGCGGCGGATCTGGCCGACGCGCAGGCCGTCTGCGACAAGCTCGGCATTGAGCTTCACACCGTCAATTTTGCCGCAGAGTACTGGGACAACGTCTTTGAGCACTTCCTTGCGGAGTACAAAGCCGGGCGCACGCCGAACCCCGATATTCTCTGCAACAAAGAGATCAAATTTAAAGCCTTCCTTGAGTTCGCCGCCGAAGATCTTGGCGCGGATTATATTGCCACCGGCCACTATGTGCGCCGCGCCGATGTCGACGGCAAAAGCCGCCTGCTGCGCGGTCTCGACGGCAATAAGGATCAGAGCTACTTCCTCTATACGCTGGGCCATGAACAGATCGCCCAGAGCCTCTTCCCGGTCGGTGAGCTGGAAAAGCCGCAGGTGCGTAAAATCGCCGAAGAGCTGGGCCTTGCCACCGCGAAGAAGAAAGACTCGACCGGTATCTGTTTTATCGGCGAGCGCAAATTCCGCGAGTTCCTCGGCCGCTATCTGCCCGCACAGCCGGGCAAAATCGTCACCGTTGATGGCGAAGCGATCGGCGAACATCAGGGCCTGATGTACCACACATTAGGCCAGCGCAAAGGCTTAGGCATCGGCGGCACCAAAGAGGGCAGCGAAGATCCGTGGTATGTGGTCGACAAAGATGTCGAAAACAATATCCTTATCGTCGCCCAGGGCCACGATCACCCGCGTCTGATGTCGGTCGGGCTGATTGCCCAGCAACTGCACTGGGTCGATCGCGAGCCGGTCAACGGCACGCTGCGCTGTACGGTGAAAACCCGCTACCGCCAGCAGGATATCCCCTGCACCGTCACGGCGCTGGACGACGATCGCATTGAAGTGCGTTTCGACGAGCCGGTAGCTGCCGTCACGCCGGGTCAATCCGCCGTCTTCTATCTGGATGACGTCTGCCTTGGCGGCGGTATTATCGAGCAGCGCCTGCCGCTGCCGGTTTAACTCTGTTTTAGCGATATCGGACTGGCTAACGCCCGCGCAGATGCACTCAGACGCGGGCACAAAAAGGAGTAAGTGTGGCGAAGAACTATTACGACATTACCCTGGCGCTGGCAGGCATCTGTCAGTCAGCACGTCTGGTGCAGGAGCTTGCGCACCAGGGCCACTGTGACGCCGACGCGCTGCACGTTTCCCTTAATAGCGTTATCGATATGAACCCGGACTCCACCCTCGGTGTGTTTGGCGGCAGCGAAGCCAACCTGCGCATTGGCCTCGAGTCGCTGCTTGGCGTGCTCAACGGCAGCAACCGCCAGGGGCTGAACGGGGAAGTGACCCGCTACACCCTGAGCATGATGGTGCTCGAGCGCAAGCTGGCGGCAAAAAAAGCGGCGATGGAGACGCTCGGCAACCGCATTGGCGGCCTGCAGCGCCAGCTTGAACACTTCGATCTGCAATCCGACACCCTGCTGAGTGCGATGGCCGCGATCTATGTCGACGTCATCAGCCCGCTCGGGCCGCGCATCCAGGTCACCGGCTCCCCTGCCATTTTGCAAAGCGCTCAGGTGCAGGCCAAAGTGCGCGCCACCCTGCTGGCAGGCATCCGCGCCGCCGTGCTGTGGCACCAGGTGGGCGGCGGTCGGCTACAGTTAATGTTTTCCCGTAATCGCCTGTCGACACAGGCCAAACACATTCTCGCTCATTGTTAACCTCCCGGAGTTGTGACTTATGGAATTATCCTCACTGACCGCCGTTTCCCCTGTCGATGGACGCTACGGCGATAAAGTCAGCGCGCTGCGCGGGATCTTCAGCGAATTCGGTTTGCTGAAGTTTCGCGTTCAGGTTGAAGTACGCTGGCTGCAAAAACTGGCGGCGCACGCGGCGATCAAGGAAGTTCCTGCTTTTGCCGACCACGCAAACGGTTTCCTCGATAAAATCGTTGCGGACTTCTCCGTTGAAGACGCGCAGCGCATCAAAACCATTGAGCGCACCACCAACCACGACGTGAAAGCGGTTGAGTACTTTCTGAAAGAGAAAGTGGCCGACGTCCCGGAGCTGCACGCGGTCTCTGAGTTTATCCACTTCGCCTGCACCTCCGAAGATATCAACAACCTCTCCCACGCCCTGATGCTGAAAAGCGCCCGCGATGAGGTGATCCTGCCTTACTGGCGTCAGCTGATTGATGCGGTGAAAGCGCTGGCCGTTGAGTACCGTGATATTCCGCTGCTGTCGCGCACCCACGGTCAGCCGGCCACCCCGTCAACCATCGGGAAAGAGATGGCGAACGTTGCCTACCGTATGGAGCGCCAGTACCGCCAGCTCAACCAGGTGGAAATTCTCGGCAAAATCAACGGCGCGGTTGGAAACTATAACGCCCATATCGCCGCCTATCCGGAAGTGGACTGGCACCAGTTCAGCGAAGAGTTTGTCACCTCATTAGGCATTGAGTGGAACCCCTACACCACGCAGATTGAGCCCCATGACTACATCGCCGAGCTGTTTGACTGCATGGCGCGCTTCAACACCATCCTCATCGACTTCGACCGCGACGTCTGGGGTTATATCGCCCTCAACCACTTTAAGCAGAAGACCATTGCCGGGGAGATCGGCTCCTCGACCATGCCGCATAAAGTGAACCCGATTGACTTTGAAAACTCCGAAGGCAACCTCGGCCTGTCGAATGCCGTGCTGCAACATCTGGCGAGCAAACTGCCGGTCTCGCGCTGGCAGCGCGATCTGACCGACTCGACGGTGCTGCGTAACCTCGGCGTTGGCGTCGGCTATGCGCTGATCGCTTACCAGTCGACTCTGAAAGGCGTCAGCAAACTGGAAGTGAACCGCGATCGCCTGCTGGATGAGCTGGATCACAACTGGGAAGTGCTGGCCGAGCCGATTCAGACGGTGATGCGCCGTTACGGCATTGAGAAGCCGTACGAAAAACTGAAAGAGCTGACCCGCGGTAAGCGCGTTGATGCCGAAGGCATGAAGCAGTTTATCGACAGCCTGGCGCTGCCAGAGGACGAAAAAGTGCGCCTGAAAGCGATGACGCCAGCCAACTATATTGGTCGCGCTATCACCATGGTTGATGAGTTGAAATAATCCCCGCCCGCTCTGCCCGCCCTCTTTCGCCGGAAAGAGGGCATCTTCCTGTTACGGTTGAGTAAATGTTTATCCCTCTTGTAACAAAATCAGCGTTAAACTATTCACTCCAAAAATAAAGGGAGAGGTCTGACGATGCGCGTACTGGTTGTGGAAGATAATGCTCTGCTGCGCCACCACTTAAAAGTGCAGTTGCAGGAGCTGGGACATCAGGTCGACGCCGCTGAAGATGCAAAGGAAGCGGATTACTTTCTGAACGAACACCTGCCGGATATCGCGATTGTCGATCTTGGCCTGCCGGATGAAGATGGCCTGTCGCTGATCCGCCGCTGGCGCAGCCATGAAGTCTCGCTGCCGGTGCTGGTGCTTACCGCGCGCGAAGGGTGGCAAGATAAGGTTGAAGTGCTGAGCGCGGGTGCCGATGATTACGTCACCAAACCGTTCCATATTGAAGAAGTGGTGGCGCGTATTCAGGCGCTGATGCGCCGTAACAGCGGCCTCGCCTCGCAGCTAATTTCAATGCCGCCGTTCCAGGTCGACCTCTCACGCCGCGAACTCTCGGTCAACGAGGAAGTGGTCAAACTCACCGCCTTTGAATACACCATTATGGAGACGCTGATCCGCAACAGCGGCAAAGTGGTGAGCAAAGATTCGCTGATGCTGCAACTCTACCCCGATGCCGAACTGCGCGAGAGCCATACTATCGACGTGCTGATGGGTCGCCTGCGTAAAAAGATCCAGGCCCAGTATCCCGATGAGGTGATCACCACCGTGCGCGGCCAGGGCTATCTTTTCGAACTGCCAAAATGAAACGCCTGCTGCGGCACCTCTTCCCGCTCTCGCTGCGGGTGCGCTTTTTACTCGCCACCGCCGCGGTGGTGATGGTGCTGTCGCTGGCCTATGGCGTGGTCGCGCTGGTCGGCTACAGCGTCAGCTTCGATAAAACCACCTTCCGGTTGCTGCGCGGCGAGAGCAACCTCTTCTATACGCTGGCGCAGTGGAAAGAGAACAAGCTGGAGATCGACCTGCCGGAAAACCTCGATCTGCAAAGCCCGACCATGACATTTATCTACGACAAAAACGGCAAGCTGATCTGGTCCCAGCGGAATGTGCCGTGGTTGCAAAAGCGTATTGAGCCGGAGTGGCTGAAGAGCGATGGTTTTCACGAAATTGAAGCGGATATTGACTCCACCAGCACGCTGATCAACGACGATCACGCCGCGTCGGAGCAACTCAAAGCGATCCGCGAAGATGACAGCGACTCCGAAATGACCCACTCGGTGGCGGTGAACCTCTACCCTGCCACCGCGCGTATGCCGCAGTTGACCATCGTAGTAGTCGATACCATCCCGATCGAGCTTAAACGCTCCTATATGGTGTGGAACTGGTTTATCTATGTGCTCTCCGCCAACCTGCTGCTGGTGATCCCGCTGCTATGGCTGGCGGCCTGGTGGAGCCTGCGGCCGATTGAGGATCTGGCGCGCGAAGTGCGCGAGCTGGAGGAGCACCACCGCGAGCAGCTTAACCCGGAAACCACCCGCGAGCTGACCAGCCTGGTGCAGAACCTCAACCGCTTGCTGAAAAGCGAGCGCGAGCGCTATGACAAATATCGCACCACCTTGACCGATCTCACCCACAGCCTGAAAACCCCGCTGGCGGTGCTGCAAAGCACGTTGCGCTCGCTGCGCAGTGACAAGATGAGCGTCAGCGAGGCTGAACCGGTGATGCTTGAGCAGATCAGCCGCATCTCGCAGCAAATTGGCTACTACCTGCACCGCGCCACCATGCGCGGCAGCAGCATGCTCAGCCGCGAGCTGCATCCGGTCGCCGCGCTGCTCGATAACCTCACTTCCGCGCTGAATAAGGTCTATCAGCGCAAAGGGGTTAATATCACGCTCGATATCTCGCCGGAGGTCGGTTTTGTCGGCGAGCAGAACGACTTTATGGAAGTGATGGGCAACGTGCTGGATAACGCCTGCAAATATTGCCTCGAGTTTGTTGAGGTCTCTGTTAACCAGAGCGATGACATGCTGCACATTGTTGTCGAGGATGATGGCCCCGGCATTCCGCTGGCGAAACGCGAGCTGGTGTTCGATCGCGGTCAGCGCGCCGACACGCTGCGTCCGGGCCAGGGCGTCGGGCTTTCGGTGGCGCGGGAGATCGTCGAGCAGTATGGCGGGCAGATCCTCACCGGCGACAGCCTGCTCGGCGGCGCGCGCATGGAAGTGATTTTTGGTCGTCAGCAAACGGGAATAACGGGCGACTGAACCCCCTTAACACAGCTATAATCGATTATTCAGCCCATGATTAATTGCCGGAAATATATATGGAATATCACGTAGAGATAAACTGGCCAGATTTTATTCAACGCTACTGGCAGAAACGTCCGGTGGTGTTGAAACGCGGAATCAAGGATTTCGTCGACCCGATTAGCCCGGACGAACTGGCGGGGCTGGCGATGGAGAATGAAGTCGACAGCCGCCTGGTCAGCCATCTTGATGGTAAATGGCAGGTAAGCCACGGCCCGTTTGAGAGTTACGATCACATGGGCGAAAACAACTGGTCGCTGCTGGTGCAGGCGGTGAACCACTGGCATCAGCCTGCCGCGGCGCTGATGAGCCCCTTCCGCGTACTGCCGGACTGGCGCACCGACGATCTGATGATCTCCTTCTCGGTGCCGGGCGGCGGCGTTGGCCCGCACCTCGATCAGTATGATGTGTTTATTATTCAGGGTACCGGCCGTCGCCGCTGGCGCGTCGGGGATAAAGTGCCGCTGAAGCAGCACTGCCCGCACCCGGATCTGCTGCAGGTCGATCCTTTCGAAGCGATCATCGATGAAGAGATGGAGCCGGGCGATATTCTCTATATTCCGCCAGGATTCCCGCACGAGGGCTATTCGCTGGAGAATTCGCTCAACTACTCGGTCGGTTTCCGCGCACCGAGCGGGCGTGAGCTGATCAGCGGCTTTGCCGATTACGTGCTGCAACGCGAACTGGGCAGCCAGCGCTACAGCGATCCGGACGTGCCGGAGCGCGATCACCCGGCGGATATCCTGCCTCAGGAACTGGATAAGCTGCGCGAGATGATGCTCGGGCTGATTAATCAGCAGGCGCAGTTTAACGAGTGGCTCGGCGAGTTTATCTCCCAGTCGCGTCACGAGCTGGATGTCGCTCCACCGGAACCGCCCTATCAGCCGGATGAGATCTACGATGCGCTGAAACAGGGCGACAAGCTGGCCCGTCTCGGCGGCCTGCGCGTGCTGCGCATCGGCGACGATGTGTACGCCAACGGCGAGAAGATCAACTCCCCGCACCGCCCGGCGCTCGAAGCGCTGGCTCGCCATAGCGTTATATCCGGCGAGATGTTTGGCGATGCGCTGGACGATCCTTCCTTCCTCGCGATGCTTGCCGCCCTGGTAAACAGCGGGTATTGGTTCTTCGAGGATTAATATCCTGTGGCGCCATCGGGCATCATGCCTGATGGCGCTGCGCTTATCAGGCCTACAACCCCCCTCCAAACCGTAGGCCGGATAAGGCGTTCACGCCGCCATCCGGCAATGACCGACAAAACCATCCCAAACCGTAGGCCGGATAAGGCGGTACGCCGCCATCCGGCAATGCATTACCGCCTTTCCCCGGCCTCCATATCGGCTATCTCCCCTGCCCAATCCTTCGGATACACTCCGGCGCGGACATCGCGATGAAAGGTGGAAAAGGGCCATTGCGCGGTACATTTCACAAATCCATGTTTAACCGGGTTGATATACACATAATCCATATGATGCCGGTAATCCCGCTCATCGCGGATGGTGTGCTCCCAAAAGCGCGGCTGCCAGATCTCTTTCTGCCTGAGCGACTTGCTAAAGGCTTTCTTAAGCTCGCGCCAGCGCCCGGAAAAATCATCATCGTTTTCGGGTAACGTCCAGATGCAGTGCATATGCTCCGGCAGGATAACCCAGGCATTGATATGAAAAGGCTGGCGGCGTTTCACCGTGAGGGTTGCATGACGCAGAGTATCAATATGGCGGGTAAGAAGATCGCTGCGCCTGTCGCGCAGGTTGACGGTGAAAAACCACGTGCCGCCAGGCACATAATGACGACGATAGTCAGACATCTGGAAACTCCTTTTCCATTCGTAACGCCTGTTGCCTGATGGCGCTGCGCTTATCAGGCCTACAAA
The DNA here is from genome assembly GCF_029850615.1 of Kosakonia sp. HypNH10. Classification (NCBI taxonomy): domain Bacteria; kingdom Pseudomonadati; phylum Pseudomonadota; class Gammaproteobacteria; order Enterobacterales; family Enterobacteriaceae; genus Kosakonia; species Kosakonia sp. HypNH10. The sequence goes on from NZ_JAOTIU010000001.1 coordinate 339,965, forward strand.
ACTCAAAAAAACATGCCATCCGGCAATGCGCACCGTGCCCCACATACTGCCTGATGGCGCTGCGCTTATCAGGCCTACAAAACCAAAAAAACGTGCCATCCGGCAATGCGCACCGCGCCCGACATACTGCCTGATGGCGCTGCGCTTATCAGGCCTACAAAACCCAAAAAACATACGAACCCGTAGGCCGGATAAGGCGCTTGCGCCGCCATCCGGCAATGAGCTCCGCGCCCGACTTACTGCCTGATGGCGCTACGCTTATCAGGCCTACAAAACCCAAAAAAACATGCGAACCCGTAGGCCGGATAAGGCGCTTGCGCCGCCATCCGGCAATGAGCTCCGCGCCCGACATACTGCCTGATGGCGCTACGCTTATCAGGCCTACAAAATCCAAAAAACATGCAAACCTGTACGCCGCCATCCGGCAATGCCTACCGCGCCGGGAATCACCCCTGCGCGGTCTGCCTTTCGGCAGTTAACTCCGCGATCCGCACAATCACCTGCACCGCTTTTTCCATGCCGTTCAGGGTGGCGAACTCGTGTTTGCCATGATAGTTGTAGCCGCCGGTAAAGATATTCGGGCAGGGCAGCCCCATAAAGGAGAGCTGTGCGCCGTCGGTGCCGCCGCGGATCGGTTTCATCTGCGGTTCGATATCACAATCGCGCATCGCCTGCTGGGCAATGTCGATAATGTGCGGGAACTCTGCCACCTTCTCGCGCATATTGTAATAACTATCTTCAATCACCAGTTCGATATAGCAATCCGGGTGCAGCCCTTTGCCCACCTCTTTGGCGATCTCCATCATCTTACGTTTACGCGCTTCAAACGATGAGCGCTCAAAATCGCGGATGATATAGTGCATCTCGGCGCGATCCACCGTGCCTTTAATGCTGGTGAGATGATAAAAGCCCTCATACCCTTCGGTCTGCTCCGGGCTCTCCTCTTCCGGTATGCGCGCATGAATTTTGCTGGCAAGCGTCATGGCATTGACCATCACCCCTTTTGCGGTGCCGGGGTGGACGTTATTACCGACGATTTTCACCGTCACCGACGCGGCGTTGAAGTTCTCAAACTCCAGCTCGCCAATGCCGCTGCCATCCATGGTGTAGGCCCACTTCGCGCCAAAGGCCTCAACATCGAAATATTTCGCCCCTTTGCCCACCTCTTCATCGGGCGTGAACGCCACGCAGATATCGCCATGGGGAATGTTTTTTGTCTTCAGCACCGCCAGCGCGGTCATGATCTCCGCCACGCCCGCTTTATCATCCGCGCCGAGCAGGGTTTTGCCGTCGGTGGTGATCAGCGTATGGCCAAGCAGCTGGTGCAGCACCGGGAACATCACCGGTGAGAGGATCTCATCGCCGACACCCAGCGCAATATCGCCGCCACGGTAGTTTTCGAGGATCTGTGGGTTAACGTTTTTGCCGCTGAAGTCGGGCGAGGTGTCGACGTGGGAGATAAAACCAATCGCCGGAACCGGCTTGTCGACGTTGGATGGCAGTTTTGCCATCAGCGTGCCCTTATCGCTTAAGGTCACGTTCACCAGCCCCATCTCTTTAAGCTGGTCTTGCAGTAGATGCAGGAGCTTCCATTGACTATCCGTGCTTGGCACCTGCCGCACGCCGGGCTTCGATTGCGTATCCAGCGTTACGTACTGCAAAAAGCGCTCTAATAACTTATCCATAAAGCCCCCTAACAAAATGTCACAACATTATCAGTAAGCGTGAAAAGACAAATATTGCGTCAGGTCACTTTTACCCGGCAAACGAGAATATTTTAAAGGTCGTCGTATTAAACGTAGTTGAGAAAGTGACTGATTGAGCGGCGAAAAGCCATCAACGATTGGCGATTTAACCGCTTTGCCGTAGAATGCCTGGCCTTAAATCGTGCACAACCCTGAAGGTGGTTAATCACAAACCCCGCATCTGATACGCCCTTCGATGCGCAAACACGGGACAGAGTCAAAAATTGAATACACAATCGCGTTCGCGTTCGCCGCTGGTTGAGCTGGCCGGTCTGCGCAAAAGCTTTGATGGCAAAACGGTAATCTCCGATTTCAATCTCACCATTAATAACGGCGAATTTCTTACGCTGCTCGGCCCTTCCGGCTGCGGTAAAACTACGGTTCTGCGCCTGATTGCCGGGCTTGAGAGCGTCGATGTCGGCCATATCCAGTTAGATAACCAGGATATTACCGACGTTCCGGCGGAACATCGCCACGTGAACACCGTTTTTCAAAGTTACGCCCTCTTCCCGCACATGACCGTATTTGAAAACGTGGCGTTTGGCCTGCGGATGCAAAAGACGCCAGCGGCCGAGATTACCCCGCGCGTCACCGAAGCGCTGCGCATGGTGCAGCTTGACGAGTTCGCCCAGCGTAAACCGCACCAGCTCTCCGGCGGCCAGCAGCAGCGCGTCGCCATCGCCCGCGCGGTGGTGAATAAACCGCGTTTACTGCTGCTGGATGAGTCCCTCTCCGCCCTCGATTACAAGCTGCGCAAGCAGATGCAGAACGAACTGAAAGCCCTGCAACGTAAACTCGGCATCACCTTCGTCTTTGTGACCCACGATCAGGAAGAAGCGCTGACGATGTCCGATCGCATCGTGGTGATGCGTAACGGGCGCATCGAGCAGGACGGCACGCCGCGCGAGATCTACGAAGAGCCGAAAAACCTCTTTGTTGCCAGCTTTATCGGCGAAATCAATATCTTCAACGCCACGGTGATTGAGCGTCTCGACGAGAGCCGCGTGCGTGCCAACATTGAAGGGCGTGAGTGCAATATTTACGTCAACTTCCCGGTAGAGAGTGGTCAGCAGCTCAATGTGCTGCTGCGCCCGGAAGATCTGCGCGTCGAAGAGATCAACGACATCGCCGAGGTCGAAGGGCTGATTGGCTACGTGCGCGAGCGCAACTATAAAGGCATGACGCTGGAGTCGATGGTTGAGCTGGAAAACGGCAAGATGGTGATGGTCAGCGAGTTCTTCAACGAAGACGATCCCGACTTTGACCACTCGCTGGATCAGAAGATGGCCATCAACTGGGTCGAAAGCTGGGAGGTCGTGCTGGCTGATGAAGAGCACAAGTAAATTCCAGAAAGCGGTGATCGCCACCATCGTCGGCTGGCTGGTGCTGTTTGTCTTCCTGCCGAACCTGATGATCATCGCCACCAGCTTTTTGACCCGCGACGACGCCAACTTCGTCAAGCTGGTCTTCACGCTGGATAACTACGCACGGCTGCTCGATCCGCTCTACTTCGATGTGCTGCTGCACTCGCTGAATATGGCGCTGATTGCCACCTTCGCCTGCCTGCTGCTCGGCTACCCGTTTGCCTGGTTTCTGGCAAAGCTTCCGGCGAACGTACGCCCGCTGCTGCTCTTTTTGCTGATCGTCCCCTTCTGGACTAACTCGCTGATCCGTATCTACGGGCTGAAGATCTTCCTCAGCACTAAAGGCTACCTCAACGAGTTCCTGCTCTGGCTGGGGGTGATCGACACGCCAGTGCGCATCATGTTTACGCCGGGCGCGGTGATTATTGGCCTGGTCTATATCCTGCTGCCGTTTATGGTGATGCCGCTCTACTCCAGCATTGAGAAGCTCGACAAACCGCTGCTGGAAGCGGCAAAAGATCTCGGTGCCAGCAAGCTGCAAACCTTTCTGCGCATTATTATTCCGCTGACCATGCCGGGGATTATCGCCGGTTGCCTGCTGGTGATGCTGCCGGCAATGGGGCTGTTCTACGTCTCGGATCTTATGGGCGGGGCGAAAAACCTGCTGATCGGCAACGTCATTAAGAGCCAGTTCCTCAATATTCGCGACTGGCCGTTCGGCTCCGCGACCAGTATCACCCTGACGCTGGTGATGGGGCTGATGCTGCTGGTTTACTGGCGCGCCGCGCGTCTGCTTAACAAAAAGGTGGAGCTGGAATGATCGGTCGTCTCTTCAGAGGCGGTTTTATGGCCGCCATTTACGCTTACCTCTATATTCCGATCATCATTCTGATCGTGAATTCGTTTAACAGTTCGCGCTTTGGCATCAACTGGCAGGGCTTCTCCACCAAGTGGTACGGCCTGCTGATGAATAACGACAGCCTGTTGCAGGCGGCGCAGCACTCGCTGACCATGGCGGTGTTATCCGCCACCTTCGCGACGCTTATCGGCGCGCTGACGGCGGTGGCGCTTTACCGCTATCGCTTTCGCGGCAAGCCGTTTGTCAGCGGCATGCTGTTTGTAGTGATGATGTCGCCGGATATCGTGATGGCCATCTCCCTGCTGGTGCTGTTTATGCTGCTCGGCGTGCAGCTCGGCTTTATGTCGCTGCTCTTCTCGCATATCACTTTCTGCCTGCCTTTTGTGGTGGTAACGGTCTTTTCGCGCCTGAAAGGGTTTGATGTGCGGATGCTGGAGGCAGCGAAAGATCTCGGTGCCAGCGAGTTCACCATTTTGCGCAAGATTATCCTGCCACTGGCGATGCCTGCCGTGGCGGCGGGCTGGCTGCTCAGCTTTACCCTGTCGATGGATGACGTCGTGGTCTCTTCGTTTGTTACCGGACCAGGGTATGAGATCCTGCCGCTGAAAATTTATTCGATGGTCAAAGTGGGCGTCTCGCCGGAAGTGAACGCGCTGGCCACGATTCTGTTAGTGCTGTCGCTGGTGCTGGTGATCGCCAGCCAGCTGATTGCTCGCGATACGACGAAAGCTAAGAGGACATCTTAATGAAAAAATGGTCACGCCACCTGCTCGCCGCAGGCGCGCTCGCCTTCGGTATCAGCGCCGCCCACGCGGATGATAACAAAACGATCTACTTCTATAACTGGACCGAGTATGTGCCGCCAGGCCTGCTGGAGCAGTTCACCAAAGAGACCGGCATCAAAGTGATCTACTCGACCTACGAGTCGAATGAGACGATGTACGCCAAGCTGAAAACCTATAAAGAGGGTGCCTACGATCTGGTGGTGCCTTCCACCTACTTTGTCGACAAAATGCGCAAAGAGGGGATGATTCAGAAGATCGATAAGTCGAAGCTGACCAACTTCCACAACCTCGATCCGCAGATGCTCAACAAGCCCTTTGACCCGAGCAATGACTACTCGATTCCCTACATCTGGGGCGCAACGGCGATTGGCATCAATAGCGACGCGATCGATCCGAAAAGCGTCACCAGCTGGGCCGATCTGTGGAAACCGGAGTATAAAAGCAGCCTGCTGCTGACGGATGATGCGCGCGAAGTGTTCCAGATGGCGCTGCGCAAGCTCGGTTACTCTGGCAACACCACCGACCCGAAAGAGATTGAAGCGGCCTATAAAGAGCTGCAAAAACTGATGCCGAACGTCGCCGCCTTTAACTCCGATAACCCGGCTAACCCCTATATGGAGGGGGAAGTGAATCTCGGGATGGTGTGGAATGGCTCGGCGTTCGTTGCGCGCGAAGCGGGCACGCCGCTAGAGGTGGTGTGGCCTAAAGAGGGCGGTATCTTCTGGATGGACAGCCTTGCTATTCCGGCGAATGCGAAAAACGTCGACGGCGCGCTGAAGCTGATTAACTTCCTGCTGCGCCCCGAGATCGCCAAACAGGTGGCGGAAACCATCGGCTACCCGACGCCAAACCTCGCCGCACGTAAGTTGCTCAAGCCAGAGGTGGCTAACGACAAATCCCTCTACCCGGATGCGGAAACCATCAGCAAGGGCGAGTGGCAGAATGACGTTGGCAGCGCCAGCGCCCTGTATGAAGAGTATTATCAGAAGCTAAAAGCCGGTCGTTAAGCCCGCTTATTGCCGTCCGGTGTGACATTTTTCGCAGCGGACGGCGATAAAAAACCCGCCGCTGTCGTTGTGTATCCACGCGACTGCACTAGAGTCAATGGATGTCCGGTTAATAAGGGATACCGATGCTCGTCTTATGGAACACGCTGATCACGCTTGCCACCGTCGCCGCGATGGAGATTATCGCTACGCTTGCGCATAAATATGTCATGCATGGCTGGGGATGGGGCTGGCACCGCTCGCACCACGAACCGCGAACCGGCGCGTTTGAAGTTAACGATCTCTACGCCGTGGTTTTCGCCCTGCTGGCAATTGTGCTGATCGCCCTCGGTACCGCCGGTTTCTGGCCGTTACAGTGGATTGGCGCAGGCATGACGCTGTATGGCGCGCTCTACTTTATGGTGCACGACGGGCTGGTGCATCAGCGCTGGCCGTTTCGCTACGTGCCGCGCCGCGGCTACCTGAAACGCCTCTATATGGCTCACCGCCTGCACCACGCGGTGCGCGGCAAAGCCGACTGTGTCTCGTTTGGTTTTCTCTATGCCCCGCCGGTTGAGGATCTGCAACAGACCCTGCGCCAGCGTAAACGGGCGGAACATGCAGAGAAGGTCAGCGCGCGCGAGGACGCTGCCACAGGTGAGCAGGACGCGGCGCAGACCGCGACAGACGGGAAGTAAGCGCCATCCCCGCCCCTTTCGCCAGTAAGCCGAGTTTCTCGGCCTTGCTGGTGCCCTGCCGCTGTTCCCACGCTGCCGCTCCGGCGGCCATCACTTTAATGCCAATCTGCCGGTAAACGCCGTGCGCGGCGGCAATCGCCCATGCCGAGCGCAGCGGCAGACCGCGCAATCCGGCTTTCGCCGACGCGTAATAGGGCTCAGCGGCCATCACCAGCCTGCGTGCCAGCCGCGCGATATGTTGCCGTTTCGCCGGGTCGGCAATCTCACTGGCCGTCATCCCCTCCTCCGCCAGCCACTGCGCAGGAAGATAACAGCGCCCATTTTCCGCATCTTCAACGATATCGCGGGCGATATTGGTTAACTGAAACGCCAGCCCTAAATCGCAGGCGCGATCGAGCACTGCATCATCGCGCACGCCCATGATCCACGCCATCATCAGGCCAACCACGCCCGCGACGTGATAACAGTAGCGCAGCGTATCGTCAAAAGTCTGGTAGTGAGTTTCGCGTACGTCCATGGCGAAACCCTCAAGGTGCTCAAAAGCCAGGTGAGCGGGCATCTCATGCTGCGTGACCACCTCCTGGAAAGCGGCAAACGCCGGTTCGCTCATCGCTTCGCCGTCAAAGGCACGCTGAGTTTCGCGCCGCAGCATCGCAAGGCGCGCCAGCGCGCTCTCCTGCTGCGGCACTTCAGCGCGAAAGCCAAGCTCCTGCTCATCAATCACATCATCGCAGTAGCGGCACCAGGCATAGAGCATCAGTGCGCTGCGGCGCGTGGCGGGATCAAACAGTTTTGAAGCGGTGGCAAAACTTTTCGAGCCGACGGTTATCGTTTCCGTCGCATGGCTCATCAACGCATCATTCATCCGCTGAGCGCCTCGACCATCAGCCCCGCCGTCGCTTTCGCCGAACCAATCACGCCGGGAATACCCGCGCCAGGGTGAGTCCCTGCGCCGACCAGGTAGAGGTTGTCGATCTCGCTATCGCGGTTATGAGGGCGGAACCACGCGCTCTGGCGCAGGATCGGCTCCACGGAGAAGGCGGAACCCAGGTGCGCGCTAAGCTGGTCGCGGAAATCGATTGGGGTAAACATGCGCTCGGTGACCAGCTGTTCGCGCAGGCCGGGCATATAGTGCTGCTCCAGATAGGCAAAGATGCGATCGCGCAGGCGCGGCCCTTCGACGGCCCAGTCGATCTTCGCCGTGCCAAGGTGCGGCACCGGCGCAAGGACGTAGTAGCTGCCGCAGCCGGGCGGTGCCAGCGAGGGGTCGGTGACGCAAGGCGCGTGCAGGTAGAGTGAGAAATCCTCCGCCAGCGCTTCGCCGTGGAAGATCTCCTCAATCAGCTCTTTATAGCGCGGCCCGAAGCAGACGGTGTGGTGCGCCAGCTGATCGTGGTGATGATTGAGACCAAAGTAGAGCACAAACAGCGAGTTACTCATGCGCTTACGCTTCAGCGAAGCGGCGCGTTTCGCCCCGGTCGGATGGTGGCCGAGCAGCTTCTCGTAGGTGTGCACCACATCGGCATTCGACGCCACCGCGGCGGCGGCAATACGACGGCCATCTTTTAACTCGACGCCGGTGATGCGTTTACCGTCCGCCTCCAGCTTGCTCACTTCGGCATTCAGTTCCAGCGTGCCGCCGAGATCTTCAAACAGCTTCACCATTCCCTGCACCAGCGCCCCGGTGCCGCCGCGGGCAAACCAGACGCCCCACTCCCGCTCAAGGGCGTGGATCAGCGTATAGATTGACGAGGTGGCAAAGGGGTTACCGCCCACCAGCAGCGAGTGGAAAGAGAAGGCCTGGCGCAGGTGCTCATCTTCAATAAATTTGGAGACCATGCTGTAGACGCTGCGCCACGCCTGCAAGCGCATCAGCTGCGGGCCGGCGCGCAACATATCGCGGAAGGATAAGAACGGGACGGTGCCGAGCTTCAGGTAGCCCTCTTTAAATACCGCTTTTGAGTAGTCGAGAAAACGGCGATAGCCCTCGACGTCGCGCTCGTTAAAGCGGCGGATCTGCGCCTCCAGACGAGCCTGATCGTTATCGTAATCAAACACCTTCCCCTGCTCCCAGCAGAGGCGATAGAACGGCGTCACCGGCAGCAGGTCGACATAATCCGCCATCTTTTTACCCGCAAGGGTAAAGAGTTCTTCTATGGCGCTGGGATCGGTAATCACCGTTGGCCCGGCGTCAAAGGTAAAGCCCTGATCCTGATAGACATAGGCGCGGCCGCCCGGCTTGTCGCGCTGCTCCAGCAGCACGGTCGGCACGCCCGCCGCCTGCAGGCGAATGGCTAATGCCAGCCCGCCGAATCCGGCCCCGATGACGATGGTTTTATTCATGATTGAAGGCTCGCAGTCCAGGTGTGTGTTTAAGTACGGCGCGCATGGCTTCGCCCACCGGTACCGGCGGTTTTCCTGTCAGGATCCGCGCTTTATCAAAAAAGGTAAGTCTGTCGGCGTAGAAGCGGGCGATGAGCGCCGGGTTGAGGCCATAAAAACGCTGCATCACCTGCCAGCGTGCGCTGGCGTCACCCGCCAGAAACAGCATGCGGTTGAGCATGCGGTAGAAGCGCTGCTGACGCCAGACGCGCTCAGCATAGTGCTTGATCAGGGTAAAGAGTTTGTCGCCCTCAGGCACCGGCTGCTCAGCAATAAGATCCGCCAGCGCCACCGCGTGCGGCAGGGAGTAACCGGTAGTGGCGTGAAACAGCCCGGCGCGCAGGCCGCTACAGGGTTGCGGCGCGCGCGACTGCCAGAAGGCGCGGATATTACCATCCAGCGTGATCGGCAAGTTGCCCTGCTCTTCGCGCACCAGCGTTGTCAGCGTCCAGCCCTGCTGGCGCGCGTAATCCGCGATGTGCTGACGCGCCTCATCGCCGCTGAGAGTGGGCCGGTCAATATAGTGGGTATCTTCGATCAGCACCTCGCGCGCCGAGAGTGGCAAGGTGTAGACAAAACGGTACCCGTCCGCCTGGCTGACGGTGGCATCCATCAAAATCGGCTGCTGAAGCTGGTGCGGCTCGGCAAGCTGCCAGTGCTGGCCGAGGAAAGATTGAAAGCCGGGGGTCAGATGGGCATCCGGCAGATAGCCGCGCCCGTCGATCACCGCCCCGGCGTGCAGCGTTTCGCCGCTCTCAAGGGTGACGCTCTGCGGCGTCAGGCTCGCCACCGGCGTATCGGTTAACAGCGCAGCGCCAAGAGTGTCAGTAATTTTCTGTGCGAAGTGCTCTGAGCTGATGCTGAGATAGCCGCCCTCCAGCGTGCGCTGGCGCGCCGGAAAACGCACTTCGTAACCCGGCCAGCGGTGGCTGACCAGCGGGGCGATCCAGCTGTGCTGCGCCTGTGTCAGATCAGCCTGATGGAAAGACCAGGTGTGATTGCCGCCCGGCTGCGCGCCCGCTTCAACCATCAGCAGGCGCAGATCGGGCCGGGCATGGTGCAGACGCCAGGCGATAAGGCCATTCGCCAGCCCGCCGCCGACGAGGATCAGATCCCAGCGCGGGCTCATAGCGCACCCGCCATGACCGGCTGCCTGCTGGTCAGCGCAAGTTCAACGATTTGCGCGGCGCGCGGTGCGCCGCCCGCCTCCTGCAGCGGTTGCTGCATCTCGGCAAGCTTGATGGCGTAACGATTATCCGCCAGCAGCGCGCGCAGGTTTTTCTCCACCCGCGCACTGCTGGCAAAGCGTGACACCCGGCGACCAATCTGGTGGTACTCCACCCGCGCCGCGACGCCGGGCTGATCGAAGGCCAGCGGGATCACCAGAATCGGTGTGCTGCTATTGATGGCGTCCATCACGGTATTCATGCCGCCGTGGGTGACCACCACATCGGCGTCGCGCATCACCGCCGTCTGATCGGCAAAGTCGGTCACTTCCGCCCCACGAGCGATCAGCTTCTCCACCTGGCGCGCGTTCAGCCCACCACAGTGGGCGATCAATAAGCGAACATTCATGCGCCGACAGGCGCGGGCAATGGTGCGAAACAGCCGGTAGCGGTGCCCCTGCAAGGTGCCGAGTGAGGCAAAAATCAACGGGCGTTCAGCGCCAGAGTGATTATGCGACGTAATCTCCTGCGGCTGGCGCAGCGGCCCGACCGCGTGGAACCAGGCGGGAAGCTGGCGCGGGAAATCGAAGCAGGCCAGCGTCTGGCTGATCTGCGCCAGCGGCGAGAGGCACTCATGCATCGCGTTACGCTCAGGGATGCCAAAGCGGCGCGCATGCCGGGCGATCACCGCATTCTGGCGCGCCATCACTTTGTCATAGACCTGGGTGCTGGCACGGTAGAGTTTCTTGCGCCGCTCGCCGGGCGCATAGCGAAAAGGCATCACCGGCAGCGGGATGGTTTCATCCCGGTTAACGGGCAGCGCGCAGGCGACAGAGACAAACGGCAACCCCAGCGCCTCTGCCACCAGCCCACCAGCAGGCTCCATCTGATCGACAATCACCCCGTCGACGCCAAGCTGCGCCAATACCGCAGGCAGCGCGTGGCAGAGCATATCGGTGGTGCTTGCCAGATCCTTGATCAGCCGAATGATGCCCGGCCCTGCGGGATGGGCCATCAGGCGTAAAGTGCGTTGCAGGCGGGCGGGCGGATGGCTCTTTTCGCCGACCGCGCAAAAGCCGATGCGCGGATCCTGCAATAACTGCTGCGCCCCGGCCTGATTAACAAAGGTGATGCGATGTCCGCGCGCGATAAGCGCCTGTGCCAGCGCTTCCAGCGCGCGCATATGGCTATAGAGCGGCGGTGAGATCACAGCATAGTGGCTCATGCTTCACGCACCAGCGTCGCCTGGCGTAGCGCCTCCAGGTTAGCGCTGCCGGTGCAGAAACAGGCGACACGAAGTTGATCGATCACCACCTGGAAGTGGGCGGCGACGGTTTCACACGAGACGGTGGCGCTGCCGAGCACGGCCGCAGCCTGGCCCACCAGCGACGCACCCAGCCGCAGCGCTTTCGCCGCATCAATGCCGTTAGCAATACCGCCGGAGGCGATAAGCGGCATCTCCGGCATCGCCTGTTGCAGTTCGGTCAGCGCCTGCGCGGTCGGAATACCCCAGTTGGCAAAGGCCATTGCCACAGCGCGATGATGAGCCTGCGCGGCGCGCTCGCCCTCCACCGCCGCCCAGCTGGTGCCGCCTGCCCCGGCGACATCAAGCATCGCCACACCGGCCTCACTCAACTGGCGCGCGACATTGACGGATAAACCGGCCCCCACCTCTTTAACTACCACCGGGACGGGAAGTGCCGCCACGGTTTTCTCAATCGCTGACAGCACGCCACGCCAGTCGCGATCGCCGCCGCTTTGCAGCGCTTCCTGGAGTGGATTGAGGTGAATAATCAACGCGTCGGCTTCAATCATCTCCACCGCGCGCCGCGCGTAATCGACGCCCTCAGGCCCGGCAATCTGCGCCGCGCCGAGGTTTGAGAGCAGCGCGATATCCGGTGCCAGCTGGCGCAGTTCACGGGTTAAGCCAGAGTTCTCTTTGCTCTCCAGCGCCACGCGCTGTGAGCCAACCCCCATCGCCAGACCAAGCTGCTGCGCCGCCTGCGCCAGATGGCGGTTGATCATCGCCGCGCGGCTGGCACCGCCGGTCATGGAACTGATCAGCAGCGGTGCGCGCAGGGATTTGCCAAACAGCCTGCAGCCAAGATCGATCTCATCCAGATGCAGCTCCGGCATCGCGCAGTGTTCAAAACGCCACTGCTCAAAGCCGGTGGTGCGTTTCATGGCGCTGTGTGGGCTGTTAAGGACGATATCGAGGTGATCGTTTTTACGTTTCGCCAGATCCTTCATGTGCTAGCACCCCGGCAGCGTCGTCGCCCGGCTTTCGCCAAACAGCGTCATCTGTTTATCGAACCAGGCGCGCATAAAGCGGCGGGTGGAGACGCCGCGCGGGCAGGCGTTGGCAAGGTGTTCATCGGCGCTACGCAGATGGTCGCTCAGGCGCTGATGCACAACCTCCGCGCCCAGCATCGCCACCAGCGTCGATTTGCCATCATCTTTATTGAGATCTTTGCCGGTGCCGTTCAGCCCATCGGTGAGATCGTCCATCAGCTGGAACGCCTGGCCGAGATCGAGGGCAAAACAGCGCAGCCGCTCGCGCACCTGCGGCGTCGACTCGGCGGCAATCGCCGCCATTTGCAGCGTGGCATCAAACAAGCGGCTGGTTTTTAACTCATTGGTCAACTGGATAGCTTCCGGGCTGCGCGCCTTGTCGCCCTCATGCAGATCGAGAAACTGACCCTGCACCAGGCCCTGAAGCCCCACAGCGGTGGAGAGTTCCGCGACGGATGCCGCTTTGCAGGCCGCCGATAAGCCCTGTGCCTCTGCCACCACGCCAAAGGCGCGGCTCAGCAGCGCAACGGCGGCCAGAATGGCGACGTTTTCACCATACTGGCGATGAATGGTCGGGCGTCCACGGCGCAGCGCGGCGTTATCCATGCAGGGGATATCGTCCAGCATCAGCGAGGCGGCGTGCACCATTTCGACGGCACAGGCGAGATCGAGCAGCCCACGCTGGTCAACATCGCAGCCAAGATCGTGCGCGGCCAGCATCAGCAGCAGCGGGCGGACACGCTTGCCCGCCACCAGGGTCCCTTCGCGCATCGCGCTGTAGATCTGATCCTGCTGCGCACCGGCGGGTAACAGGTGATCGAGGCGTTGTTGCAGCGCGTCGCGTAGGGTCTGCAATTGGGCGTCGTGGTTGAGATTCATCGTGGCTGTCCCTCGTTATCCTTAAAGCGATGGCCGGGTAAATAAGTCAGAGCATGAGGGCAGCGGTTAGCCTGCTGCGCTCGTCGGAGTACGTGAAAAACTCCGCGCAGCCTGGGCGCTAATCTCTGCGGTGTCGTATTGGCAAAGCGTAGCGTAGATTGGGACATTTGCTCCGTAACGAGCGAATTCATAAGAATTTTTACATTATTACAACATAGCCGCCCGGTCAACCTTGCGCGACCGGGCGAGGCGCTTATAGCCCCTTCAGCAGCTTGTCGACGAATGCCGGAACAACCTCGCTTGCCAGCCCATACTGCTTCTCTTCAAACTCGCTGCCGACCTGGCTCGGTTCGAGATTGAGTTCGACCGTATGCGCGCCGTGCAGCTTCGCCTCATGGACAAACCCGGCGGCGGGATAGACATGCCCGGAGGTACCAATCGCGATAAAGAGATCCGCCATCGCCAGCGCGCTGTAGATCTCATCCATGCCGAGCGGCATTTCGCCAAACCACACCACGTGCGGGCGCAGCGGCGCGGGGAACTGGCAGCAGTGGCACTTATCCTCTTCGGAAACATCGCCGGTCCACTCCAGCACCTGCCCGCTCTGCGAACAGCGCACTTTCAGCAGCTCGCCATGCATATGGATAATGTGCTGATTGCCGGCGCGCTCATGCAGGTTGTCGATATTCTGCGTGATCAGCAAAAAGCGATCGCCCAGCGCCTCTTCCAGCTTCGCCAGCGCCAGATGCGCGGCGTTCGGTGCGATCTCCGGCAGCTGTAACTGGCGGCGGCGATCGTTATAGAAGCGCTGCACCAGCTGCGGATTACGGGCGAAACCTTCCGGCGTCGCCACATCCTCCACATGATGCTCTTCCCACAGGCCATCCGCAGCGCGGAAGGTTCGAATACCGGATTCAGCGGAGATCCCCGCCCCGGTTAAGACAACAACTCTCGGTTTTTCCATTACGTCATGCACCATTATGTCGCGGAAAAAGATTCGCTGGCGTAAGCGCTCGCGCAGGCGGCGCTTGTTGCGGCGAAAACGGCTGAGACGATGTGAACGTCGCGATTGCATGGGCATCCTCTCAGGAGTGGTCTGCAAGGTGAAGGAAGGCCGCGCCGCGCATACCGCCCGCGTCGCCGTGGCGCGCGCGTTCGATACGGGGAACGTCGCCGGCCGGTAACAGGTGTGGCGCGATGCGATCCGGCAGCAGCCGGGTCAGCGCGCTGAAGTTGGATAATCCGCCGCCAATCACTATCAGATCCGGGTCGATAATCGTCAAAATATTGCCAAGGCAGACCGCCAGCAAATCGACGTAGCGCTCAACATGCGCCCGCGCGTTTGCCTCGCCCTGCTCCCAGCGCGCGATAATTTCCGGCGCTGTCAGAGTCTGATGATAGAAGTGTTGGTAGAGCCATGCAAAACCGCGACCGGAGAGATAGTTCTCAATACAGCCGATATTGCCGCAGCCGCAGCGCAAAAGGGGAAAGTCAAAACCCATCAGAGAGAGTGCATCGACGGGCAGACGAATATGGCCAAATTCGCCGGTGATAAAGCGCCGCCCGGGGATCGCTTTACCGTTAAATACCAGCCCGCCGCCGACGCCGGTGCCGAGGATCAACCCCATCACCAGCGGATAGCGGCGAAACTCCTCATCCCAGGCTTCTGAAAGGGTAAAACAGTTGGCATCGTTATCGATACGCACGTCGCGATCGAGCAGATGGCTGAGATCGCGGCGCAGCGCCTGCCCGCTGGCGGCGGGCAGATTGGCGGCGTAGAGCGTGCCATCGGCAGTTTCCGGCATCCCCGGAATGCCAATGCCGACGCTGCCCTTCACGCCGCTACGGCGATCGGCTTCCGCCACCAGCGCGGCGATAGCCTGCAGAAAGGCGTCGTAACTTTCGTGGGGCGTGGCAATACGCGTTTCCCACTGTAACCGCCGCCCGGCGTCAAAGAGACCGAGTGCGATTTTACTGCCGCCAATATCAAACCCGTAGTGCATTGCCACTCCTTCGTTGTGGCGCCGTGACCCGCGGGATTACTGCCCGCTCAGCACCCTTGCCGGATCGATGTTGCTTGCCCGGCGCGCCGGATACCAGCTCGCCAGCAGGCTCAACAGCAACGCCGTTACCAGCACGTACACCACATCCAGCGGATGCAGTTCCGACGGCAGGAAGTCGATAAAGTAGATATCCCCCGACAGGAACTGATGGCCGATAAGCTTCTCAATACCGTTGATAATCGGCGTCAGTTGCAACGAGACAATGACGCCAATCACCGCACCGCAGAGGCTGCCAAACAGCCCCGCCAGCAGACCGTACCAGACGAAAATCGCCCGGATCAAGCCATCTTTCGCGCCCAGCGTACGCAGCACGGCGATGTCGCCGCTCTTATCTTTTACCGCCATTACCAGCGTCGATACGATGTTGAAGCAGGCGACGCCAATCACCAGCACCATCGCCAGATACATAATCGCGCGGATCATCTGGATATCGCGGTACATGTAGCCATATTTGCCGATCCAGCTTTTGATGTAGACATAGCTGTTAGTCACTTCGCCCGCGTCGCGCACCAGCTTTTGAGCGTTAAATACGTCGTTCACTTTAATGGCGATGCCGGTGACGCTGCTGCCCATATCAAGATATTGCTGCGCATCTGCCAGCGGGATCATCGCGTAGTTGTGATCGAGCTGGCCGCTCAGTTGCAGAATACCGGTGACATGCAGGCGCACGCGTTTCGGCTGCAACAATTTATGCGCATCGTCAGAGTTGGGGATCATGATTGAGACCCAGTCGCCCTGCTTCACTTTCAGCGCGTCTGCCACCCCTTTACCAAGGATGATCTGCTGGGAACCGGCGCTAAACCCTTTCCACGCATCGCCCTGCACAAACTTCGGCAGCGCGCTGAGCTGCATCTCGTGCGCCGGATCGACGCCTTTGACCTGAATGGCGCGCAGGTTCGCCCCGCTCTCCACCAGCCCGGTAAAGTTGATATAGGGCGCGGCAGCGGCGATGCCCGGCACTTTTTGCACTTTGCCGAGCACCGTTTCCCAGCCGTTCCACGGCTGATTCACCGGCTCGATTTCGCCATGCGGCACCACCGCCAGAATGCGATTGTTCAGCTCACGTTCAAAGCCGTTCATTGCGCTCAGGCCAACAATCAGCACGGCTACACCGAGCGCAATGCCGACGGTGGAGATAACCGAGATCAGCGACACCATGCCGCTACGGCGACGGCCGCGGCTAAAGCGCAGGCCGATTAATAATGACAGCGGGGATGCCATTACTCAGCCCCCATCAGGGTCAGGTCGGTTTTCAGATGGCCGTCGCGCATCTCCAGCTGGCGGTTCATGCGCTTCGCCAGTTGCAGATCGTGGGTTACCACCAGGAAGGCGGTGCCCTGGGCGCGGTTCAGCTCACCGAGCAGTTCAAAGATGCTGTCGGCGTTACGGGCATCGAGGTTGCCGGTCGGTTCATCGGCCAGCACCAGACGCGGATTGTTAACCAGCGCGCGGGCAATGGCGACGCGCTGACGCTCACCGCCAGAGAGTTCAGACGGACGGTGGCTGGCGCGGTGTTCAAGGCCAACGGCACGCAGCATCTCGCGGGCGCGGGTGTCGATCTCAGCCGGTTTTTTCTTGCCAATCAGCAGCGGCATCGCCACGTTTTCCAGCGCGGTAAAGTCCGGCAGCAGGTGGTGGAACTGGTAGATAAAGCCCAGCTCGCGGTTACGCAGCTCGGCCTTCGCCGTGGAGGAGAGTTTGCTCATCGGGCGGTCGCCAAAGATGACGTCGCCGGAGGTTGGCGTATCGAGCCCGCCGAGCAGGTGCAGGAGCGTACTTTTACCGGAGCCGGAGCTGCCGACAATCGCCATCAGCTCCCCTTCCGCCATGCTGAAGCTGACATTGTGCAGCACATCGGTCTGCACGCTGCCTTCCTGATAGCGTTTGCACAGGTTGTCGCATTGCAACAGGATCTTATTCATAACGTAAAGCCTCAGCGGGTTGAGTGGCGGCAGCGCGCCAGGAAGGGTAAAGCGTCGAAAGTAGCGCAATGGCCATCGCCACCAGCGCAATGCCAACCACCTGTAGCGGATCGATCGCCACCGGCAGCGCCGCGCCGTCAAGCAGCGCGCCGATAATCGGCATCAAATTATTTAACTGGCTGGCCAAAAGCGCGCCCAGCCCGGCACCAAGCAGCGCGCCGATAATCCCGGCGCTGGCGCCCTGCACCATAAACACCGCCATGATCTGGCGCGGCGTTAAGCCCTGGGTTTGCAGAATGGCGACCTCGCCCTGCTTCTCCATCACCATCAGACCAAGCGAGGTGATGATGTTAAAGGCGGCGACGGCGACGATCAGACTCAGCAGCAGCCCCATCATATTCTTCTCCATGCGCACGGCCTGGAAGAGCTCGCCTTTGCGATCGCGCCAGTCATGCCACTGGGTGCCTTCCGGCAGCGTTTGCTGGCTGAGCACATCCACTTTCAGCGGCTCATTAAGCCATAAACGCCAGCCGGTGATATTGCCCGCCGGGTAGCGCATCAGGCGCGAGGCGTCGTCGATATTGACCAGCATCTGGTATTCGTCCACTTCGCTGTTAGCGGCGAAAGTGCCCGCCACCGTGAAGAGGCGCTGGCTCGGCAGACGTCCCATCGGGGTGAACTGGCTGGCGGAGGGGACCATCACGCGGATTTGATCGCCGCGGTTAACGCCGAGTTGGCTGGCCAACTGTTCGCCGAGAATGATGTTGTATTTGCCCGCCTGCAGCTGGTTTTGCTGCACGTTAACCAGAAACGGCGTCAGCGGATCTTTCTGCGCCGGATCGATACCGAGCATCACGCCAACCGCAACGCTGCGCGCGCTTTGCAGCACCACATCGCCGGTGGTCAGCGGCGCAATACGCGATACGCCCTGCAGTTTGACGCTGCTGGCCGGAAGCTGTTGCGGGTTGAGCGAGCCTTTCTGGCTGGTCAGTGTGGCCTGGGGCATCAGCCCGAGGATGTTGTTTTGCAGTTCGCGCTCGAAACCGTTCATCACCGATAAGACCGTCACCAGCGCCATAACGCCCAGGGTGATGCCAATGGTTGACAGCCAGGAGACAAAGCGGCCAAAGCGGTCCGCCGCGCGTCCACGCATGTAGCGTAGACCTATGAAGAGAGTGACAGGCTGATACATGAAATCCGTCTGGTTGCTGTGAGCAGAGTCAGGAGTATATAAGCGAAAGGTGAGAGCGTAAATGCGTGATACCGTAAGAATTCATCGGATTAATGTCAAAAAGCTTCGAAAAATCAAATCGCTACTTTTGCCAGAGCGCGTGTTATGGGCGGGTAAATTACCAGTCTGTCATTTTTTCACCCTCCACTTATTCCGAAAATGAATATATCCAGACTCTTTCCCGTTACATTCAGCGTTTGTATGGCCAGGATCTTTTGCCGGGATTATGGCAATAACAGGCACAAAACGAATGAAACAGAAAACATTATGGATAAACCAGATAAAAGGACTTTGCATTTGCCTGGTGGTGATTTACCACTCGGTTATAACCTTTTACCCCCATCTCTCGGTCTTCCAGCATCCCTGGTCAGAAACGCTTTCTAAGTGCTGGATCTACTTCAACCTCTATCTCGCCCCGTTCCGCATGCCGGTGTTCTTTTTCATTTCCGGCTTTTTGATCCGGCGTTATATCGATGATGTGCCGTGGAAAGACGCGGTCGATAAACGGATCTGGAGCATTTTCTATGTGCTGGCGCTGTGGGGCGTGTTGCAGTGGGTGGGCCTAAGCCACCTTAACGACTGGCTGGCGCCGGAGCGCGATCTCAGCAACTCCTCCAACGCCGCTTACGCCGACAGCTGGCACGGCTTTTTATTCGGTATGCTGACCGCCACCACCAGCCTCTGGTACCTCTACGCGTTAGTGGTCTACTTCACGCTGTGTAAACTGCTTAGCCGCTGGAAAGTGCCGATGCTGGCGTTGATGATTGTAGCGAGCCTGGCGATTAACTACCTGCCGCTGCCGTGGTGGGGGATGAACAGCGTCGTGCGCAATATGATCTTCTACAGCCTCGGTGCCTGGTACGGTATGCAGGTGATGGAGTTTGTTAAAACCGTCTCCCTGCGCCGCTACGCCCTGCTGTTTGCCGTCGCTGTAGTGGTGGCGTTTGGGCTGTGGATGTTTAATATGCCGCTGCCGCTCTGCCTGCTGTCGATTGTCGGCATCATGCGCCTCTTCCAGGAGATGGAGAAGCGCTTCCCGCCGAGCGAAAAGAGCCTGCTCAATGTGGTCGGCTCCAATACGCTGGCGATCTACACCACGCACCGCATTCTGGTCGAGGGGTTCAGCCTGGCGCTGATCAAACCGCTTAACGCTGGTGTCTGGCCGCCTGCGGTCGAACTGGCGGTGCTGATTGCCTATCCGGCGGCGGTGCTGCTGATCTGTACGCTGGTCGGGCTGATGGTGCGCAAACTCTCCTCCGCCCTGTTTGGCGATCTCTTTTTTACACCGCCAACGAAGCACCTTTCAGCGGCTACGGCACGCTGACAGGGCGATTTCTTGGCTAAACTCACCTAATCACACATAATCCTCGTATTGCGTATCAAGGATATGCCCCCATAACGGGGGTATATCCATAATGAGATCTTCATATCCCCATGCCTGAACAATACCGTTATTCCCTGCCGTCTAAAGCGGGTGACCAGCGCCAGTTTGGCGAGCTTACCGGCGCGGCCTGCGCCACCGAAGTGGCAGAAATTATTGAACGACACGCCGGTCCGGTTGTGCTTATCGCCCCGGATATGCAAAACGCGCTGCGTTTACATGATGAGATCAGCCAGTTTACCGACAACCTGGTGATGAACCTCGCAGACTGGGAAACGCTGCCCTACGACAGCTTCTCGCCGCACCAGGAGATTGTCTCCTCCCGTCTCTCCACCCTTTACCAGTTGCCCGCAATGCAGCGCGGCGTGCTGATCGTCCCGGTTAATACGCTGATGCAGCGCGTCTGCCCGCACAGCTATCTGCACGGTCACGCACTGGTGATGAAAAAGGGGCAGCGTCTGTCGCGGGATCAACTGCGCACGCAGCTTGATAGCGCCGGCTACCGCCATGTTGATCAGGTGATGGAGCACGGCGAATACGCCACCCGTGGCGCGCTGCTCGATCTATTCCCGATGGGCAGCAGCCAGCCCTACCGCCTCGACTTTTTCGATGATGAGATCGACAGCCTGCGCCTGTTTGATGCCGATACCCAGCGCACGCTTGAAGAGGTGGAGGCGATTAACCTGCTTCCGGCTCATGAGTTTCCGACCGATAAGACCGCCATCGAGCTTTTCCGCAGCCAGTGGCGCGATAAGTTCGAGGTGAAGCGCGACGCGGAGCATATCTATCAGCAGGTGAGCAAAGGCACCCTGCCCGCCGGGATCGAATACTGGCAACCACTCTTTTTCAGCGAGCCGCTGCCGCCGCTGTTCAGCTACTTTCCGGCCAACACCCTGCTGGTGAATACCGGCGATCTGGAAGCCAGCGCCGAACGTTTCCAGCAGGATGCGCAGGCGCGCTATGAGAACCGCGGTGTTGACCCGATGCGCCCGCTGTTACCGCCCGACGCGCTGTGGCTGCGGGTCGATGCGCTGTTTAGTGAACTGAAAAAGTGGCCGCGCATTCAGCTTAAAAGCGAGCAGGTGGCCGATAAAGCGGGCCAGATTAACCTTGGTTACCAGAGCCTGCCGGATCTCTCGGTGCAGGCGCAGCAGAAATCGCCTTTGGATAATCTGCGTAAATTCCTTGAGTCCTTCAGCGGCCCGGTGGTCTTTTCCGTAGAGAGTGAGGGCAGGCGTGAAGCGCTGCTCGAACTGCTGGCGCGCATCAAAGTTGCGCCAAAGCGCGCTCTGCGTCTGGATGATGCCAGCGCGCCGGGCGCGTGGCTGATGATCGGTGCCGCCGAGCGCGGGTTTATTGATACGCTGCGTAACCGGGCGCTGATTTGCGAAGGCGATTTGCTGGGCGAGCGCGTTGCGCGCCGCCGCCAGGATACGCGCCGCACCATCAACCCGGATACGCTGATCCGCAACCTGGCGGAGCTGCATGACGGCCAGCCGGTGGTGCACTTTGAGCACGGCGTCGGTCGCTATGCCGGGATGACGACGCTGGAAGCGGGCGGCATCACCGCAGAGTACCTGATGCTGACCTATGCCAACGACGCCAAACTCTACGTTCCGGTCTCGTCGCTACACCTTATCAGCCGCTATGCCGGCGGCGCGGAGGATAATGCCCCGCTGCACAAACTGGGCAGCGATGCCTGGACGCGCGCGCGGCAAAAAGCGGCGGAGAAGGTGCGCGACGTGGCGGCGGAACTGCTGGATATTTACGCCCAGCGCGCGGCGAAGTCGGGCTTCGCGTTTAAACACGATCGCGAACAATACCAGCTCTTTTGCGATGGTTTCCCCTTCGAAACCACCCCGGATCAGGCCCAGGCGATCAATGCCGTGCTGAGCGATATGTGCCAGCCATTAGCGATGGATCGGCTGGTGTGCGGCGATGTTGGCTTCGGTAAAACCGAAGTGGCGATGCGCGCTGCCTTCCTCGCCATCGAGAACAATAAGCAAGTAGCAGTGCTTGTGCCGACCACCCTGCTCGCCCAGCAGCACTTCGATAATTTCCGCGACCGCTTTGCCAACTGGCCGGTGCGTATCGAGATGCTGTCGCGTTTTCGCAGCGCCAAAGAGCAGGCGCAGATCCTTGAGCAGGCCGCCGAAGGGAAGATCGATATTCTTATCGGCACGCATAAACTGCTGCAAAGCGATGTGAAAATGAAGGATTTGGGGCTGCTGATCGTCGATGAGGAGCACCGTTTCGGCGTGCGGCATAAAGAGCGCATTAAAGCGATGCGCGCCGACGTTGATATCCTGACGCTCACCGCAACGCCGATCCCGCGCACGCTGAATATGGCGATGAGCGGCATGCGCGATCTGTCGATCATTGCGACGCCTCCCGCGCGCCGTCTGGCGGTGAAAACCTTTGTTCGCGAATATGACAACCTGGTGGTGCGCGAGGCGATCCTGCGTGAAGTGCTGCGCGGCGGCCAGGTTTACTACCTCTATAACGATGTGGAGAACATCCAGAAAGCGGCCGACCGGCTGGCGGAGCTGGTGCCGGAAGCGCGTATCGCCATTGGTCACGGCCAGATGCGCGAGCGCGAGCTGGAGCGGGTAATGAATGATTTCCACCATCAACGGTTTAACGTGCTGGTCTGCACCACCATTATCGAAACCGGGATTGATATTCCGACCGCCAATACCATCATAATCGAGCGCGCCGACCACTTTGGCCTCGCACAGTTGCACCAGCTGCGCGGTCGCGTCGGGCGTTCGCACCATCAGGCCTATGCCTGGCTGCTGACGCCACATCCGAAGGCGATGACTACCGATGCGCAAAAACGGCTCGAAGCGATTGCCTCGCTGGAGGATCTGGGCGCAGGCTTTGCGCTGGCGACTCACGATCTGGAGATCCGTGGCGCGGGCGAACTGCTCGGTGAGGATCAGAGCGGGCAGATGGAGACCATCGGCTTCTCGCTCTATATGGAACTGCTGGAGAATGCCGTCGATGCGCTGAAAGAGGGTCGCGAGCCGTCGCTGGAGGATCTTACCAGCCAGCAAACGGAGGTGGAGCTGCGCATGCCTGCCCTGCTGCCGGATGATTTTATTCCTGATGTGAATACGCGCCTGTCGTTCTATAAACGCATTGCCAGCGCGAAAGATGAGAATGCGCTGGAGGAGATCAAGGTGGAGCTGATTGACCGCTTTGGCCTGCTGCCGGATGCGGCGCGTAATCTGCTTGATATCGCCATGTTGCGCCAGCAGGCGCAGAAACTGGGGATCCGCAAGCTGGAGGGGAATGATAAAGGCGGCCTGATTGAGTTTAACGAGAAGAACCACGTTAACCCGGCGTGGTTGATTGGCTTGTTGCAGAAGCAGCCGCAGCATTTCCGCCTCGATGGTCCGACGCGATTGAAGTTTTTCCAGGAGTTAAGCGAGCGGAAAAACCGCATGGAGTGGGTGCGCAACTTTATGCAGCAGCTGGCGGAGAACGCCGTCGCCTGACGGCGGGTTAGCGCTCTGCGCGCTTTGTGCCGGATGGCGGCGTTGCCTTATCCGGCCTACGCGATCGTGCCCTTTTGTAGGCCTGATAAGCGTAGCGCCATCAGGCATGTTTTTGGGAGCAAGGGTCGAACATTCTGCCCGAGTTTTGCCGGATGGCGGCGTACCGCCTTATCCGGCCTACGGGTTCGTGCCCTTTTGTAGGCCTTATAAGTATGGTTTTGTAGGCCTGATAAGCGTAGCGCCATCAGGCATGTTTCCGCGGACCAACGTTCGACACCCCGCCCGCTTTTGCCGGATGGCGGCGTACCGCCTTATCCGGCCTACGAACACGATGTTTTTCCCCTCATTCGCGTGTTTTTTTGTAATATTTACAAATGCTTTGCAATAACCAGGGTTTCCCGACGAACCCGATGAGCATAATCCTATTGAGTAGTCTTATTGAAATAACCTTATGATTTACATGGATTATGATCATGTGCAAAATGTCGCGCTTCGCTCACTGGATGACGCTGTTCGCCGTCGCCGCTACGCTTATCTTTGCCCTTCCCGCCCGGGCTAATACCTGGCCGCTGCCGCCTGCGGGCAGCAAGCTGGTGGGCGAAAACCGTTTCCATATTGTTGAGAACGATGGCGGTTCGCTGGAGGCGATCGCCAAAAAATATGACGTTGGCTTCCTCGCGCTGTTACAGGCCAACCCGGGTATCGACCCCTTCGTGCCGCGCGCGGGGAGCGTTGTGACGATCCCATTGCAGACGCTGCTGCCGGATGTTCCGCGCAGAGGGATTGTGATTAACCTCGCCGAGCTACGTCTCTACTACTATCCCCCCGGAAAAAATGAGGTCACCATCTACCCGATTGGCATTGGTCAACTGGGCGGCGATACGCTGACGCCAACGATGGTGACTACCGTTTCTGATAAACGGGCCAACCCCACATGGACGCCGACCGCCAATATCCGCGCCCGCTACAAAGCCCGCGGGATTGATCTACCGCCGGTGATGCCAGCCGGACCGGATAACCCGATGGGTCATCATGCGATTCGCCTCGCCGCTTTTGGCGGCGTTTACCTGCTGCACGGTACCAATGCTGATTTTGGCATCGGTATGCGCGTCAGTTCCGGGTGTATTCGCCTGCGGGATAGCGATATTGCCGCGCTGTTTGCTGCGGTCAGCCCTGGTACACCGGTCAATATCATCAACACGCCGATTAAAGCCTCCGTCGAGCCAGACGGCACGCGGCTGGTGGAGGTGCATCAGCCGCTCTCCGAATCGATCGATGACGATCCGAAAACGCTGCCGATCCCGCTCAATGCGGCGATGAAGACGTTTCAGGCTGAAAGCGATGCGGCGGTGATGGCGCAGGCCATTGAGCTGCGTTCGGGTATGCCGGTGGATGTGACCCAACATGCGCAAGAGAGTATGCAAGCGATGTAACGCCCGCGCATAAACAAAAAGGCCCTGCACAGTGTGCAGGGCCTTTTTTATTGCAGTGGCGTAGCTCGAGGGTGGCGAACTTATTTGTAGAGCACTGCGGTACCGTGCAGGCGATCGGAGCCGGTCACGGAAGTAATACGGTAAGAGGACGCGCCCATCTGTTCGGCTTTGTCGGCCACTTTTTTCTCAACGGATGCGAGGTTGGTGCTGCCGGTCACGCCAATGGCGGTCAGCTCCTGCTGCCCGGCCGGTGCAGACTGCACCTCAACGGCGGCAAAGCTGGCGAATGAGAGAGTACTTAAAACAGCGGCGGTAAACAGCGTGTTGATGGTTTTCATAATGATTTTCCTGATGCAGGTGAACGGAGGTCGTTAAGCATTAAGTTAACGATCGATAGGTAAATCATAAGTGTGATCTATATCACCCGTCAATATTTTTTTATAACGCTCATTAATTAATTTAAATAGTTCTTAGTTTTCATAAGCATATGATTTATTAATATGTGCGGTTTTGCGGCTGGTCATTCACCAGGATTATTTTTATAATGGGTATTCAACAAACCAACAAAGAAGCGGCGATATGACCAGTGAAGTCAGCAGTTGTACGAAAAAAAGCCGTGGCCGACCGAAAGTGTTCGACAGGGAAGCGGCGCTCGATAAAGCCATGACGCTATTCTGGCAGCATGGCTATGAAGCCACATCACTCTCCGATCTGGTAGAAGCGACCGGGGCGAAAGCGCCGACGCTCTACGCAGAGTTCACCAATAAAGAGGGGCTGTTTCGCGCGGTCCTCGATCGCTATATCGCCCGTTTTGCCAGGCAGCATGAAGCGTTGCTGGAGTGCCAGGAGAAGCCGGTAGAAGAGGCGTTGCTGGACTATTTCTCTGCCATCGCCAGGTGTTTTACCAGCACCGATACGCCCGCGGGCTGCTTTATGATTAACACTTCCGCGACGCTTGCCGCCTCGTCGCAGGAGATTGCGAAGACGATTAAAACGCGTCATGCCCGCCAGGAGGAGACATTGCAGCACTTCCTCGCGCAGCGGCAGGCGAAAGGCGAGATCCGGGCAGGCGTGGATATCGCCTCCCTTGCGCAGTTTCTTGGCTGCATATTGCAGGGCATGTCCATCAGCGCCCGCGAAGGCGCAAGCCTTGAAAAGTTACTGCAAATTACCCGCACCACCCTGCGCCTGTGGCCAGATTTGATCAAAGCGTAATAAAAAAATGAGACGGATTTCCGTCTCATTTCCTCTCTGTGATAGTAATTACACAATTCAACGATAGGTAAAATCTATCAGCCATTTCCCTGCCTTTGCTATGCTTAATTGTGATTATTGCGTCGCTAATCATTGTCGGCGGCAATATAAAACAATAAGTATCTTATTACAGGCGTGACTATTTCCCTTGCTCTCACTCTACGCGTAGTACCGATCGTTTTTTATGAGGATAAAGGGTCTTTTACTGACTAATCACATGCAGAAGGAAATGGAAATGATTTTGCTATTACCATTCATCAAAGTGTTAATAGTAATTACATTGTTATTTGGTCTGTGGGTCTTGCTGGGTGGCTCCGTACTGTTTGCATTTGTCTCTGTCCTCATTACCGGATTGCTGGTTGTTCGCCAACAAGACTTTATTTAATAAAGAAAAAGCCTCGCATCGCGCGAGGCTTTTTTATGGCAAAAAAAGGCTCCTCAGCCTGAGCGATGAGGAGCCAATATGCAGAGTACTGCTTTTTTATGCTTTGTTATTCAGGATCAGCTGACCGTTGTTATCGAGCGGGATCTGCGTGCCAGGATCTTTATCCATGCGGATTTTCCCCTGCTGGTCGCCGATTTTATAGGTCACGTCATAACCGAGCATTTTTTCCGATTTGTCATAGACGGTGCTGCAACGCTGCTGAGTGGTCGTGTAGGTGTCTCTCTCCTGCATCCCGCCCTGAATCTGGTTGCCGGCATAGCCGCCGCCTAACGCGCCGACTACGGTCGCCACATCGCGTCCGCGTCCACCGCCAAACTGATGGCCGAGCACACCGCCCGCTACCGCACCCAGCACGGAACCGGTAATACGGTTCTCATCCTGCACCGGACGACGATGCGTTACCGTAACATTGCGACACGCCTCGCGCGGCGTTTTCACCGTCTCTTTGATCGGCGTGGCTGAAACCACCTGCGCATATTGCGGCCCGCGATCGAAAACATTGAGGCTGGCGACTGCGGCAACGCCCAGTGCAGCGGCCACGCCAATACCGATACCCGCTAACATTGATTTATTCACAGGATTCTCTCCCTGGTTGGCTATTGGTAACAATTTTGCAATGGTGCAAGAGGGCAGCCAATCAGAAATCGCGCAAAAATAGGGGTTCGGCAGGTGAAAGCGGAGTTATTCAGAGTTGTCCGAGCGCTAAAGGCACATCAGGCAGAGGGATATGCTGCTCCCGCGCCAAATGGCGGAGAGCAGCAGAAGGATCAGTGGAGCTTGAGGCGCGGGCGGATCACGCGGTTGATACTGCCCACCACCATCATCAGCCCGGTTTTAAAGTAGCCATGCAGCGCCACCTGGTGCATACGGTAGAGCGAGATATAGACGAAGCGCGCAATACGCCCTTCTACCATCATCGAGCCGCGCATCAGGTTACCCATCAGGCTACCGACCGTGGAGAAGTTGGAGAGCGACACCAGCGAGCCGTGATCTTTATAGACATAATCTTTCAGCGATTTGCCTTTCATCTGCGCGAGGATGTTATGCAGCGCAAGGCTTGCCATCTGGTGCGCAGCCTGGGCGCGCGGCGGCACAAAACCACCTTCCGGACGCGCGCAGGAGGCGCAGTCGCCAATCGCGTAGATATCCGGGTCGCGCGTGGTTTGCAGCGTCTGCTCCACCACCAGCTGATTGATGCGGTTCGTCTCCAGGCCGCCAATCTCTTTCATAAAGTCCGGCGCTTTGATGCCTGCGGCCCACACCATCAGATCGGCCTGAATATACTCACCCTCTTTGGTATGCAGACCGCCCTCATCGGCGCTGGTGACCATTGTCTGCGTGAGGACACGCACGCCCATTTTGGTCAGCTCATTGTGCGCAGCGCCCGAAATACGCGGCGGCAGCGCAGGCAGAATACGCTCGCCCGCTTCCACCAGCGTTACGTTCAGCGCCTCGTTAGTCAGCCCTTTATAGCCGTAGCTGTGCAGCTGTTTAACCGCGTTATGCAGTTCGGCCGACAGCTCAACGCCCGTTGCCCCGCCGCCGACAATAGCGATATTCACTTTGCCGTTTGCGCCAAGGTTGGCAGAGTATTTCAGGAACAGGTTGAGCATCTCCTGGTGGAAACGACGCGCCTGGTGCGGGTTGTCGAGGAAGATGCAGTGCTCTTTCACGCCCGGAGTGTTGAAGTCGTTAGAGGTGCTGCCCAGCGCCATTACCAGCGTGTCATACGCCAGCTTGCGCTCCGGCACCAGCAGATCGCCCTTCTCGTCACGCAGTTCAGCCAGCGTCAGCGTTTTGCTTTCGCGGTTAATATCGATAACGGAACCAAGCTGGAACTGGAAATGGTGATTACGCGCGTGCGCCAGATAGCTCAGGGCATCGACGCCTTCATCGAGGGAGCCGGTCGCCACTTCATGTAGCAGGGGCTTCCATAAATGGCTGTGATTGCGATCCACCAGGGTGATTTTCGCTTTTTTACCGCGCCCCAGCTTCTTGCCTAACTGCGTTGCCAGCTCAAGCCCGCCAGCACCACCGCCTACAATCACGATTTTTTTCAATGGTGTAGTCAAAGTGACCCCCTAAAATATTAACCAATTGTTAACTAAAAGTTATAAAAATAGCCCTTAATTAACAATGGTTTACGCGCTGGCAACCAGGCATTGACCACGAGAATATCACGAACGGTTCAATGGTCATACCAAAATTGATGTACATCAAGTTTTGCTGCCGCAAAGATGAGCAAGTGTAGACGTAGCAGCGCAAATCACGCGCTAAAGACATGAAAAAAGGGAAGCTGCGGCAGGGGGAAACCTGCCGCAAGGAGAGGGATTAACCGAGGGTTTTGAAAGCTTTAATGCGCTGCAGATGCGGTGAGATATTTTTGAATTTATGGGACTGCTCTTCGTCCCAGACAATCTCGTAATAGTGGTGCAGCTCATTTGAAGTGCGCTGGCTGTCCAGCGCTTCATCCTGACGGGAGAGGATCACCAGGCAGCGGTCGCGGTTCTTTTCGCGAAAGTTGGCGACGCACTTGGTGGCAATATCCCGGTACTCTTCCGGCCGGTCGATCTTTCCTTCCATATTTTCATAAGGAAAGAGATTAGGGTTGAAGATCACCTGGCGGATATCGCAAAGAAAACCGATGCGCTCCGCCCAGTAACCGCCCAGACCGACACCGCAGATCAGCGGGCGTTCATCGACGTTGAGCTGCAGCATTTTATCCACCTCTTTGAGCAGATGCTGCATATCATGTTTCGGATGCCGCGTGCTGTAGCTAATCAGCCGGACATCGGGATCGATAAACTGCAGTTGCAGCACCTTTTCGTGGTTGCCGGGGCTGTTCGAGTCAAAACCGTGTAAATAGATAATCATGGTATCCTCACCACTTCGACGGTTTGTCCGTAGGGTTAATGCGCAGCTTTATGCGCCTGCCAGCGTTCGTGCAGCTGTTCCAGCTCGTTGTGAGCCGCTTTCCAGCGCGCCGAATTCATCAACTCCGGACGAGAAAATGAACCTTTATGATACAAATGTGTAACACGCTCTGCATTGATCGGTGACAGGTTATCCAGTACCTCAACGGCACCTTTACGATTATTACAGACCAGGATCATATCGCAACCGGCATCCAGCGACGCCTGCCCGCGTTCAGCGTAGCTGCCCATGATCGCTGCCCCCTCCATCGAGAGATCGTCGGAAAAAATTACGCCGTCGTAACCCAGCTCACCGCGCAGCACGGTTTTCAGCCACCAGGGTGAGCCGCTGGCCGGACGCGGATCGGCATCGGTGTAGATCACATGCGCGGGCATAATGGCATCCAGCTTGCTCTGCTCAATCAGCGACTTAAAAATGGACATATCTTTCGCGCGGATCTCCGCCAGCGGGCGTGGATCGAACGGCGTCTCTTTGTGCGAGTCTGCGGTCACTGCGCCGTGGCCCGGAAAGTGTTTGCCGGTGCTTTTCATGCCTGCGCTGTGCATGCCATCAATCACGCGGGTGGCGAGCGTTAACGCTTTCTGCACATCCGCATGATATGAACGCTCGCCGATCGCCGCGCTGATATGCCCGACATCCAGCACCGGTGCGAAGCTGATATCAATATCCATGGCGATCATCTCGCTCGCCATCAGCCAGCCCGCCTCCTGCGCCAGCCGACCGCCCTCTTCCATACCAAGCAGCGCTGCGAAAGATTGCGCCGCCGGCAGGCGGGTGAAACCGTCGCGAAAACGCTGCACGCGCCCGCCCTCCTGATCGACCGCCACCACCAGCCGGTGGTGGGAAGCTGCACGGATCTGGCGCACCAGCTCGCGCAGCTGCTCGGGATCGTGGTAATTCCGGGTAAAGAGGATCAAGCCGCCAACCAGCGGATGCGCCAGAATCTCGCGCTCCTCTGCATCCAGTTCGTACCCTTCAACATCCAACATCACTGGACCCACACTTACCTCTCTTATCCTTCAGACTGAAGCTGACGCCATATTTCATTCGCCAGCATAATAAATTGTTGATCGCCGGTCTGCTGCCAGCGGCGTTCATACCAGCCGACCATCAGCATTAACACCCACGGCCGCCAGCGCTTAACTTGCCGCCAGAGCAGAGGCGGATCGATATTCGCCTGACTGGCATAGTGCGCGGCAATTTCAGCGCGCTGCGCCTCGTTTTCACACCAGATCCCCGCCAGCTCGAGCGCCACATCGCCGTCGCCGGCATACTCCCAGTCGATAAGCCGTAGCCCCTTCTCGCCGTGCACAATATTCCCGGCGTGAACATCCATATGCAGCGGCGCAAGGCGCAGCGGCAATGGCTCCCGTTGACGCCGCAACCGTTTTAGCTGCCGCAGCCAGAAGGGCGTGCACCGTGCGGGCGCGCAGCACTGCCAGTCGCGCTCCAGCAGCGGCAGCAGCGTAATGCGCCAGCCGAAGCGTTTTTGCCGGTGCAAATGATACAGCAATGTCGCCAGCGCGTCGGCCTGCGGCAGCACGGTGTCAATGGTGCCGGGAATATAGTCGATTGCCATCCAGCCCGCCGCGAAAAAAAGCGGCTGCGGCGCAACAGTGGCAGGAAGATGGCGCAACAGACGATACTGGCGCAGAAAGGACGCAGGCGCGGCTTGATGCTGCTGGCGAAGCACCAGCGTCCGCTGCCCGTCGCTTATCAGACAGCTCCCGCCGCTCAGCCCAACTTGCTGGCTGGCGACGGGAGCGTAGTGCGGAAAGTAGCGTGACAGGATGGTGTCACGCGTCAGATTACTGCTGCTGAACGGCACCTTTACCTGACCAGATAATCTCGCCGGTCTGCACCAGCATTAACTGCATTTGCAGCGAAGGCGCATTGGCATTGCCGGTTGCGTTGGAGTAGAGCACATACTGCGCGCCGACGTTGCGCGCGATGCCCATCGCTTTGCTGCGCGAGCCAAGGCTGTCCTGCGGCGACAGGCCGAGCTGCTGCTTGGCAACCGCCAGCTGCTGGGCGGTGATCAGGGTGAATTTACCGTTATTTGCCAGCGCGTTGCGCACCACTTCTGTTGCTTCACCGGTGTTAATGGAGCCGTTAGTGCGGTTGTTCACGCTGTCTACCAGCAGAACGCTGCCGGCATTCGCGCCGCTGGCCTGCAACATTTTGCCCACCATCGGCTGTACCGCGCCGTTCCAGTCGTAATGACGCTCGCGCGGCGTTGGCTGGCCGTTCTGATCCGGATGTTCAATCGGGCCCGGCTGCTGTGGCAGCGTTGGCACGGAAGGCACGCCAGGAATCGGCTGCTGCGGCTGCTGAGGTTGCGCCGGTTGCGTCGCGCCACCGCCTGCCTGCTCAACCGGAGCCGGTTGCTGGTCGGTGATACAGCCTGCAAGCAGCATGGCAAGGGTAGTCAGTAACGCGTAGCGTCCAATGGTCTTAATCAAGTGTCACCTCTTAGAGATAGAGATAGAGTCTGACGCTGTGCGCGCCGAGATAGTTAGCGCTGCCGTAGAGAGTCATGGTGGCATTACCGGGAACCGTTACGCTGCGCGGCGCTTCCAGCGGGTGCATCTCCAGACCTCTGGCGTCATACCAGTAAAAGCGATAGTGCAGCGTGACGGGCTGCTGGCGTTCGTTATAGATCTTTGAGGAGGCGGAAGGCTGAAGCGCCTCCCGGCTCATGGTCGGCGGCTGCGCGATGATGCCTGCGGCGAGGATGGAGGACTCCATCACCAGCGTTTGATCGCTGGCGACCGGGATCGCGGGCCGGGAGCCGCAGCCGACAAGCGCTAACGCCGTCAGCAGTAACGCAACACGCGCGACGCTCATCTTAAAGACCTTTATGAGCCAGCATCGGCCCCAGCACGCGCCCGCCCAGCAGGTGCATATGAATATGGTAAACCTCCTGCCCGCCGTGACGATTACAGTTCATGATCAGGCGATAGCCATCTTCGGCAATCCCTTCATCACGGGCGATTTTCGCGGCAACGGTCATCATGCGCCCCAGCGCCTGCTCGTGGGCCTGGGTTACATCGTTGACGGTGGGGATAAGCAGGTTCGGCACGATCAGCACATGTGTCGGCGCTTGCGGGGAGATATCGCGAAAGGCGGTAACCAGTTCGTCCTGATAAACGATGTCCGCTGGAATTTCGCGACGAATGATTTTGCTGAAAATGGTCTCTTCGGCCATGACGTTTTCCTTTTCTGAGTGCGGGCCAGGCCCGCCGTCGTCGTCAATTATGTGCCCTAGAGTATGATCGAGATTCTCTTGTTCTTTCAACTATAACGCTGTTTTTCTTTCCCCTTTTACGCCTGGCCTGATTGTGGCAGGCGCAGACGCTGGCTGGCGCACATGAAATCGCATTTCATAATCGATAATTACATCTGTTTACACCGCTTAAGTGAATGCGTATATTTCGCATTTGCATTTCCATGCGCGCTTCGCGCTGACGCATTTACTTCCCGCAGCCAGCAACGTATTGGCTGCGGGTTCTGCTCACACACCATTAAGGGTTCATCATGTCTTTCCCGCAGAATGGCCGCTTCGGCGCTCACGCCTGTACGGCCGCCCCTTCCCTGCTGGCTGTTGCCATTGCCTTTGCGCTCACCCCGGCCACCGCGTTTGCCGCCGGCAGTGAAGAGACGGTGGTAGTTGAAGGAACCAGTGCTGCCGACACCCGTGCTCTGACCGAACAGGATTACAATACGCAGACGACTGCGGCAGGCACCAAAATGACGCTGGTGCAGCGCGATATTCCTCAATCTATCAGCATTACCACCCAACAGCGGATGAAGGATCAGCAGCTGGAAACCCTCGGCGACGTGCTGAAAAATACCACGGGTGTGTTCGAGAGCGCGGCAGACTCCGATCGCAGCACCTACTACTCGCGCGGATTCCTGATTGATAACTATATGGTCGATGGCATCCCGACGATTTTTGAAACCCGCTGGAACCTGGGCGATGCGCTCTCCGATACCGCTATGTATGAGCGTATTGAAGTGGTACGCGGCGCAACCGGGCTGATGACCGGAGCGGGCAACCCTTCCGCCTCGGTAAATATGGTGCGCAAGCACGCCGACAGCCGCGAATTTACCTCAAACGTTTCGGCCGAATATGGCAGCTGGAATAAACAGCGTTACGTGGCGGACGTCTCCACGCCGCTGACGGAAGATGGCAGGATCCGTGGCCGTGCGGTGGCCGGTTACCAGCATAATGACAGCTGGCTTGACCGCTACAGCCAGGAGAAGAAGTTCTTCTACGGCGTGCTGGATGTCGATCTGACTGCGTCGACCGCTTTCTCCGTTGGCTATGACTACCAGGAGACCGACGTTGATAGCCCAACGTGGGGCGGCTTGCCGCGCTGGTATACCGACGGCACAAAAACCCACCCGAGCCGCAGCGACAGCACCGCGCCGGATTGGGCCTATAACAATAAAGTCTCCAAACGCACCTTCGCGACACTGAAGCAGGGTCTCGGCAGTGACTGGCTGCTGACGGTGAACGGCACCCATACCGAGACGCAGCTCGACAGTAAAGCGCTCTATGTCGACGGCACGGTCGATAAATCCACCGGACTGATGGTCAGCCCTTATGGTGCC
The DNA here is from genome assembly GCF_029850615.1 of Kosakonia sp. HypNH10. NCBI lineage: Bacteria > Pseudomonadati > Pseudomonadota > Gammaproteobacteria > Enterobacterales > Enterobacteriaceae > Kosakonia > Kosakonia sp. HypNH10. The sequence goes on from NZ_JAOTIU010000001.1 coordinate 373,901, forward strand.
TCTTACCCCTATGTTGGCGGTACCGGATATAACACCGGCATGCGTAAAGTCGATGCGCTGGATACCTTTGCTAATGGCTCGTATGAGCTGCTTGGCCGCCAGCATGAGCTGATGGTCGGCGGCAATCTGAGCAAGCAAAATAACCGCTACTTTAGCTCGTGGGAGAATATCCTCGATACCTCGCTCGGCAACTACAGCAACTTCAACGGCAACTACCCGGAAACACAATGGGCGCCGCTGAGCCTGGCGCAGGAAGATACTATTCGTCAGCAGTCAGCCTACCTCGCAACGCGTATCTCACTTGCCGATCCGCTGCATCTGATTGCGGGCGCGCGTTATACCAAATACAAGCTTGAGACGCTGACGCAGGATCTGGAGAAGAATAACCTCTCGCCCTATGCGGGCCTGATCTTCGACATCAACGATACCTGGTCGACCTATGCCAGCTATACCTCCATCTTTAAACCGCAGGAGTACCGCGACGCGCAGGGGAAATATCTCTCGCCGGTCACCGGGAAAAACTACGAGCTGGGCGTGAAATCTGACTGGATGAACAGCCGTTTAACCGCTTCGCTCGCCGTGTTCCGTATCGAGCAGGATAACCTGGGTCAGACAACCGGCGGCGTGGTGCCGGGCACCAGCGGCGAAAGCGCGTATGAAGCGGTCGATGGCGCGGTGAGTAGAGGCGTGGAGCTGGAAATTAACGGCGCGCTGACTGACAACTGGCAGATGACTTTCGGCGCCACACGCTATGTTGCCGATGATAAAGATGGCAATGCGGTGAACCCGAACCTGCCGCGTACGTCGATCAAAACCTTCACCAGCTATCGCCTGCCGATGCTGCAAGAGTTAACCGTCGGCGGCGGCGTAAACTGGCAGAACAGCACCTGGGCGAATGTCAGCACTGCGAACGGCAACTTCCGCTCTGAACAGGGCAGCTATGCGCTGGTCGACCTTTTCGCCCGTTACCAGGTCACTAAGCAGCTTTCGGTGCAGGCGAACATCGATAACCTGTTTGATAAGAAATATGACACCAACGTCGACAGCCGCTCCTATGTGTATGGCGAGCCGCGTAACTTCTCAGTGAGCGCCAATTACCGCTTCTGATATCGCATTAGTCAACAAAAGGAGCCTGCGGGCTCCTTTTTTATTGGCTACCTGTAGGCCGGATAAGGCAACGCCGCCATCCGGCAAAACCGCAATGCCGGATGGCGCTAACGCTTATCCGGCCTACAAATGCAGGGCAATAAAAAAGGGAGCCATCAGGCTCCCTCAGTCTCCCCAGACTATGGCTTAGCTGTTGCGGATGTACTCATCCATCTCGGTTTTCAGGTTATCGGATTTGGTACCGAAAATCGCCTGAACGCCGGAACCGGCAACAACCACACCCGCAGCGCCCAGTTTCTTCAGGCCAGCCTGATCCACTTTTGCTACGTCAGCCACGCTGACACGCAGACGCGTGATACACGCATCGAGGTTGGTGATGTTCTCTTTGCCGCCAAACGCGGAAACCAGAGCCGGAGCCATTTCGCTGGTGACGCCAGCTTTGCTCTCTTCGGTAGTCTCTTCACGACCCGGGGTCTTCAGATCCAGCGCTTTAATCAGCACACGGAAGACGGTGTAGTAAACCACCGCGTAGCAGATACCGATGATCGGGAACAGCCACAGTTTGCTGCTGTTACCGCTCAGCACGACAAAGTCGATCAGACCGTGGGAGAACGACGTACCGTCACGCATACCCAGCAGGATACAGATCGGGAAGGCCAGGCCTGCCAGAATCGCATGGATAACGTACAGAATCGGCGCCACGAACATAAAGGAGAACTCGATCGGCTCGGTGATACCGGTCAGGAACGAGGTCAGCGCGGCGGAGATCATGATACCGCCCACTTTCGCGCGGTTTTCCGGTTTCGCAGAGTGCCAGATAGCAATCGCGGCAGCCGGCAGACCGTACATTTTGAACAGGAAGCCACCGGAGAGTTTACCTGCGGTCGGGTCACCTGCCATGTAACGCGGGATATCGCCGTGGAACACCTGGCCTGCGGCGTTGGTGAATTCACCAATCTGCATCTGGAAAGGTACGTTCCAGATGTGGTGCAGACCAAACGGCACCAGGCAGCGCTCGATGAAGCCATAAATACCGAACGCAACAACCGGGTTCTGGTAAGCAGCCCACTGAGAAAAGGTCTGGATAGCAGTACCGATCGGCGGCCAAATAAAGGAGAGGATCACGCCGGTGAAGATTGCTGCCAGACCAGAGATGATCGGCACAAAGCGTTTACCCGCGAAGAAGCCCAGATACTCAGGCAGCTTGATACGGTAGAAGCGGTTAAACATATACGCTGCGATCGCACCAGAGATGATACCGCCGAGTACACCGGTGTCTGCCAGGTGTTTCGCCGCGATCTCTTCAGCAGGTAAATGCAGAACCAGCGGCGCAACCACCGCCATGGTTTTAACCATAATGCCGTAGGCGACAACGGCGGCAAGCGCTGAAACGCCGTCGTTATTGGTGAAGCCAAGGGCCACACCGATCGCGAAGATCAGCGGCATGTTGGCGAAAACGGAACCGCCCGCTTCGGCCATAACATGGGAAACCACTTCTGGCAGCCAGCTGAAGTTTGCAGAACCGACGCCCAGCAGGATACCTGCGATAGGCAGTACGGATACTGGCAGCATCAGCGATTTACCGACCTTCTGCAGGTTAGCAAATGCATTCTTAAACATAATTGAGAGTGCTCCTGAGTATTAGTGCTTTTTTCTACGCTTTCGCGCATTGGCACGGGGGGAGAACCGCGCCGTGGGAAGGGCATCTAAGCGCCCTTTATTTATTACACAGAGTAAAATAAATCGTTTCAGGTTTGTTTGACCGCTATCACGTTTCAGCCAGCGCTAATAAGAAAAGTCACATTGGCTTACATTTGCCGCTCTTTTTAGGTCAAATTGTAACCGTCACCGCCCATTTTATGGCGGTGAACTTTACTCTTATCGGGTATTAATTACGAGTACTAAAATAAGCTGCTTTTCATGCTATATGCAGACGCGACGGGGCGATATGGAACAGGCGGGCAAAGTTTTGCGTCGTCTGTTGGGCAAGCTCTTCAATGGAGACGCCCTTCAGCACCGCCATATACTCTGCAACATCGCGCGTCATGGCAGGCTGGTTCTCTTTCCCGCGGTGCGGCACCGGTGCCAGATAAGGCGAATCGGTCTCCACCAGCAGGCGATCGAGCGGCACATAGCGCGCGGCGTCGCGTAACTGCTCGGCGTTACGGAAAGTGACGATGCCGGAAAAAGAGATATAAAAACCCATATCCAGCAGCTTACCGGCCGTTTCACGATCTTCGGTAAAGCAGTGTAGTACGCCGCCGCAATCCTGCACCTTCTCTTCTTGTAAAATCGCCAGCGTATCGGCGCGCGCGTCACGCGTATGCACAATCACCGGTTTATTCAGCTCACGCCCAATGCGGATATGGTTGCGGAAAGAGTCCTGCTGGCGCGGCTTGGTTTCCGGGGTATAGAAGTAGTCGAGGCCGGTTTCACCCATTGCCACCACACCCTCTTCTGCCGCCAGCTGGCGCAGGGTTTCCATCTCGTACTCTTCATCCTGGTTGAGCGGATGTACGCCGCAGGAGAAGACCACATTCTCACGCTCGCCGACTAATTCACGCATTGACCGGTATCCGGGCAGCGTCGTGGCGACCGCGAGGCAGAACTTCACATCGCGCGCGGCGGCTTTCGCCAGCACATCGTCCACATTTTTATGCAGCGTTTCATAGTTAAGGCCATCGAGATGGCAGTGCGAGTCGACTAAAAACATAATGTCTCTCTTATAGATGGGATACAGGAAGCGTCACGCCGGAGTGCAGGTAACGCTCCACGTTTAACAGTAAATCGGTCAGCAGCAGTTCGCGGTTAACGCCAACAACGCTCAGCAACTGCTCGCGGCAGGTAAACAGCGCATGTAAAAGCGCATGCAGCGTGTCGCTGCGCCACTGGTGGGCGAAACCCTGCACCAGCGCCGGAGCATCAACATTGGTGACGAGTGTTGCGCCTTGCTGCAGCTTCAGCGCATCGAGGATCAGCGAAGCGAGCCACTGCAGGCGCTCCGGGGCATTGTCATGATTAAGCGCGGGCAGCACTGCCAGCCAGTCACCGCCGGTAAGCGCTGCGTTTGCCGCCTCGCACAGCGCCTGGCGCTGCTTCCACTTATCATCCTGCAACAACATTTGGGCAGCGCCTGGCGAGCCGGCCGAGAGGCGCAGCGCGGTGAGAATCGCATCTTGTGACATTGTCACTTCACGCGAAAGCCACGTCGCGGCGTAATTCTCTGCGGGCGGCGCTAAGTGATGCATACGACAGCGGCTACGCAGAGTGGGCAGCAGCCGCACGGGCTCGCGGCAGGCGAGGAAAAACCATGTCTGCGCCGGCGGCTCTTCCAGCGTTTTCAGTAACGCGTTGGCGGCGGCGTCGCTGAGCTGTGCGGCGTCCGGCAGACAGACGACTTTTGCGCCGCCGAGCCGGGCGTGCTCGTACAACTTTTCATTCACTTCACGCACCGCATCAATACCCAGCGTCGACTTCCCTTTCTCCGGCGCAAGCACGTAATAATCGGGGTGGGTACCCGCCTGCATTAATTCGCAGCCGCGACAGTGACCGCAGCTTTTATTTCCTTGCGGCGTCTGGCAGAGCAGCAGGCGGTTGATGGCGTAGATCAGCGCATCGTCGCCCATCCCTTCCAGGGCGTGGATCAGTAACGCGTGGTGCCCGCGCCCGCTCTGATAACTGGCGACCAGTTGTTCAAAGTCCGGCCGTAGCCACGGATACCATTTCATGCGCCCTGCTCCTCCACCCATGTGGTGACGGTGCGGCGAATATCGGCTACAACCTCTTCCAGCGACTGGGTGGCATCAATGGTACGAATACTCGGATCCTGTTCCGCCAGTTCCAGATAGCGGGCGCGCGTACGGTTGAAGAAATCGAGTGACTCCTGCTCAATGCGGTCAAGCTCGCCGCGCGCACGGGCGCGTTTAAGGCCCACTTCCGGCGTTACATCAAGATAAAGGGTTAAATCAGGGCGGAAATCGCCGAGCACCGCGTCGCGCAGCGTGGTGAGCAGGGTTTGATCAATACCGCGCCCGCCGCCCTGGTAGGCCTGGGTGGAGAGATCGTGGCGATCGCCAATGACCCAGCTTCCGCGCGCCAGCGCGGGTTTGATAACCGTCTCCACCAGCTGAACGCGGGCGGCGTAAAACATCAGCACTTCGGCTTTATCGGTGATCACTTCATCCCCGACGGAGCGGATATCCAGCACCAGGCTGCGCAGTTTTTCCGCCAGCAGCGTGCCGCCCGGCTCGCGGGTAAACACCATGTCGCCAACGCCGAGCGTCTTCAGCGTATCAACAATGACATCCCGCGCGGTGGTTTTACCCGCGCCTTCCAGCCCTTCAATGACGATGTATTTACTGCCCATTTTTTTCCTTAAGTACTTTCAGGTACTCCTGCACCGATCGGTTATGACTGGCGAGATTGGTGTTAAACGTATGTCCGCCTTTACCGTCGGCAACAAAATAGAGATATGGCGTTTTTGCCGGATGCGCCGCGGCTTTCAGAGAGGCCTCACCCGGCGTGGCAATTGGCCCCGGCGGCAGGCCGTTGATCACATAGGTGTTGTAATCCGTCGGTGCCTCCAGATCGGCGCGCGACAGCTTACCACTATATCGCGCCCCCATCCCGTAGATTACCGTCGGATCGGTCTGCAGACGCATCCCGATGCGCAGCCGGTTAATAAACACCGAGGCCACCCGGTCGCGCTCACCGGCGACGGCGGTCTCTTTCTCAATAATCGAGGCCATGGTAACCAGCTGATTTTCATCTTTATAGGGCAGACCTTCAGCGCGCCCTTCCCAGGCGCGGGCAACGGCCTGCACCATTTTTTGATGCGCACGTTTCAACAGCGCAACATCGGTGGTATTGGCGGTGTACATCCACGTGTCAGGCCAGAACCACCCTTCGACCCACTCCGGGTGCGCCATTTTTATCGCCTGCGCCACGGTCGCGTAGTCATCATCTTTCAGCGTGTGTTTGATGTATGGCGCGTCGCGCAGCTGTTTCAGGTAATCGCTTAACCGCATCCCCTCAACGAAACGCAGCGGGAATTGCGCCTCTTTACCGCTTTCCAACAGCTGCATCATCTCACGCACGGTCATATTGGGCGTGAAGCGGTAGGTCCCGGCTTTGAAGTGTGAGAGATCGGGCTCCAGGCGCAGTAACCACTGGAACACGCGCGGGCGATTAATCACCTTTTCGCGATAGAGCAGCTCGCCCAGCGTTGTGCGCCCGGTGCCAGCCGGCAGGGTGAAGATGGTTTCGTCTTTGATCAATATTTTGCTGTCGGCCAGCTGCCGCACCTTCCAGGCACCAGCGCCTGCGGCAATAACCAGTACTGCGAGCAGAATGAGTACAACGCCAAAGAGTTTTTTCATAATGGATTTATGCGCTCACAAAGAGGGGCTAAAAAATGGTACAGATCGCGCGCCTGCCACTGCCTGTCCGCCCACTGGCGAACCGGCACAACCGGCATCAGCGCGTTACAAATAATGGCTTCGTCTGCCAGTGCCAGCGCATCGAGCCCGGCGTTCACTTCGACAACGTTAAACGTAGAAGATGCCAGCTGGCGCAGGCAGTATTGCCGCATAATGCCATCCACACCCGCCTGATCGAGCCTGGGGGTGAACACCGTTTTACCCTGTCGCCAGAAGATATTTCCCGCACTGCACTCGGTGATCCAGCCGTCGCTGTCGAGCACCAGTGCGTCATCGGCATCGGTTTGTTCAAGCCCGAGGCGAATAAGCACCTGCTCCAGCCGGTTAAGGTGTTTGATACCGGCAAGCGCAGGATTGCGCCCCAGACGGATCTCACTGAGCGCAAGGGAGACCCCCTCCTGCTGCCAGCGCGCATAGTGCACGGGCCTCGGTGCAAAGGAGACAATGCGCGTCGGCGCAGAACAGTTGGCCGGGCTGTAGCCGCGCCCACCCACGCCGCGCGAGATCACCGCTTTGATGACGCCTTCATCGTGCTCTTTCGCCAGCATGGTCATCTCCTGCTCAAGTGCAGACCATTCAGCAAAAGGGATCGCTAAGCGCTCGCATCCCTGACGCAGGCGCTGCTGGTGAGCGGCGGCAAACTGGATCTGCCCGTCGATAATACGTGCGGTAGTAAAACAGCCGTCGCCAAACTGCGTCGCCCGGTCATTGGCCGCAAGCGAGGCCTGCTCTGTGCCATTAATCAAGAACATAGCGACTCCTTGTATGCATAGGCAGACAGTTTGGCAGGATGAAAAGCCGAGGACAAGGGGGATAAATCAGAATAGAAAAGGCCCGCAAGCGGGCCTTTATACGGCAGGTTGATCACACTTTTTTGAAGATCAGCGAGCCGTTGGTACCACCGAAGCCGAAGGAGTTACACAGGGTGTACTCCAGACCGCTAACCTGACGCGCCTCATGCGGCACGAAATCAAGGTCGCAACCCTCATCCGGGTTATCGAGGTTGATGGTTGGCGGTACAGCCTGGTCGCGCAGTGCCAGGATGGAGTAGATAGATTCTACTGCACCCGCCGCACCGAGCAGGTGGCCGGTCATGGATTTGGTCGAGCTGACCATCACGCTGTAAGCTGCGTCGCCGAATACGGACTTCACTGCCTGCGCTTCGGCTTTATCGCCCGCAGGTGTTGAAGTGCCGTGTGCGTTTACGTAGCCAATCTGAGACGGCTCAATGCCCGCATCGCGAAGCGCATGAATCATCGCTTTCGCCGCACCCGCGCCGTTTTCCGGCGGAGAAGTCATGTGGTAAGCATCGCTGCTCATGCCAAAACCGATGATTTCAGCATAAATTTTCGCACCGCGCTTCTTCGCGTGTTCGTACTCTTCCAGCATGATGATGCCTGCGCCATCGCCGAGGACAAAACCATCACGGTCTTTATCCCACGGGCGGCTTGCGGCCTGCGGATTATCGTTACGCGTGGAGAGCGCGCGCGCTGCGCCAAAACCACCAACGCCAAGCGGCGTACTTGCTTTTTCCGCACCACCTGCCAGCATCGCATCGGCATCGCCATAGGCAATGATACGCGCGGCGTGACCAATGTTATGCACGCCTGATGTACAGGCAGTCGCAATTGAAATGCTGGGGCCTTGCAGACCAAACATAATGGTCAAATGGCCAGCCACCATATTCACAATGGTCGATGGAACGAAGAACGGGCTGATTTTACGCGGCCCACCCTTAACGAGGGAGCTGTGGTTTTCTTCGATCAGTCCGAGACCACCAATGCCAGAACCAATCGCCGCGCCAATACGCGAGGCGTTTTCTTCTGTTACTTCCAGGCCGGAATCCTGCATGGCCTGAATACCAGCGACAATTCCATATTGAATGAAGTCGTCCATTTTGCGCTGTTCTTTGCGCGAAATGTAATCTTCACAGTTAAAATCCTTTACTAAGCCAGCAAATTTGGTTGCATAGGCGCTAGTATCGAAATGGTCGATCAGGCTGATGCCACTCTGACCGGCAAGGAGAGCTTTCCAGGTAGACTCTACGGTATTGCCGACAGGAGACAACATGCCAAGTCCGGTCACAACTACACGACGCTTAGACACGTTTGTCCTCCAGGGAGGGATAAAAAAAGAGATTCGTGAGATTGCTTAGATAAAACTCAGGCGGTCGAATGACCGCCTGGAGATGTTCACTTACGCCTGGTGGCCGTTGATGTAATCAATGGCAGCCTGAACGGTAGTGATCTTCTCAGCTTCTTCGTCCGGAATCTCAGTATCAAACTCTTCTTCCAGAGCCATTACCAGCTCAACGGTGTCAAGAGAATCAGCGCCCAGGTCCTCAACGAAGGAAGCATTGTTGGTAACTTCTTCCTGCTTAACGCCCAGCTGCTCGCCGATAATTTTCTTAACGCGTTCTTCGATAGTGCTCATACTCTTAAATTTCCTATCAAAACTCGCTTTCGCGATGGTTTTCGTAGTGTATAAAATGTTGAAAAATTTGCAACTAAATCCCGGCAGTTCGTACCACGATTTTACGCTATTTTGAGGCCTTTCACCCCAATAACGCAAATAAATTTCATCGTGGTCAAACCATATACATTCCGCCGTTGACGTGCAGGGTTTCACCAGTGATGTAACCCGCCTCGTCAGAGGCTAAAAATGCAACCGCGCTGGCGATTTCCTGCGCACCGCCGAGGCGGCCTGCAGGCACTTGCGCCAGAATACCCGCACGCTGATCGTCAGATAGCGCACGCGTCATGTCCGTTTCAATAAAACCCGGAGCAACAACGTTTACTGTAATACCGCGGGACGCAACTTCACGCGCCAGCGATTTACTAAAACCGATAAGACCCGCTTTCGCCGCAGCGTAGTTGGCCTGACCGGCATTTCCCATGGTACCAACCACAGAACCGATAGTGATAATACGCCCATGACGCTTTTTCATCATAGCTCGCATTACCGCTTTTGACAGACGGAAAACAGATGAAAGATTGGTCTCGATAATATCGTTCCACTCATCATCTTTCATACGCATCAGCAGATTGTCACGGGTGATCCCGGCGTTATTCACCAGAATATCGACCTCGCCAAACTCAGCGCGAATGTTTTCCAGCACAGATTCGATAGATGCAGGGTCGGTCACATTTAACTGCAGACCTTTACCGTTCGCACCCAGATAATCGCTGATTGCCTGCGCGCCACTTTCGCTGGTCGCAGTACCAATCACCTTCGCGCCGCGGGCGACGAGGGTTTCGGCGATTGCGCGGCCAATGCCGCGGCTTGCACCGGTAACCAGCGCGATTTTTCCTTCAAAACTCATGGTCTTCCTCTTTTATTGCGCAAGAGCCTCTGACATGGCCGCCGGCTCGTTCAACGCCGAGGCTGTCAGGGTGTCAACAATACGTTTAGTCAGGCCGGTGAGGACTTTACCCGGGCCCACTTCATACAGGTGCTCAATGCCCTGCGACGCCATAAACTCAACGCTTTTGGTCCATTGAACCGGGCTGTAGAGCTGGCGCACCAGCGCATCGCGAATCGCTTCCGGTGTCGTTTCACACGCCACGTCGACGTTATTCACGACAGGGATCTGCGGCGCATTAAAAGTAATATTGCTGAGCTCAGCAGCCAGTTTCTCCGCCGCAGGTTTCATCAACGCGCAGTGGGAAGGAACGCTTACCGGCAGCGGCAGCGCACGTTTTGCACCAGCGGCTTTACAGGCAGCCCCCGCGCGCTCAACGGCTTCTTTATGACCCGCAATCACCACCTGACCCGGTGAGTTATAGTTTACCGGCGAGACGACCTGCCCTTCAGCAGCGGCTTCACACGCCTGTGCAATTGCGGCGTCATCAAGACCGATAATTGCGGACATCGCACCGGTACCTGCCGGAACGGCATCCTGCATAAACTTACCGCGCAGTTCAACCAGGCGAACCGCGTCAGCAAAGGCGATCACGCCCGCGCAAACCAGCGCAGAGTATTCGCCAAGGCTGTGACCCGCCATCAGCGCAGGTGCTTTGCCGCCCTGCTGCTGCCATACGCGCCACAGCGCGACGGAGGCCGTCAACAGCGCAGGCTGCGTCTGCCAGGTTTTATTCAGCTCTTCCGCCGGGCCTTGTTGAACCAGCGCCCAGAGATCGTAGCCCAGCACCGCTGAAGCTTCCTGGAAAGTCTCTTCGATAACCGGCCAGGTGGCAGCCATGTCGGCCAGCATGCCGACAGTCTGGGAGCCCTGCCCCGGAAACACAAATGCGAATTGCGTCATTTTTTTGTCCTTATACTCAGAAACGTACCAGCGCAGAGCCCCAGGTGAACCCGCCGCCAAAGGCTTCAAGCAGGATCAGCTGGCCAGCTTTGATGCGCCCGTCACGCACCGCTTCATCCAGTGCGCAAGGCACGGAGGCGGCAGACGTATTGCCATGACGATCGAGTGTAACCACCACATTATCCATCGACATGCCGAGTTTTTTCGCCGTCGCGCTGATAATACGCAGGTTCGCCTGATGCGGCACCAGCCAGTCCAGCTCGCTGCGCTCAAGGTTGTTGGCAGCCAACGTTTCGTCAACAATATGCGCCAGTTCGGTGACGGCAACTTTAAAGACTTCGTTACCCGCCATCGTTAAATAGGTCGGATTTTCCGGGTTTACGCGATCGAGATTCGGCAGCGTCAGCAGTTCGCCATAGCTTCCGTCAGCGTGCATATGCGTGGAGATAATGCCCGGCTCTTCTGAAGCGCCCAGCACGGCAGCGCCCGCAGCGTCACCGAAGAGGATAATCGTACCGCGATCTTCCGGATCGAGCGTGCGCGCCAGCGCATCGGAGCCGATCACCAGCGCATGTTTTACCGCACCGGATTTAATGTACTGATCGGCAATGCTCAGGGCATAAGTAAAACCTGCGCAGGCGGCGGCAACGTCAAACGCCGGGCAGCCTTTAATTCCCAGCATATTCTGAATCTGGCAGGCAGCGCTTGGGAAAGCGTGGGTCGCTGAAGTGGTTGCGACAATGATTAAGCCAATCTGATCGTTATCGATGCCGGCCATCTCGAGCGCGCGTTTAGCGGCCTCAAAGCCCATAGTCGATACAGTCTCGTTTGCCGCAGCAATACGACGCTCACGGATACCCGTACGCGTGACAATCCACTCGTCGGAGGTATCGACCATTTTTTCTAAATCGGCGTTTGTTCGAACCTGTTCTGGCAGATAGCTGCCGGTACCAATAATCTTTGTATACATGTGCGCTCAGTCACTCTTGGATAATATACATACGTTCTTGCTTTCGTCGCCCAGTGCAGACGAAGCCGACGCGATGTACACAGATTCCAGGCGAGCGGCAATCCGCTGTGGGACTTGCCGCTGCACCGCCTGCACTGCCTGCTCAATCGCGACGCAAAACGCGCGCTGATTGGCTGCGCCGTGACTTTTAATCACTGTGCCGCGCAATCCTAACAGACAGGCACCATTATACTGGTCGGGGTTGAGGTGGCTGAATCGACTTATCAGACTTTTTTGTAACCAACGTTTGAGTAAGATGAGCCACCACGCCCTTTTTTTCCCTTCGCCCTGCGATTTCAGCAGCGAAAGAAACATTCTGACAACCCCTTCCATGGTTTTTAGCGTGACGTTTCCCGTGAAACCGTCACACACCAGCACATCCGTCTTGCCGGTTAATAATTCGTTCGCTTCCAGGTAACCAATGTAGTTGATGGATGGCGCTTCGCGTAACAACGCGGCAGCTTCGCGGATATTGTCATGGCCTTTGCTCTCCTCTTCACCAATATTGAGCAGAGCGACCCGCGGGTTGGCGATCTCCAGGATCTCCTCCGCCATGACGGCACCCATTACGGCGAATTGTGCCAGCATCGTGCTGTCGCAATCGACATTCGCACCCAGATCGAGCACCACGGTTCTGCCCTTTTGCTGATGCGGCAATACCGTCACCAGCGCCGGACGCTCAATACCGTCGAGGGGTTTAAGCAGCAGTTTCGCCAGCCCCATCAACGCCCCGGTATTACCTGCGCTGACGCAGGCCTGGGCGCGCCCCTCTTTCACCAGCTCCAGCGCGATACGCATTGACGTACCACGACTATTACGGATCGCCTGCGCCGCGCGCGCATCACTGGCAACAACTGACTGTGCAGGAACAACAAGCAGGCGAGAGCGCTGCTCGAAATCAGCTTTGGCAAGTAATGGCGTGATTGCGTCGGGATCGCCGACTAACAGGAGAGTGAGTTGCGAATTAGAATTCAGTGCCTGCAAAGCTGCAGGCACTGTCACGGAGGGGCCAAAATCGCCCCCCATGACATCTAACGCCAGGGTTAGACGTGTCAAGGTATCGTCAGAGCCTGGTTCGGTTTATCCCCGCCTGAGCGGGGAAAGCCTCACTAAGCTTCATCACGCTTGCGCGTGATTACTTAGTGATAACCTTGCGACCGCGGTAGAAACCGTCAGCGGTCATGTGGTGACGCAGGTGGGTTTCACCAGAAGTTTTGTCTACAGACAGGCTGGTGACTGCGGTCAGCGCGTCATGGGAACGACGCATGCCACGTTTGGAACGGGTTGGTTTATTCTGTTGTACGGCCATGGACCTTACTCCTCAATTACTTACGCTTTAAGCTGGCTAATACGGCAAATGGATTGGGTTTTTGCGCTTCATCAGGCAATTCCCCAAAGACCATGTCCGCCTCGGACACTTCACAGTGTTCAGAATCATGCACCGGAACTACAGGCAAGGCGAGAATGATTTCATCCTCAACCAACGCCCGCAGATCGATTTCGCCGAATTCGTTAACCTCAATCGGCTCATACGCTTCCGGCAGTGCTTCAGCCTGTTCGTCTGAACGCACAGGACTAAAACAATACGTTGTGTAGACGTGATGGGTGAACGGTTTCCCGCAGCGCTGGCACTCGAGCGCTACCGTAACCTTCGCATCGCCGGTTAACACCGCCAGACGCTGATTATCGATAGCAAACGACATGGAGCACTCCACATCAGTTTCTACGCTGACAACAGAATCGGCGACGCGCTCGACCTGATCGAGAGTGTAGACACCCTCATAATCAAGGCGTTTTTGAGCGGTACGAACCGGATCAAGAGTCAGGGGTAATTTTACCTTTTGCATAGGGCGCGCATATTAACTTTGTAACGTCATAGAGTCAAAGAAAAAGGCAGCCTGCGGTTGCCTTTTGCCAATTATTCGCACACATTGCGGCCTACAGTTTAATTTGCCTCTCATCGTTAAGCCATATTTGGTGGAAAAAATATGTCTCCTCTTATTCTTGCTTCAACTTCACCCTATCGTCGCGCGCTGCTGGAAAAACTCGGCCTCCCCTTTGAGTGTGCAGCGCCGCAAACGGACGAAACACCGCATCCCGGTGAAACGCCCCGCCACCTCGTGCTGCGCCTTGCTCAGCAAAAAGCGCAGTCGCTGGCGGAAAAATATCCACATCACCTGATAATTGGCTCCGATCAGGTGTGCGTATTAAATGGCGAAATTAACGGCAAACCGCATACGGAAGAGAATGCACGCCAGCAATTGCTGAAAGCGAGCGGAAATATTCTCACCTTCTATACGGGACTTGCGCTGTTTAATTCGGCAACCGGACATTTGCAAACGGAGTGTGAACCCTTCGACGTCCATTTCCGTCATTTAAATGAGCAGGAGATTGACGACTACGTGCGCAAAGAGCGCCCGCTTAATTGTGCCGGCAGTTTTAAAAGCGAAGGGCTGGGCATCGCCCTGTTCGAGCGGCTTGAGGGGCGCGATCCGAATACGCTGGTCGGGCTACCGCTGATTGCGCTGTGCCAGATGCTGCGCCGTGAGGAGCGCAACCCGTTGTTAAGCTAATGCTTAAGCGATCACAGATTGTTTAGTAAACGACCTGTAGAGTCTCTCTCAATATTAAAACACCGTTTTAATTTGAGGGATGCTGATGAAGATGTCGTGCAAAATGGCGCTGGCCGCCGCGTTATTGATTTCCGCTACGGCCAGCGCGCAAGAGACGTGGCAAACCGAGGGCGTCGTCGAAGGCAATCTCCCGGCGAGCTGGCCCGCGCTGAAAGCGCAAATGCCCTACCCCGACTCCTGGCTCTCCGGCCACTACTCTGATTTTAATCAATGGCAAACAGAGGGCCGTCAACGCTTTCGCGCCGCCCTGCTCACCCCCGATGCCAGCAAAATCTTCGCGCCCGAGACAATAAGCAAAGAGGATCGCGGCAGCTACACCGCCGAAAAACTGGCGCTGAACATTACCGACGACAACCGCATTTCAGCCCTGCTGCTGATGCCGAAAACGCCCGGCCCGCATCCGGCGGTGGTGCTTCTGCACGATCACGGTTCGAAGTTTGATATTGGCAAAGAGAAATTAATCCGACCGTGGAATGACGCCAAAAAGCTCGCCAGTGCGCAGGCGTGGGCGGATAAATTCTTTAGCGGAAAATTTATTGGCGACGAGCTGGCACAGCGCGGGTATGCGGTTATCGCTATCGACAGCCCCGGCTGGGGCGATCGCGGGCCAATGGTCTATGAACAACAGCAGGCGCTGGCCAGCAACTACTTCAACCTGGGCCGTTCACTTGCGGGCGAAGTGGCGTATGAAGATATGCGCACCGTCGATTTTATCGCCGCGCATGCGGGCGTCGACAGTAAACGCGTCGGCGTGCTGGGCTTCTCCATGGGCGGGTTCCGCGCCTGGCAACTGGCTGCCCTTAGTGACAAGGTGGCCGCAACGGCGGTGATTTCGTGGTTCGGCACTTACAACGGCCTGATGCAGCCCGGGAATAATGTGCTGCGCGGGCAGTCAGCCTTTTATATGCTGCATCCCGGTATGCCGGCGCTGATGGATATTCCCGATATCGCCAGTCTCGCGGCACCAAAGCCGATGCTGATCTTCAGCGGCGGCAAAGATAAGCTCTTCCCGCCGCAAGCGGTCGAAGAGGCCTTTGAGAAAGTGCACCGCGTCTGGGCGTCGCAGCATGCCGATGAGAAACTGGTGACCAAAAGCTGGCCCGAACTGGGCCATGTTTTTTATCAGCAGCAGCAGGATGAGGTCTTTCCGTGGCTGGACAGGTGGCTGAAGCCGTAAGCGATCCCCTCCGCAACGGAGGGGAGAGAGCTTATTTTGCGTTACGCAGCGTCGTCAGGCAGTGCTTCAGGGCATTGTCGAGGGGCGCTTCGATGCGCAGCGTCTCGCCGGTTGCCGGGTGAGTAAACTTCAGCGCCGCCGCATGCAGGAAGAGGCGTGATAAGCCCGTTGAGGCAAGCTGCTTATCAAACTCGCGGTCGCCGTAGCGATCGTCAAAGGCAATCGGATGCCCGGCATGCTGGGTATGGACGCGGATCTGATGCGTACGCCCCGTCACCGGGCTGCAACGTACCAGCGTGGCGAACGCGTAGCGCTCTTCCACCTTGAAGCGCGTTTCCGACGGTTTGCCTTCGCTGTTAACACGCACAATGCGCTCGCCGCTCTGCAGAATATTTTTCAGCAGCGGTGCCTGTACGGTTTTCACGTGGGATTGCCACTGCCCGCGCACCAGTGCCAGGTAATCTTTCTGCATCTCTTTACCGCGCAGCTGCTCATGGAGCGAACGCAGCGCCGAGCGTTTTTTCGCCACCAGCAGCACGCCGGAGGTGTCGCGATCGAGGCGATGAACCAGTTCGAGGAAGCGCGCTTCCGGGCGCAACGCACGCAGCCCTTCGATGACGCCGAAACTGAGGCCGCTGCCGCCGTGTACCGCGGTGCCGGAGGGTTTATTCAGCACCAGAATATGATCATCTTCGTAGAGAATGACGTCATTAAGCTGGGCTACCTTTTGCAGGTGCGGCGAAACCGCCTCTTCTTCTTTTTCGGCTACGCGTACCGGCGGGATACGAATTTCATCGCCATCTTCCAGTTTATATTCTGGTTTTACGCGCTTTTTATTCACACGTACTTCGCCTTTACGCAAAATACGGTAGATCATGCTCTTCGGTACGCCCTTCAACTGCGTACGCAAAAAGTTATCAATGCGTTGCCCCGCTTCGTCTGCGGTGATAGCAACAAATTTTACGGCTAATGTCTCAGTTTTCATGGGAGGCGATTCTAAATAGCCACGCTGAATAGCGCCACTCATTTTTATATGCTTATATTGACTATTACATTCGGTAAACAGCGTTTCATACAGTTGATTCGGTGGTTATTAAACCAATCTCCGGGCAAAGGTGAAGAAACTGTGAGTAACCGGGTGATAAATGGTAAAAGTCAGCTTGCTATAACAGGGTTCGCAAGGAATAATGTTGCCGTTTTCCGTGTTGAATTTTGCTAAAACAAGTAAATGAGCGGAATGACCAGTTTTGCCTGTCCGATCATACACGCAGCAATGGCGTAAGACGTATTGATCTTTCAGGCAGTTAGCGGGCTGCGGGTTGCAGTCCTTACCGGTAGATGGAATCTTCTCTGGAGAGTTTTTCCCAGGCTGTTCCCCTGATAATTGCGCTGTATTTTCCACAGGAAATGCAGGCAACCGACACACTGCGCCTCTTAAGCGAGCGACAACCGTGAGGTTGGCGACGCGTAATAGACTCGAGGCCATCGGTTCTCCCCGGAAAGGCAAAATCTTGCCCGCAGCTTAGTCGTCAATGTAAGAATAATGAGTAAGTTACGATGAAAAGAATGTTAATCAACGCAACTCAGCAAGAAGAGTTGCGTGTCGCACTTGTTGATGGGCAACGTCTGTACGACCTGGATATCGAAAGCCCCGGGCATGAACAGAAAAAAGCCAATATCTACAAAGGTAAAATCACCCGCATTGAACCGAGCCTTGAAGCTGCCTTCGTTGACTACGGCGCTGAACGTCACGGTTTCCTCCCCCTCAAAGAGATCGCTCGCGAATACTTCCCCGCCAACTACAACGCGCATGGCCGTCCGAACATCAAAGATGTCCTGCGTGAAGGCCAGGAAGTTATCGTTCAGATCGACAAAGAAGAGCGCGGCAACAAAGGCGCGGCGCTGACCACCTTTATCAGCCTCGCCGGTAGCTACCTCGTTCTGATGCCGAACAACCCGCGTGCGGGCGGCATCTCTCGCCGTATCGAAGGCGATGACCGTACCGAGCTGAAAGAGGCGCTGTCGAGCCTCGAACTGCCGGACGGCATGGGTCTTATCGTACGTACCGCGGGCGTTGGCAAATCTGCCGAAGCGCTGCAGTGGGATCTCAGCTTCCGCCTGAAACACTGGGAAGCGATCCAGAAAGCTGCAGAGAGCCGCCCGGCTCCGTTCCTGATTCACCAGGAGAGCAACGTTATCGTTCGCGCTTTCCGCGACTATCTGCGCCAGGACATTGGCGAAATCCTGATTGATAACCCGAAAGTGCTGGAGCTGGCTCGCCAGCATATCGCCGCGCTGGGTCGTCCGGATTTCAGCAGCAAAATTAAGCTCTACACCGGTGAAATCCCGCTGTTCAGCCACTATCAGATTGAGTCGCAAATCGAATCCGCCTTCCAGCGTGAAGTGCGTCTGCCTTCCGGCGGCTCGATTGTTATCGACAGTACCGAAGCGCTGACCGCCATCGACATCAACTCCGCTCGCGCAACCCGCGGCGGCGACATTGAAGAGACGGCGTTCAACACCAACCTCGAAGCGGCAGATGAGATTGCCCGCCAGCTGCGTCTGCGCGACCTCGGCGGCCTGATCGTTATCGACTTTATCGACATGACCCCGGTACGCCACCAGCGCGCGGTTGAAAACCGTCTGCGTGAAGCGGTGCGCCAGGATCGTGCGCGTATCCAGATTAGCCATATCTCCCGCTTCGGCCTGCTGGAGATGTCCCGCCAGCGTCTGAGCCCATCGCTGGGTGAGTCGAGCCACCACGTCTGCCCGCGCTGTAGCGGTACAGGTACCATTCGTGACAACGAATCCCTGTCGCTCTCCATTCTGCGTCTGATTGAAGAAGAAGCGCTGAAAGAGAACACCCAGGAAGTGCATGCGATTGTGCCAGTGCCGGTTGCCTCTTACCTGCTGAACGAAAAACGTGCCGCTGTAAGCGCCATCGAAGCCCGTCAGGGCGGCGTGCGCTGCGTCATCGTGCCGAACGATCAGATGGAAACGCCGCACTACTCGGTGCTGCGCGTACGTAAAGGCGAAGAGACGCCAACCCTCAGCTACCTGCTGCCGAAGCTGCATGAAGAGGAGATGGCGCTGCCGTCTGAAGAGGAGTATGCCGAGCGTAAACTGCCTGAGCAGCCTGCCCTCGCCACCTTTGTGATGCCGGACGTGCCGCCTGCGCCGCAAGCCCAGGAGCAAGCACCCGCTGCGCAGGCACAGCCTGCTGCTGCCACTTCCGCGGCACCGGGTCTGTTTGGCCGTATCGTCTCTGCCCTGAAAAATCTGTTTGCTGGCGAAGAAGCGCCTGCACCGGTTGAAGTGAAGGAAGAGAAGAAAGAGGCGAAACCTGAGCGTTCGCAGGAGCGTCGTAAACCGCGTCAAAGCAACCGTCGCGACCGTAACGATCGCCGCGATTCACGTGATTCCCGTAGCGAAGGCAACGAGGGACGTGAAGGACGTGACAACCGCGACAATCGTGACAACCGCGAAGGTCGTGAGAGCCGCGAAGGTCGCGAAGATAACCGCCGCAACCGTCGTGAAAAACCGCAGCAGAACGCGGAAAATCGCGAGCCGCGCCAGAACACCGTCACAGACGAGTCGGATAAAGCGAAAACCCGCGACGAGCAGCAGCCGTCACGCCGTGAACGCAACCGTCGCCGTGGCGATGACAAGCGTCAGGCGCAGCAGGAAGTCAAAGAGCTGAACCGTGAAGAGCCGATCCGCGAAGAGCTGCCGGCTCAGGAAACGGAACAGGAAGAGCGTGTTCAGGTAATGCCGCGCCGCAAACAGCGCCAGCTGAGCCAGAAAGTGCGCATCGATGACAACCGTGCTGAAACCGTTATTGACGAAACCGTTGCAGAGACCGCGCCAGAGGAGCAGCACACTCAGGTTGCGAAAGTCGATCTGCCGGCTGTGGTTGAAAACGCCCCGGTGCTGGAGCAGGAAGAGAACGGTGAAGCGCGTGAAAACACCATGCCGCGCCGCTCACGCCGCTCCCCGCGTCACCTGCGTGTCAGCGGTCAGCGCCGCCGTCGCTACCGTGACGAGCGCTACCCGGTACAGTCCGCCATGCCGCTGACTATCGCCTGCGCCTCGCCGGAGATGGCTTCCGGTAAAGTGTGGGTTCGCTATCCGGTGCCGCGTGCGCAGGAAGAGCAGCAGGAGATCCAGCAGAACAGCGCGCTGGAAACCGAGCAGCAGCATGCACCAGAGTATGAAGTTGCCCCAGCCGTAGCTGAAGCGCAGCAGGTTACCGCCGCGCCGGCTGATGTTGTTGAGCCGCAGGCACCGGTTGAAACCGCACCTGTCAGCGAGCAGCCAGAAGTGGTTGAACCGCAGGCAGCGGTTGCAGAGCCAGCTCCGGTCGAGATCGAAACGACCCATCCGGAAGCGATCTCTGCCCCGGTAGACGAGCAGCCGCAGCTGATTGCTGAGGAAGATCGCTCTGTCGCAGAGCAGGTTGCAGAAAACGCAGAGCCAGTGAAAGAAGAGGCTGCGCCTGCACCGGTTGTTGAAGAAGTTGCTCCGGCGCAAGTTGAAGCACCGACTCCAGCTAAAGTTGAAGCACCGGCTCCAGTGCAAGCTGAAGCCCCTGCGCCGGCGAAAGCCGACGCACCGGTGGTCGTTCACAGCCATGCAACCGCGCCGATGACCAAAGCGCCTGCCCCTGCATATGTGCAGGAAGCACCGCGCCACAGTGACTGGGTTCGCCCGGCGTTCAACTTCGACGGTAAAGGTTCTGCGGGCGGTCACAGCGCCACGCATACCGCCACCGCGCCGGCGACCAAACCGCCAGCAGTCGAGTAAGTTAAACGCTGTAAAAAGCCGACCTCCGGGTCGGCTTTTTTTATGTCCGCATTTCCGGCTGGCGCATCCCGCTCAGCCCCGGCATCACTTCCCGCATCAGCTGCAAAAATTTACGCAGCCGCGCCGGATAGTAGCGCGCCCATGGATAGACAAGATGGACCGGCAACGGTGCGGCCTGCCATTGCGGTAAAAGCGTCACCAGCTTGCCGCTGCGGATATCCTCTTCCACCGCCCAACTGGAGATTAACGTCACCCCCAGCCCGGCAAGTGCCGTATTGCGCGCAGCGTAAAGACTGTCGGTAAACAAGCGTGGCGAGATGGCTACCTGCACCGCCTGCTCATCATCCTGCGCGTACAGCGTGATTTGATGCTGATAGAAGGTGCTCAGCGCTACCCACGGTAAGTTACTCAGCTGCTGCGGCGTCTCAATAGCCGGAAAGCGTTCCAGCAACGCGGGCGACGCCACCAGACTGCGCGGCACTTCTGCCAGCAGCACCGATACGGTAGCCGGATCAACCTCTGCCCCGACGCGAATGGCGCAATCGATATTGGCGCTAAGAAAGTCGACGGTTTTATCATTCAGCATCCACTCCACCGTCAGCTGTGGATGACGCTCAAGAAATTGTGTTAGCGGCACCAGCAGCTGCTGCTGACCAAAAGCATGCGGGGCGCGCACCCGCAGCATGCCGACCGGTTCATCGTCGGACTGGCTGAGATCGTCCTCCAGCGCCACCCAGGCATCCGCCACCCGTTTTGCATGTTGATAGCAGCGCTCGCCGTCATCGGTGAGCTTCATGGCATGGGTGGTGCGCAGCAGCAGTTTGACGCCAAGCAATGTCTCCAGCGATTGCAAACGACGGCTGACGGTTGCCTGCGTTGTCTCCAGCTGGCGGGCCGCTGCCGACAGGGAGCCTGCTTCAACAATGCGGATAAAGGTCCGCATTAAGTCCACCCGATCTATACGCTCTTGTCGCCTCATAATCTTTATGCCTATACGTTTCACGTATAACCGTTTTACCACTGCGCTGGCTACCGCGCTACCGCGCCATGGGTAAAAATGCGCTCACACCGTAGCCTGACTACGCATTCACAGCTTTATCTCTTCGGGGACACCATATGAACCATCAATCGCTCTCAGCCCGTATGGCAAACGGCATCTTTTTTGCGCTGGCGCTTGGCGCAGGATTCAGCGTCGCGGCCATCTACTACTCGCAGCCACTGCTGCCGCTGATGGGCAGCGATCTGCATCTGACCATCAATGGCATGGGGCTGGTACCGACGCTCACCCAGGCCGGTTACGCGCTCGGCATTCTCTTTTTGCTGCCGCTGGGCGACCGTCACGATCGCCGTCGCTTAATTGTGGTGAAAAGCGCAGCGCTGGCGGTCTTACTGCTGGCCTGCAGCCTGACCAGCCACCTGCCCTCACTGCTTATTGTCAGCCTGTTAATCGGCATGGCGGCGACCATGGCGCAGGATATTGTACCGGCTGCGGCGATCCTCGCTCCGGCGGGGAAACAGGGGAAAATGGTCGGCACGGTAATGACCGGTCTGCTGCTCGGTATTTTGCTCTCGCGTACGGTCAGCGGCTTTGTCGGCGCGGCGTTTGGCTGGCGTGTGATGTATCAGCTTGCGGCGGTCAGCATTGCACTAATTGGCCTCTTAATGTGGTCCGTATTGCCGCGCTTCGCTACCCACTCCACGCTGAGCTACCCGGCACTGATGCGCTCAATGGCGCATCTCTGGCAGCGCTACCCGACGCTGCGCCGCGCGGCGATGGCGCAGGGCTTTTTATCCATCGCCTTTAGCGCCTTCTGGTCGACGCTGGCGCTGATGCTGCTTGAGCACTATCAGCTGGGCAGCGCGGTTGCCGGGACGTTCGGCATTGCCGGTGCCGCAGGGGCGTTAGCCGCACCGCTGGCGGGAGGCCTTGCGGATAAGGTGGGCGCAGAGCGTGTAACCCAACTCGGTGCCGGGCTGGTAACAATCTCCTTCGCACTGATGTTCCTGTTGCCTGCCCTACCGCCCCATGGTCAGCTGGCGCTGATTGCCCTCTCGGCGGTCGGGTTCGATCTTGGCCTGCAATCGAGCCTCGTCGCGCATCAGAATCTGGTTTATAGCCTTGAGCCGCAGGCGCGGGGACGTCTCAATGCGCTGCTCTTTACGGGGGTGTTTATCGGTATGGCGCTGGGTTCCGCGCTGGGAAGTAAGCTCTATGCCATCGCCTCATGGCAGGGCGTGGTGATCCTGGCGAGCGTATCGGGGCTTATCGCACTGCTGATTCGTCTCTTCGATGCCCGTAAGCTTGAGCAAGCGAAGCAAAACGCATAGATAAAAAAAGGCCCGCTCTGGAGAGACAGAGCGGGCATAGCAGACATACTCCAGTTTCAGGATATGCCCAAAGTAAAAAGGTTATTAACGATTCATCTGGAACAGTGACATACCCTGCATATCGGAGAAGGCTTTATAAGAAGCCTGCAACGCCGCTTGCTGCATGGTGTAAGAGGAGATCACCGAGCTCCAGTCAGCATCGATCAGGTCGCTCTTCTGCTGCTTTAACGACAGTGCACGATCGTCGCCAAGCGCATCGAGGGTATCCAGTTCGTTAAGCTGCGTACCGAGTTCAGCACGCACGCTCAGCACGTTGTTCAGGGAGTTGCCCAGACCACGGCTGGTTTTATCCACCGCAGCCTGCGCCGTGGCTTTCGCCGTATCGTCGCCTGCTACCGGTGTCTTCAGCGCTGCAATTGCCGTGTCGAGCATTTTGAACAGATCCGTTTCCGGCGCAGGCGCAACGCCCGTAGCCGGATCGACAGGCTCTTTAGTCGCATTACTGGTGACGGTGTTGAATACCTGGTCACCGGTATGGGCGATCACCATCGTACGCGCCGCATCAACCTGCTGGGTAATGGCGTCGGTACCGCCGCTGTAGTTGCCTGTGGCATCGTACGGCTTGTTTTCAGTGCGGTAGCCACCAAAAATGTAGCGGCCGTTACCGTCGGTGCTGTTCGCGAGGTTTAATAACTGATCGCGAAAACCCTGCAACTCGGCGGCTACTGAAGCGCGGTCATCATCACTCAAGGAGCCGTTGCCCGCTTTCACAATGCTGCTCTGTGCGCCTATGACGGCAGTAGTCACCTGCTGCAACACGCTCTCTTCAAGGGAAACTTTCTGCTTCGCGAAGGTGCGCGCCGTATCGTACTGCGTGTTTTGCGCCTGCGCCTGGGAGATCACCACCGCCTGCGAGGCGGCGATCGGATCATCAGACGGGCGGTTAACGCGCTGACCGGTTGTCATCTGCTCGCCGTATCCTAACCATTTGCCCTGAGCATTGGTTACGCCGCGCAGATTTTGTTCGTACATCATTTGCGTGCTAATACGCATGACTCACCTCTTACTTAACGAATGGCCAGCAGGGCATCAAACAACGAGCTTGCGGTCTTCAGCACCTGGGCGTTAGCCAGGTAATATTGCTGAAAACGCTGCAGGTTGCCGTACTCTTCATCGAGGTTTACCCCGGAGATAGACTGCTGCTGGTTACTCAACTGGGTTACGACG
The DNA here is from genome assembly GCF_029850615.1 of Kosakonia sp. HypNH10. Classification (NCBI taxonomy): domain Bacteria; kingdom Pseudomonadati; phylum Pseudomonadota; class Gammaproteobacteria; order Enterobacterales; family Enterobacteriaceae; genus Kosakonia; species Kosakonia sp. HypNH10. The sequence goes on from NZ_JAOTIU010000001.1 coordinate 397,887, forward strand.
TTAGTCTGCGTCGCGCTGCTGGTTTTCAGCGTCGAGGTTTTGTTCCCGACATCGCTCACCAGCGTGGCATACGAATCGTTAAAGGTTTTGTTCCCGCCGACCACTTTCGCGCTCTGCAGCTTTAACAAATCCTGCCCGTTGCGGTTGTCGCTCGCACCGTTACCGGCCGCGCCCGCCATGGCGATTTTCGACTCATCGGTCACCGCCACGCTCATATTCACAATCGCGTTGCTCACCGGACGGATGGTGAAGCTGTCATCTTTTTTCGCACCGGTAGAGCCGTTATTGATGGAGACTTTCAGGCCATCAAAATTGAGCGTACCGTCTGTCGCATCCGGCGTTACCGGGATGGTGGTGTTATTGGACAGACGCGTGACGTTCCACTGGGTGCCGTCAAAAGCAACTTTATAGTCGGTCGCCTGTACCGCAGAGCTGTTGCTTACCGCTGCGGTCAGCGTGGCGTCGCCGCTGTTTTTGCTGTTCGACGTGGCAGAAGGCCCACCGATATTGAAGAACTTCTCGCCCGCATCGCCGTCGGCGTCAAACCCTTTAACATGCTGCTGGTTAAAGGAGTCGGCGAAAGAGAGCGCCAGCTGGCCCAGCGTATTACGCGCCTGGTCCAGATCCTGCGTGCGGAATGAGAGCAGACCGCCAAGTGAACCGGTGGTCACCTGCTTTTCCGGGATCTCGACATTGCCAGCGATCTTATCCACATAAGCCAGCGTGGTACGTGCCGGATCGGCGCTGGAAGGCACCGCAGCAAGCTGACGCGCCTCTTTACCCTGCACCAGAGTAATGCCGTTACCCATGCTGACGTTATAGCTGCCATCCTGGGTGCTGACTTCCACACCCACGACTTTGTTCAGTTCGCTGACCAGCTGATCGCGCTGATCGAGCAGGTCGTTCGGCGATGAGCCTGCGCCTACCGCAGTCAGTTTAGAGATCTGCTGGTTGAGGTTGGCGATCTGCTTCGAGTAGTTGTTGATCTGATCAACGCTGGTGGCGATAGATAAGTTGACCTGTTTATCCTGGTCACGCAGATACTGATCGGCCACTTTAAACTGGTTTACCAGACCGTCGGCTTTGCCGAGCAGCGCCTGACGCGACGAGGGATCGGAGGCGTTACTCACCAGCGTCTGCATGCTGGAGAAGAAGCTCTGCAGGCTGCTCGACAGGGAGTTAGTGGTATCCGACAACACATCGTCAATTTTTGACATCTGCTCGTAACGCGTGGTCAACCCGCTGTTCTGGTTTTGCGCCGCGCGCAGCTGGTTGGTAATAAAGGCGTCATACTCACGCTGAACGCCAGTCACGGTGACACCATTGCCCACGTAGCCGCTACCGGTCAGCGTGCTGTTCGAACTGGTCAACACCGTCGTCTGACGGGTATAGCCCGCGACGTTATAACTCGCAATGTTATTACTGGCGGTATTGAGCGCGGCCTGGGCTGCGCTAAGCCCGCTCATTGCGCTGTTAATCAAACTGGACATGGAGGTTCCTTATACACTTTCAGACATGAGTCCTGTTGAAGATTATCGGCAACCCTGAGTGAAACTTGAGACGTTTTAGAACAGATTTTGTGTATCTGTGCTGTAAGCCTTGCTCACTTTTTCACCCATCGATTTAAGCTGCTGGATCATTGACGTCAGCTTACGGGCATAGTGCGGATCGGTGGCGTAACCGGCGCTCTGCAACGCCTGTGCACCCTGCTCCGCCGTTGCCGCGGTGGTTACCGCCGCGTAACGTTTGTTGCGCGTCAACATGCCGACATAGTCGGAGAGCGCTTCAAGATAAGAGCTATAGACACGGAATTTGGCTTTCACCTTCACTGCCTCACCGTTTTCATACTCGGTGGTGGTGATTTCAGTGGTCGGTCCTTTCCAGCTTGAGGTCGCTTTCACGCCGAAGATGTTGTAGCTCGGCTCGCCGTTCTCACGCGGGATCTGCCGCTGGCCCCAGCCCGATTCCAGCGCAGCCTGCGCGAGGATCAGGTGGTGCGGCACGCCGCTCTGCTGGCTCGCCAGCCGCGCCGGGAGCGAAAGCTGGGCAAGGAAGTCTTTGCTGTCGCCGGAGAGCGGCTGATCGTTACCCGCCTCAGCCACTTCAGAGGCATCGGGCACTTTAGGTATCGCTTTGCGCACCAGCTGTGTCAGCGCCTGATTTTGATAGGTGTTGACGGTCTCCAGCGGGAACTTCATCGGCACCTGCTGCATCTGGTCAGCCGGATCGACCGGCGCCTGATCGCCGGTCATCTGTTTCACCATCATATCGGCGAGACCGAGACCTTTACCGGCGGTCATCTGCTGGGCGATCTGCTGGTCATACATGCTGGTATACAGCCGCGTTGAATCACTGCTGAAAATCCCGTCTTTCGGTAACGCTTCGCGCATGCTTTTCAGCATCATCTGCACGAACATCCCCTCTACCTGGCGCGCCACCGGGCGCAGGTTGGCAGCCGGATCCTGTCCGGCTTTTGACTTCAGTTCATTCAGTGATTGCGCGTCCCATGCCGCGCTGGTCAACATTCGGCTGTCGGTCAACATTAGATGATCTCCAGTTTCGCACGCAGGCAACCGGCGCTCTGCATTGCCTGCAGAATCGACATCAGCTCCATTGGCGAGGCACCAAGGGCGTTAAGGGCACGCACGACGCTATTGAGGTTGGCGCTGGAGCGTACGCTTTGCAGCGAGCCGCCGCTCTGGCGCAGGTCAATCTGCGTTTGCGGTGTTACCACGGTCTGGCCGCCGCCAAATGGCGTATTCGGTTGGCTAACGTTGTTCTGCTGGTTGACGGTGACCGAAAGGTTACCCTGCGCAATGGCACAGCTATCCAGCGATACTTCGCGGTTCATGACCACCGAGCCGGTACGCGAGTTAACAATCACTTTCGCATCCTGCTGCGTGGTGCCGACTTCCATATTCTGGATATCAGCCAGGGCTCGAACCTGAGAGCTGCCGCCGGAGGAGACGCGCACCTGAACGGTACGGCCATCCAGCGCGGTGGCGCTGCCATAACCGCGTGCGCGGTTGATGGTGTCAGCAATCTGCTGCGCCATGGTGAAGTCTTCCTGGTTCAGTTGCAGGTTGATGCTGTTAGTGGCCCCGAACTGGTTCGGCAACTCACGCTCAATCACCGCGCCGCCGGTAATGCGCCCGCCGTTAAGCTGGTTAACCTGCACGCTGCTGCCGCCGGCTGATGCGCCCGCGCCGCCAACAAGGATGTTGCCCTGCGCCAGCGCATAAACCTGGCTGTCGACGCCCTTCAGCGGAGTCATCAGCAGCGTACCGCCGCGCAGACTTTTGGCGTTACCCATTGAGGAGACCACCACATCGATGGTCTGCCCCTGGCGACCAAAGGCCGGGAGCTGCGCCGTGACCATGACTGCCGCCACGTTTTTCAGCTGCATGTTGGTGCCCTGCGGGACGGTAATGCCCATCTGCGACAGCATGTTGTTCAGCGTCTGGGTGGTAAACGGCGTCTGGGTGGTCTGGTCGCCCGTACCATCCAGGCCAACCACCAGCCCGTAGCCAATTAAGGAGTTTTCACGTACGCCCTGTACACTGGTGAGATCCCGGATACGGTCAGCCTGGGCGAAGGTCGCCATCAGCACTAACACCATACCAGTCAAATATTTAAACATTGGTCACCCCGGTTACATCGGCGATAAGTTAAGGAAGAAACGCTGCAGCCAGCCCATATTCTGCGCTTCGTTGATGTAGCCGTTGCCGACGTACTCGATGCGCGCGTCCGCCACCTGGGTGGAAGGAACGCTGTTGCTGCCGCTGATGGTGCGTGGGTTCACGACACCGGAGAAGCGGATGAACTCAGTGCCCTGGTTGATGGCGATCTGTTTTTCACCCACAACATGTAAATTGCCATTGATCAGCACCTGATCGACGGTCACGGTCAACGTGCCGCTAAAGGTGTTACTGGCGTTGGCGCCGCCTTTACCCCCGAAGGAGTTGCTGCCTGAGGCACCCAGATCGGCACGTGCATTGCCAAACAGACCTTCGAGATAACGCGGTGTGGTGTCTACGCCAAAACTGGCTTTGCCATCACGACTGGCGTTGGCCGACGAGCTCTTACTGGCGCTCACGTTTTCCTGCAGTACGATAGTCAGCGTATCGCCAATGTTGCGCGGACGACGATCTTCAAACAGCGGCTGATAGCCGTAGTTAATCGGCTGCGCGGTCTGATAAATCGAGCCATTGACGACCGGAATGGGGCCGGGCATCGGTTGAGCTGTCGTTGCCCCCTGCACCAGCGGTGTAGAAGGAACCCAGGCACACCCGGTCAGGGTTAATGCCACTAAAGCCATTATCGGGTAGCTGCGGACGGCGTATTTTTGCATTGCATTCATCTTCGAGATCAGGGTTCCGGTGCGGCGGTTACCGCACCGGATAACGCCTTAGAGTTGCGTCAGTTTTTGCAGCATCTGATCGGTGGTCGATACTGCTTTACTGTTAATTTCGTAAGCGCGCTGAACCTGGATCATATTCACCAGCTCTTCTGCGACGTTTACGTTTGAAGTTTCCACAAATCCCTGGTAGAGCAAACCTGCACCGTTCAGGCCAGGCGTGGTGCCGTTTGGCGCGCCGGAAGACTGGGTTTCGGTGTAGAGGTTTTCACCAATGCTCTCAAGCCCGGTGTCGTTCATAAAGGTGGTGAGGTTTAACTGACCAACCTGCACCGGTGCTGCCGCGCCCTGCTGCGTCACGCTGACCACACCATCGCGACCGATGGTGATGCCCAGGCTGTTCGCCGGGATGGTGATAGCCGGTTGCACCTGGAAGCCGCCTGCCGTTACCAGCTGGCCGTTCTGATCCACCTGGAAAGAGCCGTCGCGGGTGTAAGCAGAGGTGCCGTCCGGCAGCAGAACTTCGAAGAAGCCCTGGCCTTTAATGGCGACATCTTTGCTGTTGTTGGTCTGAGACAGGTTGCCCTGGCTGTGCAGACGCTCGGTGGCGACCGGACGCACACCGGTACCGATCTGCAGACCGGAAGGCAGCGTCGTCTGTTCAGAAGATTGCGCGCCTGGCTGGCGGATCGTCTGGTACATCAAATCTTCAAATACCGCACGCTGACGCTTAAAACCATTGGTGCTGACGTTCGCCAGGTTGTTGGCGATGACATCCATATTGGTTTGTTGGGCGTCGAGGCCGGTTTTCGCGATCCATAATGAACTGATCATATGTAGTCCTGTTTATTAGCTCATTGACAGCAATTGGTTGGCACGCTGCTCGTTTTCATCGACGCTGCTGATGATCTTCATCTGCATTTCGAAACGGCGCGCGCTGGCGATCATATCGGTCATCGACTCGACTGGTTTCACGTTACTGCCTTCCAGTACGCCAGACTGCACGCGGATGGAGGGGTCAGGCTGCAACGTTGCGCCACGGGTCGCCTGTGCGCTCTGGCTCAGACGGAAAAGACCGTCATCACCGCGCACCACTTCACGCGGCTCTGCTTTTACCAGCTTCAGCTTGCCAACAGGCGCGATGGTATTCGCCGCGTCGCCGGGGTTGAGCGCTGAAATCGTACCGTCAGCGGCGATAGTGACCTGCGCCCCTTCCGGTACAGCGATCGGACCGCCTTCGCCAATCACTGGATGGCCCTGAATCGTCAACTGACCGGTCGGGCTCACCTGGATATTGCCGTTACGGGTGTAACCTTCCGAGCCGTCCGCCGTTTGCACTGCCAGCCAACCATCCTGCTGCAACGCCACATCAAGCGGGCGTGAGGTGTAGTCCAGTTGACCCGGCGTCATATCGGCGCCAGGTGTGGAGGCCACCACCAGCGTGCGGGTAGGCAGGGAAAGCCCTTCTACCGGCACCGCGCGCAGCGCGTTCAGCTGGGCACGAAAGCCCGGTGTGGAAGCATTCGCGAGGTTGCTGGCGGTGACAGCCTGCTGATTCAGCGTCTGGCTGGCTGCGCCCATCGCGGTATATATTGCGTGATCCATTAAGCCGTCCCGTCAGTCGATTAACGCAGGTTAACCAGCGTGTTAAGGATCTGATCCTGGGTTTTGATGGTCTGCGCGTTCGACTGATAGTTACGCTGCGCGACGATCATGTTGACCAGTTCTTTACTCAGATCCACGTTTGAGGCTTCCAGCGCGCCGTTAGTCAGCTTGCCGAAGTTACCGGTACCGGCGGTGCCGAGCAGCGCAACACCAGAGGAGTTGGTAGCAGACCAGACGTTGTCACCCTGAGACTGCAGGCCTTCGTTGTTGGCGAAGTTCGCCAGCACGATCTGACCCAGCAGCTGCGACTGTTCGTTGGAGTAGCTACCGACCACGGTGCCGTCATCGTTAATGGCGTAGCTCACCAGTGAACCCGGCGCGTAACCGTTCTGGTTGATAGCCACCACACCGCTGGTGCCGGTGTTCTGCTGCATTGAGTTCAGGAAGCTCAGGCTGAAAGTGCCCGGCGCAGAACCGTTCAGGCTGGCCAGATTGATATCGATCTGCGGCTGGGTGTTCGCGGTAGCGTTCATGGTCCAGGTGCGCGGATTGGTCGCAGGCAGCACTTCGGCGTAGTTGTTGACCGCAGAGAGCGTACCGTTGCTGGTAAAGGTCATCTGCGCGGCTTTCTGGTAAGAAGAGCCCGCTACGCTGGAGTCCTGGGTGTAGACATCCCATTTGTTGGCGCTGTTTTTGACGTAATAAACGTCAACGGCGTGGGAGTTACCCAGGCTGTCATAGGTGGTGACAGTGCCTTTTTTGTTATAAGAGTCTGAGTTCGTCGGATCGAACGGCGTAACCGTCGGGGTGGAGTCCGTTGAGTTCAGGTTCATCTGCATCGCCGCCGTGGTGGTAGCTTTCGCCGCCATCAGGGTGTTCGGGATGGTGATGGCAGACGGGTTCGCGCCGCTCTGTACCGCAGGCGGGGTGCCGGCTACCGGGAAACCGGTCACCTTCATACCCTGCATGTTGACCAGGTTGCGGTTTTCGTCGAGTTTGAACTGACCGTTACGGCTGTAGTAAACAGAGCCGTTGTTGTCGGCTACACGGAAGAAACCGTTGCCGCTCAGCGCGACGTCGAGGCCACGACCAGTGTTGGTGGTGGTGCCGTCAGCGAAGTCCTGGGTAATACCAGCCACTTTAACACCGAGACCCACTTTAGAACCGGCAAACATATCGGCGAAGGACGCAGATCCGGATTTAAAGCCATAGGTGGCGGAGTTGGCAATGTTGTTACCAATGACATCGAGGTTGGTGGCCGCAGCATTCAGGCCGCTGACCGCTTGTGAAAAGGCCATGACTTACTCCTGATAAGTATGAAGGCTTTAAATAATCTGTCGTACTTCGTCGAGTGTGGTACTTCCGTAAGTACCTAAATCCAGTGTGCTTCCCTTGTCGCCGCGGGTCACACCCTGTACCAGCGCAAACTGCAGCGGCTGTGCCACCAGCTGCGTTGCGCCGGAGCTGGCCGCGATAGACACCGTATATGAGTTATCCGGTGCCACGCTGCCATCTGTCATTTTGCCGTCCCAACTGAAGGTGTGGACGCCAGCTTTCAGACCGCCGAGTTCAATAGTCCGCACCGGCGTACCGCTCTTATCGCTCACGATGGCGGTCACTTTGTCGGCAGTCTGCGTCAGTTCTACGCCAAACGGCGTGGATGTTCCTTTGCCCACCAGCACGGTCTGTCCCGGGATCATTACGCCGTGACCAATCAGGGTGCTCGCCTGCAGTGACTGATTGTTATCAAGCTGTCCGGAGATAGAGCCGAGGGTGGTATTCAGTTTCTCAATCCCGCTTACGGTGCTGATCTGCGCCAGCTGCGTGGTCAGCTCGTTGTTCTGCAGCGGGTTGGTCGGATCCTGGTTCTTTAACTGCGCAACCAGCAGCGTCAAAAAGCTGCCCTGAAGGTCGGATGCGCTGTTAGTGCCGGTAGCTGTGGTACCGGACGTTTTACTGGTCGTCGAGACGCCGTTGTTAATCGGGTCGTTAATATTCACGCTGATAGACATACGGGGCCCCTTTACTGACCGAGAGTGAGCGTTTTGAGCATCATGCTCTTCACGGTGTTCAGCACTTCAACGTTCGCCTGGTAGCTGCGCGACGCGGACATGCTGTTGACCATTTCGCCCACGACATCGACGTTAGGCATTTTTACGTAGCCGCTTGCATCAGCCAGCGGGTTACCGGGTTCATACACCAGCTTGTCCGGTGCCTGGCTTTCAATCACATCCGCCACTTTTACGCCGCCCGTTGCCTGGCCCGGTGCTGCATCGACCTGAAAGACAACCTGTTTAGCGCGATACGGCTGACCATCGGGTCCGGTTACGCTGTCGGCGTTCGCCAGGTTACTGGCGGCGACGTTCATACGTTTGGACTGTGCGGTCAGCGCGGAGCCTGCGACATCAAAGATATTCAGTAATGCCATTTAATTAGTTCCCCTGTTGCAGAACACTCATCATGCTTTTGATCTGCCCGCCCAGCACGGTCAACCCGGTCTGGTATTTGACGCTGTTGTCGGCGAACTGGGTACGTTCACGATCCATATCGACGGTGTTGCCATCCAGCGATGGTTGATCGGGAATGCGATAAAGCAGATCGGTAGACGGGCCGGTCATCGCCTGCGCCGGAATGTGGCGCGAAGAGGTGAGTGCCAGCGAGACACCGCTGCCTTCAGCCCGACCGCGCTCCATCACTTTTTTTAATTCACTGGAAAAATCCATATCGCGCGCCTGAAACCCTGGGGTGTCGGCGTTAGCAATATTTGCTGCCAGAATCTCCTGGCGCTGGGCGCTCAGGTTTAGCGCTTCCTGTTGAAAGCGCAGTGCGGCATCAAGTTTATCGAGCATGGCTCCCTCACTGATGACAATTATTTAGCCAACAGCTTAAATCGCCCCTTGCAAACTTATCGTTGGAATAAGGGCAAAATGCGTCGCTATTTTTTGCGTTGATAGATTTGCAAAGCGGTTAAAATCTCCTCATCTGGTTCAACAGGCATGTTTTGCGATGAAGACGTTGAAAGGCGGTGTAGCCGCAATCTTATTGTTATTAAGCCCCTTTTCTCAGGCAGCGGATCTGCAGGCGCAACTGACGTCGCTTTTCGCCCAGCGTCTGGCTGGCTTTAGCGATGAGGTGGTGGTAAACATTCGCACCCCGCAAAGCCAGTTACCGGCGTGCGACCAGCCGACCCTAAGCGTGGTGGGCGGCGCGAAGCTGTGGGGCAATATGAATGTGATGGCGAACTGCGCGGGCACGAAACGCTTTGTGCAGGTCGAAGTCCAGGCGACGGGTAATTATGTTGTGGCGGTGCAGCCTGTTGCGCGCGGTGCGACATTGCAGGCCGGGAGCGTGGCGTTACAGCGCGGCCGCCTCGATCAGCTGCCGCCAAGAACCATGCTCGATATTAATATGGCGCAGGACGCGGTAAGTCTGCGCGATCTGGCACCAGGCCAGGCAATTCAGCTCTCAATGGTGCGTCAGGCATGGCGGATTAAAGCCGGCCAGCGCGTCCAGGTTGTGGCGTCCGGAGATGGTTTTAGTGTGAACAGCGAAGGTCAGGCGATGAACAATGCGGCAGTGGCGCAAAATGCGCGGGTTCGCATGGCTTCAGGGCAGATAGTGAGTGGTACGGTTAATTCTGATGGGAATATTCTTATTAACCTATAAATTACTTAAAGAACTAATGCTATCTGCCGATAAGTTAGTAAGACTGAAGAAATCTGGCCCGAAACGCCGCGAACCTCAATGAGGAAACACTATGAGCATCGATCGTACCTCTTCCCTGAAGCCGGTTAACACCGTTCAACAGCGTGAGACTAACGAAACCCAGACGCAGAAAACGCGCCAGGAAACTGCCGCGACGGCAAACAGCACCAACGTCACGCTCAGCGGTTCGCAAACCAAGCTGATGCAGGCGGGCGCTAACGACATCAATATGGAACGCGTGGAGAAACTGAAAACCGCGATTCGTAATGGTGAACTCAAAATGGACACCGGCAAAATTGCTGATGCCCTGATTAACGAAGCGAAGAGTTACTTACAGAGTAAATAACCGTATGAATCGACTGTCAGATATTCTTGATCAAATGACAGTTATCTTGAGCGCTCTGAAAGACGTGATGGATACTGAGCAAAAACAGCTTTCCGTTGGCCATCTCAATGGCAGCGCGCTACAGCGCATCACGGAGGAGAAAAGCTCCTTGCTCGCGACGCTGGACTACCTTGAGCAGCAGCGTCGTGCCGAACAGAAAACGCAACAAAACGCCAGTGGCGATGTTGCTAATCGCTGGCAGATCATCACGCAGAAAACGCAGCATTTACGCGACCTCAACCAGCACAACGGCTGGCTGCTGGAAGGGCAAATCGCGCGCAACCAGCAGGCGCTGGAAGTCCTGAAACCGCATCAGGAACCGAGCCTCTACGGTGCGAATGGCTATGCCTCATCCGCCCATCGCGGCGGCAAGAAGATCGCGATTTAGTTCGACGACAGTTTGAGCACGCCGTCGTAAACAGGCCAGGGTCTCCCCTGGCTTTTTGCGTTGCTTTTTTTTATACCGTGCGGCGGGCGAACTCTTTCACTTTAAACCCGAGCAGCGCAAGGGTAACAAAGTAAGCCACAATACCTGCCCCCACCACCAGCATCAGGCGCAGCAAGCGGTACGGCATCGTTCCTGTCGCCCAGTCCGGCATCACATACAGCATCCCCACCAGCGCGGCGGCCATCACCACTACAGCGATCACCAGACGCAGCAGAAAACGGCTCCAGCCCGGTTGCGGGGTAAAGATCTTCTGCTTGCGCAGCTGCCAGTAAAGCAGGCTGGCATTGAGACAGGCCGCCAGACCAATCGACAGCGACAGCCCGGCATGCTTCAGCGGGCCGATAAAGGCCAGGTTCATCACCTGGGTCATCAGCAGCGTCACAATGGCGATTTTGACCGGCGTTTTAATGTCCTGGCGTGAATAGAAACCTGGCGCCAGCACCTTCACCACGATCAAGCCCATCAATCCAACCGAGTAGGCGATCAGCGCCCGCTGAGTCATAGCCGCATCAAAAGCGGTGAATTTGCCGTACTGGAAGAGCGAAACGGTCAACGGCTTGGCGAGAATGCCGAGTGCTACGGCACTGGGCAGCGCCAGCAGGAAACAGAGACGCAGGCCCCAGTCCATCAGGCGGCAATACTCCTCCTGATTGCCGCTGGAGAAGCTTTTCGACAGCGACGGCAGCAGGATCGTCCCGAGCGCCACGCCCAGCACGCCGGAGGGGAACTCCATTAAACGGTCGGCGTAATACATCCACGACACGGAGCCGGAGACGAGGAACGAGGCGAAAATGGTGTTGATGATAAGTGAGATCTGGCTGACAGAGACCCCGAGGATCGCCGGCCCCATCTGCTTCACCACCCGCATCGCGCCCGCATCGCGCATGTTGATGCGCGGCAGCACCAGCATGCCAATCTTCTTCAGATGCGGCAGTTGATAGACCAGTTGCAGCACGCCGCCAACGGTAACCGCCCAGGCCAGCGCCAGCACCGGCGGATGGAAGTAAGGTGCGGCAAACAGCGCAAATCCAATCATGCTGACATTGAGAAAGGTGGGCGCAAACGCCGGTACCGAGAAGCGGTTCCAGGTGTTGAGGATCGCCCCCGCCAGCGACGCCAGCGAGATCAGCAGAATATAGGGAAAGGTGATGCGCAGCAGTTGCGAAGTGAGGTTAAATTTATCCGCCGTATCGGCAAACCCTGGCGCAGTAACGAGGATCACCCAGGGGGCCGCGAGCATCCCGGCAACGGTGACAATCGCCAGCGCAATCGTCAGCAAGCCCGAAACATAGGCAACAAACACCCGGGTGGCATCTTCACCCTGTTTGCTTTTGTACTCGGCGAGGATCGGCACAAAGGCCTGGGAAAACGCACCCTCGGCAAAAATACGCCGTAACAGATTGGGCAGTTTAAACGCAACAAAGAAGGCGTCCGTCGCCATCCCTGCGCCAAATACCCGTGCCACAATGGCATCGCGCGCAAAGCCCAGCACGCGGGAAAACATTGTCATGGAGCTGACTGCCGCCAGCGATTTGAGTAGGTTCATTCTGGTTTCCATAAGACACAACGCCTGCAATGCAGGCGTTGGGATACAGCGAAGCGCTTAGTCTACAGGGAAAAAAGCGAATTACTATCGCCCGCGTTGCCCCGCCTTATTCACTCATCGCCTCGCGCCAGAGCTTCTCCACCACGCGCTGCGCAAGGATCGCCTGCTCGCCCGCCGTTTCCGGAACCGTCTGATTTTGCACACACTCGATAAAGTGGCGCGCGCAGCCGGCAAAACCGCGCTGCTCCAGCACGCTCTGCCAGCCGGGAATTGGCCGCGCGATAACCCCCTGCCCGCGCTCTTCGCGCCATTCGCGCATATCGGTAATATCCACCAGCCCGCCGTCAGTCACCGCCTGCACCCACTCGCGCTGGCTGCCCGCCCGCCGGTGCATACTGGTGGTGATTTGCAGCGTGTCGGCGCTGAAGTGGTGCTCGGCATAGAGCATGGCACCATCGTCGGTGGTTTGCAGCGTGCCGCTCTGGATCTGCACGCGTCCGCCCGCCAGCCATAGCGCGGTGTCGACCACATGCAGGTAGTCATCAAGCAGCGTAAAGCGCAGGTCGTGCGGCCCGACGCTGTCGGCGCGGTGTTTATCCATGCGCAGCGAAGCTGCCTGCGGCATCTGCTGTTTTAACTCGCGGTAGAGCGGCGAGAAGCGGCGGTTAAAGCCGACCATCAGCGTCAGTTTTTTGCGCGCCGCCAGTTCGACTAAGCGCTCGGAATCTTTCAGGTTTTCCGCCAGCGGCTTATCGACGCAGACGTGCACGCCAAGGTTGAGCAGCTCGCTCACCACCGCATAGTGCGAGGCGGTTGAGGTGTGAACGAAGACCGCATCGCACTGCGCCGCCAGCGACGCCAGTGAATCCGCATAAGGGATACGCCAGGTTTCACATACCCGCAGGGCTTTGTCCCGTGTCGGCGACCAGGCCGCCGCCAGCGTCCAATCCGTTGCCGCGCCGAGCACCGGCAACCACGCTTTCTGCGCGATACCGCCCAGCCCTACTACACCTATCCGTAATGTCGTCACGCTTAATCCCCTAAATGTGCCAGCAGCGAATCGAGACGCTGCTTCAGTTCCGCGACTTCGATCTCCAGCGCCTCAACGCGCGCCTCGAGGCTCTGCTCAGTTGGTGCGACGGCTTCGACCACATTGATCAGCGTCTGCATATCGCCACTGAAGAGGTGCATATAGCGGCTTTCGCGCTTGCCCGGCTCGCGCGGCAGACGCACGACATAAGGGCCATCTTCACGGTTTGCCAGCTGCTCAAGGGCGTTTTCCACCTCGGCCATATCGGCAAAACGATGCATGCGTTCCGCGCGCCCACGCAGTTCGCCCGGCGTTTGCGGCCCGCGCAGCAATAGCGTGGCGATAAGCGCCACCTCTGCCGGGCTTAACTTCAGATCGCCAAATTCAGAGTTGCAGAAGCGCTGCTCATATTTGGTCACCCGGTTGCCAAAACCGCTGACGGTGCGCAGGTAGTGGCGCTTTACCAGCTCATCAAGCACATCCTGAACCTCGTGCTCGCTCAGGCTCATCACCGGCTCGCGGTTGGTTTTCTGATTACAGGCCGTCACTACGCCGTTGATGGAGAGCGGATACTGCTCCGGCGTAGTGACCTGCTTCTCCAGCAGGCAGCCGATAACCCGCGCCTCGATGGCGGTGAGTTGATACTTCATCTCTGCTCCTTAGCGTCCCGGAGTCCACTCCTGGGCGGTTAATGCGGTAAGGACGTGGTCGCGCCACTGCCCATCGATCAATAAATAGGATTTGGCATAGCCCTCTTTTTCAAACCCGAGCCTCGCCAGTAAATCGCCGCTGCGTTTATTGTGCGGCATATAGTTGGCCATTATGCGGTGCATATGTTGCGTGCGCTGCATATAGCGAATGGCGGATGTCAGGGCTTCAAACATCAACCCTTGCCCCTGCCACTTCTGGCCGATGGAATAACCAAGATAACAGGCGTGAAACGAGCCGCGCACCACGTTGGAGAAATTGGCGACGCCGACGATCTCTTTCTCTTCAGGATCGAGCAGGGCGAAGTAAAAAGCAGAGCCCTGTTTATGGAACTCATTGATCATCCCCAGACGTGCCTGCCAGCCGGAAGGGTAACAGTGGCTCTCATCGCGAACGGGCTCCCAGGGTTTTAAAAACTGGCGATTTTCCGCGTAATAATCCGCAAGCCGCCACGCATCGCGCTCGTGAACCAGGCGCACCACTAATCTGTCTGTTACCAAGCGTACTTTCGGCACATTACTGCGATAGCCAAACATGTTTACCACTCCTTCGTTTCGCGGCTTTTTTTACCCCTTCTCTTTACTATACCTTTGCTCTGCGACTCTGTGAAAACAGCAACATGGCATTTTCTGCGCCGCGCCCCCTTTTCGATGAAAAGTCTCAATCAAACGCCCGCCTTGATAAAAAAATATTGTCGCGGTGAATGTGTGAAAACGGTTGCCGAAGCCGCAGAATAGAGGCGTCACCTTTTTCTGATTTCCCGGAGGGGAAATGGCGCGCATCTCGCAGGCAAGGAGCCTGGGTAAATATTTCCTGCTGGTCGATAATTTTTTGGTGGTGCTCGGTTTTTTTGTTGTCTTCCCCCTGATTTCCATTCGTTTTGTTGATCAACTTGGCTGGGCCGCGCTGATGGTCGGGATCGCGCTCGGCCTGCGTCAGTTTATTCAGCAGGGGCTAGGCATGTTTGGCGGCGCGATCGCCGACCGCTTTGGCGCAAAACCGCTGATTGTCACCGGCATGCTGATGCGCGCAGCAGGCTTTGCGGCGATGGGAATGGCGCATGAACCGTGGGTGCTGTGGCTCTCCTGTATTCTTTCCGGTCTTGGCGGCACGCTATTCGACCCGCCGCGTTCGGCGCTGGTGGTCAAACTGGTGCGCCCGCGCCAGCGCGGTCGCTTCTTCTCGCTGTTGATGATGCAGGATAGCGCCGGGGCGGTTATCGGCGCGCTGCTCGGCAGCTGGTTGCTGCAATATGACTTCCGTCTGGTGTGCGCCGCCGGGGCGCTAATGTTTATCCTTTGCGCCGGCTTTAACGCCTGGCTGCTGCCAGCGTGGAAGCTCTCGACGGTAAAAACACCGGTGCGCGAAGGCTTAGCGCGCGTGCTGCGTGATAAGAAATTCGTCACCTATGTGTTAACGCTCAGCGGCTACTACATGCTGGCGGTGCAGGTGATGCTGATGTTGCCGATTATGGTCAACGACGTTGCCGGATCGCCGACGCCGGTCAAATGGATGTACGCCATTGAGGCCTGCCTGTCGCTGACGCTGCTCTACCCGATTGCTCGCTGGAGTGAAAAACGCTTTCGCCTTGAGCAGCGCCTGATGTTCGGCCTGGTGGTGATGTCATTCAGCCTCTTTCCGATGGGCATGGTCGGCTCGCTGCAACAGCTTTTTACACTTATCTGCACCTTCTATATCGGCTCGATTATCGCCGAACCGGCGCGGGAAACCCTGAGCGCGCAGCTGGCCGATGCGCGGGCGCGCGGTAGCTATATGGGCTTTAGCCGCTTAGGGCTGGCCTTTGGCGGCGCGCTTGGCTACGCGGGCGGCGGCTGGCTGTTTGACGCCGGGAAAGCCTTTCGCCAGCCGGAGTTACCGTGGATGATGCTCGGCGTGATTGGGCTTATCACCTCCCTTGCGCTGCTGTGGCAGTTTGCCCCCCGCCGCGTGCAGCCGCCGATGCTCGAACCCGGCGCCTGATTTGCGCCGCGTCGGCCTCTCTTCCATACTGATTAGTGATGGATAAACCAGTATGGAGGAGAAACGTGAAACTCTACATTTACGATCACTGCCCTTTCTGTGTAAAAGCCCGCATGATTTTCGGCCTTAAGAATCTCCCGGTTGAACTCCATGTCCTGCAAAGCGATGACGAAGCGACACCGACCCGCATGATTGGCCAGAAGATGGCGCCGATCCTGCAAAAAGATGACAGCCGCTACCTGCCCGAAAGCCTCGATATTGTTCACTACGTTGATAAGCTCGACGGTCAACCGCTGCTGACCGGCTCCCGCAATGCGAAGATCGAGGAGTGGCTGCGTAAGGTGAATGGCTACGTCAATAAGCTGCTGATCCCCCGCTTCGCGCAGGCCCCCTTTGACGAATTTTCCACCCCGCAGGCGCGCGCCTACTTCACCGCCAAAAAAGAGGCGGCGATTGGCGATTTCGCCGATCACCTCTCCCACTCTGCCGGGCTGGTGAAGAATATCAGCGACGATCTGCGCGCGCTGGAGAAGCACATCGTGCAGCCGAATGCCGTCAACGGCGAGCTGTCGGAAGATGATATTCACCTCTTCCCGCTGCTGCGTAACCTGACGATTGTCAGCGGCATTACCTGGCCGACCCGCGTCGCCGATTACCGCGACAACATGGCGAAACAGACTCAGGTTAACCTCCTCTCTTCCATGGCTATCTAAGCCATTCATGGCGGAAGCGTCCGGCTTCCGCCCCTTCTTTAAGTATTTTCTGCTGGCCTTTGCGCCTGGCGTCGCGCATGCTACACCTCGATCGAGGCATCAGGACCACGTTGAGGAATTCATGAAGAAGATGATTTTGGCCGCAGCACTCATGCTGAGCGGCGTGCTGGTGGGGTGCAATCAACTGACCCAATACACAATCAGCGAGCAGGAGATTAACCAGGCCCTGGAGAAACGGAATAACTTCGCCAAAGATATTGGCGTGCCAGGCGTGGCTGATGCGCATATTGTTCTCAACAATCTTGCCAGCGCGATTGGCCGCGAAGAGCCAAATAAAATCACCTTAACCGGCGATGCTAATCTGGATATGACCTCGCTGTTCGGCAATCAAAAAGCGGTGATCAAGCTGAAGCTGAAAGCGCTGCCGACATTTGATAAAGATCAGGGCGCAATCTACCTGCATGAGATGGAAGTGGTGGACGCGACGGTCACACCGGAAAAGATGCAGAGCGTGCTGCAAACCTTGATGCCCTACCTGAACCAGTCTCTGCGCAACTACTTTAACCAGCGCCCGGCCTACGTGCTGAAAGAAGACAGCACCAAAGGCGAAGCGCTGGCGAAGAAATATGCCAAAGGCATTGAGGTGAAGCCGGGCGAGATTGTCATCCCGCTTACCGACTGAATCACTGGGCGCCTGGCGCCCTTTTTTTCAGGAAAAGGATGCAAACGAAAACGTTTCCCCTTATGCTTGGTCTCCGGCAAAAACAGCCCTTTCTCACTTAGCCGGAGCCCTCCAATGACACAACCTCAGGTTTTGAAAATCCGCCGTCCTGACGACTGGCATCTCCATCTGCGCGACGGCGATATGCTGAAAACCGTGGTGCCGTGGACCAGCGAAACCTACGCCCGCGCCATTGTGATGCCGAACCTGGCTCCGCCTGTGACCACCGTTGAGGCCGCTATCGCCTATCGCCAGCGCATCCTTGACGCAGTGCCTGCCGGTCAGCACTTCGAACCGCTGATGACCTGCTACCTGACCGACAGCCTGGATCCTGATGAGATCGAACGCGGCTTTGCGGAAAAGGTGTTTACGGCGGCTAAGCTCTACCCGGCAAATGCCACCACTAACTCCAGCCACGGCGTCACCAGTATTGATGCCATCATGCCGGTGCTTGAGCGTATGGAGAAGCTCGGCATGCCGCTGCTGGTGCATGGCGAAGTGACCCACGCCGAGATCGATATTTTCGATCGTGAAGCGCGCTTTATTGAGACGGTGATGGAGCCACTGCGCAAGCGTCTGCCGGAGCTGAAAGTGGTATTCGAGCACATCACCACCAAAGATGCCGCTGACTATGTGCGCGACGGCAATGAGCGGCTGGCCGCCACCATCACCCCGCAACATTTGCTGTTTAACCGCAACCATATGCTGGTGGGCGGCGTGCGTCCGCATCTCTACTGCTTACCGATCCTTAAGCGTAATATCCACCAGCAGGCGCTGCGTGAGCTGGTCGCCAGCGGGTTCGATCGCGTCTTCCTCGGCACCGACTCCGCCCCGCATGCCCGCCATCGCAAAGAGGCGAGCTGCGGCTGTGCAGGCTGTTTTAATGCGCCAACGGCGCTGGCCAGCTACGCCACGGTATTTGAAGAGATGAACGCGTTGCAGCACTTCGAAGCCTTCTGCTCCCTCAACGGGCCGCGCTTCTATGGCCTGCCGGTGAATGAAGAGTTTATTGAACTGGTGCGGGAAGAGTGCGTGGTGCCGGAGTCGATTGCGCTGGCGGACGATACGCTGGTGCCCTTCCTCGCCGGTGAAACCGTGCGCTGGCAGGTAAAACGCTAAATATTCTTATGCCCCCTGTTGTAATGCGTTTCGATTAACTGTATAAACATACAGTATCTTACACAGGGGGCTGTTATGCGCATTGAAGTGACGATTGCCAGAACCACATCTTTACCCGCGGGCGCTATCGATGCGCTGGCAGGTGAGTTATCCCGCCGTCTGAATGACCACTATCCCGATCGCGAAAATAAAATTTCTGTCCGTTATGCGGCAGCAAATAATCTCTCCGTCCTTGGCGGCGCGAAAGAAGATAAAGACCGCGTTAGCGAAATCCTGCAAGAGACCTGGGAAAGCGCTGACGATTGGTTTATCACCGATTAATTTCCCTCTGAAGTTGAAGTTATTGCCGGGTCGCCCCGGCTTTTTTTGCTTCATTTTCAAGCAAAACCGTAACATCTGATTTTCTTAGTGAAATGAGTCGCTTATCTTTTCGCCACTCCCTTAAGAAAAATCTATGACTACAAAAAAGATGTTGCAGAGTGTTTATTTTCCCGATCATCAGGTCGGGTTGTTGATATACTGAAAAGGCTTCAAATTAAAACACGCATTGAACCTCGAACGTCGTTGTCTAATTAAAACACGCCAAACAGGGGGTTATGATGGTAAAGAATAATGAAGTCATCCAGACCCATCCACTGGTCGGATGGGACATCAGCACCGTAGATAGCTATGACGCACTGATGCTTCGGTTGCACTACCAGACCCCGAACAGAGCCGCTCAGGAAGGGACTGAAATCGGTCAGACGTTATGGTTAACAACCGATGTTGCCCGCCAGTTTATTTCGATTCTGGAAGCTGGCATTGCCAAGATTGAATCAGGCGATTACGAAAAAGACGAGTATAAAAGACATTAACACCATCTGCGCATACTCAACATCAGGCACCCTCGCGGTGCCTTTCTTTTTTCTGCCCTTGTATAAGCCCCCCAGGTTATTTACCCTCCTGAACACGCATTTGCCTGGAGAGAACCATGACATACGACCTGATTATTATCGGCAGCGGATCCGTTGGCGCAGCAGCGGGCTACTACGCCACGCGCGCCGGGCTTAAGGTGCTGATGACCGATGCGCATATGCCGCCGCACAATGAAGGCAGCCATCACGGCAATACGCGCCTGATCCGCCACGCCTACGGCGAAGGCGAGAAATATGTTCCGCTGGTGCTGCGCGCCCAGCAGTTATGGGATGAGCTGAATACGCTCACCGGCGAAACGGTGTTTGAGCGCACTGGCGTCGTCAATTTTGGCCCGGCTGATTCTTCCTTCCTCGCCAACGTCGCCGACAGCGCCGCGCAGTGGAAGCTGGCACTGGAAAAGCTGGATGCCGCCTCGCTGATGGCGCGCTGGCCGGAAATCCGCGTTCCTGATGATTACATCGCTCTTTATGAAGCTGACTCCGGCGTGCTGCACAGCGAACTGGCGATTAAAAGCTGGATCCAGCTGGCTGAACAGGCAGGCTGTGCGCAACTCTTCAACTGCCCGGTCACCGCCCTGCACCATCATCAGGATGGCATCACCATCGATACCCCGGAAGGGAGCTTCTCCGGCAAGAAAGCGCTGGTGAGCGCTGGCACCTGGGCGAAGACGCTGATTCCAAACCTGCCGATCCAGCCGGTACGCAAAGTGTTTGCCTGGTTCCAGGCGGATGGCCGTTACAGCGTGAAAAACAACTTCCCGGCGTTTACCGGCGAGATGCCGAACGGCGAGCACTATTACGGCTTCCCGGCGGTTGAGAATGAGTTAAAGATTGGCCGTCATAACGGCGGACAGGTGATTAACGCGGCCGACGAGCGCACGCCGTTTGGCGCAGAAGCCGGCGACGGCTCGGAGTGCTTCTCCTTTTTACGCCAGCATCTGCCTGGCATTGGCGGCTGTCTGTATGGCGCTTCCTGCACCTATGACAACTCGCCTGATGAAGACTTTATTATTGATACCCTGCCAGACGCGCCGAATACGCTGGTAGTAACCGGCCTGAGCGGCCACGGCTTCAAATTTGCCCCGGTGCTCGGCGAAATTGCCAGCGCCTTCGCGCAGCAAAAAACGCTGGAGTTCGATTTACAGCCCTTCTCCCTCGCCCGCTTTACGCGTTGAGTTTACGGCGGCCCTATTTCGGGGCCGTTGCTCTTTGTGCGGAATAAAGTAATCACCTGCGTGAAAATGTGGCGGCATATATTCTCAGCCGTTGGATTTTTATTAATTCTGCTTGTGGTTACCCGCGCTAAAA
Organism: Kosakonia sp. HypNH10; assembly: GCF_029850615.1. Lineage (NCBI taxonomy): Bacteria > Pseudomonadati > Pseudomonadota > Gammaproteobacteria > Enterobacterales > Enterobacteriaceae > Kosakonia > Kosakonia sp. HypNH10. Next base: position 418,426 of record NZ_JAOTIU010000001.1, read on the forward strand.
TGCTTACAAAAGCTGACACTTAGCGATTTTTTCGTCTTTTACAGACAATATTTTTGAATACTTCAGGAGTATGACAACAGGCTTAACCTACTGCTAATCCTGCCTTAAACGTTTCAACTTTCTAATAGCCTGAATGTAAACCGGCAAACTTATTCAAAAATTATGTTATAGAAAAAATAACAATCCAATTCGTTATTTTTGAGTTGCAATATTTTCTCACTGACGCCATTTTAAATTAACTTTTGTTTAACAGTGATGACCCGTTATGCAATTACGCAACTCTCCGGCGCGCTACGGTTTTATTTCCGTGACGCTTCACTGGCTGGTCGCCATCGTGGTGTATGGCATGTTCGCCTTAGGGTTATGGATGGTCACCCTCAGCTATTACGATGGCTGGTATCACCAGGCTCCCGAGATCCATAAAAGTATCGGTATTCTGCTGATGTTTGGCCTGGTTATCCGCCTGCTGTGGCGCTTTATCTCCCCACCGCCACCGCCGTTGAAAAGCTACTCCACCGCCACGCGCATCGCCGCGGTTGTTGCCCATATCGTTCTCTACCTGCTGCTGTTTGGCATCGTCTTTAGCGGCTATCTCATCTCCACCGCCGATGGCAAACCAATCAACGTTTTCGGCCTGTTTGAGATCCCTGCCACGCTTGCCGATGCCGGCTCGCAGGCGGACCTCGCCGGAACCATCCACCTGTGGCTGGCCTGGAGCGTAGTGGTTCTCTCCGTGCTGCACGGCCTTGCTGCCTTTAAACACCATTTCATTGATAAAGACGCCACTCTCAAGCGGATGCTGGGAAAATCGTCACCTGACTCTGGAGCATAAGTATGAAGAAGATCCTGCCGGGACTCGCTCTCGCCTCGCTGCTGTTCACCACCGGTTCTGCCGTAGCGGCAGACTACAAGATCGATAAAGAGGGCCAGCACGCCTTCGTTAACTTCCGTATCCAGCACCTCGGTTACAGCTGGTTATACGGTACGTTTAAGGATTTCGACGGTAGCTTTACCTTTGATGAGGCCAACCCGGCGGCCGACAAGGTGAATGTCACCATCAATACCAACAGTGTCGACACCAACCACGCCGAGCGTGATAAACATCTGCGCAGTGCAGAGTTCCTCAACGTGGCGAAGTTCCCGAAAGCGACCTTCACCTCAACGTCGGTGAAAAAGGATGGTGATGAGCTGGATATTACCGGCAACCTGACCCTGAACGGCGTCACCAAACCGGTTGAGCTGGAAGCGAAGCTGCTGGGCCAGGGCAATGACCCGTGGGGCGGCGTGCGCGCAGGCTTTGAAGCCTCCGGCAAGATCAAGCTGAAAGACTTTAACATCACCACCGATCTCGGTCCGGCATCGCAGGATGTTGAGCTGATTATCTCGGTAGAAGGTGTGCGTCAGAAGTAAGCAGGCGTAAAAAAAGGAGAGGGGTTCCCCTCTCCTTCTGCATTATTCCGGGTCCGGAATGCCCAGTTTGGTGTTCAGGCGGCCACGCGATTTATTGAAGATTTTATTGCCATTCTCCCGTCCGGCGCGGCGTTTACGCTGCTCCTCTTCCGGCAGCGCGCGCTCCTCTTTGCACAACTCGCTACAGCAGCCGTCGAACTTCTCGGCACAACTCGGGCACTGAATAAACAGCAGGTGACAGCCATCATTCAGGCAGTTGGTATGGGCATCGCACGGCGTACCGCACTGATGGCAGTGCGCAATCACATCATCAGAGATGCGCTCGCCCATACGCTCGTCAAAGACAAAGTTTTTGCCGATAAAGCGCACCGGCAGACCCTGCTCGCGGGCGCGGCGGGCGTACTCGATAATACCGCCTTCGATATGCCACACTTTGTTGAAGCCGTTATGCTTCATCCAGGCGCTCGCTTTTTCGCAGCGAATCCCGCCGGTGCAGTACATGACAATCTTTTTGTCTTTATGATCCTGCATCATCTCAACCGCTTTCGGCAGCTGCTCGCGAAAGGTGTCGGCCGGAATTTCCATCGCACCGTCGAAGTGGCCCACTTCATATTCGTAGTGGTTGCGCATATCGATAAACACCGCGTCAGGATCGTCGAGCATGGCGTTCACTTCCGCCGCTTTCAGGTAATCCCCAACGTTGCTGGCATCAAAAGTCTCATCCTCAATGCCATCCGCCACGATGCGGTCACGCACCTTCATGCGCAGCACCCAGAAGGATTTACCGTCATCATCAATGGCGATATTCAGACGCAGCCCATCCAGCGCCGGATCGAAGGTATAGAGCGCCTCGCGAAACGCCTCGAACTTGCTTTGCGGCACGCTGATCTGCGCGTTGATCCCTTCATGGGCAAGATAGATACGTCCAAAGACGCTCAGCTGCGACAGGGTCTGGTAGAGCGCATCGCGCGTCGCCTGCGGGTTAACAATGGTGAAGTATTTGTAAAACGAGACGGTGACGCGCGGCTCGGTTTCGGCGAGCATGCGGGCTTTCAGTTCATCATTGGAGATGCGGTTGTGTAACACTGGCATGGTGTACGTATCCTGCAGAGTGGAGAGTGAAAAACGGGCGGCATCATAAAGCAAATAGTGTTAATTTACATCCCCACATTTTGCGCTACATTTCAACCCATTCATTTCACACTGTAATGCGCGTTGCGCTTATGGAACGCGGCTCCACGCCCTGGTTTTTGCGAATTACAAAAAAAGTGCGAGAATACAGGCCATTGTAGCTATACACAGGACAGTCATGACGCATTTACCCAAATTTTCGGCATCGCTGCTGCACCCCCGCTACTGGGCAACCTGGTTCGGGATCGGCGTGCTGTGGTTGGTGGTTCAACTTCCCTACCCGCTCCTTTACCGCTTAGGCTGCGCGCTCGGCCACCTTGCACAGCGCGTGATGAAACGCCGCGCGCACATTGCGCACCGCAACCTGACCCTCTGCTTCCCGCAGATGAGCGAGGAGGAGCGGCAGAAAATGGTGGCGAAGAATTTTGAATCCGTCGGCATGGGGCTAATTGAAACCGGCATGGCCTGGTTCTGGTCCGATCGCCGCATGCGCCGCTGGATGGATGTCTCCCATTTCGAACATGTGCGTAACGTACAGGCGCAGGGGCGCGGCATTCTGCTGATTGGCGTCCACTTCCTGACGCTGGAGATTGGCGCGCGGATGTTTGGTCTGAATGAGCCGGGCATCGGCGTCTACCGCCCGAACGACAACCCGGTTATCGATCTGCTGCAAACCTGGGGGCGCATGCGCTCCAATAAGAGCATGATTGACCGTAAAGATCTGAAAGGGATGATCCGCGCACTGAAAGCGGGTGAAGTGGTGTGGTACGCACCGGATCATGACTACGGCCCGCGCGCCAGCGTCTTTGTCCCCTTCTTCGCCGTCGAGCAGGCCGCGTCCACTTCCGGAACCTGGATGCTGGCGCGCATGTCTCAAGCCTGCGTGGTGCCGTTTGTGCCACGCCGCAAACCCGGTGGCAAAGGGTATGAGCTGATTATGCTTGAGCCGGAGTGCTCACCGCCGCTGGACGACGCCGAAACCACCGCCGCGTGGATGAACAAAGTGGTGGAGCGCTGCATTATGATGGCGCCCGAGCAATATATGTGGCTGCATCGCCGCTTCAAAACCCGCCCGCAGGGCGTACCTTCCCGCTATTAAGCGCCCAGCTCCGCCTGTAAACCACGGGCGGAGCCGCCTCTGTTACGGCTTCTCTTCACCCTTTTCGTTCTCGTTACGGTAACCGCCGCCCAGCGCTTTAATCAGTGTGATATCGGTGCTGAGCTGCTGCGCCTGCATATCGAGCAGCAGAAGCTGTTGCGCCAGCGCTAAGCGGCGCGCCTCCTGTGCCCTGAAGCGGCTCAGCAGCCCGCGCTGGTAATGAGCCGCCGCGCTGTTGGTTGCGGTCATCGCCGCGCGCACCTTCTCCTGCTGCATCGCCACCATCTGGTTGAGATCGTTAAGCTGGCTGGAGGTGATCGCCACATCGCGTACCGCGTCCAGCACCGCCTGGTTGTACTGTTTGATTAAGATGTTGCTGGCGGTGCGTACCGACTTCAGGTGGGCATTTAACCGCCCGCCGTCAAACAGTGGCAAGGTGAGCGCAGGCAGAATATTGAGCTGCTGGAAGGAGTAGCGGAAGAGATCGCCGACATCAAAGGCGTTGTAGCCCCAGAAAGCCTTGATATCGAAGTGCGGGTAAAAGGCCGCCTTCGCTGAGTCCACCTGGCTCATGGTGGCAGTGACATATCCGCGCAGCGCCTGCAGATCGGGGCGGCGCGCCAGCAGTTCAAAGGAGAGTGTTGCAGGCAGCGTTTGTTGAAGTTGCGGCAGCGCCACCGGATGAATGTCAGGCATGCTCTGCGCGTCCGCGCCAATCAGCGCCCGCAGGGTCTCGCGGTAGCGGGTTAACGCGCCGTTCGCTTCCACCAGTTGCTGCTGCGCGGCCAGCCGTTCAGCCTGCGCACCGGCGAGATCAACACTATCTTCCAGCCCGCGCGCCGCGCGCTGCTGGTGCGCCTGCTCGGAGAAGCGGGCAATCTCTTGCTGCTCATTGAGCAATGCAATGCGCGCAAAGGTCGCCTGCATCGCAAAGTAGAGCTGAGCGACGCTGCTGGCGATATCAAGCTCTATCGCCGCAGTCTCGGCAAGCCTCGCATTCTGCTCACCAATCGCGGCCGCCACGCGCGCGCGATCCGAACCCCAGAGATCGAGATTGAGCGACGCACCAACGCCGACCGTATTCAGCGTGTACCACGGCCCCTGTTTATCAACCGGCAGCGAGTAGGCGTAGGGCCAGGTCGCTTTCGCTTCCCTGTCCGACACGCGCATGTAGTTTTGCGCTGCAACGGCCCCAGCCTGCACGCCCATTGCCGACTGCGCCAGCGCCACCGTTGACTGCGACTGCCCAACGCGCAGCCGCGCCGCCTGCATGGTGGGTGAGTTTTGCAACGCGCGGTTAACCAGCATCGTTAACTGGCGATCGTGATAGTTTTCCCACCAGCGTGCCGCGGGCCAGCCACTGTTCGCCAGGTGAATCGCCTGCGCCAGCTGCGCCTTCTGCGGGTTGACGATGGTCACCTGCCCCGGATCGTCCTGCACCAGCGCGCAGCCGGATAACAGCAGCAGGCCAAATGCGGCCAGCGTGCCGCAGCGAAAACGCGAAGAGATCATTTTTGCGCGCATACCTTACTCTGCCTGTCGCGAACTGAGTGAAAAGGGGGATGACCACGCCGGCAGGCTGGAGAGGACCTGCATCAGCGGCGGACCATAGGGGTTTGCTGCATCGGCGCTAACTGACTTCAGCTCCGGCTTCGGCTGCGCCTGGTCGATCGCCGTAGCGTAGGCCGCAACATACTCCGCGCAGCGGGCCAAAAAGGGATCGTCCGCTGCGGCATAGAGCCGATAGCCTTCGCTCAGGCGCACAAGTTCCTGCGCACTGGCAAACGTCTCGCCGCGCGGCCAGGCTTTCGCTTCTGCATGGGGATGCGCCCAGGTGTTGAGCGGCTCGGCGGCAACGCGGTTGAGCAGCGCATCGCTCTCGGTCAGGCTGGCAAACAGCGCCGGGGTAGTGGACTCGCCATCTTTCGCCCGCAGCAGGTCAGCAATACGCCGGTAGAGGCGCGCGAGGCTGGCTTTGAGCTGCGGCGCTTCGCTGTCCGGCCATAAATAGAGGTGGATAAGCGACGAGACCAGCACGCCGAGCAGAATACCGATCACCCGGTCGCGCAGCTCGGTCAGGTTGGTGAGCGGGCCAAACCAGCTTAAAAAGGCCAGCGCAAAGGTAAAACCCAGCTGGATCCCGGCGTAGGCAATGCGCTCTGAACCACCCGCCAGCCAGGCGGCCAGCGCCATTACCGGCAGCGCCATCCCCAGCAGGCCAACCAGCGACTCCGTCCAGGGTTGAATAAAGATTATCAGCAGCAGCGCCAGCAGGGTTGCCAGCAGCGCGCCGCCAATGCGCAGCGCGATCTTCTGCATCGTCGCGCCAAGCCCCGGCTGCGCCACAATCACGCAGCTCAGCATAATGGTGTGAATGCCCTGCCAGTCCGTTGCGGTATAGAAGACGTAGCAGAGCAGCGTGGCCAGCACGGTTTTCAAAGTGAAGTGCAGATAGGCCGGGTTACTCCACGCATCCGGCGGCATTAAGGCGATTCTCTCTCCCTCGCCGGGCGGCAAGGCAACGGTTTCTCCGCGCTGTAGCGAGGCCAGCAGCGCGGCAATCTCGCGCACAATCACATCATGCTCACTTTCAACGGAAACGAAGACCTCCTGCACAGGCGGCAGTTTGCCCTCTTCCACCTGCTGCGCCAGCGCAAGCAGTGCATCAGCAAGCGGCCGTCGCGCCGCATCGGGCGCACCGGGTTGCAACAGCGCAATCAATTGGTAGCTGCGCAGGGTAAACGCCATCACGCTCTGCCACTTCTGCTGATTGTCAGCAATTTCCGTGCTGGAGAGCCGCGCCAGCTTGTAGAGCGTGTGCAGTTGCGCAACCTGGCGGGCAATGGCGCTAAAGGTGGGTCGGGCGTTTTCGAGGGAGGAGGCATCGGTTTGTGTCAGGCAGGTCGCCGTCTGGCGCAGCATCGCGGCGAGCGCGCTTTTGAACTGCCAGCCAGGAAACGCCTGCGCAAAACAGGCATTGACCAGCAGCGTTACCACAATGGCGCTGTTGATCGCCACCCACAGCCACAGCAGCAGGCGCACGAGGATCTCGCTCTGCCCGGTCATGGAGGGAAAAGTTTGCGCATAGATCACCGCCAGCGCCACGACAAAAAAGGCCAGCCCCAGCTTGCCCATAATGCGCATCAGATAGACGGCAAGGGAGAAGAGCAGCACCGAGGCGACAAGGCGCAACAGTGGATAGTCATAGGTCCACTTGATAATCAGCAGCACACCGCCCAGCACCAGCGTCACCACCAGCATAAAGGCGACGCTGACCAGCGAGATCATCACTACGTTGGGCTGGCTGACATAGAAAACGACGATCAGGGCTATCGCCAGAAAGGGGATCTGCAGGCTCATAAACAGCGCAATGAGGATCCCGCAACTGAGGGTCATACGCAGGGTGTAGTTGCCCCGCCCCGGCGTGGCGCGCAGCTCTTTTTGCAGATAACCCCAGGCGCTCTCCATCCCGATACTCACTGCGGTTTGAGGGTAACGCTTGCGGAAGCGCCCATGCGGAACAGCGCCGGATCGGGGTGCTCAACGGCGATTTTCACCGGGAAGCGCTGCGAGACATGCACCCAGTTAATGCTCTTCGGCACAATCGGTAAGCCGCCAATCACCGTTCCGCCCTCCGGCAGCACGCCAAAGCCGACCGACTCGACGCGGCCGCTAAAGCGCTGGCTGTGGTCGGTCATCACGGTGATCTCCGCCGGTGTGCCAGCGCGAATGCCTTGCAGATCGGTCTCGCGGAAATTGGCCACCACATACCAGCGGTCGTCATCCATCAGCGTGAAGACCGGTTTTAACGCCGAGGCGTACTGGCCGACCGTGGTTTTCAGTGCGACTACCACACCGTTAAAGGGCGCGCGCACCTCGGTAAACTCCAGATGCAGCTCTGCCAGCGCAATCTGCGCCAGCGCCCCTTCCCGCTGTGCCACCATCGCATCGACGCCGAGCACGGCTGAAGCTGCCTGGCTGGCCTGAAGCTGAATTGCGGCCAGCTCTGAGCGGGCGGCTTTCTCTGCCGTGCGCGCCTGATCCAGCTCCTCCTGTGAAGCGAAGCCTTGCGGCACCAGCGGCTCCAGCCGGCTGCGCGTTGAGCGGGTCTGATCGACCAGCGCCTGCGAGCGCGCCACCGCGGCGGCAACAGACTGCGCGTTATACTCCTGCGCTTTGATGGTGCGCCCGGTCAGGGTGATTTGCGCATCGAGCGCCGCCAGCCGCGATTTCGCATCCGCCAGCATCGCCTGGTAAGGTCGCGGATCGATGCGGAACAGCAGATCGCCTTTTTTCACGCGCTGGTTGTCGCGCACAGGCATCTCGACAATGCGCCCCGTCACTTCCGGCACGACATCGATCGTATCGGTGTAGACATAGGCATCGTTGGTTTGCGGAGAAGTCTGCAGATGCCAGATCACCGCTATCAGCGCCACGATAGCGCCAATCACGATGAGCAGCAGCGGCCACTTTTTCCGTAACAGCGTTGAGCTGGAATCAGTCATAGGCCTTCATATCTAAAAAAGTAAGAACCAGAAAAGCGCGGCAAAGAGAAACAGCAGAGCCAGATAGCTTATAACCAGCGGCGAAAAACGCGCCTGCCAGCCTTTACGCACAATCAGCAGATGACACGGGATAAGCAGCAGCGCGGCGGCGAGAAAACAGAAGAACCAGGCAGGAAATGACGCGCCCAGAATCGGGATAGCGGGCGGCAAGCCGCAGCCGGAGAGTAAGCAGCAGAGCATGAGCGCGGCCCCGCGCAGACGTTTTGCGATCCCTTTCACAGCCCTGCTCCTGCGCGCGAAATCATCGTCACTGACACCTTGTCTCCATCCCTTAGATAAATAATTCGCTAACGACGCGTGTGGCACACCCGACTCAGATTATGGGTAAGCTTTGCAAGCGGTGATTATAAACCGCTGCGCCAGAAAATATAACGTTGGCATTACATTTCCGTCTTTTTGCATAACCTTCAGGCAAATCTCAAAAGCAAAATTACATTAGCGCAGAATCGTCTGCCTGACGGCAGAATAGCCCCCGCGCACTTAGCAATAACCAAACCACTCTTTTAAGCTGCCAACAATCAGCGATCGCAGCGCCGCGTCATCCTCGTTTTCGCGCCAGAATAACATCAGCGAGTGCAGGTTATTAAATTCATCATTATTGACATCAAGGGCGACCACTCGCTTCGCCAACAGCTCCGGGCGCGCAATATGATCCGGCACGCAGGCGATGCCAAGCCCCTTTTTTGCCAGCATTGCGCTCAACGTGTAATCCGTCACCAGCATCGCCTCTGCCGACGCGTGCAGTGGATAGCGATGGTCATTATTTTCATCCGGAAAGGCGGGATAGATAAGCGTCTCACCATCCAGTTGAAAGGCATCGATATGGCGCTGCTGCGCCAGCCAGTGCTGCGGATGGGCAATAAGCATGGTTTGCAGATCGCCCACCACGCAGCCCTGCAGCCCGCAGGGCATAACCGGTAAATGCAGCCCCAGCACATAGTCGACGCGCTTAGCGCGTAAGCTCGCCTCGGTGTCATATAAATCCGTATGGATAACGTGCAGCAGCATCTGCGGATAGGCTGCCTTCACGGCGAGCAAAATATCGGACACCACGTCTGCCGGGATCAGTTCATTAAAGGCCAGCCTCACTATCTCCGGTTCGCGGCGTGTTTGTAATGATAAGGAGAAGGCCTCCAGCCGCTGCCAGCTATTTACCATTGATTGTGCTTTTGGCAACAGTCGCTTGCCGTTGCTGTTAATTTTGACCACCGATCCATTCCCACGGGTGTGAAATAAGGTGTAGCCGAGAATATCTTCCAGCTCTTTTATCCAGCGGCTAATTGTTGATTTCGAGCGATTCATCCGTTGCCCCGCCTGCAAAAAACTTCCCGTTTCCGCAGCGGCGACAAAGGCGCAGAGCGCTTTATTCTCAATAACCAGATCGGTTTTTTTCATGCTTTTACGTCCTTACCTCTTCTCATTATTGTGATGAGCCTGACGCCAGCGGGTCCACTGCTCATCCTACAGGTTCAGGTTTAAGCACTTTCTGATGGCAACACATTGATGTGGGTCACTTTTAATCCGCTCTTGCAGAGGGTTAATAAGGCGCTATTAACATGCCAATAAAGATAATTACAAAATGAAAAGCAAAGAACTAAATAGCGTCAAATGACGTTATTAATTGTCAATAAACCACATTTTTAAGCTCTTACTTATAAGTAAACAAAAACCACCTTAAGAAAGGACGCGTGATTTATCTTTAAATAAATGTCATCTGTTGCATAAACAGAACTTTTTTCCGGGGGGAAAGTTTTATTATTGCCACAGCACCCCATTATTGCGGTTATTTCTTTGGTAGCCCATTTGTATCGCTATTCGCTTGTGCTTATTATCGCGGCGCACGTTATTATTCCCGCCTTTTAAATGGAGAACGCAATATGGGTTTATTTAAACCTACGGGTACGCTACAGAAAATTATCAAAGTGAGTCTGTTATCGGCATTAATTAGCACCTCACTTAACGCTACAGCGGCAAAGGATGTGCCTAACGATCCCAATGACCGGCCGACCCCTGCCGATATCATTATTATGAATGCCGATATCCGCACTTCCGATGCCGCCAAACCGCGCGCGCAGGCGCTGGCGATTAAAGATGGCAAATTTATCGCGGTGGGCAGCCCGCACTATATCAAGCTGCTGCAAAGCGATAAGACGAAAATGATCGACGCTAAGGGTAAAACGGTGATCCCGGGGCTGATTGATGCCCACACGCACCTGATTGCCGGGATCGATCTCATCAACGGGGTCGATCTGTTTGGCGTCAGCAGCAAACGGACGTGGCTGAAGATGATCAAGGAAAAAGTGGATGCGCAGCCGAAAGGCAGCTGGATCTTCGGCGGCCGCTGGGACGCCACCTTAACCGCAGAGAAGACGCTACCCACGGCAGCCGAGCTCGATAAAGTGGCTCCTGATAACCCGGTCGCGCTGGTGGACGTCGATTACCACACCATGTGGCTGAACAGCAAAGCGCTGGCAGAGCTTGAGATCACCGATAAGACGCCCGATCCGGTCGGTGGGACGATCCAGCGGGATAAAAACGGCAAAGCGACCGGGATCCTGCTGGAGAACGCCCTTGATCTCTACAACCGCTCACCAAAAGTGATTGCTGCCCAAGGGGATAAAAGCGAGGGCCTGCGCAAAGTGATGGCGCACTTCAACAGCCTCGGCGTCACCGGTGCTCATGATATGTGGACCAACTCGGGTGACATCTACACCGATATGCTGAAAAAAGGCGGCTTCCCGATGCGCATCTGGTATGGCTATATGGTGGATACCAGCGAGAAAAACAGCGGTGAAGAGGCGTGGAAAGCGCAAGCCGATAAGCAAAAAGAGATGAATGCTTTTGCCGCCGACAAAGAGAAAGCGATCGGTAAAGGGCCGCAGTTCCGCTATGGCTACCATAAATATTTTATGGACGGCACCCTGATGAACCACACCGCCGCCCTGCATGAGCACTACTCCGATCGCCACGATCACTACTTCGGCACTCCGCTCTATACCCAGGAGAAGATGAACGAGATGGTGCAGCGCTCTCACCAGTATGGCTTCCCGGTTGCCGTTCATGCCATTGGTGATAACGCCGTGACCATGGCGCTGGAAGCGTTTCGCAACAGTCCGCAGGGCAAGGATAAAATCAACCGTATCGAACATATTGAGCTGACGAAGTACGCCAATATCGAGAAGTTCGCCCAGAACGGCATTGTGCCGTCGATGCAGCCCGATCATGCCATTGCGCCTAACTTCCTCGAGACGCGTCTGGGGAATGAGCGCCTGAAGCGCGGTTACGCCTGGCAATCGCTGCTGACCGCGGGTGGAAACCTGGTGTTCGGTAGCGACTGGCCGACGGCAAAAGAGAGCCCGATGACGCAGCTGGGTGATGCCGTGCTACGCCTGAAAGAGGGCAAAGTGTGGTATGGCGAAAACGCCCTCACCTTTGACGAAGCGCTGTATGCCTACACCATGGCGCCGGCCAAAATCAGCGGCTGGGATAAAGAGATTGGCTCGATTACCGTCGGTAAGTGGGCGGATTTCGCCATTGTTGACGGCAAAATCAAGGATCCGGTGCCGCAGGATATTCGTGACTGGAAAATTGCCGAAACCTGGTTCGCCGGGGAGAAGGTCTACGATAGCGCGCAGAAAAAATCATAACCCCCCTCTCTTCCCACGCGGAGCAGGCTCCGCGTGGGAAGCTAAATGCAACAGACCAGATTAAGAGTTTTCACGTCGGGGCAAGAAGTTGCCTGGCAACATCACCGCCGCTCTGCTTGTTTTTAGCCCGTGGCCTGAAAAAAATAGTGGGTGAGCAACCCCCTACCGGAACCCCTCTTCCAGGATGGAAAGTCATGCATATTCTTCTGCTTTGCAGCGCCTTTAATGGCCTGTCACAACGTTTTTTTGTCGAACTGACCGATGCCGGTCATCAGGTCACCGTTGAGGTCTTTACCGGCGATGAGGCGCTTGAACAGCGGCTTGCAGCGAACCCGCCTGACATTATTATCGCGCCGTTTCTGAAACGGGCCATTCCTGACCGCGTCTGGCAACGTTACCGATGCTTTATTCTGCACCCGGGTATTGTCGGCGACCGCGGCCCCAGTTCCCTTGACTGGGCGATCCTCGAAGGGTGGCACGAATGGGGGGTGACCCTGCTGGAAGCCAACGCAGTGATGGATGCAGGCGACATCTGGGCGACCCGCACTTTCCCCCTGCCGCCATTGGCAAAAAGCCGGATTTACCGCCATCTGGTTACTGATGCTGCCGTCGCCTGTTTGTGGGAGCTGATCGCGAAGTTGCAGCAGGGCCAGCAGCATGGCGATCCCCTTGATTATGCCCGCGCCACCACGCGGGGACGTGAGAGAGCAGCACTGCCGATAAGCGCGCGCACTCTTGACTGGCAGTGCGATCCCACCGACCTGCTGCTGCGTAAAATCCGCGCCAGCGACAGCCTGCCCGGTGCGCCGACTCAATTAGCAGGCGTGCCGGTGCGGGTGTTTAACGCCTGGCAGGCAAAGGCAAATGTCGCCAGCCGACGGGGCCACGTTGGGGAGATTTTTGCCCGCGACGGCGATGCGCTCTGTGTGGCAACCCTCGATGGCGCGCTGTGGATCGGTCACCTGCGCCGCAGTGACAAACACGCTTGTGCGCAGGTCAAACTTCCCGCCGCCGTCGCGCTACGGGACGAACTCGCGGCGCGCGCTTCGCTGCCGGTACTTGATGCCCAGCACCCCAACAAGCCCTGGCTTGAGACGCGCGGGCGTGTCGCCATTCTCCATTTCCCGCTGCTCAACGGCGCGTTTACCGTTAATGATTCGCAGATCCTCACCACGCTCTTTACGCGCGCAGCCGGAGATTGCAGCGTGGATGCCATCGTGCTTGCCGGGGGAGATGATTTCTGGTCAAACGGCATTGAGCTTAATTCCATTCATGTGGCGGATAACCCTGCTGAAGCGGGGTGGGCGTCGATCAACGCCATCGATGACTTTGCCGAGGCGATCCTCACCTGTCGTGACAAGCTGGTGATAAGCGCGGTCAATGCCAATGCCGGCGCAGGCGGCGCGATGCTGATGCTGGCCGCCGATCGCGTCTTTATGCGCGCAGGTGTGGTGATTAATCCGCATTACAAAACCATGGGGCTACACGGGTCGGAGTTCTGGACCTTAACGCTACCGTGGCGCGCGGATGCTGAAGCAGCGGTGGCGCTGAGTGAAAATTGCCTGCCAATTGGTGCCAGGCAGGCGGCGGCACTCGGCCTCGTCGACTCGGTGCTTGATATCCCGCGCGAGGCGTTTCTTGAGACGGTGGTAAGCCATGCCTGCGCGATGATTGCGCCTGCCGCCCTGCCCGATTCACTCAAGGCAAAAGCGCGCGCGCAGGAGGCAATGCCCCGCGGGCGTCCTCTGGATGAGTATCGCCGGGAGGAGCTTAGCAGGATGAGTGGCAACTTCTTCGCGGACGATCTTCACTTCTCTGCTCGCCGCACGGCGTTTGTGATGAAGCAGCCGCCTTGTCAGACTCCAGAACATTTGCAGCGGTACAACGCCGCCGTGGCAGCGAGCCTCGGGCAAGATAAAAGTAGGGAGGAAGTTTGACGCTGGCATAACCAGCGACTATAGATTTCTGCATGTCTACTATCGTTATCAAGGAGCGTTTTACATGGCTGATTCTGAACTGAACTATTACACAACTCTGGCCGAAGCCATTGACGCGGCGCGCGAAGCGTTTATCGCTAACAACCCCGACGTCGATGAAGATGACCTCAATGTGCAACAGTTCAATGTCCAGAAGTACGTGCTGCAGGATGGCGATATCGTCTGGCAGGCAGAATTCTTTGCCGACGAAGAGCAGCCGGGCGAATGCCTGCCGATGTATAGCGGCGAAGCAGCACAAAGCGTCTTTGATGGCGACTTTGACGAGATTGAGATCCGTCAGGAGTGGCTGGAGGAGAACACCCTGCACGAGTGGGACGAGGGCGAATTCCAGCTCGAACCGCCGCTGGACACCGAAGAGGGTCAGACTGCGGCAGACGAGTGGGACGAGCGTTAATTACTCGTAGGGGCCGTGCTGGGCGTCTATCGGCAGCAGCAGTGTGTCAAACACTAGCGACAGCGGCAGATCCAGCACGGTCAGGAAGCGCCATGAGGAGTCACGTACATCCCACTGCACGCCGGGGTAGTACTGATTCCCGTGGCCCTGGCCTGGGATCGTCCGGCTGACAATGCTGCCGCAGCCGCTTAATACGCACACCATGACCATCACCAGCATCACTCTCACCGCGTCCCCCTTCTGATTATGCAGATAAAAAAATACCGGCTAATGCCGGTATTTTCTTAATGATGGCTTATTTCGCCTTCAACGCCAGTGGATTAAGCGACAACGTTTCGTAGTGCTTCACCCAGGACAAATAGCGCTCTGGTGATTCCCAGACGCGATAGTGCAGGCGTGAGAGCGTGACCGGGTCGCTTAACAGCACCAGACGACGATCGCGGTTGAGCTTCTCAGGCGTTTCATTCAGCGCCTGCTCAACGTGACGGTCGCGGGCAATCTCCAGCACGTTACTGGCACGGTGACGAGCCGTTGCCATTGCCGTCGCCAGCGCGTTGAAGGAGGGGTTAAATACGGCATGCATAAACCCATCTTCCAGCGAGCGCGAGCGGTTCAGCTCCAGATAGCGATCGGTATCGACCAGCACCTGCGGCGGAGAGTACTCTTCCGGGATCAGGAACAGCTTCCAGCGTTTGGTGCGCAGACCGACCGTTGAGCGGCTCGAGATCACCGACACAAACGGCGAGAGGATCAGCGAGAAGACAATCGGTGCCAGCCAGAAGAGGAAGCGCAGATCCAGCCATGCCATTCCCACTGCCCACACCAGGCCCAGCAGCAGCTGCGAGCCGTGACGCATAAAGGCTTCACCCCACGGCGTGGAGTCATCATCACGCTGCGGCGAGTTCCATACCACTTCCCAGCCGAGGAACGCGCTGACCACGAACACCGTGTGGAACAGCATACGTACCGGTGCCAGCAGCACGGAGAAGAGCACCTCCAGCAGCAGCGACAGCGTGACGCGGAAGAAACCACCGTACTCTTTCGGCCCTTTGCACCAGACAAGGATGATACTCAGCAGCTTCGGCAGGAAGAGCAGCACCATGGTCGAGGCAAACAGCGCGATAGCCAGCTCCGGTCGCCACTGCGGCCAGACCGGGAAGAGCTGGCGCGGCTGCAGGAAGTACTGCGGTTCCGTCAGCGCATGCACCACCTGCAGCGCCGTTGAGAGCGCGAGGAACATAAACCACAGCGGTGCCGAGAGATAGGACATCACGCCGGTGAGGAACACCGCGCGGTGAACCGGGTGCATCCCTTTGACCAGGAAAAGACGGAAGTTCATCAGGTTCCCGTGACACCAGCGGCGGTCGCGTTTCAGCTCATCAAGCAGGTTCGGCGGCAGCTCTTCATAGGAGCCAGGCAGATCGTAGGCAATCCACACACCCCAACCGGCGCGGCGCATCAGCGCAGCTTCCACAAAGTCATGGGAGAGAATGGAACCGGCAAACGAGCCTTCGCCCGGCAGCGGTGCCAGCGCACAGTGCTCGATAAACGGCTGCACGCGGATAATCGCGTTGTGGCCCCAGTAGTGGGATTCCCCCAACTGCCAGAAGTGCAGACCGGCGGTAAAGAGCGGGCCGTAGACGCGGGTAGCAAACTGCTGGCAGCGCGCATAGAGCGTGTCCATACCGGACGCGCGCGGCGAAGACTGGATAATACCGGCGTTCGGGTTGGCTTCCATCAGGCGCACCAGCCCGGTCAGGCAGTCACCGGTCATCACCGAGTCCGCATCCAGCACCACCATGTAGCTGTACTGGCTGCCCCAGCGACGGCAGAAGTCATCGATGTTGCCGCTTTTACGTTTCACGCGACGGCGACGACGACGATAGAAGATCTGACCTTCGCCCTGCACTTCGGCAATCAGCTCCATCCAGGCTTTTTGCTCCGCGACGCAGATATCCGGATTGTAGCTATCGCTCAGGATATAGACGTCGAAGTGCTTCTGCTGCCCGGTGGCTTTCACCGACTCCCAGGTGGCGCGCAGGCCGGCGAAGACGCGATCGACGTCTTCGTTACAGATAGGCATGATCAGCGCCGTGCGATGTTCCGGGTTCAGCGGTTCATCGCCCACCGTTGAGGCGGAAATACTGTATTTATCGCGCCCAATCAGCAGTTGCAGGAAGCCCATCAACGCCGTCCAGAAACCGGCGGAGACCCAGCAGAAAAGGACGGCGAAGAGGATCAGGATCCCGGTCTGCAACACATAAGGCAGCAGTTGCATAAAGGAGACCCACAGATCCTGGCCTGCCATATCGGCCGGGTTGATCAGCGCCCAGCCCTGATAAGGCAGGATGGTTTTCATGTACCAGGTCGCAACGACAGTCTGCGCAATCGTCAGCACGAGCAGGATATAGCGACGGATAGAGCCAACGGTACGCCACTTCTCCTCGCGAACCTGCTCCTCTTTGGTCAGACGCGACATGTAGCGCGGCAGAACCTCACGACCGCGCAGGCGATCCCAGAAGCGACCAAGGGGGTTGGTGCGCCAGGGATCCGGGAACATTGAGGAGCGTTTTGCTTTCGGCATCGCCTGCAGCTGCGCGCGTCCCTCGTCGTCCTTAGCCAGTTGACCTTGCGCCAGCGAATCCGGCCAGCTGTTTTCCAGCCGCGCGGTCACCGATCCCAGCGGCGTGTCATCTTCACGCTTCCAGTCCGTGTGATCCGCGTCCAGCGCTTCATGCACGCCGCGAATTGAATCCGTCGGCAGCGCTGCTTTCTGCTCCGCAGGGAGCGGCAGCGCGTCGATATACTCAGTTATCTTATTCATTGGCAGGTAGCTGATAGCTCCAGGTTTCACTCAGGGGCTGATCGGCGTTGACCAGCGCCGCGCGCATATCCGTGGTTTTCTTCGGATCTTTGACCTTCACGCGCAGCGTCAAACGCCAACCTTGGGTCACTGGATTATAGCGAACGGCGTTTTCAACGATCTCACCGTTATCGCCAATGCTCGCCTGCGCCGTTACCGGCGTATCCTGCGGCAGTTTTTTCATATCCTGGCCGGTAAAGTCGATCACGAACGCGATGGTACCGTCCGGCTGGCGGATAAGGTTGGACTGCTTCACATCACCCGTTGAACGACGAGTCTGCTTAACCCAGGCATTATCCGGCGCATGCAGTTTATCTTCGTCACGGCTAAAGGTGATGGTGTACTTGAAGTTCATCTCTTTGCCCGGCTCCGGCAGCTGATCCGGTGTCCAGTAGGCAACGATGTTGTCGTTGGTTTCGTCATTGGTCGGGATTTCGACCAGCTCGACTTTCCCTTTGCCCCACTCGCCTTTCGGCGTGACCCACGCGCTCGGGCGCTGGTCGTAGCGGTCATCGATATCTTCGAAACGGGAGAACTCACGGCCACGCTGCAGCAGACCGAAGCCCTGCGGGTTTTCCATCGCGTAGCTGCTGACGGCCAGATGTTTCGGGTTGTTCAGCGGACGCCAGATCCACTCGCCGTTGCCGGCCAGCATCGACAGACCGTTGGAGTCATGCAGCTCAGGACGGTAGTTGATTGCCGGAGAGGGCTGAGACGGCCCGAACAGGAACATACTGGTCAGCGGCGCAACGCCCAGTTTGCCCACTTTGTCACGCAGGTAAACTTTAGACTGCACATCAACCACGCTGTCGCGGCCCGGAATGATGACAAAACGGTAGGCGCCGGTAGCACGCGGGGAGTCGAGCAGCGCGTAGATGGTCAGACGCTTGTCGGTCGGCTTCGGACGCTCGATCCAGAACTCCTTAAAGCGCGGGAACTCTTCGCCGGAAGGCAGCGCCGTATCGATCGCCAGCCCGCGCGCGGAGAGACCATAGACCTGGCCCGCGCCAATCACGCGGAAGTAGCTCGCGCCCAGCATGCTGACGATTTCGTCGTTTTTATCTTTGCTATTGATGGGGTAAAGCACTTTGAAACCGGCAAAGCCGAGATCCTTAACGGTATCTTTATCGTGCTGAATGTTGCCGAAGTTGAAGTAGTCCGGGCTGTACTTAATCTGGTGCACGGCGGTCGCGGTCACTTCATTGATCGTCACCGGCGTGTCGAAGTACATCCCCTGATGATAGAACTCAAGCTTGAACGGTGTGTTGGTCTTGTTCCAGTAAGCTTTATCATGGTTGAACTGGATTTGTTGATAGTCCGCATACTTCATGTCGCGGAACAGCGAGGGCAGATTGCTTTTGGGTGCTTCATAGCTCTTGCCAGCCAGGGATTGCGCCTGTTTTGCGACATCGTCGATAGAAAAGGCCCAGCCTGATGACGTATAAAGTGACAACAGTACTGCTGCCCCTACCCAATGCATTTTCATCATTCGTAATTTAGGTTTCATAATAACTAAGCACTTCCCCCTTTGTGTGCTTAAATCGATCCGATCCATTTTAATGGAAACTCTGGCAATCCGACAACCGAATCCCTGCTTTGTTCTCAGGTACCGTTCATTGATTAAACAAATGCATCCGGCCACCCATTTCCTTTTGCAGTCTTATCCTGGAGACAGGTTATCTGACATAGTGTAGGGTTGGTTTGGAATGTAATCATTATTTGTCTTATGGATAAGACGAAAAGTCTGAGAATGCACGGAGATATATGTCTAAATCCCCCGCACAACGTGAATATTTCCTTGATTCCATCCGCGCGTGGTTAATGCTGCTTGGGATCCCGTTCCACATTTCACTCATTTACTCGAGCCATATGTGGCATGTCAACAGCACCTACCCTTCATGGTGGCTGACGCTGTTTAACGACTTCATTCACGCCTTTCGCATGCAGGTCTTTTTCGTCATTTCGGGTTACTTCTCCTATATGCTCTACCTGCGCTACCCGCTTAAACGCTGGTGGAAAGTGCGCGTTGAACGCGTAGGCATTCCCATGTTGACGGCTATTCCACTGCTGACGTTGCCGCAATTTATTATGTTGCAACATGTAAAGGAGAACACCGCTAACTGGCACACCCTGTCGACTTATGACAAATTCAACACGCTGTCATGGGAATTGATCTCCCATTTATGGTTCCTGTTAGTGCTCGTTATATTAACGACGATCAGCTTGTGGTTATTCCGCGCCATCAAAAACAACGCCGATCGCCTGCTTAACGACATTTCTCTCGGCAAGCTTTCTGTCTGGTTTCTGCTATTGGGCATCGCCTGGGCGGCATTTCGTCGCGGTGTGTTCCTCTTCTATCCGGAAATATTGCGCGACGCGCTGTTTAATTTCACCGTTATGCAGACGCTGTTTTATATCCCCTTCTTCCTGCTCGGTGCTCTGACCTTTATCAGCCCGCGCCTGAAGAACCTTTTTGTCACGCCATCGCCCTGGTGCATGGTGGGGTCAGCGCTGGCGTTTGTCGCCTATCTGCTCAATCAGCGCTACGGCAGCGGTGAAGGGTGGATGTATGAAACAGAAGCGGTAATTACCATGCTGATGGGCTTCTGGATGGTGAATGTGGTCTTTTCACTTGGCCACCGGCTGCTCAACTTCCAGTCCGCGCGCGTCAGCTACTTTGTTAACGCCTCGCTCTTTATCTACCTGGTGCATCACCCACTGACGCTGCTGTTCGGCGCATGGATTACGCCGCATATTCAGTCAAACGTGGTGGGCTTTTTCACCGGGTTGGTGTTTGTGATCGGCATTGCCATCGTGCTGTATGAGATCCATCTGCGCATTCCACTGCTGCGCTTCCTCTTCTCCGGTAAGCCGCAGGAGAAGACGTCGAAATCACCGGTGCAGGCCGGGTAAAACGGCTGGCTGCTCTGACCTCAGAGCAGCCACTCCACCGGCAGCCAGTAGACCATGCGCACCAGAATGCGCTGCCACAGACGGGTATGCGGCTCCTTTTTCAGCACAATCTCCTCGCCATCCTGCTGTTCAATCCAGTTGATACGCCCAAAGCGGTCAAGGCGTAGTTGCCAGGTGATATCTTTCTGGCTGCGCAGAAAACGGTGATGGATCTGCTTTGCCAGCGTTTCACTATCAATGACAAAGCCCATCTCGGTATTCAGCACCGCGGATCGCGGGTCGAAGTTAAACGAGCCGATAAAGACCTTTTCACCGTCGATACTGAAGGTTTTCGCATGCAGGCTGGAGCCGGAGTTACCGGTTAAACCGCGGTCATGCACCGGATGGATGGGCGCTTCCCCGCGCGTTGGTTTCAGCTCATAAAGCTCAATGCCGTGGCGCAGCAGCTTTTTGCGCCAGCGCGCATAGCCTGCGTGCACCACCGTGACATCGTTAGCGGCAAGGGAGTTGGTCAGAATGGCAATCTTCACCCCTTTGCGCGCCAGCTGTAGCAGCAGCGCAACGCCCGCGCGCCCCGGCACAAAATAGGCAGAGATGATATCAATCTGCCGGTCCGGCTTGCCCATCACATTCAGCAAACGCTGCGGCAATAACGTGTGCTCGCGCGCTTTGCCCTCCCCTTTACGCGGGTCGTCGCTCAGCAGACGCGTTTTTGCCCACATCAGCGGCAGCGTGCCGTTTTCAAGGTGGGCGGCGAAATGCGTAGAAGCAAGTCTCTCCTGGTAGCGCACGGCGGTGATATCTTCCCGCCAGCTCTCCGGCAGGCGAATGCGCTCGGCAATCTCTTCCGGCGACAGCGAGAGCACGCTGCTCAGCGATGAGACTGAGGCCGAGTTCCAGTAGCGCACAAAATCCCGCTCTACCTCTTTCACCACCGGGCCGATCGCCATCACATCGAGATCGGTAAACAGCGGCTCTTCGCCAATGCCAAAATAGGCATCGCCAACATTGCGCCCGCCGACCAGCGTCACCACGCCATCAACGGTGAAACTTTTATTGTGCATCCGCCGGTTAAGGCGTGCGAAATCCGTTAAATAGCCGAGCGCGCGCAGGGAGCGAAAGGAGAAGGGATTAAACAGCCGCACCTGGATATTGGGGTGATTATCAAGCTGGCGCAACACGCCATCCATACCCAGCGTGTTGTTGTCATCCAGCAGCAGACGCACCTGCACGCCGCGATCGGCGGCGGCAAGCAGCGCCAGCATCAACAAGCGGCCGGAGGTGTCATCTTCCCAGATGTAGTACTGCACATCGAGCGTACGCTCCGCCAGCTCCGCTAAACGGTAGCGGGCGACAAAGGCGTCCATACTGTCATCAAGAATGTGCAAACCGCAAAGGCCGGGGTGCGCCTCACAAACGGGTGCAACGGCGCGCCCAAGCCGGGAATCAGCGTGCAGGGTCGGCACCGTGTTGGGTGAGAAGGCGTTGATAGAGTCGCAGAGTTTCATCGTCATAGCAGACAAAGTATATCTGCCGTAACAGAGAATAGCGGGTTAGATAATCCGAAACGGTGTTGATGGCGATCTCCGCCGCAGCCGCTTTCGGGTAACCATAGACGCCGGTGCTGATAGCAGGAAATGCAATAGAGGCGTAGCCGTTGGCATCCGCCAGTTTCAGGCTGTTGCGATAGGCATCTTCCAGCAGATGGGCTTCGTTATCACTCCCGCCGCGCCAGACCGGCCCGACCGCGTGGATCACCGCTTTAGCGTTAAGGTTACCAGCGGCAGTGATCACCGCATGGCCCGGCGGGCACTCGCCCTGCTGCTGGCGAACCTGTTTGCACGCCTCAAGCAGCGCTGGACCGGCTGCGCGATGGATCGCGCCATCAACCCCACCGCCGCCAAGTAAAGACGCGTTGGCGGCGTTGACAATAACATCCACTTCAAGGGTTGTAATATCCCCCTGAATAACCTGCATACGTGATTCCATTATGGCTCCCTTGTCGGTGCAATACCGAGAACATGCACTAAGTGTATCCTGGCGCAACGGAAATGGTGGAGCCGCAAGCCAACCGGCAGGAAATATTGTCAGGAAGAGAGAGAAAGCGAATGTCGATTTACGCTTTTTTCGCTGCCGCCGCGCGGGGTGTTATCCCGCGGGAAGCGAGCCACAGGCCGCTGTTTTTCATGGCATAGCCAAACAGCAGGCCCACCGCCAGCGAAGGGATCACCACTCTCCAGTCGCCCTGCCCGGCAAAGGTGGCGCAGGCGCCAATAAAGGTGCCGGGAACAAAGGAGAGCAGCAGGTTTTTGGCCTGCAGACACATCAGAAAAGCGACGATGCCGGTCATCATGTAGCCCACAATCTCAAGATGGGGAGCCAGTGCGCTACCGTACATAATCACCAGCGCCCAGACCACGCCGCTCATCACTGTGCAGGCAGAGATCATAAGCCCCTTCAGCCCACCCTGCGGACAGGCGAAATAGGCCGTACAGCCGAGAAAACCGGCCCAGCTTAAAAGTCCTGAAGCGACGGCAACCCAGCCCCAGAGCCCGGAGAGGATACCTGTCGTCAATGCGAGTGCGAAGAGTCTGTTCATGGCGCGCATCATAGCAGAAGCGCGCCGCTGCAAAGTGACATTCACCACATAAATTTAAACAACGAACTTATCGTTGCAAATTATTTGTGATTCCGATCACTCTTCATTCTCTGACTCTTCCTGCAACTCCTCCCACATGGCGGCAATTGCGTCACGGGAGAGTTCGGCCAGCGTGCGCCAGAACTGCGTGGTGGCGTGGGCTTCCACTTTGCCAAAGAAGGTACCGCACCACGGCAGCAGGAATTCTGCGAAGAGGGTTTCCAGCGCTTCACTCTCATCTTCCGCGGAGTGATCTTCCAGCCAGGAGGCGGCAAGCAGCAGCGTACCAATATGATCGGCCGGCGCGGCGCTCAGCGGCATGCCACGGCTGGACAAAAACTCGCGAACTTCCGCTTCGCTCGCCCCTTCAACCCACGCGCTGCGCAGCGGCGAGACGCGACACTCATCGCCGACAAACAGCGCGTTATAATCGGCGGCCAGCGTCTGGGCATCGCAGCTTTTTTGCAGACGCTCCAGCAGCGCATCCTGCTCAAGCGGCCAGCTCTCTGCCAGCTTTCCTTCGCGGATCATCGTGTAGAGCGGCACCAGCAGCGGATCCTGCGGCTGGCGGTAAAAGAGCGAGCCCAACACGCGGCAGAGGATAGAAAATTCGTTCATTCAGTAGTTCCAGTCAGTATTTAAAGTTCAGCAAATTCATCAATCGGCGCCATGCCGCGTGACTCAAGGAAGCTCAGCATGCGGCGCGGTGATACGTTCAGGATGCGATCTTCCGGGAAGCCGACCTCATCCAGTACTTTGCGGCACTCCGCAAAGTCGCCCAGCGTAAAGGCGGTGTGCGAGTCGGATCCGAGCGCCACCCAGCCGCCCGCGTCGCGCACGGCAGCGGCAATAGCGCGGCAGTTCGCTTCACTGCCCTTGCGCGAGTGGATAAAGGAGGAGTTGTTAATCTCCAGCGCCACATCATATTTCGCCGCGGCGGCGGCCACCGCCGGGATATCAATCTCAAATTTCGGGTTACCAGGATGGCTAATGATATGCACATTACCGCTGGCAATGGTGGCGATCATCGCCTCGGTATGGCTCGTTTTATCCTGCGGCGGAAAGACCGGCTCATGAAAACCGGCCACGATCAGATCGAGCGCGTCGAGCATCGGCCCGGTGCAGTCGATTTCGCCCGCGCGGTTTTTAATATTGGCTTCAATACCGCGCAAAATGCCGACGCCGTCAACCAGCCGCGGCCAGATGCGCATATTGATAAAGTGCCAGTGGTGAGGGGCATCGGCCATGTCCGGGCCATGATCGGTAATAGCGAAGAGCTTAATGCCTTTGCGTTTCGCCTCGGCAATATAGTCATGCAGCGTGCTGTAAGCGTGGGTGCTGGCGACGGTGTGCATATGCAGGTCAACGGGGTACATGGCTCACTCCTGTAGTCAATTGCGCAAGAATAGCAGCTATTGTTATGCAGTTTAATGAAAACCCGGCGCGGCCGGGCTTACCTCAATACCCGCGCGCCCGGTCAACGCGACCGCTTACCGCCTCACCCCGCTCAAGCTGGCGAATAGTGTGGCAGATATAGTCAATCGCTTCCTGCGGGCGGGTCACGGCGGCGATGTGCGGCGTAATGGCGACGCGCGGGTGCGCCCACAGCGGGTTATCAGCAGGCAGTGGCTCTTCACGGAAGACATCCAGCATCGCCCCCTTCACTTTGCCGCTCTCAAGCGCCTGCAACAGATCGGCCTCTTCCACATGCACACCGCGCGCGAGGTTAAGCAGATAACTCCCCTCTGCTAACTGCGCGAGCAGAGAGTGATTGATGATGCCTGCGGTCTCCGGCGTGTTGGGCAGCAGGTTGATTAACACTCGCGTGCCATGCAGGAACTCCCCCAACTCTTGCGCACCGGCAAAACTGGTGACGCCCGGCAGATCTTTTCGGCTGCGGCTCCAGCAGCGCAGCGGGAATCCCCACGGACGGAGCGCTTCGGCGACTTTTGCACCCAGCACGCCTGCGCCAAGAATGCCGACGGTGAACTCCTCATGCGCATACTCTGCGAGCGGTTGCCACTTCGCCTCACCTTTTAGCGCCTGGTAGTCATCAAAACGGCGGAACCAGTGCAGCACCTGGCTTACGGCATACTCCTGCATCTGCTGCGCCATGCCGGTGTCTTCAAGCCGAAACAGCGGCACCGAGGCGTCGAGCATCTGCGGATGCGCATTCAGTTGCCCGAGGATCGCATCGACGCCTGCGCCGAGGGCAAACACCGCCTTCAGTTTCCGCCCTTCCAGCATCTCCACGGGCGGATGCCAGACCAGCGCGTAATCAGCGGGGGCATTATCGCCCGGCGTCCAGACACGGATGTTGGCATCCGGCAGTGCTTCTCGCAGGGCGTTCACCCAAAAGGCGTTATCGAATGAGGGGTGATAAAAGAGGATCTCCATCGGCACTCCGGTCTCTGTGGTTGGTGGGACATTTTTATGCGGCTGATAAGCATAACAAATATCCTCTCCAGCGCGCGGGTTAAGTCGTAAGGCGAGAAAAAAAGCGTTTTCAGAACGTTTAAGAAGCAGGTTGTTTGAAGTTTGTCTAAACGCACTAATTTATTGCAAAAGTAGATTGACGCGGTTACGGGTTTTCCCTACATTAGCGCCCGTCCCGACGACATCGGGACAACAATGTGGTGAGGTGTCCGAGTGGCTGAAGGAGCACGCCTGGAAAGTGTGTATACGGCAACGTATCGGGGGTTCGAATCCCCCCCTCACCGCCATTCTTCGAAGAAGAGCTCGCATGAAAATGCGGGCTTTTTTTTCGCATGTACCTCCGCGCCAGGGGGGGATGAGAATCCCCGACCGGGGTTTGACAACGGGTGACAGCCCGTTGGACAGACCACGAACGCAGTGAGTGGGCTGCCCGAAGGGCGAGCAAAGCGAGTCAATCCCCCCCTCACCGCCATTATTCGAAGAAGAGCTCGCATGAAAATGCGGGCTTTTTTTTCGCATGTACCTCCGCGCCAGGGGGGGATGAGAATCCCCGACCGGGGTTCGACAACGGGCGACAGCCCGTTGGACAGACCACGAGCGCAGCGAGTGGGCTGCCCGAAGGGCGAGCAAAGCGAGTCAATCCCCCCCTCACCGCCATTATTCGAAGAAGAGCTCGCATGAAAATGCGGGCTTTTTTTTCGCATGTACCTCCGCGCCAGGGGGGATGAGAATCCCCGACCGGGGTTCGACAACGGGCGACAGCACGTTGGACAGACCACGAACGCAGTGAGTGGGCTGCCCGCAGGGCGAGCAAAGCGAGTCAATCCCCCCGGTGCACGCGTTGACACCGGAGCCAGTGCCTGATGGCGGCTGCGCCTTATCAGGCCTACGCGTCCGGGCCAACATCGTGCCATGTCCAATTGCCTGATGGCGGCTTCGCCTTATCAGGCCTACGCGTCTGGGCCAACACCGTGCCACTTCCAAATGCCTGATGGCGGCTGCGCCTTATCAGGCCTACGTAATTCTGCCTTCCCAACCATTAAACCAGCCCCGCTCCGTAGGCCGGATAAGCGTGAGCGCCATCCGGCATTTTTATCCCTGCAAATCCCGGCATTTCCACCATCAATCCACCCCGTTGCTCACACCTTAAGCGAACAATCATCACGGCTGAAAATCTGCTTGACCGCTTCAGCGCAACTCCCTATAGTAGCGCCCCGTTGCCCTCCTGTATGGCGGGTGGCAATACAATGTGGTGAGGTGTCCGAGTGGCTGAAGGAGCACGCCTGGAAAGTGTGTATACGGCAACGTATCGGGGGTTCGAATCCCCCCCTCACCGCCATTCTTCGAAGAAGAGCTCGCATGAAAATGCGGGCTTTTTTTTCGCATGTACCTCCGCGCCAGGGGGGATGAGAATCCCCGACCGGGGTTCGACAACCGGCGACAGCCGGTTGGACAGACCACGAACGCAGTGAGAGGGCTGCCCGAAGGGCGAGCAAAGCGAGTCAATCCCCCCCGGTGCACGCGTCGGCAACGGAGCCAGTGCCTGATGGCGGCTGCGCCTTATCAAGCCTACGCGCATATATCCCTCTTGCATCACCAAACATTTCACCATGCCAACTTTCGTGCCATGTCTAAATGCCTGATGGCGGCTGCGCCTTATCAGGCCTACGCGCCTGGGCCAACACCGTGCCACTTCCAAATGCCTGATGGCGGCTACGCCTTATCAGGCCTACGCAATCGTGCCTGACAGAGCCGCAAATCCCCTGCCCCACAAAAAATAAAACCCGGTTTCCCGGGTTTTAACGCTAACTGTATCTTGCGCACCGCTTAATCGTAGGCTTTCAACGTGCGCTGGCAGAGGGCGGAGCGTACGCAGTCGTCTTTATTAAAGCGCACCACACCAATCATCTCGTCCTCTTCAAAACGTGCCAGTGCATCGCTCAGCCCCGATTTAACACCGGAGGGCAGATCGCACTGGGTGATATCGCCGTTGACAATCACGGTCACGTTTTCCCCGAGGCGCGTCAAAAACATCTTCATTTGCGCAGCGGTGACGTTCTGGGCCTCGTCAAGAATGACCACCGCATTTTCAAACGTACGTCCGCGCATATAGGCGAACGGCGCGATCTCCACCTTGCCAATTTCCGGGCGCAGGCAGTATTGCATAAAGGACGCACCAAGACGTTTCAGCAGCACGTCATAGACGGGCCGGAAATAGGGTGCGAACTTCTCCGAGATATCGCCGGGTAAGAAGCCGAGATCTTCATCAGCTTGCAGGACCGGCCGGGTCACGATAATCCGCTCCACATCCTTATGGATCAGAGCCTCTGCAGCTTTCGCCGCGCTAATCCACGTTTTCCCACAACCCGCTTCGCCAGTGGCGAAAATCAACTGCTTAGTCTCAATCGCATGTAAATAATGCGCCTGAGCCTCATTGCGGGCAGCAATCGGAGAGTTATCACGGCAATCCCGCGCCATGCCAATTGCTTCTACACCACTCATCTGCACAAGCGAGGTGACCGACTCTTCTTCACGCTGTTTATGGCTACGTGAATCACGTCTCAGCACGCGTTTCGCTTCACGACGAGCTTTGATCACTGCTTTCTGTCTTCCCATGGATAGCACCTTGAGTTGTTGGTTTACATCACACGCATCGAAATCGACGCGATTATGCGCACGAACGTCTGAGGGTTGGCTTCCTTGTAAGCCATGGCTTGCCTTTGAAAATGACATGGCGCAACGAACAGCAAAACCGTCTGCCACATCGTCAGAAGGAGTTAAAAAACAGGAGGAGGAGAAATCAGGGGTGAAAAAGTCGTTGCCGGAGGTGTGCTCCCCGGGCCGGGTTTTGCGAGGTCGTTTTGTCTGTCCACTACAGCACTTTACCATCCGCGATCTCCAGAAGACTTCATCACCGCAGGGATAACCGAATGAACTGCTCATCTAAAGCGTAGCATCAATGCAACAATGTTTTTACCAAACATTAACAGCTACACACCCTGCGTCGTTCCACAGAGTCTCTTCGATGAATATTACAGAAATATAACAGATACTTTCTAATACATTAAAATTATGCGTGGATGGCAGAAAAAGTATGTCAAATTGCTACAGATAACAGAATATCCTGCCCGGACGGGCAGGATAGGATCTTCACGCTTCGAGAAGAGACTGGGCAAGATAGCCCTGCGTTGACTTCACGCCGGGTAAGGCGAAGAAGAAACCGCCGCCGATGGGCCGGATATACTCCTCCAGCGCTTCGCCATTGAGCCTTTTTTGCACGGTCAGGAAGCCTTTCTCCAGATCGTGCTGGTAACAGACAAACAGCAGGCCCATATCGAGCTGGCCGGAGTTGGTGACGCCGAGGGAGTAGCTGTAGCCCCGGCGCATCATCAGGTTAGCCTGCGTCTCTTTCGTTCGCGGGTTCGCCAGGCGGATATGGCTGTCGAGGGCGATAACCTTGCCCTCGGGATCGCTGGCGTAATCGGGCACATCGTGCTCATGCTGCATGCCGAGCGGCGCACCGCTCTGTTTATCGCGCCCGAAAATAGTCTGCTGCTCTTTCAGCGGCGTGCGATCCCAGAACTCAACGTGGAACTGGATAATGCGCACCGCCTGATAGCTGCCGCCAACTGCCCATGCCGGCTCGCCCTGATCATTGGTTACCCAGACGATCTCATCCATCAGCGGCGCATTGCTGCTGTCGGGGTTAGCGGTGCCATCTTTAAAGCCGAGCAGATTTACCGGCGTCTCTTTCCCGCGGCTACGCGCGGCGTGGTCGGAGATAAACCCTTCCCGCTTCCAGCGCACGCTGAGCAGATCCGGCGTGTGCTTGATCACATCGCGCAGCGCGTGGATCACCGTGTCCTGCGTATTCGCGCAAATTTGCAGCAACAGATCGCCATGACAGAGCGCGGCATCGAGCGAGTCGTTAGGAAAACGCATCATCTTCTGCAGCTTCTTCGGTTTCTGCGCCGAGAGACCAAAGCGCTCATCAAACAGCGCAGACCCGACAGAGACCGTCATCGTCAGGTTATCCGGGGCGATAAACGGCCCGAGAATACCGGAATCCATCGGCGGCAGACGCGGATTTGGCGTCTGTGGCGCCGGGCCGCCCGTTGTCAGGAAGGCAATGCGATCGGTGAGCAGGCGAAACAGGCGGATAAGATCCGCTTTATCCGCCGCCAGCACATCAAATGCCACCAGCATCATTGAGGCCTGCTGCGGCGTTAAGATGCCCGCCTGGTGATCGCCGTAAAACGGCTGCTTTTCCATGCGCGAGTCGGGCGAGATCGTTCCCGGCGCGCTTTGCGGTTTTGCCGCATGCGCGACCGGACAACCACCGGCGAGAGCAAGCGCGCCACCCAGCGCGCCCATCCCTTTTAACAACCGACGCCGCGAAGGTTCGCTGACATCGTTTTCATCATGCTGCTTCATTATTAATCCAGTCCAAGTACGCCGCGCAGCTGCGCCAGATCTTCCGCCAGGGTAGTGATTGGCCCTTTCAGCGCATTACGATCGGCATCGGTCAGCTTGTCATAGGTCTCAAAGCCCGTTTTGGTGCGGTACTTCGCTAAAATGGTATTCACTTTCTTGAAGTTGGCGTCCACTTTCGCAAGCAAAGCACTGTTCTCTTTTTGCAGCTGCGGACGCAGCAGGTCGACAATCTTCTGCGCGCCTTCGATATTGGCCTGGAAATCCCACAGATCGGTATGGCTGTAGCGATCCTCTTCCCCGCTGATTTTGCTCGCTGCCACCTCTTCAATCAGCCCGGCTGCGCCGCCCACCACTTTTGACGGCGGGAATGCCAGCTCGTTGATGCGGGTTTGCAGTTCAAGCACATCGTGATTGAGCTTATCGGCATAGCTCGCCATGCCTTTGACGCTGTTGTCGCCAAACAGCGCCTTCTCAAGGCGGTGGAAACCGGTGAATTTCGGGTCGGCGGCTTTCTGCTCGTAATCATCTTCACGGGCATCGATGCTGCCATCAAGATCGGAGAAGAGTTCAGCAATCGGCTCAATGCGCTCGTAGTGCTGGCGCGTCGGGGCGTAGAGCGCTTTCGCTTTTTCGATATCGCCCGCTTTCACCGCATCGGTAAAGGCTTTGGTACCGGAGACCAGTTGCGCGGTTTCGCCAACGACATAGGCTTTATAGGCGGTGATCGCCTCACCAAGGCTCAGCAGTGCATCCCCTTTTGCCGCGTCAGCCGTCGCTTCACCTTTGACCACTAATTTGCCTTTCGGGTTGGTTAACAGGCCGCAGGTCATCTCATACTCGCCCGGTTGCAGGTTGGCAGTGAGCTTCTGGCTGAAGCCCGGCGCGATGTTTTCACGCTCTTCAACCACCATCACGCCTTTGAGGATTTCCCACTCCAGCGCTTTCTGGCTGTGGTTGAGGATCACAAACTGCGTTTTGCCGGCGTTAACCGTCAGGTTCATCGGTTCGCACTGCTTATCCGTCACCGTCACTTTTACCTGCGGCACATCCGCTGCCTGGGCCCCAAACGCGCACGCCATCAGCGCGGCGACCCCGATTTGTACTGCGCTACGTCGAAAAAGAATTGCCATGACCCTTCCCTTTAATAAGTGTGTTGTAACTAAGAATCGTTATAAAGGCTTACGGCGCAGCGCGGGAGGGCTGCGCACCGGCACGCGGCGGCATGACAAACAGCACCAGCGCCGGGATTAAATAGAGGAAGTAGACCGCCACTTCGCTGACGCTTGGCGTCTCCTGGTAACCAAAAATGCCCTCCAGCAGCGTGCCGGTCAGCGAATGGGTGGTCAGCACGTTACTTAAATCAAAGGCCACATCCTGGAAATGGTTCCACAAGCCCGCTTCGTGGAAAGCGCGGATTGCACCTGCGGCAAGACCAGCGGCGACAAAAAGAATAAACAGGCTGGTCCATTTGAAAAACGCGCCGAGATTGAGACGTACACCGCCCCAGTAGAGCAGAAAACCGAGCACTACGGCGGTGGCAAGGCCGAGCACGGCGCCGAGCGGCGGCCAGATGCCGACATCTTGTTGAAACGCCGCCAGCAGGAAGAAGACCGACTCCAGCCCTTCACGGGCGACGGCGAAAAAGACCATCAGGATCAGCGCCCAGCCGTGGTTATTGCTGCGTGCCAGCGCGGTATCAACGGCCTGCTCCAGCTGCACTTTGACGTTGCGCGACACGCGGCGCATCCAGAACACCATCCACGTGAGGATCACTACCGCAATCGCCGCGACAATTCCCTCAAATAGCTCCTGCTCTCTTTGCGGGAACTCGCCGGTGGTTTCATTAATGGCGATGCCAAGCCCCAGACAGAGCGCGGCGGCGAGAAAAACGCCGACCCACATCACGCTGATCCAGCGTCCGCGTTGGGTGCGTTTCAGATAACTGGCAATCAGGCTTACAATCAGCGCCGCTTCCAGGCCTTCACGCAACATAATAAGGAATGGGACAAACATAGAACCGCCTTTGTGTTATGCACCGTCAATGGTTGCAAAGAAAGGTAAATTGCATTGATAGTGATTATCATTACGCCAAGAAGAAACTCAAGCGAAAAATATGTTGAGAATGATAACCGGATGTAACCGGCTAGCAGGCTAATGATTCCCTCGTCCGCTTTATGCAGAAGCCGTTGAAAAGCAGTAAAAAGTTAGCTAACGAAGCATTATCTTTCTGTTTACCGCCCCGCACGCCTGTGGCTAAATAAACGCCCGTTTCGTTTACCTGGCTACGCCCAAACTATGCTCAATTTTTTACATTTTCTGCTGGCGCTGGTGGTGATCCTCGCACTGGCCTGGCTGGTGAGTTTTGACCGCAAGCGCATTCCGTTTCGTTTCATCCTGCAACTGATTGTGATCGAACTGGCGCTGGCCTGGTTCTTTTTGCATGCCCAGAGCGGGTTAACGCTGATTAAATATGTCTCCGGCTTCTTTGAGGTGCTGCTGAAATTCGCCGCCGAAGGGACCGGTTTTGTCTTTGGCGGCATGAGTGAAAAAGGGCTGGCGTTTATCTTCCTCGGCGTCCTCTGCCCTATCGTCTTTATCTCCGCGCTGATTGGCATTTTGCAGCACTGGCGTATTCTGCCGATCTTTATTCGCCTGATTGGAACACTGCTCTCAAAGCTTAACGGCATGGGTAAGCTGGAGTCCTTCAACGCCGTCAGTTCGCTGATCCTCGGCCAGTCGGAGAACTTTATTGCTTATAAAGGCATTCTGGCGGATCTCTCTTCACGCCGGATGTTCACCATGGCGGCGACGGCGATGTCGACAGTATCGCTGTCGATTGTCGGTGCCTATATGACGATGCTCGACGCCAAATATGTGGTCGCGGCGCTGCTGCTTAATATGTTCAGCACTTTTATCATTCTGTCGGTGATTAACCCGTCGCGCGGGCAGGAAGAAGCGGAGATCAAGCTGGAGAAGCTGCATGAATCGCAAAGCTTCTTTGAGATGCTCGGTGAATACATTCTTGCCGGTTTCAAAGTGGCGATGATTATTCTGGCGATGCTGATTGGCTTTATTGCGCTGATCAGCGCCGTTAACGCCCTCTTCTCAGCGCTGTTTGGCATCAGCTTCCAGCAATTGCTCGGCTACGTCTTCTATCCGCTGGCGTGGCTGATTGGCATCCCGCTAAGTGATGCGCTCCCGGCTGGCAGCATTATGGCAACCAAGCTGGTGGCGAATGAGTTTGTGGCGATGATTGAACTGCAGAAGGTTGCGGCGCAGATGAGCCCGCGCGGGCTGGGCATTCTTTCCGTCTTCCTGGTCTCCTTCGCTAACTTTGCCTCCATCGGCATCGTCGCGGGTGCGATCAAGGGGCTGAACGAGCAGCAGGGTAATGCGGTTTCACGTTTCGGACTGCGGCTGGTGTATGGCGCGACGCTGGTGAGCCTGCTCTCCGCAGCGTTTGCCGGCGTGGTGCTCTAAGGTGAGATTTCCCTCTCCCGTTGCGGGAGAGGGACTCTGTCAGAACTGTACGCAGACCGCCTGGTCGACGCGCATCACTGACTCCTGGGCGAAACGCGATTTATAGACTCCGCGCAGCTCATCAATTTTTTTATCGCTTTGCGCATCCTTAACGTGGATCAGCATCAGGGCTTTACTCGGCTCCCGCGCCACTTTGCCATCGTTACCAAGCCACTGGCCGCGCGCATCAAACACCGTTAACCCTTCGCGAAAACGCGGCGTTACATCGCCATCAACAAACTGCTGCCACTCCTGGGCGGTAATCGCTTTACCTGCCGGGCGATTAAGGCCGAAATAGAGCGTCGTCTGCTCCATCCGATCTGCCGGTGCGCACTGCTGCGCCAGTAGTTGCGGCTTTTGCGCGGGTGCATTACAGCCCGCCAGCAGACCTGCCACCATCAATGCCATCGCCACTTTTATTGTTTTCATTCCCCTGCCCTCACGGTTAATTGTCGGCAAATATCAGCGTAATCCTCATGATTTAGCAACAAAAAAACCCGCCGCAGCGGGTTTTTTTAACAAGGGTACTTACTTCGCCTGCGCGCGAACCGGCGGCGCAGAGTGGTAATGGGCATCCGCTTCTGCGAAGCGCTGCTGCATAGCGGCAGACGGCGCTTTACCGATCAGGCTGAAGACCACAATCCCGAGGCTGCCGAAGATGAAACCAGGGATGATTTCATACAGGCCCAGCCAGCCGAAGTGTTTCCAGACGATAACGGTGACAGCGCCGATAATCATCCCCGCCAGCGCACCATTACGCGTCATGCGTGACCACATCACCGAGAGCAGCACCACCGGGCCAAACGCCGCACCGAAACCGGCCCACGCGTAGCTTACCAGGCCAAGCACGCGGTTTTCCGGGTTTGCCGCCAGCGCAATCGCCACCAGCGCGACCACCAGCACCATCGCACGTCCAACCCACACCAGCTCTTTCTGGCTTGCCCCTTTACGCAGGAACGCTTTGTAGAAATCTTCCGTAATTGCGCTGGAGCAGACCAGCAGCTGGCAGCTGAGAGTCGACATCACCGCCGCGAGGATCGCAGAGAGCAGGATCCCGGCAATCCACGGGTTAAACAGCAGCTGCGCCAGCTCAATAAAGACGCGCTCGGCGTTCTGGTTTACCGCGCCTGCCAGCGACGGGTTGGTATCAAAGTAGGCGATGCCGAAGAAACCGACCGCTACCGCGCCCGCGAGGCAGAGGATCATCCAGGTCATACTGATACGACGCGCATGCACAATGGTGTGGTGGGAATCGGCCGCCATAAAGCGCGCCAGAATATGCGGCTGACCAAAGTAGCCCAGCCCCCAGCCCATCAGCGAGACGATGGCGACAAAGTTGAGGCCTTTCAGCATATCGACGTTTTCGATGCTCTTCTGCTTGATCACTTCCAGCGAATCACCAAAACCACCGACGGAGATAATCACAATCACCGGGGTGAGGATCAGGGCAAAGATCATCAGGCTGGCCTGCACGGTGTCGGTCCAGCTAATCGCAAGGAAACCGCCGATAAAGGTATAAATAATCGTTGCCGCCGCACCGGCCCACAGCGCCGTTTCGTAGCTCATGCCGAAGGTGCTTTCGAACAGACGCGCACCCGCCACAATGCCTGAAGCACAGTAGATGGTGAAGAAGACCAGAATCACCACCGCCGAGATAATGCGCAGCAGACGGCTGTTATCTTCAAAGCGGCCGGTAAAGTAGTCCGGCAGCGTCAGGGCGTTATTGTTCGCTTCGGTGTGAACGCGCAGACGCCCCGCCACCAGCTTCCAGTTGACCCAGGCTCCGACGGTCAGGCCAATCGCAATCCAGCTTTCAGAGATGCCGGAGATAAAGATCGCTCCCGGCAGCCCCATCAGCAGCCAGCCGCTCATATCAGAGGCACCGGCCGATAACGCCGTCACTAATGGCCCAAGGCTTCGACCGCCGAGAATATAGTCATCAAAGTTTTTTGTTGATCGCCAGGCAATAAAACCGATCAGGATCATGCCAAAGATATAAATAAGAAAGGTCACCATCATCGGTGTGCTTATTGCCATCAAAATAGTCTCCAGGATCTTCGTCGACAAAGTCACTTTGCCGCTTTTATCCATCGCCGGAACGTAGCGACGGTGCGTATGTATTATTAGAAGCGCCCGTATCCTGCCGGAACCCTCCGTTATTCACAATTGATTTAACACACCATTTACATCGAAGATATGCCTCGGGGAATAGGATTTTGTTATAGGTTGCACTCCATCACATTTTTAAAGGTTGCACCTTTGAAAAGTGTTAGCAACCGCATAAATCCTGGCTTTCCAGCAGATTGCATCGTTCCTGTTACCTGTTTAGCTAATTAACAATTCATTCATTTCTCACCTTGCCAGCCAGCTCACAATTAACAAGGTTGCACAAAGTTGCAACATGGTGGATATTTCAGCCTATTGTGCAAAACACCATATAAACAGGAGCAACGCATGGGCACCACCACCATGGGGGTCAAGCTTGACGACGCCACGCGCGAAAGGATTAAAGCTGCCGCAGCGACCATTGACCGCACGCCGCACTGGTTAATTAAACAAGCCATTTTTAATTTCCTCGAAAAACTGGAGAGCAGCGAAGGATTACCTGAACTGGCGGGCGCCCAGGCGCACAGCGTGCAGGAAGATGAAGCCAGCGCGGTGATTGACGAAAGCCCGCAGCCGTTCCTCGACTTTGCCGAGCAGATCCTGCCGCAGTCGGTCTCCCGCGCGGCGATCACCAGCGCCTGGCGCTGGGCGGAAACAGATGCCGTGCCGATGCTGCTTGAGCAGGCGCGCCTGCCGCAGCCGGTGGCCGAGAGTGCCCATAAGCTGGCGTACCAGCTGGCAGAAAAATTGCGTAATCAAAAAACCGCGACCGGCCGCGCGGGCATGGTGCAGAGCCTGTTGCAAGAGTTCTCCCTCTCCTCGCAGGAGGGCGTAGCGCTGATGTGCCTCGCCGAAGCGCTGCTGCGTATTCCTGATAAAGCGACGCGCGATGCGCTGATCCGCGACAAAATCAGTAACGGTAACTGGCAATCCCATATTGGCCGTAGCGCCTCGCTGTTTGTGAACGCCGCCACCTGGGGTCTGCTGTTTACCGGCCGCCTGGTCTCTACCCATAACGAAGCCAATCTCTCCAGTTCGCTGAACCGCATTATTGGCAAGAGCGGCGAGCCGCTGATCCGTAAAGGGGTCGATATGGCGATGCGGCTGATGGGCGAGCAGTTTGTCACCGGCGAGACCATCGCCGAAGCGCTGGCCAACGCCCGTAAGCTGGAAGAGAAAGGGTTCCGTTACTCCTACGATATGCTCGGCGAAGCGGCGCTGACTGCCGCCGATGCGCAGGCCTACATGGTCTCTTACCAGCAGGCGATCCACGCCATCGGTAAAGCCTCCAACGGCCGCGGCATCTATGAAGGGCCGGGCATCTCCATCAAGCTCTCCGCTCTGCATCCGCGCTACAGCCGCGCGCAGTATGACCGTGTGATGGACGAACTCTATCCGCGCCTGAAATCCTTAACCCTGCTGGCGCGTCAGTACGATATCGGTATCAACATTGATGCCGAAGAGGCCGACCGGCTGGAGATCTCCCTCGACCTGCTGGAAAAACTCTGCTTCGAGCCAGAGCTGGCGGGCTGGAACGGCATTGGCTTTGTGATTCAGGCCTATCAGAAGCGCTGCCCGTTTGTCATTGATTACCTGATTGAGCTGGCGACCCGCAGCCGTCGCCGCCTGATGATCCGCCTGGTGAAAGGCGCCTACTGGGACAGCGAAATTAAGCGTGCGCAGATGGAAGGCCTCGAGGGCTATCCGGTCTATACCCGCAAGGTCTACACCGATGTCTCTTATCTCGCCTGCGCGAAAAAACTGCTGGCGGTGCCGAACCTGATCTATCCGCAGTTCGCCACCCATAACGCCCACACGTTGGCGGCGATCTACCAGTTGGCCGGGCAGAACTACTATCCGGGCCAGTATGAGTTCCAGTGCCTGCACGGCATGGGTGAACCGCTCTATGAGCAGGTGGTCGGCAAAGTCGCCGATGGCAAACTTAACCGTCCGTGCCGTATTTACGCCCCGGTCGGCACCCATGAAACTCTGCTGGCGTACCTGGTGCGCCGTCTGCTGGAAAACGGCGCTAACACCTCGTTCGTTAACCGTATTGCGGATAACACCCTGCCGCTCGATGCGCTGGTCGCCGATCCGGTTACGGAAGTGGAAAAACTCGCCGCCCAGGAGGGCCAGGTAGGCCTGCCGCATCCGAAAATTGCCCTGCCGCGCGCACTCTATGGCGAAGGCCGTATCAACTCGGCTGGTCTCGATCTGGCGAACGAACACCGTCTGGCCTCCCTCTCCTCTGCCCTGCTTAATAGCGCGGCGCAGAAGTGGTATGCCCATCCGATGCTTGAAGAGGCAGTAATGGAAGGCGAGGCGATTGCGGTGATCAACCCGGCAGAGCCGAAAGATGTTGTCGGCTATGTGGTGGAAGCGAGTGAAGCGCAGGTGAACCAGGCGCTGGAGAACGCGGTTAACCATGCGCCGATCTGGTTTGCTACGCCTCCGCAGGAGCGCGGTGCCATCCTGCAACGCGCCGCAGTGCTGATGGAAGACAACCTGCAAACGCTGATTGGTATTCTGGTGCGCGAAGCGGGCAAAACCTTTAGCAACGCGATTGCGGAAGTACGTGAAGCGGTCGATTTCCTGCACTACTACGCCGGCCAGGTCAGCAGCGATTTCGATAATGAGACTCATCGCCCGCTCGGGCCGGTGGTCTGTATCAGCCCGTGGAATTTCCCGCTGGCGATCTTTACCGGGCAGATTGCCGCCGCGCTGGCGGCCGGTAATAGCGTGCTGGCGAAACCGGCGGAGCAAACCCCGCTGATTGCCGCCCAGGGCGTGAAGATCCTGCTTGAAGCGGGCGTACCGGCGGGCGTGCTGCAACTGCTGCCAGGCCGCGGTGAAACGGTGGGCGCACAGTTGACCGGCGATGCCCGCGTACGCGGCGTGATGTTTACCGGCTCGACCGATGTCGCCACGCTCTTGCAACGTAACATCGCCACCCGCCTCGATGCCCAGGGTCGTCCGACGCCGCTTATCGCCGAAACCGGCGGTATGAATGCGATGATTGTCGACTCCTCGGCGCTGACGGAACAGGTAGTGATTGATGTGGTTGCTTCGGCGTTTGACAGCGCGGGCCAGCGCTGCTCGGCGCTGCGCGTGCTCTGTCTGCAGGAGGATATCGCCGACCATACGCTGACCATGCTGCGCGGCGCGATGGCCGAGTGCCGGATGGGCAATCCGGGACGCCTCTCTACCGACATTGGGCCGGTGATTGATGCCGAAGCCAAAGCCAATATCGAAAAACATATCCAGGCGATGCAGGCGAAAGGCCGCACCGTCTACCAGGCGGTACGTGAAAATAGCGAAGATGCCCGCGAATGGCGTACCGGCACCTTTGTGCCGCCAACGCTCATTGAACTGGAAAGCTTTGACGAGCTGAAAAAAGAGATCTTCGGCCCGGTGCTGCACGTGGTGCGTTATTCACGTAACCAGCTCGATCAACTGCTGGAGCAGATTAACGCCTCCGGCTACGGTCTGACGCTGGGTGTCCACACGCGTATTGATGAAACCATCGCACAGGTCACCGGTAATGCTCACGTGGGTAATCTCTACGTGAACCGCAATATGGTCGGCGCAGTGGTGGGCGTGCAGCCATTTGGCGGCGAAGGGTTGTCGGGCACCGGGCCAAAAGCCGGTGGGCCGCTCTACCTCTATCGCCTGCTGAGCAGCCGCCCGGAAAATGCGGTGCTGAAAACGCTTAACCGTCACGACGCCGAGCGCCCGCTCGATGCACAGGTGAAAACCGTGCTGACCCAGCCGCTGGCGGCGCTGACCGCCTGGGCCGCCACGCAGCGCCCGGAATTACATAAAGTTTGCGAGCAGTTCAGCGAGCTGGCGCAGGCGGGTACGCAGCGCCTGCTGCCTGGCCCAACCGGAGAGCGTAACAGCTGGACGCTGGCACCGCGCGATCGCGTATTGTGCGTGGCCGATAACGAGCAGGATGCGCTGGTACAACTGGCGGCCGTGCTGGCATCGGGAAGCCAGGCGCTGTGGCAGGACGACACGCTGCATCGCGATCTGGTGAAACAGTTACCGGAAACCGTCAGCCAGCGGATTAAATTCGCCAAAGCGGAGAGCCTGATGGCGCAGCCGTTCGACGCGGTGATCTTCCACGGTGACTCCGATCAGCTGGTGCATCTGTGCGAAAGCGTTGCAGCACGCGATGGCGCGATCGTCTCCGTTCAGGGCTTTGCGCGGGGTGAAACCAATATTCTGCTCGAACGCCTGTGGCTGGAGCGCTCCCTCAGCGTCAACACCGCAGCAGCCGGTGGTAACGCCAGCCTGATGACGATTGGTTAAATCTTCGGTCATATTGAAATTTGCTATTGCCCTACAAAAAAAGGCACCCTTAGGGTGCCTTTTTATTTGTGACGGAACGCAAATGCTCAGAATCAGAGAAGCAAATTCGACCAACCCGCTTCATCTCAAGACGCTGATAGCGCTTATCTCAGTGACCGTTTTGTTAATCAGCATTCTCATAAACTTCGCATTTTTCAGGCAACCCGAGATCATGGCAACCAAACAGAATCTCAATTTCTCTGATGTTGCGGTGAAAAATATTCCTTTTACTGAAAACGGGAAAATAGCGTGGTGGCAAGAGAACAAAGGTAAATTGCATAAAGAGTTCAATATCCCTGCTCCGGCAAAAAATGGCGACTGGTATATAAGTATCTGGAACTATGGTTCGGGTTTTCAAAACAGACCTGAAGGTGACATTCGGGTTTTCAGTTCAGAAACACAGGATATGATCTGTTTTAGAAATGACAGCGATAAATGTCTGCAAAAAGATCTTGTTATGCGCATTGAAAATAACCGAAGTGGCGGTGTGATTATTCAAATCGGTGATAAAGATATCCCTGTGGAATAGAAAAACAGGCAAAGCTCTCCTGACCTCTGATTACATGCCCGATGGCGCTGCGCTTATCGGGCCTACGGTGTGGAGTTTGAACCGTATTTGTAGGCCGGATAAGGCGTCAGCCGCCATCCGGCAGCGTGTCGGGAGTGACAGAATCGTTGTAATAAAAAAGCGCCTTACGGCGCTTTTTTTCGTAGTGTTAAACCGACGTCGCCGCCGGGGTGCACAGCGAGCAATGTCTCTTTTGAGTACCCGCTTTCGCTCATCAGGCAGGCGCAGGCGGCATCAAAAATCGCCAGCACCAGCACGATGGAGGTAGTAGCCAGCATATTGAGCGGATCGATCTCGCGCTGCACGCCGGTGGAGATCACCAGTCTTGATGCCAGCGCAATCGCCGAGGAGGGGTTTTCCGTCACACAGAGGACTGGCGTATCTTTCATCGCTAACCCAGGCAGCAACCGCGTTAACTCGTCAGAATTGCCGCCGCGCGAGAGCATAATCACCAGATCGTCTGGCCCGACAAAACCGAGATCGCCGTGCGCGGCATCGGTGGCGTTCAGGTAGATGGCCGGGCGCTCGACGCAGGCCAGCATATGGGCGATTTTACGTGCCGCAATGCCGGAGGTGCCCACGCCGGTAACAACAATCTTTCCCTTGCAGCCGCGCAGCTCCGCCATCAACGCCGCCCAGGTCGCGGGATCAAGATGGCGGCTCAGTGCCGCCAGCTCTTCGCTGTAGATGCGCCAGGCATTGCACGCTTGTTGCCAGCTTTCGCTCATGCCTCCTCCTGCATCAACGCGCGGTACTTCATATGATCCGCGTACATCTCATGGAAGACAGTGTATTTGCGGTCGTAATAGAGCTTGATGCGGTTGGTCTGCGGCGTCACGGTTTTACCAATGCGGCTCATCGCCGACATCGCTTCCGGGAAGCTGTCGAACACACCGGCCGCAATGGTGCCCATCATCGCCCCGCCAAGCAGCATCGCCTCGCTCTCCTCCGGCAGCAGCATCGCGCAGCCGGTAGCATTAGCGTGCTCCTGCACAAAGATCGGGTTTTTGGTGCCGCCGCCGCTCGCCATTACCGTATCAATGCTGTAACCGCTTTGATTCATGGTTTCGATAATGTGGCGCGTACCGAGGGCGATAGCCTGAATGGTCGCCAGGTAGTGCAGCGCCATATCTTCCGGCGTGCGCGACAGTTTCAGCCCGCTAATCACGCCGGTCAGCGTCGGGTTGGCGCGCGGGGAGCGGTTGCCGTGGAAGTACGGCAGGATATGAATATCGCGGGTCAGAAAGGCGATATTCTCCGGCTCGCCGGCCATTTTGCGCAGCAGCGCATTGAGCACTTCATAAATGGTCTGCCCCTGGGTTTTAGCCTGCGCGAGCAGCATTTCGTAACAAGGGTGAGACTGAATGACGTGGTCGATCAGCGCCCCGGTTGCCGACTGTCCGCCCTCGTTCAGCCAGTAGCCCGGCAGCACCGCCGAGTAGTAAGGCCCCCAGACGCCGCCGATAAAGCGCGCCTGCGGCGAAATCGCCATATGCCCGGTGGAGGTGCCGCCAATCAGCGCGACGCGACGGTCAAAATCCGCCATCTCACCCGACGGCCCGCTGGCACCAAGTGTACCCAGCGTACCGGCGTGGGCATCGATAATCGATACGCTGACCGCCGTGCCCGGCATCAGCCCCATCTCGGTAGCCGCGCGCTGCGACAGCCCGCGGCCAAGCGGTTCGCCCATCGTTTTCACGTAGCGGCCAATCTTCTCTGCGTCGTGTTCAAGCAGATCTTCAAGGCCAATCTGGCGGAAGTAGCTGGTATCCCACTTATCTTCATGGCCCATATAGGTCCATTTACACACCGTCGAGCAGAGCGAACGGGTATCGTCGCCAGTGGCGCGCCAGGTGAGAAAATCGGGCAGATCGAAGAAGAAGCCCGCGTTCGC
The DNA here is from genome assembly GCF_029850615.1 of Kosakonia sp. HypNH10. NCBI lineage: Bacteria > Pseudomonadati > Pseudomonadota > Gammaproteobacteria > Enterobacterales > Enterobacteriaceae > Kosakonia > Kosakonia sp. HypNH10. The sequence goes on from NZ_JAOTIU010000001.1 coordinate 460,390, forward strand.
CCAGGTATTCGGCATGTGCTGTTTCAGCCACAGCAGTTTTGGCGTCTGCATCTCCGGCGAGATAATGCCGCCGACATAATCCAGCACCCGGTGATGGGTGGCGTTGATGCGATCCGCCTGCGCAATGGCGCGGTGATCCATCCACACGATAATGTTCTGCTCGCTGCGCCCGGAGGGGCTGATGGTCAGCGGGTTGCCCTGTTTATCCAGCACCACCAGCGAACAGGTGGCGTCGAAGCCCAGCCCTTTGACCTGAATCGGGTTGATATCGGCCTGATTGATGGCATCGCGCACGGCGTTACACACCGCCTGCCAGATGTTGTCGGAGGATTGCTCGACGAAATCGGCCTGCGGGCGATAGATCTCAATGCTCCTGCTGGCCTGGCTGACCATCCGGCCCGTCAGGTCAAAAATGCCCGCGCGGGCGCTGCCGGTCCCTACATCCACACCAATAAAGTAGCTCGCCATTTTTTTTCTCCCGAAATCAGGCTTTACGATTCTGTAATGCGATAAAGAGGATCAGCACCGCGCCCCAGAGCGCCATCGTCAGATAGCTGCTGATACCTAATAAATTAAAGCCACTTTCCAGCATCTGCAGCACCACCAGCGCCAGCACCAGCCCGAGCACGCGGCCAAAGCCGCCGTCCGGATTAATGCCGCCGAGCACCGAGGCCAGAATGGTTACCAGAAGATAGGATTCGCCATACCCCGCTTTCGCGGAGTTAAATTTCGCCATCATCAAAATGGCGGCAACCCAGCCGAGCAGCGCGGAAATGACATACACCGCAATCTGCACGCGCACGGTGTTGACACCGCTATAGCGCGTTGCCTGTTCGTTCGAGCCCACCAGATAGAGGCTGCGCCCGAGCGTGGTGTGCTCCAGCAGCACCCACAGCAATAACGCCACCACTAAAAAGAGCAGCAGCGCCACCGGAATACCAACAATCGTGGCGTTACCGAGGTACTGGATCGCCGCCGGGAAGCCAGAGATCACCGTGCCGTTAGAGAGCAGAATATTGAGCCCGGAGATCAGCGTCATGGTGCCGAGGGTCGCGAGGATCGGCGAGACGCCCACCCAGGCGACTAAGGTGCCATTCAGCACGCCAATCGCCACCGCCGTCAGCAGCCCGGCAAACAGGGCTAACGCCAGAAAGAGTGGATTATCCGGGTGCATCACAATTACCGCCGCCATCACCAGCGAACAGGCGTTAGCGCCAGCAATGATCGACAGGTTGATGCCGCCAGTCAGCATGGTGATCCCCATGCCAAGCGCCAGCATGCCGAGGATCGGCAGCTGCGATCCGATGGACTGGAAGTTAGCGACGCTGAAAAAGCGCCCGCCGAGCAGGAAAGAGAAGATCAGCGCGACGACGACAATAATCACGCACTGCAAGCGGATGATGGCATCACCGGGCAGGATTCGGACGATGGATTTCATCTTATAGCTCCCTTGCGAGTTTGCGTTTTTCATGCCACGCGGTGGCGCTGATACTGACCAGAATGATCGCGCCGCTAAAGACCGTGTGCCAGTAAGAGGAGACGCCAAGCAGCGTTAAGCCGTTTTGCAGGAAGGCGAGCAGGATCACACCGAGCAGCGTACCGATTAAGGTGCCGCGCCCGCCGGACATGCTGGTTCCGCCCAGCACCACCGCCGCCAGCACTGTCAGCTCATAACCAAACAACGAGTTGGGTGCCACCGATTGGGTGATCTGCGCCTGAACCACCGCCGCAACGCCCGCCAGAATGCCCATATAGCCGTAAACATAAAAGTGCAGCTTCAACAGGTTCAGCCCAAGACGCGACGCCGCATCGCGGTTGCCGCCCATGGCATAGATTTGCCGCCCCAGACGGGTGTAGTTCATCAGCACGGCGGTAAAAATAATCGTCGCGCCAAGGCAGATCAGCGGCAGGGTCAGGCCATAGTCATAGCCGTCCGCGCCGGTAAAGGTGAACCAGCTGATGCCGTTCATAAACCAGTCCGGGAAGCCATACAGCCAGGTGCCTTTGGTGGCGTAGACCAGCAGACCGTAAAAGAGGTTCAGGGTGGCAATGGTGATGATGATTGCCGGTACGCGCAGCCAGTAGACCAGAAAGCCGTTGATCAAGCCGAGCAGTAGCCCCACAGCCATCGCTAACGCCAGCGCGAGCACAAAGTTGCCGCCGTGGGCAATCACCCAACTGGCCATCGCATATTGCGCAATCGCCGTCATCGCCGGGAAGGAGATGTCGATACCGCCAGAGATCAGCACCACAAACAGCCCACAGGCCAGAATGCCGAGGATGGCATAACTGGTGGCGACATCCGTTAAATTGCCGAGGGTGAAAAACTCATCGGTGCGGATCGTCAGACCGACCGCCAGCGCAACCACCAGCACGCCAAGCCAGAACTCATGTTGCCCAATCAAGCGGGCGAGCGAGTTACGCATTGACCACCTCCGCGATCTCCTCTTCGCTACAGCGGTGCGGATTGAACTCCGCCACCAGTTCACCCCGGCGCATCACCAGCACGCGGTGGCTGTTGTAATAGGCTTCCGGGATTTCATCACAAATCATCAATACTGCCATTCCCTGCTCTGCCAGCTGGCGGGCGATCTGATAGATGCCCTCTTTGTTGGCGATATCGACGCCTACGGTCGGCGAGTCGAGGATCAAAATCCGCGGCTGCGTGGCGACCCATTTTGCGATAGCAATACGCTGGGCATTGCCGCCGGAGAGGGTTTTCACCGGCAGTTGCGGGTCGGAGACTTTGATATTCAGGTTACTGATAAGATCCTTTACCAGCTGTCCGGCTTTGGCGTGATCGAGCAAGCCGCTGCGGGTGTGGAGCTTGTCGAAGACCGTGACAATGGTGTTGTCATAGATCGACTGCTCCATAATCAGCCCCTGAGTTAAACGATCTTCCGAGACATAGCCGATACCGTGGCGAATGGCGTCATGGTTATTACGCATTTTTACCGGCTTATCATTAATGCGGATTTCGCCATCTTCAGGCTTCGTCATGCCAAACAGGCTCATGCAGAGTTCGGTGCGCCCGGAGCCCAGCAGCCCGACAATCGAGACGATCTCGCCGCTGCGCAGCGACAGATTGATATCGCGGTATTTCCCTTTGCGGCTTAAGTGGCGCAGCTCCAGCATCGGCGGCTGGTCAACCGGCGGTTTTTCCGGCAGCGGGCTGTAGTGGAAACGCTGCCCGGTCATCAGATAGGCCAGTTCGTGGCTGTCGAGTTCGCTGGCGGGCCAGGTGCCGACCAGCTTGCCGTCGCGCATCACGCTGATGCGATCCGCCACTTCCATCACCTCATCGAGGCGGTGGCTAACAAACACTACGCAGATACCGGCGGCTTTCAGTTCATTGACCACGCGCAGTAACCCATTCACTTCCTGACGGGTTAAAGACGCGGTTGGTTCATCCATGATCACCAGCCGGGCTTCGGCGGCAATCGCGCGGCAGATCGCCACCAGTTGGCGGTCGGCGATAGAGAGTTTTTCGACCTTTTTATCCGGGTCGAGGCGCACGCCAATGCGCGCCATCGCGGCCAGCGCCTGTTTGCGCATCGCACCGCGACGTACCCAGACGTCGCCGCCGGGCAGATAGCGATGCAGGGCGATATTTTCCGCCACGCTGAAATTGGGAAACAGGGAGAGATCCTGGTAGATCACCTGAATGCCGTAATGGGCGGAGAGCTGCGGCGACAGCTGATGAAAGAGCTTGCCATCGAGCTCAATGCTGCCGCCTTTTTCCGGGTGATAGACGCCGGAAATCACTTTGATGATGGTGCTTTTCCCGCAGCCGTTTTGCCCTGCCAGGCAGTGAACTTCGCCTTTTTTGAGGGTTAAATTCACCTTATCCAGCGCCAGCACGCCCGGGAATTGCTTGCTGATATTCTCAAGAGTGATAAATGCGGTGGGGTCGGTCATCGACAATACCTCTGCCAGCGCCCGTGAAGGACGCGAGGATGAAATCTGCGGCGGAAGAGCCGGCCTGAAAGGCCGGCGTTCCGGTTCCCTGGTGTGGCCTGTGAGGCTCAGAAACCGAGTGTTTTAGCGTTTTCTTTTGTCACTTCGAGGATCTTATTAAAGCGGATCACTTTCTTATTCATATCAACATCGGCTTTGCCCAGTCCCTCGATGGAGAGATCGGACGTCACTTCTTTTCCTTGCAGCAGCTGGTCGGCGACGGTCACCAGTGCGTAACCGGCATCACGCGGGTCCCACAGCAGTGCTTTTTTGATGTCGCCGCGCATCAGATAAGGTGCAGCCTGCGCCGGCATCGCGATGCCAACAACCGCCAGTTTATCCTTCGCGCGTTTCTTCTGAACGGCCTGCCCTGCGCCAATAGGCCCAAGCGATCCGAAACCAATTACCCCTTTCAGATCCGGGTAGGTTTTCATCAGGTCAAGGGTGGTGGCATAGGATTTATCAATGCTCTCTGCCACCGGCAAACGCGAGGTGACTTCAAACATATCCGGGTACTTCTCTTTCTGGTATTTGATGGCGTAATCAGCCCAGGCGTTGTGCAGCGGCACGGTCAGCGAGCCGACGTAAATGGCGTAACCGCCCTTACCGCCCATATCTTTTGCCAGCTCATCGACGTTAGCCTGCGCATACTTTTCGCTATCGATGGTTTCAATATCCCACTGGCCGATCTGCTGGTCCGGGGATTCGTGGGTCAGTACCACAATGCCTTTGTCGCGCGCTTTTTTCAGCACCGGCTCCAGCACCTTCGCGTCATTTGGCACCACGATAATGGCGTTAACGTTTTTCGCGATCAGATCTTCGATCACTTTCACCTGCTGTGCCGGATCGGGTGTGGAAGGCCCGGTCTGGTAAGCATTAACATCCAGTTTTTTTGCCGCTTCGTTGACGCCGGTCTCCATGCGGTTAAACCACGGGATCCCGGTCACTTTCGCAACAACGGCAATCTCATACTTCTGGGCGGCAAAAGCCTGCCCCGAAAGCATGCTGGCAGAAATCATCGCTGCGCTAATCAGGGCGAGTTTGAATTTCATGGTTGTACCTTTCTTAAGGGAAAGTCGCGGTGAGAGATTAACAACGAAGGGAAGAGGCAAAACAGCGAAAATGCCATAAATGTGATGCATGCCCAAAATTGTTATATTAAAGATAATTTATGGTTAAATTAAAGTTAAAAGAAGAAATGTCTGCCCCTGATTGCGCGTGAGGTTTGTTAAATAAAGAACAAATTACAACTTTTTATTAACATTTAATTAACTAAAACCTTTTTAAGAGGTTTTTATGTGCCCGATTCTGGCGTGTCTCGCCAGCAGAAAAATATCAGTTTTGTGAGCTGAAACGAATAGAGCAATCCATTCATCAGGATGACCGATGGCAAAGTGACATTTTTTATAGGCTGTGTTAATAAATTTGCTGAATGAATTGATAAGGAAGGGAAGACAATGAAACGATGCTTGTTGATGCTGAGCGCCTTGCTGCTCAGCCAGCCGCTCTACGCTGATGAGTGTGATAACGCCTCAACGCAGGGGGAACTCAATAGTTGCACCGCTGCGCAATATCAGAGCGCGGACAAAAAGCTTAACCAGACTTATCAGGAGGCGCTGAAGCGCTCGTCGCCGCAGCAGGCTGAGTTACTGAAAAAAGCACAGAAAAGCTGGATAGCCGTACGCGACAACGACTGCGCGTTTGTCAGTTCCGGCTCAGAGGGCGGCAGCGTTCAACCGATGGTGCAAAACCAGTGCCTGGCGGATAAAACCAGTGAACGCGAAGCGTGGCTCGCCTCGCTGTTGCAGTGCGAAGAGGGCGATATGAGCTGCCCGCTTCCGCCCGCTCATTAACGCACGCGGATGCCTTCAATAATCATGCGCTGCACGTTGTCGACGGTGCGCTGAAAAAAGGCTTCATCCTGCAGGGTCGCGCCGGTGACCGCTTCCACCTGGGTGGCGAAATCGGCGTAGTGCTGCGTGGCCGCCCAGATCATAAAGATCAGATGGTGCGGATCGACGGCAGTGAGTTTGCCGCTGGCGATCCAGCCGGCAATGATCGCTGACTTCTCCTCCACCAGCGTTTTCAAATCACCAGTCAGCTCCGCTTTCAGCAGCGGCGCGCCCTGCAACATTTCATGGCAGAAAAGGCGGGAGGCCTGCGGATGATCGCGCGATACCTCCAGCTTAAGGCGAATATACTCTTTGATCGCCGCAAGCGGCTGTAAGTCTGAACGAAATGCTCTGAGCGGTGCCAGCCAGACATCCAGCAGTTGACGCAGCACGGCGACGTAGAGCGCCTCTTTTGACGGGAAATAGTAGAGAAGATTGGTTTTCGAGACACCAGCCTGATCGGCCACCTGCTCCACGCGCGCGCCGTGAAAGCCGAGACGGGAAAAAACTTCCAGCGCCGCGCTGAGAATAGCCTGTCGTTTTTCGCTGCCTGCCCGCGTACGTTTACCCACTTCCTTTGCCATACCTACTCCATCACCCTAACCTGGCTGCAGCATAGCAAAGGTCGCCGTCTGGCTCGACCCTCTGAGCAGCTTTATCCGGTGGAAGATTGAAGATGGCGTGGGCGATCGGAGGCGAAAAAAAACCGCCGGGTCTCCCCGGCGGCGGGCATTTCCGATAACCTCCGGGGTTACCGACAGGTCGCGCTAGCTGTTGCCGTTATTGCTCCGGCTACCGTGACTGTTTTTGCCCCCTTTTTTACCTGCTTCTGAGGCGCGCTGAGGATCGTTTTTAAAGTTCCCCCCGCTCTGCTGGCCGCCTTTGCGACCTGCTGCTGATGCTCTTTCACGGTCTTCAGCGAAGTTACCTGAACCACCACGATGATTTGCCATCTCTTCACCTCCAGTCGGTGTTAGTGAAATATCAGACATCTTTCTGCATTCAGTAAAAGAGAACTCTTTCACCTCACGACGTTAAAGCTAACCCTTTAACTGCGCCGCGTGAGAATAAGCTTAGTGGAACGCGGCCCATCGGCGAATCCTCATTAACATTTTGCAACAGCTTCGGGGCCGAGCGGCAGAAGTGACTTAAGCGAAACCAATAAATAATTCTTATGTATAGGGAAATTAACAGGGTTAAAAATGTGTCAAAACGTAACCATAAAATCGCGCGGGGAAACAGTCTTAATTATCAGCAATGACGCGTGTCGGTTTGCACTCTCGCTATCACGTCATACCCTTAATAGGGGACGCAGCTTATCGCTGCGCAGTGAACGTTTCACGAGGAACAGCCAATAGCGGCACTGGCGCAGTCAGGAACATACAATTTCCTAATCCTGAACTACGCTTGCTCATCATGGGATGATGATTGTTCCCATCGGCAATGCCGCGAAAGAGCTGTCTGATATTTCGCATCTTGCGGCAGCACGCCTTATGGCGCGACAACGATTGCCGGCATGGCAGTCAAACTGAACGGCTAACTTTAACAGGAGGCGCTTATGCCAACTCAGGAAGCAAAAGCTCATCGCGTGGGTGAATGGGCCAGTCTGCGTAATACATCGCCAGAAATCGCCGAAGCGATCTTCGAACTGGCTGATTACGACGAGGTTCTCGCCGAGAAGATTTGGGAAGAAGGCAGCGATGAAGTGTTGATGCGCGCCTTTGAAAAGACCGATAAAGACTCCCTCTTCTGGGGTGAACAGACCATAGAGCGCCAGAACGTCTAGCGCTTCGGCTCCCCCATTTTTTGGGGGAGCGTACCTGCTTTTACTGTGCAACTTTGCGCATCACTTCACTGAATTTTTCCATCGGACAGAATCCGTTACTGTCGGTCGGGCAGCCCGTTAACTCCAGCGTGTAACGTTGCACCGGCGAATCAAATCCCATTTTTGCTACGTTACGCATCTGCTCGGCGGTGAAGTAGAGATACTCAATCTTCATCAGATCGCGGTTGCTCTTACCATCATGCCAGCGCTGGAACACCACTTTGCCGCTGATGGGCGTCTGCTCAAACTGTCCGGGCAGTTGCCACGGTTTGGCATCCAGCGCCGCCAGCAACGAGGCGATATTGGAGTCATGGCCAACCAGCAACGTCACTTTCGGCGCAGCGGCGGGCTTCTCCACCAGCTGTTGATCGAGGTAATTGAGCAGCGGTTTTGCCACATTGCGCGCCACCTCTGGCGTGGTAAAGAGAATGGACTGATAGCTGTTTTTCAGCTTCTCCAGCAGTTGCCACTGCTTGTCGCTTTTAATTCCGCCAAAGGCAACTTCATCCTGCGGGAAGCCTTCGTAATATTGCAGGGTAAATGCATCCACCAGCGCATTTGCCGTTTTTAGCGGCCCGCTAACGGAGGGCTCCAGCCGGTAATCGGCACGGAAGGTATCCTTTCCATCACTGAGGGTGCAGGGTTTGTCGCTTTGCGCTTTGCAAGTTGGCGAAGCCGGATAATCGACAATCTGCTCCAGCAGCTTATAGCTCTCAGTCAGATCGACACCCTGGCGGCTAGCCTCCATTGCTTCAACCGCTTTCTGGCGAAAATCGTCGCTATCTTCAGTGATAACCGGGTTAAACAGCGGGTCCATTTCACCCATTTTGCGCTGATGGAAGATCGGCACATCGCAGGCAATAAAGACGTTACTGACAAAGAATTGCGCGGTGTCGTGGGTGCGCGGCAGGCTGTTTGCCCAGGCGAAAAACTGTTTCTTTGTCGGGCACTGTTCGGTAGAGAGCACTTTTTCGTGGGTCATCCACTTACGCATCTGGTGCGCAAAAAAGATCTCCACCAGCGCACCGCGATCCGTTAACTCCCCGCCCGCCACTTTCCAGGTTGGCCACGGTTTGGCGGTGGCCTGCGCCAGCGCACTGCCGTTATTTGCCAGCGGTGCGCGAATACCGTGGCGGCTGACAATCACCACCTGTTGCAGGCTGTAGCCCTGCGGTGTCGTTTGTTGCGCCATCGCGCTGGGTAATGCCACGGCCGCGGCGATGGCGGCTGACCAGAATAAACGTTTCATCCCTTGTCCTTGTATCTCAACACGATGAGGCAAGTGTGACACAACCGCGCAGCGGGTGGATGCAGGCAACCCCGCTTTAATCACATCAGCCGCCCTGGATCACAAAAAAAAGGAGCCGCGAGCGGCTCCTTGCAACGGTGCAGATCTCAGTAAGGGCTTTGGGTATGGCGCACAATGATCTCGCTGACATCGACGCTGTCCGGCTGATCAATGGACCACGCAATGGCATCCGCAATCGCCTCTGCGGGTAACGCGATACGGCGAAAGCCCTCCATCGACTCTTTCGCGCTGGGATCGGTAATATGATCGGCAAGTTCAGAAGCGACCACACCCGGGCTTACTACCGTGACGCGAATGCAGTCGCTCTCCTGGCGCAGCCCGTCGGAAATGGCGCGAACGGCAAACTTGCTGGCGCAATAAACGGCAGAGAGCGGAAAGACCGCATGCGCGCCAATAGAAGCCACGTTGATGATCTGCCCTGCCCGCTGCTGCTGCATGGTCGGCAGCACCGCCGCGATGCCGTTCAGCACCCCGTGAACGTTAACGTCGATAGTCTGACGCCACTCCTCCATTTTCAACGCCGCCAGCGGTGAGAGCGGCATTACGCCAGCATTATTGATCAGCACATCGATGCGGCCATATTGTTGCAGCGCAAATTGCGCCATCTGCGCCAGATCTTCCGCCTGGGTTACGTCAATGGCTAAACAGTCGATACTACCCAGTTCATCACGCAGAGCCTGCAAACGCTCAATGCGGCGCGCGCCAATAACCAGCTGATGACCCGCCTGCACCAGGCGACGTGCAGTCGCTTCACCGATCCCACTGCTTGCGCCAGTGAGCAGAATAATTTTGCGATTACTCATCTCTCTTCTCCTGTATTAAGTGACGCAAGCAGGTTAACCAGCGCGCGACTCGCAAAACAGGCGCATTCTTATCCCATGATTGCCTGTTTCTCTTCACGTTGTTCACTTGTTGCGCGTGAATCGGCAGAATGCTTGCTTAAATATCAATACTTGTGAGGAACAATGATGGAGGAGATGGTGGCGCTGCTGCGGGCGCTTGCACCGCACGAAGGCTGTACACGCTCGGCGCTGGAGAGCGTCTGCTTTATGCGCTCAGACCGCCCGCTGGCGCGCACGCCGGTGGTTTATAAACCCTCTATTGTGATCGTCTGCCAGGGGCAGAAGCGCGGTTATCTGGCGAATCGCGTTTATCACTACGATAAACAGCACTACCTGGTGTTATCGGTGCCGCTCCCCTTCTCGACGGAAACGGACGCCAGCCCTGAGAAGCCGCTGCTGGCGCTGACGGTGGATCTTGATATGACGGTGCTCTCTGAATTGATGCTGTCGCTGGATCTTCCGCCCGGTCGCGCAGAAGCAGCACCGGAAGGCATTATGTCAACGCCGCTCGAAGCGGATCTTGCCGATACGGCAGTGCGATTACTGAAAGCGCTCTCGTCAAAGCAGGAGGCGCAGGTACTGGGGCCGCAGCTGGTGCGGGAGCTGTATTACCGTGTGCTGATGGGCGAACGTGGCGATGCGCTGCGTGCGGCGCTGGTTAATCAGGGGCAGTTTGCAGCGATTGCTAAAGTCTTGCAGCGTATCCATACACACTTTACCGAGCCGCTGCATATTCCGACGCTGGCAAAGGATGCAGGCCTTAGCGTGCCTGCGTTTCATAAACACTTTAAATCCGTCACCAGCACCTCACCGCTGCAGTACATCAAGTCTGTACGGCTTAACCAGGCGCGCTTGTTGATGATTCGCGATAACGCAACCGCTGCGGGTGCGGCTTTTCACGTCGGTTATGAGAGCCCTTCCCAGTTTAACCGCGAGTTTCGCCGCCTGTTTGGCCGCAGCCCACGGGAAGAGGCCAATGAAATGCGAGCCTCCTTCGCGCTCTTTCCTCCTGTGTAATTTACTCTGCGCCTTGCCAGATATGGACACAGTTGCGGCCGCGCTCTTTGGCAATATAGAGCGCTTCATCAGCCCGCTGAATAAAGCGCTCGTAATCGGGGTGTCCATCGAACATGGCAGCTCCTATGGAGAGGGAAATCGGTACCCGCTCACCCTCAGGCGTTTTAACGATGGTTTTTTCGACACGAGAACGGATACGTTCGGCAATTCGATGGGTATCAAACTCGGTCGCTTCAGTTAACAGGATCACAAATTCATCGCCGCCATAACGAAAAACATAATCACTGCTGCGCACGTTGTCATAAAACGCACTGGAGACTTTACGCAGGATCTCATCCCCCATCGGATGTCCCCAGCTATCATTTATTTGTTTAAATTTATCGACATCAATGATTAATACTGACAGCGGTGTAGAGGCTCTTTGCGCATGGGAAATTTCGCGCTTGAAAATGGTTGGCATAAATCGACGGTTAAGTAACTTCGTTAAGACATCCATACCTACTTCGTGACGCGAAACCTCTTCAAAGAGCTCGCGCAATAATGTGATTATTTGCACCACATTTTTTCTTACGGAAATAAGAAAGCTGACGCGCAGCGCGCGGTTACTTAATGAGCGGGGTGTCGCCCGGGTAGAGCGAAATATTTCATCAAGCTCTTGCAGAAGACGGGAAATATGGCCAACCTCCGCAATCCCACTAAAATAGTGGCGTCCTTTGTGGTTAAACCATAAACCAAAATCGGACTGGCTGACGGACAGCGTATTGCCTAAATCAGCATCCATAATGATTTTATAAATCAGATCTATCTCCCAGCTGAGTAGCGCCGCGGTTTGCCGCTCTTTCTCCTCTTCTGCATTCTCCATCAGCGAGAAGATACGGTAATTTTCATCCTCTTTTGCTGAGTTATGCTCGCTGAAAGAGAAGGCTCGAGACATCACTTCCATTGCCAGGTCGATGCTGTTAATCGCATGGTGATAGACCTGCAATTTCTCTTCTGCGGTAAACTCACTTTCAATAATCACCGGATAGAAGAGCTTCTTAAGCACGCGAAAGCCCATCTCGACCAGCTCAACGGAGATTCCAATACGCGCATGCACTTCGGCAACCGTATGCTGCTGCTGAATCAGGCGCTCGATATCATCCGGTGTGCAGGCTAGCACTTCTTTTATCCAGCGCTCCAGCGCGGATTTAAGATGTATTTCAACCTGGGCATTAGAGAGAAATTCACGGGCATGGGGATCGGTTAGTACGATGCGGTAGAAGGTTTCACTGAGATCGTGGGCGTGGGTGTAAGCCACCTCAGCGGTGAGACGGCGAATATGCTGATCGGTCTTTTCTAATAGCGTGAGCCATTCGCCCTTCATCGATTTAAGATAAGTTTCCATCATTCAGACCCTTACGGTAGTTAACACATCTTACGTTCAGGATGTTGCAAACAAACGTCCATCGACGCAGATCGACAGGGCCAGAATTATCGTGGCACCGCCCACATATTCCCTCTGTTAGCGTCCGGGCGGTCCTCGCTCACGATTTAGAAATTACATGGTAAAACAGCGTGTTAGATTTCATTTTAACCATGTAAGAAGGCAATAGTAGAAACGTACCGAAATAGAGTATAGCCCGTTCAATTGCTATCACAACCTGGAATAATAACCTGGGCTGAGCGTTAAGATCTTATTTAAGACTATTTAATTACGGCTTCTCGCAGGAGCAATTTACAATCAGAAACACTCTCCCAGGCATTATTCTATATGGTAATTAATCATATGAAGATCTATACAATAAGCGACGATGTATATTTTCAGAACGGAATGATTTCATTGGCTAATGCAAGAGGCTGGACAATCGAAGCGCAACAATTCAACCCGCAATTACTCACCGAACTTACTCTGGACGACGTTGTTATTCTCCACCTCGATAAAAAGAACATGGCTTATGCTAAAGCCATCTCCCCTCTCAATAAAGTGTGCAAGCTGCTCGTTATTTCTGGCACAACGCGAAATATTTTAATCGATGAAGCCGATATTGTGCTTAAAGCCCAGGACTCGCTAAATGAGATTAGCCACGCGATTAAAAAACTCGCCAAACTCAGGAAAGAGGCCACGCATAAAGAAAACGTCCTCAGCGATATTGAAAGGATCGTGTTGAATGAATCGCTAAAGGGGAAAAACATTCACCTTATTGCCAAGCTGCTCTCTATTTCACCAAAACGGGTCTATGCCTACCGAAATAAAGCATGCAAAAAGATGGGCGGAAAAAAGATCAGCGATCTTCTGCTGATCAAAGATAATTTGCTGGAGCATGCCCACCTTTCATCCCCTACTCTCTCTCCTTAAACTGGCAATGTCCGTCTGCAGTGTGTAACCACTACAGACGGACATGCACTACCAGAGCTGCGACTGCTTGTTGATCTCATCCCAGCGAAAACACATATCACACGCCATCAGAAAATCGTTGTGCCACAGCCTGTAAATATGCAGGAAGATAAACGCGAGGCACGGCAATAAACACAGCAGAAAATAGGCTTCGAAGAGGATAGCCAGGCCCGAGAAATCGAGTAATAAGCTGGTCAGGGCGATCCAGAGCACTTCAATCAACAGTAAGCCCAGAATCCGCAGCCAGAAAGGCGTACCCGTATTGATGAACTGCGGTAACGGGCTGGCGAAATAGAAGTCAATTTCGCGCATAAAGAGGCGTCCGAGAAAGATGTAGCGCCTTGATAGCCGTACAAAAAGCAGATTCATCGCCAGCACAATCCCGCAGAGCACCAGCATCGCGACCATGAGCGGCGCAAAGAACAGCCCCTGTTCGAGGGAGAATTCAGGCTGCTTTTTAAGCGGCACAATGGTTAACAGGCTTACGCCCAGGCTAATCATCAGGTAGCGGGCAACATAACGGTGAAGATGCTTAAATCGCAGCGTTTCATTCACCTCTTGTCCTATCAGCTTGATATAAGTGCTGCGGATAAAACGAAACACAACATAGAGAAAGAGCGGCGATAGCGCAGCCAGCAGAGGCAGCACCTGCTCTGGCGTAAAAAACAAAAGCGCCGCCTGCGTGATAAGCCAAAAGAGCGCTCCGCTCAGCAGGCTGGCGATCGCCGGTCGCGACAGCGCCCTTTCCAGTCGCCCCGCTTTTTTGCGAATGAAGAAGGAGAGATCGATATTTTTAATCACGCATTTATACGTCCAGTAGGCTTGTAGTTCCCAGATAAAATGAAACATCACCAGCCCAAGGATCGCACTGATCATCAGCGTATCCTGTGATGTCAGGTTAAATGCCGCGTTTTTCCAGTATAGCCCCAGCAGCAGATAGATAATGATGCAGAGCAGCGGCAGGATTTTTTTGTCCTGGTGGCGAATAAAAGTCAGGTAATCAGGTATCACGAGGGCGTCCTCACGCTGATAAAAGCGTTTTACAGTGCCGGGACATCGCGGGCGTAAAACCGATAAAGTCAGTGAGCATCTGTGCGAGGTACGCTTTATTGCTGATCTCAACAAACTGCACGCCCGGCTTATGAATAAGCCACCCATCGATTGCATCACGCCATTTAACAGTGTGAGTCAAATGGAGCGCGAGATTTTCTTTGATCTGCTCAGGATCATACTCTGCCTTGCCGGAAACATTCATGACCACCGCATGGCGCGGTGGCGTAACGTCTACCCCGGCGAGATAGTCCCGCATCAAGGCAACGCCCGCTGTCATCAAACGCGTATGCCACGCGCCGCTAACGCCGAGTTTGACCGATTCGAATCCGTTCTCCAGCAACAGACGAGAAAAATCACGTAGCGGCGCGCTAGCCCCACCAATGACCTGCTGCTTTGGGCTGTTATCACAGCTGATATCAACAATTAGCCCGGTATGGTCGATCAGTTCTCGCAGGCGCAGAACATCAATACCTTTCACCGCCGCCATCTCGCCTTTATGCAGACGGCTAATGTCATGCATAACCTTCGCGCGAAAGTGGATCGCATCAAACAGACTCTCTAGTGAGAGCGCACCTGCGGCATAGAGGGCGCTATATTCACCGACGCTATGCCCGCAGGAACCCACTATCGTACAGGGATCCATTTTTGGCTGGCATAGGGTATAAAGCGAGACATTAATGGCCGTCACCGCCAGCTGCTGCACTGTAGTCTGAATCAGACGGTTCATCGGGCCTTTCAGGCACAGACGACGAATATCAATCCCCGATACATCGCTGGCGCAATCCCAAATATGTCTGGTTGCCGAAGTGAGATCCCATAAGTCCGCCCCCATGCCGATTGCCGGATTTCCCTGCCCGGCGAACAGTAATACGAGCGGTTTGTCTGTTTTGTATTCACTCATCTTTCATGTCCTTATAAGAGATAGTTAAGCCCCAGATAAAATCCGACGGTTTTGCCAAAAAAAGCGAATTCCGTATCCTGCTTACCGAGCCCGACCCAGCCGCCGGCATAGAGATTAAGACTGTCGTCAAAGGCCGCTACAGGCGTCGAAACGTGTATACCAAGCAGAGAGCTGTTATCACGCATATTCATCGTGATATAGGGCTGGAGCGTTACGTCCTTCTCGCTGCGAAAACTGCCATAAGCGCTCAAATAGTGTTTTCCCTGCAACTCTCCTCTGTTGGCGGCATTCCCTATTTCCGCTCCCATCAGATATTTGTATGCATCAAAGATCTGATCTAATAACGCCGACTGCGATGCTCTGTTCAGATAACGTGAAAACTCCACCTGCTGTTGCCATTCATTCTCTGAATAGCCTTCACTCTGGAAGTAGTATTCAAGCCCCAGCACAGCGAAGTCGCGGGTGGTGTATTGCGCGCCTAACGCCACTTCAACTCCCGCCTTGCGCTCTGCGCGATAAAGGGAAGAGGGAAATTGATAATCAACGACCTCTGCGGCACGTTCAGGCGAAAAATGGCGCCATTGCTGAGCGTTGTGCAACGCCACCTCGCCGTTAAAAGTGAGCGCTGGTGTGTAACTGAAGCTGTCCGAGAGCGCGAGAGAGCGCTTGTCGCCCAGCAACAGGCTAATAGCAGGCGTGTGGTTCGCCAGGCGATAGTCGGTATAACTTAAGAGATACCGCGCCTGAGCGTTGCCGCGCCGGTTTGCTGACCAGTGGCTGGATGTTTCATACCGCTGGTTAATGGTTGCCAACTGCGGCGCAACCGTAAATGCCAGGCTGAAGTCGCGTTGGTTATCAACTAACCGCGCCCCCCATGACGATTCGCTATAGTTCGACCGCATAGCGGGATCGTAAATACGCGTGCTTTTAAAGCCTGCGTAATAGTTGGTCATCAGGGCGGCGGGCGATTTGAGAAAAAAGAGCCCCGGCGTTGCCGTTAACTTTCCGGCTTCCAGGCGAAGCCGGTCTGAGAGGGTGTAATTGAGTTGTAACCTGTTGAGCAGCACACGCGATCGCTGCTGATCCTCTTCAAAAGAGCCGGGCAGATGCCATGCATAATAAGCAAGGCCATAGAGTGAAAAATCAATATCCAGACGGTTTTCAATGACCGCACACTTGCTGCTGAATTTTATCCCGGCATCCTGAAAAGCATTTGTCGGTGTATAAGCTCTTTCTCCGGCGGTGCTCCACGGCGAAGCGGTTCGCTTTATATAAGAGGTTTGCAGCATCAGCGCGGTTTCGCTATTTACGGCCACCTCATCGCCTGAGAGACAGGACGCCTGTGAGAAAGAGGTAAGTAATGACAAAGGAATAAGCAGAGTATTAATGAGCGTTTTCACCTGACACCCCGCTGGATAGCTTCCCTGGTAAAGTAAAATTCGGGCAAAGACTCAAGTCTGACGTCGCTATATTCCATAACGGTAAATCCCTTGTGGTGGCGTGCATCATGCACAATGATTTTCATTGGCCGCGCTTCTCCGAGCACGGTCTGGTAATCCAGATAACTCACCTCCTTAAGTAACTTCTCATCCTGTGAATAAAAGGAGGCGGTATAAGGACGGAAGCTCTCTTTCTCGACCAGATAGATAATTTTGGGATAGGTTGCCGCGGCGGTTTTCCGTTCAAGGGAGAGTCGATAACAGAGATGCTTTCCACAAGCCGTTTCGCCAGTGAGTTGAGTGTTATAGGCGTAATCGAAATTGGTAACAATGACATCGCTATTCGCGATCTGCCCGACTAAGCGCTGCTCAGGCGAAACAGGCATTGGACGACGTAACTCCGGGGAGTAAAACCATAAGTCATACCAATCCGAGAGCATAATTTTGCCTTTATCTCTGGCAGGATAGATAAAACGCACAAGGGATCTTGCATCCGCAGGCTGGCCATTTTTGGGCTTCATAAAGCGCATCGACACATCGAAAATCTGTGTATTGACCGCCTCAGCGGCCTTTTCTTTATATTCACGCACCGTGACGGTATAGCGAAACGGTTGATTTGGTGAGCGTATTTCGTCAGCCCGGCGGATAATATCCTGCGCCGGCGTCGCATTGCAGATCACAGGGATTATCGCCAGCGCGATAAAACATAAAGAGAAAATATTCATAAGCTGTCCTGTTTTATGAAAATTTAAAAGCATCGGCCAGGTTCAGTTTCGCTGCGCGTAATGAAGGACGCAGGGAGGCGAAAGTCGCGGTAATAACCGGTAAGAAAAAGGTAAACCAGACCGTATCCACATCCGTGGTTTTAATAAATGCGGTATACCCCTGCGACTGTCCCGGTGATGGCGGCATCGCAATACCTTTCACATTAATAAGCCAGGCAAGGGCAAACCCTATCGCCAGACTTCCTGCTGCGCCAATAATGCCAATAAATATCCCTTCAAGAATAAATAGCCGCGTAACATGCCATGGCTTTAGCCCGATAGCGCGTAAGGTGGTAATTTCCCGGGTACGCTCAACGATATTCATGGTAAGCGAGTTACCGATCATAAAAATAACGACTACTGCAACAAGAAGTTTAATAAAGAAGTAAATGCCAGAGAGAAGATCTTCGACCTGCTGATAAAATGGCGAGACGCTATTCCACTCTTTTACGATCAACGGTAAATGATGTTGGGCAATAAAATGCCGAAGTTTAACCGCAAAGCCTGAGACGTTTTCTGTATTGAGCAGAATCAAAACCTTACTGACGCCCTCAGTTCCCATCAGGCGCTGCGCTGTCGTTAACGGCATCTTTATTGCCGTATCATCGTAGTCTTTAATGCCAGAGGTAAAAATACCTCGTACTTTTAAAGAGATAGCTCCCTGGCCTCCCTGGGTATTCACCACCATAATATCCAGCCAGTCGCCATACGCGGCGTTAAGGGTTTTGGCCAGACCGCTTCCAGCGGTAACTTCGTCCGTTTTTACACGTGATAAATCGCTACCGCTGATCAACTTATCAAATGAGCCAAGCTTTAATGCGGCTAAAGGTTCGACGCCAAGACCGGAGAAGTAACTGGTGGTTTCGTTTTCATATTGTGAGGCCACGCCAGTAAACTCAAGCTGGCCTGAAATTGTCGAAATATCAGCCGATAACTCTGGCTGGGCAAGAATGGTTTGCTTTAACGCAGCATAATTCTCAATTAAGCTCTGGCTCCTCTTCGCACTCTCAAAATAGGCTGGATTATAAATTTGCACATGACCAATATTGGTACGAATGGTTTGCTCTTTCAAAATCCAGAAGGAGTACTGAATAAAACCGCCATAAAGAAAAATGGCGACACCGCCAAGCATTATTGCGACCAGTGTTGATAAGGTGCGCCGCCGATGGCGAAAAATATTTAATAAAGCAAACTGCGCATCTTTGAAGCGGAAGAGTAAACAAAAAACAATAAAAAGCAGGATAGCGCTCATCGCCAGATTAACGAATAACATAGTGTATTCCCTTACTTCTCTTTTAATAGCGGTATAACTATCTGCGTCATCTCTTGCAGATCCCACTCTGGTGCGGTGCCAGGCGCTAAGAGAGTATATTTCTCCACGCGCGTTCCCAATTTCCTTAAATCGTTTAACAGAATCGCGGCATCGTGCGTTCGCCCGCAATCCATGAGCGCGCGATAGCGCATATAACGAATGGGGATGAGCATATTCCCATCAAATAAGTCTGTTTCATTCCCCAGACGTTCGGTGTCATGCAGGGCGATGATGCATCGGCCGTTTTTTGCAGGTAAGTAAGCATCGATACGCGCACGTAAATAGTGCAATCGCAGATTATCGTCGTTTGACTCCACCGCTTCATCGAGAAAGAAAAAACCGGTTTTTGCATACTCTGCGGCGTGGATAAAGTCATTTATCGCAGCATAGTGTTTTGCCTGTTGTAGTACGCCGTAGGCGTAAAAGATCAGCGAGGCGACATGGTGTTCGCGGCGATATTCATTCCATAATGCGGAGGTGGTTTCGGCCAAAGCCTGCTGCTGTGCAGGAAAACCCTGCGCTATTATCTTCTCAACTTCAGACGCTGGCGCGGCAAATGCCGCGTTCACCACCAGCGATAAGCCGATTATTACTCCGTTAAGTCCATCGCGTTTACCGGGCCGAATCATAAGTTAATTCTCCATCCGTGATTTCAATAACCCGCTTTGCCCGATCCTTGAGCTGGGTGGAATGCGTGGAAACAATAAAGGTGGTTTGTGTTTGCTGATTAATGTTTAACAGCAAATCCATGATCGCCTCGCCGGTGGCTAAATCCAGATTGCCCGTCGGTTCATCGGCGACAACAACGCCAGGCTGATGCGCAAGCGCGCGGGCAATCGCCACACGTTGCTGCTGACCACCGGATAATTGACCGGGTTTTCGACGTGCAAGCTGCGCGAGGCCGACGCTGTCGAGCGCATGTAGTGCACGCGCTTTCGCCTCTTTTCTATCGCAATAGCCGTTGAGAACCAGCGGATAAAAAATATTATCCAGCACGTTCAGTACCGGGATCAGATTGAAGAACTGGAAGATAAAGCCGAGATGTTGACCACGAATCGCGGCCATCTCCTTTTCAGGAAGGCCGTTGAGCAGATGATTTAAAAAAATAACCTGTCCTGCGCTCGGTTGATCAATCCCAGAGAGGATATTAAGCAGCGTACTTTTGCCACTGCCGGAAGGGCCGCACAGCGCGATAAATTCCCCTTTCGCAATCTCAAGGCTCACGCTTTTTAATGCGCTAACCTGGCTTTCACCTGTGCCAAATTGTTTTGAGATATCGCTGAGAACAATGGCAGGTAGAGCTTTTACGCTGTTTTTCATGCGCCTTCCTTTTCCATTTCGAGCCAGCTGTCGAACCAGGCGCTACCACCGAAACTGTCCTTTACGATAGTGCGTATTTTTGTCCCGCGAGGCGCGTTTTGTTGCAGGAATTCCCAGCTCAGAGCGGGAGTTAAACAGCCGCTGGCACCAAAAATCGCTCTGAGATCAATGACGTTTGCCCCCTGTTCAGGCGCCCTGGGATTCGTCATCGGTCCGGCCTGCGCAAACAGATCGATATCGCTCGCATTCTCGTAGAGTTCACGCTGAGTTTGTGCGCCATCCTGCCAGCTATGGTAATTTCCGCAGCGAATTTTGATGCCACCTGCGCGACGGCTAAAAATAAAGCAGCCGGCACGCTCAACGCAGAGGTGAATGCCGCTTTTTTGCTGCGCCCTTTTATTTCCGCCCTCACCCGTTAATGTTGCCGCGGAGAAGACCAGCAGCGGTATCGCACGCCAGGCCGCGCAGACCACCACAAAATCAAACATATTCCAGCGAAGATAATCCTGCGCCCAGCGCATCGCGGCGATCAGCGATAATTTCTCGCCGCGCATTTTGCAACTAACATCTTTGATGGCGAATTTCTTCAGGAGATTTTTCGGCAGGGTATCGATGGTGGAGGTGTGCAATGCGCTGCTTATATTTTCAAAAATTGCACTCTCGCCCCACGCATCAACGTAGATAAACGCGGTACGTGATTTTAATAACAGCATCCGCTCTTTTGCGCCCAGGCTCTGTAATGCGCTTTCCGCTGCCTGCTCAAGCGCTTCGATATAGTGGATATAGTCCGGTTTACGCACCATTTCTCGTGCATAGACCGCTTTGCTGGTACCGAAGCGTTTAAAACCCCAGCCACGCTTAGCCGTTGCTTTCAAAGACTGGTTGTAGAGATGGGATTCCCAGACGTTCAACCACCCGGGAGAGTAAATATAAAAATCATCTTCCGGCTCGGTCATCGTAAAGGCATTGAGAAACATTGCATCGCTCATAGCCTTGCCTCCCCTTTCGCGAAGAGAGAGAGGACAACGCCGATAATGGAGCCATCCACGCCGAGACCGGTTTTTAATAGATGTGATTTTTGATGAGGCAGCACGGACTGATTAATTAATAGCTGATGAGATATTTCATCACTTACTTCATCATTCGCCACTGCCGGAATTAACTCTCCCTCTCGTAAAGCCTCTGCACCGATAATGAGATCGATAAGACCGGAGCCAGTAGCGGTATACCCCAGCATCCCTTTGTAGGCCAGGACCGGTATCGTCTGCTCGCCCACCAGCATTGAAATCGCTTTCGCCTCCGATTTATCGCTGGTCGAAGATCCATTGCCGTGCGGAATAATGGCGCAGAGTTGATCCGGCGTCACCGCTGCTTCACTCAATACACTGCGCATCACTTTTAATAGATTAGAACTGAGCCAGCCAGCATCATGGCTACGCCCGGCACTGGTCTGGATGTAATTTGATTTTAACCGGACAGCGCTCTTTCGCTTCTGACCGCCACGGTATCCATGGCGCTCCAGTAACATCACCGAAAAACCTTCTGCAAATAAGACAGCCTGACTGTTTTTACCAAACGGTTGCACCACTCTGCTTGCCAGCATCGACTGGTTTTCCAGAAACCAGATATCCTGGGTATTAATTTTTGAACAATTAATAACGCAAACCAGATCAAGGCCACCGCTCTCAATTGCATGACAACCCAAATGAAGGGCCGTCAACGCGGAATTACTGGTGCAGTTCATCGCGGCGGGCAGGATTTGCAGGCGGTATTTTTCTGCCAGTTTGAAAGCCAGATAATCCTGGGACATATTTCTGACATGCAGATTTTTTATCGATGCGGAAAGCGCAACGTCTTCAGTATCGTTTTTGTCGTAAAAGGATTTGTAATCCATCGCATCGACTCGCGGCCCGAGGCCAGTCACATAGACTCGGACAGAATCCCCTGCCAACGCGGTAGGGGGTAAGGCTGCCTGCGCCAGTGCCTCTTCGATTAAGCGGTAGATCAGGTCAAGATCAGACTCCTTCATTGCATCAAGCCTGGCCACGCTGACATTACGTTTAAACCCGCATTTGATTGCCTCCTCTTCACTGGCAAACCACGGCGTGGTGTTAACGCGGATGCCCTGTCGCAGATTATTCATCAACTGAGCAGGATGATGAGCATAAGGTAATGAAAGGCTGTAGCCGGAAATCAAAGCTGCATTTTCCACGGCGCTATCCTTTTATAACCATCGCGTAGTAGTTGCCGCCCTCTGTTGCGCCGACCAACAGCGCATGGCGAACAGCAAGCGTCAGCGGCTGGCGCACAAAATTCATTCGATTATCGAAGAAGGACTCGGTGCCAGGAATCGCCGGTACGGTTTGCGTTTTGATGCACTCGGTAAGCACCAGCAGGTTCAACAGACCGGCCGACGACGCGACAAAACCGAAGTAAGCGTTGTAGTTAACAACCGGCACCTGCGGGTGCGACTGATGGAAAACGGCATAAAGGGCGTCGATCTCAACCTGCGAATACGCAGGCCCGCCATGGCTGCTGCCACACACCAGATCGATCTCGTGGGCTCCTATCCCGGCATCGGCAAGGGCACGTTGAATAGCCAGCACCATGGCTTCGGATTTTTCGCCTGATTGGGCAGGATCAAACCAGCTGTTATCACAAGATTTGCCGTAGCCAATGATTTCGGCCAGTACTTCAACACCGCGCTCGCGAGCAGCCTGCGGATCCTCAAGCAATAACATGCAGGCACCTTCGCCGGGTACATACCCTTTTGCCTTCGCGCTATAAATTTGATAATCGGCCGCGTCGGCGATCATGGCGATTTTCTGCGTAACGGCATCCATATAGAGCGCCATTGAGGGAAAAAACTCATCCGCGCCGCCGACAATGACCTGTGGTTGCAGATTCTGCCGCACGAGTTCATAACCATAGGTCAGTGCGCCAAGCGCGGCATTTTCACCGGTTGCCAGCGTCGTGGTGTAGCCTTTGATCCCTTCGGAGATGCCACAAAAAGTGGCAATTGCGTTCATTAGCGAGCCGGGAAATTCCGAAGTACGAACTTTGCGCGGATCGGGTTTCAGGCTTTGCAAATATTTATAGGTTGTCTCCTGCGGTCCGCGTGACATCCCCATCACCATGCCGAGGTTTTCGCCATCGCGCTTAATTTTGCGTTTACCGCTGTTCAACGCCTCAGAGAGTGCTACCAGCGCAAAGGTTCCGCCACGAGTGGCTTTACGAGAATCAAAGCGGCGCAGATATTTGCGGGGTTCCAGATTGCTCACCTGGAATGTTTTAAAATGTTCCTCCTCTTCCGGCAGCCTTCCCGCTCCCACGGCGTGCTCACTGCCAAAGAGGTTCCTCAACTGGTCGGTTTTCTCCAGAACCGCTAATAGCTCACGCGCCTCTGCCAATGTGTCCTGTGGGAATATCACGTCGCCCAGTATTCCGGTGGCGCTGCCCTGCCAGATGTTATGCAGAATGTCGCTTACCGTGTGGCCAATAGCGGTAATGGCGCCAGCGCCGGTTATCGCAACACGTTTGGGGGAATAGTTAGTTACAGGGACTGTGCCCGGTCGGGTACTGATAACCATGCAGCAGTTATTACCGCCAAACGCATAGTTGTTTTTCAAAAAAAGATTAACCTGTTTCTCTCTGAACTCATTTGCAACGTAATCAAGATCGCAATTCGGACGCGGGAGAGAGAAGTTGAGCGTAGGCAAAACGATATTGTCAGGTAGCGTGACCAGACAGGCGATTAACTCAACGATGCCGGCTGCGCCGATGTTATGTCCGAAGTAGGATTTTGTTGAGCTGACAAGCAAATCCTTGCGATGAGCGAAGACCTTGTTCATCGCCATAGTCTCGATCCGGTCGTTGGCTTCCGTTCCGGTACCGTGCGCATTGACATAATCAATCTGATCAGGGGTAACGCCTGCGTTCTCCATCGCTTTGAGCATAACCTGCACCGCCCCATTAGCTCGCGGGTCAGGTCCGGTCTCATGGTAGGCATCGCAGGAGGTGGCATAAGAGAGGATTTCGCCATAGATAGTAGCCCCGCGCGCTATGGCATGTTCGTACTCTTCCAGCACTAACGCCCCTGCGCCTTCGCCGATTGACATGCCCGGCTGGCCAGAGAAAGGTGTGCAGACATCGGGATGCATAACGTTAAGGGCATAGAAACCGGCGAAGGTCGGCAAATAGATCGGTTCCGTTCCCACGGCAAGCATGGTTTTGCTCTTCCCGTTTTGCAGATAATCGAACGCTATACCGATGGCATTAGGGCTGGCGGTGCAGGCGGTCGCCACCAGTTCCACCCCGCCTTTTAGACCAAGCAGCGTTGATACACTTGAGCAGCATGAGGCGAACCCGCCGGCATAAACGGCCTTACGCAGGGAAAAATCTTCAATGCGCTGTTCAAATAGCGGCAGGAAGGCTTCCGTGCCCGCAGAGGAGACACCAACAATTAACCCCGTCTCTTCAAGAGCACATGAGTTTGCGATGAGGCCCGCCTGATTTAATGCATCCTTGCCCACTTTATAGGCCCAGAGCGCAGCGTTATCTAATGACTGCACAATTTCGTCTGCCAGCTCAGGGCATTGGATGTCGTGCAACACTTCAGCTGCCCGGGCATTTTCGAACCAGGTTTCAAAACGTTGGCTATCCGTCACGCCGCACTTCTTATTAAGAAGTGCGCATTTAAAATCCTGAAGGTTTTCTGCCAGAGACGAGAGGATGCCCATCCCGGTAATAACGACTCTTTTTCTATTAATCTTCATCATGCTTCCCTGCAGCGGCAGTGAGAACAGACTGCCTGGTTCGATGCGGGTAACAACGCCAGCTCGCGCGTTTACTGATGGCTGACGTTGCGGACGATTAAGCGTGTCGTGCCTTCGTGGCATCGACATAGCTGTGCTCTGTCGGGCGGACCAACAAACTTAAGTTATAAAGAAAGGGAAGATTCTGTGTTTTCGCCGGGATCTTCGCTGCAGCGGTTTCGATAGTGAAACCTGAAATATCTGACCAGGCGTAATCATGATCGAGCAGCGCAAGGGCAATTGAAGTTCCCAGCACGGGAGAACAGACAGACTTAACGATTACGCCGACCTGCTGTTCATCGACCAACACTTTGTCGTTGGAGGAGATCACGGCGCTCTCAGTCAGCGGACAGATACCAACAATTTTACGTTTCGCAGGCTCCAGGGAATGTTCGGCAGCAGCCTCTTTGCCGATAAACCCCTCCTTGTCGTATTGCACTGCCCACTGCATTTGCAACTCAACCGGATGACGGCTGAACTCACCATAGATATTTTCATCCCAACACATATTCTCAATGCGTACAGTGCGCTGATAATCAAGACCACCGGTTTTTAAATGATACCTTTCACCTCTATCAACAAGCGTTGACCATGCATCAACGAGTGTAGGTTGTGGGCCAATTAACAGGTAACCAAACTCACCATGCTTGCCACAGCGAAAAATGATTAGCTCGCCGTCCTGATTGATATATTCATGGTAGGGTAAGCCGATAATATCGAAGCCATAAACTTCAGCCAGTAGCTCCCAGGAATAAGGGCCTTCAACCATCAGTGCCCCCCACGCCTCTTCTGTCATTGACTTGATAGCAGGCCTTTCGGAGATCTCGAGATATTCAGCATGTTGCAAGAGGTTATTAAAAGAGTTGATTATGTCTGAGGCCGAAATATTTTCTGACAAGATGTAGTAACCATCAGGGGTACATAAAATATAGATATCACCTTTGATAGTGCCATCCTCATTAAGTACCAGGGAATAAAGGCCTTGTTCATCGCGAATAATAGAGACATCAGCCGAGGCCAGATGGTTAACTAAAGCCCATGCATCATCACCCATCACGCTTACTATCGACATGTGAGAGTAATCAACCAGCAGGGCATTCTCTCTTACCGCTTTATACTCAATAGCAGGTTCGTGATAAGCAGCAGGAATCAGATGGTTATTAAAAATGCCCATTTTAGCCTTGCCGGCCAGATGTAAGTCATGCAGCGATTTCATAGTAGTCCTTATTAAAATAGTTAACCGAAATTAAGCCTGACGTTTCGTTATCACAAAAGAAGCAAGGCTATTAATGCTGCGCATATAAGACGGATTGTCACTTTCACTCACCTGAATATCAAAAACCTTGTCCAGCATTACAATAATCTCGGTCGCATCGACCGAATCTAATTTCAGGCCATTGCCAAATAAGGGTGTATCATCGTCAATTTGCGATGGTTCACGAGGAATATTTAAGCGCTGGATGATCTCTGTTTTGATGGTGAAGAGAACCTCTTTACGCTCTTCAATTTTACTCTGCATTATTGTCATGCTTTTCATCCCTGTTATTTAGTTTCTCGAAAATTGATAATGGTGCCATCGCTAATCTTTTTCTTACCAACATTTGCCGTAACGGAGTAGTGTTTGAACCCGGCAGGATCAGTGAAAGCGGGCTTGCTTATCACTTCGATGGTATCTCCTGGATAAGCAATATCTTTGAATTTTAAGTTCTGAGATGCCAGAACGCCATGGACTTGAGCGCGACGCTCGCGGATAATTTCGGTTAATTCTGGCCTGTGAATAAAGCTATAAATATCACGTAAACTGGTTAATGACATACCGAAACGTTCTGCAAAGATGTCGCAAACATCGCTCATAAAAGAGAAATACTCACTCGCCTGGCCGAATATTTCCGCAACAATGACACCCGGCATAATAGGGTTTTCTGGGAAATGTCCAACAAGATAAGGATCGTTATAGGTAACATGCTTGATTACCCGAATATAACCATTATCACCATATTTATAATCCTCTATACGATCGACCATCATAAGAGGCTGGCGCCAGGCACCCATCTCAAGAAATAGTTTTGGAGGAATAGTATATTTTGACATAAATCACCGCATGACCAGCCCGCCATCAATCACGATGGTTTGCCCCACGATATAACTGGATGCTGAAGAAGATAACCAAACAATGGTATTAGCGACTTCATTACAGTTTCCTAGCCGCTTGAGTGGTATAGAGTTTGTTACATCTCGAACGACGGTTCGTGAGACTTTTTTTACCATCTTTGAAGCAATCATACCCGGTGCCACGGCATTTACACGAATTCCGCGCGGGGCAAGTTCAGCAGCAAGTGACCGGGTAAAACTGAGTAAGGCCCCCTTAGAAGCGCTGTAATTTGCTTGCCCGACACTGGGAATAATTCCAGCTATAGACGCAACATTAATAATCGTTGCGCCTTCTGCGCTTCGTAAGAGTTTCAACATCTCTTTTGTAAGATGAAAGGCGCTTAACATATTGGTTTCAATGACAGTATTGAAATCGTCAAAACTCATTGAGGAAAAAAGATTATCTTTGACGATACCTGCATTGTTAACGAGAACGTCGAGTTGCGTGATAGCGGAACTAAGAGTGATAAACAGCTCACTTACACTCTCAGGAATAGTAAGATAGCACTGCAAAATAGTTAAACGGTGGCCGTTTTGATGTCGTTCACTTAATATACGAAGGGGATCAGCGCTGCTTTTAAATATGGCATAAACGTTACAGCCCTGATCCAGATATTTCTCACATATTGCTAATCCGATGTCTCCGCTTGCGCCAGAGACAAGCACATTCTTAGTATCCAAATCCTTATATGTATACATTTTATTCCTTTGTCTTTCATCAGGAGATAATCGTTACTGCAACAGCATGTGTTCGACAGTGGGATATACTGAGAGAGATATGTTCGATATCTCGCTCTTTGATTATCTGTGCTATCCGGCCGGAAAGGGAAAAATAGGGGCATCCGAAGCGATCATGCTGGACCTCCATATCCTGAAAGGTTATCCCTTCTCGGAACCCCAAACCTAAAGCCTTAACGAGAGACTCTTTAGCAGCCCAAAAACCTGAAACTCTCTCATAATTCATCTCCTCTGAAATAATTTTTTTTCTTTCAGAAAGAGAAAAGACACGATGAAGAAAAGCATCCCCTCCATTGTTTATTGCCCGCGTAATCTTACTTACTTCAACAATGTCCGTACCAATGTAAAAGCTTTTTTTTTCCATAGTAATTAAAGCTGATAACTGATGTTAAATTTTGCCGTAAAATCATCGACAATCATTTTTGATGGTGAGAGCAATGGAAGCGACAGGGATAGCTCATATCCCAAAGACTGAACGTTTCCTTTTACTCCTCCAGTAGCCCCCATGAGTTTGTCGCCCCCATAAATTTGCCGCGTAGATTGGCTCCCACCTACTTGCCCATAATCAACTCCGAAGAAAGTAGTTAATCCATTGAAGGCAGTCGTAAAGTTAAGAGTATTTTGTATGTAGAAGCCATTTATCGCATCAACACCAGAACTGTTTTCAAACCCTCTGACATTCCAGCGATTACCAATATTAAACTGATCCTGAATTGTTAGTGCCGCAGGACTGTATTGCGCACCGATGGACATCTCATACCAGGCAGGCAGAGATGACAACTTCAAAGCTTTTAAATAGTTCATATTTAAATTATAGATATGACTGGCACGGTCCACGTCGCCAGATAACATATCTGGTGTTTCTTTGCCATCCAGCCATTTGACAAATCGCTGCCAACTTATTGTTGAGTCTAATGAGGCACCGTCAAACCCCTGAATATAATTGAACGCCAGCTTAATGTTGCTCATATCGCGTTTCTGCATGGCCAGTTTGATGCCGCCAAACTTATAATCGGCTTTTCTTTTAAAAACTTCTAAGCTTGCGGAAATCTTCTTTGACATATCTCGAAAAAGCAAGTGCGAGGTTTTAAAGCTGTAATACTTATTCCTGCCAATATAATCATAATTCCAGTCAGCAATGGGTATATTTTGATCCGAGACGCTTGCGCTATAGGTAAATTCGTAGTCCCAAAATCCATATGGGAAGGAGTACCAGGCGGTTATATTTTTGTATCCTCCAGTTATGCTACTCGCTCCCGAAAGATAACCCACATCACTTATACCAGCAAGATTAAAGAGATAAAATACGCCACTAGATATATTTTGCCCTGTATTTTTATCCCCCCAGTTACTATAGTTCGCTTTGGCGCTCCAACTCTTCATACGGTGAGTATTTATAATGATATCGCTATAACCGCTTCGACTTCCGGGCGCGACATTTATTTTAACATCAACTGCCGGCGTCCTTTGTAAGTTTTCAAGGCCTTGCTCTATACCCCTTAGATTAAGAATATCACCCTGTTTAAAAGGGAGAATATGAGCATTAACGTCACCGCTTTCAATCAAAATACGCTCTATCCGGCCAGGAGTAACCGTTATGGCAAGTGCACCTGTAGTTAAATCTTGATTAGGAATGTCAACACGCGTGGTGACAAAGCCGGCATTAATAAAATAGTCTTGAATAATATTAACAAAACTTCTAATCCCATTAACACCAAGACATTCGCCAGTAAATTTATTCTTAATACCTTTAATATTCAGATCATTTATGAAATCATTATTAAGAGTAATTTTGGTTATGCGATAACATACTTTATCCTTAGGAATCTGGATATTATCAATGATCAACTCTCTTTTTTCAGAGAAAACATCTTTCTTCTCAATTTTATTTTCACGCAAAAGGTTGGAGTCGTTGCGCTGCTGCTCCCTCGCAAACTTATCTAAATTGTCTGCTGCGGTCACATGAAAACAAAAGAAAAAAATTAGAAAATGAATTTTATAGAGTTGCACTATTACGATCGCTCTCATTCAATTTAAAGCAGCAGCGGCGCTGCTGCTTTAATAATTTTTACATCATAAACCAACGATAGTGCCTGAACCTGTCAACTGTGAGGTTGTAAGTACAAGTCCCCTTTCACCACCTAAAACAGCATTAGATCCAGAGTTGTGTATTAATTTCGAAGTAATTACTGCGTTGCCTTCAGTAAAAATATTTTTGTAATTATAGATCGTGCGAGCAGCATTGACATCGAGATAATCCCAGGCAACGACATTACCATAGTTAGTTAAATCAACTGCGGCTTTGATAAACGCGGAACTACCGACCATATTGCCTTTGCTGCTATTGACAATACTGCCATCTGATTCAACATAAAGTACGGTTCCTGCTGCAATATTTTTTTCGTTGGTAAGGGTGCCACTTGTATCAACTTCCAATGTATTATCAGAAGAAATTGTATTGTAATTATGCAACGCCCCTGCAACACGAACTAAAGCATTCTGCTTACTGCTAACCCATCCATAATTGTTAAAACTACTCCCAACAATTAATGAAAGATATCGATCGGATGATATTATCCCTGTTGCATCATTGTTTTCGATGGTACCAGAGCTGTAGTTGGACAGAGAATCAACATCGATACTAAGATCGCCGGCACTGTGGAGAGTGGCATAATTATTAATCAAGCGCTTTGCATTAATTTTTGCATCACCGCCACTGGCTATCAAGGCACGATAATTATCAATTGTTTCTACGACATTCAAGTTTAACGGACCATGCTCAGCAATAATACGGCTATGCGTGTTATTAATAGACTGAGCGTTGATTGTTACGCCATTAGTGCCAATTAACCCACCAATTTGGCCCGGTATTCCGAAGTAATTACCATACCACGATCCGAAATCTTCACCATAGGTGTTATTAACATTGGTCTTAGCATCAATATTGAGAATATTATTTGCAACCATTAACCCATGATAGTTATCAACGTCTGCTTCGGTTTTGATTGAGATATCTTTACCAAGAATCATCCCACCAACGTTTTTGACATTTTTAGCTTTAATGTCAACATTACCGAATTGTGAACTTACTAAACCAATGTGGTTGTTAAAATACCCAGACAAATCTATTTTAACCCCACTATCTCCCATAATTTGACCGACATAAAGACTATTGTCCATTGTAGAACCGATAATCGAGACGGTGTCTTTCGATAGCAGCCTTCCACTTGAGTTGTCGATATTTCCAATCGCAGAAAGCGACACGGCTTTATCAGCGGCTATTTTCCCATTACGATTGTTAATCGTACTACTACTTTCCAGTGAGATTGCCCCTGATGAACTTATTCCACCAGTCGAATTATTAATCGTGCCTGCTTTTAATTTGATTCCGTTGTCACCTGCAATTAACCCCAAGGAATCGTTGCTAGTAGCATCAGCCGTGATATTGTCTTTATTGATAAAATACTTAGCCGTTTCAATCTGAATGCCACCTGCTTGAGACCTAATAAGACCTTTAGTGTTATCAATATTTCCGGAACTAATTATATCAATCTTACCAGCAGATTGAATTTCGCCTCCAACATTGGTTATTTCAGAAGTTTCGAATGCAAGGCCGCCCCCCCTGATCTGCCCAGTCCGGTTATCTAACTTACCTGTTTTCAGCGCGACAACAGTTGCTTCCAGACCTGCAGAACTGCCCTTACCACTGTTGATTAACGTTTTGCCATTAGTATTGATGCCTAACACACCGCCAGAAGCAATTTTACCGTTTTTATTATCTAACTCGCCACTATCTATGTAAATATCGGACTCTGAGGAAATACTACCGGCACTGGTATTATTTAAGGAATTATTTGTCGTATTAATAAATACCTGGCCTTTACCCGATATATTCCCACCGATGTTTTCCAGCACACCATTAGTTTTGATGTTAGTACCGCCAACCGATTGGACCTCACCGCCAGTGTTAATAAACTTACCATTTACGTCAATATGGATATTATCAGCACCACCTGCAAGAGTACCTGTATTTCTTACACCTACTCCGCTTTCAGTACTGATTAGATTGATGCGGTTAGCGTACATGCCACCCAGATCTGACACGTCCACGGCGTAAGTGTTTCTGACACCGCTTGCCGTTACATGTCC
Organism: Kosakonia sp. HypNH10; assembly: GCF_029850615.1. NCBI lineage: Bacteria > Pseudomonadati > Pseudomonadota > Gammaproteobacteria > Enterobacterales > Enterobacteriaceae > Kosakonia > Kosakonia sp. HypNH10. Next base: position 492,247 of record NZ_JAOTIU010000001.1, read on the forward strand.
CAAGACCTCTGCATCTTTATTAATATAATTATTACCGGCGATGACGGTGAGTTCATCGGTGACAATTTGCCCTTGAACTGCAACAGAGCGAGCAAGAATCTCTGTGGGCGAAGAACTCATTAGTCCTTTGAGAGTGATAATACCGCCACCAACTGAATAACCTCTCAACAAGCCGTTCTGAATATCCGGTTTACCGGTTGTGATAGTGGCTTTACTGGTGTTGATAAAGCCGCTTCCCATGCTTGTGGAGATACCATTAGGATTAGCAATAACTAAATGAGCTTTGTCTCCTGCAACTTCCATCAGGCCTTCAAGCATACTGGTCTTATTAGAAGTGACTTCATTAAGGATGACTTTGGCGCTACCAGAGGTAAGATTGCTATTACCCGCGATGGCTCCCCCAATTACAGTATTTGTACCAGAAGAGCTATTATTGAAAATTACGCCGTTCTTACCAACATTGAAATCATCATAAACGTTATGAGAAAGGCCATTATCATTGGGATTGGCAATATTGATTACGGGTACGCCATTTGAATTTGCTATAGTACCATTTTTGATATTAAGATCGGCTGCTTGAGTAAAAACCGGTAGAGCGAGTAGAATAGAAGCCGCTACTGGATTGAATCTCATCAAAACCCGTGTTTTTCTTTCACCTTTCATTGATTTCCTACCTATAATTTATGCAACTTATTAAGATGAGTTTAGTCGCTTACTAAATCGACTTTTTAAGTACTTCATGCAGGCATCTAAACTCGTTATGCAGATTAAAAGTATCCTGACACTGGAGCTCCGATATTTATCTTAACGCTAATTTCAGCATGCAAAATTGAACTAGCCATACAAAAAAATAATACACGTTCCTGACTAAGTTTAAGTAACGACAGACGTGTATTTATCTTACACCCTTCTAAATCCTGAAGAGCTAATAGGATTTTTTTAATTATTGCTAAAGAACGCATTAAAACAAGTGAATTATCCTTAAAAAAAAGCCTGGCATTAACTAGAGAAATTTAAGGTGAATTTCTATTTTATCATTTAATTCAAAGCATTATGCAAAACAAACATAGCACTCATGAATTTAAGAACCTTTCACATAATTAACATGGATTTTTCACTAGCAAAAACACCCTATATTAAAAAATTCACATGAGTAGCAAAAATGAGTGCTTAGCTTTCCTCTGGCTATATAATCCCATAGAGATTGCACTGTTAGCATAAGAACTCTTCCACATAGCCACATGCTTAACATTTATATTATTTTGTGCAATCAACATCGGGGCTTGAGTTCTTAAAAGGAAATGGCATGATATATTTCTTAAATAATAAATACATCATTTAAATAATGCTTATGCTGTTCTTAAAAAGGGATAAGAGATCTTATCAATGTGACATCTATACGCTACGAAAATGTTATCAACGCAGCAGGAAACCGCATTCCCCCATGTAAAAAGAGATCAATAATTTAACACATATTATTTATTGGTTAGATAACAATTTATTACTACCCAATCATTTTGCGTCAAGGTTATTATTTTCGTCGGAAGCAGTGGCTTTACGTGAGATTGCGATTGATTCGAGTGTTCACTTGTTCGCTATCGAGCGTAAAAGTACAGTATTGACTTGTTATTAGCACACTTATGCAAGTTATATCCTTTAGCTTCTTTTAATCGGATTACATAGTAGTGAATTCCGACTAGAAAAAAGCCTTGTTAATACAAGGAACCTTCAAGGTTAAAACCATTAAGAGTAAGGTGCATTTATGAAACGTAAAATTTTAGCGCTTGCATTGTTGTCTTCTTTTAGCATGGGTGCAGTTCAGGCAGCCGATACTACAGCACAGGCTGTGGCGACATGGTCCGCAACAGCAAAGAAAGATACTACCAGTAAATTAATTGTAACGCCTCTGGGAAGCCTTTCATTCCAATACGCTGAGGGCGTTAAAGGGTTCAATACTCAAAAAGGTCTTTTTGACGTTGCAATTGAAGGAGATTCAAGCGCAACGGCATTCAAACTAACCTCACGATTAGTAAGTAACACGCTAACGCAGCTTGATGGATCAGGGTCAACGCTGAATGTTGGAGTTAATTACTTCGGTAATGCGGTCGATAAAACGTCTGATACAGTTCTTGTTGACACCGTTACAGGTAAAAGTGGTGGTCTGAGCAATATTGCTTCTAATTATAATAAAGCAGGTCGCTTTGCTGGTCAGGATGCATTTACATTCTCAATTGCAAATGCAACTACTGACGGCACAACGCCTGCAACCGATTTGAGCGTATTGCCAGAAGGTATCTGGAGTGGCGATGTTAGCGTCCAGTTTGATGCAACCTGGACTAGCTAATTCCATTAATTGAGGAGCGAGGGACCGCTCCTTTTTTTTTAGGAGAGTGAATTATGAAAAAAATTTTTTTTGCGTGTAACCTTTCTTTAACTGTAATGATGCCAGCTTATGCGTTAGACATTGGTGATATATCTTCTTTTATGTATAGCGACAGCTCTGTTATCAGTAAAGAGATAAAAAATTCCACTGATACAGGACGCCTTATTAATATCAGAGTTGAAAGAATAACCAACCCTCTAGAAGGAGGTAGCATCATCCCTATGGAGAGTAGAAACGAACTTCTTTTGACACCAGGAAGTTTATTACTTCCCGCTAAAAGCAATGAGACTATCCGTTTTTTCTATAAAGGACCCGCTGACGATAAAGAACGTTATTACCGGATTCTTTGGTCCGATCAATCGTTGAGCGAAGGTAAAAGAAGCAACGCAAAGCGTCATGCTGTTGCGACAGCGTCAGCGCTTATTAGTTCTATATTGGTTGTCGCGCCTCGTAAAGCAAAGTACGAATATAAATATTCAGCAGGAAAAATCACCAATCCAGGAAATGCGACATTACGTATTATCGCCTATGGCCCATGCTTGAAACCAACTGATGGGGAGTCTTGCAAAGAAAATTACTATCTTATGCCCGGAAAATCGCGAACATTCACGCGAGTAAATGTTGCAGATAAAAGTGGCCGCGTAGCATTTTGGCAAGAGAATCATTTCGTTTCAGTCAAATAGTTTTGGGAGATGTTGTCTGTGCGCATTGTCGAGAATAAAACCCTTCAAGCTTGCGTTACTTATACAGTCATTTTCTTTGCTGGCATGAATGAAGTTAATTCTTCTCCTCTTCAGAGTTTACATGTCGCCGGCATCATGGTTCCTGATGCCTTTAGAAAAGCATTACAAGATGGTATGAGTATCCCATTATACATCCATCTAAATGGGGTTTCTGGTACGCAGGATGATCAGCGTATCGGCACTGCTTCCATTTGGCTCGATGATAATATGGTAAAAGTACGTTTAATCGAGCTTGAAGATCAGAATGGCAATGCGTCTTTAAATGATCTCACACGGTCAAAAATTAATAGTCTCAAAGATATTCCATTTAATGAAGAGTCTAAAATACCCCTTACCGCTAATGCCTGGTTGTATCTAAACTTCCAGCAACTTACGTTGCAAATGATTGTCACTCAGCAAGCACTTAAAACCCTTTTTCGCCCTAAACTCGAGGATATCGGTGATTCAAGTGCAGCAAATCTGAGCAGTACACTTACTTATAACTTTGGCATTTATAACAATAAGATGAAGGGGGGAGACAGTAGTACTTCAAATTATCTTTCATTCGATTCTGTTACAGCGTTGAAAGAGCACCATTTAATGATGAATGGCACTGTATACGGACTGGGATCGAATTCCCAACAGGCTCAACTCTATCGTGCCATGTACGAACGTGATTTTTCAGGCTATAGACTTGCTGGTGGCATGTTAGACTCCTGGAATTTACAGTCTCTTGGATCGGTCACTGCGCTTCCTTCTGGAAAAATCTATGGTTTTTCCTGGGGCAATCATGCGCAGTCAACGGTCTTCAATGATTCGCACTCCGTTATCCCCGTCATTGTTTTCTTGCCCTCTGCTGGCGAAGTTCATCTTTCCCGGGAGGGTAAACTTCTCAGCGTACAGAACTTCAGTATGGGCAGTCATGAAGTTGACACCAGCGGCCTCCCCTATGGAATTTACGATATCAAAGTCGATGTGATCGTTAACGGTCAACATATAAGCCAAACTATTCAACGTGTTAACAAGCTTTTTGCGCGAGGTAAATCTGCGGGAATGCCATTCCGCTGGCAATTTTGGGGAGGCAATATACATATGGAGCGATGGGAGACCGGCGAAAGGGATGTCCAGAAAGCTAAAAATAGTCTTCTGCTAGGCTTGTCCACTTCCGGTGGGCTTAATGCGTTAGCCTGGATGGCTTCAGCATACAACTATGACTCAGTGACTGTCGGAGAACTTCAGCTCTCATGGCCCATTACCGAAACTTTACAGATCAGCATGCAAAATATGTTAGCTACAGATGGGTCCTGGAGTTCCATTAGTAGTCTAAATGCAACTATGCCCGGAAAATTTAGTTCTATATGGTTAAGCCAAGAAAAAACATCAATAGGAAATACCCTTCGGCGCAGCGATGCTACTAATATCGCAATTGGCGCATCATTAAATCTCAGCGCGCTTTGGGCTCCGCTAGGTTCCTTAAGTGCAAGTTATAACAAAGATCGCCAACATAATAGCCATTATTATACTGCTGATTATACGCAGACCCTTTACAACGGACAGTTTGGTTCATTAGGACTGCGTGCAGGCATGCAACGCTACCAGCACAGCAATAGCCGGCAAGCAGTCCGCATGCAAAAATATGTTGCTTTTGATGTTCTGCTCCCGCTGGGAAGCGCTTTTCGAGCCGGCATAACACAACAGAATGGCTATGCTATGGCAAACATTTCAGCTCAGAAGCAGTTCGACGAGGGTGATGCTATACAAGCTATTGGTGCCGATATTTCCCGCGGTATTTCTGGAAAAAATAGTAATAATAAGAATTTAAGTGCCACTGCATGGACGAAATATGAGAATCGTTTTTCAACAGGTACATTAAGTGTCAATAGCGGCCTTGATGGATACTTAAGCACAAACTTTACGGCTAATGGTAGCATCGGCTGGCAAGGAAGTGAGATAGGCATGAGCGGCAGCACTGAGGGTAACGCTGGTGTGATATTACGTACTGACATTGAACATGATGGCCAACTCACTGCAAGGGTTAATGGTCGTCTTTTCCCATTGCTGGGTCAACGTAACTATCTTCCTTTAGATCCTTACTCACGTTATGAAATTGAGATTCTTAATAGTAAAAAATCTATCGATAGCTATAACATTGCAAATGGAAGAAAAGGTCAATTTACACTCTACCCAGGCAATGTTGTAACAATGGTGCCAGAAATCAAACAGATGGTAACCGTTTCGGGCCGGATACGCGCTGAGGACGGAACGCTGCTTGCTAATGCCCACATTAATAACCACATAGGGAGAACACGCACTGATAGTAATGGCGAGTTCGTGATGGATATTGATAAGAAATTCCCTACTGTTGATTTCAACTACGACGATAATAAACTTTGCGAAGCAGATCTTGATATTGGTAATGCTCGAGGTGCAGTTTGGGTAGGCGATATTATTTGCCAGGGGTTGAAAACGTTCGCCAGTACAATGGTTGATGGAGAGACTAATGAAGGTTAATTCATATTGGTCCTTAGCTTTTGTTTTAGTCTTCTTAAAAGTTAATATTGCAGGAGCCATTACCAAAACAGTCTTTTCCGACGCGCCTACTCGTGAATATGTTTTCGTAGAAAATAATAACAACGATAATTTTTTTGTTACTCCTACTGGTGTGCTGGATCCACGAATGACGGGCTCCAACCGCTGGACGGGGCTAAAATACAATGGGTCCGGAACTATTTATCAGCAGAGTCTTGGTTATATTGACAATGGCTATAATACGCTTTTATTGAGCAACCGTCGTTTCGATATGTGGCTGGAAAACGCGCCGACATCCCATTTAATTACTGGGTTACGCTGCATTAACTGGTACAAAGGCTGCGATATGGCGACGAGCTTGATTTTGCCAGAAGCTACAGATGCGGCAGGATTTTATGGCGTGTCTGTACCATCAGGAGGAGCTAAATGGATGCATGGGATGATGAGCGATCAATTTTATCATTATCTGAATAATGCTTCCGTGGGAAGTAACTTCACCATGACCATTAACACTTGTACTACTGTGGAAAGTTATAGCGCTAAATCTGGTCAACGCTGCCGCTATATGGGCTCTGGTAACTGGTACGTTCGCAAAGTGTCTTATACGAAAGGCGCTCATCTGAAGTTTGAGAACACTAACGGTATTTCAGAAGTCTTCATTAACAGCGATGGTGTTCCGACACTTGGCGAAGGCAACTCTGGCTGTTATCCCCTGGTTATTGGAAAGCTTTCCGGTCTGGCCTGCAAAATGCTCACCTATTCCTTACGTGACAATGGAATGAGCAACTCCACAATAAAAGTCTTTCCATCAATAAACAAACCTGCACTCGAATCTGCGATTAATACCGCGGATATGCAATTTAGTCTGGACAGCAACACATGGAAGACCGTGAGTAAAACAAGTCATTACTTCACATTTAACGAAATGAAAGGAAAAAAAAATATTTATATTTTCTTTTCCCATAATTTTTTTAAGCAGATGATTAAATTGGGTATCAGCGACAGTAACACTAACGATCTTTTTAATTTCAGAATGCATAACGTTCTTGCACCTGAATCAGGCTGGTATGAGTTTTCCACTTCCAGTCAGCTTATCATCAAGCCGAGAGAGTTTAGTGTGAGCATAATTTCTACTGATTATGTCCAACACCCCTCCCGCTCCGGGAGAATTGGTAGAAACAGCCCTTCACTTGATTTTGATTATATCGTCACGACAAACGGTAAAACTTCCGCTGATGAAGTACTAATTAGCGTGACAGGCCCAACACAAAAGATCCATGGGCGTTCCTGGTGTATATTTAAATCATTCAAAAATCTGACTCAGGTTCCTTTTCCCGCATCGTTAACGTATAAAACCAGAAATGGGGTTAATAAAACATACGATGTCGGTTGCGATGGGCTATGGCGTGATATGACTGATGCGTTTTGGTTATCAACACCATGGTTTAGCTCAAACGGGGCAATGGGGTTGATGAATAAATCAAATGTTCGCTTCTCCATTCCCATGAACGATGAGCGCTCTCTATATACATTAAATGATTCAACATGGTTCGGGGATGTTAGCGCATCGGGAGAAATTAGAATTAAGGCGACCTGGCGCAATGTTAATTAAAAAAGCGATAAACTATTTCTGCTTTATTTTCTTGCTAGCACCATTTCTTGCAAACGCCATTTATGTCGGCAATCAAACCTTTTCGATTGATGCCGAAAGTACTATGTTTGCTAAACTAGTGGTAAATAATAATAAATCCCCTCGCCTTTATCGTATAAGTATCAGGGCGATTGACAGCCCAGGCACTTCTGAAGTTTATTCTCAACCTGCTGATGGGGAGCTATTGTTTGCACCACGACAGATGATGCTGCAATCAGGGGAGAGTGATTTCTTCAAGTTTTATTATCATGGTCCTGCAGATGATAAAGAACGTTACTACCGGGTTGCATTCGAAGAGATCCCACCTCAAAACAGAACATCAAAGAGCGCTAATGACAGCATCATAAGTATGGTGCCGGTGATAGTAATGGACACAATTCTTGTCGTGAGACCTCGTAAGATAAATTTCAAATGGTCTCTGGATCATTCTAAAGGAGAGGTAGCTAATAAAGGAAACACCTGGTTTAAGTTACTATTAAAACCTGGATGTGGAGCCAGTGAGGATGCCAGTACAACATGGTATCTCCGGCCAGGAGAGAAACTCAACAGTGGTCACGTTAAAAAGGCAGGTGAAATATTCATACTTTATAACGAGGCATTTATAAAAGTACATGATAAATGCTCCTAACTCATCACTGAACTTTATATTTTTAATGTTTATTATCCGTTCAGCCACCCACGCATAAGCAAATAGATACTGACTTTAACAAGAAATTCATTTCAGCATTCATCACGTTAAGCTTTCATATAAGAAAATTGATGATTTGAGATCTTAAAGCCACCTAATCAATATTCATTTAAGTCATAAAAAAATATGGAAATTGCTCTCCCATCATGTTGAAATTACCGGATGGAGTAATGACTGTCTTAAATATGGAATGTTGATAAGGAACTCAGCTCTGGCTGCGTTGATAGGCATATGCACTGGATTATAAACGAATATATTGAATTCAGGCCCGTTTTAAAGAAATTAACCTCCCTTAAAAACCCTGAAGTGAGTGTGATCTTAACCACACCAGCAAGTCGGTGTCTTCTGTTATTACTTGAAGCCTCTCCCGAAATTGTCTTACAGCAAGATTTTTTCAAGAAAGTATGGGAAGAGGAAGGTATGTTGGTTCCCGCCAATACCCTCTATCAGAATATTTCTATTGTCCGCCGCGGACTGCGTGCAGTGGGCGATACGGATCAAAAACTCATCGCCACCATCCCTCGTAAAGGCTTTCAAATTGATGATGGCGTCAGAATCATTAAACAGGATGATATTGTCAGGACAGATAACAAGATTGAACTTCCCACTCTTGACGTCCCGAGCCCTGCTCTGCCCGAAAGGAGTGTAGTTTCAGAGGATGTAGATGCTTCACCCGAGCCTGGGTTACCTCCGGCTTCCCAACCATTACCTGGCGAAGATGACAATAGAATTAAGAAATTACTTTTACCTCTCCTGCTTGTTCTTATCTCTTTTGTCACTGGTTTCATTGTCACGAGCTTCATTTGGTACAAGCATGCTGAACCTGCCTTCTTTAACACTTATACGCTTACAGAAACGGACAGCGGCTGTCATCTTCACACCAGGAATGACATTCATGATAACAATAATCCCTATTCAAAATACAAAACCTTAATTCTGAATACGGGATTGAGTTGCAAAAGCTATCCTTGGGTCTATTTCCCCCTTTCCGTAACCTCACCCACTTTGACCGCGCTAGCTTGTAAAAAAAAATATACAACGGAATCTTCGCCAGGATGTATCTCTCTCCATATTACTGGAATAAACCGAGATGACTAAAAAGAGGGTTAGCTTATTAATAATTTTTCTGTTTGCAGGTTTCGGATTCGGCTATCTGTATCTCATGGTAACGACGCACTCCCGCGCTGCGGAAACCTGCACGGCGGTTGTTGTTGTTTTTAACAAGGATGCGCAAGCTAATTTGACACTCGACTTTATGTACAACAGACGAACCCACAGCGGTATCGTCTCTGTCAGCGGGCGTTACCGTCATCCCAACTATATGGAGGACACGATAAGGAGGGATGTTGCTTATACGTGGGTTGAGAACAAAAACACTTTTCACCTTTTATCAACCAATATTAATAAGGTCGATAACGTTGAAAGTTTACCTGAAGATGTTATCGCTACTGTCCTGCCGGCCTTTTATGTCTACCCTAACAGGCGGGTAAATTATGCAATTCAACCGCAAGGAAGTAGCAGTTTTCTATTCAGTGTCGGTAAACGACCTTTGTTTGTCTGTACCAGGTGATTGGCGATAAAGCCGTAAGCTGGCTCTTTAATAGTTTTTAAGTGGCGCATAGCGGGGCTTTCTTGCGAAGCAAAAAAACAAGGGGTTACCTTTCGGTAACCCCTTATCAGATATGGCGGAAGCGCAGAGATTCGAACTCTGGAACCCTTTCGGGTCGCCGGTTTTCAAGACCGGTGCCTTCAACCGCTCGGCCACACTTCCGGTGTGAGGCGCACTATAAACATCCTCGCCCTTCATGTAAAGCGTGATAATGTTCGTTTGCGCGAAAAACGTTCAAACGCACGTTAATCGCTCTAAACATCAACATAGTGCTCAATAAAGAAGCGGCTACGATATAGATCTAGTGCTTTTTGATGTACATATCCTGAGTAAGGTAGTAACCCAGCGGATCGGGATTGAAACCACCCACCCATGGTTTCACCAAATGTGTGCGTACATAGTGGTAAACCGGTATTGCCGGTACATCACGCGCCAGAATGTCTTCTGCTTGCTGATAATATTTTCCTCGCTCAGCAACATCTTTCGCCTTCGCTGCATTATCCAGCGCCTCATCATAGGCCGAATTGCTGTACTTGCTTGTATTCTCACTACTTCCGGTACGGAAGTTATTCAGGAAGGTTGCTGCATCATCGTAATCTGCGATCCATGCATAGCGCACAGCGTCAAAATTGCCGGTATGCATCGTATCCAGCATTGTTTTCCATTCTTGATTCTGCAGTTTTGCCTCTACTCCAAGATTTTTTTTCCACATTGAGCTGGCAGCAATGGCAATACGTTGATGCGTCTCCATCGTGTTGTAGAGAAGGTTAAAACTCAAAGGGTGCGCTTCATTAAAGCCTGCCTCGTTTAACAATTTCGTCGCCTCTGCGAGGCGTTTTTCGCGAGGCCATGTTGAATAATCTGGCGGAGATAACTTCACTCCGCCGATCTCTGGCTGGCTGATGACCCATGCCGGCCTTTGGCCCTGCGCCATCACTTTGTCCGCAATAATATCTTTATCTAACCCCATATTGAGCGCGCGACGCAGGCGTGGATCGTTGAAGGGGGGTTTAGTGGTATTGAACTCGTAATAGTAGGTTGCCAGTTGAGGCTCAACGCTGACCTGCTCGCCAAACGTTTTACGTAGCTGGGCAAACTGATTCACAGGAATTGTGTAAGTAATGTCAATTTCCCCGGCCTTGAAGCGGTTCACATCCGCAGTTTCCGCGCTAATGGGGAGGTAGGTAACTTTATTAATCACTGTCGCCTTATTGTTCCAGTAGCGCGTGTTACGTTCCGCCACAATGCGTTCGTTGACTACCCAGTCGGTAACTTTATAAGCCCCGCTGGTCACGATATGTTCTGGTTTTGTCCACTTATCTCCGAAGCGGTTAACAAGCACTTGATCGATTGGAACCAGTGAGGGATGCGCCAACATAGGTAAAAAAGAGGCAGTCGGTTGAGTCAGAGTAACCTCGAGAGTCGAGTCATCCACTGCTTTGACACCCAATGAATCAACTGGCTTTTTACCTTGTGAGATATCAGCTGCATTGAGGATATGCATATTGCCCGGATAGCTGGCGTAAGGAGAAGCCGTTTTCGGGTCAACAAGACGCTGCCAGCTCCAGACCACATCCTTTGCAGTAATCGCCGTACCATCCGACCAAGTGATCCCCGGGCGTAAATGAAATGTCCAGACAGTGTTATTTTTGTTTTCCCATTTTTCGGCTAAAAGCGGCTCGATAGAGCCATCCTTTTTGACTGTCAGCAGCCCGTCGAACATATCGCGAATAATGTTAAACTCAATGTCACTCTCGACTTTGTGCGGATCCAGCGATGCCGGCTCGCTGCCGTTGTTGCGCACTAATTCCTGTTTTGCCGCCAGTTCAACCCCCGCGGGTACGCTTGCCGCGTAAACCTGTGTCGTTGCGCACATCATCCCGACTGCAAATAAAACGTGAGTAATGTTGTTTAGTGTTTGTGGTTTCATATCCATTCGCCTTTGAAATTTGTTATATACCGACGCAATTACACTCTTAACGTGCTAAAGATTAGACGGCAAAACATTTCGAGCGATATAAGAGATAAATATGGCTCTGCATCACATTTGTTCCCAGAATCTTCTAACCACATTTTTTATCGATAAAACAGGCGTCAGCAGCCGCTGCGATGAGTAAAGATGGGTAAAACGTCTTTTACAGCACGCAAGACTTTCCTAGACTCCACTTCTAATTACATCTGTCATAAGAGAGTGGCTTATGGATCGTCTAATTACTTCTTCGCGTGACCGCACATCCCTGCTGAGCACGCACAAAGTTCTTCGTAATACCTATTTTCTGCTCAGTCTGACACTGGCTTTTTCTGCGATTACCGCAACAGCAAGCACCGTTCTGATGCTCCCTTCACCGGGTCTTATTCTGACGCTAGTGGGTATGTATGGTTTGATGTTCTTAACCTATAAACTGGCGAATAAGCCAAGCGGTATTCTGGCAGCATTTGCTTTTACCGGCTTCCTTGGGTACATCCTCGGCCCAATGCTGAACGCGTATTTGTCTGCCGGGATGGGTGACGTCATTGCGCTGGCGCTCGGCGGTACCGCGCTGGTCTTTTTCTGCTGTTCAGCCTATGTGCTGACAACCCGCAAGGATATGTCCTTCCTTGGCGGTATGCTGATGGCGGGTATCGTGGTTGTGCTGATCGGTATGGTTGCGAATATTTTCCTTCAGCTCCCTGCCCTGCACCTGGCAATTAGCGCAGTGTTTATCCTGATCTCAACTGGCGCGATTTTGTATGAAACCAGCAACATTATTCATGGTGGCGAAACGAACTATATTCGTGCGACCGTGAGCCTCTATGTATCGCTGTACAACATTTTTGTCAGCCTGCTTAGCATCCTGGGTTTCGCCAGCAGAGACTAACGACGACCCCTTCTCAATCAGGCCCCGCTTATGCGGGGCCTTGTTTTTTGTTACACTCCCGCCGTCATAAACAGCCGTTGTGGAAACTATGTTGATCTTTGAAGGTAAAGAAATTGAAACAGATAGCGAAGGTTATCTGAAAGAGACATCGCTGTGGAGCGAAGCTCTGGCAGAGGCGATCGCAGAGAAGGAGAGCATTTCTCTCTCCCCGGAGCATTGGGAAGTGGTGCGTTTCGTGCGCGACTTTTATCTGGAGTTCAATACTTCGCCTGCGATTCGCATGTTAGTAAAGGCAATGGCCAATAAATATGGCGAAGAGAAAGGCAACAGTCGCTATCTCTATCGTCTCTTTCCAAAAGGGCCAGCTAAACAGGCCACGAAAATTGCGGGCCTGCCTAAACCGGTTAAGTGCATCTAGTAGCGGATCCCAAAATCGCTCCACTCTCTGTCGGGTTGATGAGGCTCGGTCAAAACCTTGTCGACCCGCGCTACGCGGCCCACCCGCTTTTAACCACTCGATCAGTTTGTTGACATTCTCAGCCTCACCGCAGGCAACCACCTCAACACTGCCGTCATCCAGATTTCGCGCATATCCGACCAATCCCAGACGCTGCGCTTCGTGTTGCGTGGTGTAGCGAAATCCAACGCCCTGTACGCTGCCATATACCCAGGCGATTGTGCAAACTTGAGCCATATCTTATCTCCATCAATGCGGGCGCGTTGCATTTACCCGGCGAACCCGTGACAATAGCGCCCATTTTCTTCAGCCGACAGAATAGCCAAATATGAGTGTACGTTTAGTGTTAGCCAAAGGACGCGAGAAGTCATTGTTGCGTCGTCATCCCTGGGTGTTTTCCGGCGCCGTGGCGCGAATGGAAGGCAAAGCCAGCCTCGGAGAAACCGTGGATATTGTCGATCATCAGGGTAAATGGCTGGCCCGCGGAGCGCTCTCTCCCGCTTCACAAATCCGCGCACGCGTCTGGACCTTTGATAAAGACGAAAGCGTTGATATCGACTTCTTTACCCGCCGCTTACAGCAAGCGCAGCAGTGGCGTAACTGGCTCGCCGGACGCGATGGTCTGGACAGCTACCGGCTGATTGCAGGCGAGTCTGACGGCTTACCTGGCGTAACAATCGACCGTTTCGGCAACTTTCTGGTGCTGCAACTGCTGAGCGCCGGTGCGGAATATCAGCGTCCCGCGCTCCTTTCGGCATTACAAACGCTCTACCCGGAATGCGCTATTTACGATCGCAGTGATGTCGCAGTGCGAAAAAAAGAGGGGCTGGAGTTAACACAAGGCCCGGTGCTGGGCGAGCTTCCCCCTCCGCTGCTGCCAATCGAAGAGAACGGCATGAAGCTGTTTGTTGATATTCAGGGCGGGCACAAGACAGGTTATTACCTTGACCAACGCGACAGCCGCCTGGCGACACGTCGCTATGTAGCCGACAAACGTGTACTTAACTGCTTCTCTTACACTGGCGGCTTTGCCGTCTCCGCACTGATGGGCGGCTGTCGCGAAGTCGTTAGCGTAGACACTTCACAGGAAGCGCTGGATGTTGCGAAGCAGAACGTCTCCCTGAATAAGCTGGATCTGAGTAAAGCGGAATTTGTACGCGATGATGTGTTTAAACTGCTGCGTAAATATCGCGATCGGGGCGAAACCTTCGACGTGATTGTGATGGATCCGCCGAAATTCGTTGAAAACAAAAGCCAGCTAATGGGTGCGTGCCGCGGCTACAAAGATATCAACATGCTGGCTATTCAGTTGCTCAACCCCGGCGGCGTGCTGCTTACTTTTTCCTGCTCTGGTTTGATGACCACCGATTTATTTCAGAAAATCATCGCTGATGCCGCCTTAGATGCCGGGCGTGATATACAATTTATAGACCAGTTCCGTCAGGCCGCCGATCACCCGGTGATCGCAACCTACCCGGAAGGGCTTTATCTGAAAGGGTTTGCCTGTCGCGTCATGTAAGTTGAAATCTGGAGCCGCGCCCCCATATTTGGGGTTATCTAAGGTTCCCGGGAGGTGACAATGATAGCCAGCAAATTCGGTATCGGTCAGCAGGTTCGCCACTCACTGCTGGGGTATCTTGGCGTAGTGGTCGATATCGACCCAGAGTACTCGCTTGATGAGCCGTCAGCTGACGAGCTGGCGGTCAATGACGAGTTACGCATACTGCCCTGGTACCACGTAGTGATGGAAGATGACGACGGTCAACCCGTCCACACCTATCTGGCCGAAGCGCAGCTCACCAGCGAAATAACGGATGAGCATCCTGAACAGCCTTCAATGGATGAACTGGCGCGCACCATTCGGCGTCAGTTACAGGCACCAAGGCTGCGAAACTGATCGTACCCCGCAACCGGCGGGGTATTTTTTTATTTAGCCAAACCCAGCCGTGGGATTTCAATCGCCGGGCAGCGATCCATCACTACGTTTAACCCCGCTTCCTGCGCCAGCACAGCAGCCTGCTCGTTAATCACGCCCAGCTGCATCCATAACGTTTTCGCCCCCACGGCGATGGCCTCTTGCGCAACGTCCCATGCGGCTTCAGAGTTGCGGAACACATCCACCATATCAATTTTTTCTGGCACTTCTGCCAGCGTGGCATACCCCTGCTGCCCCAATAGCGTCGTTCCCGCCACTTTTGGTGAGACTGGGATCACATGATAGCCCTGATCTAACAGGTACTTCATGACGCGGTAGCTGGGACGATCGGGTTTGTCGCTTGCGCCAACCAGAGCGATGGTGTGCGTAGCGCGTAAAATCTCGGCAATATCGGTCTCTTTCATCATTTCCTCCGCTTGATTTCACAAAGTGTAAATCAATCGGGGTAACTCAACCATTTTCTGTTTTTTTTATTCGCTTCTCTTGCAGCATCAAGTGCTTCCAGTAATCTGTAGCAAACATCACTGACGGAAATAGATCATGGAATCAACCACTCGTACGCTACCCGTACGCAAGAACATCGCCCTTGTCGCGCACGATCACTGCAAGCAGTTATTAATGAAATGGGTTGAGCGGCACCAGCCCGTGCTGGCAGCACATCAACTGTATGCAACCGGCACTACCGGCAATTTGATTCAACGTGCAACCGGGCTGGAAGTGAATGCGATGTTAAGCGGCCCGATGGGTGGCGATCAGCAGGTCGGCGCACTCATCTCCGAAGGTAAAATCGACGTACTTATTTTCTTCTGGGATCCACTAAATGCGGTACCTCACGATCCTGATGTAAAAGCCCTGCTTCGCCTGGCAACGGTATGGAATATTCCAGTGGCAACCAACCTCTCAACCGCCGATTTTATTATCGAATCCCCGCAATTTAACCACAGCGTTGATATTTTGATTCCAGACTATCAGCGCTATCTGGCTGAGCGGTTGAAGTAACGTCAGGCGGCAAAGCCGCCTGCGTTCAGGGCTTCCTGGCAACGGGTACATCCAGCGATTTGAGTATTTCAACAAAGCGTGATGGTTCATCCTTATTGAAGAGTAACCATACGCGTTTACGTGCTCGCGTCAGTGCAACATAGAGCAGACGACGCTCTTCCGCGTCAGGAAATTCCTCTTCCTCAGGCAAAAGCGCCTGTTCCATAATTGATTCCCGCGCTGGAGCAGGGAACCCGTCCGGCCCCTCTTTTAACCCAACAATAATGACATAGTCCGCCTGCTGCCCTTTGCTGGCATGGACAGTCATAAAATCCAGTTGCAGTTTCGGCCATCGCGTAACCGCTTTGTCGAGGCTTTTCGGCCTGGCGTGATGATAGCGGGCCAGCAGCAGGATCCGCTCCTCCGGCTTCGCGAAGCCGCTTAGCTTATCAAGCAGCGCATCAAGTTGATCCTCTGCCAGCAGCGTCACGGATTTTTTATCACCTGCCAGCAAGCTGTTAAGCGGCTTGGCAAGCTGCGCGGGGTTTTGCTGAATAAAGCGGTTCGCCACTTCACCGATGCGGGAATTAAAGCGATACGTTGTATCAAGGGCACAGAGATCGCCTTCACCAAAATAGTGATGAAAAGCGGTGGTAAGCGAAAGTTGCGCGCCGCTGAAGCGGTAGATGGCCTGCCAGTCATCGCCGACTGCAAAAAGCGTTGTTTGCGTATTCTGTTTGCGTAACGCCGCCAGCAGAGCAGCGCGCTGGGGTGAAATATCCTGGAACTCATCCACCAGAATATGCTTCCACGGGCTGATAAAGCGTCCTTTTTCCAGCACGTTAATGGCCTGATGAATAAGACCCGAAAAGTCGACGGCGTTCTCTTCCTTAAGCGCGCTCTTCCATGCTTTTAGCAATGGAGCCATTAATTTGATGCGTTTGGCAAAGAGATCGCGTATCTCTTCCGGCGCGCTGGCAATCATTTCCGCCTGAGCGCCACCATGCATGCGCATCAAACTTATCCAGCGGTCCAAACGTGGTGCAACTCGCCGCTGTAACGCCTCGTCATCCCAGTAATTCCCTTCAGGAATATGCCAGCCCAGCTCCTCTTCCAGCCACTGCCGCCACCCTTTAGCCTGCGCTTTTTTCTCGCTGCACTGCTGCACCCAGGTTTGGGTTAACAGCGCCAATCGTGCGTTAGTGTCGTTTTCCAGCTCGCTCAGTGCAGGCACTTTCTTGCTGCCTTGCTGAATGATATAGAGAGCCAGCGCATGAAAAGTTCGCGCGGTGATCTCATCGCTATGCAACCGCTCGCGAATGCGCTCATCCATCTCCTGGGCTGCTTTACGGCCAAAAGCGAGCAGAAGAATTTGATCGGCAGATGCCTCGCCGCGTGCCAGTAGCCAACCGGCGCGCGCCACCAGCACCGAGGTTTTGCCGCTGCCAGCCCCAGCCAATACCAGAAGAGAGTGCTCGCCATTGACCACGGCTCTCGCTTGCGCCGGATTCAGAGGCGAGCTTTCAACCTGTTCAAAAAAGCTCGCATACTGCTTCAACATCGTTTCGGTAAAGGCGTGATTATGTTCCGCCCGACGTCCTTCAACATCCAGCAACCATGCCTGGCACTGTTGCCAGAGCGTGCGGCAATTATCAAACTCAGACAGACGGCTGGTGGGTATCGGAAGCGCAGAAAAAGCCTCCTGCAGCTGATGCTGTACGCCGGTCAACTGGCTACGCGTCAACCATCTGGACGGATCGATACGTTCAGAGATAAGCGCCAGCTGTCCCGACAGGAGTTCTGCCGCTACCTCGCTCATCTCCGCGCTCCAGCTGCGCCAGCGTTCGTTCAGAAGGTGGTAAAAACGCTGCGTGTCACTCCACTCGGTGCCATGCAAGCGCACCACTTTGTTATCAGCCAGCTGAAACTCCATCTCTCCCCAAACCAGGCCCCGCTTACATTCAATCGCCAATAATTGGTTGAAGGGAATGAGGTATTCATGGCGGTCGCCCGCTACTTTTATACCTGCATGCAGGATGGTCGCGCGATCGTAAGGGTGCTGCGCCAGGCGTTTTCCCAGGGAAGTCGCTTTCAGTTCCATCTCTTGGTGATCTCAGCTTGTGACAATTATTGCCAGTTTACCTGTCAGAGAATTGGTGCTCCAGTCCAAAAAATCGTTACAATTGCCGCAATGATCAGTACCCGGAACTCAAATGAGGTTTTATGCGTACCATTTTGAATATCCTGAATTTTGTCCTCGGTGGTTTTGCCACGACACTGGGCTGGCTGGTGGCAACTGTTGTTAGCGTGCTGTTAATCGTGACCCTTCCGCTCACGCGTTCATGCTGGGAGATCACCAAGCTCTCCCTGATTCCGTGGGGAAATGAGGCGGTTCATGTCGATGAACTCTCTCCAGACGGTAAGAATGGTCTGCTGAACGCGGGGGGAACCTTACTGAATGTTGTCTGGTTTATCCTGTTCGGCTGGTGGCTTTGCTTGATGCATATCATTGCCGGCGTGACTCAATGCCTGACAATTATTGGCATCCCGGTTGGTGTGGCGAATTTTAAAATCGCCGCTATCGCGTTATGGCCAGTAGGGCGTCGTGTTGTTTCCGTTGAAACGGCACGGGCTGCACGTGAAGCCAACGCGCGTCGTCGTTTTCAGTAATCGGATCCCATCCTATGTTGAGCCCCTTGCTTCGCCGTTACACATGGAACAGCGCCTGGCTGTATAACGTCAGGATCTTTATCGCCCTTTGCGGCACCGCTGCGTTACCGTGGCACCTTGGCGAAGTTAAACTGACCATTCCATTAACTCTTGGCGTGGTTGCCGCGGCGCTGGCCGACCTCGATGACCGCCTTACCGGGCGGTTAAAAAACCTGGTCATCACGCTGGTCTCCTTTTTTATCGCTTCGGCATCGGTGGAGTTGCTATTCCCCTGGCCATGGCTATTCGCGCTTGGCCTGGTAAGCTCAACTATCGGCTTTATCTTGCTGGGTGGGTTAGGTCAACGATATGCCACTATTGCCTTTGGTGCGCTGCTGATTGCTGTTTACACCATGCTGGGCGTCTCGCTTTTCGAGCACTGGTACCAGCAACCCTTGCTGTTGCTGGCTGGCGCCGTGTGGTTCAACCTACTGACGCTGATCGGGCATCTGGTTTTCCCCGTTCGCGCGCTACAGGACAATCTGGCGCGGTGCTATGAGCAGCTTGCCCACTATCTGGAGTTGAAATCACGCCTTTTCGATCCTGATATTGAGGAACCCAGTCAGGCACCTTTATATGAACTCGCCTTATCAAATAGCCAACTGGTCACTACGCTTAATCAGACGAAGGGCACAATGCTCACGCGTTTACGAGGCGATCGTGGACAGCGAAGCACGCGCCAGGCGCTGCATTACTACTTTGCGGCACAAGATATCCATGAACGCGCGAGCTCATCGCACATTCAGTATCAAACCCTGCGCGAGCATTTTCGCTATAGCGACGTTATGTTCCGCTTTCAACGCCTCCTTTCGATGCAATCTCAGGCCTGCGCACAGCTCTCCCGCGCTATTTTGCTGCGTGAACCCTATCAGCATGACAGCCGTTTTGAGCGGGTATTCCTTCACCTTGACGCCGCGCTGGCGCGGATAAAAAGCAGCGGGGAAACGACTCCCGAACATGTCAAAGCGCTCGGTTTTTTACTGGATAATCTACGCGCCATCGACGCACAACTGGCAGCGATTGAATCAGGACAGCCTCATCCTCAGGCGCATGGCGAGACGGAAAATCAGCTCGCAGACGACAGCCTGAACGGCTTAAACGACGTCTGGTTACGCCTGCGCCAAAACCTGACACCTGAATCTGCCCTGTTTCGCCATGCGGTGCGTATGTCGGTCGTGCTCTGTATCGGCTACGCCTTTATCCATCTCACCGGTTTACAACATGGCTACTGGATCCTGTTAACCAGCCTGTTCGTTTGTCAGCCGAACTACAATGCGACGCGCCATCGTCTGAGCTTGCGCGTCATCGGCACGCTGGTTGGCGTGGCGATAGGTTTGCCGGTGCTCTATTTTGTTCCTTCGCAAGAGGGGCAGTTGCTGCTGATTGTTATTACCGGCGTGCTCTTTTTCTCATTCCGCACGGTGCAATATGCCCATGCCACAATGTTCATCACGCTGCTGGTATTACTCTGTTTCAACCTGCTCGGCGAGGGATTCGAAGTGGCTATCCCGCGCATCATTGATACGTTAATTGGCTGCGCTATCGCCTGGGCGGCAGTAAGTTTTATTTGGCCGGACTGGCGCTTCAGAAACCTTGCGAGCGTCACGGAGAAGGCGTTTAACGCTAACTGCCGTTATCTTGACGCGATTCTCGAGCAGTATCATCAGGGGCGTGATAACCGGCTTGCCTATCGCATCGCCAGGCGTAACGCTTACAACCGCGATGCCGAACTGGCTTCAGTCGTGTCGAATATGTCTTCAGAACCTGGCACCTCACCTGAACTGCGTGAAGTGGCGTTCAGATTGCTTTGCCTTAATCAGACCTTTATAAGCTACATTTCTGCGCTGGGAGCTCATCGCGAGCAATTAACCCAACCTGAAGCGTTGCGTCTATTGGATGACGCGGTGTGTTATGTAGATGATGCCCTCCACCATTCGCCTGCCGATCAGGGGCGGGTGCAGGATGCGCTTGCTGATTTATCGCAGCGCATCAAGCAACTGGATCCGCGCCCTGACAGCAAAGAGCCGCTGGTATTACAACAGGTTGGCCTGTTGATAGCGTTATTGCCGGAGGTTTCTCGTTTAAAAAACCAAATAGTTTAGAGAGGGTTTGCTCCTTTATTCATCACATCATTAGACCACTCAAGCAGCGCCTGCCGTCGACTTGCCGGAAGCGCTGCTTCATGAATGCCTACAATGGCCCCTTCCAGTGCAAATAACACTTTTACACTGAGCTGTTTGTTCATTTTCCGAAGTCGGAGCCAGCAAACTTTTGCACCAAGTAGCCGCAGGATTTGCGCATCTTTGATGCCGGCCTGCTGCAATTGAAACTCGAGTTGACTGGAGATATTGGGTAGATCGCGCAGACGAAAAAGTTTTGCGCGCTGCGCTTTCTCCCGTTTTGCCGCATCAAGCGCAAGCGTAGAAAGCTTCAGCAGCAAGCCGCGGTCACCCCATACACTATCGCTGACATAAAAATAATTTAACGATATCTGACGCCCCCGCTTGTTGAGACTTAAAAGTGGTGCACGCCGGACTACATCATACTGTGCGCTTTCATCACAGGCGCGTAAGTAAAGTTCCCCCTCGGCTATCATCGCAAAAACGATGTTATCCACTGCAAGGCTATAACCACCAAAGTGGGCGCGATGGCTAATTTGACCGAGTGAAGTGAGATATTCGCGCGATTGATATATCCGTTGATAAGATAAGTCTTCCATGATTTTTCCTTTATAAATCACCTGGTAATGCGTTTTTCCGTGAGCGGATCCAGTAATCAGGAACATAGGCAACTGTGCGCGCGACGGCAAGCAAATTTTGTATTGAGCCGCATTCACAAAACAAAAATGCGAGATGCTTTCAGAAATTGAGGTTGATCTTTAAACACTGTACGGGTACTGTATGTTTATACAGTAACTCAGAGGGCTGGATTGCTTATGCACACTTCAGGCTATGCAAATCGTTCTAAAACATCCGCTTCCGCGATTAATACATTGAACCAGAGCGAATCGACTACTCTCGCTACCGGGCTGATTAGCGAAGTGGTTTACCATGAAGACCAGCCCATGATGACTCAGTTATTACTGCTGCCATTGCTGCAGCAGCTTGGTCAGCAGTCACGCTGGCAGCTGTGGTTAACACCGCAACAGAAATTAAGCCGTGAATGGGTTCAATCTGCGGGCTTGCCGTTGACTAAAGTGATGCAGATTAATCAACTCTCTCCCGGGGTCACGCTGGACTCCATGATCCGCGCGTTACGTACCGGTAATTTCAGCGTTGTCATCGGCTGGCATACTGAGGAGTTGACGGAAGATGAGCATCGCCGCCTGGCATCGGCAGCCGAAGAGGGCAATGCGATTGGCTTTGTTATGCGTCCAATTCGTCGCAATCCCCTCGCTGCGAGACAGCTTTCCGGGATAAAAATTCACTCAATTTTGTATCATTGAGTAAATTTAGGAGTTTTCCTGGGATTATTTTTCGCCTCGGCCAGCATCCCCTATTTATTAGCTAAATAGAGCCGCAAAGCTTGTGCGGCGTGGTTTGCCACTCATCAATGATGAACGATATTTGAGCACAAATGTTAAATTTTGTGTACACAAAGCCTTTTTTTTCATATGCCTGACGGACTTCACACTTGTAAGTTTCCAACTACGTTGTAGACTTTACATCGCCAGGGGTGCTCGGCATAAGCCAAAGATATCGGTAAAGATATCTGCAGAGTTGTCAGTGAGCAATGCCCCCGGTGAAGGATTTAACCGTGACTTCTCGACGAGATTTCCATGGCGATTTTTGGATGATAACGAGGCGCAAAAAATGAAAAAGACAGCTATCGCGATTGCAGTGGCACTGGCTGGCTTCGCTACCGTAGCGCAGGCCGCTCCGAAAGATAACACCTGGTACACCGGTGCTAAACTGGGCTGGTCTCAGTTCCACGATGTTGGTAACAACCAGATCCCTAACAATGGCCCGACTCACGAGAGCCAGTTAGGCGCTGGTGCGTTCGGTGGTTATCAGGTTAACCCGTACGTTGGCTTTGAAATGGGCTATGACTGGCTGGGTCGCATGCCGTACAAAGGCAGCGATGTAAACGGCGCATTCAAAGCTCAGGGCGTTCAGCTGACCGCTAAACTGGGTTACCCGATTGCTGATGACGTTGATCTGTACACCCGTCTGGGTGGTATGGTTTGGCGTGCAGACGCTAAAAACAACCAGGGCTTCAAAGATCACGATACCGGCGTTTCTCCGGTCTTCGCTGGTGGTGTTGAGTGGGCAGTTACCCGTGATATCGCTACCCGTCTGGAATACCAATGGACCAACAACATTGGTGACGCGAACACCGTTGGTGGTCGTCCGGACAACGGTCTGCTGAGCCTGGGTGTTTCTTACCGTTTCGGTCAGCAGGAAGATTCCGCACCGGTAGTTGCTCCGACTCCGGCTCCGGCTCCGGAAGTACAGACCAAGCACTTCACTCTGAAGTCTGACGTTCTGTTCACTTTCAACAAAGCAACCCTGAAACCGGAAGGTCAGCAGGCACTGGATCAGCTGTACAGCCAGCTGAGCAACCTGGATCCGAAAGACGGTTCCGTAGTGGTTCTGGGCTTCACCGACCGCATCGGTTCTGACTCTTACAACCAGGGTCTGTCTGAGAAACGTGCTCAGTCCGTTGTTGATTACCTGGTTTCTAAAGGTATCCCGGCTAACAAAATCTCCGCACGTGGCATGGGTGAATCCAACCCGGTTACCGGCAACACCTGTGACAACGTCAAAGCACGCGCTGCTCTGATCGATTGCCTGGGTCCGGATCGTCGCGTTGAGATCGAAGTTAAAGGTATCAAAGACGTTGTAACTCAGCCGCAGGCTTAAGTTCTCCGTCAGAAAAAACCCCGCCATTGTGCGGGGTTTTTTATTATGTAGCGTCTGGATATGGGAAGAGTCAGGAAGCCCGGTGACTACTCTTTTCCGAGCAGCGCCTGCAGGTCGTGCTTTATGGTCGACATTTTCGACGCATACTTCTCTTTATGCTCTGCATCCTCAATCAACTGGACAATCGTTTCGGAAAGCGTCTTCCCGCGGCGCTGTGCCAGCCCCGCTAGTCGTTGCCAGACAACAAACTCCAGGTCGATTGATTTTTTACGCGTATGCTGATGCTCGGCATTGAAATGCCGCTTACGACGCGCACGAATAGTCTGCTTCATTCGGTTGATCAACGCCGGATTAATATGCTGCTCTATCCAGGCGTTAACGCGCACGGGCTCATTTTCGAGGGTCAATAAATTATCGACGGCCTCTTTAGCCGCGCTGGCTTCCACATAGCGGGTGATTAACTCCCCTTCACGGTGCTTTTTAACCAGATACTTCCATTTCCAGCCGCTTTCGAGATTTTCCAGTTGTTGATATTTCATTTCTCTCTCAACGTAACCGCGTAACTGAGTCCAGAATATCAGTTTTTTAAGACTCTGCTCAGAAGAAATCACCAGGAAGAGTCGATCTGCCGGGTCAGGCTGGCTGAAAGTTGTAATCATTGTGTGATGCGCCAGCGTTTACGGTATAATCCCGCCTTTTACAGCTAACTAAAAAAACGACTTTGACCACTACAAAACTTGAATGGAACGACCTGGTTCCTGATACAGATAGCTATCAGGACGTGTTTGAATCGTCCGCATTAGCGAGCGAAACGGACTTCTCACTGGCCGATACTCAGCCCCGATTGCACTATGCGCTTGAGCAGTTGCTCTACCCGCGCGCAACATCGCGCTTTTTACTGACAAAAGCGCCAGAAGAAGCCGAATATCTCACGCTTATTGGTGAAACGCTCACCTCGCTTCTGCCTGCCACGCACACCCCTTTAGGCGGACAGTACGATATTAACGGCTCAACTGTGCGTTTCGAACCCACTACCGATCCCGCGAGTAATTTCGTCGGTAAGCAACCTGTTGTGGTTGCCGACTGGGTTGAAGCCGAGCAGCTTTTCGGCTGTCTGCGTCAGTTTAATCAAGAGATTACCCTCCAGCCAGGCCTGGTTCATCAGGCAAACGGCGGCGTATTGCTGATTTCGTTGCGTGCTCTTTTAGCCCAGCCACTCCTCTGGATGCGCCTGAAAACCATGGTTACGCAGCGCCGTTTCGACTGGGTGTCATTTGACGAGTCGCGCCCGCTTCCGGTGTCGGTGCCGCCCATGCCGCTGGATCTGAAAGTGGTGCTGGTCGGCGAGCGCGACTCGCTGGCAGAGTTCCAGGAGATGGAGCCGGAACTCGCTGCCCAGGCGATTTACAGCGAATACGAAGAGACCTTGCAGGTTACAGATAGCGACACGCTGCGCGTATGGCGTCAGTGGGTGGAACAAACGGCCAGCGCCGCACAGTTACCGACGCCGGCAGCGGATGCCTGGGCCACGTTAATTCGTGAAGCCGTGCGTTATACCGGCGATCAAGAAACGTTACCGCTCTGCCCTTTGTGGCTCTCGCGCCAACTGCGCGAAGTTGCGGCATTAACGGCTGACGACACCTTTGATAACGATGCCCTGACCTCGATGCTTGCTCAGCGTGAGTGGCGAGAGGGTTTCCTTGCCGAGCGGATGCAGGATGAGATCCTGCTCGAGCAAATCCTTATCGAAACCGAAGGTGAACGTATCGGCCAGGTTAATGCCCTTTCAGTAATTGAATTCCCGGGCCATCCGCGCGCGTTTGGCGAGCCCTCGCGCATCAGCTGCGTTGTGCATATCGGTGACGGTGAATTCAATGATATTGAGCGCAAAGCAGAACTCGGCGGGAACATCCATGCGAAAGGGATGATGATCATGCAGGCGTTTCTAATCTCAGAGCTGGATCTTGAGCAACAAATACCCTTCTCTGCCTCACTCACCTTTGAGCAGTCTTACAGTGAAGTGGATGGCGACAGCGCTTCAATGGCTGAGCTCTGCGCACTTATCAGTGCGCTGGCAGAGGTGCCGGTTAATCAACGTCTTGCTATCACAGGATCTGTCGATCAGTTCGGCCGTTGCCAGCCCGTTGGCGGTTTAAATGAAAAGATTGAAGGCTTTTTTGCCATCTGCCAGCAGCGTGAACTGACCGGCGAGCAAGGGGTCATCATCCCTTCAGCGAATGTGCGGCATTTATGTTTACGCCAGGAGCTGCTGGATGCCATTGAGGCGAAGCAATTTTCCATCTGGGCAGTAGATGATGTGACAGATGCGCTACCCTTATTAATGGGTCTGGCATGGGACGCTGAAGGGCAAACTAACCTCAAGCAAATCATTCTCGAACGCATCGCGCAGGCAACCCAACAAGAGGCTCGCCATCGCTTTCCCTGGCCGTTACGCTGGCTTAACTAAGTTCACTGTTAACTGATCGGACTTGTTCAGCGTACACGTGTTAGCTATCCTGCGTGCGAAATTACAAATAAGGCTTATTAAGAACATGGTAGATAAACGCGAATCCTATACAAAAGAAGATCTTCTTGCCTCTGGTCGCGGCGAACTGTTTGGCGAAAAAGGCCCGCAATTACCGGCTCCGAATATGCTGATGATGGACCGTGTGGTCAAAATGTCTGAGACCGGCGGTAACTTCGATAAAGGCTACGTAGAAGCTGAACTGGATATCAATCCGGACCTGTGGTTCTTCGGTTGCCACTTTATCGGCGATCCGGTTATGCCGGGCTGCCTCGGTCTTGATGCTATGTGGCAGCTGGTTGGTTTTTACCTGGGCTGGCTGGGCGGTGAAGGCAAAGGCCGTGCGCTTGGCGTAGGTGAAGTGAAATTTACCGGTCAGGTTCTGCCAACAGCGAAAAAAGTCACCTACCGCATCCATTTCAAACGCATCGTAAACCGTCGTTTGATCATGGGTCTGGCTGATGGTGAAGTGCTGGTTGACGATCGTCTTATCTACACAGCATCCGATCTGAAGGTCGGTCTGTTCCAGGACACCTCTGCTTTCTGATAGCAGCGCTACCCTGCCAAAACGCGAAACCTCCGCATTGCGGAGGTTTCTTTTTCTAAAGAGACAGAATCAGGCAGTCACTGCCCTGTCCTCCATGGCCTGTCGCCAGCCTCCAAGCCACTCGGACCTTTGATTCAGGGTTTGGTACGGACACATCTCTTTAGAGCGTCCCGTAATACCAGCCTGATAACCACGTTGATGTGCCCGTTCCAGGCGATCGCGTTTTTGTCTCTTCATGCCTCGTTTCCCTCATTCTTTTATCTGGTGGAAAAGAAAACAGTGGTCACTTAATGTGCAACCACAGGTCACAAATACCCTGAATGGGCCGCGTCGTCAATGCGCAAAATTCACGCCAGTGTCATAAATGTGACCTGGACAAAACTTCATTTGTACAACAAACGCACGTTTCCCTGACTAAGTTTCTGAGCTCAAAAACAAAAAAAAGCCGCAACAGGTGAAGTCCCGTTGCGGCTCGTTTATCATTAAATCTACTTATGGCAGACGATTCAGCTCCGCGGCGATACTGGCAGCTTCCTGCTGCCAGCCCTGAGCCAGCGTTTTCACCATCGCATCGTAACCATCTTCTTGCTGTTTAAGCTCGATGTGGAAAGGTCGCTTAATCAAACTGCCCTGATGCTTAAGCAGCCATTCGCCGCTGACAATAACGCGCCCGTCATAACGGCCGTGAAAACCGGTTACCGTCACATTCAGCGTATCCTGCTCGCTGCCCAGCGGCTGCGATGCCACAACCCAGCCGGGTAAGGCGTTGCCCAGATTCGCCACCAGCGTATTACGTAACTGCTGATCGAGCGGGCTGGCCCAGAGGTTGTTATTGGCAATAACGTATTGAACATCGCTGGTTTGATACACCACGCCATTTCCCGCCAGGTAGTCCGGCACAGAGACCTGCTCAACCCAGAGCTGGCGGTTGCCCTGGGTTTGGCCGGTCATCGACTGCGTCGTGGTTACCGACGGCGAAGGTAGCTGGTAGTAACTTTTGTTATCGCCGCCGCTGCTGCAGGCGGCTAATAACAGGACAAGCATCGCCAGTGCGCTCTTTCTCATTGTTTCGCCCTCTTCGGCTGCGGATCGTCTTTCCCTTTCGCTTCGAATACCAGCGCATTGCTCTTATCGTTCAGCGTTTTCAGCACCGGCTGAAGCTCCCGTAACACCTGATCCAGACGCTGCATATCCGCCACCATCTTGTTGTAGGCGGCCGAGCCCGGCTGGAAGCCCTGCATACTGCGATTAAGCTCGCGCAGCGTGGACTGCATGTCCGCCGGAAGCTGCTGCATCGACTGGCTGGCAGTCAATTTATTCAGGTTATCCAGCGTCGTTTGCAGACGTTTAAGAGTTTGCTGGCTCTCCGTCAGCGTGTTTGTTGCCTGCTGAATCATCGGATTGAGCGGCAGGTTGTTAATCTTATCCAGCGTATCCATCAGGCGCTGCTGGATCTGCGCCAGGCCGCCACTCATCGTTGGGATGATGGGGTAGCCCTCAAACTCAGTAAACTCTTTCATCGGCGGCGCGTTGTTGTAGAAGTCGAGATCGACATACAGCGCACCGGTGACGATATTACCGGTCTTCAGGGAAGCGCGCAGGCCACGATTAAGCAGCTCTTTCATGTGCGCAGTCATATCCGCATCCTGTCCCAGCTGATTCGCCAGCCGCTCAGGCTCAATGCGGATCAGCACCGGAATGCGGTAATCATCGTTCAGCGCCTGGCGCATGCCCGGGTTAAAGAACGGCACCTTGCTCACGGTTCCAAGGCGAATACCGCGGAACTCCACCGGCGCACCCGGCTGCAGGCCGCGAATCGAATCTTTAAAGAACATCAGGTAGTCGACATGATCGGTGTAGAGCGAGTCCTGAATACTGCGCTGATCGTCATACAGTTTAAAGGCGCTCTTCTCCGCCACCGGCTGTCCTAAGTCCAGCCCATCCGGGATATCAAAACTAACGCCGCCGCCAAACAGCGTCGCCAGCGATCCCATTTCGACACGCATGCCGGCAGAGGTGAGATCGACAGCGATACCGCTATCTTTCCAGAAACGGACATTGCTGGTCACCAGCCGATCGTTCGGGGCATTGATAAAGAGCTGGTAGGTCATGGTCCGTTTTTGCGTATCAAAGTTACTGGTTTCAACCGAACCGACACGATAGCCACGGAAAAGCACCGGATCGCCGGGTGAGAGTTGTCCCGCCTTGTTGCTGTCGAGGATCACGCGGATGCCTTTAGCATCCGGCGGCGCCAGCGGAGGGGCATCCAGCAGGGTATATTGATCGGGCACGCTGCCTTTAGCACCCGGCTGAAGTTCAATATAGGCACCCGAGAGCAGCGTTCCGAGGCCGCTGACACCTTCCCGACCGACCTGCGGTTTTACCACCCAGAATACTGAGTCGTTATGCAGCAGTTTTTCCATGCCGGAGTTGAGCCGTGCTTTGATCTCCACATGGGTTAAATCATCGGTCAGCGTTGTACTCTCTACGACGCCGACATCTACGCTGCGGCTCTTGATCGTCGTTTTCCCGCCGACAATGCCCTCAGCATTAGTGGTGATCAGCGTCACTTCCGGACCCTGATGGCTGTAGTGATAAAAGAGGATCCAGGCGCCAATCAGCGCGGTCACGATCGGGAAAATCCAGACCGGCGACCAGTTCCTTACTTTTTGCACCTGGGCTTCGCCCTGTTTATTCTCCATGCTCTGACAACTCCTCATGGTGCGTTTGTGGCTCCCGATCCCAACTGAGACGCGGGTCGAAAGTCATCGCCGCAAACATCGTGATAATAACGACCAGCGCAAACATTAGCGCACCCATTGCAGGATAGATATTCATCAGCCCGCCAATGCGAACTAACGCAGATAGCACTGCAATAACAAAGACATCAATCATTGACCAGCGGCCGACAAACTCGACCACTTCATAAATAAAATGCATCCGTTCGCTGTCACGTCTGCCATAACCCTTCGCATCAATACAGAGCCAGGCAATGCCGATCATTTTCAGCGTCGGCACCATAATGCTGGCAATAAAAATCACCAGCGCCACGGGATAGGAGCCTTCGCTCCATAACAACACCACCCCCGCCAGTATGGTCGATGGCGTCGGATCGCCCAGCAGATCCGTTATCATGATCGGCAAAATATTAGCCGGCAGATAGAGCATGATCGCCGTGACGAGCAGCGCCAGCGTCCACTGAATGCTGTGGCGTCGCCGGGCATAACCACGCGTATGACAGCGCGGACAAACTGGATTATCCATCGGTACGATTGCCGTACAGCAGGGACACGAGCGCAGCCCCTGACGGATGCCGGTGATGCCCACACGCAGAGGTTGCTCAAGTACAGGCGCAGGCGCGATGTCATCCCACAGCCAGTGGCGATCGACGCACTGAAACGCGCGCAGTTGCAGCAGGCAGAAGAGGCACCACGGAATAAAACTGCTGCCAATGCCGATATCGCCATAGGCCATCAGCTTAACGAAGCTCACCAGCACCCCGGCAAGAAAAATCTCCGCCATGCCCCAGCTTTTTAACTGAAACAGCACCCGCGCCAGCGCAATTTTGAGGCGAAAATCCATCCGTACCCGGTTTACCAGCAGCAGGATAGTAATAAGGCAGAAGGCAGGCACCAGCTGGACGAAAAGCAGGAAGAGCGTGCCGAGGCTGGCGTAATCTTCTGAGAACATGACGCTTGGGATCTCAAGCAGCGTCACCTCGCTACTAATACCCGCCACCTGCATATTGACGAAGGGGAAAAGATTGGAGAGCAGCAGCATAAACAGAGCGACGAGGGCGTACGCCGTCGGGCGCTGCCGCGGCTCCTGCCATTCGGTCGTCAGAGTTGTGCCGCAGCGCGGGCACGCCGCCCGGTGTCCATGTTGCAGCGTCGGTAACGCCACCAGCATGTCACATTGCGAGCAGAGAATGTGGCGCGTGCCATGGTGGTGGTGTTCACACATACCGCTTTCCTCTATGCGCCGTTTTTCAGCGCCTCCAGATACTCCCAGCGTTCAAACGCCGCTTCCAGTGCTTGCTCGGCTGACGCCATGTCAGCGAGGACTTTTTGCGTATGATCGTGCGGCTGGCTGAAGAAACTCGCATCGGCTACCTGCGCCTGCAAGGTTTCCAGCTCGGCTTCCAGCTGTTCCAGCTTTTGCGGCAGCTGTTCCAGCTCACGCTGCAGGTTATAGCTTAATTTGTTGGCGCTGCGTTTAACAGTTTCTGCTTTGGCGGCAGGCGCCTCGGCACTTTTCTGCGCCGCAGAGTGTTTAAACGCCTGCGAGGCAGCCTGCTGGCCGCGCGCATCATGATAGCCGCCAACATACTGTCCAATGCGCCCTTCCCCTTCGAAGATCCAGCATTCGGTCACTGTGTTGTCAACAAACTGACGGTCATGGCTCACCAGCAGAACCGTGCCCTGGTAGCTATCAATCAGCTCCTCCAGCAGTTCGAGGGTTTCCACGTCCAGGTCGTTGGTCGGTTCATCGAGAATCAGCAAGTTGCTGGGTTTCAGGAACAGACGCGCCAGCAACAGACGGTTACGCTCCCCGCCTGATAGTGCGCGTACCGGCGTCATTGCCCGCTTCGGATGGAACAGGAAGTCCTGCAGATAGCCAAGGATATGGCGCGGCTTGCCGTTGACCATCACTTCTTGTTTACCTTCCGCCAGGTTATCCATTACGGTTCTGTCGGGATCAAGCTCAGCACGATGCTGGTCGAAATAGGCTACTTCAAGCTTGGTACCAATGTGAACGCGGCCGCTATCGGCTTTCAACTGTTCAAGCATCAGCTTCAGCAGGGTCGTTTTACCGCAGCCGTTCGGGCCAATCAGCGCAATTTTATCGCCGCGCTGCACCTGGGTGGAGAAGTCGCGCACCAGCGCTTTACCATCGATGCCGTAATTAACATGCTCCAGCTCGAAGACGATCTTGCCTGAGCGGGATGCCTCTTCGACCTGCATTTTTGCGCTGCCCATCACCTCACGGCGTTCGCTGCGCTCGCGGCGCATCGCTTTCAGTGCACGCACGCGCCCTTCGTTACGGGTACGACGCGCCTTGATGCCCTGACGGATCCACACCTCTTCCTGCGCCAGCTTGCGATCGAACTCAGCGTTTTGCAGATCCTCTACGCGCAGCGCTTCCTCTTTCTCCAGCAGATACTGGTCGTAATTGCCCGGATAGGAGACCAGCTTGCCGCGATCGAGATCGACAATGCGCGTCGCCATATTGCGGATAAACGAACGGTCATGGGAAATAAAGATAATGGTGCCGCCGAAAGACTTCAGGAACCCTTCCAGCCAGTCGATGGTTTCAATATCGAGGTGGTTGGTTGGCTCATCCAGCAGCAGCACGCGCGGCCCGCTGACCAGCGCACGCCCCAGCGCCGCCTTACGCAACCAGCCGCCGGAGAGTGCTGAGAGCGACATATCAGCCGTCAGGCCAAGCTGCGCCAGCACTTCATTGATGCGGTTCTCCAGCTGCCACAGGCCGTGGTGATCCAGCATCTCCTGCACGCGCGCCAGCTCAGCGAGGTTTCTGTCGCTCGGATCGGTCATCACCAGGTGAGAGACCTCGTGATAACGCTTGAGATACTCTGCCTGCTCTTCGATACCTTCGGCAACGAAATCGTAGACGCTGCCGCTGACATTGCGCGGCGGATCCTGCTGCAAACGTGCAACAACTAAATCCTGTTCATAAACAATGCGACCATCATCAAGATTCACTTCCCGGTTGAGGATCTTCATCAGCGTCGATTTGCCTGCGCCGTTACGGCCCACCAGACAGACGCGCTCATTCTCTTCGATATGCAGTTCCGCATTATCGAGAAGCGGTGCGTCGCTGAATGAGAGCCACGCGCCGTGCATACTAATTAATGACATCTATTTATCCTCTCAGGCTGCGGTAATCAGCCAGCAGTTGTGGATTTGACGGTTGCGGGCAAAATCCTGCGACTGCGTTTTTTGGGTAATTTCTTGTGCTTTAAGCCCCAGCTTCGCCAGCCCGTCGAGATCCATACGGAAACCGCGTTTGTTATTGGAGAACATAATGGTGCCCCCTTTACGCATCAAGCGTTTCAGGTCTTCCAGCAGGCGCATATGATCGCGCTGCACATCGAAAGACTCTTCCATACGCTTAGAGTTGGAGAAGGTTGGCGGATCGATAAAGATAAGATCGAACTGCTCATCGGTCTCCTGCAGCCAGCCGAGGCAATCGGCCTGGATCAGGCGATGCGCGCGACCGCTTAAGCCATTGAGGCGCAGGTTACGCTCCGCCCACTCGAGATAGGTGCGGGACATATCGACGGTGGTGGTCGAGCGCGCGCCGCCCAGACCCGCATGAACGCTGGCGCTGCCGGTGTAAGCGAAGAGGTTGAGGAAATCTTTGCCTTTGCTCATCTGGCCCAGCATGCGGCGGGCAATACGGTGATCGAGGAACAAGCCGGTATCCAGATAATCCGTCAGGTTGACCCACAGGCGGGCGTTATATTCGCTCACCTCGATAAAGTCGCCCTTCTCATTCATCTTCTGGTACTGATTATTGCCCTTCTGGCGCTCACGGGTTTTCAGCACCAGTTTGTTAGGCGCAATACCGAGCACGTGAATGGTGGCGGCAATAATATCGAACAGGCGTTGACGCGCTTTTTGTGCATCGATGGTTTTCGGCGCGGCGTACTCCTGCACCACCACCCAGTCAGCATAGCGGTCGACGGCAACGTTGTAGTCCGGCAGATCGGCATCATACAGGCGATAACACTCAATCCCCTCCTGACGCGCCCACTTCTCCAGCTTCTTAACGTTTTTACGCAGACGGTTAGCGTAATCTTCCGCCATCGCTGGCGCTTTCGCTTCGCCGGTGTTTTCCGCCAGATGGTAGTTTTTCTGTACGCAGTCGAGCGGGCCATTTTTGGCTTTGAACTGACGATCGGCGCGCAGCTGCAGGCAGTTGAGCAGATCGACCGAGGCGCTAAACAGCGACAGGTTCCAGCCGCCAAACTGCGCCTTCAGCAGACGGCCCAGCAGGCTGTGCAGGGCAATCAGCGCCGGTTCGCTCTCCAGACGCTCGCCGTAAGGTGGGTTACTGATAACCGTGCCGTACGGGCCTTGCGGCAATGGGTTGCTGAGCTGCGCGACATCTTTGGCTTCAAAGGTAATCAGCTCGCCAATCCCGGCGCGACGGGCGTTTTTACGGGCATTTTCGATGACACGGGCATCGCTGTCGGAGCCATAAAAACGGGACTCATACGCCGCCAACCCCTCGCGTGCGCGGTTTTGCGCATCGGCTTTCACTTCACCCCAGATGGCATCGTCATGCTGCGCCCAGCCGCTAAAACCCCAGTGACCGCGGTGCAGGCCAGGTGCGCGATCGGTTGCCGCCATGGCAGCTTCAATCAGCAGCGTGCCGGAGCCGCACATCGGATCGAGCAGCGGCGTGCCCGGCTGCCAGCCGGAGCGCATCACAATGGCTGCGGCCAGGTTCTCTTTGATAGGCGCAATGCCGGTACGATCGCGGTAGCCGCGCAGGTGCAGGCCTTCGCCGCTCAGATCGAGAGAGATATGCGCCGTTTCCTGGTTCAGCCAGACGTTAATGCGCAGATCCGGCATTTCACGTTCGACGTTCGGGCGCGGCAGGTTTTTGCGCGTAAAGCTGTCGACAATCGCATCTTTCACTTTCAGCGCGCCGTACTGGCTGTTGCGGATCTCATCGTTCAGCCCGCTGAAGTGCACGGCGAAGGTCGCGCCCGGGTTGAAAATCTCTGTCCAGTTGATCGCCTGTACGCCGAGATAGAGATCAAGGTCGCTATAAACCTTGCACTCTCCCAACGGCATCATAATGCGCGAGGCCAGGCGGCTCCACATCAGGCTTTGGTACAGGAGCCGCGTGTCGCCTTCAAAATGGACACCACCCTGAACCACGCGGCACTCCATAGCACCGAGTTTTTCAAGTTCAGTTTTTAACAGCTCTTCCAGCCCACGGGCCGTACTGGCAAACAGAGAAATCATAATGTCACTTACACTCTACGAAAATTGTTGCGCATTATAGCTAATCTCGCCCTCATGTCATAAAGTTGAGGGCTTATTTTCGTCTAACAGGGAGGAAGACGTGCCTACGCTTTCACGTCTTTATATCCATCCGGTGAAATCCATGCGCGGCATTGGCCTGACGCATGCCCTCGCCGATGCCAGCGGCCTCGCGTTTGACCGGGTTTTTATGGTCACGCAACCTGATGGCACCTTTATTACTGCGCGTCAGTTTCCGCAGATGGTGCGTTTTCTGCCCTCGCCTTTAACGGATGGTCTGCATCTGACCGCGCCCGACGGCAGTAGTGCGGTGATCCGCTTTGCAGATTTTGCCCCTGACGCCGCGCCAACTGAGGTGTGGGGTAATCACTTCACCGCGCTGATTGCCCCTGCGGCCATCAACCAGTGGCTGAGCGGCTTTTTCGACCGCGAGGTGCAGCTGCGCTGGGTGGGCACAAATCCGACCCGCCGCGTTAAGCGCCACGAAGAGGTTCCCCTCTCCTTTGCCGATGGCTTTCCCTATCTGTTAACCAATGAAGCCTCGCTGCGCGATCTGCAAAAACGGTGCCCTGCCAGCGTGCAGATGGAGCAGTTTCGCCCCAATCTGGTGGTGACCGGGGCGCAGGCGTGGGAGGAGGATAGCTGGAAAGTGGTGCGCATTGGCGACGTGGTGTTTGACGTGGTTAAACCGTGCAGCCGCTGCATCTTTACCACCGTCAGCCCCGAGCGCGGTCAGAAACACCCTGCCGGTGAGCCGCTCGCTACGCTGCAAAAATTCCGCACGGCGCAGGATAATGGCGACGTCGATTTCGGTCAGAACTTGATCGCCCGCAATAGCGGCGTGATTCGTACCGGCGATGAGGTTGCGGTACTGGCCACCGGCCCGGCCAAAGTTTACGGCGCGGGTGCCGTCGTGGAATCGCTCGAGCCGGACGTGCAGCCCGCAGGCACGGTGGACATTGAGTGGCAGGGGCAGACCTTTCGCGGTAACAATCAGCAGGTGCTGCTGGAGCAGCTGGAAAACCAGGGGATCCGCGTGCCCTACTCGTGTCGCGCAGGCATCTGTGGCTGTTGCCGGATACGTTTAGTGGAAGGGGAAGTGAGCGCGCTGAAACAATCAGCCCTGGGCGAAGATGGCACCATCCTCAGTTGCAGCTGCGTACCGAAAACATCGCTGCGGCTGGAACCTTAAACGGCCTGCTCAAGGGCGAGGCTCGCGGCATTAAGCTGCGGCTTCAGGCGATCGTTCATGATTTTTATCGCATCGCCCAGCTGCATCGTGCGCCCGGCAATCACCACGCCGGGCTGCGCCAGCAGGCAGAGCGTCGCGTTCTCTCCCGGCTCAACCACCAGCAAATTCACGCACTCCTGCGTATCGCTTAACCAGACGCAGGCTCCGTCGCCAGTGCCGGGCGTCCAGGGGGAGTTGTGGCTTAAAAAGTGCCAGCTTTTCGGCATTTGCGGTTTAAGAAAGCGGATTGCCACCAGCGCGTTGAGCACCAGCTCGGCGCGTTGCTCATTAGATAATTCTAAATCGCGGCATTTTTCATCGAAGGAGAAATAAAGCGCAGCGTCATCAACACAAAAACCAGACGGGGAAAAGGCATCAGGCGTCAGCATTTTACGGGCAAAGCGGGAGCGAAATAACATGCCATTGGCTAAATCGAGCATCATACGATCGTGCTCTTCATCAAAATACCAGCGCCAATTATCGTCAGGTTTAATTCGCATTGTTTCCCCCTTTCCCCCTAAACATCCTGTTGTTTTTTCATCCGTTGTGCCGCCTCGCTTATTAACTTAATAATTGAAGACTGAAATGTTTAAATTAGCAACAGTGACGGAATATAAAACAACCAGGGCCGGAAATAAAGCCCTGGTTGCGCAGGAGGGGAAAAAGATCAGAGGTGAGTGACGATCTCTTTTACCAGCGGTGGGCCTTTAAAAATAAAACCGGAATAAATTTGTACCAGCGAAGCGCCCGCTTCCATCTTCTCGCGCGCGGCGATCACCGAGTCGATTCCACCGACGCCAATAATCGGTAAACGCCCGGATAATTCTTGTGACAGACGTCGGATAATTTGCGTACTTTTTAATTGCAGAGGGCGTCCACTTAAACCACCGGTTTCATCACAGTGCTTCATTCCCTGAACCAATGCCCGGTCGAGGGTGGTATTGGTGGCAATAACGCCATCAATATTGTGGCGAACTAAACTGTCAGCGACCTGGATTAGCTCTTCTTCAGAAAGATCGGGCGCAATTTTCACCGCCACCGGAACATATTTATGGTGGCGAGCTTGCAGATCATTCTGCTTAATTTTAATGGCGCTGAGTAAATCATCCAGCGCTTCGCCATATTGCAAGGTGCGCAATCCGGGAGTGTTTGGCGAAGAGATATTGATGGCGATATAACCGGCATAGGGGTAAATTTTCTCCATGCAGATCAAGTAGTCATCTTTACCCTGCTCAACGGGCGTATCTTTATTTTTGCCAATATTAATGCCGAGCACGCCGTCAAAATGCGCCTTTTTGACATTCTCAACCAGGTTGTCGACGCCAAGATTGTTAAAACCCATGCGGTTAATCAGCCCTTCAGCCTCCACCAGGCGGAAGATCCTAGGTTTATCATTTCCCGGCTGCGGGCGCGGCGTCACGGTGCCAATCTCGATTGAGCCAAACCCCATCGCGCCCAGCGCATCAATGCACTCACCGTTTTTATCCAGACCAGCGGCCAGACCGAGCGGGTTTTTAAAGGTCAGTCCCATGCACTGCACCGGTTTTGCCGGTACACGCTGGCGGACAAGCGCTTCCAGCGGCGTGCCGGTAATACGGCGCAGCTGCTGAAACGTTAATTCATGCGCGCGTTCTGGATCGAACTGGAAAAGGGCTTTACGAACGAAGGGGTAGTACATGAACTCTCCTGGATTCCCGGTGTGCAAACCGGGGGCGTATTATCAGGGAAAGCGCAGCGAAAGGGAATTGACCTGTGGCAAAAAAAGCCCATTCCGCGCAATCGTTTTCCTCTCATGCCCTCTCTTTATGCAAATTTCAGCAACTTTTCCCCGAATAAATCATTTAGGGGAATAAACCGCCTCTGTCACACTGCCTGAAATTGTTATCAATGTTATCTAAAAGCAAACATTTGGTTATAAGGAGTAAGCATGCGCGTTGTCACTCTGGCCGGCAGTCCCCGCTTTCCCTCGCGCTCCAGCGCACTTCTGGAGTATGCCCGCGATCGCCTTACCGCGCAGGGCGTTGAGGTAAATCACTGGCATCTCCATAACTTTGATCCTGAAGACCTGCTCTATGCCCGCTTCGACAGCCCGGCACTGCAAACCTTTATTGAGCAACTCAGCACGGCCGACGGGCTGATTGTCGCCACACCGGTTTATAAAGCAGCCTATTCCGGCGCCTTAAAAACGCTGCTCGACCTGCTTCCTGAGCGCGCGCTGGCAGACAAAGTGGTCTTGCCGCTGGCAACGGGCGGCACGGTAGCGCATCTGCTGGCGGTGGATTACGCCCTGAAACCGGTGCTGAGTGCCCTCAAGGCACAGGAGATCCTCCACGGTGTTTTCGCCGATGACAGCCAGGTGCTCGATTATCAGCATAAACCGAGCCTGACACCTAATCTGCAAGGCCGGCTGGACAGCGCGCTGGAGACCTTCTGGCAGGCGCTGCATCGCCGCGACATTAAAGCCCCGGATTTCCACGCCCCGCAAGGAGTTGCTCATGTTTAACCGCCTCTCGTTTTCTGCCACCGGGCTGCTGCTTGGCGGGCTGCTAACCCTCTCTGTCTGGGCGCAGGCCGCCGAGCCCGCACCGGAGGCGTTGCGTATTGGTTATCAAAAAGGGAGCGTCAGCATGGTGCTGGCGAAAAGCCACGGCCTGCTGGAGAAGCGCTATCCGCATACCAAAATATCCTGGATTGAGTTCCCGGCCGGGCCGCAAATGCTTGAAGCGCTCAATGTCGGCAGTATCGATCTCGGCAGCACGGGCGATATCCCTCCGATTTTCGCCCAGGCTGCGGGCGCAGACCTGGTGTATGTCGGCGTCGAGCCGCCGAAACCAAAAGCGGAAGTGATCCTCGTGGCTGAAGATAGCCCGATCAAAAGCGTGGCGGATTTGAAGGGCCATAAAGTCGCGTTCCAGAAGGGTTCCAGCTCCCATAACTTGCTATTGCGGGCGCTGCAACAGGCCGGGCTTAAATTCAGCGATATCCAGCCGGTGTTCCTCAGCCCGGCAGATGCCCGTGCCGCGTTCCAGCAACACAATGTCGATGCCTGGGCTATCTGGGATCCCTACTACTCTGCCGCCCTGTTACAAGGCGGTGTACGGGTGCTGAAGGATGGCACCACCCTCAAACAGACCGGTTCGTTTTACTTAGCCGCGCGCCCCTATGCCGAGAAGAACGGTGCCTTTATCCAGGGCGTACTCGATACCTTCAGCGCAGCGGATGCATTAACGATTAGCCAGCGTGACGAGAGTATTGCCCTGTTTGCCAAAACCATGGGGCTGCCGCAGCCGGTGATCGCCACCTATTTCGATCATCGCCCGCCGACCAAAATCACCCCGGTGAATGAGGCAACGGCCGCACTGCAGCAGCAGACCGCCGATCTTTTCTATGAAAACCATCTGGTACCGAAAAAAGTCGATATCCGTAGCCGTATCTGGCAGCCGACCCAAGAAGGAGCAAAATCATGAGTCTGAATCTGTTCTGGTTTTTACCGACCCACGGTGATGGTCACTACCTTGGCACTGACCACGGCGCGCGGCCAGTTGATTATGGCTATTTGCAGCAGATCGCCCAGGCAGCCGACAGGCTCGGCTTTAGCGGCGTGCTGATCCCCACCGGGCGATCCTGTGAAGATGCCTGGCTGGTCGCCGCTTCGTTGATTCCGGTCACCCAGCGCCTTAAGTTTCTGGTTGCCCTGCGCCCGAGCGTGATCTCACCGACGGTAGCCGCCCGCCAGGCGGCGACGCTCGACAGGCTCTCCAATGGACGGGCGCTGTTTAATCTGGTGACCGGCAGCGATCCGCAGGAACTGGCGGCCGATGGTGTGTTCCTCGATCACAGTGAACGCTATGAGGTGTCGTCAGAATTTACCCATATCTGGCGTCGTTTGCTGGAAGGCGACACCGTCGATTTCACCGGAAAGCATTTGCAGGTACGCGGCGCGAAGCTACTCTTCCCGCCGGTACAGCAGCCGCGCCCGCCCCTCTACTTCGGCGGATCGTCCGATGTGGCGCAGGATCTGGCGGCAGAGCAGGTCGATCTCTATCTCACCTGGGGCGAGCCGCCGGAGCAGGTAAAAGAGAAGATTGCGCAGGTGCGCGC
The DNA here is from genome assembly GCF_029850615.1 of Kosakonia sp. HypNH10. NCBI lineage: Bacteria > Pseudomonadati > Pseudomonadota > Gammaproteobacteria > Enterobacterales > Enterobacteriaceae > Kosakonia > Kosakonia sp. HypNH10. The sequence goes on from NZ_JAOTIU010000001.1 coordinate 532,053, forward strand.
CAAAGCCGCTGCCCACGGGCGAAAAGTGCGCTTCGGTATCCGTCTGCATGTGATTGTGCGCGAAACCAATGCCGAGGCGTGGCAGGCGGCAGACCGGCTTATCTCACACCTTGATGATGCAACGATTGAAAAAGCGCAGGCAGCCTTTGCCCGTCAGGACTCGATTGGTCAGCAGCGTATGGCCGCCTTACACAACGGCCGTCGCGACAAACTCGAAATCAGCCCCAACTTGTGGGCCGGTGTCGGTCTGGTGCGCGGCGGCGCGGGCACCGCATTAGTGGGCGATGGCCCGACGGTTGCAGCGCGCATCAACGAATATGCCGCTCTCGGTATCGACAGCTTTATCCTCTCCGGCTATCCGCATCTGGAAGAGGCGTATCGCGTCGGCGAACTGCTCTTCCCGCATCTGGATGTGGCTATCCCCGAGATCCCGCAACCGCAGCCGTTACAGCCGCAGGGTGAAACGGTGGCCAACGAGTTTATTCCGCGTAACGTGGCGCAAAGCTGAGGTCGTGATGGCGAAAGAGAATAAGTGGTTATTGCGCCTGGCTCCCTGGCTGCTGCCGGCGCTGATTGTCGCGGTCTGGCAACTCGCCTCGACCTTCGGCTGGCTCTCAAGCCGTATCTTTCCGTCGCCGGAAGGGGTGGTGGAAGCGTTCTGGACGCTGAGCGCCAGCGGTGAGTTGTGGCAGCATCTGGCGATCAGCGCCTGGCGCGCGGTGATTGGTTTCTCCATCGGCGGCAGCATTGGCCTGACGCTCGGGCTGATTAGCGGCCTCTCACGCTGGGGAGAGCGCCTGCTGGATACTTCGATTCAGATGCTGCGTAACGTGCCGCATCTGGCGCTGATCCCGCTGGTGATCTTGTGGTTCGGTATTGATGAGACGGCGAAGATCTTTCTCGTCGCGCTCGGGACGCTCTTTCCGATCTATATCAACACCTGGCACGGGATCCGTAATATCGACCGCGGACTGGTGGAGATGGCGCGCAGCTATGGCCTCTCCGGCTTTGCGCTCTTCGCCCATGTGATCCTGCCTGGTGCCCTGCCGTCGATTATGGTTGGCGTGCGTTTTGCGCTCGGCCTGATGTGGCTGACGCTGATTGTCGCCGAAACCATCTCAGCGAATGCCGGTATCGGTTATCTGGCGATGAACGCGCGCGAGTTTCTGCAAACCGATGTGGTGGTGGTGGCCATCATTCTCTACGCCCTGCTCGGCAAGCTGGCCGATATCAGCGCACTGGCGCTGGAGCGTCTGTGGCTGCGCTGGCACCCCGCATACCATACGAAGGAGGCAACAGCATGAATACTGCCCGACTGAATCAAGGCATCCCGCTGCTGTTAAATGGCGTCACTAAACGTTATGGCGCCAATACGGTGTTAAACGGGCTCGATCTACATATTGCCGCCGGGCAGTTTATCGCGGTGGTGGGCCGCAGCGGCGGCGGGAAAAGCACGCTGCTGCGCCTGTTAGCCGGGCTGGAGACGCCAAACAGCGGTGAGCTGCTGGCAGGCACGACGCCCCTTGCCAGCATTCAACACGATACGCGCATGATGTTTCAGGATTCACGGCTACTGCCGTGGAAATCGGTAATCGATAATGTCGGGCTCGGGCTGAAAGGCCGCTGGCGCGAGGCAGCAGAAACCGCGTTACGCTCGGTGGGGCTGGAGCAGCGTGCGGCAGAGTGGCCGGCGGCGCTCTCCGGCGGGCAAAAACAGCGTGTTGCGCTGGCGCGCGCGCTGGTACATAAACCGGGATTGCTGCTGCTTGATGAACCGTTAGGCGCGCTGGATGCCCTCACCCGGCTGGAGATGCAGGCGCTGATCACGCAATTGTGGCAGGAGCGGGGATTTACGGTGGTGTTGGTGACGCACGATGTCAGTGAAGCGGTGGCGATGGCAGACCGCGTGTTGCTGATTGAGGAGGGGAAAATTGGCCTCGATGTGAGTGTCGATTTGCCGCGCCCACGCCGCCTCGGCTCGGTCAGGCTGGCCGAACTGGAAGAGCAGGTGTTGAACCGCGTGATGCAGCGCGGCGAGTCCGAAAACAGCGTTGTGCCCCGAACCCGCCACGCATGATGTTATGTGTATTAAGTTAACGCACACCAGACCGTAGGCCCGATAAGCGCAGCGCCATCGGGCATCATTGCCGGATGGCGGCTGACGCCTTGTCCAGCCTACAATTAAGCCCATGCACGCTTTCCGTAGACCCGATAAGCGTAGCACCATCGGGCATTACTGCCGGATGGCGGCTGACGCCTTATCCGGCCTACAATCGAACCCATGCACGCTTTCCGTAGGCCCGATAAGCGCAGCGCAATCGGGCATCACTGCCGGATGGCGGCTGACGCCTTATCCGGCCTACAACCGAGCCCATGCACCCTTTCCCGCAATGCCGTACGTAACCGTAGGCCGGGTAAGGTGCTCCATACAATTACGCCAGCGCTTTGCTGACTTTCTCGTAGAGATCGCCGGAGAGATTCGGCAACGCTTTCAGCTGTTCCAGCGCTTTACGCATCAACGCCTGACGACCTTCATCGTAACGCTTGAAGCGGATCAGCGGCTCAATCAGACGCGACGCAACCTGCGGGTTACGGCTGTTAAGCTCCGTCAGCATTTCGGCCAGGAAGCGATATCCGCTGCCATCTTCAGCATGGAACGCCGCCGGGTTGCTGCTGGCAAAGGCGCCAATCAACGAGCGGATACGGTTCGGGTTGCTGAGGGTGAAAGAGCGGTGTTGCAGCAAGCCGCGCACCGTCTCCAGCGCGTTCGCCGCCGGGCTGGTGGCCTGCAGAATAAACCACTTATCCATCACCAGACCGTCCTGATGCCACTTGTCATCATACTCCTGCATCAGCACATCGCGGCCAGGCAACTGGGCGGCAACCGCCGCCGCGAGCGCAGCCAGCGCATCGGTCATATTATCCGCCTCGTGATACTGCTGGCTGACCAGTTTATCTGCCAGCTGCGCATCGCCAAAGGCGAGATAACGCAGGCAGGTATTGCGCAGGGAGCGCTTACCAATATCCTCATGTTCCACGCGGTAGCTGTCGAGTTTGTTGGCGTTGTAGACCGCGAGGAATTCATCAGCCAGTTCAGTGGCCAGCGTGCGGGTCAGCGCTTCACGAACGGTAGCGATAGCCACCGGATCGATGATGTCGAACAGTTCAGCAATCTCATTTACCGACGGCAGGGTCAGGATCTCAGCGGCGAGCGCCGGATCGATCTGCGCATCAAGCAGGATGGCGCGGAACGCATCGGCAACATGCAGCGGCAGCGAGAGCGCCAGCCCCTGCTGATGACGTGCAACGTTCAGCTTGATATGCGTCGCCAGCAGGCTTTGTGCCGCATCCCAGCGCGAGAAGTCGTTCTTCGCATGGCGCATCAGGAACGTCAGTTGCTGATCGCTCCATTTATACTCCAGCTTCACCGGTGCCGAGAAGTCACGCAGCAGCGACGGGACAGGCTGGAAGTAGACGTTATCAAACACGAAGGTCTGCTCCGTCTGCGTCACGTTCAGCACGTTGTGTACCGGATGGCCCTCTTTCTGCAGCGGGATCACCTTCCCTTCGTTATCGTAAAGTTCGATATCAAACGGAATATGCAGCGGCAGCTTCTCCTGCTGCTCCGCCGTTGGCGGCGTGCGCTGGCTGATGGTCAGCGTATACTGCTCGGTATTCGGGTTGTAATCATCCTGCACCGAAACAATCGGCGTGCCGGCCTGGCTGTACCAGCGGCGGAAATGGGAGAGGTCGATATTGGACGCATCTTCCATCGCCTGCACAAAATCATCGCAGGTCGCCGCACTGCCGTCATGACGCTCAAAATAGAGCTGCATCCCTTTCTGGAAATTCTCTTCCCCCAGCAGGGTGTGCAGCATACGGATCACTTCCGCCCCTTTTTCGTACACCGTCAGGGTGTAGAAGTTATTCATCTCAATAACTTTTTCAGGGCGAATCGGATGCGCCATCGGGCTGGCATCTTCGGCGAACTGCATGCCGCGCATAGTGCGCACATTATTAATGCGGTTAACGGCGCGGGAGCCGAGATCGGAGCTGAACTCCTGATCGCGGAACACTGTCAGCCCCTCTTTCAGGCTCAGCTGGAACCAGTCACGGCAGGTAACGCGGTTACCGGTCCAGTTATGGAAATATTCATGCCCAATCACGCGCTCAATATCGAGATAGTCTTTATCGGTCGCGGTATCAGTGCGGGCGAGAACATATTTGGAGTTGAAGATGTTTAACCCTTTGTTCTCCATCGCGCCCATATTGAAGAAGTCGACGGCCACGATCATATAGATATCGAGATCGTACTCCAGACCGAAACGCTGCTCGTCCCACTTCATTGAGTTTTTCAGCGAGGTCATTGCCCACGGCGCGCGATCGAGATTCCCGCGATCGACATAGAGCTCCAGCGCCACTTCACGACCGGAACGGGTAGTAAAGGTATCGCGCAGCACGTCAAAATCACCGGCCACCAGCGCAAAGAGGTAGCAAGGTTTCGGGAACGGATCCTGCCACTGCACCCAGTGGCGGCCATTTTCCAGCTCGCCCTGATCGACACGGTTGCCGTTAGAGAGCAGGAACGGGTAGCGGGTTTTATCGGCAATCAGTTTGGTGGTAAAGCGCGCCAGCACGTCCGGGCGATCAAGATACCAGGTGATATGACGGAACCCTTCCGCTTCACACTGGGTACAGAGCGCTTCACCGGATTGATAGAGTCCTTCGAGCGCGGTGTTCGCCGCCGGGCTGATCTCGTTAACGATGCGTAAGGTAAAACGGTCCGGCAGACCGTCGATCACCAGCTGACCGCCCTCTTCTTTATAGTTCGTCCAGGGTTGGTCATTAATATGCAGGGAAATCAGGGTCAGATCGCCGCCATCAAGGCGCAGCGGCGCAGCAGATGCGCTTTGGCGTGACACGTTGCTCAGCGCGGTGACGACGGTTTTCGCGGCGTCAAGGTCGAAGGTCAAGTCAATATCACTAATCAGGTAGTCCGGCGCACGGTAGTCGTGGCGGTATTTGGCTTGTGGCTGTTGTGTCATAAAAAACCTTTAGCATCTTCTGTTGGTTACGGTTCCAGTCTATTCCGGTTGCTACAAACGCGCCACGCAGAATGTTTATCTTTTCAGAGGGAAAAGCTCTGTCTGCTACATTTTTATAACAGTGGGCACGAAAAGCCATCGACCCTTTTCCGACGATATGGTGTGATGGGGTTCACTAAATGAGTAAACAAGGTATACTCCAGCGACTTACTTGCTTTGTTTAATCTACTAAACGCTCCTGTAAGAGGATGCTACTGCGCGCCATGACTCAACTCGCTTTTTCTGGTCTGCAAACGCTGCTGGATACCGATGCCTACAAACTGCACATGCAGCAAGCGGTGTTCCATCACTACTATGATGTGCATGTCTCGGCGGAATTTCGCTGTCGTGGCGACGACCTGCTGGGCATTTATGCCGACGCGATCCGCGAGCAGGTTGATGCGATGCGCCATCTGCGCTTGCAGGATGACGAATTCCTCTGGCTCTCCGGCCTGCCCTTCTTCAAACCCGACTACCTCGCCTGGCTGCGTAACTTCCGTTACGATCCGCAGCAGGTCACCATCAGCAACGATAATGGCAAGCTCTCGATTCGCCTCTCCGGCCCGTGGCGCGAGGTGATTATGTGGGAAGTGCCGCTGCTGGCGCTGATCAGCGAAGTGGTGCACCGCTGCCGCTCGCCTGAAGCGGGCGTCCAGCAGGCCCTGCTGCATCTGGAGAGTAAACTGGAAGATTTCGCTGCGCGCACCGCGTCGCTGGATATGTCCGGTTTCCGGCTGATGGACTTCGGCACCCGCCGCCGCTTCTCTGCCGATGTTCAGCAGGCGATTGTTGAGCGGCTTAAACAGGAGCCATGGTTCGTTGGCACCAGTAATTACGATCTCGCCCGTCGCCTGTCGCTGACGCCGATGGGTACGCAGGCCCATGAGTGGTTCCAGGCGCATCAGCAGATTAGCCCCGATCTGGCGACCAGCCAGCGTGCCGCGCTGGCTGCCTGGCTTGCTGAATACCCGGATAAACTGGGCATCGCCCTGACGGATTGCATCACCATGGATGCTTTCCTGCGCGATTTCGGCCCGGAGTTCGCGACCCGCTATCAGGGGCTGCGCCATGATTCTGGCGATCCCGTTGAGTGGGGCGAGAAAGCGATTGCTCATTATGAAAAGCTCGGAATCGACCCGCTGTCGAAAACGCTGGTCTTCTCCGATAACCTCGATCTCAATAAAGCGCTGGATCTCTACCGCCATTTCGCCTCGCGTATCCAGCTTGGCTTCGGCATCGGCACGCGACTTACCTGCGATATTCCGGGCGTTAAGCCGCTCAATATCGTCATTAAGCTGGTGGAGTGTAACGGTAAACCGGTGGCGAAATTATCCGATAGCCCCGGCAAAACGATTTGCCACGACAAAGCGTTCGTCCGCGCGCTGCGCGAGGCCTTCGACCTGCCGCAGGTGCGAAAGGCGAGTTAATCATCAGGGAGCCAGTCGGCTCCCTTTTTTCATGACAAATTATTAATGCTGCCTGCGAATTCTGCTTGTCTGATGGCGCTCGCCAGGTAACATAGGTGATCCCGCCCATTTCGGGTGGACAAGTGTTTATTTTTTCCGACTATTAATAGAGAGAATATTATGAGCGTTGTGCCTGTAGCCGACGTATTCCATGGTCGCGTTGCCGTTGACAGTGAAGTGACGGTTCGCGGATGGGTGCGCACCCGCCGAGATTCTAAAGCTGGTATCTCCTTCCTCGCCGTTTATGACGGCTCCTGCTTTAATCCTGTACAGGCCGTTATTAATAATTCTCTGCCCAATTACAATGATGATGTTTTGCATCTGACTACCGGCTGCTCGGTTGTGGTTACCGGCAAAGTTGTGGCCTCGCCGGGCGAAGGTCAGAGCCTGGAGATCCAGGCAACATCCGTAGAAGTGACCGGCTGGGTTGAAGATCCGGATACCTACCCGATGGCGGCAAAACGTCACAGCATCGAATATCTGCGTGAAGTCGCACACCTGCGCCCGCGCACCAACCTGATCGGTGCCGTCGCGCGCGTTCGTCATACGCTGGCGCAGGCGCTGCACCGCTTCTTTGACGAGCAGGGCTTCTTCTGGGTCTCTTCTCCGCTGATCACCGCCTCCGATACCGAAGGCGCTGGCGAAATGTTCCGCGTCTCGACGCTGGATATGGAAAACCTGCCGCGTAACGCTGAAGGCAAAGTTGATTACGATAAAGACTTCTTCGGTAAAGAGGCGTTCCTGACGGTTTCCGGTCAGTTGAACGCAGAGACTTATGCCTGCGCGCTCTCAAAGGTTTATACCTTTGGCCCGACTTTCCGCGCGGAAAACTCCAACACCAGCCGCCACCTGGCGGAGTTCTGGATGCTGGAGCCGGAAATCGCCTTTGCTAACCTCGACGATAACGCCCGTCTGGCTGAAGCGATGCTGAAGTATGCCTTTAAAGCAGTGCTGGAAGAGCGTCTGGACGATCTGCAATTCTTCGCTGAACGCGTTGATAAAGATGCAATCGGTCGTCTGGAGCGCTTTATCGCGGCTGACTTCGCGCAGGTCGATTACACCGATGCGGTAGCCATCCTTGAGAAGTGCGGTGAGAAGTTCGAAAACCCGGTTTACTGGGGTGTCGATCTCGCGTCCGAACACGAACGCTATCTGGCTGAGAAGCACTTCAAAGCGCCTGTCGTTGTTAAAAACTACCCGAAAGAGATTAAAGCGTTCTATATGCGCCTTAATGATGACGGTAAAACCGTGGCGGCGATGGACGTGCTGGCACCGGGCATTGGCGAAATCATCGGTGGCTCGCAGCGTGAAGAGCGTCTCGACGTGCTGGACGCGCGTATGGCTGAAATGGGCCTCAATAAAGAGGACTACTGGTGGTATCGCGATCTGCGCCGCTACGGCACCGTACCGCACGCCGGTTTTGGTCTCGGCTTTGAGCGTCTGATCGCCTACGTCACTGGCGTGCAGAACGTTCGCGACGTCATCCCGTTCCCGCGTACGCCGCGCAACGCGACCTTCTGATTTTAAGAATGTCAAACAAGGCCAGCATATTTGCTGGCCTTTTTATTATCCGCTGTCAACTTTTGTTAACACGATCACACTTTATCCCGCCAGAAAAATCGCCCGTTATACGTTTCTTTGCGTTTTTTTACGCCTGAATTCCTTCGCAACAAAAATCACGACCGTGAATATTTCAAAATGTTTCATTAGGATGATCAGCACATTTGGTTAAAATTAGCACAGCTATCTGGACGTCTAAACTCAAATATAAGAAAAAGCCTTATCTGCCTCTTTTGTGCATAAGGTATGCCTTTATCTCAATTAAACATAAGTAATTCAAATAAATAGGAAAGGTAGCGCTGTTTTTTTAAGCGGCAGATGCGGAAGTTAGAGATGGTTCACAAAGTTCCGTTAAATACACAAATTATTACACAATATTTCTTCTTGTTACTTCTTTAAGACATTTGTAGCACTTTCACGCTAGCGAAACGTTTACTTGTTTGGAAAGATGCCTCTCAGACACAGAAAGACACCAAACTCTCATCTGTAGTTCCGTAAATTTTTTTTGACGGATTTACACGGCGGCAGTGGCAGGTGTCCAAAAAAAACCAATGAGGGTAATAAATAATGATGAAGCGCAATATCCTGGCAGTGGTTATCCCTGCCCTGCTCGTAGCGGGCGCAGCTAACGCTGCTGAGATCTATAACAAAGATGGCAACAAAGTTGATATCTACGGTAAAGCAGTTGGTCTGCACTACTTCACCAAAGACAATGGCGCTAAGGGCTATGGCCCTAACGGTGACAAAACTTACGCTCGTCTGGGCTTCAAAGGCGAAACCAAAATTAACGACCAACTGACCGGTTACGGCCAGTGGGAATATAACTTCCAGGGTAATAACTCCGAAGGCAGCGATGCTCAGACTGATAACAAAACCCGTCTGGCGTTTGCAGGTCTGAAATTCGGCGATGCAGGCTCTTTCGACTACGGTCGTAACTACGGTCTGGTATACGATGCAATCGGCGTAACCGACATGCTGCCGGAATTCGGTGGCGACACCAGCAACAGCGACAACTTCTTCTCTGGTCGTACTGGTGGTCTGGCGACTTACCGTAACAGCAACTTCTTCGGTCTGGTCGACGGCCTGAACTTTGGCGTTCAGTACCTGGGCAAAAACGAGCGTACTGACAACCCGACCCGCTCTAATGGTGACGGCTGGGCAACTTCTCTGAGCTATGACTTTGACGGCTTCGGCATCGTTGGCGCATACGGCGCAGCAGATCGTACCAACGATCAACAAGGTCTGACAGCTTACGGTACCTCTGGTGAGAAAGCCGAGCAGTGGGCGACTGGTCTGAAATATGACGCGAACAATATCTACCTGGCAGCTCTGTACGGTGAAAGCCGCAACGCAACTCGCCTGAAAACTACGCCTCCGGGCGGCAGCGAGCTGAACGGTTTCCTGAACAAAACTCAGGACTTCTCCGTTGTTGCACAGTACCAGTTCGACTTTGGTCTGCGTCCATCCATCGCTTACTACAAATCTAAAGCGAAAGACGTTGCTAACATTGGTAGCGAAGAATTCATTAACTATATCGAAGTTGGCGCGACCTACTACTTCAACAAAAACATGTCCACCTATGTTGACTACGCTATCAACCAGATTGATAAAAACAACAAACTGGGCGTAGGTTCTGACGACACCGTAGCAGTGGGTCTCGTTTACCAGTTCTAATCAGTCACCCTCGACTGTTATAAGCATTTAAAACAGGGCTTCGGCCCTGTTTTTTTATGCCTGCGGCAAAAAGCGCGACGACTTTTGAAAAGCGTCGCGCTTTTTATTGCAAACGGTTGGCAATTCCCCTGCCAGCCGTTAACCTGATAACGGAATTCCCTTCTGTCATCAAAATGGAACCTCGTCATGTTTGAGAATATTACCGCTGCCCCTGCCGACCCTATTCTGGGCCTGGCCGATCTGTTTCGCGCCGATGAACGCCCGCACAAAATTAACTTAGGCATCGGTGTCTATAAAGATGAAACCGGTAAGACGCCGGTGTTGACCAGCGTGAAGAAAGCAGAGCTCTATCTGCTGGAAAACGAAGCCACCAAAAACTACCTCGGCATCGACGGCATTCCAGAATTTGGCCGCTGCACCCAGGAGTTACTCTTCGGCAAAGGCAGCGCCATTATCAATGACAAACGCGCACGGACGGCACAAACCCCAGGCGGCACCGGCGGTCTGCGCGTTGCCGCAGATTTCCTTGCCAAAAACACCAGCGTAAAACGCGTCTGGGTCAGCAACCCGAGCTGGCCGAACCACAAAGGCGTGTTTAACTCTGCCGGCCTGGAAGTGTGCGAATACGCTTACTACGATGCACAGAACCATACCCTCGATTTTGAAGGCCTGCTGGCCAGCCTTGAGCAGGCGCAGGCGGGTGACGTGGTGCTGTTCCACGGCTGCTGCCACAACCCGACCGGTATCGATCCGACGCTGGAGCAGTGGCAGACGCTGGCGAAGCGCTCTGTAGAGAAAGGTTGGCTACCGCTGTTCGACTTCGCCTATCAGGGCTTCGCTCGCGGTCTGGAAGAGGATGCTGAGGGGCTGCGTGCCTTCGCTGCGCTGCATAAAGAGCTGCTGGTCGCCAGTTCCTACTCGAAAAACTTCGGCCTCTACAACGAGCGTGTAGGTGCCTGTACGCTGGTCTGCGCCGATGCAGATACCGCCGATCGCGCATTCAGCCAGATGAAATCGGTGATCCGCGCAAACTACTCCAACCCGCCAGCGCACGGCGCGTCGGTAGTTGCCACCATCCTCAGCAATACCGCTCTGCGCGCGATCTGGGAGCAGGAGCTGACCGATATGCGCCAGCGCATCCAGCGTATGCGTCTGCTGTTTGTGAATACGTTGCAGGAGAAAGGCGCGAACCGCGACTTTAGCTTTATCACCCGCCAGAATGGCATGTTCTCATTCAGCGGCCTGACCAAAGAGCAGGTGCTGCGTCTTCGTGAAGAGTTCGGCATCTATGCCGTGGCTTCCGGGCGTATCAACGTCGCCGGCATGACGCCGGACAATATGGCCCCGCTGTGCGAGGCGATTGTCGCCGTCCTGTAAGCCAGACAGGAAAGTAAAAAGGGTCGCTTACGCGACCCTTTTTTATTTACCACACCGGTTGTTCATCCTGCAGGAACGGGTTGTGCAACCGCTCATTCCCCAATGTCGAGAGTGGCCCATGACCCGGAATAAAGGTCACGTCATCACCAAGCGGCAACAGCTTATGCTTGATGGAGTGAATCAGTTGCGCATGATCCCCTTTCGGGAAATCGCTGCGTCCTACGCCGCCTTTAAAGACCACGTCGCCGGAGATCAGCAAACGTGACTGCGCGTCAAAAAAGACGATATGCCCCGGTGTATGTCCCGGACAGTGCAGCACCTGCAGGCTGATATTGCCTACGGCTACGCTGTCGCCTTCATTTAACCAACGATCGGGCGTCAGCGGCTGGCAATCTTCGAGGCCAAACATGCGGCTCTGCGCCGGTAATCCCTGTAGCCAGAACTCATCTTCTTTTTCCGGGCCAATAATTGGCACACCATAATGCTGCGCCAGTTCCGCCGCCGCACCAACATGATCGAGATGACCATGCGTCAGCAGGATTTGCGTCACCGTCACACCACACGCATCCACTTCCTGAACAATGCGCTCTGCGTCTCCGCCGGGATCGACCACGGCCGCGACTTGTGTCTGTTCACACCAGATTAACGAACAATTCTGGGAGAACGCGGTAACCGGAATAATACGATAGTTCATACTGCTCCTGTAGCTCAGACTGAGTTTTACCAGTGCCTTACCGGCCCGGTGTCAATATGCACAAAATTGCTTTTGGGGTAGTATCCTACACCACCCGCGCGCAGAGATAACGCAGCTTTGCGAATATTACTCAGGGAAATCCCTTCAATATGGAAATCCATCGCCTGGCCTTTGGTGTGATAGCTTTTTTTCGCTACACCACGGCTATGAGCGCGCAGCTCATTGTTAGTATCAACAGAGCGATAACCGGAGATCAGTTGGACAGGTTTATTCGTGCCTAACAGGCCTTGCAGACGGAACAGGTGATCAAATAGCTGAGGATCCATGCGCGTAATTTTATTTGCGCGGTAATCACGGAAGAAATGGTTGAGTTTTGCTAATTCATCCTGAATATAGCCTCTACCATCAAAGAACTCAGCTTTAATAGACTCCCCGGTATTAAGATTATTAAGTCTTAAAATACGCGGGCGCGGCGTGGAGAGCGTTGCAAAAGCGGGAGTGGGTAACAGAGCAACACCGAGTGTGGCTCCACCCAATGCCAGCAATTTGCGGCGATTAGCGTCAAATTTATCCATGATAATCAGATCTACAGAAAAAGTGCATTGAACGATTTTTATGCACTGCTTTAGCGCACGAGAGGCACCTTACCGGGCAACAAACGCCGCGTCAAGGCGGCCTCTCCCCAGCAATCCCGGGCTCTGTAGCCTGAACTACCCGGGAATTGCCTGTCACTATGACAACGGAAAATCGCAAACTGCTTCATTTACCTGATTAATTTTTCAGCTTTCGCCAGAACAAGCGCACCGGTGCGCGCTGTCAGATCATAATTGTAAATATCTGTGCGGTATTGCGTGCGTCCATCAGCCCCAACAAACGCGGTCAAATAGTAAAGATTGACCGGAATATCGTGGCGAATATTCACGTAACGCGTATCGCCCTGCTTTAACGCATCCGAAATACGCGTATCGCTCCAGCCCGCATCCTGCAACAGCATATTGGCAAGCTCAGAGGATTTATTCACCCTCACGCAGCCGGAGCTGAGCGCACGGGCCTGTTTCTGGAACAGAGCGTGGTTCGGCGTGTCATGCAGGTAAATCGCGTCAGAACTCGGCATATTGAACTTATAACGCCCAAGCGAGTTGGTCACGCCTGGTGCCTGCTGGAAGCGGAAAGGCAAGTTGGATGGCGTAATCGTCGCCCAGTCGACCATGGTCGGATCGATCGGCTCTTTGCTGTTCCAGCCGCGCAGCACGGTGTAGCCATGGCGTTCAAGGTAAGTGGGATCGTTCCACAGCTTCGGCAGGATATCTTTGCGCGCCAGCGTCGGCGGCACGTTCCACGGCGGGTTAACCACTACGTTGTTAAGCGCGCTGCTCATCATCGGCGTTTTGCGGTCCGGGCGGCCAACAATCACTCTCGACGACAGCACTTCATTGCCGTTGAGGTAGTAGACCAGCGAATACTCCGGAATGTTGACCATAATGCCGGTCGAGAGCGTCGAGGGCAGCAGGCGCAGACGCTGGATATTGAGCGCCAGCAGACCGGCGCGCTGCGCAGGCGTAACGTTCAGCCAGTCGCGCGTGCTTTTACCGATCACGCCATCAGCATGCAAACCCTGCCAGGCCTGAAAACGTTTTACCGCCTCAACCAGCGTGCGGTCATAAGCCTCGCGCGCGGCGGGCTTTTTCTTAGGGGCCGGTTCTGCCGACGGGCTGACCGCAGCATTGCCATCCGGCAGCGCAATCTCCGCGCCGCTCTCCAGCATGCCGTTGCGCTGCAAAATCTCACGCAGCGCCGGAACGTCATTGCTCCACTGCCCCGGGCGCAGCGATGCTGTACCGGTCATCTCCGGCCACGGGCGTGAATCCGCCACCAGCGTCAGCAAGGATTGATGCATCGCCGCATATTGCGGGTGATGCGGGGCCAGCGTGGCAATAAAAGCTGGCAGCGAGCCGTTATCCAGCGCGGATTGCCACTGGTTGATAACTGAAATAGCGGGCGTCGCGAGCGCATAAGGTTTATCGCTGTAGAGCCAGCGCTGGCCTTTCGCCTGGATACCGGCCACAAATTGCAGGTAACCCATCATCGCGTCAGAGAGGACGACATCCCGCGCCATGCCGGTCACATCCGGATTGGTCAGCAGTTCGACCCAGGTAGTGAACTGCGGCTGAAAGCCGCCAATGGCCACTTCCGCCAGCTGCTGCTGGAAAGCCTGAACCGCCTCGCGGTTCTCCCACATCGGCTTCTGACCGCGCGCGGCATAGAGTGCTGCGAGCTGATCCATATAGGCAGGCGTCCAGTTTGCCGGCAGCTGAGATTGCAGCTGTGCCCGCACATCGGCAACCGAGACACCATTCGGATAGGGTTTCACACCGATCATCATCGCCGTCGCCGGAGATTGCTCCAGCGGCTGCGGTAATAGGGTGGGTTGATCGCCTGGCGTCGCCGAGGTATCAACCGGTACAACTTCAGGCTCATCGGCCTGCGCATTAAACAGCGGAGCGAATGCGAATGCCAGGCACAAACTCAACGCCGACATTCGACGACCATACGACTTCAAAAGCAACATCCCTGCCCCCTGTTCTCACCTTGCATGTGACTAAATGTCACCTTTTTCTCAGTATATAAAGACAAAAAAACATTTGTCTGACCTACTGTAAAGAAGTTTAAAGATTAAACGCCGACTGGCAATCTTTTTCAGAAAACAAAAAGAGCGGCACTGAGGCCGCTCTTTATATATTGTGCTGCGATTACGAAACGTCCGCCGTCCCGGGGAGCGTTTCCGGCAGCTGCGGAGCAAAGCCACGCAGGCCAACAACATGCACATGTTCCTGATTCTGCACCACTTTACGCACCAGCTTGTAGGTGGTCCCTTTCTCCGGGCTGATGTTCTCTGGCGCGGCGATAATCAGCTGCATCTCCAGACGCTCACACAGCTCGAACAGTGTGGCGATAGAGCGGGCATCAAGACGCGCCGCTTCATCAAGGAACAGCAGGCGACACGGCGAGATATCCTTGCCGCGCAGGCGGCGGGCTTCATCTTCCCAGCTCTGCACCACCATCACCAGAATGGACATCCCGGTACCGATCGCTTCCCCGGTCGATAGCGCACCCGACTCGGCGCGCAGCCAGCCGTCGGAGCCACGGTTAACTTCCACTTCCATCTCCAGATAGTTGCGGTAGTCGAGCAGCTCTTCGCCAATGGTCTGCGGCGTACGCTGACCCATATCGATTTGCGGGTTGAGGCGCTGATAGAGCTTCGCCAGCGCTTCCGAGAAGGTCAGGCGGCTGCTGTTAAACAGATCCTGATGCTGCTCGTGCTGCTCTGAAAGCACATTCAGCAGCGTGGCGTGGGTTTCCCGCACATTCACGTTTAAGCGCACGCTGTTAACCTGGCCGAACGAGACGCTCTGCAACCCCTGGTTGAGCATGCGGATACGGTTCTGCTCGCGCTGAATGGTTTTGCGAATAATATTCGCCACGCTGCGGGAGCTGATCGCCAGCTTCTGCTCGCGGGAGGTGAGCTCTTCCGTCAGGCGGCTCAGCTCAATCTCCATCTGCTCAATCGCCTCTACCGGATCGTCGGTGCGAATAATATCCTGACGGATACGCTCGCGCAGATGCTGGTAGACCGCGACAAAGAACTGGATTTTACGCTCCGGGCGTTTCGGATCTTCCGACATGCGCAGCACATCGCGCAGGTGTTCATTATCCGACACCGCCAGGCGCAGCGCACCAAGGGCCTTATCCGACATGGAGCGCAGCTCGTCCGCAGAGAGGTAGGCCAGCTCGCGGCGGTGGAGACGACGCTCAACGCCGTTATCTTTCACCATGCGCATCACCGCGCACCAGCCCGCTTTCGCACTCACCACCTGCTCACGCATTTCGTGATAATCGCGCTCCAGACGGCGTAACTTGCGCGTCAGGTTATCCATCTCGGCTTCGCAGAAGGTGAGCGCTTTTTCCAGCTGATTGCGGCGCGAGCGGTTGCCGGAGAGCTGGGCATGCAGTTCGTCACGACGCTGACGCGCGCGCTCCTCTGCCCCGCTGTCGGCGCGCACGCCGATATCCTGTAACTCTTTTTGCAGGTCGTTAAGCAGCTCTTTTTTGGTATCAAACGAACTCTTCAGCGAGGCGAGTACCTGGTTGTACTGGCCGTACTGCGCGGCATGGCTGCGCATCGCTTCGCGCGCACGGGTACGCTCCGCTTCAGCCTGCTCCAGGCGCTGGCGCAGCTTCTCGTTGAGATCGTTATTGCCGTTAAACATCTCGGCGGAGTCGGAGTAGCTGAAGTGCGCCCGGCGTTGAACCACTTCCGCCAGCGCGAAGGCCTGCTGGCGCGCATCACGCTGCACCTGCTGCGAGGCGGCGTAATCGGCTTTAAGCTGTTCAAACTGCTCGGGGTCGCTCTGCAACACAGAGACCATCGGCTCAAGCTTCGCCAGCTGATTGCCGAACTGCTGAATAAAGCGCGCGGCTTCCTGCGCTTCATCCAGCCGCTCCTGGATCTCATCAACGCGATCGGCGAGGGTCTCATCCGCCAGCAGGCTCAGGCGCGGCAGCAGGCGGTTAAGCTGGGCCACGCCCTCTTTCGCCTGCTCGAACTGAACGCGATTCTGCTGGTTATCATTTTCATGATTGCTGATGGCACGCTCAAGCTCGCCGCGGCGGCTGTTGAGGCTGCGGATCTCGGCTTCCGGATCGTCGTCAAACGCCACGCCAATATGGCTGCCGATAAAGCGGCTGAAGGCCTGATGCAGACGCTGGGTTTTCTGCACGTCAAACGACAGGGTGGCGAAACGTTCCGCCAGCGTTTCCCGCTCGGCGTGCAGGCTTTCAATCCGGCTTTCACGCGCGGCACGGCCAAAGATCGGCAGCGTCGGGAAGCGGGAGTAGCGCCACTGGCGGTCGGCAATTTTCACCACCACCGCTTTTTCCAGCTCATCCACGCTGAACACGCTGTCATCGAAGGATTGCGGATCCCCTTCGATCAGGTAGAGATCTTCCGGGCAATCCTCCAGCCCTTCGAGCATCCCGGCGACCAGCGAGAGATCCGGCACCACGATAGCGTGACGCGACGGGCCATACAGCGCCGAGTAGTAAGGGGCATCTTCGAGGCTAACGTCATCATAAATTTCCGAAAGCAGGACGCCGCCAAAGCGTTCGGCCAGCGCATTGAGGCGCTGATCTTCCGCACCGCCCGGCTGGCTTAAACGCTCGATCTCATCATCGACCGCACGCTTACGTGCGCCAATCTCATCGCGCTCAACGATAGCTTCGCGCTCGCGCTCCAGCAGCTGTTGCAGATACTCGGTAACGTCCTGGCTCGATTCAAACTGCTCGCCGCTCTGTTCACACAGTTGCGACAGGCTGTTCTGCGCCGCCAGCCAGATCGGCGCACGTTTGGTAAGGGTCTGAATGCGCGACTGCAACTGCTCCAGCTCCTGGCGCAGCGCCATACGCTGCTCACCGGCGGCAGAAACGTTGTCTGAGAGCGCGGCAATCTGCGCTTCCAGCTGTTGATGCAACGCTTCCAGCTCATCGGCATCAATCTGTTTGCCCTGGCGTTTGCAGAACTCCGCCAGCAAGCGCTCGGCATCCTGCTGCTCGCGCAGGCGCTGCTCCAGCTCCGTCAGGCGCATGCGCAGCGGCTGAACCTGCTCTGCCAGATGGCGCTGGTTGACCGCATCGCGCAGCAATTCACGCGCTACGCTCCAGGCTTCATTACGCGCCAGCGGGCCATTAATGGCAGCCACCAGCTGATACGCCTGCTCAAACTGGCTGTGCGCCGTTTGCGCGACGCTGATTTTTTGATCCAGCGACAGCAGTTTCTCGGTTGCTTCCTGCTCTTTCGCCTGGAAGGTCTCCAGCCACTCATCGGCACTGTCAATGGTCAGATCCGGCAGATGGCAGAGCGTTTTCGCCCGCTCCAGCGCCTGCAGAGCCTGGTTGTACTGGATCGCGCGGGTCTGCTGAACGTCCAGCGCCTGCTGGTAATCCGCGAGCTGGTTTTTCAGCTCATCAACTTCCAGCTCGGCCGCTTCGGCGCGGGCTTCGTTATCTTCCTGCCGCTCGGCGGCTTCCGCCACCACTTCCTGCTGCTCTTCGAGGCGGATCTGCAACTCTTCCAGATCGGCTTCGTAGCGCTCAATTTTTTCCTGCTGACGCAGCGCGGTCTGCACGAGGTTCAGGTGATCGCTGGCGGCCTGGTAATCGGCCTCCAGATCCCCTTCCGCACCGCTGTGTTCCGCCAGCTCGCGCGCCATATCGACATGCTTATACTGCTCGGCGGCCAGCTGCTTGCGCGAGGTAAAGAGATCGCGGCGATACTCCAGCGCTTTATCCAGATGCACCCGGCGTTCGTTGGCGTGGCGCATATAGTCCGCCGCCACATAGTCGGTGGCTTCGCTGATCAGGTGTTTAAACAGATCGCGGTCGGACTGGGTAACGCGGATCGCCTCCAGCGTCATGCGGTTTTCGCGCAGCGCCGCTTCCATATCCTGGAACGCTTTACGCACGCCGCTGTTTTCCGGCAGCAGGTAGTCGCGCAGGGAGCGGGTAATGGCGCTGGAGATCCCGCCATAGAGCGAGGCTTCAATCAGGCGGTAGAACTTGCTGCGATCGGAGGCGGAGCGCAGACGACGCGCCACGATCCCCAGATCGAACATCAGCGAGTGGTAATCGGTGATGGAGTTGAACTGCTTAAACTGCACCCCTTCCATCGCGTCGAGTTTATCTTTCACTTCCTGCAACGTCAGGACACGGGCCTGGCGCTCATTCAGGGTTTCCGTCAGCAGCTGCGTTGGCAGCACAGCGGTCGGTAAGCCCTGAATCGCAAAGGGTTTAATATCCACTTTGCGATCGCGACCGGCGACCTGCTGCAAACGCACGCCAACCAGCACGCGCTGGTTGCGGGAGTTGATCACATCCAGCACTGAATAACAGACCCCGGCTTTCAGTTTGCCGTGCAGACCCTTATCGCGTGAGCCGGACGTTGCGCCCGCTTCGGTGGTGTTACGGAAGTGCAGCAGCGTCAGATCCGGGATCAGCGCTGTGACAAACGCCGCCATGGTGGTCGATTTCCCGGCTCCGTTACCGCCTGAAAGGGTGGTAACCAGCTCATCGAGATCAAAGGTGCGGGCAAAAAAGCCGTTCCAGTTAATCAGCGTAAGCGAACGAAATTTACCGCGATCAATCATTACTCATCCTCCGAGCTATCCGGCTGGTTCTCTTCAGGCTCATCATTGAGCTGCAGGTGATTTTCCACAGGCATCGCTTCACCGTCGCGGATCATGCGCAGCTGCGCTTCACGCGCATCGTCACCCGAACGCACATCGGCACCAAAGCGGAACACCGATTCGGTGATGCGGAACTTGCTACTGTCATTGCCCATAAACCAGATCATGCCGAGACGGCGCAGACGGTTAAGGGAAGAGCGCACCTTTTCCTGCAGCTTCTGACGGTCGAGATCGGAGCCGGTTGAGCGGTTATTCACCAGCTTCAACAGCTTGTTTTCATCCGCCAGCGACAGCAGTTCGTCATAGAGCTCCTGCTGGGTAAAAATCCCCTCGTTAGCCAGACGCTCCGGGCTGAGATAGAGGTAGCACAGAATTTTGCCAACCATCATATCCAGCTCAGAGAGCACCGAGCGCGGGATCAGGGTGGTGGAGCGCGGGCGCAGATAGAAGAAACCTTCCGGCGCGCGAATCAGCTCCACGTTATAACGGGCGTAAAACTCCTCAAGATACTCCTGGAAATCCATCAAAAAGGCGTGATTATCCAGCTCGTCGAGGCCAATATGCCGCCCTGAGCGCAGTGCGCTGTCCAGCGCCGGAAACAGCGGGTTTGCCAACGCTTGTGCCAGTTTAACCGGCATCACTTGTTCAATATTTGTCGATGACATGCGCCTGTACCTTGGCTCCGTAATCATTAATCGGCTGCCATTTCGGTGGCAGGCCGGTGAAATCTGCTTGCGCTACGCCGAGGCGTACCGCCTGATCAACTACGATGCGCGCGATGTCAAAATGACGCGCGCGCGGGTATTGCGCCAGATACTCGCGGGCCACAAGGCCGAGATCGAGCGGCACACCTTTGGTTTTATAGATAGCCAGCTGCTGTTCGATCAGCGCCGCGAGCTGTTCGCGAATCTCGTTAAACTCCTCGAACTCCATCTCGCTCGGCAGCTCACCGGTCACCTCTTCGTCGCGCAGCGCCATCTCTTCATCGCGCATATCCAGCAAGCGGTCGGCGCTGGCGTGGGTTAATGCCCACGGCGCATCGAAATAGCTCTGCACCGACTGGCGCAAACGCTGGGCAAAGACGCGGTTTTTATCCATATCAATCGCGGTACGGATAAATTTATGCACGTGGCGGTCGTAACCGATCCACAGATCGATGGACTGCTGCCCCCAGCTGACAATACGGTCGAGCTTGCTTTGCAGGTTAAAGACCAGCTGATCGAGGAACTCGAGATCGTCGCGTCCCATTGTTGCTTCCTGGATGCTCAACAAGTTGGTCTGCAACTTATCACCGGCCGCTTCGAGCGTATCCTGCAGTTCGCGCAGCGTTCCGGAGGTTTCAGAGAGCAGTAGCTCACAGCTGGATATAGCGGCGCGCCAGTCCTTGTTCAGCAACTGAGCGATATCATCTTTCACCTGCTGCTGCTGCTCATCCATGATGCGCTGCGTGAGATCGATGCTGTCGAAAATCTCTGCAACAGAGTATTTCAGCGGTGCAAACACGTTACGGTGCCAGTGAAACTCATCCCCGCCCTCTTCTGCCGCATCGGCGGCGCGCTTCAACTCAGCCGCCACAATAGAGAGCTGCATCGAGAGGCGCAGCGTGGAGAACTCGCGCTGGCGAATATAGTAATCGGTAATACCGATGCCCAGCGGCGTCAGGCGGTAGATGGCGTTGCCCTCTGCCTGCTCGCTGGTAAAGCGGTTCAACAAACGCTGGCGCACCATATCGTTAATCGCGTTGTTCGCACGCTGGTTAACGGTTTCGCTGGTTTGCTCAAACGCTTCACTCACATGACGAAAGGCATCCACCAGCTCGCCTTCACTCATTTCGCCATCAAGACGCTCGCCGTTCAGGGTGGCGACAGCCAGCAAAAAGGAGAGCCTGTCGACCGGCAGCGAGATGGAGAAATCATTTTTTCTGGCCCAGGCAACCAGTTCGGGGACTGTCTGGGAAAATTCACTCATCGTTTGTCCTTCCATCGATTTGCGGCTTACGGGCTGTCACGTGAATATAACGGCCGAGGCTAATATAGGGTTCCTGCCGGCAGTAGCGGGTTTCCAGCTCCAGCAGCATCTCGAAACTGCGCTGCTGCTGAGTTTTGTCGCGCAGATAGTCATGGAAGACACGCACGCCGGTTTTGCCGGTTATCTGCCAGCCAATCTGCTCAAGCCAGCGGTAAACCTCGGCGGGCGCACGCGGGTGATCCGGGGAGAGCGTACGCTTCTTCCGCTTCGGCATTCCCACCTGCACATAGTCAAAGTTCCCTGCCACCATGTTATGCATCAGCAGGCCGTCAGCATTGTAAAACATCAGCGACAGCGCACCGCCCGGCCTTAATACCGACCACAATTTTTGCAGCACGGCGACGGGATCGGCGACCCATTCAAGAACCGCATGGAACAATATCAGATCAACCGGCGATGCCAAATGCTGAGCAATATCCTGAACCGCGCAGTGTACAAAATGCATGTTACCGCTGACGCCTTTCTCTTCCGCCGCGGCCTGCGCGCGTTTAAGCATCTCCTGGGACACATCGCAGAGGGTCACATGGTGACCAAGCTGCGCCATACGGATCGCCGTTTGCCCCTCGCCGCCGCCCGCGTCAAGCACGTGCAACGGGCCGTCATTCATTTCTGCCAGTAATATATCAAGATCCTGCCACAGGATCGCCTGACGCAGCAGACCTTTTGTCGTGCCGTAAATGTTGCGCGAGAATTTCTCGGCGATATCGTCGAAATTGCGATCCTGCATGGCCGCCCTACGCTCCTGGCAAAAGCGCTATTTTGTCACAGCCGTGCCGATAATGAACCTATCTGGTGTAAGATCCGCGGAAATCGCCTGCTGTATGCTCAAAAAGGAGACGGATACAGTGCTTTTCATACTAAAAAAAATCACTGGCGGCCTGCTGCTGCCATTGCCACTTTTACTTTTGGTTATCGGGGCAGGAATTGCGCTGGTCTGGTTTAGTCGCTGGCAGAAAACCGGCAAGGTTTTTATCAGCGTCGGCTGGCTGATACTGCTGCTTTTAAGCCTCCAGCCGGTGGCGGATCGCCTGCTGAAACCAATTGAGGAGAGCTACCCCACCTGGCACGGTAGCCAGCGGGTGCAGTACATCGTTGTGCTGGGGGGTGGCTATACGTGGAATGACGCATGGGCACCGAGTTCGAACCTGATTAGTAACAGCTTGCCGCGGCTTAATGAAGGGATCCGCTTATGGCGGGCTAATCCCGGAGCCAAAATGATCTTTACCGGCGCGGCGGCCACCACCAACCCGGTCAGCACCGCTGAAGCGGGTGCCAGAGTCGCCGAGAGCCTCGGCGTACCGCGTAGCGATATCATCACCCTCGATCAGCCTAAGGATACCGAAGAGGAAGCGGCTGCGGTGAAACAGGCGATTGGCGATGCGCCTTTCCTGCTGGTCACCTCCGCGTCGCATCTGCCGCGGGCGATGATCTTCTTCCAGCACGTCGGGTTAAAACCGCTGCCCGCTCCCGCAAACCAGCTGGCCATCGACTCACCGCTTAACCCATGGGAGCGTGCGATCCCTTCCCCGGTGTGGCTGATGCACAGCGACCGGGTGGGATATGAGACGCTGGGGCGCATCTGGCAGTGGCTAAAAGGCAGTTCAGGCCAGCCAGGGGAGCAGTGATTTCGAGGCCAGATCGACATTGGCGCGGTTAAACCGACCGGTATTTACCAGTTGCGCCACTTCGTCCCACAGCAGATAGAGCCAGCGCCGCCAGATAAACGACTCGGCAACCGGCGCGCGCTGTAAATAGTGCCACAGCAACCCTTCCGCCTGCGGGCCATCCACCAGGCGGAAGAGTTCATACTCTCGCGGTGCCCACAGCATAATGCCGGGGCCAACCATCGCCAGTAGCTGATCGCTGCGGGCATCTTTCAGCATGCTGCGCAGGTTAAAACTGCCGTGCACCAGCACGCAATTATCGTTAAATCCTTCAAACAGCGCCGGCAGGCATTCGCGGGTGCGAAACAGCAGGCGCTTATCCTGCATCGTCAGCCCGGTATTTTGATATTGATTGAGGGTGGTCCAGAGCACTTCGACGCGCTGACGATACCAGGAGGGCCAGATATTTTCCTGAGTACTGTCGACAGTGCCCACGCAGCCGTGACTATCCTGACGATGCCAGGAGAGCAGCCCCTCGACAATTTGATCTTTGAGCTGCTCCCAGCGCTCCGGCGTGCGCGCAGGTGCTTCAACCGGCACGCCGCGCAGGCGCTCAATCAGCAACACGTCAGGCCCGGGGTGCTCTTCGTGGGTCATCACGCCATACACCACCGGCATGCGCACCGTGCCGCTGCGGGCGAGCATCGAGATTTTCCATGCCAGCTGCTGCGCCAGCCCCGGGGTGGTAAAGCTTCTTGCCATCAGCGGCATCGGGTTTCCCCGGCTGTCATACAGAGACCAGAGCGCCGAATCAGGTTTTTCACTGACGCACTCCATGCGGCTTAATTTCTCTCCCAGCAGATGACTGAGTTCGGCGCGAAGTTGTTCCATAGCAATGCCCCTACAAAAACGACTGCTTTTATAATGAGCGCCATACCGGAAGATGTCACCCCAATGAGATCAAATCAGGGTGATTATTTGACGAGATACAGAAAATCCCCTCCGGCCGGAGGGGATGAAAGGATTAACGCATCGCCTGGCGGACGCGTTCGAGATCCTCTGGCGTATCGACACCGGTGCCGGGCACCACGCTTGCCACATCGACGTGAATTTTTTCGCCGTACCACAACACGCGCAACTGCTCGAGCATTTCGATCTGCTCCAGCGGGCTGGTTTGCCAGCTGACATAGCGGCGAATAAAGTCGGCACGATAGCCGTAGATGCCGATATGACGCAGGAAGCTGTCGCCGATGGTCTCACGCGAGGCGGCAAAACGGTCGCGATCCCACGGAATGGTGGCGCGCGAGAAGTAGAGCGCATAGCCCTGCGCATCCATCACCACTTTCACCGCATTGGGGTTAAAGGCCTCTTCCGCACTCTCAATCGGCACAGCCAGCGTCGCCATACCGACATCGCGGCGCGCAGCCAGATTGTCTGCGACCTGGCGAATGATCGCTGGCGGGATCATCGGCTCATCGCCCTGCACGTTAACAATCACCGTCTCATCGCTGAAACCGCATTTTTCTACGACTTCAGCAAGACGTTCGGTGCCGGACTGGTGATCGGCGCGGGTCATGCACACTTCCCCCCCCACCGCCTGCACCGCCGCCATCACCTCTTCGTTATCGGTCGCTACGATAATGCGCTCTGCGCCAGATTCACGGGCACGCTCCAGCACGTGCACCACCATCGGTTTACCGTTGATGTCGACCAGCGGCTTACCCGGCAGACGCGTCGAGGCGTAGCGCGCGGGGATAATCACCACAAAGCTCATGGACGGCTCTCTTCTGGGGTTAAAGCGCGGGCTTCGTTTTCCAGCAGCACCGGAATGCCTTCGCGTACCGGGAATGCGAGGCTGTCGACTTTGCAGATCAGTTCCTGCTTATCCTGGGTGTAATTGAGTTTGCCGTTGCAGACCGGGCAGGCAACTATTTCGAGTAAACGGTGATCCATCTTTCCTCCTGAGAAACCGATGATGAGCAGATTGAACTTATCATAGGCAATTATGACGCCGCGTCTATCTCCAGACCGGCACGCGATGATGAAAACAGTCCATCGGGCAGATGGGAAAATGTGATGCGCTGCGCACCTTGCCAGCGCGCGAAGTCGGTAATCGCACGCTGTAACCCCTTCTCCAGCTGAAGCGACGGCGCAACGCCCTCTTCGAGAAACAGCGCAATCACCTCCAGCACGCCGGTTTTGCGGTGCATTTTCGCATCCATCCGCCCGACCAGCTGCCCCCGGTGCAGCAAAGGCAGGACAAAATAGCCATATTGCCGCTTCGGCGCCGGGGTATAGCACTCCAGCCGATAGCTGAAGCCAAATAGTTGTTCTGCACGCTTGCGATCCCAGACCACCGGATCAAACGGCGAGAGCACCGCGCTGTGGGTAGCGGTGAGTTTATCCGCCTGCGCCTGTTCCAGCAGCGGCAGCAGAGAGGCGTGGAGCCACGCCGGGCCAAGCCCCTCGACATTAACCGGTAAAATGGTTTGCGCCTCTTGCATCTGCGCCAGCGCCTGAGCAAGCGCGGGGCGACGCAGGCGATAGTAATCCGCCAGCCACTGCGCACGAAACAGGCCAAGGCTGCGGGCGCTCTTTTCCAGCATGATAGCTTCGGCCTGCTCCTGAGAGAGCAGATCGCGCACATCGTCCCACTGCGGCATCACGCGCTGCGTCAGATCGTAGACGCGCTGGAAATTACGCCGCTCGATGACCATCACTTTGCCGGCGGTGAACAGCCCCTCCAGATGACGCTTATGGGGTTTCCACTCCCACCAGCCGCTGGTGCCTTTACGCGGATGTTCAAAATCAGCGGAGCGCACCGGACCATGTTCTTCGATGTGCGCGATAAGCTGTTCAATCTCAGCCTCGTGCTCCTGCATCCACGCCTGGCGATACTTCCACCCCATTTTGTCGGGTGCCAGCATGCGGTGACGGACGAGGGCAAAATCCTCGCGCGGCAGAAAGCAGGCTTCATGCGCCCAGTACTCCATCAGCTCGCCGTTGCGCAGGGCATCATCCAGCCAGCGCGGCTCAAATGCGCCGAGACGGCTGAACAACACCAGATAAGGGCTTCGGGCGACGATATTAATGGTATCGATCTGCAACAGCGACATGCGCCGGATGGTCGAGAGGATATCCTCCGGTTTTGCACGTCGGGAAGGTTTTCGCAGCAGGCCCTGCGCGGCGAGATGAAGATGGCGAGCGGCGGTAAGCGAAAGTTGCGGCACAGACATAGGCGTTCCTGTTAATCAAACAGGGCGCAGCCGAGGCGGCTATCCTCAGCGCACCAGTGTGAGCAGATCCAGCAATAATTTTTCGGCCGCGTCGCCCGCAAGCTCGGCATCAACCGGCAGATACCACCAGTCAGGCTGGGCAAAAGGACGACACTTAACGGCATCCTTTTCCGTCATCACCAGCGTTTCTCCAGGCTGAAGCAGCGCGTCGACATCCTTCTGTGCCAGCGCCTGGTGATCCGCCAGCGCTACGCTGCGCTTAAGCGTCGCCCCACACTCGGCAAGGGTGGCGAAAAAGCGTGGAGGATGGCCAATCCCGGCCATTGCAACAATCTGGTCAAGCTCGTTTACCGCACGGCGTTCGCCCGTCAGCAGGTTGACCGCCAGACCCGGGCGCAGACGCATGGCGATTTCGCCTGCCTGTGGCGCGCCGCCGTTGGCGATCACCGCATCGACGCTTTTCAGGCGCGACGCACGTTCGCGCATCGGACCCGCCGGCAGCCACCAGCCGTTGCCGAAGCGCCGCACGCCGTCTACTACCACAATCTCTTTATCACGCGCCAGCCGATAGTGCTGTAAACCATCGTCGGTGACGATCAGCTGCAGCGGATGCTGCGACAATAAAGCGTTGACCGCTTCACATCTGTCAGGTGAAACCGCTACCGGCGCGCCGGTACGCTGATAGATCAGCACCGGCTCATCTCCCGCCTGCTCTGTTGAGGTTTCAGGCGTCAGCAGCAGCGGATAGCGATCGGCTTTGCCGCCGTAGCCGCGCGAAACTACCCCAACGCGGACACCGCGCTGCTGTAGCTGCTCGACCAGCCAGATAACCACCGGCGTTTTACCATTGCCGCCCGCCGTCAGGTTACCGACAACAACCACTGGCACCGGGGCGCGCCAGGCTTTTTTTAATCCGATACGATAAGCAAAACGGATCGCGCCGCTCACCAGGCCATAGAGCCAGGAGAGCGGCAGCAGCAACAGCCACAGCGGGGATTCACCGGACCAGATGCGCGCGATCATTCGCCAAACTGCATCTTATGAAGCTGCGCATACGCCCCGCGCTGCGCCAGCAGCTCGGTGTGGCTACCGCGCTCGACGATGCGGCCATCTTCCACCACCACAATTTCGTCGGCCTGTTCGATGGTCGACAAACGGTGCGCGATGACCATCGAGGTGCGGTTTTTCTGCAGCTCGTTCAGCGCCGCCTGAATAGCGCGCTCGGACTCGGTATCGAGTGCAGAGGTCGCCTCATCAAGGATCAGGATCGGGCTGTCGCGCAGCAGCGCGCGCGCAATGGCGATACGCTGACGCTGGCCGCCGGAGAGCAGGACACCATTTTCGCCAATGATGGTATCGAGACCGTTATCCATCTTATTGATAAAGTCGAGGGCATAGGCCATCTCAGCGGCACGTTCAATCTCTTCACGGCTGTACTCTTCCGTACGCGCATAGGCGATGTTGTTCGCCACGGTATCGTTGAAGAGGTGGACGTTTTGCGAAACCAGTGCGACCTGATTACGCAGTGAGGAGAGCGTATACTCGCGCAGGTCGTGACCATCGAGCAGGATTTCACCCTCATCAATATCGTAGAAGCGCGTAATCAGGCTGGCCATAGTGGTTTTACCTGAGCCAGAGCGCCCCACCAGTGCGACGGTTTTACCGGCCGGAATAGTGAGATTGATATTACGCAGCGCCGGGGTTTCACGCCCGGGGTAGGTAAAGGTCACATTGCGGAACTCAAGATCGCCACGCGCGCGTTCCACGTTGCGGGTGCCTTCATCTTTCTCTTGCTCGCTATCGAGGATCGCAAACAGCGTCTGGCAGGCCGCCATTCCGCGCTGGAACTGCGCGTTGACGTTGGTCAGCGATTTCAGCGGGCGCATCAGCGCAATCATTGACGAGAAGACCACGGTGATAGTACCGGCGGTCAGCGTCGCCATGACGCTCGGGAAGCTCGCGGCGTAGAGCACAAAGGCCAGCGCCAGAGAAGCGATAAGCTGAATGATCGGGTCGGAGATGGAGGAGGCCGAAACCATTTTCATCCCCTGCAGGCGCATTCTGTTGCTGACTTTGTCAAAGCGGCTTGCTTCCACTTCCTGGCCGCCGAACATCAGCACCTCTTTGTGCCCTTTAAGCATCTGCTCTGCGCTGGTAGTCACCTGCCCCATGGTGTTTTGCATATTCTTACTGATATTGCGAAAACGTTTGGAGACGACGCGAATGGCGATCGACACGATCGGTGCCAGCACGATCAGAATCAGCGACAGCTGCCAGCTGTACCAGAACATCATGATAAACAGGCCGATGATTGAGGCACCTTCGCGCACCACGGTGATCAACGCGCCGGACGAAGATGACGCCACCTGCTCTGAGTCGTAAGTGATGCGTGAGAGCAAGGTGCCGGTGGACTGCTTGTCGAAGAAGGAGACCGGCATGCCCATCATATGGCTGAACAGGCGACGGCGAATGGTCATCACCACTTTGCCGGAAACCCAGGAGATGCAGTAACTCGAAATGTAGCTGGTGATACCGCGCAGGATCATCAGGCCAATTACCACCAGCGGCATCCATAGCAGCACTGAGCGATCCGTTTTACCAAAACCATCGTCCAGTAACGGTTTGAGGAGCGATAACATGAAGGTATCGCTGGCTGCGTTGAGGATTAACGCGATCGCCGACACGATCAGCCCCGCTTTAAAAGGCGCAATAGTCGGCCATAGACGGCGGAATGTCTGCCATGTAGAGAGATCTTTGTCGTTATGCATTCAAAAAACCAGCACTTGTTGAAATAGCCGCATATTCTACCCGTTATCTTGGGGGACGCCAAACCACTGATGATACCAACGTGGTAAAAGTTGATCGCGTAAGCTGTGGATTTCCCAGCCCTGAGGCGAAAATGAGACGGTAATCTGCCCCTGGTGAGGCGTGTCGTACCACTGATAGCCCTGCTGCTGGTAGCGTTTTTTTACCTTCGCCGAGGGCAAGCGCCAGGCGTTATAACGCGAGGCTGACGCCAGTGCCGCCGCGCCGCCGACACGCTGTACAAAAGGCAATATCGACGAACTCTGGCTTCCATGGTGAGGCACCTGCATCAGTGTAGCCTGCAAACGCGCCCAGTAATGGCTGAGCATCGCCATCTCCCCCTGCCCTTCGATATCTCCGGTGAGCAGCACGCTATAGCGACCATCCTCGACTTTCACCACGCAGGAGCGATTATTGCCCTGCGTACGCGTCTCTTTTAGGGGCCAGTGCGCGGTAAAGGTTAACCCCTGCCATTGCCAACGCTCGCCGCGAAAACAGGGCGCATGCCCTGCCCAGCCAAGAGGGCTTCTGATCCACAACTGCGGCCAGACCTTCAGCAACGAATCCAGACCACCGCGATGATCGAGATGATCGTGACTGAGAATAATTCCCTCCGGCTGCAGTCCATGCCAGCGCAGCCAGGGCGCGATCAACTGTGCGCCACTGTCGCCGCCCGGCCACGCGGTGCCGGTGTCATACAATAGCGCTTTTCCCCGACGCTCTATCACGATTGCCAGGCCCTGCCCGACATCCAGCATATGCACTGACCAGTTATCAGGCCGCGCGCTGCGCCAGACGGGATAAGCGAGCAGCGTCAGGCAAGCCAGAGAGATAGCAGGCAGCGTGCGCCACAGGCGAAAACGTAGCGCAACCAGTAACAGCCACGGTGCCCAGGCGAGCCATTGCCAACGCGTATCAATATTGACCCAGCCGGACGGCAGCCCGCGTAAAAATGTAAACAGCGCCTCAAGGCTCATATCCGCCAGCGCCCAGCAGAGGGACTGCAAAACCGTGGAGCTGGCCAGATGCAGCAGCATCCCGGCCAGAATAAGCGGCACTGTCACAAACGTCACCAGCGGGACGGCAATCAGATTCGCCACCAGCGCGCTCAGGCTCATACCATGAAAGATAGCGAGCTGCATTGGCAGCAAAAGAAACAGCATCCCGACCTGCAAATGCAGCAGGTTAAGCGCCCCCCGCCCGAACCACGTGCGCACCTTAACCGGCACTGGAAACCACTGAAACCAGAACAGCAAGGCTGCGACGGCAAAAGCGGAGAGCCAGAGGCTATCGGAGAGCACCGCAAGCGGATCGATAAACAGAATCGCGGCCACGCAGCATATCCATACTTGCCAGGGTGACCACTGCCTGCCGGAAAGACGCAGCAGCGCCCAGACGCAAAGCGATATTGCTGTACGCAGCGCTGGCGGTTGTAACCCCGTAAGCCAGGCGTAGCAGACCGCGCAAACTAACCCGGTTAAGAGTGGAAAGCGCCAGTTAATCCAGTGCGCAGGTAACAGAAGCTGTGCCACTCTGGCAAAGAGCCAGCCAAGCATAGCGGCCAGCGCGATGTGTAAGCCGGAAATCGCCATTAAATGCGCGGTTCCGGTCTGGCGGAAAGTCTCCTTTATCTCCGGGCTAAGCGCTGCGCGCTCCCCCATACCGAGCGCAAGAATAACGCCTTTCCACTGCCGTTCAGCCAGTACTTCGCCCAGTGAGTGAAGGTAGTCTGCACGCCAACTGCAGCGCGCTTGCAGTAAGCTGGCATCGATAAAGCGACCGGTGAGCGGTTGATGCGAAGCCAGCGCATAGCGCTGTGCATCAAAGCCCCCTTCATTCAGTTGCCCGTGAACGGCCCGCGCGCGGATGGCCATTGCCCAGCGTTGTCCCGCACAGGCCGGAGCGGGCAGATATTGCCCGTAAAGCGTAATGCCTGGTGCGGCAAGAAGCCGCTTACCATCAAGACGCAGGATTTTCCCCTGGTGACGGGTCGCGTTATCAGTGTGGGTAATTTCAAACTCGATCTGGCGATGCGCTGCTGGCAGATGCTGAGCTGGCCAGATTGCCTGCATTGCGGCAAGGATCCCCCACGCAAAAACAAGCAGCGTGATGCCTGCGTAGCGCAAAGCGAGGCTGCGTTGGCAGCCCAGCAGAGATCCTGCAATGATGACGCACCAGAGTGTTCTCATACCCGGCAGCGCAGGCAGCCATGCAAGCGGCAAAATTCCGAGCGTAATACAGGCGGCCAGCGCGGTCAGTCTCATCTCCACCTCCGTGTTATGGGCGCAATATGAGACGCAGCGATAGGGATGTCAGGCGCGTTTTCCGCGGTTTGCGGCGCGCGTCGGGGGTTGTTTACAGCGTTACGCTACAGCGACAGATTTTTGCGAGGCGGGTCGAAAAAGTCAGCAATGCTGAAAACGAAAAAAGCACCCAAAGGGTGCTCTTTCGACGAGTAAACGTTAGCGTTGGCTAAGGCTTATTCATAAATATTGGCGCGGTCACGTAATTCTTTACCCGGCTTAAAGTGCGGAACGTATTTACCTTCCAGATCCACTTTGTCGCCTGTTTTTGGGTTACGCCCGGTGCGTGGTGCACGATAGTGCAGGGAGAAACTGCCGAAACCGCGGATCTCAATGCGCTCGCCCTGGGCAAGAGTAGAGGCCATATGCTCCAGCATC
The DNA here is from genome assembly GCF_029850615.1 of Kosakonia sp. HypNH10. Classification (NCBI taxonomy): domain Bacteria; kingdom Pseudomonadati; phylum Pseudomonadota; class Gammaproteobacteria; order Enterobacterales; family Enterobacteriaceae; genus Kosakonia; species Kosakonia sp. HypNH10. Next base: position 563,500 of record NZ_JAOTIU010000001.1, read on the forward strand.
TCTTTCACTGCATCTTCAACAGCTTTAGCCGGAATATGCGATTGCTGGCTTGCAAGTCTTTCGATCAATTCTGACTTGGTCATGATTGCTCCGGTCTCCTTCAACGCAAGGTTAGCTTAGTAGCTTGAACAAGGGCGGCCGTAGCCGCCCTTTGTCATTGATTACAGGACGAATCTTGTAATCTGTCAAGTTGCTCATCATCAATTGCGCTATAACGGGCGACTTACGTCGCGCTACAGCGCAAATGAGACAGCGTACTTGATTACTCGCCTTTAGCTGCTTTGAAAGCTTCAGCCATAGCGTTAGAGAAGTTGCCTTCTTCCTGTTTGTTGTTAACAGAAGCGATTGCATCTTTCTCGTCAGCTTCGTCTTTCGCACGAACAGACAGGCTAACTACGCGGTTTTTACGGTCAACGCCGGTGAATTTAGCTTCAACATCGTCGCCAACATTCAGAACCAGAGTTGCGTCTTCAACGCGGTCACGGGAAGCTTCAGAAGCGCGCAGGTAACCTTCAACGCCGTCAGCCAGTTCTACGGTTGCGCCTTTAGCGTCAACTGCAGTGACTTTACCGTTTACGATTGCGCCTTTCTTGTTCAGTGCAACGTAGTTGTTGAACGGATCTTCTGCGAGCTGTTTAACACCCAGGGAGATACGCTCACGCTCTGCGTCAACCTGCAGAACAACGGCTGCGATTTCGTCGCCTTTTTTGTATTCACGAACTGCTTCTTCGCCTGCAACGTTCCAGGAGATGTCAGACAGGTGAACCAGGCCGTCGATACCGCCGTCCAGGCCGATGAAGATACCAAAGTCAGTGATAGACTTGATTTTACCTTCAACGCGGTCGCCCTTGTTGTGGGTTTCAGCGAACTGCTGCCACGGGTTGGATTTGCACTGCTTCAGGCCCAGGGAGATACGACGACGTTCTTCGTCGATATCCAGAACCATAACTTCCACTACGTCGCCAACGTTAACAACTTTGGACGGGTGGATGTTTTTGTTGGTCCAATCCATTTCGGAAACGTGAACCAGGCCTTCAACGCCTTCTTCGATTTCAACGAAGCAGCCGTAGTCGGTCAGGTTGGTCACGCGGCCAGTCAGCTTGGTACCTTCCGGGTAGCGTTTAGCGATAGCAACCCACGGATCTTCGCCCAGCTGTTTCAGGCCCAGGGATACACGGGTACGCTCGCGATCGAACTTCAGCACTTTAACAGTGATTTCGTCGCCAACGTTTACGATTTCGCTCGGATGCTTAACGCGTTTCCATGCCATATCAGTGATATGCAGCAGGCCGTCAACGCCGCCCAGATCAACGAATGCACCGTAGTCAGTGAGGTTCTTAACGATACCTTTAACTTCCATGCCTTCCTGCAGGTTTTCCAGCAGCTGATCGCGCTCTGCGCTGTTTTCGGATTCGATAACCGCACGACGGGAAACAACAACGTTGTTACGCTTCTGGTCAAGCTTGATTACTTTGAATTCAAGCTCTTTGCCTTCCAGGTGCAGAGTGTCACGGACCGGACGAACGTCTACCAGGGAACCCGGCAGGAACGCACGAATACCGTTGAGCTCAACAGTGAAGCCGCCCTTGACTTTGCCGTTGATAACACCGGTAACAGTTTCTGCGTCTTCGTAAGCTTTTTCCAGCGTGATCCAAGCTTCGTGACGTTTCGCTTTCTCACGGGACAGCAGGGTTTCACCGAAGCCGTCTTCTACTGCATCCAGAGCAACGTCAACTTCGTCACCAACCTGGATTTCCAGCTCGCCCTGGGCGTTTTTGAACTGCTCAGCCGGAATGGCGGACTCAGATTTCAGACCGGCGTCAACCAGTACGATATCTTTGTCGATAGCAACAACAACACCGCGGACAATGGAACCCGGGCGGGTTTCGATTTCTTTCAGGGACTCTTCAAAGAGTTGAGCAAAAGATTCAGTCATATTGATAATCTTCAGGATTCTTCAATTTAACGTCCACCTGGCTTCATGCCGGATGGGGTTGTTTCACATGCCTGCTCACAATCCATTGCAGCAGGGGGTACTACGAATTCGGTCGCTTATGCGAGAGCCAACTTTTGGCGGGCGTATTGTAGCGCTTTTTCAATCACTTGCTCAATGCTTAAGCGGGTAGAATCCAGCACTAAAGCATCGGCAGCGGGAACCAGCGGTGCAACAGGACGATTACGATCGCGGTCGTCTCGTTCCTTTATCTCAGCCAAAAGGCGTTCAAAGTTAACACTAAAGCCCTTCTCCTGCAACTGTAGCATGCGGCGATGCGCACGCTCGTCCGCCGAGGCGTCGAGGAAAATTTTTACCGGCGCATCGGGGAAAACCACCGTGCCCATATCGCGGCCATCGGCAATAAGACCGGGCGCTTCACGGAAGGCGCGCTGGCGACGCAACAGCGCCTCACGCACGCGCGGGAACGCAGCAATCTGCGACGCGGCATTAGCCACTTCCTGAGTACGAATTTCGCCGCTGACATCTTCGCCTTCGAGGATCACTTCCAGATGACCGTCGGTTGAGACAAAACGCACATCCAGGTGCACGGCGAGCGGCACCAGTACATCTTCCGAAGAGACATCAACGTGATGATGCAGTGCGGCCAGCGCCAGCACACGATAAATTGCGCCTGAATCTAACAGATGCCATTGCAACGCTTCCGCCATTGCCTTGCAAAGCGTGCCTTTTCCCGCACCGCTTGGCCCATCAATGGTGATTACCGGGGCAATTGCCGTCATCTTTTTCTCCTTAATCAAGGCATATCGTTATATAACGCCGCGCATTATACGCGCCAACGCGCACGAAAGTTACTGCTGCGTGCGAATAACGGAAGAGTATGAGGCTGAGTGTAGATTAATTGCGCGGGAGTACGGGCTGATTTGCACCAGCCCGGAATAAAACTTACTTCTTGCTATCTGCGGCGATACGGTCGCGGATATGCTTCGCACGCTCGGCTGACGGCGGGTGAGAATCAAACATTGATTTCTCAGAACCGGCATCAAGCTTCGCCAGCTTGTCAAAGCTGGTGACCAGACCCTGACGGCTGATGTTACGTTTTTTCAGCAGATCGTAGGAGAAATCATCCGCTGCGGACTCCTGGCTACGGGAGAAGGCAGAGTTGATCAGGTTCTCACCCAGATCGCCCAGCTGAGACTGGGAGAGCTGTGCACCTGCCGCGCTGCTGGCGGAGATCGCATCACGCGCGGCCAGTGTGGCGTACGCGGTTTGCATCGCTTTACGGCTATGACCCAGCGCAACGTGGCCCATTTCATGGCCCAGAACCGCTTCAACTTCGTTGTTGGTCATCATGTCCATCAGACCGCTATAGACACGGATACAGCCGTTCGCCATCGCCCACGCGTTCACTTCTTTAGTCATATAGACTTTGTAAGTGACCGGCGTGCCATCGATGTTGTTGCCCAGCGCTTTAGCAATCTTGTTCAGACGCTTCGCGTAGGTGCTCGATGCAGGCGCGATGGTGTTTTGCTTGTCCATCTCAGCACATGACTGCTCAGAAAGCGTTTTCACATCCGCGTCGCTCAGCGTCGCCGCTTTATAAGCAGACATACCGGATTTGGTCAGCGCATCCGTATCAATACCACCCATGTTCTTACAACCAGAGACCAGCGTTGCTGCTACGAGGCAGCTAAAAATCATTGTTTTTTTCATTGACAGTCCATGTATTAACTAACTGAATTGAGGGAAAGAGTCCCGCGCAGATGGTAGCACAGCGCAGCGGCTTTTCACCCTCTCAACAATGGCGGGTAACTGGCCCCGCAGAGGATGCGGGGCGGTAAGAATATCAGGCAGGCGTACTGATACGCGCTAACTGCTCGAAGTAATCCGGGAAGGTTTTCGCCGTGCATTTCGGATCGAGAATGGTGACCGGCGTATCCGACAGCGCCACCAGCGAGAAACACATCGCCATGCGGTGATCGTTATAGGTGCCAATCTCTGCAACCTGCAGCGCGGCCGGCGGGGTCACGCGAATAAAGTCTTCGCCCTCCTCCACCGTTGCGCCCACTTTACGCAGCTCCGTCGCCATGGCGAAGAGGCGATCGGTCTCCTTCACGCGCCAGTTGTAGATATTACGCAGCGTGGTGGTGCCTTTCGCGAAGAGCGCCGAGGTGGCGATGGTCATCGCCGCATCGGGAATGTGGTTCATGTCCATATCGATGGCGTTCAGTTCGCCACGCGAGCAGGAAATATAGTCCTCGCCCCAGACTACGGTCGCGCCCATTTTTTCCAGCACGTCGGCGAAACGAATATCGCCCTGCACGCTATTACGGCCAATACCGGTCACCTTGACCGTCCCGCCCTTAATGGCCGCCGCCGCAAGGAAGTAGGAGGCCGAAGAGGCATCGCCTTCAACCAGGTAGTGGCCCGGCGACTGGTAGTGCTGCCCGCCACGCACGACAAAACGCTGGTACTGCTGGTTATCAATGTCAACGCCAAAAGTTTTCATCAGATGCAGAGTAATGTCGATATAGGGTTTCGACACCAGATCGCCTTTGATGGTGATCACCGTATCCTGCGGTGCCAGCGGCGCGGTCATCAGCAGCGCGGTTAAGAACTGGCTGGAGACGCTGCCATCAACGCTCACTTCGCCGCCGTTAAACCCGCCGCGCAGGCGCAGAGGCGGATAGTGCTCCTGCTCAAGGTAATCAATCTTCGCCCCGCCCTGACGCAGCGCGTCAACGAGATGGCCAATCGGGCGCTCTTTCATGCGCGGCTCGCCGGTCAACACCACATCGCCGTCGCCAAGGCAGAGCGCGGCGGCCAGCGGACGCATTGCCGTGCCGGCATTACCGAGGAATAACTCAACTCTTTCTGCCGCCTTCAGCGGGCCACCCACGCCGGTCACTTCACAGCGTGTGCGATCGGCTGACAGCGTATAGTGAACCCCCAGCGTAGTCAGGGCATTGAGCATATGGCGAACATCGTCGCTGTCCAGCAGGTTGGTCAGCACGGTAGTGCCACGGGCAAATGCGGCAAGCAGCAAGGCGCGGTTTGAAACACTCTTTGAACCAGGCAGATTGATGGTGCCATCCACGCGCGCGATGGGTTGTAACGTCAGGGATTCCATGAAACTTCACTCTCTACGGACAAAATAAAACCCCGCAGCGGGGCTACGGGGATCGTCATTACTGCATTAACCGTGACGGCGTTCGAACTCAACCATAAAGTCCGTCAGCGCCTGCACGCCCGCCAGCGGCATGGCGTTATAGATGGAAGCACGCATGCCGCCCACCACACGGTGGCCTTTCAGCGCGTGCAGACCAGCTGCGAAGGACTCTTCGAGGAAGAGTTTATCGAGCGCGCTGTCAGCCAGTTGGAAAGGCACGTTCATGCGCGAGCGGTTCGCCTTAGCCACATCGTTACGGTAGAAATCACTACCGTCGATCACGCCATACAGCAGATCGGCTTTTTGCTGGTTGATGCGGTCCATTGCCGCCACGCCACCCTGCTGCTTCAGCCATTTAAATACCAGGCCGGAGAGGTACCAGGCAAAGGTCGGCGGGGTGTTGAACATTGAATCGTTATCGTTAAGCACGCTGTAATCAAGAATCGACGGGCAGGACTGGTGCGCTTTACCGAGCAGATCTTCACGTACAATCACCAGCGTTAATCCTGCCGGGCCAATGTTTTTCTGCGCACCGGCGTAGATCACGCCAAAGCGGCTGACATCAAGCGGAGCAGAAAGAATGGTAGAGGAGAAATCCGCAGCCACTACTACATCGCCAAAGTCCGGCGTTTCGTCAATGGCAATGCCGTCGATAGTTTCGTTCGGGCAGTAGTGCAGATAGGCTGCGTTGTCGCTCAGCTGCCAGTCGCGCATCGGTTTAACCGCGCGCAGGCCGTCGAGAGTGGTTTTGGCATCAATGACGTTTGGCGTGCAGTACTTCTTCGCCTCTTTGACTGCGCTGGCCGCCCAGTAACCGGCATCGACATAATCCGCCGTGGTTTTATCACCCAGCAGATTGAGCGGAACGCCAGCGAACTGGCCGCGCCCGCCGCCGTGACAAAACAGCACTTTATAGTTGGAGGGGATATTGAGCAGATCGCGAAAATCCTTTTCTGCCTCTTCCGCCACCTGGATAAACTCTTTGCCACGGTGGCTGATTTCCATCACCGACGTGCCGAGACCTTGCCAGTCGCATAACTCCTGCTGAGCCTGCTTAAGCACATCCGCCGGTAATACGGCCGGGCCAGAACTAAAATTGAAAACCTGCGTCATTTCCCCTTACCACCCTATAAAGCAAAACGTTTTTCCTGTGACATCGGTTTTATCATTCACCGCCACAGGCCGCAACGAGTAATCAGAGGCAGGGGAAAGTTGTGCGTCCCATCACATAGCAGAATGTTTTGTCAGTCGAAAGCAGTTCCGATAAAAACCCTGTTATGTGACGCGAATCGCCCTGCTGGCCTTCGACCATTCCGGATTTGCGCAGCGCGGGCAGGCTTTTTTTTCACCCGCCTGCAACGCAGAAATTTTACTGCAGCGGACGCAAACATAATCGCCCGCTTCCGGCACGGTGATAAAACGCTCGCTGCACCCCTCTGGCAGAATGCACAACCCGGGTTTGACCTCTTCATCAATGTAGTAATAGACGCTGAGCTGACCGTTGGTCTCCATGATCGCCAGCCGCACCTGCCCGAGCTGTTCGACGCCGCTGTTGCGCAGCTCCATAAAGAACTCAAACTCTGTCATGTTCTCTTTATGCAGCCTCTCCCACTCCAGCTCGCCCTCTTTAATAATGACGATCGGCTTACCCTCCAGCAGATCCTCCAGCTTTTCGCTGTGCGACATCAGCCACATCACCAGACGGTAAAGCAGCGCGAGAGTAATAAAGACCACCAGCACCGGCAGCATGGGGACATCATCATAGAACGCGACGTCGCCCGCCGCCGAACCGAGAGTCAAAATAATCAACACTTCAAACAACGACATCTGCCGTACGCCGCGTCGGCCGGTGATTTTAAGGAACAGAAAAACCAGCACAAAGGTGTAGAGACTGCGGAGCGCTACTTCGCCCAGAAATTCGAGGGGAACTTTGTCGAGCGCCATGCGATGCAGGTCAAACGCTTTCATTTTTATTGCCTTAACAGTGAGTTACTCCTGATAAGCATAGCCAGAACTTTTATTTTCGCCGCACCACGAAGGACGATAGCGCCTGCCACGTAAAACCCGTATCATTGCGCGCTTTACGTACGAAAAAAGTGACCGCCATGACCCAAACATTTATCCCCGGTAAAGACGCCGCGCTGGAAGACTCCATCGCCCGCTTTCAGCAGAAACTGACCGATCTCGGTTTCAATATTGAAGAGGCCTCCTGGCTAAACCCTGTGCCAAACGTCTGGTCGGTGCATATCCGCGATAAAGAGTGCGCGCTCTGCTTTACCAATGGTAAAGGTGCCACGAAGAAAGCGGCGCTGGCCTCCGCGCTCGGCGAATATTTCGAACGTCTCTCCACCAACTACTTCTTTGCTGATTTCTGGCTTGGCGACGCCATTGCCCAGGGGCCGTTTGTCCACTATCCGAATGAGAAGTGGTTCCCGCTGCCGGAAGATGACTCGCTGCCGGAAGGCATTCTCGATGCGCGTCTGCGCGCCTACTACGATCCGGAAAACGAACTGGCCGCCGGTATGCTGATTGATCTGCAATCCGGTAATGAAGAGCGCGGGATCTGCGCCCTGCCGTTTACCCGCCAGTCGGATGAGCAGACGGTCTATATCCCGATGAATATCGTCGGCAACCTCTATGTCTCCAACGGCATGTCAGCGGGCAACACCCGTAACGAAGCGCGCGTGCAGGGGCTGTCTGAAGTTTTCGAACGTCACATTAAAAACCGCATTATCGCCGAGAGCATCAGCCTGCCGGAGATCCCGCAGGAGGTGCTGGCGCGCTATCCGGGCGTGGTCGAAGCGATTGCCAAACTGGAAGCGGAAGGTTTCCCCATCTTTGCCTACGACGGCTCGCTGGGCGGTAACTATCCGGTGATCTGCGTGGTGCTGTTCAACCCGGCGAATGGTACCTGCTTCGCCTCGTTTGGCGCGCACCCGGACTTCGGCGTGGCGCTGGAGCGTACGGTTACGGAACTGCTGCAGGGCCGCGGTCTGAAGGATCTGGATGTCTTTACCCCGCCGACCTTCGATGATGAAGAAGTGGCAGAACACGCCAACCTTGAAACGCACTTTATCGACTCAAGCGGTCTCATCTCCTGGGATCTGTTTAAACAGGATGCCGATTATCCGTTTGTCGACTGGAGCTTTGCTGGCACCACGGAAGAGGAGTTCGCGACGCTGATGAGTATCTTCCAGAAGGAAGATAAAGAGGTTTACATCGCGGATTACGAGCACCTGGGCGTCTACGCCTGCCGTATTCTGGTGCCGGGCATGTCGGATATCTATCCGGCGGAAGATCTGTGGCTGGCGAATAACACCATGGGTACGCACCTGCGCGAAACTATCCTCTCCCTGCCTGGCAGCGAGTGGGATAAAGAGGCCTATCTCGATCTTATCGCCCAACTGGATGATGAAGGTCACGATGACTTTACGCGCGTGCGTGAGCTGCTGGGTCTGGCAACGGGCAAAGATAACGGCTGGTACACCCTGCGCATTGGCGAACTGAAAGCGATGCTAGCGCTGGCGGGCGGCGATCTCGATCAGGCACTGGCCTGGACCGAGTGGACGATTGAGTTTAACGCCTCAATCTTCAGCCCTGAGCGCGCCAACTACTACCGCTGCCTGCAAACGCTGCTCCTGCTGGCGCAGGAAGAGGAGCGCCAACCGCTGCAATACCTTAACGCCTTTGTGCGCATGTATGGCGCACAGGCCGTGGAAGCCGCCAGTGCCGCCCTCAGCGGTGAAGCGTCGTTTTACGATCTGCAGCCTGCCGACGGCACCCTGCAGGCATTCCCGGCTCATCAGTCGCTGTTAGCCGCTTACGAAAAATTACAACGTGCGAAAGTCGCTTACTGGTCTAAGTAACGATAAATAACACTACAACCGGTAGGCTTATTCGCAAGTCTACGCTATATTACGGGGCAATTTTATTGCCCCTTTTTTATTATATTTTGCTGATGAATCTTAAATGTAATATTTAAGTTAACCGCGGGTGAATATAATTATATTTTCAGCGTTAACATTGTTACTTCTAATAGCAATTACTCCATATTAATTAACCATTAACGGAGGAGTGCACAAAAAAATTCAACGCTTCTTATAAATTTTAAAATTTATTTTTATTTTGATAATCAACACGTTACTCCGCTTTAGCAGAAAAACCATACGCTTTGCGGTCCTATAAGCCAGGCGAGATATGATCCATATCAATTTGTCTTCTATAATGCTTTGTTAGTATCTCGTCGCCGACTTAATAAAGAGAGAGTTAGTGTGAAAGCTGACAACCCTTTTGATCTTATACTTCCAGCAGAGATGGCCAAAGTGGCCGAAGAGGCTGGTGTCTATAAAGCGACTAAACATCCGCTTAAGACCTTCTACCTGGCGATCACCGCCGGTGTGTTTATCTCCATTGCGTTCGTTTTCTATATAACGGCTACCACCGGTACAGCAACGATGCCTTACGGCATTGCTAAACTTATCGGCGGCATCTGTTTCTCACTTGGGTTGATTCTCTGCATTATCTGCGGCGCCGACCTCTTTACCTCCACGGTGCTGATTGTTGTGGCAAAAGCCAGCGGGCGCATCACCTGGGGGCAACTGGCTCGAAACTGGATCAACGTTTACGTTGGTAACCTGGTGGGTGCGCTGCTCTTCGTCTTATTAATGTGGCTCTCCGGCGAATATATGGTCGCCAACGGCGGCTGGGGCTTAAACGTATTGCAGACCGCCGACCACAAGGTGCACCACACCTTCGTCGAAGCGGTGGCGTTAGGTATCCTCGCGAACCTGATGGTCTGCATGGCGGTATGGATGAGTTACTCCGGCCGCAGCCTGATGGATAAAGCAATGATTATGGTGCTGCCGGTTGCGATGTTTGTCGCCAGCGGTTTTGAGCACAGTATCGCGAACATGTTTATGATCCCGATGGGCATCGTGATTCGCAACTTTGCAAGCCCGGAGTTCTGGACCGCCGTAGGTTCCAGCCCGGAAAGTTTTTCTCACCTGACCGTAATGAACTTTATTACCGATAACCTGATCCCGGTAACAATCGGGAACATCATCGGTGGAGGCTTACTGGTCGGGTTGACATACTGGGTCATTTACCTGCGTGGCAACGATCACCACTAAAGATCGTTTCAGGCAGTAAATAAAAAATCCACTTAAGAAGGTAGGTGTTACATGTCCGAACTTAACGAAAAATTAGCCGCAGCCTGGGAAGGTTTTACTCAAGGTGAATGGCAAAACGCTGTAAACGTACGTGATTTTATCCAGAAAAACTACACTCCGTACGAAGGTGACGAGTCCTTCCTGGCGGGCGCCACTGACGCGACCACCAAGCTGTGGGACAAAGTCATGGAAGGCGTGAAACTGGAAAACCGCACGCATGCGCCAGTTGATTTCGACACCTCCGTTGCTTCCACTATCACTTCTCATGATGCAGGGTACATCAACAAGCAGCTTGAGAAGATCGTTGGTCTGCAGACCGAAGCACCGCTGAAACGCGCGATCATCCCGTTTGGCGGCATCAAAATGGTTGAAGGTTCCTGCAAAGCGTACAACCGCGAACTGGACCCGCAGCTGAAAAAAATCTTCACCGAATACCGTAAAACCCACAACCAGGGCGTATTCGATGTTTACACCAAAGATATCCTGAACTGCCGTAAATCTGGCGTGCTGACCGGTCTGCCGGACGCCTACGGCCGTGGTCGTATCATCGGTGACTACCGTCGCGTTGCGCTGTACGGTATCGACTTCCTGATGAAAGACAAATATGCCCAGTTCCAGTCTCTGCAGTCTGACCTGGAAAACGGCGTAAACCTGGAAGCGACTATCCGTCTGCGCGAAGAGATTGCTGAACAGCACCGCGCGCTGGGTCAGATCAAAGAGATGGCAGCAAAATATGGCTGCGATATCTCCGGTCCGGCAACCACCGCTCAGGAAGCAATTCAGTGGACCTACTTCGGCTACCTGGCCGCGGTTAAGTCTCAGAACGGCGCTGCAATGTCCTTCGGTCGCGTCTCCACCTTCCTGGACGTTTACATTGAACGTGACCTGAAAGCGGGCAAAATCACCGAGCAGGACGCACAGGAAATGATTGACCACCTGGTCATGAAACTGCGTATGGTCCGCTTCCTGCGTACTCCTGAGTATGATGAACTCTTCTCTGGCGACCCGATTTGGGCAACTGAATCTATCGGTGGTATGGGCGTTGATGGCCGTACTCTGGTTTCCAAAAACAGCTTCCGCTTCCTGAACACCCTTTACACCATGGGGCCGTCTCCGGAGCCGAACATCACCGTTCTGTGGTCTGAAAAACTGCCGCTGAACTTCAAAAAATTCGCTGCTAAAGTCTCCATCGACACCTCTTCTCTGCAATATGAGAACGATGACCTGATGCGTCCGGACTTCAACAACGATGACTACGCGATTGCCTGCTGCGTAAGCCCGATGGTTGTCGGCAAACAGATGCAGTTCTTCGGTGCCCGTGCAAACCTGGCGAAAACCATGCTGTACGCTATCAACGGCGGCGTGGATGAAAAACTGAAAATGCAGGTAGGTCCGAAATCTGAACCTATCAAAGGCGACCTGCTGAAGTTCGACGAAGTGATGGAACGTATGGATCACTTTATGGACTGGCTGGCTAAACAGTATGTCACCGCCCTGAACGTTATCCACTACATGCACGACAAGTACAGCTACGAAGCCTCTCTGATGGCGCTGCACGATCGTGACGTAGTTCGCACCATGGCTTGCGGTATCGCTGGTCTGTCAGTTGCCGCTGACTCCCTGTCTGCTATCAAATATGCGAAAGTTAAACCGATTCGTGACGAAGACGGTCTGGCTATCGACTTCGAAATCGAAGGCGAATACCCGCAGTTTGGTAACAACGACGCCCGCGTCGATGACATGGCGGTTGACCTGGTAGAACGTTTCATGAAGAAAATTCAGAAACTGACCACCTACCGCAACGCGATCCCGACTCAGTCGGTTCTGACCATCACCTCTAACGTTGTGTATGGTAAGAAAACCGGTAACACCCCGGATGGTCGTCGCGCTGGTGCACCGTTTGGACCGGGTGCTAACCCGATGCACGGCCGTGACCAGAAAGGTGCTGTTGCCTCTCTGACCTCCGTTGCAAAACTGCCGTTTGCCTACGCGAAAGATGGTATCTCTTACACCTTCTCTATCGTGCCGAACGCGCTGGGTAAAGATGATGAAGTGCGTAAAACTAACCTCGCAGGCCTGATGGATGGTTACTTCCACCATGAAGCCTCAATCGAAGGTGGTCAGCACCTCAACGTCAACGTCATGAACCGCGAAATGCTGCTCGACGCGATGGAAAACCCGGAGAAATATCCGCAGCTGACCATCCGCGTTTCCGGTTACGCTGTACGCTTTAACTCCCTGACTAAAGAGCAGCAGCAGGACGTGATTACCCGTACTTTCACCCAGACCATGTAATGGTATTGGCTGAAAGAAGCTTGTAAAAAGCGTACACTAAAGGCTCCACGTCTGTGGGGCCTTTTTCACAACCACAGCCTGCTTCGTCAGCCATCTGTTTACCGGATGCCTGCCAAAACAGACTTAGTGCAGAAGGAATGAAACTGCACAGACACAGGCCCCGGATGGGCCACATCTGGAGAAAACACCGCAATGTCAGCTATTGGTCGCATACACTCCTTCGAATCCTGCGGTACGGTCGACGGCCCGGGCATCCGCTTTATTACCTTCTTTCAGGGCTGCCTGATGCGCTGCCTTTACTGCCATAACCGTGATACCTGGGATACCCATGGCGGTAAAGAGATCACCGTTGAAGAGCTGATGAAAGACGTGGTGGCCTATCGCCATTTTATGAATGCTTCCGGCGGCGGTGTGACTGCCTCGGGCGGCGAAGCGATTTTGCAGGCGGAGTTCGTCCGTGACTGGTTCCGCGCCTGTAAAAAAGAGGGTATTCACACCTGCCTTGATACCAACGGCTTTGTTCGCCGCTACGATCCGGTGATCGATGAGTTGCTGGAGGTCACCGATCTGGTGATGCTCGATCTGAAACAGATGAATGATGAGATCCACCAGAATCTGGTCGGCGTCTCCAACCATCGCACGCTGGAGTTCGCCCAGTATCTGGCGAAGAAAGGGATTAAGGTCTGGATCCGCTACGTCGTCGTGCCGGGCTGGTCAGATGATGACGACTCCGCGCACCGTCTCGGCGAGTTTACCCGCGACATGGGCAACGTCGAGAAAATCGAACTGCTGCCCTACCATGAGCTTGGCAAACACAAATGGGTGGCGATGGGCGAAGAGTACAAGCTGGATGGCATTCACCCGCCGAAGAAAGAGACCATGGAGCGCGTGAAAGGGATCCTCGAGCAGTACGGCCATAAAGTGATGTATTGAGCCGCGAAACGAATAAAAAAGCCACAACGTTATGTTGTGGCTTTTTTGTTGTCTGCCGGATGAGCCGGAGAACCGTCAGGCGTGTGCCACCGGCGTCGGGTGGTGGCCCGCTTTGCGCATCAGCATCACCAGGTAGACCAGCGATACGCCAGCAATCATCACAAACAGCAGGTTGTCAGAGTAGCTCTGCATCAGCATAGAAGTGAGCGTCGGCCCCAGCAGGCTGCCAATGGTATAGCTCAGCAGCAGCGCCTGATTCATTGCCACCAGTTGATGGTGTTCAACTTTTTCACAGGCCCAGGCCATTGCCACCGGGTAGAGAGTAAAGCCTGCCGTGCCCAGCACAAACAGCGCCGGTGCCATTGCCGCGTTGCTCAGCATGCCGAAGCAGCCGATGATCACCACAAAGACCTGCACGCGGAGCACCAGCAAGCGACCAAAGCGGTCGGCGATGCGGCCAATCGGCCACTGACCGATGATCCCTGCACTGACCATCAGCGCCATCCAGAAACCAATGCCGGAGTCGCTTACGCCCTGATGCGACAGATAGAGCGGCATCAGGCCATAGAGCGAGCCGAGGATAATCCCGGAGATGATGCAGCCATTAACGCCAAGGCGCGCCTGACGCAGACGCAGCATCGGCCAGATTGAAGAAGCCACCTGCTCTTCGCTGTGCTGATTAACGATACGCGTAAAGAGCAGCGGCAGCATTGCCGCCAGCACCATACCGGTAACCCACGGCAGCACGCTCATCAGTTCGGTTGGCAGTTTGCTGACCATCAGTTGGCCAAGCACGGTGCCGATATAGTAAACCATCATATAGGCCGCCAGCAGGCGACCACGGTTTTGAGAGGTGCCGCTGGACATCAGCGCGCTCTCCACCACCACCCAAATCATGGCGCAGCCGACGCCGGCGATAAAACGCCAAATCATCCAGCTCCAGAAACCCACCATCAGCCCTAACCCGACGCAGCCTGCGGCGAAAATCAGCGACGCGATGTAGTAGCTGCGGTTAAAGCCCATCTGGCGGATCAGTCGACCGGTCAGTAATGTGCCCAGCAGGTTGCCGGTGAAATAGGAGGAGCCAACCATGCCGACCTGCCAGGTAGGCAGATTTTCATGGGCGAGCCAAAGGGGCACGAGCGTGTTCAGCGTCGCGATAGCCAGGGTCAACAGCATCAGGCCACAGAGCAATAAAAGCACTGGCCGGGTATAGGTGGTCATGGGTTAAAACCGTGAGGAAGTTCAGATTGCGTGCGCATCATGCCACCGGCAAAAACATTGTCAATCCACTGTTTTTCGCCAGCGAGCGCTTTTTATCGACGACGATTTGTAAAACTTATCCTCTTTGCCACTTAGCGCGTACCGCCGCGTTATATCTCGTTGATAAAAAACCATTAATTAATAACCAGTGCCAATATTTCAGTTGAAAAAATTCATGAAGATTAATGGTTGAGACGCACGAAAAAAGACAATAAAAAAAGCGCCCGCAGGCGCTTTTAAAATGTGCTGTATCGGCAAGATTAACCGATGTACTCCAGCCCGTTCATATAAGGGCGCAGTACTTCCGGCACCTCAATGCGGCCATCGGCCTGCTGGTAGTTTTCCAGCACCGCAACCAGCGTACGGCCTACTGCCAGACCAGAGCCGTTCAGGGTATGCACCAGACGGGTTTTCTTGTCGGACTTGCTGCGGCAGCGTGCCTGCATGCGGCGCGCCTGGAAATCCCAGACGTTGGAGCAGGAGGAAATTTCGCGGTAGGTGCCCTGCGCCGGAACCCACACTTCGAGATCGTAGGTTTTGCAGGCACCAAAGCCCATATCGCCGGTGCAGAGCAGCACTTTGCGGTAAGGCAGACCGAGCAGCTGCAGCACTTTCTCTGCATGCCCGGTAATCTCTTCCAGCGCCGCCATGGAATCTTCCGGGCGAACCACCTGAACCAGTTCGACTTTATCAAACTGGTGCATACGGATCAGACCACGCGTGTCGCGACCGTAAGATCCCGCTTCAGAGCGGAAGCACGGTGTATGCGCGGTCATTTTGATCGGCAGACTCTCTTCATCGATAATTTCATCGCGCACGAGGTTGGTCAGCGGCACTTCCGCGGTCGGGATCAGCGCGTAGTTGCTGCTGTCGGACTCCTCTTCCAGCGGACGGGTATGGAACAGGTCGCCGGCAAACTTCGGCAGCTGGCCGGTACCGTACAGGGTGTCGTGGTTAACCAGGTACGGCACGTAGTTTTCCGCGTAGCCGTGCTGCTCAGTGTGCAGATCAAGCATGAACTGCGCCAGCGCGCGGTGCATACGGGCGATCTGCCCTTTCATCACCACGAAACGGGAGCCGGTCAGCTTCACCGCAGCGGCAAAATCCAGGCCGCTGTGCATTTCACCGAGAGTGACGTGATCGCGGATCTCGAAATCAAACTGGCGCGGTGTGCCCCAGCGGCTGACTTCAACGTTATCATTCTCGTCACGGCCAACCGGTACGCTGTCATCAGGCAGGTTCGGAATGGTCAGCGCGATATCGCGGATCTCAGCCAGCAGCGTTTCCAGCTCGGCTTTCGCCGCGTCCAGCTCTTCACCCAGCTTGTTCACTTCCAGGCGTAATGGCTCGATATCTTCCCCGCGTGCTTTCGCCTGGCCGATGGATTTCGATCGTGAGTTACGCTCTGCCTGCAGATTTTCAGTATTGACCTGCAGGACTTTACGACGCTCTTCGAGCGCGCGTAATTTCTCTACGTCCAGCTTAAAGCCCCGGCGTGCCAGTTTTTCAGCGACTGCGTCTGGCTCGGTACGCAGCAGATTGGGATCGAGCATGCTTTTCCTGTGCTTATCGAATTGAAATAAAAGGAACCCGACCGCAGAGTGCGATCGAGGGTATGAGCCGTAACCTTACCGCAACGCCCGCACTAGCGGTAGCGTTTTATAGGGCTTTTATGATCCTGTTCAGCGAGCCAGGCGAGCTTTTCGCCAATCTTGCCTTCAAGACCTCTGTTCGTCGGCTGATAGTAGCGCGTTTCTGCCATTTCCTGCGGGAAATACTCCTCCCCGGCGGCAAAGGCATTGGGCTCATCGTGGGCATAGCGATACTCCTGCCCGTAACCCATCTCCTTCATCAATTTGGTCGGTGCGTTGCGCAGATGCGGCGGCACATCATAATCGGGGCGCTGTCGCGCATCGGCCATCGCAGCCTTGAAAGCTTTATAGACGGCGTTACTTTTCGGTGCACAGGCCAGGTAGACAATCGCCTGCGCAATGGCGCGCTCTCCTTCAGCCGGGCCAACGCGGGTAAAGCAGTCCCAGGCTGAGATAGCGACCTGCATAGCGCGCGGATCGGCATTGCCGACATCTTCGGAAGCGATTGCCAG
The DNA here is from genome assembly GCF_029850615.1 of Kosakonia sp. HypNH10. NCBI lineage: Bacteria > Pseudomonadati > Pseudomonadota > Gammaproteobacteria > Enterobacterales > Enterobacteriaceae > Kosakonia > Kosakonia sp. HypNH10. Next base: position 580,386 of record NZ_JAOTIU010000001.1, read on the forward strand.
GCAGCGGCGTGCAACATAGAGCGGATCGCCGCCAGCCGAGATAATGCGCGCATACCAGTAGAGCGCAGCGTCCGGCGCGCTTCCGCGCACCGATTTGTGCAGCGCGGAGATGAGATCGTAAAAACGGTCGCCTTTATTATCAAAGCGCGCGCTACGCTCACCGGCAATCTCGGTAAGCAACTCAGGGTTGAGCACACGCTTGCCGCTCTTATCGAGCTCGGCCATGTCCGCCATCATCTCAAGCGTGTTGAGCGCCCGGCGCGCATCGCCGCCTACCAGCTCGGCAATCGCCAGCCGGGTTTCGTCCGGCAAAACGATATCCTGGCCGCCGTAGCCGCGCGCTTTATCTTCCATCGCCTGCGTCAATACCAGTTCAATATCCTCGGTGGTGAGGGATTTGAGCAGGTAAACGCGCGCGCGGGAGAGCAGTGCGGAGTTGAGTTCAAATGAAGGGTTTTCGGTGGTCGCGCCGATAAAGGTGATGGTGCCGTCTTCAATATGCGGCAGAAAAGCATCCTGCTGGCTCTTGTTGAAACGGTGGACTTCATCGACAAACAGAATGGTGCGGCGTCCGGCATTGCGATTCTGGCGGGCGCGCTCTATAGCTTCACGGATCTCTTTAACGCCGGAGGTGACCGCAGAGATGCGCTCGACATCAGCATCGGCATAGCGCGCAATCACTTCCGCCAGCGTGGTTTTGCCGGTGCCCGGCGGTCCCCAGAGGATCATCGAGTGCAGATGACCGGCTTCGATGGCGCGTGGCAGGGGTTTGCCCGGAGCCAGCAGGTGCTGCTGACCAATGTACTGCGCTAAATTTTCTGGCCGCATACGCGCGGCCAGAGGTTGAAACGTGTTCTCGGAAAAATCGAGCGACATGTTACTCATGCACGCCTCTTACTTGCGTTGATCGTCAACCGTTACGCCCTGCGGCGGGGTAAAGGTGAATTTCGATGCATCGACAGCGCCGTTCTGCTGCGCTTTCAGCTGATAGCTGCTGCGCTGGTCATCCTGTTCGATGGCGCTGAACTGATGGATGGTGCCGTCGCGGCCGACATTGATGGTGAACTGTTTCAGGTTACCGTTGCTGCTTTTTGGCGTCAGTTCAAAATCATCGCCCTTCTGCGCAATGTTGTACTGCTGCCAGTCGCTGGTCTGGTTACGGGCAATCAGCATAAACGGCGTGTTGCTGGTAGCATCTTTCAGCCAGGTTGCCGTCGCCTGTTCAACAAACGGGTTGTAGAACCACAGCGTTTTGCCGTCGGAAACCAGTACGCTCTCGTCAGGCTGGGTCATATGCCAGTTAAACAGGTTCGGGCGTTTAACCCACAAATCACCCTGGCCTTCCTGTACCGCAGCGCCGCTGCCGTCGGTCACTTTCTGGGTAAAGCTGGCGTGGAAACTGCTGACTTTATCGAGGCGGCTTTTCAGATCGCTTGCCGCGTCAGCCCAGACATTGCTGACCACTAAGGAGCCCATCAGTGCACAAACCATGGCGATTTTTTTCATTGTCATTCCTCTGATACGTCACTCCCGACGTGGGAGAATCCTTCTGTCACTCTAGAAAGCGAAACGCCAGAGTGACAGAAGAAAAAACTGAATTTGCAGTATTTACCTAACTTTGCATCACTCAAACGGCGGCGGAGCCAGCACTTCACGGTTACCGTTGTGCCCCTGCTCGCTGACGATCCCCTGCGCTTCCATCTGTTCAATAATGCGCGCCGCACGGTTGTAGCCGATACGGAACTGGCGCTGCACGCCGGAAATCGAGGCTTTGCGCTTTTCGGTGACAAAGTTAACGGCCTGGTCGAACAGCGGATCAAGTTCTTCACCGCCGTCAAAACCACCGCCGCCGCCTTCGCTTTCGCTGTCGGAGGTGATGCCGTCAACATATTGCGGACGCCCGCGCGCTTTCCAGTCCTGCACCACGGCGTGAACTTCCTGATCGCGCACAAACGCGCCGTGGACACGCACCGGGGCAGAGGTTGAGTTCGGGCCGGAATAAAGCATATCCCCCATGCCGAGCAGCGATTCCGCACCGCCCTGATCGAGGATGGTACGGGAGTCGATCTTGCTCGATACGGTAAAGGCGATACGCGTTGGGATGTTGGCTTTAATCAGGCCAGTGATCACATCCACTGAGGGGCGTTGAGTAGCCAGCACCAGGTGAATACCGGCGGCGCGTGCTTTCTGCGCCAGGCGGGCAATCAGCTCCTCGACCTTTTTACCAACCGTCATCATCAGATCGGCAAACTCATCGACCATCACCACAATGTACGGCAGTTTTTCCAGCACCGGATGTTCGGTTGCCATGCTGTCGCCCGGCTTCCAGTAGGGATCCGGGATCGGACGTCCCATCCGCGCGGCTTCGGCGATCTTCTCGTTGTAGCCCGCGAGGTTACGCACGCCCAGCGCAGACATCAGCTTATAGCGGCGCTCCATCTCATTGACACTCCAGCGCAGCGCATTCGCCGCGTCTTTCATGTCGGTGACCACTTCGGTCAACAGATGCGGAATGCCTTCATAGACCGACAGCTCAAGCATTTTCGGGTCGATCATGATGAAACGCACATCTTCCGGCGTCGCTTTGTAGAGCATGCTGAGGATCATGGCGTTCACGCCGACTGACTTACCGGAGCCGGTGGTACCGGCGACCAGCAGGTGCGGCATCTTCGCGAGATCGGCAATCACCGGATCGCCGGCGATATCTTTACCCAGCACCACGGTGAGCGGCGACGGACTTTCGCGGAATTTCACGCAGTCCAGCACTTCACGCAGGTAGACGGTCTGGCGCTTCTTATTCGGCAACTCAAGGCCAACGTACGGTTTACCCGGGATCACTTCCACCACGCGCACAGCAACGGTAGAGAGCGAACGCGCCAGGTCACGTGAAAGGTTAGAGATTCGCGCCGCTTTCACGCCAGGCGCGAGGTTCAGCTCAAAGCGGGTGATTACCGGGCCCGGCGAGTAGTTGACCACGTCCGCTTTAATACGGAAATCGGCCAGGCGAGCTTCAACCAGGCGAGCCATCTGCTCAAGCGCAAAGGTATCCACCGGCTCCACTTCCGCTGGCGGCTGCGTTAACAGATCGAGCGACGGCAGCGGCGTGGTCGGTTTCTGCACCGGACGGCTGTCGCCGTTACGCATCAACAGCGGATGGATCAGGCTCTCCTGCGGCTGAGGAGCAGATTGCTGCTGCGGCTGCTGATAATGCTGTTGCGGCTGCTGAACGGGCTGACCATAGGCAGGCGGCTGCACCGGCTGCGCGGCGGGCTGCTGATAGTGCTGCTGCGGCTGCTGGGCAGGCTGGCCATAGGCAGGCGGCTGAACCGGCTGCGCGGCGGGCTGCTGATAGTGCTGCTGCGGCTGCTGGGCAGGTTGACCATAGGCAGGCGGTTGAACCGGCTGTGCGGCAGGCTGTTGATAGTGCTGCTGCGGCTGCTGGGCAGGCTGACCATAGGCAGGCGGCTGAACCGGCTGCGTGGCAGGCTGCTGATAGTGCTGCTGCGGCTGCTGGGCAGGCTGCTGGTACTGAGGCTGTGCAGCGGCTTGTGGCTGCGGCGTGAACAGCGGTGCGGTTGCGCGCTCAACAGGGGCCGTGTTCATCGGCGAGACGTCGGCATCTTCCGGCGTATAGGCCTGCTGCTCACCGCCGTAGCGCTGCTGCTGAGATGCGGCGAACTGGCGAGCCAGCTCCGCCTCTTCAGCTTCGGCTTCATTAAACTCAGGCTGAGGAGCGTCAAACTGCGGCGTTTCATGCTGATACTCTTCACCGTAGCGATCGTGCTGCGTGGCGGCGAACTGACGCGCCAGCTCGTTTTGCTGGAGCATATCAGCATCATCATCAGAGAGATGTTGATCTGGCTGACGCACCTCATCTTCGCGCGCGCGCTCTTCAGCCATGCGCTGCGAAGGCAGTTTAATACCATAGGAGGCCAGCTCACGACGCGTCGGCACCCTCACGCGGTTAGGACGCGGCAGCTGCGGGCCAATGCCCTCTTTTACCTGCGGGCGCGGCGCGCCACCGGCGAGACCAAACACCGGCGCGCTGGCTGCTGCTGCAGCGGCAGTTGAAGCAGCCTGAGCGGCAGTGGGCAGAACGCTCTCAGCCGCAGGCGCAATGGCCGGATCCACAGCAGGTGGAGCAGGCATCGACGGCGCGGCTGGTCGGGCTACCGGCTCTGGCTCGGCAGGCTCCGGAATAGGCTGATACCAGGCGGCCAGCTGCTCACGCTCACGCGCACGTTTCTCTTCCACTTCTTCAAAGTAGTAGAGCGGCGGACGGGTATGCTTCGTCTCTTCCACGGCAGGTTCAGGTTCAATAACCGGATCCGGCGCGGGGGCGATTTGCGGTTCAGGCTGCCACTGCTGGGCAGCAGGCTGCGGCTGCCAGTAGACCTCTTCCTGCTGCGGCTGCGGCGTTACCGGCGCATCTGGCGTCCACGGCTCTTCCGCGATTGGCTGCTGCCACTCTGGAACGGCCTGCGGCTGGTAAGCAGCCGTTTCGTCATAATGCGCTGGCTGCTGATAAGCGGCCGGGGAATCACCCTGCATCGGTGCTTGATATACAGCTTGTTGATCGGGGTGCATCGGCGGTTGATAACCGGCCTGCGGATCGCCATGCATTGGCGCCTGATAAGCGGCCTGTTGTTCGGGGTGCACAGGCGGCTGATAAGCGGCCTGTTGATTAGGATAGCCTGGTGCCTGCTGCGCATGCTGCCATTCAGCGGGCTGTGGCGTTTGCATAACCGGCTCCGTCGGCGCAGCGAAGCTTTGCGCGGCAACGGTTGTCGCAACGGCAGCCGCCGCAACGGGTTCAGTCACGCTGCGACCATTGAGCAGCGGATCGTACTCCTGCTCAACTTCCGTCGCGCGATGTCCCGAGAAGAGCACATCGTCTGGCTGCGCAGGCACACCGCGCGCGCTGTAGGCGATCTCCTCGTCATCATCCATCCGCTTGCCGGAGAAGAGCGCTTCGTCGGTTTTGCGCCCCATCGGGTTGGCGAACTTCTCAGCAATGCGTTTACGGCGCGCCAGCGCACCGCGCAGAATGCGGGCGCGGCGGGATTCGCGAGGCGCATCGCTTGCCTCGTCCTCGTCATACTCATCCTCTTCTTCATACTCTTCATCATCAACCCATGTGTCATCGCGACGGGTGCGGTTGGTGGCAAAGGTGAGAATATTGAGAATAACGCTGCCAATTTTTTCAGCGATAGTGACCCATGACCAGCCGGTAAAGAGCGTCAGCCCGGCGGCCCAGATGCAGAGCAGCGCAAGCGTTCCGCCGCTGCTGCGCAGCAACGGCTGCAGCGTGGTGCTGAGCAGGCTGCCGATCACGCCGCCCGAGGCGAAATACCAGATATCATCCGCGTTGATCGCCGCCAGCCCGCAGGAGGTGAGGATCAGCGCCAGCGCGCCAATCAGGCGTAGCGAGACGGCGAAATAGTCGATGTAATCTTCAGTGGCGCGATGACGCCAGGCAAACCAACAGCCGCCGATAATAATGACCGGAATGGTGTAGGCCATAATGCCAAAGATGAAAAACAGGGTATCCGCCAGCCATGCGCCGGGCACGCCGCCAAGATTGTGGATCGGCTCATGCCATGCGGTCTGCGACCAGCTTGGATCGGATGGGTTAAAGCTGAGAAGCGCCGCCATCAGCCAGATGGCAGAAAGGGAAACGAGGATCAGCAACGCTTCGAGGAGTCGGCGTCCGCTGCTTAGCTTGTTAAAAGTGACTTCTTTGTCTTCGGTGTATTCCTGGCTCAAGACAGGCTCTCCAGGTCCTTGATGCTAAAACGGACAACAGCGCCGGGTCTCCCCGGCACTGTTGCTGTATGGATTAACAGGAGTGTAATCAAAAAACAGCGATTGTGCACCTGTTCCGTATTAGCGCGTCTTAATAACCAGACGATTACTCTGTTTGACCTCTTCCATCACCACATAGGTGCGGGTGTCATTTACGCCTGGCAGGCGTAACAGCGTTTCGCCCAGCAGTTTGCGGTAGGCCGACATATCCGGTACGCGCGTTTTCAACAAGTAGTCGAAATCACCAGAAACCAGATGACACTCCTGAATTTCTTCAAGTTTTTGTACTGCAGCGTTGAATTGTTCAAACACATCAGGTGCGCCACGATTCAGAGTAATCTCAACGAAGACCAGCAGTGATGCATCCAGATAATGCGGGTTAAGCAGCGCCGTATAGCCCTGAATAAACCCCTGCCTTTCCAGCCTGCGCACGCGCTCAAGGCACGGCGTTGGCGAAAGCCCTACTCGTTTAGAAAGCTCGACGTTGGAAATACGCCCATCTTTTTGCAGTTCATTTAAAATATTGCGGTCAATGCGGTCGAGATCTTTGCCAGGGCGCTTCTTGCTATCTACCATTATTATTGTCTCTCTGTATTCCTTCCCTACTCCTGTCTTGACCCTGTGCACTTCACTGTTCAGGATCTTTGCCCGTCGTATTGTGCCGCGCGCCAGCATGCTGACCGTTGCATAATCCCAGGGGCTGTGTTGAGAAGACCGGTGCCTGCGGCAGCTATCGATATCACGGATGGCGTCTGTCCACGCCATGCGTAGATTTCGCTAGCCCGGTAAAATGGCATTTACATGCGTAAACGTGCGTTACGCGCGAAATACTGCTTTTTTTCTTCCTTTGATGTTTTCGCAAAAGCGCAGGGGATTGTCAAAGCAAAACATCTTTTTTTAGTACAACATGCCAGATATTCATCAAGGTCGATTCCTTATCCTCATTTATTCATCTTATAACTGCCTTTTTCTCAGTAGAAGTTGTTATGTTTTCGGCCTAAATCATTGCCCCGCCATCGGTCCTTTCTATCACACACATCGTTAACAAAATCGCTACGCCCTTTTTTTACGCCCGCAAATTCCCTACAATCCAGCCCAATGTCTGCCAAACAATAATGAGGATCTCATGGGGACGGCCAAACACAGTAAGCTGCTTATCCTTGGTTCAGGCCCTGCCGGTTATACCGCAGCGGTCTATGCTGCGCGTGCAAACCTGCAGCCGGTGCTGATCACCGGTATGGAAAAAGGCGGTCAGCTCACCACCACCACTGAAGTGGAAAACTGGCCGGGCGACCCGCACGATCTGACCGGCCCGGGTCTGATGGAGCGCATGCATGAACATGCGACCAAATTTGATACTGAAATCATTTTTGACCATATCAACAGCGTCGATTTGCAGAACCGCCCGTTCCGTCTGATTGGCGATAGCGCAGAGTACACCTGTGATGCGCTAATCATCGCCACCGGCGCTTCCGCGCGCTATTTAGGCCTCGCCTCCGAAGAAGCCTATAAAGGCCGTGGTGTCTCTGCCTGCGCCACTTGCGACGGTTTCTTCTACCGTAACCAGAAAGTCGCGGTTATCGGCGGCGGCAACACCGCCGTTGAAGAAGCGCTCTATCTGGCGAATATCGCCTCTGAAGTGCACCTGATCCACCGCCGCGATACCTTCCGCGCGGAGAAGATCCTGATCAAACGTCTGATGGATAAAGTTGAGAGCGGCAATATCGTGCTGCATACGCACCGCACGCTGGAAGAGGTGACGGGCGATCAGATGGGCGTTAGCGGTCTGCGCCTGCGCGATACGCAAAACGCGGATAATATCGAGTCGCTGGACGTTGCCGGTCTGTTTGTCGCTATCGGCCATAGCCCGAACACCGCGATCTTTGACGGTCAGCTTGAGCTGGAAAACGGCTACATCAAGGTGCAGTCCGGTATTCATGGCAATGCGACGCAAACCAGCATTCCTGGCGTGTTTGCCGCAGGTGACGTGATGGATCATATCTATCGTCAGGCGATCACCTCCGCGGGCACTGGCTGTATGGCTGCGCTGGATGCTGAACGCTACCTCGACGGGCTGGCTGTTCAGAAATAATCTTTACAAGTCAGTAACAAAGGTAAATAAGGCGACATTAAGTCGCCTTTATTTTTGCACCGTTGTAACATTGCGCAGGCTAAAAATCCGATAACTTCACCTGCAAAGCGCGCAATGAATAAAACCCGTCAGCAAGAACTCACTCGCTGGTTAAAACAGCAAAGCATTATCTCCCGTCGTTGGTTGACGCTCTCCCGCCTGCTTGGCGTGGTCAGCGGCGTCCTGATCGTCGCGCAAGCGTGGCTGCTCGCCAGCATTCTCAACCATATGATTATTGAGCACATTCCGCGCGAGGCACTGCTGCTGCCCTTTGCGTTGCTGGTGCTGGTCTTTATTCTGCGCAGTTGGGTGGTCTGGCTGCGCGAGCGAGTAGGATTTCATGCTGGGGCGCAGATCCGCTTTGCGATACGCCGCCGCGTGCTGGACCGTCTGCAACAGGCCGGGCCGGCATGGATTCAGGGTAAACCCGCCGGCAGTTGGGCGACGCTGATCCTTGAGCAAATCGACGACATGCATGACTTCTACGCCCGCTATTTGCCGCAAATGGCGCTGGCGGCAAGCGTCCCGCTGCTGATTGTGATTACCCTTTTTCCGATTAACTGGGCGGCCGCGCTGATCCTGCTTGGCACCGCGCCGCTGATCCCGCTGTTTATGGCAATGGTCGGGATGGGCGCAGCCGATGCCAACCGCCGCAACTTTAAAGCGCTGGCGCGCCTGAGCGGCCACTTCCTTGACCGCCTGCGCGGCATGGAGACGCTGCGTATTTTTGGCCGTGGCGAAGCGGAAACGGAAAGCATCCGCCGTGCGTCGCAGGATTTTCGCAGCCGCACCATGGAAGTGCTGCGCCTGGCGTTTCTCTCCTCCGGGGTACTGGAGTTTTTCGCGTCGCTCTCCATTGCGCTGGTTGCCGTTTACTTTGGCTTCTCCTATCTGGGCGAACTCAACTTCGGCCATTACGGTACCGGCGTAACGCTGTTTGCCGGTTTCCTCGCGCTGGTGCTGGCACCGGAATTTTTCCAGCCGCTGCGCGATCTGGGTACCTTTTATCATGCGAAAGCGCAGGCAGTGGGAGCGGCGGATAGCCTGAAAACTTTTATGGAAGCACCGCTCGCCCATCCGCAACGCGGCGATATCACGCTCAACGCGGGTGAACCTATTACCCTGACGGCAGAAGAGTTAATCGTTAAATCGCCTGAAGGCGCGGTACTGGCCGGGCCGCTTACCTTTACCCTCTCCTCAAAAGAACGGGTTGTGGTGGTCGGGCGCAGCGGATCGGGAAAAAGCTCGCTGATTAACGCGCTGTTAGGATTCCTGCCTTATGAAGGCTCGCTGCGCGTTAACGGTATTGAACTGAGCGCGATCGATCCCGACAGCTGGCGCAACGCGATAAGCTGGGTCGGCCAAAACCCGCAGTTGCCTGCCGCAACACTGCGCGAGAATGTGCTGTTATCACGCCCGGATGCCAGCGAAGCGGCCTTGCACGCTGCGCTGGATAAGGCATGGGTAAGCGAGTTTCTGCCGCTGTTACCGGAAGGGCTAGAGACGCAGCCTGGCGATCAGGCCGTTCGTCTCTCCGTTGGCCAGGCGCAGCGCGTTGCCGTTGCCCGCGCCCTGCTCTCATCATGCCAGTTACTTTTGCTGGATGAACCTTCCGCCAGCCTTGATGCCCACAGCGAGCAGCGTGTGATGCAGGCGCTGACCACCGCGTCGCACCAGCAAACGACGCTGATGGTGACCCACCAGCTGGAAAACCTCGCAGAGTGGGACGCCGTTTGGGTGATGCAGGAGGGACGCATTATTGAACAGGGCAGCTATGCCGAACTTGCCGCCGCCGGAGGCGTGTTTGCCGCGCTGCTGGCACACCGTCAGGAGGAGATTTAAATGCGCGCCTTGCTGCCTTATCTCGCATTATATAAACGCCACAAATGGATGCTGACGCTGGGCGTGGTGCTGGCGGTCGTTACGCTGCTGGCCAGTATTGGGCTGTTGACGCTTTCCGGCTGGTTCCTGTCGGCCTCGGCGGTGGTCGGCGTCGCCGGGCTGTATAGTTTCAACTATATGTTGCCCGCCGCTGGTGTGCGCGGGGCGGCGATCACCCGTACCGCCGGGCGCTATTTCGAGCGGCTGGTCAGCCACGATGCCACGTTCCGCGTGCTGGAACATCTGCGCGTCACTACCTTCAGCAAGCTGTTACCCCTCTCCCCCGCCGGACTGGCGCGTTTTCGTCAGGGTGATGTGCTTAACCGTGTGGTTGCCGATGTCGATACGCTTGATCACCTTTATCTGCGCGTCATTTCGCCGCTGGTGGGCGCGCTGGTGGTTATTATTGTGGTACTGGTCGGCCTGAGCGTGCTCGATCTCTCGCTGGCTCTGATGCTAAGCGGCATTATGCTGGCGACGCTGCTTATTCTGCCGCCCCTCTTTTATCGCGCCGGCAAAGCGACGGGGGAAAACCTCACCGCACTGCGCGGGCAGTATCGTCAGCAATTGACCAGCTGGTTACAGGGGCAGGCAGAGCTCACCATTTTTAGTGCCAGCCAGCGTTACCGCGAGCAGCTGGAAAATACCGAATTAAGCTGGCACGAGGCGCAGCGCCGCCAGTCCGATCTGAGCGCCGTGTCGCAGGCAGTGATGCTGACGATTAGCGGCGCGGCAGTAATCGTCATGCTGTGGTTCGCCTCCGGTGATGTCGGCGGTAATACCGAGCCTGGCGCGCTGATCGCACTGTTTGTCTTCTGTGCGCTGGCGGCGTTCGAAGCGCTCGCCCCGGTTACCGGCGCTTTCCAGCACCTTGGGCAAGTTATCGCGTCTGCCACGCGGGTGACGCAACTTACCGACTGTCAGCCGGAAGTCACGTTTCCTGCAACGCGCACCGCTGTGCCGCAGCAGGTTAGCGTGGCGCTTAGCGATGTGTCGTTTAGCTATCCGGGACAACCGCAGCGGGCGCTGGAGAGTCTCAGCGTGTCGATTGCCGCAGGCGAGCATGTTGCCATTTTAGGCCGCACGGGCTGTGGTAAATCGACATTGCTGCAACTGCTGACGCGCGCCTGGGATCCGCAGCAGGGCGAGATTCGTTTACATGATCGGCCATTAAGCTCATATGCCGAGGCCGATCTGCGCTCGCTTATCAGTATGGTGCCGCAGCGCGTTCATCTGTTTAGCGCCACGCTGCGCGATAACTTACTGCTGGCTTCGCCGCAGGCAAGCGATGAGGAGCTGAGCGCGACGCTGGAACGCGTGGGTCTGGAGAAGCTGCTGGATGAGAATGGCCTTAACGCCTGGCTCGGTGAAGGCGGACGTCAGCTCTCCGGCGGTGAACTGCGCCGCCTGGCGATTGCGCGCGCGCTGCTGCATGATGCCCCACTGGTGCTGCTGGATGAACCGACTGAAGGGCTTGATGCCTCAACCGAGAGCCAAATCCTTGATCTTCTTAATGAAGTGATGAAAGGCAAAACCCTGTTAATGGTCACCCATCGTCTGCGCGGGTTGGCAAATTACGATCGGATAATTGTAATGGACAACGCGCAAATAATTGAGCAAGGTAATCACGCAGCGTTAATGGCGAAACAGGGGCGGTACTACCAGTTTAAGCAGCGTCTGTAGCGGTTTGACTCATTTTCGCTCTCGCGTCGCCAATACTGAAGCGAGGGCGAAAGATGACGATATTAACAGAAGTCACTTGTCGCATTGTGGAGCGTTGCGGTCATGCGCCTGGTTCAGCTTTCTCGTCACTCTATTGCATTCCCTTCGCCGGAAGCGGCGCTGCGTGAACCCAACGGCCTGCTGGCGCTCGGTGGCGACCTAAGTCCGGCGCGCTTGCTGATGGCCTACCAGCGCGGGATTTTTCCGTGGTTCTCACCCGGCGACCCTATCCTCTGGTGGTCGCCCGATCCGCGCGCCGTATTATGGCCGGAAAACTTTCACATCAGCCGCAGCATGAAGCGCTTTCATAAAACCTCACCTTATCGCGTGACGCTGAACCACGCTTTCGGCCAGGTCATTGATGGTTGTTCAGACGATCGCGACGAAGGCACCTGGATTACGCCCGATATCGTCATGGCCTACCATCGCTTACATGAACTGGGCCATGCACACTCGATTGAAGTGTGGGAAGGCGACGAGCTGGTTGGGGGGATGTATGGCGTTGCGCAGGGATCGCTGTTCTGTGGTGAGTCGATGTTCAGCCGACGCGTAAATGCTTCGAAAACGGCCCTGCTGGCCTTTAGCGAAGAGTTTGCGAGACTTGGCGGTAAGCTGATTGATTGCCAGGTGCTTAATAGCCACACCGCCTCCCTTGGTGCGGTGGAGATCCCCCGTCGCGACTATCTGCACCATCTCGAGGAGCTACGTAAGGTAGCGCTGCCTTCGCACTTTTGGGTGCCCCGTCGGCTCTTTCCGGCTCGTTGAAGAATGTTTTCGGCACATTTGTATTCAGAGTGTTATAATGGTCGCTCGTAGCAGCTTTTGCCTGTTGCCCCGCCCCATCCGGGAGTCGTTCGTATCAGGGATGCCCTTCGTTTACCTCTACCGCTCCCCTTTACGGTTGCGCTTTACTGGCGCTCTGGCTGCGGCGTGCGGGGAATCGGCAAAAGCTGTTTTGCTGCGTTTTATCAGCACAAATCTTTACTTAACACACGAACTTCGGCATTATCTTGCCGATTCAAAAAATTATGGTAGTGATACCCCCGAGGATTAGATGGCCAAAGAAGACAATATTGAGATGCAGGGTACCGTTCTTGAAACGTTACCTAATACGATGTTCCGCGTAGAACTGGAAAACGGTCACGTGGTCACTGCGCATATCTCTGGTAAGATGCGTAAAAACTACATCCGTATCCTGACGGGCGATAAAGTGACTGTGGAACTGACCCCGTACGACCTGAGCAAAGGCCGCATTGTCTTCCGTAGCCGCTAAGATCTTCCGCTAGCGCAACTGCGCACCTAATTTAAAGGCCGGGTAATCCCGGCCTTTTCTGTTTCTGCTTCAAGTGCTATTTCAAAAACCGCTTTTAACGATCAGGGATAGTAGCAGCCACCCCGCTCACGACAGGCTCTCCACTCTGATGTGCCGACGTCTGGCCCCTCTGCGGGATCCTGGCGGCAGAGAGGCCACCATTCGCTGTATACATTGCATACGGCTGCCTTTGCTGCAAGCGGAGCAAGCAGTAAAAAACTCAGCAGAACGGGTATAAAAATAGTCTTCATCTTATCTTCTCCTTTTTGACCAACCTGTGAATCCTTTTCAAAGCAATAACCCCTCTCAGTGCTATTGCACATAAAAACAACGTACAAAATAACAGCGCCAATAGCAATATTTTTAATAATATCAGTAAGTTGGGTTAAGATTATTTACACTGTACAGCGCAGTTCGCTCTGCAAATGGAGTTAACCGCACGGTTTAATGCCATGGAGACAAATTGTCTTACATTGACGAAGTGGAAACTGCACGCCGCTTTTTCACGCGCTTATCAGACAGGCATAAAAAAACCGGGCACAGGGCCCGGTTTAATAAGGTTAACGCAGAGATTAGTGTGCTGCTTCCGGTTTGTGCTTCTGCGCACTGTGGAAACCATACTCCAGCTCATTCTTCTCTTTATTCAGCGTGACGGTCACCTGGCCGCCATCAACCAGCGATCCGAACAGCAGCTCGTTGGCGAGCGGTTTTTTCAGGTTGTCCTGAATCACACGCGCCATCGGACGGGCGCCCATCGCACGGTCGTAGCCTTTCTCTGCAAGCCAGTCGCGCGCTTCCTGGCTGACTTCCAGCGAGACGCCCTTCTGATCCAGCTGCACCTGAAGTTCGACGATAAATTTGTCGACCACTTGGTGAATCACCTCGGTAGACAAATGATCGAACCAGATGATGTTGTCCAGACGGTTGCGGAACTCCGGCGTAAAGATCTTTTTGATCTCTTCCATCGCATCGGTGCTGTTATCCTGGTGGATAAGGCCGATGGATTTACGCTCGGTTTCACGCACCCCGGCGTTGGTGGTCATCACCAGCACGACGTTGCGGAAATCGGCCTTGCGTCCGTTGTTATCGGTCAGCGTCCCGTTATCCATCACCTGCAGCAGGATGTTAAAGACGTCAGGATGCGCTTTTTCGATCTCATCGAGCAGCAGAACCGCATGCGGATGTTTAATCACCGCGTCGGTCAACAGGCCACCCTGATCAAAACCGACATAGCCCGGAGGCGCACCGATCAAACGGCTCACGGTGTGGCGCTCCATATACTCGGACATATCAAAACGCAGCAGCTCAATGCCCAGCGCTTTCGATAGCTGTACCGTCACCTCGGTTTTACCGACGCCGGTTGGGCCAGCAAACAGGAAGGAGCCGACCGGTTTATGGTCCTGGCCCAGCCCTGCGCGGCTCATTTTGATCGCTTCGGTTAAGGCCTCAATGGCTTTATCCTGACCAAACACCAGCATTTTCAGACGGTCGCCGAGGCTTTTCAGCGTATCGCGATCGCTCTGGGAGACGCTCTTCTCAGGAATACGCGCGATACGGGCAACCACGGATTCAATATCCGCCACGTTAACCGTTTTCTTGCGTTTGCTGACCGGCATCAGCCGCGCCCGCGCGCCAGCCTCATCGATGACGTCAATCGCTTTATCCGGCAGATGGCGATCGTTAATGTACTTCACCGCCAGCTCAACCGCGGCACGTACCGCTTTCGCCGTGTAACGCACATCGTGGTGCGCTTCATATTTCGGCTTCAGGCCATTGATAATCTGCACCGTCTCCTCAACGGAAGGTTCAGTGATATCAATTTTCTGGAAGCGGCGCGCAAGGGCGCGATCTTTTTCGAAGATGTTGCTGAACTCCTGATAGGTCGTGGAGCCCATTACGCGGATCTTACCGCTGGAGAGCAGCGGCTTAATCAGGTTCGCAGCGTCAACCTGCCCGCCGGACGCAGCGCCTGCGCCGATGATGGTGTGGATCTCATCGATAAACAGAATGCTGTTGCTGTCCTGCTCAAGCTGTTTCAGCAGCGCCTTAAAGCGTTTTTCGAAATCGCCGCGGTATTTGGTACCCGCAAGCAGTGAGCCGATATCCAGCGAGTAGATGGTGCAGTCGGCCATGATTTCCGGCACGTCGCCCTGCACAATTCGCCATGCCAGCCCTTCGGCAATCGCGGTTTTACCAACGCCCGATTCACCCACCAGCAGCGGGTTATTTTTACGGCGGCGGCACAGCACCTGGACGGCGCGTTCAAGCTCTTTGCCACGTCCAATCAGCGGATCGATTCCGCCCACGCGAGCAAGCTGATTAAGGTTGGTGGTGAAGTTTTCCATACGTTCCTCCCCGCCTGCTTGCTCTTCGCTGCTCGCCTGGCTGCTACTGCTGCTGCCCGCGTCAGAGGATGGACCCGGCTCGTCTTTGCGCGTGCCGTGAGAGATAAAGTTCACCACGTCAAGGCGGCTGACTTCATGTTTGCGCAGCAGGTAAGCCGCTTGCGACTCCTGCTCGCTAAAGATGGCAACCAGCACGTTCGCACCGGAGACTTCGCTGCGTCCGGAAGACTGAACGTGAAACACCGCGCGCTGCAGAACGCGCTGGAAGCTGAGCGTCGGTTGCGTGTCACGCTCCTCTTCGCTCATCGGCAGGACGGGTGTGGTTTGTTCTATGAAGGCCTCGAGTTCCTGCCGCAGCGCCACCAGATCCACGGAACACGCTTCCAGCGCATCACGGGCAGATGGGTTACTGAGCAGAGCCAGTAACAAGTGCTCGACGGTCATAAACTCATGTCGGTGCTCGCGCGCTCTGGCGAAAGCCATGTTTAAACTGAGTTCCAGTTCTTGATTGAGCATAGGCACCTCCCCCAAGTTTTATTGCCTGACGTCAGGCTTTTTCCAGCGTACACAGCAACGGATGCTCGTTCTCCCTTGCATACTTGTTCACCATGGCAACTTTCGTCTCCGCGACCTCAGCGGTGAAAACACCGCAGATAGCCTTACCGTGATAGTGAACCGTTAGCATCAGTTGCGTTGCACGTTCAACATCATAAGAAAAGAACTTTTGTAGCACGTCAATAACAAATTCCATTGGCGTGTAGTCATCGTTCATGATCATCACTTTGTACATCGATGGCGGTTTAAGCGCGTCGCGCAGTTTATCTTCCGCCAATTGCTCAAAATCCAGCCAGCTATTGCTCTTGCCCATCGTTAGCGCTTCATCTTAGGTTACAGGTTCCGGCGCACGTCTAATCGGCCGATTACATGAGTTTAGATGCATTTTCAATCAGCATCAGATGTCAGGCAACTATAATGGATCGCCCTACGTTTGAATAACAACATAAAGTGGATGGTTATGTGAAGACGTCCTGCTAGTGCACATTATATGGCTCGATTATAGGTTTTTTTGGCGATCCTTGCCATTTCACCTGTGTAAAAAGATTTCAATGTATCTTATTTTTCTATTTTTTAATTTTTAAACATCGTGCTAAATAAAAAAACGAACCGCTGAGGGTTCGTCTTTTTATTTATTTCTGGGCTATTTATCCAGCTCCAGTAATGACTTCGCAACATCAGCATAGAAAGCATTAACATAAGCCTGCGGGATGACATCAAATCCCATAAAGTCGAGATGATCCCAATCGTTCATTACCGGGTAATAGCTCCACTGCCCTTTTTTCGGCTGACCATCATAGGGCTTCGCATCGGCTCCAAAGGGGTAATAGCTGGAAACCGAATTCACCAGCCCGTCATTCGTCGTCCAGGTGGCATTAATTAACGACGTTTGCGGATCGGTAATGGTTTTGCCCATATAGGTTGCTGACGGCACCAACAGCGGATTGGTATAGACACCGGGGATCTGGAAAGAGGTAAACGACACGCCAACAGTCGTTTTACCGGTGTGTGAGAAATAATAGACGTTGGGCTTAGTCTCCAGGTACTGCTTATTCGCACTGACGCCAACTACCGAGAGATCGTAAGAGGCAATATCCTTCGAATCCCAGATACTGCTGGTGAAAACATCGCGAATATATTCAGCCAGGCTCTCATCCGGGTCACGACGCAGCCCAAACTGATCGAGTTTGAAATCATAAACAAATGAAGAGAGCGACGATACGCCAGCAATAGTTGCCGCTTTGCGGACCATATCTTCAATCAGGCCAACGATCAGGTTCTTATCTTGTGCATACGAGCTGCCGTTATTTGGCGTGGCGACTGTCGTGACGCTGAAAACATAATCTTTTCCGCCTTCAAAAAGCGGGGAGATCTCGGTTTCCGGGTGCGATTCGTGGTAAGCGCGCTCCTCTTCACTGCCATCCTGCAACATATCCACCAGTTGGCGGCTGGTTAGCCCGCCCATACTGTGCCCAACGAGGTGGATCTTATGGTGCTCATCCCAGTGCGGGTAGATGCCCGGGTAGGTTTTGCCGTAGCGGGCATGGTTCGCTTTCAGGGAGTGGGCGGCACCATAATCAACGGTGCCGCCTTTAATATAGTAATAGAGCTCAACCGCACGATCCCAGTTGCTGGAAACCGGGCCGACAACGGCGGCATAAGACTCAACCCCATTGCTATTTAAATAGGCGATGGTGTCATCAAACCCGCCCCAATATTTGAAACCCAGCATCTCATCGGGGCCCCAGCCTACAACACCATGAACAAAAATAAGGGGATAATGGTTTCCTTTTTGGGCCATGTTTTGTGGAGCCGCGTCGACCGTTTCCGCCGCGACGAAAGAGGAATTAATAAGCGAAGCTGATACCAATAGCGCTAAAGATAACTTCTTTAAAGTTTTCAATGTAACTTCATCCTTTTTTATTTACACCAACGTTGCGTCGCTAATAGTACCTTTCGCAGTGCTTTTCTTTTCAGCCCTTAAAGTGGATTAATATACAAGAATGCTCTCAGATATTTTTTGAATAATCGCATTGAGGAAAAAGAGTGATTAATTTATTTGAATTAGGATAATTCACGTGAATTAATTACTGCTTAAATTATATTTTAAACCGCTGGTAATTAATTTTTCTATTGCGCAACATATGACTGTGGAATAGCCATATTCGAGACCTGCATCACATTTTTTCACCATAGCGTTAACTGCTTCAAAAAATTGATGCGCTGTCTCCCAGAATGCTTGCCAAATACTTGACGCGTTATACGAATTATCTAAATTGTAGAGTCGTGAGTTGGCGAGGTTTTGAACAACCCGTCGCTCCGCCACCGGTTCATTCCATCTTACTTAAATAAGTTTTACGAAGGATGTCGAAGCATGGAAATGGGTACTGTAAAGTGGTTCAACAATGCCAAAGGGTTTGGCTTCATCTGCCCGGAAGGCGGTGGTGAAGATATCTTCGCCCATTACTCCACCATCCAGATGGATGGTTACAGAACGTTAAAAGCCGGGCAGACGGTCCGGTTTGATGTACACCAGGGCCCTAAAGGCAATCATGCCAGTCTTATCGTGCCAGTAGAACTGGAAGCGATAGCCTGACGCCTGTGGCTTCGTTGTGTACTAGAGTGCAGTGAAATGCCAGCCCAGTGGGCTGGCATTTTTATTACTCCCGCGCCAGCGCATCCACCGGATCGAGCCGGGCGGCATTGCGGGCAGGAAGCCAGCCAAACAGCACGCCGGTAAAGGTGGAGCACAAAAACGCCG
Organism: Kosakonia sp. HypNH10; assembly: GCF_029850615.1. NCBI lineage: Bacteria > Pseudomonadati > Pseudomonadota > Gammaproteobacteria > Enterobacterales > Enterobacteriaceae > Kosakonia > Kosakonia sp. HypNH10. Next base: position 598,898 of record NZ_JAOTIU010000001.1, read on the forward strand.
TTAACAGCGCGACCGGCGAGAAGCCAATCTCCCAGCCGGGGAGGAAGAGTTGTAGAGTGAAGGCGATCAGCATCGACAGCATGACGCCGAGCGCACCACCCACCAGGCAGACAAACACCGCCTCTATCAGAAACTGCGACAGCACGTCGCCCGCACGTGCGCCCACCGCCATCCTGATGCCAATCTCCCGGGTACGCTCGGTGACCGACACCAGCATGATATTCATCACGCCAATCCCGCCCACCAGTAGCGAGATCACCGCCACCAGCGTTAAAAAGAGCTGCAGCGTGCGTGTGGTTTTCTCCGCCGTTTTCAGCACCCCGTCCATGTTCCAGACGAAAAAGTCCTTTTTACCATGGCGAAGATTGAGCAGTTGCGTCAACTGCTGCTCGGCTTGTTCACTGCTGTAGCCCTCATTTACGCGCACGGTAATGGAGTTAAGCCATGACTGGCCCATAATTCGCCCGGCGATGGTGCTGTAAGGCAGCCAGACGCGCAGGATCTTGCTGCTGCCGAACATCGACTGCTTCTCCTCCGCCACACCAATCACCGTCGCCGGCATATTACCGACCAGAATCACTTCGCCCACCACGCTGGCCTTATCCGGGAAGAGCTGCCGCCGGGTATTGCTGTCGAGCACCACCACCTGCGCGCGCCTGCCCTGCTGCTCGGCGTTAAATGCGGTGCCTTCGCTAAAGGTCATACCGTAGACGTTAAAATATTGCCCGCTGACGCCGTTCGCGCTGGCTGCTACGTCGATATTGCCGTAACGCAGACGCAGGTTTTGCGATACCGATGGCGTGGCTGAGCGCACCCACGGCTGTTTTTGAATGGCAAGCAGATCGTCATACTTTAGCGCCTGCTGGTTTTGCGGCTCATCATCACCAAAATCTTTACCGGGGTAGACATCAATGGTGTTGGTGCCGATAGAGCGGATATCCGCCAGCACCAGCTGTTTGGCCGCATCGCCCACCACTACAATCGACACCACCGAGGCGATACCGATAATAATGCCGAGCATGGTGAGCAAGGTGCGCATTTTGTTGGCCGCCATCGCCCGCCAGGCCATGGTCAGCGCCTCCTGGAAACGGCTGGTGAACTGCCGCCAGCCGCCGACGGAGGTGACAACGCTTTCATGCTTTGCCGCAGAGGTGGCGGCGGTTTTTGCCGGCGGATTGGCAATGATTTCGCCATCGCGGATCTCAATGATCCGCTCGGCCTGCGCCGCAACTTGCGGATCGTGGGTGACAATAATCACCGTGTGGCCGCGATCGCGCAGTTGATGGAGGATCGCCATCACCTCTTCGCCGGAGTGGCTATCCAGCGCGCCGGTCGGCTCATCGGCGAGGATCACCTGCCCGCCGTTCATCAACGCACGCGCAATACTGACGCGCTGCTGCTGGCCGCCGGAGAGCTGCGAGGGTTGATACTCGCTGCGATCGCCAAGCCCGAGGCGCGTCAGCAACTCTTTAGCACGCGCCAGCCGCGCTTTGCGCTCCGTCCCGGCATAGACCGCCGGCACTTCAACATTCTGCGCGGCGGTCAGATGGGAGAGCAGATGGTAGCGCTGAAAGATAAAACCAAAGTGCTCGCGGCGCAGCTGCGCCAGCGCGTCGCCGCTAAGTGTCGAAACATCCGTTCCCGCCACGCGATAGGTGCCGCGGGTCGGCTTATCGAGACAGCCGAGAATGTTCATAAGCGTCGATTTACCGGAGCCGGACGCGCCCACAATCGCCACCATCTCGCCGGCGTTTATGGTGAGGGTAATGCCTTTCAGCACTTCCACCATACCATCGCCGGAGGGGTAGCTGCGGCGAATCTCCTTCAGTTCAAGCAGGGCGGTCATTGCGCCGCGCCCTCTTTCCGCTCGCCGATCACCACTTCATCGCCCGCGTCTAACCCTTTGACCACCACCACATCGGTATCATTTCGCGCGCCGAGGATCACTTCCCGCTCGCGCGTTTCGCCATTGCGCAGCACTTTGACCTTATAGCGGTTATCACCCACCGGCTCGCCGAGCGCCGCCAGCGGAATGGTCAGCACGTTTTTCTGCCCGGTGAGCTGGATCTGCACCTGCGCAGTCATCTCCAGGCGCAGCACGCCCTGCGGGTTGGGCACTTCAAAACGCGCATAGTAGAAGATGGCGTCGTTGACCTTCTCCGGCGTCGGCAGAATATCTTTCAGCACCCCTTCATAGCGGGTACCCGGATCGCCCAGCACGGTGAACCACGCTTTTTGCCCCGGTTTGAGATGAATAACATCCGCTTCGGAAACCTGCGCCTTCACCAGCATGGTGCTCATGTCCGCGACCGTCAGAATGTTCGGTGCCTGCTGCATCGCAATCACCGTCTGCCCTTCCAGAGTGGTGATTTGCGTTACCTCGCCGTCCATCGGTGCGAGGATGCGGGTGTAATCAAGATTGGTTTTTGCCGTATCGAGCGTCGCCTGGTTACGTTTGATCTGCGCATCGATAGTGCCAATCTGCGCCTGCTTTACGGCGACATCCGTGGCCGAAGTGTCAAGATCCTGGCGCGACACCAGGTGGCTCTGCACCAGTTGCTGCTGACGTCCGTAAGTCACCTGCGCCAGCTTCAGCTCGGCCTGCGCCTGGCGGCGCTGCGCCCGCAACTCCATCAGTGTCGCTTCCACTTCCTTAATCTGGTTTTCCGCCTGCGCCGGGTCAATGATGCCCAGCAGCTGATCTTTCTTCACCTTATCGCCGATATTGACCGTCAGGCGTTGTAACTCACCGTTGACCTGCGCGCCGACGTCAACTTTGCGAAGCGCGTCGAGTTTGCCGGTCGCCAGCACCATTTGTTGCAGCTCGCCCGGCTTAACAATCAGCGTCTGATACTGCACCACCGGCGCATTTAACTTGCTCCAGAGCCAGAAAGCCGCCAGCACAATGATGGCGATCAGCACAAACAACCCTGTCCTGCGTTTTCCCTTCAGTTTCATAAAATTTCCAGATAATCGGACATGCGATGGAAAGTGCAATTTTAACTAAACCGCGGCTCAACGAAACCTCATCTTCGCATTTTCTCCCTTATCCATTGAAGAGGCGTTGAGTCAGCACCTGATGAAATTGACATCTCTTAATGAAATGTGAGTTGCACCATGTCCGTTATCGCTACTGTTTTTGAACCTCAACGGCCGCTACCGAAAACGGCCTGGCAGCTATTCGCTTCTCTTCTTTCCGGCGATCTCGTGCCGGGACCCGCCTGGGAGAAAGGCTCCCATCGGCGTAAATTCCTGCTGCGCTCGCTGGCGATGCCTTTTGCTACCGCGCACTTTTTGTCACGTCTCGTTGACCAGCCGCACCTCGCCCGCAAGCTGCATATGCAGCCGGGTCTGCCGTGCCGGTTACATCGCCCCTGGCTCTCCGTCAATCTGACGCGTCAGCAGACCAGCGAGGCGATCTGCTGGCATTACGACAGCTTTAACCGCCTGCTACCCGAAGGGATGGTGAACAGCTACCTCACGACGTCGGGCTGCACGCTGGCCCGGCTGACCGGGAAAGATGAGCAGAGTTACACCATCCGCCTCTGGTCAGATGCCGCGCTGGATAAAGAGGGCGAAGCGACGCTCACCTTTTATGACGCGCTGGAGACGCCGCTGGCGCGCCTCACCTTCACCGTCTGCCCGTTTAACGGCTTGACCACGCTCTATATTGGCGGGCTGCAAGGGCCAAAATCCCATGTTCCGCACGAAGCAATCCAGGGCGCGACCAAAGCCTGCCACGGGCTGTTTCCGAAACGGCTGCTGGTGGAAGCGGCAATGATGCTGGCGCAGTTCCTCGAAGTGGAAGCGATCCGCGCGGTAAGCAATGAAACGCACATTTACCAGAGCCTGCGCTATCGCAAGAAAAAACTGCGCCAGCTGCATGCGGATTACAACAGCTTCTGGGCATCGCTGGGTGGCGTTGTCGATGGGCAAAAAGACTTTGTGCTGCCACTGATGATGCCGCGTAAACCGATTGAGGAGATCGCCAGCAAAAAACGCGCAGAGTATCGCCGCCGGTATGAGCTGCTCGACAGCCTGCAAAGCCAGACTGCCGAGCGCTGCCAGCGTTAATCGGCTCTCCCGCGCGCCAGCCACAGCACGCGGGAGAACATTTTACGCAGCAGCGGCGGGATCGCCTCCACGCCGCGCCTGCCCGCTTCCATCGCCACTTCAATCGCCAGATCCGGTTTTGACGCACGGTGGATCGCTTTGGTGATGACCCGGTGCGCGTTCATCGGCACGTTTGCCGGCAGTTGTGCCACGCGGTGATAGACATCATCAAACCCTTCGCGATACATAAAGTGCTCCATGTCGCGCGCCGGCAGTTCGGTTAAATGAACGCGCACCTGATCGGGATGGTTATCGAGTACGCCGCGCACGGTGGCGGCATATTTTTTCCCCGCTTCGTCGCCATCCACCAGCACATGCCACTCAATGCCCATCCGGCGGGCGAATTTGATCAGCGGCTTCAGGCCGGACTGGGCGAACTCAATCACCTTTATCCCTTCAGCATCAAAGTGGTGCCCGCACTGGCGCGCAAGATCGTTAATCACCCAGGTTTCCGTCTCCCCCTCGACCAGCAGCCAGCAGCGGGCAAACAGCGATGAGGGGCGGTTGACGCGAATATGAAACGCGATGCGCCGCCCATCCTCTGCGCTCAGCCCGCCCGGCCCGAGACGCCAGGCCGCAACGCGTGATGACTCACGCACCAGCCGGCAGACATGCTCGACGGGCGTCAGCGACAGCAGTTCACCGGAGTTCGTGGTGGTGATACGTTGCAACGGCAGCAGGTTTAACAACTGCCAGGCGACGGAGAGCATAATCGGATGCAGCCGTGTTTCGGGATCCTCCACCAGCAGCAGCGGACGCGCATCGCGATCGAGGCGCACAGAGCCTTTGGCCTGCAATAGCGTGGAAAAAAAGCCCAGCAGGATCACCCGGTACATACGCCCGCCGGGCTTATCAATCATGCGGTTGATAGTGTCGAGATAGCGCCAGCTGCGCTGCTCATCATGGGAGCGGCGGCGCATCAGGCGTGGCAGCGACGTGCCGCTGCCCTGCTCGGCAAAGTAGTGCTCCAGCAGTTGCACCATCGCCGACAAGCCGTGGCGGATCTGCGCATCGGTCAGGTTTTGCGGGCGTGAGACCAGCTCGCGGGAGAGAAAATCGAGCTGGCGCGCTGTACTCTCCAGCAGCGGGGTTTCCGGGGTGCCACCGCTGCGCAGCCGCCGCATAAAACGCGCATCGCGCAGGCGCAGCACCGGCGAGAGGCGAATCAGCTGGCGCGCCATCTCATCACTGTCACGCAGCGGCAGCAGTTCGCCTTTAGTGTCGAGAAAACCGCGCAGCGTCCTTACTTCGCCCCCGGCCGAAAGCTCCCCTTCATGGCGGTAAAAGAGGCGGTGATAACCATCGTCACTGGGCACCCAGCACTCCGCCAGCGGGCGGTAGCGCCGCGTTTTATGCCGCCCCGGTTCCGATTCGCGAAAGGTGAGAATAATGTGCAGATGGTGCTCGCGGCCGTTGATATCCCCCGGCGGGAACCAGAAGTCATCGCGCACAAAGTGGTAGAGATCGTTTTGCGGCGAGAGCAGTAAAGTGAGCGCATCCAGCAGGCTCGATTTGCCCCACGCGTTCTCACCAATTAACACGTTGTTCTGTTCAAGCTGCAATGAGAGGCGATTAATACCCCGAAATCCCACAACCTCAACTCGCTCCAGAATCATGTCTCATCCTCCTGGTGTGTTGCCCTCTCCCTGCGCCAACAGCATAACGGCATACGGGAAACGCCATTGAAATCTGCATTTGCATAAAATCGCTCACTTTTCGCAGCTTTACTCACTTTCAGCCTTTCTGTAGTGTGTCGCAGTGCATATAAATTTACGTAAGGATTTGGGCTGTTCATGTTTTCAGGATTGTTAATTATTCTTCTGCCGCTGGTGGCGGGCTACCTCATTCCGCTGCGTCATGCTGCTGCGCTCAAACTGATCAATAAACTGCTCAGCTGGATTGTCTACGTGATCCTCTTTTTTATGGGTATCAGCCTCGCCTTCCTTGATAACCTTAGCGCTAACCTGCTGTCGATATTGCATTATTCCGCGGTCAGCGTGGTGATTATTTTACTCTGCAACGCCTGTGCGCTGCTGTGGCTGGAGCGATCCCTGCCGTGGCACCATCACCACCAGCAGGAAGTGCTGCCGTCGCGGCTGGCGATGGCGCTGGAGTCGTTGCGCCTGTGCGGCGTGGTGCTGCTCGGTTTTGTGATTGGCCTGAGCGGGCTTGCGTTTTTGCAGCACGCCACCGAAGCCAGCGAATACACGCTGATCTTCCTGCTGCTGCTGGTTGGTATTCAGCTGCGTAACAGCGGCATGACCCTGAAACAGATTGTGCTTAACCGCCGCGGAATGATTATCGCAGTTGTGGTTACCGCCAGTTCGCTGCTGGGCGGCGTGATCAACGCACTACTCCTCGATTTGCCGCTGAGAACCGGGCTGGCGATGGCCTCCGGCTTTGGCTGGTACTCCCTTTCCGGGATCCTGCTGACCGAATCTTTTGGTCCGGTGATTGGCAGCGCGGCGTTCTTTAACGATCTGGCGCGCGAACTGATCGCCATTATGCTAATTCCTGGTCTTATTGGTCGCAGTCGCTCCACGGCGCTGGGGTTATGCGGCGCGACGTCGATGGATTTCACCCTGCCGGTGTTGCAGCGCTCTGGCGGGCTGGAGATGGTCCCCGCCGCCATTGTCCACGGATTCGTGCTCAGCCTGTTGGTACCGCTATTAATGGCCCTCTTCTCCGCCTGATCGCCTTCGGCGGTGGGTTTCTGCCGCCAAACTTGCGCTAAATCAATCTCTGCGTAAATAGCCGCTAAAAGACCTTTCACGCCTTCGTCCGCACTATTAATCTTAAACATGTATTTTAAATATAACTTTAAAGAAGGTGTGACCATGTTTTGTGTGCAATGTGAACAAACCATCCGTACCCCGGCAGGAAATGGCTGTTCTTACGCGCAGGGGATGTGCGGGAAAACCGCTGAAACCTCCGATCTCCAGGATCTATTGATTGCCGCCCTGCAGGGGCTTTCCGCCTGGGCCTGCAAAGCGCGCGACTACGATCTGATTGACCATGAGATTGATAACTTCGCGCCGCGCGCCTTCTTCTCCACCCTGACCAACGTTAACTTCGATTCCGTGCGCATTATCGGTTATGCCCGGGAAGCGATTGCCAAACGTGAAGCATTGAAAGCCCTCTGCCTGGCGATCGATCCGCAGGCGCAGGTAGACAACCCGATGGCAGATTTACAGCTGGTGAGCGACGATCTCGGCGCGTTGCAGCGCCAGGCAGCGGAATTTACCCCAAACAAAGATAAAGCGGCGATTGGCGAAAATATTCTTGGCCTGCGCCTGCTCTGCCTGTATGGCCTGAAAGGCGCGGCGGCCTATATGGAACATGCCCACGTGCTCGGTCAGTACGATAACGATCTCTACGCGCGCTATCACAAAATCATGGCGTGGCTCGGCACCTGGCCAGCGGATATGAATGCCCTGCTGGAGTGCGCGATGGAGATCGGCAAGATGAACTTCAGCGTGATGAGCATTCTCGACGCCGGTGAAACCAGCCTCTACGGCCACCCGACGCCAACCCAAGTGAACGTCAAAGCGGTGGCAGGCAAATGTATTCTTATTTCCGGTCACGACCTGAAAGATCTCTATAACCTGCTGCAACAGACCGAAGGCACCGGCGTTAACGTCTATACCCACGGCGAAATGCTGCCAGCGCACGGTTACCCGGAGTTGCGTAAATTCAAACATCTGGTCGGTAACTACGGCAGCGGCTGGCAGAACCAGCAGGTTGAGTTCGCCCGTTTCCCCGGCCCGATTGTGATGACCTCCAACTGCATTATCGACCCAACCGTCGGTTCCTATGATGACCGCATCTGGACGCGCAGCATCGTCGGCTGGCCGGGCGTTAACCACCTTGAAGGCGACGACTTTGCCCCGGTGATCCGCCAGGCGCAGCAGATGTCCGGCTTCCCGTTTAGCGAGATCGAGCATCTGATCACCGTTGGTTTTGGTCGCCAGACACTGCTCGGCGCGGTTGATACACTGATCGATCTGGTGAGCCGTGAAAAACTGCGTCACCTCTTCCTGGTCGGCGGCTGTGACGGCGCGCGCGGGGAGCGCAGCTACTTCACCGATTTTGCCACCCAGGTGCCGGATGACTGCCTGATCCTGACGCTCGCCTGCGGTAAATACCGCTTCAACAAACTCGACTTTGGCAATATTGAAGGCCTGCCGCGTCTGGTCGATGCCGGGCAGTGTAACGACGCCTACTCGGCGATTATTCTGGCGGTAACGTTGGCCGACAAACTCGGCTGCGGTGTTAACGATCTGCCGCTCTCGCTGGTGCTCTCGTGGTTTGAACAGAAAGCGATTGTCATTTTGCTGACCCTGCTCTCGCTGGGTGTGAAAAATATTGTCACCGGCCCCACCGCACCGGGCTTCCTGACGCCGGACCTGCTGGCGGTGCTGAACGAGAAGTTTGGCCTGCGCCAGGTGACCACCGTCGAGCAGGATATGCAGCAGTTACTGAGCGCATAAGGAGCGAAAAATGAGCATGCCAACCCCTCAATGCCCGTGGCGGATGCAGGTGCATCATATCCACCAGGAGACGCCGGATGTCTGGACGCTTTCGCTGCTGTGCCATGATTACTACCCCTACCGCGCCGGGCAGTATGCGCTGGTGAGTATTGGCAACAGCGCCAACACGCTTCGTGCTTATACACTCTCCTCAACGCCGGGCGTCAGTGAATACATTACGCTGACCATCCGCCGTATTGATGAGGGTGCCGGCTCGCAGTGGCTGACGCGTGAGGTTAAGCGCGGCGATTATCTCTGGCTCTCCAACGCGCAGGGGGAATTTACCTGCGATAACGAACCGAACGATAAGCTGTTGCTGCTGGCGGCAGGCTGCGGCGTGACGCCGATTATGTCGATGCGCCGCTGGCTGGCAAAGTACCGTCCGCAGGCGAATGTAAAAGTGATTTTCAGCGTGCGCTCGCCGCAGGATGTGATCTTTGCCGATGAGTGGCGAAACTACCCGGTGACGCTGGTGGCGGAGCACAATGCCGCCGACGGTTTTGTGGCGGGGCGTTTAAGCCGCGAACTGTTGAGCGCTGTGCCGGATCTGAGTGCGCGTGCGGTGATGACCTGCGGCCCGGCGCCCTATATGGCATGGGTTGAGCAGGAGGTGAAAGCGCTCGGCGTCACCCGCTTCTTTAAAGAGCAGTTCTTTACCCCGGTTGCCGAAGCCGCCACCAGCGGGCTGAAGTTCAGCAAGCTGTCGCCGATGAAAACCTTCTATGCGCCGGTGGGCAGCACGCTGCTGGAGGCGCTGGAGAGCAATAAAATGCCGGTCAACGCCGCCTGTCGCGCAGGTGTTTGCGGCTGTTGCAAAACGCAGGTGATTTCCGGGGAGTATTCGGTCAGCAGCACCATGACGCTGACCGAAAAGGAGATTGCCGAGGGGTTTGTGCTCGCCTGCTCCTGCAACCCGCAGGGGGATTTGGTTTTAGCGTAATGAGCCGATGTTGATGCCGGATGGCGCTGCGCTTATCCGGCCTACAAAAAAGGTGATATGCCTTTGTAGGCCGGATAAGGCGACAGCCGCCATCCGGCATTTTTACATCACCATTACTTCCACGCGGGCGCCACGGAATAACGCCCTGCCCCCATAAACGCCACTGCCAGCGCGCCAAGGAAGAAGTAAACAATACTCTCAATTGCCCACGCCCCGGTCACATCAAGCGAACCGGTTTCGCCGATCCCCACCATCAGCCAGGCGACAACCATGGTAAACGCCAGCACCAGCGCCGCCGGGCGGGTAAAAATACCGAGAATAATCAGCACCGGACAGAGCACTTCCCCCACCAGCACACCGTAAGCGATAAACCCCGGCAGCCCTTTGGCCGCCAGCATCCCGGCAATGCCATCAACCCCGCCAATCAGCTTATGCACGCCGTGAAACAGCATCAGCCCGCCCACCGCCAGACGCAGCAGCAAGCGCCCCAAATCCTCATGCGAAAACATCTTATTAACTGAATTTAACAATGATTTAACCATCTGAAAGTATTCCTGTTTTCGTTGAATGACACCAACCTATGCCTCTTCTTCGTCAAAATAAACCCCTGTTTCACTTATGGGTATAATATTCCCGTCTCGTTACCTGTTGATTGTCTAAGCTTGTAATCGTGATCACAAAAAGGAGCCTCAATATGAAACAGACAGTGGCCGCATATATCGCCAAGACCCTCGAACAGGCGGGCGTAAAACGGATTTGGGGCGTCACCGGCGACTCCCTCAACGGGCTGAGCGACAGCCTGAACCGCATGGGCACCATTGACTGGATGCCCACCCGCCATGAAGAGGTAGCTGCCTTCGCCGCAGGTGCAGAAGCGCAGGTCTCAGGCGAACTGGCCGTGTGCGCAGGCTCCTGCGGGCCGGGCAACCTGCACCTGATCAACGGCCTGTTTGACTGCCACCGCAACCGCGTACCGGTGCTGGCCATCGCCGCGCATATTCCGTCGAGCGAAATCGGCAGCGGCTATTTTCAGGAGACGCATCCGCAGGAGCTTTTCCGTGAATGCAGCCACTACTGCGAGCTGGTCTCCAACCCGGAGCAGATCCCGCAAGTGCTGGCGATTGCCATGCGCAAAGCGATCCTCAACCGTGGCGTCTCCGTCGTAGTGCTGCCCGGCGATGTCGCCCTGCAGGCGGCACCGGAAAACGCCAGCAGCCACTGGTATCGCGCCCCGCAGCCGGTGGTGGTTCCCGCCGAGGAGGAGCTGCAAAAGCTGGCGCAACTGCTGCGTTACTCCAGCAATGTCGCGCTGATGTGCGGCAGCGGCTGTGCCGGTGCGCATAAAGAGCTGCTGGCCTTCGCCGGTAAGCTGAATGCACCGATTGTTCACGCCCTGCGCGGCAAAGAGCACGTTGAGTATGACAACCCCTTTGATGTCGGCATGACCGGGCTGATTGGCTTCTCATCCGGCTTCCACGCCATGATGAATGCCGACACGCTGGTGCTGCTCGGCACCCAGTTCCCCTACCGCGCCTTCTACCCGAGCGATGCGAAGATCATCCAGATTGATATCAACCCGGCGAGCCTCGGTGCGCACAGTAAAGTGGATATGGCGCTGGTCGGCGATATCAAAGCGACGCTGGCGGCGCTGGTGCCGCTGCTGGAGCAGAAAACGGATCGCGCCTTCCTCGATAAAGCGCTGGAGAACTACCGCGATGCCCGCAAAGGGCTTGACGATCTGGCGAAGCCGAGCGACAAGGCGATCCACCCGCAATATCTGGCCCAGCGCATCAGTGATTTCGCCGATGATGACGCCATTTTCACCTGCGATGTCGGCACACCGACCGTCTGGGCCGCGCGCTACCTGAAGATGAACGGCAAGCGCCGGTTAGTTGGCTCCTTTAACCACGGCTCGATGGCCAACGCCATGCCGCAGGCGATTGGCGCTCAGGCCACCTTCCCGCAGCGCCAGGTGGTGGCAATGTGTGGTGATGGCGGTTTTAGCATGTTGATGGGCGATTTCCTCTCGGTGGCGCAGATGAAGCTGCCGCTGAAAATTGTCGTCTTTAACAACAGCGTGCTCGGCTTTGTGGCGATGGAGATGAAAGCGGGCGGCTATCTGACCGATGGCACCGAATTGCAGGCAACAAACTTTGCCCGCATCGCCGAAGCGTGCGGCATCACCGGCATTCGCGTAGAGAAATCCTCCGACGTTGACGAGGCGCTACAGCGTGCCTTCGCCATTGATGGCCCGGTACTGATTGACGTCACCGTCGCCAAGGAGGAGCTGGCCATGCCGCCGCAGATCAAACTTGAGCAGGCGAAAGGCTTCAGCCTCTATATGCTGCGCGCGATCATTAACGGGCGCGGCGACGAGGTGGTTGAACTGGCGAAAACCAACTGGCTCAGGTAAAACAGAGGGCATTACCCATCGCAAGATAAGGAAATGCCGTGATTGATTTACGCAGTGACACCGTGACCCGACCTGGACGCGCCATGCTGGAGGCAATGATGGCCGCCCCGGTCGGGGATGATGTGTATGGCGATGACCCAACGGTTAATGAACTTCAGGCCTACGCCGCTGAACTGAGCGGCAAAGAGGCCGCCCTCTTTTTACCTACCGGCACACAAGCTAACCTGGTCGCCCTGCTCAGCCACTGCGAACGCGGCGAAGAGTACATCGTCGGCCAGGGCGCACATAACTACCTCTACGAAGCGGGCGGTGCGGCTGTGCTCGGCAGTATTCAGCCCCAGCCGATTGATGCTGCCGCCGACGGCACGCTGCCGCTGGATAAGGTCGCGACCAAAATCAAAGCGGATGATATCCACTTTGCCCGCACTAAACTGCTGAGCCTTGAAAACACCCATAACGGCAAAGTGCTGCCGCGCGACTACCTGCAACAGGCCTGGAATTTCACCCGCGAGCGCGGGCTGGCGCTGCACGTTGACGGCGCGCGCATCTTTAATGCGCTGGTGGAGTATGGCTGCGATTTGAAAGCGATCGCGCAATATTGCGACTCCTTCACCATCTGTCTCTCCAAAGGTCTCGGCACGCCGGTTGGCTCGCTGCTGGTTGGTGATAAAGCCTATATCGCCCGCGCTAACCGCTGGCGCAAGATGACAGGCGGCGGCATGCGCCAGGCGGGCTTTTTGGCCGCAGCCGGGCTCTATGCGCTGAAAAACAACGTTGAGCGGCTGAAAGAGGATCATGAGAACGCCGCCTGGCTGGCGACACAACTGCGCGAACTCGGCGTCGACGTGATGCGCCACGATACCAATATGGTGTTTGTCCGCGTCGGGGATAACGCCCAGGCGCTGGGCGCGTTTATGCGCGAGCGCGGGGTGACGATCACCGCAGGCAGCGTGGTGCGGCTGGTGACGCATCTTGATGTCAGCCGCCAGCAGCTTGGCGAGGTGGTTCGCCACTGGCAGGCCTTTTTGCAGCGCTAAGGAGCAAATGTGGCGCAGCGGATAGCAGTGCTCGGTGCCAGCGGCTATATCGGGCAACGGCTGGTACAAGCCCTCAGTGAGCAGGGTCATCAGGTTAAAGCCGCGGCGCGGCGCTTAGGGCGGCTGCAAAAGCTGGCGCTGGCGAATGTCTCGCTGCATGAGATTGACCTCTTCTGGCCGCAGGCGCTGCCCGCGCTGCTGGAGGATGTCGATACCCTCTACTATCTGGTGCACAGCATGGGCGAGAGCGGCGACTTTGTCGCACATGAGCGGCAGATCGCCCTTAATGTGCGCGATGCGCTACAAGGCTCCGGTGTGAAACAGGTGATCTATCTCAGCTCCTTGCAAGCCCACGAGGGAAGCGACTCCGATCATCTGCTGGCCCGCCAGCACACCGGCGATCTGCTGCGCGCCGCGGGCGTGCCGGTCACCGAGCTGCGCGCCGGGATCATTGTTGGTGCCGGTTCGGCGGCGTTTGAGGTGATGCGCGACATGGTCTTTAACCTGCCGGTGCTGACCCCACCGCGCTGGGTGCGTTCGCGCACTACCCCTATCGCGCTGGAGAATCTGCTGCACTACCTGCTTGAGTTGCTCAACCATCCGACCGATACGCACCGGGTGTTTGAAGCCGCGGGGCCGGAGGTGCTCACCTATCAGCAGCAGTTTATCCGCTTTATGGCGGTGAGCGGCGTCAAGCGCCCGCTGATCCCGCTACCGCTGCCGACGCGGCTTATCTCGGTGTGGTTTTTACACCTCATCACCTCCGTGCCGCCCTCTATTGCGAAAGCGTTAATCCAGGGGCTGAAACATGACCTGCTGGCGGATGATCGCGCCCTGCGCGCCTTAATTCCGCAAACGCTGATCTCCTTTGATGAAGCGGTGCGCCGTACGCTCAAGGAGGAGGAGAAGCTGGTGAACTCCAGCGACTGGGGCTACGATCCGCAGGCTTTCTCCCGCTGGCGTCCGCAATATGGCTACTACCCGAAGCAGGCCGGTTTCAGCGTCACCACGCAGGCCAGCGCGCAGGCGTTATGGCGGGTGATCAACGGCATCGGTGGTAAAGAGCGCTACTTTTTTGGCAATCCTCTGTGGCAAACCCGCGCCGCGCTCGACAGGCTTATCGGCCATAAGCTGGCACACGGGCGGCCGCAACGCCCTTATTTGCAGGTTGGCGATGCGGTAGACAGTTGGAAGGTGATTATCATTGAGCCGCAGCAGCAGCTTGCCCTGCTGTTTGGCATGAAAGCGCCGGGGCTTGGGCGGTTAGTTTTTACCGTGACGGATAAGGGCGATTGCCGGGTGCTGGAGGTGCGCGCCTGGTGGCATCCGCACGGTATGCCGGGGCTCTTTTACTGGCTGCTGATGTTTCCGGCGCATCTGTTTATTTTTCGCGGTATGGCGCAACGTATCGCCAGGCTTGCGGAAAAAAGCAGTGAAAAAGTCTGAGCCTGTCGCCTTTCTTTTAACAATCCCATTGCATCACGACGTGATTCACGAAAGAATGCGCGCGATAAACGCTTAACACAGTGGATTGCTATGAAGGTTCTGGTCACGGGCGCAACCAGCGGTTTAGGCCGAAACGCGGTCGAATATCTGCGGCAAAAAGGCATTGCAGTCCGGGCGACGGGCCGCAACGAAGCGATGGGTAAGCTGCTCTGCAAGATGGGCGCTGAATTTGTACCGGCGGATTTAACCCAGCTGGTCTCTTCGCAGGCGAAAGTGATGCTCGCGGGTATCGACACTTTGTGGCACTGCTCGAGTTTTACCTCACCCTGGGGGACTCAGGAAGCGTTTGATCTCGCCAACGTGCGCGCCACGCGCCGTCTCGGCGAATGGGCGGTTGCCTGGGGCGTGCGTAATTTTATCCATATCTCCTCCCCGTCGCTCTATTTCGATTATCACCACCACCGCGACATTGACGAAGCCTTCCGCCCGCGGCGCTTCGCTAACGAGTTTGCCCGCAGTAAAGCCGCCGGGGAGCAGGTTATCGATCTGCTGGCGCAGGCAAACCCGCAAACCCGCTTTACCATTCTGCGCCCGCAGAGCCTGTTTGGCCCGCACGATAAAGTTTTTATCCCGCGTCTGGCGCAGATGATGCAGCACTACCGCAGCGTTTTACTGCCGCGCGGCGGCGATGCGCTGGTCGATATGACCTACTACGAAAACGCGGTGCATGCGATGTGGCTGGCGAGCCAGACCGAGTGCGACACCCTTCCCTCCGGGCGCGCCTTTAATATCACCAACGGCGAACCGCGCTCGCTGCGCACCATTGTGCAGACGTTGATTGATGAGCTGGGCATCGATTGCCGTATTCGCTCCGTGCCTTACACCATGCTGGATATGGTGGCGCGCAGTATGGAGCGCTTCGGCGACAAGCGCGCGAAAGAGCCCGCCTTTACGCACTACGGCGTCTCAAAGCTCAATTTTGATTTCACGCTGGATATCAAACGCGCGCAGCAGGAGCTGGGCTACACGCCGATTGTCACGCTCGATGAGGGCATCAGACGCACGGCGTTCTGGCTAAAAGATCACGGCAAGCTGCACCGCTAAGCGACTCAAAACGGCCCAGACCTGATCTCGGAAACCCGCTGGCCGTTTTTATTAATGTAAAACCACTCGCCGCCGCCCAGCGCCATATGTTCGCCCTCGCGCTGCGGTTTGCAGCCGTTACAGACCAGCGCTTTACCCTCCTGAAACTGCCAGGCGTAGTCAAACTGCGGCGCAATATGGTTGCGGAACGAATCGTCCCAGTAGCCCACTTTGCCATTCTGCCGGGCGCGCACCAGCCCTTCGACAAACCAGTCCGGCCCGTTGTCGAAATGCACTACCGGCAGGTAGCGATCCGGCGCGCGGACATAGTAATCGGCATCCGGCAGCCCGGCCTGGCGGGTGTAGTCATACAACCCAACCCACGACATGCCATCCACATCCTGACTCTTTTCGAACAGCTCCGGCAGAAACACCAGCTTGCCCTCCTGCAGGGTGGCGCAGTTGGCGAGGGTCTCGACGTTGTCCGTTTTTTTATCCCAGTATGAACAACTAAAGGGCGGTGTCGGCGCACTGTGGGCGGTAAAAGCCGCCATCAGCAGCGCGCCGGTAAGGATGCGTAAACCCATCTCCATTGACCTCGTCATAAGCCGGTCGGCAGAGATCACTCTGCCTGACCATATTTTTCCAGTAAAGCCTCGGCGATCGCTAAGCTTTCGGCGTCAGCTACGCCGTCCCACTTCGCCGGGCGAAAATGCATTTGAAATGCCATGATGACCCGCTTTTGTTGCAGCGGTGTCATATACGATTTGACGTCATAACCATAACGCGCCAGCAGGTCGAGCAGTGCCGCATTGCTGACCCGCGTATACTCCGCGCGGCCATTAAGGTAAAAGGCCACCCGCGCCGGATCGGGCCAGGCACCAATCCCCTGCGCGGCTAACACCTGCCAGGGAAACTGCGGCCCGGGATCCTCTTTGCGCTGCGGGGCGATGTCCGCATGCGCCACCACATTCTGCGGCGGGATGTTGTAACGCGCGACGATATCTTTTACCAGCGGAATCAACGCATTGATTTGTGCCTGCGCAAAAGGAACGAAGGTTTTGCCGCCAGACGCCTTCTCCCAGCCGCGGTTTTCCAGTTCAATGCCGATGGAGGTGTCGTTAATGCGCGTCGATCCGCGCCAGAAGCTGGCTCCCGCATGCCACGCCAGTTTCTGCTCCGGCACCAGTTGCCAGATGCGCGGTTTACCCTTATCGCGCGGCGGATTGGCCGGGATTAAGTAGTGCGAACTGACATCTTTGCCGAGTAGTGTGGTCAACGAGACATCAAAATCATCTGCCGTATAATGGATCACCAGCACCTTGATGCGGGGATAAGCCGCTTGCGCCTGATAACGGGTCACCAGTTGATAGCCAGGTTTCTCAATAACGCCTTTGTTGTCATCTTTTTTATCGCTGGCACAGCCTGCCAGTATTAGCGCCAGTAGCACTATTCCCCACGTTTTCATGCTTCTCCTTTTAACCATCAATGCGTTACCAGACACATTATGAGAGCAATACACTATTCTTGAAAGGTTGCGACTTCTGAACAGAAATAAGGAAATCATTATGCGCTATTCAGTTTTGACTCTTGTTATGCCGTGCGCGCTGCTGTTAAGCGCTTGTAGCACCGTTGAGCCCGCTTTCAAAGATACCGGCGCGCGCGTCAATGCCTGCGTTGAAGGCGGCCCCGACAGTGTGGCACAGCAATTCTATGACTACCGCATTGAACATCCGGGCGCGAACTGGTCTTCGCTGCGTCCTTACCTGAGTGACGATCTGAGCAAAATGCTCACTGCCGCCAGCCGCGACGCGCGCAATAACGTGCTGCTGAAGGGCGACCCTTTCTCCAGCCGTAACCTGGCACCGGAGAAAGCCGATGTCGCCAGCGCTTCTACCATCCCCAACAGCGACGCGCGTAATATCCCGCTGCGCGTGACCTTAACCAAAGGCGATCAGCGCTGGCAGGACGAGGTGCTGATGATCCGCGAAGGCCAGTGCTGGGCGGTTGATGATGTGCGCTACCTCGGCGGCACGGTGCATGCCCCTGCGGGCACGCTGCGCCAGTCAGTTGAACATCGGTAAGTATTGACTAAACCCATCGATAACCCCCGTAAAATGTCTGGCATTCTGTTAGGAATGCCGACATTTATGCCTGGTTCCCACGTCGACCAGTGTTATGTGCTAACTTTATGTAGAAACTTGGTTTATATTTAAGTTTTAACGCACAAATATTGCATAACTATTCTGTCAACGTTACTATTTGCGGCCTCAATTGCTATCAGACTGCTTCGATGAGTATTAAATTAAACAGCATCAATTGCTTCTACGGCGCACACCAGGCGCTGTTCGATATCACACTGGAGTGCCCGCAGGGTGAAACGCTGGTGCTGCTCGGCCCAAGCGGCGCGGGGAAAAGTTCGCTGCTGCGCGTGCTGAACCTGCTCGAAATGCCGCGCTCTGGCCAGCTGACCATCGCAGGCAATCATTTCGATTTCGCCAAAACCCCTTCTGATAACGCGATTCGCGAATTGCGCCAGAATGTGGGCATGGTGTTTCAGCAATATAATCTTTGGCCGCACCTCACCGTGCAGCAGAACCTGATTGAAGCGCCGTGCCGCGTGCTCGGATTACGCAAAGATGAGGCGCTGGCGCGCGCCGAGAAGCTGCTCGAGCGTTTACGCCTGAAGCCTTACAGCGATCGCTATCCGCTGCACCTTTCCGGCGGCCAGCAGCAGCGCGTGGCGATTGCCCGCGCGCTGATGATGGAGCCGCAGGTGCTGCTGTTTGATGAGCCGACCGCCGCGCTTGATCCAGAGATCACCGCACAGATCGTCAGCATCATTCGCGAGCTGTCGCAAACCGGTATTACGCAAGTTATCGTGACCCACGAAGTGGAAGTGGCGCGCAAGACGGCCAGTCGCGTGGTGTATATGGAAAATGGTCACATTGTTGAGCAAGGGGATGCGGGCTGCTTTGCCGCGCCGCAGACCGACGCGTTTAAATACTACCTATCTCACTGAAGACTCGGGAATAATGACAATGAAAAAATTACTGATCGCCGCACTTGTTGCCAGCATCAGCCTTAGCGCTACAGCAGCCCAGACCATCCGTTTCGCCACCGAAGCGAGCTACCCTCCGTTTGAATCGACCGACGCCAATAACAAAATCGTCGGTTTCGATGTCGATCTGGCGAACGCCCTGTGTAAAGAGATCGACGCCACCTGTACCTTCACCAACCAGGCTTTTGACAGCCTGATCCCGAGCCTGAAATTCCGCCGCTTCGACGCGGTAATGGCCGGGATGGATATCACGCCGGAGCGTGAAAAACAGGTGCTGTTCACCACCCCGTATTATGACAACTCTGCGCTGTTCGTTGGCCAGAAGGGTAAATTCACCGGCATCGACCAGCTGAAAGGCAAGCGTGTCGGCGTGCAGAATGGCACCACGCACCAGAAATTCATTACCGATAAGCACCCGGAAATCACCACCGTGCCTTACGACAGCTACCAGAACGCGCGTCTGGATCTGCAAAATGGCCGTATCGATGCCGTCTTCGGCGACACAGCGGTAGTCACCGAGTGGCTGAAATCTGACGCTAAACTGGCGGCGGTCGGCGATAAAGTGACCGACAAAGATTACTTCGGCACCGGCCTCGGTATCGCGGTACGCCAGGGTAACACCGAGCTGCAGCAGAAATTTAACGCCGCGCTGGAAAAAGTGAAGAAAGATGGGACTTACCAGACCATCTACAGCAAATGGTTCCAGAAGTAATACTGAATGAATGAAATGTTTCCATTAGCAAGCGCCGCCGGGATGACCGTCGGCCTTGCCGTCTGCGCGCTGATCATCGGCCTTGTGCTGGCGATGATCTTTGCCGTCTGGGAGTCGGTCAAATGGCGACCGATTGCCTGGATCGGCACCGCGCTGGTGACGATCTTACGCGGCCTGCCGGAGATTCTGGTGGTGCTGTTTATCTATTTCGGCTCCTCACAGCTGCTGTTGCTGCTGTCGGACGGCTTTACTCTCAACCTCGGCGTTGTGCAGATCCCGGTGCAGATGCAGATTGAGAATTTCGACGTCAGCCCGTTCCTCTGCGGCGTGATCGCCCTCTCCCTGCTCTACGCCGCTTATGCCTCGCAAACCCTGCGCGGTGCGTTAAAAGCGGTGCCGGAGGGTCAGCGCGAGTCGGGCCAGGCGCTGGGCTTATCGAAAGGGGCTATCTTCTTTCGCCTGGTGATGCCACAGATGTGGCGTCACGCGCTGCCGGGGCTCGGTAATCAGTGGCTGGTGTTGCTGAAAGATACCGCGCTGGTGTCGCTGATAAGCGTTAACGATCTGATGCTGCAAACCAAAAGTATTGCCACCCGCACCCAGGAGCCATTTACCTGGTATATCGTGGCGGCGGCGATCTACCTGGTGATCACCCTGCTCAGCCAGTGGGTGCTGAAACGCATCGATCTGCGCGCAACGCGCTTTGAACGGAGGCCGGGATAATGCTTGAGTTTATGCCCGAGCTGTTCAAAGGCCTGCACACCAGCCTGACGCTGACGGTGGCCTCGCTGATTGTCGCGCTGGTGCTTTCATTGCTCTTCACCATTGTGCTGACGCTGAAAACGCCGGTGCTGACGCAGATTGTCCGCGCCTATATCACGCTCTTTACCGGCACGCCGCTGCTGGTGCAGATCTTCCTGATTTACTACGGGCCGGGGCAGTTCCCGTCATTGCAGAACTATCCGGCGATCTGGCGTCTGCTCTCTGAGCCGTGGCTCTGTGCGCTCATTGCACTGTCGCTTAACAGCGCGGCTTACACCACGCAGCTCTTCTACGGTGCTATTCGCGCCATTCCGGATGGGCAGTGGCAATCCTGCGGCGCGCTGGGGATGAGTAAGAAAGATACGCTGGCGATCCTGCTGCCGTACGCGTTTAAACGCGCGCTCTCCTCCTACTCGAACGAAGTGGTGCTGGTGTTCAAAAGTACGTCGCTGGCCTACACCATTACATTGATGGAAGTGATGGGTCACGGGCAGCTGCTGTATGGACGCACCTACGATGTGACGGTGTTTGGCGCAGCCGGCTTAATTTATCTGGTGGTAAACGGCCTGCTGACGCTGATGATGCGCCTGATTGAGCGCAAAGCGCTGGCCTTTGAGCGACGCAACTAAACTGCATAGGTAATCTGTAGAGGCGAGCTAATGACCCCATTACTCGCCTTTATTTTTATCATCAATAAAATAATTAAGCATTATAGTTGCATATAAATTCATACGCTGGCATTGTTAATCCCATGCCTCCGGGTAACAACAAGAAGATAGACAGACAGGAGTTTACTGATGAAAAAAATGATACTGGCCGCCCTTCTCGCTACCGTTTCCGCAGGGAGCTTTGCGGCCGATAAGATCAGCTTCGGCGTGTCGGCAACCTATCCCCCGTTTGAATCCCTGGATGCGGGCAATAAGATTGTCGGCTTCGATATCGATCTGGCGAACGCGCTCTGCAAGCAGATGCAGGCCAACTGCACCTTTACCAACCACGCCTTCGACAGCCTGATCCCGGCGCTGAAATTTAAGAAGTATGACGCGGTGATCTCGGGTATGGACATTACTCCGGAGCGTAGCAAACAGGTGGCGTTTACCGACCCCTACTACGCCAACTCCGCGCTGGTGATTGCCAAAAAAGATGCCTTTAAATCTTTCGACGATCTGAAGGGCAAACGCATCGGTATGGAAAACGGCACCACCCATCAGAAATATTTGCAGGATAAGCACCCGGAAGTGACCACCGTGGCGTATGACAGCTACCAGAACGCGATTATCGACCTGAAAAATGGCCGTATCGACGGCGTGTTTGGTGATACCGCGGTAGTGAATGAGTGGCTGAAAACCAACCCGCAGCTGGGTGTGGCAACGCCAAAAGTGACCGACCCGCAATATTTCGGCACCGGTCTTGGCATTGCCGTGCGCCCGGATAATAAAGCGCTGCTGGAGAAGCTGAACGCGGCGCTGAAAGCGATTAAAGCCGACGGCACGTATCAGAAAATCAGCGATCAGTGGTTCCCGCAGTAAGCCATTCTTTGTAGGCCGGATAAGGCGTAGCCGCCATCCGGCAATTTACATCCCACACCAATGCCAGATGGCGCGCTTTTGTAGGCCGGATAAGGCGGAGCCGCCATCCGGCAATTACATCCCACACCCATGCCAGATGGCGCGCTTTTGTAGGCCGGATAAGGCGGAGCCGCCATCCGGCAATTACATCCCACACCAATACCCGATGGCGCGCTTTTGTAGGCCGGATAAGGCGTAGCCGCCATCCGGCAATGAACCCTGCACAAATGCCCGATGGCGCTGCGCTTATCGGGCCTACGGACGGTCTGATTCTCTCGTCAACCGCCATCCGGCAATGAACTCCGCGCCAATGCCTGATGGCGTTTCGCTTATCGGGCCTACGGGTTTCGCATTTAACGCCGTGCGCCCGAGGTGGCGACCGGCGTTTCTACGCGCTCCATCGCAATCGGGATGCTTTTATACGCCGGAATGCCGCTTTTGGTGTCGTGGCTGTCCAGCGGCACCAGAATATTGGCCTCCGGGTAATAGGCCCCTACCGAACCGGGTGCCATATCGATCACCACAACCGTCAGGTTATCCATCCGCCGCGAGGTGGGGTTCCCCTCGGGATCGAGCGCCACCACATTCACCTGATCGCCGACGCGCAGCTCGCGTCTCTCCGCCTCATCGGCATTGATAAACAGCACGTCCCGTCGCCCGGTCACGCCGCGATAACGATCATTCAGCCCGTAAAGCGTGGTGTTGTACTGATCGTGGCTGCGCAGGGTGGTGAGCACCAGGTCGTGGCACTTGAGCGAGCGCGGATCCTCATTAATCCCCTGCATCACTTTAAATTCGGCAAAGCCCGACGGCGTATTCCACTCGCGCTCGGAGGCGGCATTACGCAGGCGGAAGCCGCCCGGTTGTTTGACCCGTTCATTGAAATTAGCAAACGCCGGGAAGACCGCTTCGATGGCGTCGCGAATATTGCTGTAGTCGTTAACCATCCGGTCCCAGTTCACCACCGTCTGCGGCAGCGTCGCTTTGGCAAGGGCCGCCACCAGCGCCGGCTCCGACTTCAGGTGCGGTGAAGCAGGGTTTAACGATCCGCGCGAAGCGTGCACCATCGACATCGAATCCTCCACCGTCACGCTCTGCGCACCGGATAACTGCTCATCGGTTTCGGTACGCCCAATCACCGGGAAGAGGTAGTTGTGTTTGCCGAGCAGCAGATGGGAGCGGTTCAGTTTGGTCGCCATATGCACCACCAGATCGAGCTTGCGCATCGCCGGGAAGGTGACCTGCGGATCGGAGATCGCTTCAGCCAGATTACCGCCCAGGCAGAGCAGCGCATTCACTTTGCCGTCGCGCATCGCCTGAATGGCGGCCACCGCGCCGTGCCCATGCTCACGCGGCGGTTTAAAACCAAACACCCGTTCAAGGCTATCGAGAAACTCGGTAGAGGGAATTTCAGTGATGCCAACGGTACGGTCGCCCTGCACATTGGAGTGGCCGCGCAGCGGGCAGATCCCCGCCCCTTTCTTACCAATATTGCCGCGCAGCAGTAGCAGGTTGGCAATCTGCTGCACGTTTTGCGTGCCGTACTGATGCTGAGTAATACCCATGCCGTAGCAGATAATGGTGCGTTCAGAGTCGGCGTAAAGCCGGGCGATGTTCTGGATCTCCTCGCGCTCCATGCCGGAGACTTTCAGGATATGGTCCCAGTCGGTGGCGTCGAGATCGGCTTTCAGCTCCGCAAAACCCTGCGTGTGCTGGCGGATAAACACCTCATCGATTACGCCCGGCTCTCCGTTCGCCAACGCCTGCTCGTGCATCGACAGCAGGATCTTCATGACGCCTTTCAGCATCGCCGCATCACCGCCGACGCGCACTTTGTAGTAGGTCGAGGCAAGTTTGGTTGAGCTAAGGGCCAGCATCTCTATCGGGCTTTGCGGTGAGGTAAAGCGCTCAAGGCCGCGCTCGCGCAGCGGGTTAATGGCGACGATGGTCGCGCCGCGTTTTGAGACTTCCCGCAGCGTACCGAGCATGCGCGGATGGTTAGTGCCGGGGTTATGACCGATGCAGAGCACCAGGTCGCAGTGGTCAAAATCCTCCAGTTCGACGGTGCCTTTACCGACGCCAATCGACTCCGGCAGCCCGACGCTGGTCGGCTCATGACACATATTCGAGCAGTCGGGGAAGTTGTTGGTGCCATATTCACGGGCAAAGAGTTGCCAGAGAAACGCCGCTTCGTTGGAGGCGCGACCGGAGGTGTAAAACTCCACGCTATTTGGATCGTCATAGCTTTGCAGCAGCGCGCCAATCTCCTGAAATGCAGTCTCCCACTCAATCGCCTGATAGGTGTCGCTCTCAGCGTCATATTTCATCGGATGGGTTAAGCGCCCCTCACCTTCCAGCTCAAAGGCGTTGCGCTGCCACAGTTCGCTGACGGTGTGCGCCGCGAAGAACTCCGGCGTCGCGCGTTTGCTGGTCGCCTCCCAGGAGACGGCTTTGGCACCATTTTCACAAAACTCAAATGAGGAGGTGTGCTGCGGATCCGGCCACGCACAGCCGGGGCAGTCAAAGCCCTGCGGCTGGTTTACTTTAAATAGCGCAATCACATCCTGCTTAACGGACATCTGCCCACGCAGCGCATCGGCTACCGCTTTTAACGCGCCCCAGCCACCTGCCGAGCCGCCGTATGGCGCGATCCCTACCGTTGATTGTTTCTGCTCTTTCATATTGCCCCACACTGTTCGCGTCGCTTTTTGCTTAAGCCTGGTACAAAAAACGCGCCTGTGGGGCAAAAAAGTCAGTATTTCGTCGCGCCAAATGGCTTTTAAGCGGAAGAATTAACGCCTGATAAGCAGGGTAAGCACTTCGTAGTGGGCAGTATGGGGAAACATATCAAACAGTTGCACGCGCGCGACGCGGTAATCCGCCAGCGCGGCAAAATCCTTCGCCATCGTCTGCGCATTACAGCTGGAGTAGATGATCCACGGCGGCGCCATGCGGCTCAGGTAGTCACACAGCTCTGCGCCAATGCCGCGACGCGGCGGGTTGACCAGCACCAGATCCGGCACCGACTCCTGCGCGGTGGCAAAACGGGTTGAGTCGAGCGCCTGGAAGTGAAGATTGTGCAGCCCCAGCGCCTCGGCGGATTGCGTCGCGCAGGCGATCGCTTCCGGCGCGATCTCAATCCCGGTCAGCTTCATCTCCGGCGTGGCACAGTGCAGGCCAAAGCCGCCAACGCCGCAGAAGAGATCCCACATATGGTTGACCGGGAGTTGGCGCACCCAGTCGCGCGCTGTGGCGTAGAGCTGGCTGGCGACCGCCGGGTTGGTCTGGAAAAAGCTCTGCGGGCGGATAGCAAGCGGCACACCGTTGAAGTTCTCCGCCAGCGCCTGCTGGTCGGTAAGAAAGATCTCCCTCTCCCCTTCCATGATCGCCATATGCACCGGCTGGATATTTACCGAGATCACCTTCAGCTGCGGCAATTGCGCCTGTAACACCGGCAGCGCGGCGCGCAACTGCTCAACTTTCGCCTCTGAGCGCAGCACAAAGCGCAGCATCATGCCGCCGTCGAGCTGGCTTTCGGTCAATAAGAGATATTTCAGTTCCCCGCGTTTGCGCGCCACGTTATAGGGCGTTAACCCGGCGCGGGCGATAAAGGGTTTCAGGGCGGCAAATACCGGGGCGAAGGTATCCGGGTAGAGCGGGCAGGCAGTGAGATCTTCCGGCGTCCCGTCGCGGTGCAGCATGCCGAGCAGCGGTTTTTCAACGCTGCCGCTGACCACCATCTTCGCTTTATTACGAAAGCCCTGCTCCGGGCCGCTCACCGGCTCGCACCATGACTCCACCGCAAAGGGGGCGAGCAGTGCGCGCAGATGATCCATCTTGGCGGAGAGTTGCAACGGGAGCGGCTGGTCGATCCACTCACAGGAGCGGCAGCGACCGGCGTCGAAGAGAGCGCACTGCATAGATAAAGCCTTTCAATTTGCGGGGGCGGGATTGTACCACCGTTATTGCAGACGGAAAAAGCGTCGGCTCGGCGTCGGCACAAAGAGCAGGAACAGCACCAGCAGATCGGGAAGCTTTTGCATCACCAGCGAGTGGAAGATCTCACGCCGCGAACTGCCGGCGATGCTGAAGAGTTCCGGGTAGCCATAGCCCAGTGACGCGGCCCACAGGTAGGCGGTCGAGGTGAGTTGCGTTATCAGATAGAGCCAGCGCGCCCAGCGCCGCCCTTTTATCACCGAGAAGGCGCAGAGGATCTCGACAAAGACCAGCATCAGGCTGCCAAGGAAAATCAGCGTCAGGCTCCAGGTCTGGGCGCTGCGGTGCACGAAGTCGAGCAGCCCGCGCCAGCCGAGCAGGTTCATGATCATCAGCACGTCGACACAGCGAATGGTAATGATGGCGATAGCCGCCACCTGAACCAGCGCCGGTATATTTGGCGTCGCGTGGTGCGTGGTTTTGTTGAAGAACCCCAATTCCATGATTTCCCTGTGAAAAATGCCGCGCAAGCGCGGCATCAACGACACAATTTCCAGATTCTAATGAGTTCAGCCCTGTCTTGCACGCTGGATATCACGCTGGCGCTGTTTTTCCGCTCTCGCCATCAGGAACCAGGCGATAAGACCGACAATCCCCACCACGCCGAGAATAATCGATGCCAGCGCGTTGATCTCCGGGTTGACCCCCATGCGCACACTGGAGAAGACCAGCATCGGCAGCGTAGTGGCACCAGGACCGGAGACAAAACTGGCGATCACCAGGTCATCCAGTGACAGGGTAAAGGCCAGCAGCCAGCCGGAGACAATCGCCGGCATGATCATCGGCAGCGTGATAACAAAGAAGACCTTCAGCGGCGTTGCGCCAAGATCCATCGCCGCCTCTTCAATTGAGCGATCCAGCTCGCGCAACCGCGAGGAGATCACCACCGCGACATAGGCGGTACAGAAAGTGACGTGCGCCAGCCAGATGGTGAGCATGCCGCGATCCGCCGGCCAGCCGATGGCGTGTGCCAGCGCGACAAACAGCAGCAGCAGCGACAGGCCGGTGATCACATCCGGCATTACCAGCGGCGCGGTGATCATAAAGGCAAAGCCGTTCGCGCCGCGAAAGCGCCCGAAACGCACCATCACTACCGCCGCGATGGTGCCTAAAATCACCGCCATCGTCGCCGCGCAGGCGGCAATCGTCAGGCTTAAGCCCACCGCGCTCATCATCGCATCATCGTGGAACAGCTCGCTGTACCAGCGCGTTGACCAGCCAGCCCACACCGTGACCAGTTTTGAGCTGTTAAAAGAGTAGACCACCAGCATCAACATGGGGGCATAAAGGAAGGTGAAACCTATCACCAGGATCAGGATGCGCCAGGGCGAGCGCACTACCGGTAAATTGCTCATGCCTTCTCCCCCGTCTGTTTCTGCTGATGCTTGTGGAACCACATGATCGGCACAATCAACAGCAGCAGCATAATCACCGCCACCGCCGAGGCCACCGGCCAGTCGCGGTTATTAAAGAACTCCTGCCACAACACGCGGCCAATCATAATGCTGTCCGGCCCACCGAGCAGTTCCGGGATCACGAACTCACCGACCGCCGGAATAAACACCAGCATCGAACCGGCGATAATTCCCCCTTTGGTCAGCGGCACAATCACGCTGAAGAAGGTTTTCAGCGGACGCGCGCCAAGATCGAGAGACGCTTCCACCAGCGAGTAGTCAATACGCGTCAGCGCGGTGTAGATCGGCAGCACCATAAACGGCAGATAGGCATAGACAATGCCGATATAGACCGCGAGATTGGTGTGCAGAATGGTCAGCGGCTGATCGATAACCCCCAGCCAGAGCAGAAAGTTGTTCAGCACGCCGTTGTTTTTCAGGATCCCCATCCAGGCGTAAACGCGGATCAGAAACGAGGTCCACGACGGCAAAATCACCAGCAGCAGCAGGATATTGCGCGTCGACGGCTTACTGTGCGCCACCGCCCACGCCAGCGGATAGCCGAGCAGCAGACAGCAGATCGTCGAGATGCCCGCTACCTGCAACGACTGTAAATAAGCCTCGATATAGAGCGGATCGTCGGTCAGTTGCAGGAAGTTGCCGAGATTAAGCGTAATCGTCAGCTGCCCGTCGGCCCACTCCAGCAGATCGGTATAGGGTGGGATTTGGCGCGCCATCTCCGCGAGGCTGATTTTGAAGACGATCAAAAACGGCAGCAGAAACAGCAGCGTCAGCCAGATATAGGGCAGCGCAATCACCAGCTTGCGCCCGTGGCGCATTTGCAGGCGCGCCAGCCACAGCTTTACACCGCCCGGTTTTGTTACGCGGGCCGGTGGCTCGAGTGTACTCATCGCCGCTCCTTAAACCGTCAGAACCACACAACTGTCGGCATCCCAGCAGAGACGCACTTCATCGCCCCATGTTGGCGCACCTTTGCGGTAGCGATGCGCGTTTTGCAGCTGGGCACTGATCATCTGCCCGCTCTGCAACCGCACGTGATAAATAGAGAGATCGCCGAGGTAGGCGATATGCACCACTTCGCCGACGGCAAAGTTGTAGCCATCGGCCGGCGGATCGTCGCACAGCATGATCTTCTCCGGGCGCAGTGCCACGTAGACCGGCACGTTATCCACCACCGAGGCATCGGGGTCGACTTTCAGCGGATGCACCAGCCCCGGCGACTCAATTACCAGACCATCTTCCTGACGATCCTTCAGCAACCCTTCGAAGACATTGACCGAGCCGATAAACTCGGCGCTGTAGCGGGTGGTCGGATGCTCGTAAATCTCTTCCGGCTCGCCAATCTGCACAAATTTGCCGCGGTTCATAATGGCGATACGCCCGGCCATGGTCATCGCCTCTTCCTGATCGTGGGTCACCATCACGCAGGTAACGCCGACGCGCTCAAGAATATCGACCACTTCCAGCTGCATACGGTCGCGCAGCTTTTTATCCAGCGCGCCCATCGGCTCATCAAGCAGCAGCAGCTTCGGCCGCTTGGCGAGGCTGCGCGCCAGCGCCACACGCTGACGCTGACCGCCAGAGAGCTGGTGCGGCTTGCGTTTGGCAAACTCACTCATGTGCACCAGGTGCAGCATTTCGGCGACGCGGCTGGCGATCTCCGCTTTCGGCAGCTTGTCCTGCTTGAGGCCAAAAGCGATATTCTGCTCAACGGTCATGTGCGGGAAGAGCGCGTAGGACTGGAACATCATATTGATCGGGCGCAGGTAGGGCGGCACGTGGGCGAGGTCGACGCCGTCGAGCATAATCTGCCCGTGGGTCGGCTGCTCAAAGCCTGCCAGCATGCGCAGCAGCGTCGATTTACCGCAGCCCGATGCGCCGAGCAGGGCAAAGATTTCGCCTTTATAGATAGTCAGGCTGACATCATCCACGGCGTGCTGGCCGTCGAAAGATTTGGTCAGGTTACGGATCTCCAGCAGCGGCGTCAGAACCTTGCGGCTCTTCGCCTGCGGGCGGGGAATAGCGTCATTCACTACGGTGCTCTCCGGCATAAGCATCACCCTGCTTCAACAGGTTGTCGTACAGATGACGGGACAGCAGGTGCGCCCACTGTCCCGTTTTGGGGCGGCTGCACCG
Source organism: Kosakonia sp. HypNH10 (assembly GCF_029850615.1). Lineage (NCBI taxonomy): Bacteria > Pseudomonadati > Pseudomonadota > Gammaproteobacteria > Enterobacterales > Enterobacteriaceae > Kosakonia > Kosakonia sp. HypNH10. Next base: position 628,109 of record NZ_JAOTIU010000001.1, read on the forward strand.
GCGCGGTGCAGCGCTTTCACCAGTCAGGTGATTGATTTATTTGCCGCTTTTGACTTTCGTCCAGGCGCGGGTGCGTACGCGGTCAATTTTCGGCTCCTGCACTTTCAGCGTGAAGAGTTTGGCGAACACGTCCGGCGGCGGGAAGATTGCCGGGTTGTTACGCACCTCTTCGCTGATCAGCGGTACAGAAGCTTTGTTGCCGTTCGCGTAGTAGACGTGGTCGCTGATGTGCGCCATCACGTCGGGACGCATCAGGTAGTTGAGGAACTGGTAGGCTTCATCGGTGTTTTTGGCATCTTTCGGCATGGCGAAGACGTCGAAGAAGGCCAGCGCCCCTTCCTTCGGAATGATGTAGTTGATGTTAACGCCGTTCTTCGCCTCTTTCGCGCGGTTAGCCGCCTGCCAGACGTCGCCCGCCCAGCCGATAGCCACGCAGATATCGCCGTTGGCGAGATCGTTAATGTATTGCGAAGAGTGGAAGTAACGGATATTTGGACGCAGCTTCAGCAGCAGATCTGTCGCCGGGCCGGTGTAATCATCCGCTTTGGTGCTGTTGGGATCTTTGCCGAGGTAGTTCAGCACGGTGGCGAAAATCTCTTCCGGCGCATCAAGGAAGGAGACGCCGCAGCTCTTCAGCTTCTCAAGGTTTTCCGGCTTCAGCACCACATCCCAACTATCGATCGGCACATCTTTGCCAAGCACCGCTTTGACTTTATCAACGTTGTAGCCAATACCGGTGGTCGCCCACAGGTAGGGGAAAGCGTATTTGTTATCCGGGTCGTGTTTCGCGACCATTTTCAACACTTCCGGATCGAGGTTTTTCCAGTTCGGCAGCTTACTCTTATCAAGCGGCTGGAACACGCCCGCCGAGAGCTGGCGCTCAAGGAAGCTGGCGGACGGAACGACGAGATCGAACCCGGTGCTGCCAGCCATTAATTTGCCTTCCAGCACTTCGTTGGAGTCGAACACGTCGTAAACCACTTTAATGCCGGTCTCTTTCTCAAAATTTGCGACGGTGTCCGGCGCAATATAGTCAGACCAGTTGTACACATGCAGCGTCTTTTGCCCGGCGGCAAGCGTGCTGGCAGAGAGAGCCATTAACGCACCCGCAACAAGACCCGATACCCATTTTTTTCTTGAGGCACTCATATCTCATTCCTTCTGGAAAGCTCGTTAAGCTACGAACTAAATCTACGCTTTCTGGGATATGCAAGATTCATGCATAGTTTGTCACTCTGCTCTGCGCCGGAGAACAAAATCGCTCCGGCAGACGCCGCATGCTTTTTAAAGCAGCGCAAGAATAACTGTAGCCAGGGTTTGAGGCTATAGGGCAGATAAAAAACCGCCTTTTATCAATTTTTTATGCAATAAGTCTCTATGGGATAAGCCAGAAGGCGAGGAATGATGGTGAATCATTCTTTAAAGAAAGGTTAAAAGCAGAATAAAAAATGTGGCTACGCAGCCGCCGTGGTAGCGGCTACGTTAATCGATGCGGGAATCAGTGGAGAAAATTGTTCGGCTCGTCGTCGCCGGCCAGCAGATCTTCCTCGCCCGGCGTGAAAAGGAGCTGGTGCGCGTTGGCTTCCATAATCACCATCGAGACCTGCTCTTCGCTCTGGCGCATAAACCAAGCGAACTGCTCAAAGGCGATGCCGGGGCCGATGCTGAGGGTCTGACACACCACCAGCTTCGGCAGATTATCATCCTGCATATCGAGGAAGGCTTTGACCGTCAGCGAGCTGGCGTTGATCGCCGAGAGATCCGCCGCCAGCGCCAGCAGCGCGGAGGGTTTTACTTCCGCCATGGCGGTAAAGAGCAGAACATCATTGACCAGGTCGACTTTCGCATCGAACACGCCGTCAAAATTCTGCATATGCGGCAGGTGCAGCGCCTGGCAGGTGTCGCACTCAAAAAAGTTAATGCTGAGTTGATCAAGCCATTGGCGAAGCGTGTCCAGACCGGGGACGACCAGTGAATCCATAGAAAACGTGCTCTGTTGGGGAAAAAATTGCCCATAGCTTACGCAAAAAGCCGTGGGCACACCATGCTCAGGCAGGAAAATCCTCTTAGCCGCCGGTTTTCAGGCAGAAGCCGGGCATCGCCTGGCGCTCGATCCAGTGGATCATTCGCCCGGCAATATCCAGCCCTGAGGCTTTTTCGATCCCTTCCAGCCCCGGCGAGGCGTTGACTTCCATCACCAGCGGGCCGCGGTTGGCGCGCAAAATATCGACCCCGGCGACATCAAGCCCGAGCGTCTGCGCCGCTGCCAGCGCGATCTCCCGCTCGCGCGGCGTGATCTCGACTACGGTCGCCTGCCCGCCACGGTGCAAATTGGAGCGGAAATCCCCCGCTTTCGCCCGCCGCTCAATCGCCGCTACCACTTCGTTGCCGATCACCAGGCAGCGGATGTCGCACCCTTTCGCTTCCGCAATAAACTCCTGCACCAGAATATGGGCATTTAGACCGCGAAAGGCGTCAATCACGCTCTCTGCCGCCTGGCGGGTCTCCGCCAGCACCACGCCAATCCCCTGCGTGCCCTCCACCAGTTTCACCACCAGCGGCGCGCCGCCGACCATATCGATCAGATCGCTGGTGTCATCGGGCGAATGGGCAATGCCGGTGATTGGCAAGTCGATCCCCTGGCGCGCCAGCAGTTGCAGGGAGCGCAGCTTGTCGCGGGCGCGGGTGATGGCAACCGATTCATTGAGCGGATAGCTGCCGAGGATCTCAAACTGGCGCAGCGCGGCGGTGCCATAAAAGGTGATGGCCGAGCCGATGCGCGGGATCACCGCATCATAATGGGGAAGCTGGCGGCCTTTGTAATGAATCGAGGAGGCGGCCGGGGTGATGTTCATATAACAGGAGAGCGGATCGAGGATCTCAATCTGGTGCCCGCGCTGCACAGCGGCTTCACGCAGGCGTTTACAGGAGTAAAGCGTTCCATCCCGGGATAATACGGCTATTTTCACCCTGCACCTCGCGCAGAAGACCAGTTAAAAGCCTGCGTATCATACACGCAGCACGGGGCAGGATGAACGGGTATTAGCGCGTTGCCCAGCCCTGTTTATGCAAATAGTCGAGAATAAACGGACGGCTCTCTTTAATGATGGTGCGACGGATATGATCGCTCCAGTTATCGCGGCGCTTATTGCTGTCGCGCGTCATATAGTAGTGCTCCAGTTCCGCGTCGTACTCCGCCAGTTTCTCTTTGTCGAGCGGCTGGTAGTGGTTTTCATGCACCAGCATTGAAGCCGGCATACGCGGTTTGATGTCCGGATTATCGGCAGGCCAGCCGAGGCAGAGACCAAACAGCGGCAGCACCTGCTTCGGGATACGCAGCAGTTCGCCGACCGCTTCGATATTGTTACGGATACCGCCAATATAGACGCCGCCCAGCCCCAGCGACTCCGCGGCGGTAAAGGCATTTTGCCCCATGATGGCGGTATCGACCACGCCGAGCAGCAGTTGCTCCGCCAGACCCGGTTTTGCTTCCGGGCAGATCTCAAAGTTGCGGTGGAAATCGGCGCAGAAGATCCAGAACTCGGCCGCCTGCGCGATATGCGGCTGTCCGCCCGCTAACGTTACCAGTTGCTCGCGCATGGCGGGATCGGTGATACGGATAATGGAGCTGCACTGCAAAAAGCTGGAGGTCGATGCCGCCTGTGCGCTGGCGATGATCGCCTCGCGCTGTGCGTCCGTAATAGGCTCATCGGTAAAGTGGCGAATGGAACGATGGGCGCACAGCAATTCAATAGTAGGTGTCATGTTGAATAATCCCCCAGTTAAACAAGTCGTTCAGTATAGGCTAAGCCGCTGCGCTCGTTGTAAGCGGAAGTTGCGGAGAAGCTATCAGACGCGCCGCCGCGCGCGCGCAATCCGGTAAACGAAATCGCAGCCAAGGCCGCCGAGGGCGCACCAGAACATGGCGCTAAAGAGCCAGGCCACCTCCTGCCAGAAGGTGCGTACCGGGGTAAATAAAATATGAATCAAAATATAACAAAGGGGTGCGGCGAGCAGCGCGCCCACCAGCGGCACGATGGCGCGGCGGCGACGGGAGACCAGACCGCCGAGGATGCCTGGCAGGGTAAAGAGCAGCAAACCGGTCGCCGGATCGCCGGGCGCGGGCAGTTTGCCCTGCATATTCATCACCAGAGTGAGACAAATTGCGATAAAAAGGAGTCCACAGCAGATAACGCCGAACCAACTACGCCTGTTCTTCAAACACGCCTCCTGACTTTTTCTCTATCGACGTTTACACCGTTTTAAAGAATGTCGGACGGATAAAGCGTTGCGGCAATTATTGCCTGAATGACACCCGTGCAAACAGACGATTGTCACTAGCCGTTGTTATCTAATGAGATTAAACTAACGGCCAGTTTATGTTTTGTGCGGGGTGTCTGGTGTTGCACGGCTTTAATTTATCCGCCAGCGCATAGGCAAAACACTAGCTCAAATCACCATTTCTATCAACAGCTTACAAGTAAACAAGAAGTTAGACTCCGTGAATATAAACGTCGCAGATTTGTTAAATGGGAATTACATACTGTTATTGTTTGTGGTTCTGGCGCTTGGGCTTTGCCTTGGAAAATTACGACTGGGATCTATCCAACTGGGTAATTCCATTGGCGTTTTAGTCGTTTCCCTATTATTAGGCCAGCAACATTTCAGCATTAACACCGATGCCCTGAACCTCGGCTTTATGCTGTTTATTTTCTGCGTTGGCGTTGAAGCCGGACCTAACTTTTTCTCAATTTTTTTCCGCGACGGTAAGAATTACCTCATGCTGGCGCTGGTATTAGTCGGCAGCGCGCTGTTAATTGCGCTCGGTCTCGGCAAACTCTTTGGCTGGGATATCGGCTTAACCGCCGGGATGCTCGCCGGCTCGATGACCTCAACGCCGGTGCTGGTTGGCGCGGGCGACACGCTGCGCCACTCGGGCATGGAGAGCAGCCAGCTTGCCAGCGCGCTGGACAATCTCAGCCTCGGCTACGCCTTAACGTATCTGATTGGTCTGGTGAGCCTGATCTTTGGTGCCCGCTACTTGCCGAAGTTACAGCACCAGGATTTACAGACCAGCGCCCAGCAGATTGCCCGCGAGCGCGGACTGGATACCGATGCTCACCGCAAAGTCTACCTGCCGGTGATCCGCGCCTATCGCGTCGGGCCGGAACTGGTGGCCTGGGCAGATGGCAAAAATCTGCGCGAGCTGGGGATCTATCGCCAGACCGGCTGCTATATCGAGCGTATTCGCCGCAACGGTATTCTCGCCAACCCGGACGGGGACGCGGTGTTACAGATGGGCGATGAGATCTCGCTGGTCGGCTACCCGGACGCCCATGCACGCCTCGACCCAAGCTTCCGTAACGGGAAAGAGGTTTTCGACCGCGACCTGCTGGATATGCGCATCGTCACCGAAGAGGTGGTGGTGAAAAACCACAATGTGGTCGGCCGCCGCCTGGCGCAGTTGAAGCTGACCGATCACGGCTGCTTCCTTAACCGCGTGATCCGCAGCCAGATTGAGATGCCCATCGACGATAATATCGTGCTCAACAAAGGGGACGTGTTGCAGGTGAGCGGCGATGCGCGGCGCGTGAAAACCATCGCTGACCGCATCGGCTTTATCTCCATTCACAGCCAGGTGACCGACCTGCTCGCCTTCTGCGCCTTCTTTATTGTCGGCCTGATGATCGGCATGATCACTTTCCAGTTCAGCTCCTTCAGCTTCGGCGTCGGTAACGCCGCCGGTCTGCTCTTCGCTGGCATCATGCTCGGCTTCCTGCGCGCAAACCACCCGACGTTTGGTTACATTCCGCAGGGCGCGCTGATGATGGTGAAAGAGTTCGGCCTGATGGTGTTTATGGCCGGGGTCGGTTTAAGCGCCGGGAGCGGCATCGGCAATGGTCTCGGCGTTGTCGGCGGACAGATGCTGATCGCCGGATTGCTTGTCAGCCTCGTGCCGGTGCTGATCTGCTTCCTGTTTGGTGCCTACGTGCTGAAAATGAACCGCGCCCTGCTCTTCGGCGCGATGATGGGCGCACGCACCTGCGCACCGGCAATGGAGATCATCAGCGATACCGCGCGCAGCAACATCCCCGCGCTGGGCTATGCTGGCACCTACGCCATCGCCAACGTACTGCTTACGCTCGCCGGGACATTGATCATCATTATCTGGCCGGGGCTCGGATAACTCCGAAGCTAAGAAATATTTCACTTATTGGCAGAACTTTTTTGTGGGGTGTCAGTCATAACTAGTGCCACTGCTTTTCTTTGATGTCCCCCGATTGTGGAGCCCATCAACCCCGCCGCTTAGGTTCAAGGTTGATGGGTTTTTTGTTGCCAAAAAACATTAAAAACAAGAAATTAAACAGACGTAAACCAACTGATGAGGCTATAACGGCAACAGTGTAAACTCTCAGGTTTCGCTCTTCATTGATTTAAAAACAATGAAAAGGGGCCACCATTGAATGAGTCTCCCGTAGTCTGCATATCGTGCCGGTGTCTTAATGCTTTTATGCTTCGCCTTTCAGAACGTCCATTAACCACGCGATCAGATAGGCCAGGATAAAAAAAACACAAATCCCGCCAATTTAAGCCAGCCATCCAAAACAAACAGGCTACCAAAAGCAGCAAAAGAGCAAATGCCGGTCGATACGCCTTCAACAAGGCTGGCAGACTGAAACCCGATAAATTTGCAAAATTTAGCGAGAGAGGAATGTGCAGATTTCATTCTCAATTCCTTTGCACTGGATCAGGCAGCGGCGAATGTGAATCTGGTTAGGCTCCAGTTCTTTTTCGGCAAGAAAATAAAACATATCCAGATTCATGGGAGAGGTTTTCAGGACGACGACTTCAGCAACCTGGTTTTAAGATGACTCCGCATTTTTGAAATTCAGTCTCGTCAGATATTTATCATGGTCGCGCTTTTCAAAAACTCATCCTGAACCACATCGCCCACAGCATATAAACCCCACCTATCAGGAAGAACCCTCGATAGACGTTAACAATCCCTGACTGGTTGCGCAGGTAAAATTTGATCGGGTTACGGTGCAGGTTGGCTGCATTATGGGTGGTGTGAAACTGCGTCATTTTCTCTGCGCCTTTGCCTGCGAGCGCGATAAAAAAGCTCAGGCCCATAATCGCCATCAGCACCATATAGCTTTTCAGCAGGATCGTCATGGCTGCGACCGTCATCGCGCTGGAGTGGTGTTTAACCAGCACAACCCCATGCTTGCTCAGCGCCATCGCACCGATATTCAGCGCCAGATGCACCGCTATGAATATCCCGAAGTATTTCGCATTCGTTTTAAAGGTGTTTTTGAGGGTGACCTTGAATACCCATGCAAAAAGCGCTGCCGTCGACGCTAACCACATTACCGTGTTGATAATCATCCCTTCCCTGCCTGCATAATGTTGCTCAGTTCATAAAAAAGGGCCTTAGCGGCCCGGAAAGCGGGTATCCTGCCATCAATCGCGCAGCGTGTTAAAAACTTTTTCGTCCACCCCTCTGTCACGGCATAACAACATTTTGTCGTGCGAGGTTTTGCTGAGGCTGAAGTGTTGCCCATCAAAGTGCAGCCCGAAGCCTTTTGTGCCGCAGGTTGATGCGTCTTTAACTCGCCAGATCTTCTGCTCATCCGCCGTAAGCGGATTCCCGAGAATGATAAACAGCGCCTTGATACCGTCTTGCGGATAGGCGAAATGCTTAGGTTGTGTTCCCGTGCTGTGCAGGAAGTAGCATGGCGAATGGAGATCAAGCCCGTAACGCTTTATCGCCCCGTCGGGTGAAGTGACGCTTAACTGGCACTTTTCACCCTCGTCCTGCAACGTCAGGGCGTGCGCTTCATAGGTGAAACTGTCGGTAATAGTGGATTGCGCATAACTCACGTTGCTTGCCAGCAACAATGCAGCTGCGGTATGAATGATAAATCTCACTTTTATTGCTCCCTCAATAAACTATTACCCCAATGTATCATTAACGTAACCGTATGCATTTTCTTAATTATATTGAGTAACCTCATGGCTGTTATTCACCTCCTGCCACCGTAACCACGCAAAAAATGCTAGTGTTACTTCACCTTACTTTTTTTGATGTGAATCTATGACTGAAAACGCCTCCCGAAAAGCCCTGCGCCATCGCTTATGGGCGCTGTTCACCTTCTTTTTCCTCCCCGGATTATTAATGGCCTCATGGGCGTCGCGTACGCCGGCGATCCGCGATGTGCTCTCAGTCTCGACGGCTGAAATGGGCGCGGTGCTGTTTGGCCTGTCGGTCGGGTCGATGAGCGGCATTCTCTCATCGGCATGGCTGGTGAAGCGCTTCGGGGCGCGCAAGGTGATCCGCGCCAGCATGTCCTTCTCGGTGCTCGGGATGGTGATTTTAAGCATTGCCCTGTGGTTTGCCTCGCCGCTGCTCTTTGCCGTCGGTCTGGCCTGCTTTGGCGGCAGCCTGGGCGCGGGCGAAGTGGCGATGAATATCGAAGGTGCGGTGGTTGAGCAGGAGATGAACAAAACCGTGCTGCCGATGATGCATGGCTTTTACAGCCTGGGCACGCTGGTTGGCGCAGGCGTCGGGATGTCGTTAACTGCCCTGGGCATCAGCGCGGATCTGCACATTCTGCTGGCGGCGCTGGTGGCGATTGTGCCGATTATTCTGGCGATCTCCGCCGTGCCGGAGGGAACCGGGCAAAACAGCGCCGAAGAGCACGCGAATCGTCAAAAAGGGATGCCCTTCTGGCGCGATACGCAGTTGCTGCTTATTGGCGTGGTGGTTCTGGCAATGGCGTTTGCCGAAGGCTCTGCTAACGACTGGCTGCCGCTGCTGATGGTAGATGGTCACGGCTTCAGCCCTACTTCCGGCTCGCTGATCTACACCGGTTTTACGCTGGGCATGACCACCGGGCGCTTCTGCGGCGGCTGGTTTATTGACCGCTACAGCCGCGTCGCCGTGGTGCGCGCCAGCGCAATAATGGGCGCGCTGGGCATCGGCCTGATTATTTTTGTCGACAGCGCCTGGGTGGCGGGCTTCTCGGTCATTTTATGGGGATTAGGCGCGTCGCTCGGCTTCCCGCTGACCATCTCGGCGGCCAGCGATACCGGGCCGGATGCCGCAACGCGCGTCAGCGTGGTGGCAACAACGGGTTACCTCGCTTTCCTCGTTGGCCCGCCGCTGCTCGGCTTCCTCGGCGAGCACTACGGATTGCGCAGCGCGATGCTGGTGGTGCTTGGCCTGGTGCTGATTGCCGCGCTGGTGGCGCGCGCGGTGGCAAAACCGGAACCGCAAGCCCAGGCGGAACTTGGCTAACGACAATGGCGGCGGCCTGTGGGCTGCCGCCTTATCCTTCCAGCGAATTCCCCATGCGCTTATCGCGCAGAAATACCACCATCAGCCCCAGCCAGATAATACCGTTCAGCAGATTGAACAGGCTAAACAGCCCGTTGCCGCCGAGCAGCCAGGCATGTTTACTCACCTCAATACCCACGGTGAAGATAAACATCTGCAACATGCCCATCGCCGCTGACACCGTGCCCTTGCTCATCTCGCTAGCGAACAGCGTCAGGCGCACCAGCCCGGCGTTGGCAAGGCCAATCCCGAAGGCGTAAACGCTCAACCCGGCCGTCATCCACAAATAGGCGTGGGAAGAGGCAAATGTGGCAACCGCTGCCAGCAGCAGGCCAGCCACGATCGGCCAGCCGCCAAGGATGATCAGCGCGCGCACGGTGCGCCGCGAGGTCAGCCGCGCCAGCACCAGGTTGCCAACAATCAGCGCGCCGAAAATCGGCACCTGCAACAGGCCATACTCATAGCTGCTGAGCTGTTCGCCGCTGATGATAATAATCGGCGACTGGGCAATCCACGCCAGCAGCGGCAGGCTGACAAAGCCGATCGCCAGCGCGCCCGCGACAAAGCGCACGTTCTTCAGCACTTCGGCGTAATCACGCCACAGAGATTTAAACGACAGCTTCTCGCCGAGACGGGTGGCGGTCTCCGGCATCGCCCGCTGAAGCCCGAAGAAGGAGAAAGCCGCCAGCAGCGCAAAGAGGACGAACATCCCCTCCCACGGCGCGGCATGCACCCAGGCTGCACCCACCAGCGGGCCAAGCAAGGGGGCGATCAGCGCGACGTTGGCCATCAGGGCGGTGATCTTGATACAGACCGCCTCCTCAAACGACTCCTGAATCGCCGCGTACCCCACGGCACCAATAAAGCAGAGGCTGATGCCCTGTAAAAAACGCAGCAGCGTGAACTGCTCAATGTTCTGCGCCAGCAGCGTCGCAAGGCAGGTGACAATAAACCACACCACGCCGGTAAGCATCACCGGGCGACGGCCGATGCGGTCGGAAAGCGGCCCTAACAGCCACTGTAAGAACATGCCGCCTGCCAGGTAGGCAGTCATCGAGGTCGGAACCCACTCAATACCCGCGTTATATTGCTCGACCACCGTTAACATACCGGGCTGAATCATATCGTTGCCGATATAGGTGGAGAATTCGTAAAGCACCAGACAGAGGGGGAATAACAGCGCCCGTCGTCCCAGACGTTGGCCGGAAAGGGTATGGTTTTGCATGCAATCTCTTCCTTTGAAAAATCGCGCAGAGTGTAATCAAAGCCACCGCGCGACGGTAGTGAATTCTCCGGTAAAAACGGATAAAGCACGTATTCACTCGTTTAAGGTTTGCTTAAGTGACAGGGCGTACTCTGAGTCCAGGAATCGTCTAACTCTCTGCGGAGTAAGACAAAACCCCTTTACCCTGTGCCGCACCGCTTTTATGGTGAGCGCTTTGATCAATCCGGACTGTCATCAAAGAGTAATCTGTCTATGTTAGAGAGCCTGAATCACACCCTGTTCTACTGGATTAACGCCACGCCCGACTCGCCCGCCTGGCTCCTGACCGTCGCCCACATTGTTGCCAAAGATCTGATCAATATCGTGCCGCTGCTGGCGGTTGGTCTCTGGCTATGGGGGCCGCGCAGCCAGGTCAGCGCCCAGCGTCAGCTGGTGATCAAAGTGGCACTGGCGATCGTCGTCAGCCTCTCGCTCTCATGGATTTTAGGCCATACCTTTCCCCACGACAGGCCTTTTGTTGATCATGTTGGTTATAACTTCCTGCCACACGCGGCGGATGACTCCTTCCCGAGCGATCACGGTACGGTGATCTTCACCTTTGCCGTTGCGTTTCTTGCCTGGCACCGTTTCTGGTCCGGCGCAGCCCTGATGGTGACGGCGTTCGCCATCGCCTGGTCGCGCGTTTATCTTGGCGTCCACTGGCCGCTGGATATGCTCGGCGGCTTGCTGGTCGGCATCTGCGGCTGCCTGAGCGCACAAATTTTGTGGCAGGCCTTCGGCGAGAAGATTTATCACACCGCACAGCAGATCTATCGCCTCTGTTTTGCCTTGCCGATCCGCCGCGGCTGGGTGCGTGACTAAGCGCCAGGGCGCAGGTAAGATAAAGGCCCCGCTTATGCGGGGCTTTCTTTTATTCGGGTGAATTATGGAAACAAGACGTGACGAGCGGATCAACCAGCTGCTGGCAGCGCTCAAGCGCAGCGATAAGCTGCATCTGAAAGAGGCAGCCAGCCTGCTTGGCGTTTCTGAAATGACCATTCGTCGCGATCTCAGTGCCAACAGCGCCCCGGTGGTGCTGCTCGGCGGCTATATTGTGCTCGAACCGCGCTCTGCCAGCCACTATCTGTTGAGCGATCAGAAAAACCGCCTCGTCGAGGAGAAGCGCCGCGCGGCAAAACTCGCCGCCGCCCTGCTGCAACCGCACCAGATGGCCTTTTTTGACTGCGGCACCACCACGCCGTGGATCATCGACGCACTCCCTCAGGATCTGCCCTTCACCGCCGTCTGCTACTCGCTGAACACCTTTCTGGCACTGCAGGAGAAACCGTTGTGCCGCGCCATTCTCAGCGGCGGCGAATTTCACGCCAGCAACGCCATTTTTAAGCCGCTGAACTTCAATGAAACCCTGAGCAACCTGCGCCCGGACATCGCCTTCTACTCGGCGGCGGGCGTGCACATGGAACAGGGCGCAACCTGCTTTAATCTTGAAGAGCTGCCGGTAAAACACTGGGCGATGAACAGCGCGCAGCGTCATGTGCTGGTGGTCGATCACAGCAAGTTCGGCAAAGTGCGCCCGGCCTGCATGGGCGCGTTAAACCGTTTCGATGTGATTGTCAGCGACCGCCGACCGGATGATGGCCTGGTCAGCGCGGCGAAAAAAGAGCAGATCACCCTTCTCTACTGACCGCGCCCGCCGGGCACGGTCACCTGCGGCTACGAGAACCAGCTACCAAACCACTGGTGGAACTTCAGCAGGACAAAATCCCATATCCGGCCAACGAAGCCCGCTTCATTTACCGCTTCCATCACCACCAGCGGGCGCTGCTCAATGGTTTTATCATTGAGCTGGAAGTTGATGGTGCCCACCACCTGCCCCTTTTTCAGCGGGGCTTCAAGCTCCGGCTGGTTGAGGGTGAAACTCGCTTTCAGGTTTTTAAACTGCCCTTTGGGAATGGTGATCGATCCCGCCTCGCCTGCGCCAAGCTTCACTTCGCTGCTGTCGCCAAACCAGACGCGCTGGCTGACAAAGGTGGCGTCAGGTTTCACCGGCGTTACCGTTTCAAAAAAGCGGAAACCCCAGGTGAGCAGTTTCTCTGACTCGTTAAAGCGGATGCGGTCGGTTTTTGCCCCCAGCACCACGGAGATCAGGCGCATGTCGCCCTGCGTTGCTGAGGCGACGAGGTTGTAGCCAGCCCCTTCGGTGGTGCCGGTTTTCATGCCATCCACGTTCATGCTGGTGCTCCACAGCAGCCGGTTGCGGTTGGGCTGGCGGATCTTATTGAAGGTGAACTCTTTCTCTTTATGGATCGCGTACTCGTCCGGCACGTCATGGATCAGCGCTTTGCCGAGCAGCGCCATATCGCGCGCGGTGCTGAACTGCCCCGGCGCATCAAGCCCGTGCACGGTTTTAAACGTGGTATTGGTCAGCCCGAGCTTTTGCGCATAGCTGTTCATCAGGCTGACAAAGGAGTCCTGGCTACCCGCGACATAATCGGCGATAGCGATGCTGGCATCATTGCCGGACTGAATAATAACCCCTTTATTCAGGTCCTCTACCGATACATGGTCGCCCGGCTTCAGGAACATCAGCGACGAGCCGCGCAGAGCCGGGTTGCCCGTCGCCCAGGCATCTTTGCCAACGGTGACGGTATCGGTGAGGTGAATTTTCCCCGCTTTCAGCGCCTGGCCAACCACATAGCTGGTCATCAGTTTGGTCAGGCTGGCAGGGTCGAGTTTTTCATCGGCGTTGCCCTCGGCCAGCACTTTGCCGCTGGCGTAATCCATCAGGATCCACGCACGGGCATCGACCGGCGGCGCGGCAGGCGTTTGTTCTACTGCATATAACGAAGGAGAGAAGAGAAACAACAGCGCGGAGCCTGCTGCCAGGCCGCGAAGGGATAGAGAGAACTGCGTCATATAAGCCACCCGAGTATCCTTTCAATAAAACGTCACATCACCGTGCCGTAACAAACGGTGAGTAATAACGCACAAACGAAACGAAAAAAACCGCTACTGGGTAAAGTTTTTAAAGTTTACGCAATAACAGCCTGTTGCGCGCCTGTTGTGCATTATTTTTCTAAGTCGTTGCCAGAACGTTAAGTTTCGCCCACGATAGATTCACTGAAACACACTTTTGCACGGGGGTAAAAATGATCACGCTGTGGGGACGGAATAATTCGACGAATGTCAAAAAAGTGCGCTGGCTGCTGGATGAACTGGAGCTGCCGTATGAGCATATTCTGGCGGGCCGGGAGTTTGGCGTTAATCACGATCCTGAATATCTGGCGATGAACCCTAACGGCCTGGTGCCGCTGTTACGCGACGACGAAACCGGTGCCGTGCTGTGGGAGTCGAACACCATTGTTCGCTACCTGGTCGCGCAGTATGGTCAGAGCCGGTTGTGGCTGGAGTCGCCTGCCGAGCGGGCGCAGGGCGATAAGTGGATGGACTGGTCGCTGAGTATGCTGGCACCCAAGCACAGCCCACTGCTGATGAACCTGGTACGAACGGCACCAGAAAAGCGCGATCAGGCGGTGATTGCGTCGTCAAAAGAGGCGCTCGACGGCGCGTTACAGCTGCTTGATAATGAACTGGCAAATACGCCGTGGCTCTCGGGCGAGGCGTTTGGCTGTGGCGATATCGCCGTCGCACCGTTTATCTATAACCTGTTTAATATTCCCGGCCTGAGCTGGGCCACGCATCCGCATTTGCAACGCTGGTACGCACAGCTTTGCGAGCGCCCGGCGTTTCGCCATAACGTGATGATCCCGGTAACGTGATGGCTTGATTGCCGGATGGCGCTGGCGCTTATCCGGCCTACAAAAGCATGGTGCACGCGTAGGCCGGATAAGGCGCAGCCGCCATCCGGCAAGACAAACCGCACCGGCCCTACACCGGATAACTGCGCGCCATCCGGCAAGACAAACCGCACCTGTTCTACACCGAATAACTGCGCGCCATCCGGAATAACACGCCGCGATTACGATGCCGGGCTCACCTTCCACAACTCGCCATTGCTCTCATCGGTTAAGACGTACAAATACCCATCCGGGCCGACGCGCACGTCGCGGATACGGTGATTGCGATCGCCAAGAATGCGGCCATCTTCGCTCACCTTGTTGCCATCGATGCTCATCACAATGACATCCTTATCCTTTAGCGCGCCGATAAAGAGCTTGTTCTGCCACTGCTTAAAGGTGTCCGCATTATAAAAAGCCATGCCGCTCACGGCCGGGGATTCCTTCCAGTAGAAAATTGGCTGCTCGGTTCCCTCGACAATGCCGCCCTTCGCTTCCGGGATCTTCATCCCGCTGTAGTTGATCCCCCAGGTGGCGATCGGCCAGCCGTAATTTTTACCCTTTTCAGGCACGTTGATCTCATCCCCGCCGCGCGGGCCGTGTTCATTCAGCCACAGCGCCTGGCTCCACGGGTTGATCGCCATCCCCTGCGGGTTGCGGATGCCGTAAGACCAGATCTCCGGTCGCGCGCCCTGTTTGCCTGCAAACGGGTTATCCTCCGGCACCTTACCCTGATCCGTCAGCCGCACCAGCTTGCCCTGCAACTTATCCAGATCCTGCGCCGTCGGGCGCTGATTGTTCTCACCCAGCGCTATCCACAGATAGCCTTTGCCATCAAACACCATCCGGCCACCAAAGTGGTTACCGGTCGAGAGTTTTGGCTGCTGGCGGAAAACGGTCTGGAACTGCTCCAGCTGTTTACCATCGTCACTCAGGCGACCAAAGCCGACGGCGGTTCCCGCCTTGCCATCCTGTCCCGCTTCGGCGTAGCTCAGCCATACGCGCCTTGATGAGGCGAAATCAGGTGCCAGCGCCACATCAAGCAATCCCCCCTGACCCTGCGCCCACACTTTCGGCACACCGCTTATCGGATCGGAAAGCCCCTTACCCGCCTGCCAGTGGCGCAGCTCGCCGCCGCGCAGGGTGATCAGCATTCCGCCGTCATCGGGTAAAAAGGCCAGAGCCCAGGGGTGATCGAGTTTAGTTTGCAGGACATCGACGTTGACCGCAGCCGGGGCGGCGAGCACAGAGGTTGAGAGAAACAGTAATGACAGAGGAAGATGGCGCATACGGCACTCCTTTATTAAGCGGTAAGCCTGGATAAAGGTTAGCCATCGATTTCGCGGGTGGGTTTGCTTTTACAAAAGCTTAAGCATAAAGGGGAGCGGGCTCCCCTTATGGTCAGGGTGCGGAAGCACTTCAGGCTTCAGCAAGCGGAGAGTGCTCATTCAGGTATTGAATGCTGTAATCGAGGATATTGAGCGAACGCTCCAGCTTATCGACGTTTACCGAGATAAAGTTGGCGCAATCTCTTCGCCCGCTCATCAGTGAAACGGCGGCGGAAGAGAGCGCCTCTTCGGCACTGTACATGGCGCTGCGCGTATCGCGATCCTGTATCTCTTGCAGTCTTTCGCTTTTATCGCGGATCTCCAGCGCCAGGGCAAAAAACATCTCACGCAGACGATCGTTTTCGTTGACCGACATATACCCTTTCGCTTTGCGCATCTGGATATAGGCCGCAAGGTCTGTTCTGGCAGTCATCAACTTCATTAATAAACGACGAGCGAGTTCATCAGCGGTCATACTTTTACCTCCCTTGTCAGCCATTGGGCAGATCAATAGTATGGCCGCTTTTTGACCAAAAGCATGGGTTTGGTCAATAATATTCTCCTTTTGACGATCTTTTACACAGGCCGCGCCAGCTCTGGGCTGGGCTGCCGTTTCGCTTGTTAAAAAAGCGCTTCGCGACGTCAGGAGATAAGGAGAATGAAAGCAGTCTCTTACCCGGTAAAAAACACCGTAAATGTCATTCGTGACTATCAATCGGCCTATCCCGATCCGCTGACTCTCCGCGAGGGGGAAAGAGCACAAATTAGCCACTGCGATCTGCAATGGCGCGGCTGGATTTGGGTGACATTAGAGTCGGGAAAAGCGGGCTGGGCACCGCAACAGCTCTTTACGCCAGTCAGCGCCCATGAAGGGATCTGCCAGCAGGCCTACTGCGCACACGAACTGACCGTGCAAAGCGGTGAGCAACTTACGGTGCATCAGAGCCTTAACGGCTGGTATCTGGCAGAAAAAGCGGACGGCGACCTCGGCTGGGTGCCGCAGGAGCACGTCGCGCTTGTGTAAGGCTGGCGGTTTACCAGCGCGTAGCCTGCATATCGATAACGAAGCGGTATTTCACATCGCCTTTCAGCATGCGGGCGAAGGCGCTTTCGATTGCTTCACCGCCAATCATCTCCACATCCGCCGTGATGCCGTGCTGCCCGCAGAAATCGAGCATCTCCTGCGTCTCGCGGATACTGCCGATTGACGAGCCGCTGATGCTCAGGCGGCGAAAGACCATCGGCGTGATATTGGGTGAGGCATGCGGCTGATCCGGAATACCCACCAGCACCAGGCGGCCGTTGGTTTTCAGCGTCGCCAGGTAGGGGTCGAGATCGTGCGGTGCCGCGACGCAGTCGATAATAAAATCCAGCGAGGTGTGGCAGGCGGCCATTTGCGCCGCATCGCGCGAAACAACTACGCGTTTTGCGCCAAGACGGCGGGCATCTTCGCCCTTCTCCGGCGAGGTGGTAAAGAGCGTTACCTCGGCGCCCATTGCGCTCGCCAGCTTAACCGCCATATGCCCTAACCCGCCAAGGCCGACGACGCCCACGGCATCACCCGCTTTTACGTTGAAGTGGCGCAGTGGCGACCAGACGGTAACGCCTGCGCAGAGCAGCGGCGCAACGCCCGCCAGCGGCAGGTTTTGCGGCACAGAGACAACAAAATCCTGATCGACAAACACGCTCTCGGCGTAACCACCCCAGGTGCTGTCGCCGGTGTATTTATCAATCCCGTTATAGGTGGCGGTAAAGCCCGCTTCGCAATACTGCTCTTCATGCTGTTTGCAGAAGTGGCATTCGCGGCAGGAATCGACCATCACCCCGACACCCACAATATCGCCGACCTGAAAGGCCGACACGCCCGCGCCGGTGGCGCTGACGCGGCCGACAATCTCATGTCCCGGCACCAGCGGATAGCGGCTTACCGCCCACTCGTTGCGCGCCATATGCAGATCGGAGTGGCAGACGCCGCAGTAAAGAATGTCGATTTTGACATCCTGGTTTTGCAGCGGACGAAGGGTAATGTCGCCGGATGTCAGCGGTTTTGCGGCATCGACCGCGACCAGTGCATTGATTTTCATAAGGCCTCCAGGTTGGGCTGGCGTTAATAACGTGAAGGCGGCAGACTATAGTCCGCAAGGTTCACAATTGATAGTAGTTACCATTTGGTGACCACAGATGAGGGCTTCTTATGCCAGCCTGGGTTGATGGCAAACTCTTTTTCTACGCGGATTCGCCGCCGCGCCGCCTGATGGATCTCTTCTCCGTCAAATGGAGCACGATGGTGCTACACGCGCTCTACCACTGGCCTGATGAGCGCGCCCGCACCGGCGAGTTGCAGCGTAGCTTGCAGGGGATCTCCAAAAAAATGCTCTTTCAGACGCTAAAAGAGCTGGAGCAGCGCGGCCTGATCGCCCGCCACGTTTATGACGTTGTCCCGCCGAAAGTCGATTACCGCCTCACGCCGCTTGGCAAAACCTTCGCCGGGCCGATTGAGCAGATGTACCAGTGGGGGCTGGAGAACCAGGCCGCGCTGGATGAGATGGAAGCCCATTACCGTAAAGCACAGGGCTAAAACGCACAGGAGCGTAAATGGAGATAGTTTTAATGCGTCATGGCGAGCCTGAATTCAGCGCTCAGCAGGGTTCCGCACGGGTCAAAGCCACGGACATGTCCGGCTGGATTGCAGGCTATGATGCCTCCGGCATCACTGGCGAACCCGATTGCCACGCCGTTCTGGCGGATAAACGCCGCGCTTTTATTATCAGCAGCCCGCTGCCGCGCGCCCGCGCGTCGCTACAGGCGATGAACCTCACCCCCGATCTGATAGCCGACGATCTGCATGAAGCGCCCTTACCGGTATTTAACCTCCCCTGGCTTCGCCTCTCGCCGCAGGCGTGGCTGGTGCTGTTTCGCCTCTGCTGGCTCAGCGGCGCGCTGGCAGGGCCGGAATCCAAAAAGCAGACGATGCAGCGGGCAGAGAAAATGGCGCTTACGCTGATCGCCCATGCGCAGCAGCATGAGCGCGTGCTCAGCATGGGGCACGGGGTGATCAACCGGCTGATTGCGCGCGAGCTGGAAAAGGCAGGCTGGGCAAAACGCGAGCACACCGGGAACGGCTACTGGTCATCAGTAACGTTCACTGCCGCCGGGCGCGATAACCCGGCGGCATAATCAGAGCGGCTGTTTCTCCGCCTGCGAGAGCTGAAGTAACGCCGCCTGTAGCGAGGCGGTGAACATCGCCCCGTGCGTCAGGCCGGGGAATAAGCGGTAAGTAGCCGGGACGCCATGCTGATTAAGCTGCGCAAGTGTGTTGCGAAGGCGCGGCAGCACGCCAGGCTCGCTGTTCTCATCCTGCGCGCGGCGATCCCCGTCCCCCTCCATCAGATAAAGGTGCTTGCCCGCCGCCTGCAGCGGCGAGACCGCTTCCATCGTTTTCAGCAACTGAAAATCATTGCGCGCCAGCGAAGGCACGGCGGAAAAAGTGGTGGTGAAAAAGGAGGAGGAGAGCCAGCTCTCCAGCACGAATAGCCCACCGTAAGAGTGCCCCCAAAGCCCGCGCTGCGCCGGGTTAACAGTAATCCCCTTTTCGACCGCTGGCGCGATAGTCTCCTCAAGCAACTGGCGAAAGGCGTCACTGCCGCCGCCCGCTCTGCCGCGCAGCTGCTGCGCGTCGGTGCCCGGCGGCGTGTAATCATACGCCCGACTATCGAGATCGAATGGCAGATCGGTTTGATACCCGACCGCCACCAGCACCGGCGGGTTGGCAGCGAAGAGTTTTTGTAAAAACGCCTCCGAAAGCTTATCCATCGCCGCGTTGCCATCCAGCATATAGAGCACCGGAAAACCGCCAGTCGGCGCGCTTTTGTTGGGCACACCTGTCCAGACGTTGTAGTGGCGTTTTCCATCCCGGGAATCGAACTGCTTTTGCGTGAAATGATAGTAAGCAGAGCCGCGATCGGCGATGTTCGGCCCGAGCGGTGCCATATCCGGCCGGGCATAACTTGTTTGCCAGGCGAGGAGCAGAGCCAGCGCCACCAGGCGCACGGCGTAAAAACGATAAAGCATGATCCCATTCTCCCTGTGCATCAGCCATGCACGCTTCCCCGCATCGGCTGAACTCAAAATGAGAGCAAACGTTAATGGGAATCATTATTGATTGCAACAGGTAAGCGGCAGCAAGTGTCGCTGCCCTGCCCCTTTACGACTTAGGGATAGACTCAGCCAGCTCCTGCGCGAGCCGCCACTGCTCCTCAATCGGCGTTACCGTGCGCTTGCGTTCATTAACCGACAGCTTTGGCTCGGTCCAGAGAAAGGGAAAGAAGGCGTAAACCTGCTCGCCGCCGAGGTTGCGCACCTCTTCCCGCCAGCCGGGCCAGCGTACCGTCTGGTAGAAGAGCGCCAGATCGCCGCACAGCGCCCACTCAATAAACGCGGAGTAGCCCACTTCCAGCCCTTCCCAGGCCAGCGCGTCCGGCGCGAAGTAGTAGACGTTGCCGATATCCTCTCCAAGCCCGCCGCCGTTGAGGGCAAAAAAACCGCCCGACGCATCATCGGCAATCAGCAGCGCTCCAAAAGATCCCGCGTCTGTCGCCGTTTGCGTCCAGCCCATCGGATCGCGCGCCAGCCGCGCACTGCCGGAGCCGAGAATACGCAGCCAGCCATCATCAATCAGCAGCCCGCCGGTTTCATACACCAGCGCCCCCAGCGGGGAGCGGGTGGTAACCTGTAATTGCAGCAGCGCCTGTTCGGCGCGGGCCTCCTCTTTCGTCAGCACCTCGTAAGGGTTGCTGGCCGCGTTAAGCCACTCCTGCACCACCGCCCAGCCGGGATCGTGCACATCGATAAGTTCAGTTAAGGTCTTCATCCGCTCTCCTGCAGGCGAGGTAAAAATCTCTGCCATCATACCGGAAAGCAGCACGCCATTAAGGCAGTGAAGGCCCTTTTCGACCTACCAGAATCTGCCCTGCCGGGGCGCATAAAAGGCTTTCTTCCGCCCTGGGTCAATGTCAGGATCAGCGCACTTTTTCTCTCCCACCTCTCTTTCGCAGGAATCGCCATGCGTCTGATTATCTCTCTACTGCTCGCCTGTTATCTGCCCTTCGCCAGCGCTAATACCGCCACCGACGTACAGAAAAACGTGACCGGGTTCTATAACTTCTATCTGCATGCCTTCGAGAACACGTCGCCGGACGAAGTGATCAAAACAGCGGAAATGCGGCACTATGTCTCCGCTACGTTGCTGAGGCGTATAGCTGAAATTTATCAGATGCCGGAGCAGGAGATCCTCGCAGCGGACTATTTCACCTACACCCAGGATTACGACCCCGCGTGGATCCCGCACCTCAAAGTTTCACCGGCGCGGCCCGATGGCGACAACATGCTGCTGGATGTCTGGCTGGGGATAGAAGATAACAAGCATTCTCATCTTCAGGTCTGGACGCGTAAAGAAGCGGGCGAGTGGAAAATCTGGCGGGTGGTTGACGCCGGAGAGCATTTTGAACAGAAGCTCTACTGACACCGCCCGCTTAGTGCAGCAGTGACAGGGCGGAGAAGATGAGTAACAGCGCGCCGCCCACCACATTCACCCCTTTTTTGAGCCGTGCCGGATTGGCTTTTTTCGCCGAAAAGACCAGCACGTTGCTCAACGCAATCAGCCATGCACCCATCACCAGCACATGCACGGTGGCCAGCAGCAGATAGTGGCTGACATCGCCTCGGCTGCCGGCAAATTGTGACACTACGGTGAGATAAAAAACGATCGCTTTCGGGTTGAGCACGTTTGCCAGCCACGCCTCTTTCAGCGTCACCGTCGGTCCGTCCGCGCGTAGCGTCATCTCACTCGTCTTTAACCCGCTGCGGATCAGCTGTACGCCAAGCCACATCAGATACGCCGCCCCCGCATACTTCAGCACGTTAAACAGCGCGGGAGAGGAGACGAGCATCGCCGTCACGCCAAGGCCAATCAGCAGCGCGTGGGTGTAGATGCCGAGCGCGGTGCCCGCCAGCGTGCGCAGTAACCCACCCCGCCCGCCGGCCAGCGCGCTGTTCATCGCGAGGGTAAAACTCGCGCCCGGAGAGAGCGCGACGGGTAAAAGCACGGGGATAAACCCCATGATGTTGATTTCCATTACATCCCGTTTCGTTAAGCCGGAGATGACTCCCGCGCGGCGCAGTCGGGGATCTCATCAACGGCGCTGTAAATCGTAAGGCCCCGCTCGCGCCCGATGCGCACATCGTTATCGGCCCCCGCCGAGTCGCCGGGCAGGCGTAAAATGGCATCGCAGTGTTGAATCAGGCGATGGGCGACGGGGTACAAAAAGACCTGGCTAATCTCATCGCCAATCTTCTTCGACCCGGCCGATTCCGCCAGCGGCATCGCCAGCCACTCGCCAATCACCGGCGTATGGCCTTTTTCGAATACCTTTGCGGCAACCCGCGTCATGGCATCGAGATTCTGTTTGATTAACGCATCATCACCGTTGGTGCCGCTGCGTACGGGTCCGGCAATTAAAATAAGCATGGCGTGCATAGTTTCCCCTGTAAACTGCGTAAAATTAGGATCGTCAGGCTGACAAGCGGCACGCTAACATGCATAATCGTGCAAGATCAAGATCAATCGTGAAAGGGGAAATCGTGTTATCCAGTCAACGTAAGCAGAAGATACTTGAGATGCTGGCGCGTGATAAGCAGGTATTGTCCCGTGAATTAAGCCAGCACTTTGCTATCTCTGAAGACTCTATTCGCCGGGATTTACGGGAGTTAGCGGCAGATGGCTTGCTGCAACGCGTCCACGGCGGCGCGCTGGCGGTGTCGGCAGCGATTGCGCCATTTGAAGTACGCAAAAGCGTGAACATTCATGCAAAACGCGTCATCGCGCAGAAAGCAGTCAATCTTATTCAGCCGGGCAATATCGTCATCATCGACGGCGGTACCACCTCGGAAGAGATGGTCACCCTGCTGCCACCGGATCTGGCCTTTACCGTGGTCACCCATAGCCCGACCATTGCCGCCGGATTGATTAACCTGCCGAATGTGGACGTGATCGTTATCGGCGGGCAGTTATATAAACACTCGATGGTCACCGTGGGCGCATCGATGATTGAGTCCATTCGCCGCATCAATGCTGACCTCTTTTTTATGGGCGTCACCGGTGTGCATGAGCAGGCAGGCTTTACCACCGGCAACTATGAAGAGGCCTGCGTCAAGCGCGCACTTTCGGAGCGCGCGGCGGAGACCGTGGTGCTGGCGTCGCCGGAGAAGATCAACTCCGCCTCGGCCTTTGGCATTGGCGATCTGACGCTCGCCAGCACGCTGCTGGTCGATGAGCCGCTCGATGAGAAGATGAGCGCCCTGTTCAAACAGTTGCAAATCAGCGTGCTGTAGCCGGAGGCGCTTTCAATGGTTGATGCCGACGGCTTTATCGCCTGTTTACCCGCCACCCCACTGCAACCGGCGTTTCGCCCGGTCGTCGATAACGTCATCGATCTGCTGTGCGCCAGGCTCGGCGCGCAGGTGCACAGTATTTACCTCTACGGCAGCGTGGCGAAAGCTACAGCGGTGGCAGGTGTGTCGGATCTCGACGTCTGCCTGATTACCCAATGCGCGCTGAACGCGGCGGAGCGCGATAGCGTTTGTGCAATTGCGGAGCATGTGCAGGCGCAGCATCCGCTTATCAGCAAAGTCGATTTTGATTGTGGCACGCTGGCAGAGGCGCTGGCCGACGAAAACCGGTTCAGCTGGGGTTACTGGCTTAAGCACCACTGCCGCTGCGTGGCGGGCGAGGATCTCTCCCTGCGCTTCACGCCTTTTACTCCCTCACGCGAGATTGCCGTGGCGGTAAACGGCGATTTCATTCCCGTCCTGCAAGGCTATCTTCAGCAACTGGCAGAGGCGGGCAATGCGCGACAAATTCAGCGAGCTGCGGCACGTAAACTGCTGCGCGCAACCAACCTGTTACGCCGCACAGAAGATAATGACTGGCCTGAGACGCTGGAGGAGTACGCCAGCCGGGTTATACAACGCTTTCCACAGCAGCAACAGGCGATCGGCTGGCTGCTGCAACAGTGCCACACGCCAGAGGATGATACGGCGCACTTCACCGCCCGGCTTAACGCGCTGATGCGCTGGCTGGATGAGGCGCGCCGCTAGCGGCTTGCTTCATACTCTATCGCTTCGCGGATGGACAGCAGTGCTTCGCGCAGGGTGTCGACAGCGACCGAACCGAGGGCAACACGCAGCGCCTGCGGCGTCGATTGCGCGGTGCAAAAGGGTGCGGCGGTTGAGAGGGAGATATTGTTATCCATCAACTGCTTCACCACCCGATCGGCACGCGACTCTTCAGCGAGCGGCAGCCAGGCAAAGTAAGAGTCGGGGTGGGTCACGCACGGCAGCCCGGCCAGTGTTTCTTGCAGGATGCGCTGGCGCAGCCGGGCATCTTCCAGCTTGCGCTTTTCCAGCCGGGCTACCGTGCCATCCGCTATCCAGTGGCTGACCAGCGAGGTCATGAGCGACGGCGCATTCCACGTCGTGGCGCGGATGGCCCGCTCCAGCGCAGGCCGCAGCGCGGGCGGGCAGATCACCACTCCGACCCGCAGACCGGTCGCCACATTTTTTGAAAATCCACTGACATAAACCGTCCTTTCCGGCGCAAAACAGGCGAGCGGCGGCGGCGCGCGGCGAACCAGCCAGGCGTAGGCTGCATCTTCAATGATTAGCAGATCGTGAGCGCGAGCAATATCGGCCAGGGTTTTGCGCGACTGACGGTTCATCACCCAGCCCAGCGGGTTATGCATTGTCGGCATGGTATACACCGCACGAATACGCCGCTGCTGGCAGAGCTGGTGCAATGCGGCCAGATCCGGGCCATCCTGCGCTGCCGGAATTGCCACCAGCTCCAGATGATAAAGCTCGGCCAGCGCCTTAAAACCGGGATAGGTCAGCGCGTCCACCGCCACCACATCGCCCGGTTTAAGCAGCCCCATAACCGTAACGGTCAAACCGTGTTGCGCACCATTCACCAGCAGCAGATCCTCAGCCGCCGGGCGAAACGCGCCCTGCGTAAAGTGCCCGGCGAAAACTTCTCGCTCGGTGATGCGCCCGCCATGAGGCTGATAACGCAGATGCGCCTCAATATTGCCCTCCACCGCCGTGCGTTTGAGGGCCTCGCGCAGCAGCTCGCCCTGCCCGCTCACTGCCGGGTAGTTGAAGTTGAGATCCAGCACATCGCTGGCGACGGCAAGCTGATCGATACCGTGACCGGGAGGGAGCGCAATCTCTCTGACGAAGGTGCCGCGGCCGGTTTCACCGCTGACCAGCCCCATCGCTTCCAGCTCGCGATAGACGCGGGTGGCTGTCGCCAGCGAAATATGCTCCTGCCCGGCGAGGCAGCGGTGCGTCGGTAAACGCGTGCCGGGCGGCAGCTCACCGGCACGGATCTGCACAGCGAAGCGATCAACCAGCTGTTTGTAGCGCGCTTTCATCAAATGTATCCATGACAATAATTTGATTGTCTTAAGTGGCTCAACCTACCATTCAGCCCATCAATGCTCAAGCTCCCACTAATCAGTGATAACGAGGTCAAGATGGCGAATTCCGCGCTAAACAAACCGGCACATTCCGCGCTGGCAGGCTGGCTCAACGGCCTGCTGGGGGTAGTGATTTTCAGCGGCTCGCTACCCGCCACGCGCATCGCCGTGCTGGAGATGTCGCCCTTTTTCCTCACCTTTCTGCGCGCCTCGCTCGCCGGGTTGCTGGCGATTGTTCTTGTTTGTGTCTTGCGCGAACCGCGCCCGCAGCGCGCGCAGCTTTTCTCGCTGCTGATCGTCTCCGGCGGCGTGGTGATTGGTTTTCCGCTTCTGACCGCGCTGGCGCTACAGCACGTCACGTCCGCCCACTCGATTGTCTTTCTCGGCCTTCTGCCGCTCTGCACGGCGATTTTTGCGCTGCTGCGCGGCGGCGAGCGGCCAAAGCGCGCCTTCTGGCTCTTCTCACTGCTTGGCAGCCTGCTGGTGGTGGCCTTCGCGCTGGCGCAGAGCCACGCCGTTTCGCTGACCGGCGATCTGCTGATGCTGGCGGCGGTGGTAGTGTGCGGGCTGGGCTATGCCGAAGGGGCAACCTTAACCCGTACGCTCGGCGGCTGGCAGGTGATCTGCTGGGCGCTGATCCTGTCGCTTCCGGTGATGCTGCCCGCCGCCTGGCTGACGCAACCCGGCACGCTTGTTGATATCAGCGTGCAAGCCTGGTGCGCACTGGGCTACGTTTCGCTCTTCAGCATGCTGATCGGCTTTATCTTCTGGTATAACGGCCTTGCCCGCGGCGGGATTGCCGCCGTTGGTCAGCTACAGCTGTTGCAGCCCTTTTTCGGCCTTGCTCTCTCCGCCCTGTTGCTCAACGAGCGTGTCAGCCCGCTAATGCTACTGGTGACGCTGGGCGTGATCCTCTGCGTGATTGGCTCGCGAAAGTGCGCCCGCTAATTCAGGCAGCTTATGCCGTGCGTCGATACCCGGTATAACGGTGGTTAAGAGACGCTAACACCAGGAGAAGTAAATGATTTCCAAAGAGAATGCCGAGCATTATAACTGGGGCGAGGGATGCGACGGCTGGTACCTGGTGAAGCGGCCAGAGATGATGATCATCCATGAGAAAATGCCCGCCGGAACGCAGGAGCAGCGCCATTATCACTCCGTATCGCGGCAATTTTTCTTTGTGCTCAGCGGCGTGCTGACGATGGAGCTGGAAGGCGAAAAGCAGCACATTGCTGCCCTACAAGGGATTGAGATCCCGCCATTAGCGAAACATCAGGCGCGCAATGATTCCGATGCGGCGGTTGAGTTTATCGTCTTCTCTCACCCCACTCCGCGCGGTGACCGCACCGATGTTGCGCAGCAGGAAAAGAGCCAATGATAAACCAGAGTGCGGAAGCGATACGTATTCTTACCGCAAATATCCACGTGCCGTATGGCATTTTCAGCATCATTGACGGCAGCGGTTACTTTCCGCCGCTGGCCTTTCTGAATGAGTTCTTGTTACGGGGCAGCGATCCTTGCGACCAGGATTGCCGGATGGGCACCTGGCGCCCCTTTGCGCTGACTTCTGAGGAGTATGCCATCGTTAAAAACTGGTGGCTGGAGACCAACGAAAACGCGGTGATCACACACCTTGGCTGTGCGTGCTGGGATGACTGGGTGCAGGAGATTCTTGATCCTGTCTAAAGTCTTTGCGCACACCCGCAGGCAGCAATCTATAAAGAAGCAAAATAACTTACCGCACGCGATGCCGCTGCGCTGATAATCCGCTATAAATCCCGCCCGGAACTCTGTACAATCCCTCGCCTAAGATCCTATAACTGATTACTTTTTGAACTATGAGCAATGTGAACCTGCAGCCGAAAATCGGCTTTGTCTCTCTTGGCTGCCCAAAAAATCTCGTCGACTCCGAACGCATCCTTACGGAGCTGCGTACCGAAGGTTACGATGTCGTCCCGAGCTACGATGATGCCGATATGGTGATCGTCAATACCTGCGGTTTTATCGACAGCGCCGTGCAGGAGTCGCTGGAAGCGATCGGCGAAGCGCTGAATGAAAACGGTAAAGTGATTGTCACCGGCTGTCTGGGTGCAAAAGAGGATCAGATCCGCGAAGTGCACCCGAAAGTGCTGGAGATCACCGGCCCGCACAGCTATGAGCAGGTTCTCGCCCATGTTCATCACTATGTGCCAAAACCGCAGCACAACCCCTTCTTAAGCCTGGTGCCGGAACAGGGCGTGAAACTGACGCCGCGCCACTATGCTTACCTGAAAATTTCCGAAGGCTGTAACCACCGCTGCACTTTCTGCATCATTCCGTCGATGCGTGGCGATCTGGTAAGCCGCCCGATTGGCGATGTGCTCTCTGAGGCGAAACGCCTGGTTGATGCCGGCGTTAAAGAGCTGCTGGTAATTTCGCAGGACACCTCTGCGTACGGCGTTGATGTGAAGCACCGCATGGGCTTTCACAACGGCGAGCCGGTGAAAACCAGCATGGTTGGTCTTTGCGAACAGCTGGCGAAACTCGGTGTCTGGACGCGTCTGCACTACGTTTACCCCTACCCGCACGTGGATGACGTGATCCCGCTGATGGCGGAAGGCAAAATTCTGCCCTACCTCGACATCCCGTTGCAGCACGCCAGCCCGCGCATTCTGAAGCTGATGAAGCGCCCTGGCGCGGTCGATCGCCAGCTGGCACGCATCAAGCGCTGGCGCGAAATCTGCCCGGAGCTGACGCTGCGCTCCACCTTTATCGTCGGCTTCCCTGGCGAAACCGAAGAAGATTTCCAGATGCTGCTCGACTTCCTGACCGAAGCGCGCCTCGATCGCGTCGGCTGCTTCAAATACAGCCCGGTTGAGGGTGCCACCGCCAACGAACTGGCGGATCAGGTGCCGGAAGAGGTGAAAGAGGAGCGCTGGAACCGCTTTATGCAGCTGCAACAGCGCATCTCCGCCGAGCGTTTGCAGGAGAAGATTGGTCGCGAAATCCTGGTGATGATCGACGAAGTGGATGAAGAAGGCGCGATTGGCCGCAGCATGGCCGATGCCCCGGAAATCGACGGCGCGGTCTACCTGAACGGTGACACTAACGTCAAACCAGGCGATATAGTTCGCGTGAAAGTGGAGAACGCCGACGAGTATGACCTGTGGGGCACACGCGTTTAAGCGATAAAAAAACCCGGCACCCGCCGGGTTTTTTGTGCTTAAGAATGACCCACTATTTATATCGAACAGGCGATGCGCTCACGTAGCCACTGATGAGCGAGATCGCGGTGAACACGTTCGGGCCAGAGCATAACCATCTCAAATCCCGGAACCTCAACAGGCGACTCAGTGATCTGCAGCGCATCGTTTTCACACACAAGCCGCCACGGCACCATTGCAACCAGATCGGTACTCTTCAGGACCGCAGTAAGCAGCAGGAAATTTGGCACAGAGAGTGATACACGGCGCGTCATCCCCCTTTCGGCAAGGGCGATATCTGTCACACCATGAAATCCCGCCCCCTCCGGTGAAACAATGGCATGCTCAAGCTGACAGAACTTCTCAAGCGAAAGTGGGCTATGCAAATGAGGATGCCCTGCGCGTCCAGCAAGCACATAACGTTCTGTGAACAACGTGCGGCGATGTAAATTTACTGGTGCTTCGTCACTTGTCATAAAAGCAAGATCGATCTCTCCTTGTTCCGCTTTCCTTGCTACTTGTGAAGGAGGACTTTGTACAACTGCCATGCGTGTAGCTGGCGCAGCACTGCGTAACATTGCCAGGGCGGGCTCCAGGATAGTCATTGCACCATAATCAAAAGCAGCGACATGCCAGTGCTGATTTGCCAGCGCTGGGTTGAAGGTGCCTGAAGGAGCAATCACTTTTTGGATAGCGGCTAATGCATGCTGCAGAGGTTCACGAAGCTCGTCGGCGCGCGCCGTGGGCCGCATACCACGCGGGCCTGGCAGGAGCAAAGGATCGTCAAATATTTCCCTCAGTCTGGCGAGTTGCACGCTGACTGTAGGCTGCGACAAGTGTAAGCGTTCAGCGGCGCGCGTAACACTATGTTCTGACAAAAGTGCATCAAGCGTAACCAACAGATTTAAATCAATATTTCTTAAGGTATTAATCATTTCAATACCGGGTATTTTAGAAATTCATTTTAACTATACCAGATGGGGGGCTAGTGTGTCGGGACTTACTTAAAAGGACTATTTATATGAATATTCTTCTTGTCCATGCCCAGCCTGAAACCACGTCATTAACACATCACCTTGTCAATATTGCCCAGGAGTTATTAACGGCTCAGGGGCATACCGTTATTCAATCGGATCTTTATGCTATGGGGTGGAAAGCAGTATTTGACGGCGAAGACTTTCCTGATCGAATCAATACTGAACGCCTGTCCTTTATTGAAGAGTCGAAGCACGCCTTTACACACGGCCAACAGACAGCAGATGTCGAACAAGAACAACGCAAGGTCCAGGCCGCCGATGCGGTTATCTTTCTTTTTCCGCTCTGGTGGTTCAGCATGCCCGCAATTATGAAAGGCTGGATAGAGCGGGTGTGGGCGTATGGCCTGGCATATGGGTATAAGGATAAAGGCAACGCGCATCGTTATGGAGAAGGTGCTTTTAGAGGTAAGCGTGCGCTACTGGCCGTTTCGGTTGGTGGTCCAGAACGTGATTATTCTCACAGGGGCATTAATGGCCCGCTGGAGCAACTACTCTTTCCCATCACGCACGGAACCCTTTTTTACACGGGAATGGAGGTATTACCCACGTTTGCTGTTTACGGTAGCGGGCGGATCGGCACTGACGCCTTATTTGAGGCGGAAGCCAACTGGCGCGGCCGGCTGGCAGGGCTGTTTGACGACATTCCGATTCCCTTCCGCGCGCAAAATGCGGGAGATTACCCTGATCGTCATGTGCTGTCCGATCACCTTGCCCCGGGACAAAAAGGGCTTGCAGTGCATATTGCCGATACTTAATAACGTTCTGAAACTGACATAAGCAGTGTCAGGACGGTAAAGCTATTTGTTACTAAAAGATGGCTCCCACTTCCTGACTCGGTCCGCTTCGTGCCAGAAGCGGAACTCAACGAAGTGCCAAGGTTTAAGTCCCTTTCTTGAGTAAGAAGCGTCGGCAGGAATCAATGTTAAACCTATGGAAACCCGCCTACTTGAACTGTAAAGGATGCCAAGCAACACATATACGTAGCAGAGGAACATGTAGCGGCGCACTGAATTGATAGCACTGGTCATACGTGGCCTGCGATCAGGCGTTAATTGTTTAGTCAAAGGCGGGGCATATTTAAATATTGCACCGCCTTTTAAAAGGATAGCCAATCAAGAAAGAACAAAACATTTCCAATCATCTTTATAAGTTATACCATTTCGATTTAATGCAGGGATTTTTTCATTAATTAGATAATATAAATCATTAAACACTTCACAAGCTTCGGCGTAGTAGCTGTGGCCAAGAGAGAATAAGGGTTTTGTTATTTTACTGACATCTATCGTATCTGCGTTATCCATAACTAGTGGTGGGGCCGAATTACCTGCTCTCTGGTATTTATGTACTGCAGTAGATATATTTACTGGAATGTCATTTATAGAGGAATATAAAGTCACATTTTCAAATGCATTAAAGTAATTTGATGTGTTTTTCATTTTATCAGAATCAACATCCGGGGCTGCGAACACAACAGTATGAACTTTGTCTTGTCGGCCATTCCACTGCTTAATTACATCTACAAGTGCTCGGTTTCCCATGCTGTGGGCAATAATATGCAATTTTGATAATTTTAATTCATCTGTAATTAAATCAATAAACTCTTCCAGATGTGTGGTGCTCCAGTCAATTGTTGCTTCATCAACTGTATAGGATTCAACTTGAGCTTTAGAAGCCCAACTAAAACAGAATGTTAACCCGGAAAATTTTAGGTCAAATTTTAATTGAGCCGCTCTGTAGATGGCATCATCAAAACTACAGTTATAACCATGAATAAATAAAAGGCCTTCCTTTTCAGTACTTTCTTGCTGTAAAGATAACTTCCATTGTTCTTTATCCATCAAGTCAATGGAGTGAATAACTATATGCTGATTGACATTTTCTGTTGTATTTTTCCAGAATTTCCACCACTTCTCTGGCCTTTCTATTTCTCCTTTTTTATGTAAATCAGGTACGGTGACCAGAGAGCGACCGACCCTGAGTTGCTCGCTTCTCTCAACACTATTGTTTCGTTCATTTGTAAAATATAACCCTTCTGTATAATATGAATTTTTTCTGTTAGTTCCCCAGAAAATGCTTAAAGGTGTATATCCATTTTTTAGTTTTGTTTTTTCATCTGTTAAAATAGAATTACTTGTTATTTCAATGTTGCTGTACGTTGAGTTTTTTATTATTTCAAAGTCACCCACTGATGGTCTACGCTTATCAAATGTTTCTTTTACTTCTTCAGCAAGAACTTCCATCTCATGTCTGGAAAGAAATGATTCTCTTTTCTTTAAAATACTCTCTATTATGAAGTTATACACATCATCTGATTTGCTATGGCGTTTATTATTTTTATTCAACACAGATTCATTGATTTTTCCTAAAGCTAAGTAAATGTCTTCTTTGAATCTTTCCGATCTAATAATATGATAATTAACATAGTGGTCAAGCGCACCGACTTTTATGATATTGATTAATCTTAATGCCGCCCGATCATCAATATATCTTTGTTGTTTTCTTGTGTTGATGATTCCTTGTATTTTATAAATATCATTTTCAGGGAGCAATGATAATAACCTGTCCTCCTGCTCCCGAAAATCATCTATAAAAATTAAATCAAATAGCTTTTTATATGATATTTTTCTTAATTGTTGTTTGTCATCGGAAATCTTTAAATACAATGCTGATAATAGTATGTCAGCTTCAGATAATCTTTGGATTTTCATTGGGCTCACTTAAATAAATATTACTGTTACAGGAGGTGGTGTCGTATAACATACAAATATCTAGCCACCATTTCAACATGTTACAGTAGATAAATTACTACAATATCAGTCTGTAGTCGAGTTGGCCGAAATGATTTCGATTAATGCTTTAATTCTATGAGAGAATTGTGAATAATCAATCGGTGGTGCCCTATTGACGGCTATTTATTGGTGAGAGCAACGTTCTAGGGCAGAAATTCAGCCACTTTATTGGAAGACCACTTCGACAGTACGCTTAGGATATGGCGAAGTTAAACCTCCAGTTCGATGCCAATGAGCCTGCACGTACCGAACAGACCGTACAGCAGCGCACCACGCTCTGAAGTGATTAACTGAATTTTGCTACTTGGACAAATATGTAAATATCCGCTCCTCGCTCAAAGCAGCCCCCCAGCGCAGTTAGTTAGTTCTCCCCAAGCCTGAACCTTTCAATTATTTTCAGAGAATCTGGCTACCATCCAGTCGATAAATATCCTCACCCGAGCATTCAACTGCCTGGTAGGGGGATAAATGATTGAGACCGGAAACTGCCTGTGTGTTAGCTCTTCAAGAACAGGAACAAGCTCGCCTGATTCAATAAAGCGCCTGGCTACGGAGGCATGAGTTTGTCCGATGCCCATGCCGTGTACCAGCATGCTAATCAACGCTGCACTGTCATTGGCGGAGATATCAAAAGCGCCTAACTGCTTATCCTCTCCCCTGGTGCGGAAACGCAGAGGCCAGGCTTCACCTGTCGCGGCACTAAAGTATCCGACGATGCTGTGTCCATTCTCAAGGTCAGAAAGGTTTTTCGGCACCCCACACTGTTCAAGGTAGCCAGGGCTTGCACAGGTGATTAAGCGATCTTTATAGAGTGTGCGTGCAATCAAGGAAGAGTCCGCCAGCTCCCCTGCGCGAATGGCACAATCAACGCCCTCTTCAATGAGATTAACCGGACGATCGCCGATCCCAAGCGCCAGCTGAATATGAGGATAGCGTTCACGAAACTCTTCCAGCACTGGCATAAGAACAAAATTAGCCAGCGAGGAGTGAAGGTCGATTCGCAGCCTCCCTTTCGCAGCCGCACCAATGTCCCGCATTGCGCCTTCGGTCTCATCAAGTTGGGTGACGAGCTTGCTGATCCGTCTGTAATACTCCGCGCCCTCAGTCGTTAACGCGATAGAGCGGGTGGTGCGCTGGATGAGTTTCGTTCCCAGATGCGCTTCTAACGCTTTGAGATTTTTACTGACAGTGGAGCGCGGCAAACTCAGGTGTGCTGCGGCCTTTGTGAAAGAGCGCGTCTCAACGATGCGCTGAAATGTGCGTATAGCTAACAGGTGATCCATTGTCATACTCCAGACTATCTCGTCTGATTGTACACACAGATGAAAACTGAAGTCATAAATTAGGGGATTATCCCGTTTGCCACTCCAGCTATCCTGCGGTCATCAAATGCACTGAAGGAGAGCAAACATGACTGAAGTTAAAGCAAAACGGCAGGCATTACTTGAGGCCCGATATGGTACAGAGCAACAAAAACCAGACAACCTAATCTGGACTCCGCAGGTTGAAGCCCTTCTGAGCCATAAATCGGTCAGGACCTTTCTGCCACATCCGCTTCCGGAAGGCGCAATAGAGACAATGGTTGCTGCGGCGCAGTCGGCATCAAACTCCTCTGCTCTCAACCAGTGGAGCCTGGTGGCCATCACGGACCCGCAGCTAAAACAGCGGATTTCCGACACGGTAGCCCGTTCGGTTCCTGTGGATCGTATTCCGTGGATTGAGGAAGCTCCCGCATTGCTACTCTGGGTGGCGGATCTGTCACGCGCTGCCGGATTAACAGAGGATGCGGGGAAAGCGCCGGTTGTATTCGACTACCTTGACTCTTTCCTGATGGCTTCGATTGATGCCGCACTTGCCGCGCAGAATGCGGCAATAGCAGCCGAATCTATCGGCCTGGGGATAGTCTATCTCGGCATTATGCGTAATATCGCAAAAGAGGTCGCGGAAATAATAAACCTGCCTGAGTACAGCTTTGTCACCTTTGGTATGGCGGTAGGATTGCCGGATGAGAGCAGGACCAGCAGCATTCGGCCGCGACCCGCTCAGCCAATGGTGCTGTATTACAATCAATACGAACAGGATCGGTATCGCGACTATCTTGAACGGTATGAAACCGCTTATCAGGCATTCCGTTGCCGCCAGAAGATGAGCGACAAAACCTGGGCTGGCTCCGTAGTTGAGTCCGCAACCAGCATGGATTATTTAGGCGGCAGAGACAAATTACGCGAAACGATAATACAACGCGGTTTCAGATTGAAATAACGGAAGGTATCAACCTTCCGCCAGTTTTCAGGGCTCATCTGCTGAGCCCTCAGGGCTGGTTTAAGACCCCGCTTTTTCTCACCCCTTAATTTTCGGGTCCAGCGCGTCGCGCAGTCCATCTCCCAGCAAATTAAACGCCAGCACCGTGACAAAAATCGCCAGCGACGGGAAGAGCGCTACATGTGGAGCGATGACCATATCCGCGCGGGCTTCGTTGAGCATCGCGCCCCACTCTGGCGTCGGTGGCTGTGCGCCGAGGCCAAGGAACGAGAGGCTGGCCGCTGAGATAATCGAGGTGCCAATGCGCATGGTGAAATAGACCACGATGGAGGAGACCGTACCCGGCAGAATATGGTGGAAGAGGATCACCGCGTCGCTGGCACCGATGCTGCGCGCCGACTCGATAAAGGTTTGCTGTTTCAGCACCAGCGTATTACCGCGCACCAGCCGGGCAAATGCCGGCACGGAAAAGACCGCCACGGCGATAATCACATTCGCCATGCCGCTGCCCATTACCGCCACCACGGCAATCGCCAGCAAAATACCGGGAAAGGCGAACAGCACATCGCAGATGCGCATAATGATGCGATCCCACCACCCTTCGTAGTAGCCCGCCAGCAGCCCCAGCACGGTGCCGATCGCCGCGCCAATCAGCACCGCGAAGACACCCGCTGCCAGCGAGATCTGCGCGCCCACCAGCACACGGCTAAAGATATCCCGCCCGAGCGAGTCGACACCGAACCAGTGCACCAGCGATGGCCCCTCGTTCAGCCGGTCATAATCGAAGTAGTTCTCCGCATCAAAGGGGGCGATCCACGGCGCAATCACCGCCAGCAGGATCAGCAGCAGAACAAACAGCCCGGCGGTCATGGCCACGGGCTGACGGCAGAAGCGCCGCCAGAACTCATGCCATGGAGTGCGCACATGACCCGGTTTTACCGTGGGCATGGCATTTAAAATCGCCTGTCGACGCCAGTTTAACAATCGCATCCTTACTTATACCTGATAGCGGGATTTAGGGCGGCGTAGAGAACATCCACCACTAAGTTGATAAGAATAAACTCCAGCGAGAAGAGCAGCACTTCCGCCTGAATCACCGGGTAGTCGCGCATCTCCACCGAGTCGACCAGCAAACGACCAAGCCCCGGCCAGTTGAAGACCTTCTCCACCACAATCGACCCGCCGAGCAGGAAACCAAACTGCAGCCCCATCATCGTCACTACCGGGATCATGGCATTGCGCAGGCCGTGCTTGAGGATCACCCACTTTTCGCTGACGCCCTTTGCCCGCGCGGTGCGCATATAGTCCTCATTGAGCACCTCGACGAACGAGGCGCGGGTGAAGCGCGCCATCACCGCCGCCACCGCCGCGCCAAGGGTCAGCGACGGCAGAATATAGTGTTGCCAGCTCTCAGCGCCGACGGTTGGCAGCCAGCCCAGCTCAACGGAGAAGACCTGCATCAGCAGCATCCCGAGCGCAAAGGCCGGGAACGAAAGCCCCGTCACCGCAACCGCCATCCCCAGATGATCGGGCCAGCGGTTGCGCCACACGGCGGCGGCGATACCCGCGCCGAGCCCAAACAGCATCGCCCACAGCATGCTGGTAAGGGTGAGCAGGAAGGTCGGCATAAAGCGGCTGGCGATCTCTTCCACCACCGGGCGGCGCGACGCCATCGACACGCCGAAATCCCCCTGCAGAACGCTGGTGACGTAGTGCCAGAACTGCACCCACAGCGGCTGATCCAGCCCGAGCTGTCGACGCACCAGTTCAATCACCTCGGCATCCGCTTCCGGCCCGGCAATCAGGCGCGCCGGATCGCCCGGCAGCAGGTGGACAAACAGAAACACCAGCACAGCCACAATCAGCAGCGTCGGAATCAGGCCCAGCAAGCGTTTAATAATATAATTCAGCATCTCATCTTCCCTCACTCCGCCCCCAGTTCAGCAAGGCGGCGTGAGTTATCTATTGCAAATCGGCATTATCAAAACTAAAGCCGGTATCCGGCATGATGTAAAAACCGGTCAGCTTTTTGTTATGCGCGGAAACCAGCTTCTCCACCACCAGCGGCACCCACGGCGACTCTTTCCAGAGGATATCCTGCGCCTCTTTATAGAGACGCGCTTTTTCATCTGTGCTGGTGGTTTTCAGCGCGTCGGCCAGATCTTTATCCACCTGCGGGTTGCTGTAGAAGGCGGTGTTGAACTGCGTCGGCGGCCAGTTCCATGAGGCAAACAGCGGCGAGAGCGCCCAGTCCGCTTCTCCGGTCGAGGAAGTCCAGCCGGTATAGAACATACGCACACCGCTCTGCTTCTGCCCTTTCGCTTCAACTTCCGCCGCGCGTTGCCCGGCATCCATCGCCGTCACCTGCACTTTAATCCCCACCTGCGCCAGTTGCTGCTGGGTAAATTGCAGCACCTTCTGCGCGGTGCTGTGATTATGGGAAGACCAGAGCGTGGTGGTGAAGCCCTGCGGATAGCCCGCCTCTTTCAGCAGCTCGCGCGCTTTAGCCGGATCGTACGGCCAGGGTTGATAGCTCTGCGAATAGGCGATGGTCGGCGGCAATACGCCGGTCGCTGGCGTGGCAAAACCGGCAAACGCCACTTTCACCAGCGCCTGGCGGTTAATGGCGTAGTTGATCGCCTCGCGCACTTTCGGGTTGTCGAACGGCTTTTGCGTCACGTTCATGCTGATGTAGCGCTGCATAATTGATGGGCTGGTGACCAGCTCAAGCTTACTGTTTCGTTTCAGCACCGCCGCCTGCTCATAGGGGATGGGGAAGGCGAACTGCGCCTCGCCGGTCTGCAACATCGCCGCGCGGGTGTTGTTATCCACCACCGGACGCCAGGTGATGGAGTCCAGCTTCGGCAGGCCTTGCTGCCAGTAGCCGGCAAACTTTTTCACCTTCACAAAATCGGTCTGGTTCCACGCTTCCAGCGTATAGGGGCCGGTGCCGACCGGGTGGAAACCGATCTCTTTGCCATATTTTTTCAGCGCCGCAGGCGAAATCATCGCCGAGGCCGGGTGGGCAAGGATATTGATAAACGCCGAGAAGGGCTGCTTGAGGGTGATCTTCACCGTGCTCTCATCGACCGCCTCGGTGCTGGCAATATTTTTATAGAGGTTGTAGCGCTTAAGGCTGTTAGCCGGGTTGCTGGCGCGGTCGAGGTTCGCTTTCACCGCTTCGGCGTTAAAATCGGTGCCGTCCTGGAACTTCACCCCTTTGCGCAGCTTGATGGTGTAGACCAGTCCGTCGTCGGAGACGGTGTAACCCTCTGCCAGCACATTGACCAACTTCATCTCTTTATCGAGGCCAAACAGCCCCTGATAGAAGGACTTAGCGACCGCCTGCGAGAGCGTGTCGTTGGCGTCATAGGGATCAAGGGTGGTGAAGTTGGAACCAACCGCTACCACCACATCTTTCGCGGCAAAAGCCGGGAGGGCGGTCAGCGCGACAACCACGCCTGCAACGGCCCGCCAGTGTCGGGAAATGATCTCTGTCATGCTGCTCTCCTGAAAAACCCTGTCTGTCATCAATTAAAAACGCGACTGCGTGCTGCCGGGCGTCGTTCTGGCGACGAAGTGCCCCGGCCCCACGTTTTGCAGCTGTACGCGCTGCATTGTTTCCCCGCGTTTACGAATATTACTCGGCATATCATCGGATAAGAGCACCCGCTGCGGCGGCTGGTGGGCAGGATCGGCCACCGGCACCGCCGACATCAGCTTGCGGGTATAGGGGTGCTGCGGGTTTTCAAACACCGCGCGGCGCGGGCCGATCTCAACAATCTGCCCGAGATACATCACCGCCACACGGTGGCTGATCCGCTCCACGACCGCCATATCATGGGAGATAAAGAGAAACGCGATCCCCAACTCGCGCTGCAAATCGAGCAGCAAATTGATGATCTGTGCGCGTATCGAGACATCCAGCGCCGAGACGGACTCATCAGCGACCACCACGCGCGGGTTCAGCGCCAGCGCGCGGGCGATGCAAATACGCTGGCGCTGACCGCCGGAAAACTCGTGCGGATAGCGCCAGGCGTGCTCCGGCTTCAGCCCGACGCGCTCCAGCAGCCACTCCACGCGCTGGTGGGCTTCCGCTTTGCCGAGAAGATTGTGCACGCGCAGCGGCTCAATAATCGAATCGCCCACCGTCTGGCGCGGGTCGAGCGAGGCATACGGATCCTGAAAAATAAACTGAATATCACGGCGCACCAGCTTCATCTTATGATCCGGCAGGGTGTCGATGCGCTCGCCGTTAAAGGTAATCGAGCCGCCCTGGCTCTCCACCAGCCGCAGCAGCGCGCGTCCGGTGGTCGATTTTCCGCTGCCCGATTCGCCGACAATCGCCAGCGTTTCGCCGGGCCAGAGATCGAAGCTGATGCCCTCCACCGCATGCACCTCTTTGGTGATGCGATTAAGCAAGCCGCCGCGCAGGGGGAAGCGCGCCACCAGGTCGCGAACCTGCAAAATCGGCTCGCCGGGCACCACAGTATCCTGCTCCGTTTCCGGCTCCTGCACCTGCGGATTTTTCGCCGAGATGAGCGGGAAGCGGCGCGGCAGATCGCTGCCGTTCATCGCGCCAAGCTTCGGCACCGCCGCCAGCAGCGCTTTGGTATAGGGGTGCTGCGGGTTGCGGAAGACGCACTCGACGCTGCCAGTCTCCACCGCTTCGCCCTGGTTCATCACCAGCACGCGATCGGCGATATCCGCTACCACGCCCATATCGTGGGTAATAAAGATCACCCCCATCGACATCTCTTTTTGCAGCACGGCAATGAGTTGCAAAATCTGCGCCTGAATCGTGACATCCAGCGCGGTGGTTGGCTCATCGGCAATCAGCACCGCCGGGCGACAGGAGAGCGCCATGGCGATCATCACTCGCTGGCGCATGCCGCCGGAGAGTTGATGGGGAAAACTGGAGAGAATGGATTGCGCTTCGGGAATGCGTACCAGGTCGAGCATACGCCGGGCTTCGCGCATCGCCTGCTCGCGGCCCAGTTTCTGATGGAGGCGAATCGACTCGGCAATCTGCTCACCAACCGGGAAAACCGGGTTGAGCGAGGTCATCGGCTCCTGGAAAATCATCGCGATATCCGCCCCGCGCACGCTGCGCATCTGCGAGGAGGAGAGCGTGTTGATATCGACCTTCTGGCGGTTGCGCCGCGTCAGGCAGATATGATCGCAGTTCACTTCGCCGCCCGCCTGCTCAATCAACTTGAGCAGCGAGAGCGCGGTAACCGACTTCCCGGAGCCAGATTCGCCGACAATCGCCAGCGTTTCGCCCCGTTTCAGATTAAAAGAGAGGTTACGTACCACCGGGGTAAGCTGCTTCTCATGGCTAAATGCGATATTCAGATTGCTGACGTCAAGAACCACGTCTGCCTCTGGTTCAAAGCCTTGCGACACCCCACTCTCCTTTTCTACGATAGCTGCCTTTGGGAAAGACGATTTCTGAATATAGGAAGTCGTTACAACGATGTAAAGCAATGTGATAACAATGAGGTAGACGCAAGTCATATTGACCCCTCCCCTTTTCTGCCATAATGGCCGCTTCTCGCGTTGACTGGATAGAAATTATGGAATCTGCAAATGGCCTGATCTCGCTGGAGACGGCGCTGTCGAAAATGCTGTCACGCATTTCACCGCTCACTGAGCACGAAACCCTGCCGCTGCTCGCCTGTTTTGGCCGCGTAGTCGCGCAAGATGTTATCTCCCCGCTGAATGTCCCCGGTTTTGATAACTCGGCGATGGACGGCTACGCCGTGCGCCTGGCGGATCTCAACGGCGGCAACGCGCTGCCGGTGGCGGGCAAAGCCTTTGCCGGGCAGCCCTTTAGCGGCGAGTGGCCGCAAGGCACCTGCATACGCATTATGACCGGCGCGCCGATCCCGGCGGGCTGCGAAGCGGTGGTGATGCAGGAGCAGACGGAGCAGACCGACGACGGCATCCGTTTTACCGCCGAGGTGCGCGCTAATCAGAACATTCGCCGCGCGGGCGAAGATATCGCTAAAGGGGCCAGCGTCTTTACGGCGGGCACAAAACTGACCGCCGCTGAACTGCCGGTGCTGGCCTCCCTCGGTATTGCCGACGTGAGCGTGGTGCGCAAAGTGCGCGTAGCCCTCTTCTCCACCGGTGATGAACTGCAACTGCCGGGCCAGCCGCTGGCTGACGGGCAGATTTACGACACTAACCGCCTGTCGGTCCACCTGATGCTGGAACAACTTGGTTATGAGGTGATTAACCTCGGGATTGTGCCGGACGATCCGCAAAAACTGCGCGACACCTTTATCGCCGCCGACAGCCAGGCGGATGTGGTGATCAGCACCGGCGGCGTGTCGGTGGGCGAAGCGGACTACACCAAAACCATTCTTGATGAGCTGGGTGAAATCGCCTTCTGGAAGCTGGCGATCAAACCGGGCAAACCCTTTGCGTTCGGCAAGCTAACAAATAGCTGGTTCTGCGGCCTGCCGGGCAACCCGGTCTCCGCCACCCTCACCTTCTACCAGTTGGTGCTGCCGCTGCTGGCGAAACTGAGCGGCAATTGCGCGGATGTGACGCCACTGCGTTTTCGTGCGCGCGTTATCGGCGGGCTGAAAAAGTCGCCGGGGCGTCTCGATTTCCAGCGCGGAATTGTCAGCCG
Source organism: Kosakonia sp. HypNH10 (assembly GCF_029850615.1). Taxonomy (NCBI): domain Bacteria; kingdom Pseudomonadati; phylum Pseudomonadota; class Gammaproteobacteria; order Enterobacterales; family Enterobacteriaceae; genus Kosakonia; species Kosakonia sp. HypNH10. The sequence continues at coordinate 669,239 of NZ_JAOTIU010000001.1, forward strand.
CGGCGAAGATGGCACGCTTGAAGTGCGCACCACCGGCCACCAGGGCTCGCATATTTTCAGCTCCTTCAGCCAGGGCAACTGCTTCGTGGTGCTGGAGCGCGAGCGTGGCAATGTGGCGGCGGGCGAATGGGTAAATGTGGAGATGTTTAACCATCTCTTCGGAGGCTAACGATGGCAGAAGAGCTCAGCGACAGCGAGATGATGCGCTACAACCGGCAGATTACTCTGCGCGGGTTCGATTTTGACGGCCAGGAGCGGTTAAAAGCCGCGCGCGTACTGGTGGTCGGGCTCGGCGGCCTTGGCTGCGCGGCGGCGCAGTATCTGGCAGCGGCGGGCGCAGGCACCATGACGCTGCTCGATTTCGATACGGTAGCGCTGTCAAACCTGCAGCGCCAGACGCTGCACGGCGATGCGGATATCGGTAGCGCTAAAGTTGACTCTGCCCGCGAATCGCTGCTGCGTATCAACCCGCATGTCGAGTATGTCACCGTTAATGCCCTGCTTGATGAAGCGGCGCTGTTCGCGCAGATTGCCGCGCACGATCTGGTGCTGGACTGCACCGATAATGTAGCGATCCGCAACCAGCTCAACGCTGGCTGTTTTCAGCATAAAGTGCCGCTGGTCTCCGGCGCGGCGATCCGCATGGAGGGGCAGATCAGCGTCTTTACCTGGGCGGACGGCGCGCCGTGCTACCGCTGCCTGAGCCGCCTGTTTGGCGAGAATGCGCTGACCTGCGTGGAAGCAGGCGTGATGGCACCGCTGGTCGGCGTTATCGGATCGATGCAGGCGATGGAAGCGATTAAGGTGTTGACCCATTACGGCACGCCCGCCGCGGGCAAGATCGTGATGTACGATGCGATGCAGTGCCAGTTCCGCGAGATGAAGCTTATGCGCAATCCGCAGTGTGAAGTGTGCGGCGATGGCGCATCGCCCACGGCTTAATTGCCGGATGACGGCGGTTTTGTAGGCCGGGTAAGCGCAGCGCCACCCGGCAATTTCCCTTTCGGGCACAAGGCGCAAACCGCGAACCCCATCACAACAACTTTCATTCGAAAGCTATTTAATCTCCATATGAAATATATGGAGATGGTCGATGATTTTCAATATTCAGCGCTACTCAACCCATGACGGCCCCGGCATCCGCACGGTGGTGTTTCTGAAAGGGTGCCCGCTGCGCTGCCGCTGGTGCCAGAACCCGGAAAGCCGCGCCCGCTCGCGCGACCTGCTGTTTGACCCTCGCCTCTGCCTTACCGGCTGCGATTTGTGCCAACGCGCCGCGCCTGCGGTAATTCAACGCGCGCAAAATCATCTCCTAATCCAGCGTGGAAAGATTACCGATAACGCGCTGGATGCCCTCACCGGCTGCTGCCCGACCGAAGCGTTAAGCGTGTGCGGCGAGAAGAAATCCGTGGCGGAGATGATGGCGACGGTGCTGCGCGACAAACCCTTTTACGATCGCAGCGGCGGCGGCGTGACCCTCTCCGGCGGCGAGCCCTTTATGCACCCCGAACTTTCAGAAGCGCTGCTGCGCGAGAGCCATCAGCAGGGCATCCACACCGCCGTTGAAACCTGCCTGCATGTGCCGTGGCGTTATATCGAACCCTCTCTGCCGTGGGTGGATCTCTTTCTCGCCGATCTTAAACATGTCGATGAGAATGCGTTTCGTAACTGGACGAACGGTTCCGCCGCGCGGGTGCTTGATAATTTGCAACGCCTCGCCCGCGCCGGGAAAAAGATGATTATTCGCGTGCCGCTGATCCCCGGCTTTAACGCCGATAAAGCCTCCATTGAAGCTATCACTACTTTCGCTGCCGACCAGCTGCGCGTCGGCGAGATCCACTTTCTGCCCTATCACACGCTGGGCATGCAGAAGTTTGACCTGCTCGGCGAAACCTGTACCGCCCCTGAAAAGCCGCTCGACGACCCTGAACTGCTGGCATTCGCCGCGGCATTTGCCCGCCAGAAAGGGCTGGCGACGACACTGCGAGGATAAGATTATGACCCTGATGCAACTCAACATGCTGCCTGAGCGCATCCGCGCGCATAAACAGGCGCTGATCTCGATTGTAAAACCGCCGATCTGCACCGAACGCGCGCTGCACTACACGCAGATTTACCAACAGCATATGGACAAACCGCTGCCGGTGCGCCGGGCGCTGGCGTTAGCCCATCACCTGGCGCAGCGCACTATCTGGATCGAACATGACGAGTTAATTATCGGCAATCAGGCAAGCGAAGTGCGCGCCGCGCCGATCTTCCCGGAATACACCGTCTCGTGGATCGAGAAAGAGATTGATGAGCTGGCGGATCGCCCCGGCGCGGGCTTTGCGGTTAGCGAAGCGAATAAGCGCGTGCTGCATGAAGTCTGCCCGTGGTGGCGCGGCCAGACGGTGCAGGATCGCTGCTACGGCATGTTTACCGACGAACAAAAAGCATTGCTTGCGAGCGGCATTATCAAAGCCGAAGGCAATATGACCTCCGGCGATGCGCACCTGACGGTGAACTTCCCGCTGCTGCTGGCAGAAGGGCTGGATGGCCTGCGTGAGCAGGTGCGCGAGCGCCGCGCGCGGATTGATTTGACGCAGCTTGCGGATCTGCACGGTGAACAGTTCCTGAAAGCGATTGATATCGTGCTTGAGGCCGTCAGCCTGCATATTATGCGTTTTGCCGACCTTGCGCGCACCATGGCGGCTGAGGAGCCACGCGAAAGCCGCCGCGACGAACTGCTGGCTATCGCCGAGAACTGTGAGCTTATCGCCCACCGGCCGCCGCGCACCTTCTGGCAGGCGCTGCAACTCTGCTACTTCATTCAGTTGTTGTTGCAGATTGAATCCAACGGCCATTCGGTGTCGTTTGGCCGAATGGATCAGTACCTCTACCCCTTCTGGCGTCGCGATGTGGAGCTGCAACAGACGCTACACCGCGAGCAGGGCATTGAGCTGTTGCAGAGCTGCTGGCTGAAGCTGCTGGAGGTGAACAAAATCCGCTCCGGCAGCCACTCGAAAGCCTCGGCGGGCAGCCCGCTCTACCAGAATGTCACCATCGGCGGGCAGGCGTGGCACAACGGCCAGATCCGCGACGCGGTTAACCCGCTCTCCTACGCCATCCTCGAATCCTGCGGGCGGTTACGCTCCACTCAGCCCAACCTCAGCGTGCGCTATCACGCCGGAATGAGTGACGATTTTCTGGAGGCCTGCGTACAGGTGATCCGCTGCGGGTTTGGCATGCCGGCGTTTAATAACGATGAGATTGTCATTCCGGCCTTTATCGCGCTGGGCGTGGAGCCTGCTGATGCTTACGACTACGCGGCAATTGGCTGCATCGAGACCGCCGTCGGCGGCAAGTGGGGCTACCGCTGCACCGGCATGAGCTTTATTAACTTCGCCCGCGTGATGCTGGCGGCGCTGGAGGGCGGGCGCGACGCCACCAGCGGCAAAGTTTTCCTGCCACAAAAAGAGGCGCTGTCGGCGGGCAACTTCCGCCATTTTGATGACGTGACAGAAGCATGGGATCGGCAGATCCGCTACTACACGCGCAAATCGATTGAGATTGAGTATGTTGTCGACACCATGCTTGAGGAGAACGTGCCGGATATCCTCTGCTCGGCGCTGGTCGACGACTGCATTGAGCGGGCGAAGAGTATTAAACAGGGCGGCGCGAAGTATGACTGGGTCTCCGGCCTGCAAGTAGGCATCGCCAACCTTGGTAACAGCCTCGCGGCGGTGAAAAAGTTAGTGTTTGAGCAAGGCCTTATCGGCCAGCAGCAGCTGGCAGAGGCGCTGGCGGCGGATTTCGACGGCCTGAGCCACGAACAACTACGCCAGCGGCTTATTAACAGCGCGCCGAAGTATGGCAATGATGATGAGAATGTTGATGCCCTGCTGGTACGCGCGTATCAAACCTATATCGACGAGCTGAAGCAGTATCATAACCCGCGTTACGGACGTGGGCCGATTGGCGGCAAATATTACGCCGGTACGTCGTCGATCTCCGCCAACGTGCCGTTTGGCGCGGCAACCATGGCCACGCCGGACGGGCGCAAAGCCCATACGCCGCTGGCGGAGGGGGCAAGCCCGGCGTCCGGCACCGATCATCTTGGGCCAACGGCGGTGATCAACTCAGTCGGCAAACTGCCGGTTGGCGCGATCCTCGGCGGCGTGCTGCTTAACCAGAAGCTTAACCCTTCCACGCTCGACAATGACGGCGACCGGCAGAAGCTGATGGCGCTGCTGCGTACCTTTTTTGAGGTGCATAAAGGCTGGCATATTCAGTACAACATTGTCTCGCGCGAGACGCTGCTGGCCGCGAAGCAGCACCCGGACCAGTACCGCGATTTAGTAGTGCGCGTCGCCGGTTACTCGGCGTTTTTCACCGCTCTGTCGCCGGATGCGCAGGACGATATTATTGCCCGCACCGAACATACGTTGTGATGTTAAGGTTAGAAACCATTACGCGTTAACCAGGTATTTCGCATTGCAGGAAGGCGGCAAGGTGGCGCATCCCCGGGAGTTTACAAAAAGTAAATGACCGGGGTAAGCCACCGCAGCCAACACACCTGCGGCTCGAAAGAGGACGGTTAACTTTCGAATGAAATAAAATTTGTGCTTCAGGTCTCATTCTCTCTAGAATGTTGCTCCTCGTTATGACATTCAGGAGCGCTATATATGACCGTCAAAGTTATCGTCACTGATATGGACGGAACTTTTCTTGATGACGCCAAAAAGTACGATCGCACGCGGTTTATGGCGCAATTCGAGCAACTCCAGCAGCGCAATATCGAATTCGTGGTCGCCAGCGGCAACCAGTACTACCAGCTCATCTCCTTCTTCCCGGAGCTTAAGGATCGCATCTCCTTCGTCGCCGAAAACGGCGCGCTGGTCTACGAACACGGCCAACAGCTGTTCCACGGCGAACTGACCCGCCACGAATCCCAGGTAGTGATGGGCGAGCTGTTAAAAGGCGGCGGTATGAACTTTGTCGCCTGCGGGCTTGAGAGCGCCTATATCAACGAAGCCGCGCCGCAAGAGTTTGTCGATCTGATGGCGGAACACTATCACCGCTTAAAGCCGGTGCGCGACTTCACGCAGATTGACGATACGCTGTTCAAATTCTCCCTGAATTTGCCGGACAGCGAGATCCCGGCGCTGGTCGATGAGCTGCACACCTCCCTCGACGGGATTATGAAACCGGTGACCAGCGGCTTCGGCTTTGTCGATCTGATTATCCCCGGCCTGCATAAAGCCAACGGTATTTCGCGCCTGCTCAAGCGCTGGAACCTCTCCCCGCAGGCATGTGTGACGCTGGGTGACAGCGGAAATGATGCCGAGATGCTGCGCATGACCGACTACTCTTTCGCCATGGGCAACGCCACCGATGCGATTAAAGCCATCGCTCGTCACCAGACCGATGACAACAACCACCACGGCGTGCTGAATGTGATTCAGGCGGTGCTGGATAACACTGCCCCGTTCGACCGCTGATCCCCCTGCCGACGCCCCGCCGTCGGCACTCTCCCTCTGCCTTTTCCCGCTTTGTGCAATCCATCAAGTTTTTAAACTTGCATTAACTTATTTTTAACTTAGATTGTCATTTGTAATCTTAATTACTTTCGAATGAAAGAAAGAGGTGCTTATGACGTTTACCCATGAAACCCTTCCTGCCGACCATAAAGCCGCCATCCGCCAGATGAAACAGGCGCTGCGTGAACAAATTGGCGATGTACAACAGCTCTTCGATCAACTCAGCGCGCGTATTAGCGAGCGCGTGGAGGAGATTAAGGCGATAAAAGCCCGCGGTGAATCCGTCTGGCCGCTGCTGAACTATGCCGATATCGCCGCCGGGCGTGTAACAGAAGCGCAGCGCGCGTTGATCAAACGTCGCGGCTGCGTGGTGATCAAAGGCCATTTCCCGCGCGAGCAGGCGCTGGGCTGGGATCGCGCGATGCTCGACTACCTGGCGCAAAACCGTTTTGATGAACTCTATAAAGGCCCCGGCGACAGCTTCTTCGGCACGCTGGAGGCGTCGCGCCCGGAGATCTACCCCATCTACTGGTCGCAGGCGCAGATGCAGGCGCGCCAGAGCAATGAGATGGCGGCCGCGCAATCTTTCCTCAACCGGCTGTGGCGGTTTGAGAGCGAAGGCCGCACGTGGTTTAACCCCGATATCAGCGTCATCTATCCGGATCGCATTCGCCGCCGCCCGCCGGGCACCACCTCGAAAGGGCTGGGGGCGCATACGGATTCCGGCGCGCTGGAGCGCTGGCTGCTGCCGGCCTATCAGCGCGTCTTTGCCAACGTCTTTAACGGCAATCTGGATCAGTACGATCCGTGGAATGCGGCGCACCGCACCGAGGTGGAGGAGTACACGGTTGAGAACACCACTAAATGTTCGGTGTTTCGCACCTTCCAGGGCTGGACGGCACTGTCGGATATGATCGCTGGTCAGGGGTTGCTGCACGTGGTGCCGATCCCCGAGGCGATGGCCTATATTCTGCTGCGCCCGCTGCTGGATGACGTGCCGGACGATGAGCTGTGCGGCGTGGCACCCGGCCGCGTGCTGCCGGTCTCAGAGCAGTGGCACCCGCTGCTGATGGAGGCGCTGAGCAGCATTCCGCCGCTTGAAGCGGGTGATTCCGTCTGGTGGCACTGCGATGTGATCCACTCGGTCGCCCCGGTGGAAAACCAGCAGGGCTGGGGCAATGTGATGTATATCCCCGCCGCCCCGCTGTGCGAGAAGAACCTTGCTTATGCCCGCACGGTGAAGGTCGCACTGGAACAAGGCGCTTCGCCCGGCGATTTTCCGCGCGAAGATTATGAGCGCGACTGGTCAGGCCGCTTTACGCTCAGCGATCTGAATGCGCACGGTAAGCGCGCGCTGGGGATAGAGAGTTAAGCATCATACAGCCCGTCGCCGGCCACTGCTGTGCGTCGCTGTCCCGGACGTATCCGCCGCACCGACTCGCGCACCGCGAGCGTGCCGTTTAACAGCAGCGAGCCGGTCGGTGCCTGTGGGCGGATCAGGCGCTGCTGCAATAGCTGCACCGCTTCCGCGCCCAGCTCATCGCGCGGGACATGCACTGCGGTGAGCGGTACATCCTGAATTGCCGCGAGGTTAAAGGCGTCAATACTCATCACCGACACATCCTGCGGCACGCGCAAACCCCGCTGCAGCAGCGCCTGCACCGTCCCCTGCGCCATAAAATCGCCGCTGACCAGAAATGCGGTCGGCGGCGTTTTGTTTGCCGGATCGTTCAGCCACTCCGCCACCCGCAGCGCCGCCTCTTTGGCGCTAAAGCTGGGTACGGTGATGAGATCCCGTTTGCTGTTAAAACGCAGGTTCTGCTGATGCCACGCTGCTTTAATGCCTGCGAGACGCAGATCCATGGTGTAACGGCGCAGGCACATCACATTCACCACATCGCGGTGGCCCATATCAAAAAGATAGCGGGCGGCAAACTCGCCGATGGTGCGGTGATCCGGCGCAATGGAAGGCAGGCGCATACGCCCATCGCGGCAGTTGATCAGCACGCAGGGTTTGCCGATATCCGCCGCCAGTTCGTGAATATGGGTATCGTCAATGCCGAGCAGGATCGCCGCCTGCGTCTCTGGCGCATTCATACGCGCCAGAAATTCATTAGCGTCGCTGTCCAGCTCCTCCAGCGCGCAGTAGCGCAACCGCACGTCGTGTGGCTCGAGCGCTTTATTGACGCTCTGAATGACACGGTAGTAGAAGATATCGGAGCGCTCATCAAAGGCGCGCTGCGGCGCAAAGACAATCAGGTTATTGAGCAGCAGCCGTCCGGCGGCAATCCCCTCCATCACCCCCAGTTCACGGGCGCAGGCCAGCACCGCCGCGCGCGCTTTTTCGCTGGTGTTGGCTTTTCCCGCCAGCACCCGCGAAACGGTGCTGGTCGACAGATTTGTGCGCCGGGCAATTTCGCTGATTTTGAGCTTTTTATCCATTCTGTGATCTTGCTCCGTTTGTGAAATGGGAAAATTTTCATAGGACGGAAAGCCTGTTATTTATGGCTTTGATTGCAGTGTGCCGCAATATTCGGTCAATTGATGAGAATCCTTGCACAAAATCGACTTTAGCCGCGCTTTTTTCTCCCCTACGGTAAATGTGTCATACAACTTCCATACTAGTTGTGTGTGTTCTTAAGACAAAAACCAAGAAAAAAATCATCACGCGCGCCTGGCGGTATAACAACTTTTCACCCGGCCGCGATAACGCAACGTCCCTACAAAACGATGAGCGGAGAACACCATGAGCCAGGGGATTAACAACGACGTGGCGGCCACAAGCAGTCGCCGGATCTTCAAAAAATTACGCTGGTGGATGCTGGTACTCTTTCTGTTTGGCGTGACGGTGAACTACATCACCCGTAACTCGCTGGGCATCCTGGCCCCGGAACTGAAAACCAGCCTCGGTATTACTACCGAACAATATTCATGGATCGTCGGCGCATTTCAGCTGGCGTATACCCTGTTCCAGCCGCTGTGTGGCTGGTTAATCGATGTGATTGGCCTGAAAGTGGGCTTTATGGTCTGCGCGATCATCTGGGCGCTGGCCTGTATGTTCCATGCTGGCGCAAGCAGCTGGATCCATCTGGCGATTTTGCGCTTTACCATGGGCGCGTCGGAAGCGGCGGCAACGCCCGCTAACGCCAAAACCATCGGCGAGTGGTTCCCGAAATCGGAGCGTCCGGTTGCCGCGGGCTGGGCGGGCGTTGGATTCTCCATCGGCGCGATGCTGGCACCGCCGATTATCTACTTCGCCCACGCCTCGTTTGGCTGGCAGGGGGCGTTTATGTTTACCGGCGTGCTGGCGCTGCTGTGGGTGATTTTGTGGTGGGCGTTTTATCACAACCCGGACAAGCACCCGAACCTGAGTCGCGAAGAGCTGGCCTTTATTCAGCAGGATAATGAGCCGCCAGCGGTGAAACTGCCCTTCCTCACCGCGCTGAAAAATGTATCCAAAAACAAGCGCTTTTACGGCATTGCCATTCCGGCCTTTATGGCGGAACCGGCATGGGCGGTGCTGAGCTTCTGGGTGCCGCTCTATCTGGCGAAAGAGCACGGCATGGATCTGAAACAGATTGCGATGTTCGCCTGGCTCCCCTTCCTCGCCGCCGATCTCGGCAGCGTCGCCAGCGGCTATCTCACCAAACTCTATACCCGCTGGTTCGGCTGCTCGCGCGTCAATTCGGTGGTTGCCAGTTCCCTGACCGGCGCGTTCCTGATGATCTCGCTGGCGATTGTGGCGATCACCCGCGATCCCTATATCACCATTGTGCTGATCTCGATTGGCGGCTTCGGCCACCAGATCATCTCCTGCATGTTGAGCGCGCTGGTGGTCGAGTCCTTCGACAAAGGCCAGATGGCGACCGTCAACGGTATGCGCGGCTCGGCGGCGTGGATCGCCAGCTTCCTCTTCTCACTGCTGATTGGCGTTACTGCCGACAAGATTGGCTTCAACCCGCTGTTTATTGCCATGGGTTTCTTTGACCTGATTGGCGCTATTTTCCTGGTGGCATTTATTGCTGAACGTCGCGCAAAACGCGCCTGATTGTGGAAGTCTGCTATGAAAACGCTGAAGAACTGGACGTTACAAAAACAGAGCGCTCATCACGTTGAGCTATTGGTTGATGGGCAACATACGCTCTGCCTCTATGTGCTGGAAGCGAACCTGTTTCGCGTGCTGATTAAGCGCAAGGGCGAGCTGGCGCTGGCGCGCACCTGGAGCATCGCGCCAGGTGAGGATGTGCCGTGGGAGGGGCGCAGCCGTGAGGATCTGAGCGGTTTTAGCCTGCCTGAGTGGAAGCTTGAACAGCAGCAGGAGACGCTGACCGTTGAGAGCGAGCAACTGCGAGTGACGGTGCACCAGCCGTTATGGCTGGAGTGGCACTACCGTAATGACGCGGGCGAGTGGCAGTGGCTGGCAGGCGATCGCCCTACCAGCGCCTATCAGATCAATGCTCACGGCGACGGCGTGGCGCACTATCTCAGCCGTAAAAAGGAGGAACGTTTTTACGGCCTCGGCGAGAAAGCGGGTAACCTGCAACGCACCGGCCAGCGCTATGAGATGCGCAACCTTGATGCGATGGGCTACAACGCGGCAAGCACCGACCCGCTCTATAAACATGTCCCTTTCACCCTCACCCGCCGCGATGATGTCAGCTACGGGCTGTTTTACGACAACCTCAGCAGCTGCTGGCTCGATCTCGGGAATGAGATCGATAACTACCACACCGCCTATCGCCGCTGGCAGGCAGAAGCGGGCGATATTGATTACTACATTTTTACCGGCGCACGCGCGCTGGATGTCACCAAAGCCTTTGTGCGCCTGACGGGCAAAACCCTCTTCGGGCCGAAGTGGAGCCTCGGCTACAGCGGCTCGACTATGCACTACACCGATGCGCCGGATGCGCAAAACCAGCTGATGAACTTTATCCGCCTGTGTGAAGAGCATGCGATCCCCTGTGACTCGTTCCAGCTTTCGTCGGGTTACACCTCGATCAACGGCAAACGCTACGTCTTTAACTGGAACTACGACAAAGTGCCGCAGCCGAAGGTGATGAGCCAGGCGTTTCACGCTGCCGGGCTGAAGCTGGCGGCCAATATCAAACCCTGCCTGCTGCAGGATCACCCGCGCTATCACGAAGTGGCGGAAAAAGGGCTGTTTATCCGCGATTCGGAAAACCCCGGGCCGGAGCGCTCCAGCTTCTGGGATGACGAAGGTTCGCATCTCGATTTCACCAACCCGCAGACCATTGCCTGGTGGCAGGAGGGCGTGACTACGCAACTGCTGGAGATGGGGATCGACTCCACCTGGAACGACAATAACGAATTTGAAGTGTGGGATGGCGAAGCGCGCTGCGCGGGCTTTGGCCAGGAGATCGCCATCAAGCATATTCGCCCGGTGATGCCGCTCCTGATGATGCGCGCCTCGATGGAAGCGCAGCAGCGTTTCGCGCCGGATAAACGCCCTTACCTCATCTCCCGCTCCGGCTGCGCCGGGATGCAGCGCTATGTGCAGACCTGGAGCGGTGATAACCGCACCAACTGGCAGACGCTGCGCTACAACACCCGCATGGGGCTGGGGATGAGTTTGTCCGGGCTCTATAACGTCGGGCACGATGTCGGCGGCTTCTCCGGCGATAAGCCCGATGCTGAGCTGTTTGTGCGCTGGGTGCAAAACGGCGTGATGCATCCGCGTTTTACCATCCACTCGTGGAATGATGACCAGACGGTAAACGAGCCGTGGATGTACCCGGCGGTTACCCCTGCAATCCGTAGCGCTATTGAGCTGCGCTACCGTCTGCTGCCCTATCTCTACACTCTGCTGTGGCAGGCGCATGCCGATGATGAACCGATGCTGCGCCCGACCTTCCTCGATCATGAACACGATGCGCAGACCTTTGAGGAGTGCGACGACTTCCTGCTTGGCCGCGATCTGCTGGTCGCCAGCGTCGTTGAGCCGGGTCAGCGCGAGCGTTCTCTCTGGCTGCCCGTCAATGAGAGTGGCTGGTACGATTTTTATACCGGGGCGTGGTATGCGCCAGGCCAGTGGGTGACGCTGGATGCGCCGCTGGAAAAGTTGCCGCTGCTGGTGCGCGCTGGCGCCGCTTTACCGCTGAGCGACCGCATTCGTCATGTAGAGGCGAAAAGCGACACCTTCCGCGAACTGCAACTCTTCCCGCTGAAAGGCACCGGGCGTTCCAGCGGCCTGCTGTTTGAGGATGATGGCGAGTCGTGGGGTTATAAAGAGGGCAATGCGCTGTGGTTAAGCTGGGAGATGGTCTGCGACAGCGAAACCATTAACCTTGAGGTTACCGCGCGCGGCGATTACCGCCCGGCGTGGCAGACGCTGAATGTCACCTTGCCCACCGGGGAAAAACGCCGGTTAATGATTAACGGCGAGCCGGCAACGGCGTGGTCTTTCAGGTAAAAAAATGCCGGATGGCGCGTAAACGCTTATCTGGCCTACGGATCGGAGCAGTTTTGTAGGCCGGATAAGGCGTAAGCCGCCATCCGGCTTTAGCATGCATCTCACCGCAGGATGGCGCGTAAACGCTTATCCGGCCTACGGGATCGGAGCGGTTTTTGTAGGCCGGATAAGGCGTAGCCGCCATCCGGCAATCCGCGTGCATCTCACCGCCGGATGGCGCGTAAACGCTTATCCGGCCTACGGGATCGGAGCGGTTTTGTAGGCCGGATAAGGCGCAAGCCGCCATCCGGCAATCCGTTCCTTTATCCACAAAGCATTTACCTAAGTATTTCGCGTTGCAGGAAGGCGGCAAACCTGAGTATCCCCGGGAGCTTACTGAAGTAAGTGACCGGGGTACGACGGTGCAGCCAACGCACCTGCAGCGTGAAAGACGACGGTAAATTTATTCGATACCTTTGGTACGCAAATAATCTTCATAGTTACCGGTGAAATCGACCACGCGCTGCGGCGTAATCTCGATCACACGGGTTGCCAAGGAGCTTACGAATTCACGGTCGTGCGAGACGAAAATCAGCGTGCCCTGGTACATCTCCAGCGCCATGTTCAGCGATTCGATTGATTCCATATCCAGGTGGTTGGTCGGTTCGTCCATCACCAGAATATTTGGTTTTTCCATCATCAGCTTGCCGAACAGCATACGGCCCTTCTCGCCCCCGGAGAGCACCTTCGCCGGTTTCTTGATATCGTCCTGGCTGAACAGCAGACGACCCAGGATGCTGCGCACCGCCTGCTCGTCATCGCCCTCTTGCTTCCACTGGCTCATCCAGTCGAACACCGTCAGATCGTTATCGAAATCCGCCGCGTGATCCTGCGCGTAGTAGCCGATGCGGGCGTTTTCCGACCACTTCACCGTGCCGCTCTCTGGCGTAAGCTCGCCGACCAGCGTTTTCAGCAGCGTGGTTTTACCGACGCCGTTAGTACCGAGGATGGCGACTTTCTCGCCCACTTCCATCAGCATATTGAAGTTTTTAAACAGCGGGCCGTTATCGAAGCCTTTCGTCACCTGCTCTACTTCCAGCGCGTTACGGAACAGTTTCTTATCCTGCTCGAAGCGGATGAACGGGTTCTGACGGCTGGAGGCTTTCACCTCGTCGAGCTTGATCTTATCGATCTGGCGGGCGCGGGAAGTTGCCTGACGCGATTTAGAGGCGTTGGCGCTAAAGCGGCTGACGAAGGATTGCAGCTCGGCAATCTGCGCTTTCTTCTTGGCGTTATCCGACAGCAGACGCTCGCGCACCTGGGTGGCGGCAGTCATGTATTCGTCGTAGTTGCCCGGGTAGACGCGCAGCTCGCCGTAGTCGAGATCCGCCATATGGGTGCAGACCATGTTCAGGAAGTGACGGTCGTGCGAAATGATGATCATGGTGCTGTCACGCTCGTTCAGCACCTGCTCCAGCCAGCGAATGGTGTCGATGTCCAGGTTGTTGGTTGGTTCATCGAGCAGCAGAATATCGGGGTTAGCGAACAGCGCCTGGGCCAGCAGCACACGCAGTTTCCAGCCGGGGGCAACTTCGCTCATCGGGCCGTAATGCTGTTCAACCGGAATACCGACGCCGAGCAGCAGTTCGCCCGCGCGCGCTTCCGCGGAGTAGCCATCCATTTCGCCATACAGCACTTCGAGATCGGCCACTTTATAGCCATCTTCTTCGCTCATCTCGGCGAGGCCGTAAATGCGGTCGCGCTCCTGCTTCACTTCCCACAGCTCGGCGTGGCCCATGATCACCGTGTCGAGCACGCTGAAGGCTTCGAAGGCGAACTGATCCTGGCGCAGCTTACCGATGCGCTCATTCGGATCGAGAGAGACGTTACCCAGCGACGGCTCTAAGTCGCCGCCGAGGATCTTCATAAAGGTGGATTTACCGCTCCCGTTCGCGCCGATCAGGCCGTAACGGTTGCCGCCGCCAAATTTGACGGAAATGTTTTCGAACAGCGGCTTACTGCCGAACTGCATGGTGACGTTGCTGGTGACTAACACGGCGATATCCTGAAATATGTGACAAACGCCATAGTATGCCACAATTCCGAATTAGATTCTTGCCCCCTGTCCGGCCGCTACACTGCAAACAACGGGAAAAAAGTGTGATTTCGTCAACATCTGAATTCCCTGGACGGGGGAATGCACATATAATGCGCTTCCTGCATTCTCAACCCAACGGCCAGTGTGGCAATAATCTCGCACAACATGAATATGAAATTAAGAACTCTCTTCGCGGCGGCCTTTGCTGTCGTGGGATTTTGCAATAGCGCGTCTGCTGTGACTTATCCGCTGCCGACTGATGGCAGCCGTTTGATCGGTCAGAACCAGGTCGTAACCATTCCTGAAGGCAATAACCAGCCGCTGGAATACTTTGCGGCTGAATACCAGATGGGTCTCTCCAACATGCTGGAAGCTAACCCGGGCATTGACGCCTATCTGCCGAAAGGCGGCACGGTAATGAACGTTCCGCAGCAGCTGATCCTGCCGGATACCGTTCATGAAGGGATTGTGATTAACAGTGCGGAGATGCGCCTCTACTACTATCCGAAAGGCACCAACACGGTGATCGTGCTGCCAATCGGTATCGGTCAGTTGGGCAAAGATACCCCGATTGCCTGGACCACCAAAGTCGAGCGTAAAAAAGCCGGTCCGACCTGGACACCGACGGCAAAAATGCACGCCGAGTATCAGGCAATGGGTCAACCGCTGCCGCCGGTGGTACCGGCAGGCCCGGATAACCCGATGGGTCTCTACGCGCTCTATATTGGCCGCCTGTATGCGATCCACGGTACTAACGCCAACTTCGGTATCGGCCTGCGCGTGAGCCACGGCTGTGTGCGTCTGCGTAACGACGACATCAAATTCCTGTTCGAGAACGTGCCGGTCGGCACCCGCGTGCAGTTTATTGATGAGCCGGTAAAAGCGACCACCGAACCGGATGGCAGCCGCTATATCGAAGTTCACAACCCGCTCTCTACCACTGAAGCGCAGTTTACCGGCGGCGAAATCGTGCCGATCGCGCTGACCAAAGCGGTGCAGGCGGTGACCAGCCAGGCGGACGTTGATTCAAGCGTCGTTGACCAGGCGATTCAGAACCGTTCCGGTATGCCGGTACGTCTGAACTGATTTGCGGTCGGTTTGAATGCCGGATGGCGCTGCGCTTATCCGGCCTACAACTGATTTGAATCGGTAACAAAAAGCGGAGCTTCGGCTCCGCTTTTTTCATGTGATTGCCGGATGGCGCGATGCTTATCCGGCCTACAAAACCCGTTACCGGCAACATACCGCGTAGGCCGGATAAGGCGTAGCCGCCATCCGGCAATAATAAAAACAGCGCTTTTATCCGTGGTTAACCACAATCACCCCGCCGTGATCGTAGCGGTAATGGCAATGGGCATACTCCAGCGGCGTGCCATCCTCCAGGTAGATAACCTGCTCCACCTCCAGCACCGGATCGGTCTCGTCGCAATTGAGGTGCTGCTTATCCTCCTCGCAGGGCTTCAGCGCGCGGACAATGCGGTACGACCCCATGATTTTTAGCGCCAGATCGTCCTGCACATAGCGAAACACCGAGCTTTCGAGATGGCTGCGATTGAGCCCCGGCACCAGGTTTACCGGCATCAATGTGAACTCCAGCGACACCGGCTCGCCCTCCAGCAGACGCAAACGCACAAAGTCATACACCGGCTCATCCGGCCCCACCAGCAGCGAAGCCTGCTCCTTTTCACTGGCAAAACGCAGATCGAAGCGCACGATCTTGCTCGTCACTTCGCCAACGTTTTCCCAGGTTTTGGTGGCACCAAAATAGTCGCTGCCCGGCAGATCCCAGCGCGACAGCTGGAGGAAGTTTTTGCGGATAAAGGTGCCCTGCCCCTGGCGGGTATAGACCAGCCCCTCAACAATCAGCTGACGCATCGCCTGCTGGATGGTCATGCGGCTGGTATTAAACTCTGCCGCCAGCGCGAACTGGTCCGGCAGCGGCGCGCTGGCAAGATACTGCTGGCTGAGGATGCGCCGCTTAATTTCCCGCGCGATGGTGATATATTTTGCCGCCATGACCCGTCCCGGTAATTTAGTCTATCCCATTGTTTCTTAAGGCCACTCTCTCGGCAATTTTGAGGAAAGGCAGGTAGAAGAATACACCAAAGATGATGATTATCAACTGAACCACCACCGCCCGCCAGTCGCCCGCCGTCGCCAGCCAGGCGCTTAAAATCGGCGGCGTTGTCCACGGGATCATCACCACGCAGCGTGCCATCCAGCCCATCGTGGTGCAGAACCAGGCAAACCAAATCCCCAGCGCCGGCAGCAGCACAAAGGGGATCATCAGCGGCAGGTTAAAGACAATCGGCAGGCCGAAAATCACCGGTTCGTTGATGTTGAACAGCCCTGGCGAAATGGCCAGCCGCGCCACCTGCTTTGCCGACTGCTGCCTGGCGAAGATAAAGATAGCAATCAGCAGCGACAGCGTGCTGCCGGTGCCGCCAATCATGCCGAAGGTCGGCACAAAAATACTGTTGATGATATGCGGGATCGGCTGGCCGTTGGCGAAGGCGAGCATATTCTCGTTAGTGTTAATCAGCAGCAGCGGTTCGAGGATCACGCCGTTGACCACCGTCTGGTGAATACCGAGCGTAAAGAGGAAGTTGCCGAAGCTGTAGATAAACAGCGTGCCCGGCAGGCTGGTGTTGATCTGGCGCAGCGGCTGTTGAATCAGGGTGGTGATGAGATGGATCAAATCCGTATGCAGCAGGTTCGCCAGCAGCGCCGCTACCATCGCGAAGAGCGACAGCGTGATAATGGTCGGGATCAGCGCCGAGAAGGATTGCCCCACCGCCGACGGCACATTATCGCCGAGGGAAATGGAGAAGCGCTTCACGCTGGCGACGCGGATAAACAGCTCCGTCGAGAGCAGGCCGATAATCACCCCGGCGAAGATGCCGGTGGTGCCGATATTGGCAAACGACAGCATCTGCGCGACGCTCACCGTGGTTTTACTCCCCACCGGCACCACATCGAGTTGCATCGGCATCATGATAATAAAACTGGCAATCGCAATGACCACCGCTGAGACCGGGTTGCCGAAGTTCTTATTGCGCGCCAGCGACCAGGCGGTCATTGGCGCAATCAACAGGGCCGCGATATTCAGCGTGCCGTTAATGACCGCCTCGCCCCACACCTTAAAGCGTGCCAGCGTCTCGCCCTCCAGCACCCAAGGGAAAATGACGTTATTGATCAACACCGCCAGCCCGGCGAGGATGAAAATCGGCATCACCGCCGCGAAGGCATCTCGCAGGGATCGCAGATGCACCTGGTTTGCCAGGCGGGCGGAGAACTCCACGAACTTATCGACGAATAACTGCATTTTCGGCGTGATTTTTGTCTCAGACATTGCGCTGCCCTCTTATCACTGCGTTACATGTCACGCCCGTTGCTACGGATCACCCGTTGCAGCCAGCGGTAGCTCTTTTTCGGTACGCGTCGCATATCTTTCAGGTCGTGGTTATCGCGGTTGACGTAGACCACGCCGTAGCGTTTACGCATATCGCCCTGGGAACTGAGGATGTCGATAAGCCCCCAGCCGAGATAGCCAATCACCTGTGCGCCATCTTCAAACATCGCATCCTGCATCGCCTGCAGGTGATCGCGGTGATAGGCAATACGGTACTCATCATCAATCGGGTTGACGCCGTCCCACTCCTCAATCACACCGATGCCGTTCTCAATCGGGAAGACCGGCAGCCGCCAGTCGTTGTAGTAGCGGGTAATGATGGCGCGAAAACCGAGGGGATCGATCTGCCAGCCCCACTCCGTCGCTTCAAGGTAAGGGTTAGGCTTGTCGCCTTCGTGCAGGTAGTAGTTGACCGGCGTATCCGTGCCAATGGCGTCGCTGTCCAGCGTTTTGCTGGCGTAGTAGCTAAAGGCCATAAAGTCGTTTTTGACGCGCGCAATCTGCGCCAAATCCTCATCACGGTAGATATCGCCGAAGCCCTCTTTTTCCACCACCGCCATCACCGCCGGGCTGTAACCCTGCCCGGCGTAGACGCGCAGCAGGTTCTGATTGAGGAATTCGTCATACTGCATGGCACAGAAGATATCGCGCGGTTTGCAGGTAGCCGGGTAGATCAACTGGTGCGCCAGCATGCCGCCCATTAATTTGCCGGGCTGGGTATCGTGCAGATAGTGGGTCAGCAGCACGTGCGCCATCATCACGTGGTGCTGGATCTGGTAAAGCTCGCGCAGGGTTTTCTCGCCCTTCAGGTAGCCGCCAACCTGAAACGCGCCGGGCATATGGTAGATATTCTGCTCGTTGAAGGTGAGCCAGTACTTCACCTTGCTGCCGAAGCAGTCGATCATCTTCTGGCCGTAGCGCACAAAGGCGTCCAGCACGTGGCGATCGACGAAACCGTTATACTTTTCCGCCAGCGCCAGCGGCATATCGAAGTGATAAAGGCAGACCATCGGCTCAATGCCGCGCGCCAGCAGACCGTCAATAAAGCGCGCGTAAAAATCGATGCCCTCCTGATTGAATTCACCATCGCCCTCAGGGCAGACGCGGCTCCAGGCGATCTGAAAGCGGTAGCAGTTCATGCCCAGATCCTGCATCAGATCGAAATCTTCCTCGTAACGGTGATAGGAGTCGGTGGCGACTTTCCAGTCGGAGGCAAATTCGCTGGCTTCGCGGATATCGTAGACCGACATCCCTTTTCCGCCCTCATTCCACGCCCCTTCGGTCTGCATGCTGGAGACCGAGTTACCCCATAAAAAACCGGTCGGTAATGTTCTGCTCATTGCGCTTTCTCCATGACTAGTCATTTCGTTTATATGACTAGTCATATAGCGAATGGCGAAAAAACAGGCAAAGAGAGAAGCGCGGTTTTGTGACGCTTTTCGAAAGAATTGTGTGAAACGGGAGAGATGAGCGGTGCAAAGTGCAGCAGGCCGAATAGCGTTAATGCTTATCCGGCCTGTGCTTTATTTCTGAGGGTAAATTACTGCTGATTCAGTTGATTACGGCGATACTCGCCCTGGCGCTCCAGCATCCAGCCGGGGTATTCGCCAGGCAAGGCGCTGACGGCATCAAGCTGTTTAAGCTCCTCGTCGCTCAACTGCACGGTGGTTGCAGCGAGGTTATCATCCAGCTGTTCCGGGCGTTTCGCACCGATAATCACGCTGGTCACCGCCTGCTGGTGCAGCAGCCAGGCCAGCGCGATTTGCGCCACACTGACGCCTTTGCTGTCGGCGATGGCGCGCATCACATCCACGCAGTCAAAGGCGCGATCTTTATTTACCGGCGGGAAGTCAAACTCCACCCGGCGACCGCCCGCTTCGGCTTTGCCGTCGCGGCCATATTTGCCGCTCAGCAGGCCGCCCGCCAGCGGGCTCCAGACCATCAGCCCGACATTTTCGCTCTGCATCATCGGCACCAGTTCGCGCTCCAGATCGCGCCCGGCAATAGTGTAATAAGCCTGTAGCGAAGCAAAACGCGCGAGGCCGAGGCGTTCAGAGATGCCCAGCGCTTTGGCAATCTGCCACGCCGCCCAGTTGGAGACGCCGATATAGCGCACATGCCCGTGCTGCACCAGCGTATCGAGGGCGTAAAGCGTCTCCTCCATCGGCGTCGCCGGATCAAACCCGTGCAGCTGGTAGAGATCGATATGATCGAGTTGCAGGCGCTTGAGGCTCGCTTTCACGCTCTGAATAATGTGAAAGCGCGAACTGCCGCGCGAATTGACGCCTGCGGTGCCGGTTTCACCAAACACTTTGGTAGCGACCACCACATTTTCGCGCGGCACCTTCAGGTTTTTTAACGCCTGGCCGGTGATCTCTTCCGAGCGTCCGCCGGAGTAAACATCAGCGGTGTCAATAAAGTTGATCCCGGCATCAAGGGCGCGACCAACCAGCTCTTCAGCCTGTGCCTGCTGCAGCTGGCCAATTTTGCCCCACATATCCTCCTGACCGCCGAAGGTCATGGTGCCGAGGCAGAGTTCAGAAACAAACAGTCCGGTATTGCCCAGTTTTTTGTAGCGCATGGTAGCGTCTCCTCATCGGTTGTTTGACGCAATCAGTTATACGCTCCGTGCCTGCGCGGCGAATGTGGGGATCCTGCCTGTTTCTTGCCCAATCCTCTGATTATCCGCGCGGCGCGTCGCCAAAGACTTTGTAATCAGGCAGTTGCACGTTCTGGTACGGCTCCCAGCCGCCGCCGAGGGCTTTGTAGAGCGCGACGAGATCGAGGCTGCTCTGCACGCGCGCCTGCTCGCGCTGCTGGCTCGCCTGCGCCAGCTGGCGCTGAGCGTCGAGCACATCGAGGAAGCTGGCAATCCCTTTGCGGTAACTGTCGCTGGCAAGCGAGAAGGCGTTCTGCAACGCTTCCAGCGTCTTATCGAGGCTCGCTTCACGCTGCTGATCGGCGCGGTAGCTGACCAGCGCATTCTCGACATCGTTCAGCGCGCTGAGCACCGTCTGGCGATAATTGAGCACCGCAGCACCCTGCTGCGCGCGCGCCAGTTTGACGCTCGACACCAGCCGTCCGCCCTGGAAAATGGGGATCGAGACCTGCGGGCCGAAGCTGTAGAAGTGGCTGCTCCAGTCCGTCAGCCAGTTGGTTTCGCTATTGCGCAGACCAAACTGGCCGCTAAGGGTCAGGCTCGGGAAGAGCTGTGCGACGGAGACGCCGATTTGCGCGGTCGCCGCATGCAGCGTCGCTTCCGCTTCGCGCACGTCCGGGCGACGGCGCGCTAAGGTGGAGGGAATGCCGGTCGGCACCACGTCCGGCAAGGCCGGGAGCGGCTGCGTGCCGCGCAGTTCGCTATCCAGCGCACCCGGCGTTTTGCCGAGCAGCACCGCCAGCGCATTCATCGCCTGGCGCTCCTGCGCCTGGTACTGCGGCAGTTGCGCTTCGAGGTTCGCTGCCTGAGCGCGGGCATTCTCCACATCAAGCTGCGGCGATAACCCGCCCTGCTGGCGGTTTTGCGTCAGGGTCAAAGTCTCTTGCGCACTCTGAATCTGCGTATTGAGTGAGGCAATGATGCTCTGCGCGCCGCGCAGTTGCAGCCAGGCGCGCGCCACTTCCGCTTCCAGCGACACCAGCGCATCGTTGCGCTGCTCAATCGCCTGCTGCTGCTGGGCGGTGGTGGCCTCAACCTGACGGCGCACTTTGCCCCACAGATCCAGCTCCCACTGAGCATCAAAGCTGCCCTGATAGAGATTGACCGGCTGAGTTAACGCGCCCAGCGCGCCGCTGACCGCCGGATCGGCATTCTCCAGCTGGCCGTAGACATCATGGGATTTCAGCTCCCCTTCCAGCCCCAGTTGCTGACGCGTCGCCTGTAGCGAGCCGTTCACCGCCGGCAGAAACGCGCCGCCCGCCTGGTTGATCTGTTCACGCGCACCGGCAATACGCAGCACCGTCTGTTGCAGGGATAGATTCCCGGCAATCGCCCGTTCGATCAGGCTGTTAAGCTGCGGCGAGTTGAAGGTGGTCCACCAGCGCGGGTTAACCGCCTGCGGCGTCGCCCGGGATTTCACCGACGCATCACCCGGATCGTTCCAGCGCGCCGGAGTTTGCGGCTGCGCGGGCTGGTAATCCGGCCCGACTGCGCAGCCTGCAAGGCACAGTGACAGAAAGGTAACGGGAAAATGACGCCATGCCATATTAATGTGCTCCTGCGCTGCCTTCGCTCTTGATCGGCGAAAGCAATAGACAAAATGGGATCAACAGAACCGCCACCACACTCAGGATGGTAAAGACATCGATGTAGGCCAGAATGCGCGACTGGGCGACCATCGCTTTGTACATCTGTCCGGTGGCGTTAGAGAAGGGATCGCCCGCCAGGCTGGTAAAGTTGCGCACCGCTTCCGCCATCGAGCGCAGCGCCAGCTGGAACTGCTCATTAAACGGTGAAGTGTGTTCGGAGAGGTGCGACATATGCGCCTGTGAACGCTCGGTGATCGCCGCCGTTGAGAGCGAAATGCCGATCGATCCCGCCACGTTACGAAACATGGTAAACAGCGCCGCCGCATCAGCATTGAGTTGCCGCGGAATAGTGATAAAGGCGATGGTGGTGAGCGGCACAAACAGGAAGCCCAGCCCGATCGACTGCGCGCTGCGGAACAACACCAGCGTTTCAAAATCAACATCCGGCGTCAGCGAGCGTGTCCACCAGAAGGAGGCCGCCAGGCAGAAGAAGCCGAAGGCGATGATCCAGCGCGTCTGCACCACCGGCATCAGCTTCAACACCAGCGGAATGGTTAACACAATCAATATGGCCCCCGGCGAGAGCACCAGCCCTGACCAGGTAGCGGTGTAACCAAGATCCTGCTGCGCCAGCTGCGGGATCACCACCGAGCTGCCATAGAGAATCATCGCCATCCCGGCCATCAGCAGGCTGGAGACGGTAAAGTTTTTATCGGCCATGCAGCGCAAATCCACCACCGGCTTTTTGGCGTACATCAGCCAGTAGATCGCGCCGACAATCCCTACCGCCGTCAGCACCGCAAAGATGCGGGTGAAGTCGGAGTTAAACCAATCCTCATCTTCGCCGCGATCGAGCATCACCTGCAGGCAGCCAAGCCCGAGGGCGATCAGGCCAATGCCCGGCCAGTCGATGGAGAGTTTCTGTTTTGATTTACGCTCCCACGGCGGATCTTCCAGCAGTTGGTAGATCGCCAGCACCGTAACGATGCCCACCGGGATATTGATAAAGAAGACCCAGCGCCAGGAGTAGTTATCGGTGATCCAGCCGCCGAGCGTCGGGCCGAGCACCGGGGCGACGATAATGGCGATGGAGGAGAGACCAAAAGCTTTGCCGCGATCTTCCGGTTTGAAGTAGTCCAGCAGCACCGATTGCTGCGTCGGTTGCAGGCCCCCGCCGAAGAAGCCCTGCAAAATACGAAACAGAATGATCTCCCACAGCTCAGTGGCGATACCGCACAAAAACGAGCAGACGGTAAACATCACAATGCAGATAAGGAAAAACTGTTTGCGGCCAAAGGTACGGCTAAGAAATGCGGAGATGGGCAGCACAATACCGTTCGCCACCAGGTAGCTGGTCAGCACCCAGGTGGATTCGTCATAACTGGCGGAGAGTGACCCGGCGACGTGCGGCAGCGCCACGTTAACGATGGTGGTGTCGAGGATCTCCATAAACACCGCGAGGGTGACGACCCACGCCACCGCCCACGGGTTACTGGCCGGACGCCAGTTTTCATGACTGTGGTCGGTCATTCCAGCGTAACCTTCGGTTCAACAGAGAGGCCAAGCGGTAACGGTTTGTTCGGGTCCAGCCCCTTATCGATAACGATCTTCACCGGCACGCGCTGAACGATCTTCACAAAGTTACCGGTGGCGTTTTCCGACGGGAAGGCGGCGAACTTCGAGCCGCTCCCCTGCTGGATACTGTCGACATGCCCTTCCAGCTCCAGATCCGGCCACGCATCGACGGTGACCGTCACTTTATTACCCGGACGCATCCGCTCCAGCTGCGACTCTTTAAAGTTGGCCGTCACCCACACCTCCTGGGAGACCAGCGAAAAGAGCGCGCTTCCGGCCTGCACCAGCGTGCCGGTTTGCACGTTACGTTTGGTGACATAGCCATCAAACGGCGCGCGGACGTTAGTCCATGAGAGGTTGAGGTTAGCGGTTTCCAGCTGCGCTTTCGCCTGCGCCACCTGCTGCTCGCGCGCCTCGACGTTAGTCTCCTGCTGACGGATCTGCAACTGCACCTGCTCGGCCACTTCCAGCTGCGCCTGCGCGCTGGCAAGCTGCGCCTGGGCACTGCGCAACTGCGCATTGGCGGTATCAATGTTTTGTTGGGTGGTCGCGCGGGGATCGACACCGCGTTGACGTTTGTAAGCGGCTTCGGCGTTGGCCAGATCGGCCTTCGCTTTCAGTACCTGCGCGCGGGCTTCATCCCGCTGCGCCGGGTACTGCACTTTGGAGAGCGCGAGCTGCGCCTGCGCCTGGTGAAGCTGCGCGGTCGCCAGCCCAAGCTGGGCCTGCGCCTGATCGCGCTGGGCGGTAGCATCGCGCGGATCGATCACCACCAGCAGATCGCCCTTTTTCACCCGCTGGTTATCTTTCACCCGCAGATCGGTGACGTAGCCCGCCACTTTCGGCGCAATGGTCACCGCATCGCCGTCGGTGAAGGCGTCATCGGTGGTCTCCTGGTTGCGGGTTAATAACCACCACACCAGCGCCACAACAACCATCACTACGACGACAATGCCGAGAATAATCAGCGGCTTCTTTCCGGGGCGTTTGCGGGGTTTGTCGTCTTGCTGCTCTTTTTCGTCGTCCTGAACGTCGTCAGGTTGGGTTCTCTTTTCTGCCATAATCTCGCAACGTTCCTGTCAGGTAACGGCGCCGAGGGTGCGCCGTTTACTAAACTTAGGCGGTTGCTATACATTTGCCAGGATAAACTGACAAATCAGCACTATATGACTAAGAGTAATCCGTATCCCACCAGCGCAGCCCACACCAGCAGCGGCATGGAGTAGAGATGGAAGCGCCACCAGATGCGACGATTATTCGCCATACGCAGGGCGATAAGGTTCGCCAGCGATCCCGGTAGCAGGCCAAAACCACCGACGTTAACCGCCCAGGCGAGCAGCGTATCGGGCGGCACATAGTTGAGCAGCAAAATGGTCGCTGGCACATTGCTGATAAATTGCGACAGGCCAATCGCGGTCAGCCATAGGCCCGGCTGTGAGAGCTGGCCGGTGCTGGCAAGGGTCGCGTGCAGCGCGGGCAGCTGGGTCAGCAGATGGACGTCGATAAACATGGCGATAAAGACCAGCAGCAATGTCCAGTCGACGCTGAACACCACCCGGCGCGCCAGGAAGAGAAAACCGACGGCGATAATCGCCAGCCCCCACAACTCCTTCTTCAGCTCAAGCGCGGTGATAAAGACCAGGTAGAAGCCGAGGCAGCTCCAGACCAGCTTCGGTTTCCACTCGCTTGAGCTCTGCCCGCTATGGTAAGTCAGCGCTTTGCCAGAGAAACAGAACCAGCACAGCACCAGCAAAGTGACCATCATGGCCAGCGCCAGCGGTGCCATCTGCCAGATAAAGGCCGGGAAAGAGAGCCCTGAACGGCCCCAAATCAGGATGTTCTGCGGGTTGCCGATGGGCGTTAAAAGCGATCCGGCGTTGACCGCCAGCGCTTCGAAGATGATCAGCCGGTTAACCGGGATTTCGCACAGCTTCTTTAGCGTGATGGTCAGCGGCACGACAATAAAGAGCGCCACATCGTTAGTGAGAAAGGTAGAGAGCACCGCCGCCGCCAGCACGAGGAAAATCGCCAGCTGACGTTCATG
This sequence comes from Kosakonia sp. HypNH10, assembly GCF_029850615.1. NCBI lineage: Bacteria > Pseudomonadati > Pseudomonadota > Gammaproteobacteria > Enterobacterales > Enterobacteriaceae > Kosakonia > Kosakonia sp. HypNH10. The sequence goes on from NZ_JAOTIU010000001.1 coordinate 694,544, forward strand.
CTGAAAACGGCGCACCATGCGTCGGCCAATCACATCAAAATAGCCGCTCAGTTCCACCCCTTTGGTCAGCAGCATTAACCCACTGAGGGTAATAATGGTGTGCCAGTCGATGGCGCCGGGCCACTTCTTTGGCGCAAAGGGCACAAAGAAGCATAAGGCGACGCCGATTAACAGTAACAGGTGAAGAAAGCGGTCACGCGCCAGGGCGCGAATAAAAGGGAGGTTCATTCAGATGGCGTCTCGTGTTGCTGCGTGAAACGACGGAAACATTCAAGGGTCTCTTCGCTGACGTGGTGCTCCATCCCTTCCGCATCGCGCCGGGCGATATCCGGGCTGACGCCTAACACCAGCAGGAAACTCTCAACGATTTGATGACGCTCGCGGCTCTCCTGTGCCAGCTTCTCCCCTTCGGCTGTGAGAAAGACGCCGCGCCACGGGATCTGCTCAATAAGACCGACCGAGGCGAGCCTTTTTAACATTTTTGCCACCGTGGGCTGCGACACGCCGAGGCGCGCGGCCATATCCACCTGGCGGGCTTCCCCCACTTCGCGGATCAGATCGGAGATGAGTTCAACATAGTCATCAATCAGCTCGCGGCGGTGCGCTTCGCGGACCTGGCGGAAGCCTTCGACATGCTCTTCGACATTAACCAGCGTCACTTTTTTTATTGTTTGCTTACCTGCGCGACGGTTCATAGTGCTTCCCCTGACGGTGAGACGCTGTGCAGCATCATATAAGAGAGGCGCATTGTAAACCATCCGTGAATCAGTACAAAAAATTAACGTATTAGCCGTAGCTATGTAATATAGCCTGTGCTATATCTGTATGTAATGCGTTCACCTTTCATGGATCGAAGGGGTCCTAATCATCAGGAGGTGACAATGAATGAGTTCAAGAGGTGTATGCGCGTGTTTAGCCACTCTCCCTTTAAAGTCCGTTTAATGCTGCTCAATATGTTGTGCGATATCGTCAACGGTAAGCCGCAGCAGAACGAAGATAAACCTACCCACTGATGCGGCGTCGCGGTACGCCGCTTCATATTTCTGTCATCTTATCGCTTCATACTGACCTGTTTTCCCCAAAATCCGCGTATTTTTGCTGGATTTGCAATCACTCTCGCAAAACAATCTCTTAGCTGCTGTTGACCTGGAACCCGCCGCGCTTTATCTTTGCGCAGCCCTGCACTCAATGCGCACCGCAGACGCGGATCCCCTCCCCCTCTCAGCGCGCTGTCCGGCAGGTTTTGACCCTTACGCCAGGGTGAGCACATGGCGTTTCACGAAATCATCTATGAGCGTAATCCTTAAAGAGTCCGTTGCCCTGCGCGGTCAGTCGATCAATCCGTGGATTGGTTTCTATTTCCTGCAGTCACTATTAATTAACTTTGCCCTTGGCTACGAATTCAGCGTGCTGTATGCGGTGGTCTCCACCTGCGCACTCTGCGTGCTGTGGCGTCATGCGCCGCGCGCGCAAAAAATCTTTCTGACCATTACCACGCTGGTCGCCGCCAGCTACTTTCCGTTTGGCCAGGCTTATGGCGCGCCCAACTTCAACACCCTGCTGGCGCTGCGTTCCACCAATTTCGAAGAGTCGTCGGAAATTCTCACCATCTTCCCGTGGTATCACTACGTTATTAGCGTTGGCATCCTCGCGCTGGGCGTGATTGCGCTGCGCCGCCGAGTGTTGGTGCCTTCGACGCCGTGGCTGAAGTGGGACACGCTGGGCGTGCTGTTTTGCGTCGCCTCCTACTTTATCGGCCCGGTGCAGAACCATTTTCGCGGCTTTGAGTTCCGCCTGATCGACACCGGCGTGCCGGTGCTGCGCTTTGTGCGCGATGTCGCCTACAACTACCACGAAGTGAAGGTAGAAGAGGAGAACATGGCGCAGCTCTCCGGGATGAAAGATACCTGGACGGTCACCGCAGTAAATCCGAAATATCATGTCTATGTGGTGGTGATTGGCGAGAGCGCGCGCCGCGATGCGCTGGGCGCTTTTGGTGGGCACTGGAACAATACGCCGTTTGCCAGCCAGGTGAATGGCGATCTCTTTACCGACTATATTGCCGCCAGCGGATCGACACAGAAGTCACTTGGTTTGACCTTAAACCGCGTGGTCAACGACAAGCCACAGTATCAGGATAACTTTGTCACGCTGGCGAGCCGCGCCGGTTTCCAGACCTGGTGGTTCTCAAACCAGGGGCAGATTGGCGAATATGACACCGCCATCGCCAGCATCGCCAAGCGCGCCGATGAAGTGCAGTTCCTGAAACGGGGCGACTTTGAAGCGGATAAAAACACCCGCGATGAGGATCTGTTAAAGCTCACCAACCAGGTGCTGAGCGTGCGGCGTAATCAACCGCAGCTGATTGTGCTGCATCTGATGGGGTCGCATCCGCAGGCGTGCGATCGCACCGGCGGCAAGTACAACGAGTTTGTGCAGTCGAAAGAGACCTCCTGCTACCTCTACTCCATCACCCAGACGGACGATCTGCTGGGCAAGATCTACTCCCAGCTGCGCAACAGCGGCGAAAGATTCTCAATGGTCTACTTCTCCGATCATGGTCTGGCGTTCAAAGAGCGCGGCAAAGAGGTGCAGTACCTGGCGCATGATGACCACTTTCAGCAGAACTTCCAGGTGCCGTTTATGGTGGTCTCAAGCGATGCGACCAAACACCGTCTGATTAAAGCGCGCCGCTCCGCCAACGACTTTTTGAGCTTCTTCTCGCAGTGGACCGGCATTACCGCCACGCAGATCAAAAATTCGTACCCCTTTATCTCGGGGAAAAAAGCGGGGCCCGTCTACGTGACCAACTTTAAGTTACAGAAAGTGGACTATAACCATCTCGGCACGGATCTGTTCGACACGCGCAGCACCCGTTAACGGTCTATGCTTTTTGCAGGCAAAAAAAATCCGCCCCTTGAGGCGGATTTTTATTATCGCAAAAGCGATTAGAAGCGGTAACCAACACCGGCAATCCAGGTGCCAACGTCAACGCTACGGATACGGCTCTGCTCGTAGGAGAAGTCCAGAGCAACGTTTTCCATCGGGTTGAACTGCAGACCAGCACCGTAAGAAACGCCGTAGTCGCTGGTATCAGAAACTTTAGCAACGTCAGCAGTCTGCTGGAATTTACCGTAACCAACACCCACTACGCCGTAGATGCTCGCCCAGTCATTGATGCGGAAAGCCGGACCAGCAGTGATGCCGTAGTACTGAGCTTTGTTATAAACGCCTTCACCGGTAGTACGATCTTTTTCGGTGTAGGTGAAGGAACCGATAACGCCCAGCGGGTTGTTATCCTGCTCGTAACGGTATTTCAGGTTGAAACCGTTGGTTTTGTTAGCAATACCCTGAGCGTCGCTCTGAGCATAACCGCCGGAAACAGTAGAAGTTGATGCTACTGCGGAACCTGCAGAAACCGCCAGAAGAGCGGCCAGTGCTGAAAGACATGCAATTTTTTTCATAATCCACCTCAAATGTGCTTCAAGAAATCCTGGGTACTACGCATTTAAATATATCAAAAATTATAAGGAAACTCTTTGAGAGAAATAGAGTCTAAAGCGTTCTTTCATGTAACAGAAAGTTTCCGCTTCTTAACAACTCATTCATTAAAAAGCACTTTTCTCAAGAGTCGGACTATTATGGTACCTGTTCTGGAATTCGTTCATCCAGATTATTCTTAAATAAACAGGCCAATAATCGACCGCCCGATGGTCATTATACGGATTTTTTCAGCCTTTTTTACAACCAACCATCAACCGTCTGAATACTATTTCAAGTAGACTGACGGCTCTGCCTCATTTGACACTTAACGGAGAAGGGATGCCTGTTTTGCCGCGTAAACTGCCGGTGTGGGTACCGGTTATCATACTGCTTATCGCTATGACCTCGATTCAGGGAGGGGCGTCGCTGGCGAAATCGCTCTTTCCTTTGGTTGGCGCGCCCGGCGTCACCGCGCTGCGTCTTGCCCTCGGCACGCTTATCCTGGTTATCGTCTTTAAACCATGGCGTTTGCGCTTTACCCGTGAACAGCGATTGCCGCTGCTCTTTTATGGCCTGTCGCTCGGCGCGATGAACTACATGTTCTATCTGGCGATCCAGACCGTGCCGCTCGGCGTGGCCGTTGCGCTGGAGTTCACCGGTCCGCTGGCTGTTGCCCTCTTTTCCTCCCGCCGCGCAGTCGATTTTATCTGGGTGATCCTCGCAGTGCTGGGGCTGTGGTATCTGCTGCCGCTGGGCCAGGATGTTACGCACGTCGATTTAACCGGCGCGGCGTTTGCGCTCGGTGCGGGGGCTTGCTGGGCTATCTATATTATTAGCGGGCAACGCGCGGGCGAGGATCATGGCCCGGCGACGGTTGCGCTGGGCTCGCTGATTGCCGCCATCGTCTTTGTCCCCCTTGGCGCGTTCCAGGCGGGCGACGTGTTGTGGCACTGGTCGATTTTACCGCTCGGCATTGCGGTGGCGATTCTGTCGACTGCATTGCCCTACTCCCTTGAGATGATCGCCCTCACCCGTTTGCCGACGCGCACCTTCGGCACGCTGATGAGCATGGAACCAGCGCTGGCTGCCGTTTCGGGGATGATCTTCCTCGGCGAGACGCTTGCGCTCCAGCAGGTGCTGGCTTTGATGGCGATTGTGATTGCCTCGATGGGGTCGACATTAACCCTGCGCCGCGAGACCACAATAAAAGAAGTGGATATTGGTAAATAATAATTATTCAGCATGAGATTTCGCTCATGCTGAATATTCATTCAGACCTTTGACATTATTTTTTACGCTTTAAGTAAATTCTTTATTAATTAGAATTATTCTTAGTTATCCGCTGTCTCTTTATTAGATTTATCTTACATTTCATTCGATTAGTTGCGCATTTTCGAAATCGTGACCTATATTTAAATCACGCTATCGAACTGATAGGCATAGCCAAAACCGACTACGGTTAATCTGGTGCTATACTTAGTTCCGGTAATTACCTGGGACACAAACATCAAGAGGATATGGATTATGAGTACCGCTAAACTGGTAAAAACGAAAGCGTCTAATCTGCTTTATACCCGTAACGATGTATCGGACAGCGACAAACAAGCGACCATTGAGCTGCTGAATCGCCAGGTGATCCACTTCACTGACCTGTCTCTGATCACCAAGCAGGCCCACTGGAACATGCGCGGCGCGAACTTTATCGGCGTGCACGAAATGCTGGATCAGTTCCGTACTTCGCTGGTAACGCACCTTGATACCATGGCAGAGCGCGCGGTTCAGCTGGGCGGTGTTGCACTGGGTACCACTCAGGTGATCAACAGCAAAACGGCACTGAAAAGCTACCCGCTGGACATTCACAGCGTGCAGGATCACCTGAAAGAGCTGGCCGATCGTTACGCAGTTGTCGCGAACGACCTGCGTAAAGCCATCACCGAAGCGAAAGATGAAGATACCGCAGATATCTTTACCGCCGCTTCCCGCGATCTCGATCAGTACCTGTGGTTTATCGAAGCTAACATCGAATAAGCCAGATCTTTTCGTTATCGCTCTGACCCCTGCGCCTCCGGTGCGGGGGTTTGCACTTTTATGGTGCAACACTTCTCCCCCCTTCCCGCCAGAAAGTTACCGCTTCGTAATTATCTCATCACAAAATTGTTAATAAGTGATTGTTTCTCGCCCACGTTGTGCGCTAAATAGCAGCACAGCCGACAATCTCGCGCGAGCGCACCAAAAGAGTGACTCAAAATGGTGCATTGCGGTGTCATTGCTACACTTATTGTGCAACCGGTTAAAGCTTCGCCTTTACAAAACAATAGGTTGTAAACCTGGCATGATTTTTTCATACTGCGTTCATTCTCGCAGGGGCTCGCTCCCCCGATACAAAAGGAAACACTATGAAGTCTGTATTGAAATTCTCCCTGGCCGCACTCGCTCTCGCCTTTGCTGTTTCTTCTCAGGCTGCTGATAAAAAACTGGTTGTGGCTACCGATACTGCATTCGTTCCTTTCGAATTCAAAAAAGGCAATGAGTACGTTGGTTTCGACATCGACCTGTGGGCTGCCGTTGCGAAAGAGCTGAAGCTGGATTATGAACTGAAGCCGATGGACTTCAGCGGCATCATCCCTGCCCTGCAAACCAAAAACGTTGATGTCGCACTGGCGGGCATCACCATTACTGAAGAGCGTAAAAAAGCGATCGAGTTCTCCGACGGCTACTACAAAAGCGGCCTGCTGGTGATGGTGAAAGCCGACAACAACGACGTTAAAAGCGCGAAAGATCTCAACGGTAAAGTGATCGCGGTTAAGAGCGGCACCGGCTCCGTGGATTACGCGAAAGCGAACATCAAAACTAAAGATCTGCGCCAGTTCCCGAACATCGATAATGCCTACATGGAACTGGGTACCGGCCGCGCTGACGCGGTTCTGCACGATACGCCGAACATCCTCTACTTCATCAAAACCGCCGGCAACGGTCGTTTTAAAGCGGTAGGCGACTCTCTGGAAGCGCAGCAGTACGGTATCGCCTTCCCGAAAGGCAGCGACGATCTGCGTGAGAAAGTGAACGGCGCGCTGAAAACCCTGCGTGAGAACGGTACGTACAACGAAATCTACAAAAAATGGTTCGGTTCCGAGCCTAAATAATTATTAAAAAGTAACAGGTTAAACGTCGGGGGCGGCTTTCGTCCCCGCGCTATTTGTCTCTTCTACGGTATACAGGAATTAATCACATGCAGTTTGACTGGAGCGCCATCTGGCCCGCCATTCCGCTTCTACTGGACGGGGCCAAAATGACCTTGTGGATCTCGATCCTCGGTCTGGCTGGCGGTATCGTTATCGGCCTGATGGCTGGTTTAGCCCGTACCTACGGCGGGTGGATCTCAAACCACGTCGCCCTCGTGTTTATTGAAATTGTCCGCGGCACGCCGATTGTCGTGCAGGTGATGTACATCTACTTCGCCCTGCCGATGGCGCTGCCGGATCTGCGCATCGACACCTTCACCGCCGCGGTGGTGACGATCATGATCAACTCCGGCGCCTATATTGCCGAGATCACCCGTGGTTCGGTGCTGTCGATCCATAAAGGCTTTAGCGAAGCGGGCATGGCGCTTGGTCTGTCGCGCCGCGAAACCATTCGCCACGTCATTATGCCGCTGGCGCTGCGCCGCATGCTGCCGCCGCTTGGCAACCAGCTGATCATCAGCATCAAAGATACCTCGCTGTTTATTGTTATCGGCGCGGCTGAACTGACCCGCCAGGGCCAGGAGATCATCGCCGGGAACTTCCGCGCGCTGGAGATCTGGACCGCCGTCGGGGTTATCTATCTCATCATTACCCAGGCACTGAACATCGTGCTTCGCCGTCTTGAAAAAAGGATGAAAATCCTGTGATTGAATTTAAAAACGTTTCCAAGCACTTCGGTAAAACCCAGGTGCTGCATGATATCGACCTCAACATTACTCAGGGCGAAGTGGTGGTGATTATCGGGCCGTCCGGCTCCGGTAAATCGACCCTGCTGCGCTGCATCAACAAGCTGGAAGAGATCACCAAAGGCGATCTGATTGTTGATGGCCTGAAGGTCAACGATCCGAAAGTGGATGAGCGCCTGATCCGCCAGGAAGCGGGCATGGTGTTCCAGCAGTTTTACCTCTTCCCGCACCTGACGGCGCTGGAGAACGTGATGTTTGGCCCGCTGCGCGTGCGCGGCACCAACAAAGCGGAAGCGGAAAAACAGGCGAAAGCACTGCTGGCGAAAGTGGGTCTCGCTGAGCGCGCCCATCACTACCCATCCGAGCTCTCCGGTGGCCAGCAGCAGCGTGTGGCAATTGCCCGCGCGCTGGCGGTCAAACCGAAGATGATGCTGTTTGATGAGCCAACCTCGGCGCTCGATCCGGAATTGCGTCACGAAGTGCTGAAAGTGATGCAGGATCTGGCCGAAGAGGGAATGACGATGGTGATCGTGACCCACGAAATCGGCTTTGCCGAAAAAGTGGCTTCGCGTCTGATTTTCATTGATAAGGGCCGCATTGCCGAAGATGGCAACCCGCAGCAGCTGATTGAGAATCCGCCCAGCCAGCGTTTGCAGGAGTTCCTGCAGCACGTCTCCTGATAGCCAACCCCTCCACCCGGAGGGGTTTTTCTTTTGCGGATTGTGCGCAATTTCCTCTCGCCCTCCCCCGGCACCTATACTTATCCCTTTGCGGGATTTTCTCACCGGAGGAGCTATGCCGTGGATTTTGTTACTGATTAGCCTGCTATGCGCGCCGCTTCAGGCCGCGACGATACCCGGCGTTACCGCCGCAACCACTACACCCACCTCAGCGCAAACCAGCGAACCCGATGTTGAACAGAAAAAAGCCGCTTATGGCGCGCTGGCGGATGTGCTGGAGAATGACGAATCACGCAAAGAGCTGATCGACCAGCTGCGTAAAGTCGCCACGACACCGCCGCAGGAGCCGCTGCCGGTCATCTCGCCGCCCGCCATTGAAGAGCAGAAAACGGTGCTGGAGAAGGTTACTGAAGTGGCGGATTACTATGGCGAGGCGCTGGCGACCCGTTTTGCCCAGCTGTGGCGCAATATTACCGGCTCGCCGCACAAAGCCTTTAACCCGCAAACTTTCACCAATGCTGCCAGCCACTTCATGCTGCTCGCGGTGCTGGTCTTCGCCTTCTGGTGGACAGTGCGGTTCTGCGTCTCGCCGGTTTACCGCCGAATGGGCGCCTGGGGGCGGCATAAAAACCGCGACAGCAGCAACTGGCTACAGCTGCCGTCGATGATCGTCGGGGCTTTTATTATCGACATCATGCTGCTGGCGCTAACGCTGTTTGTCGGCCAGGTGCTGCGAGCCAACCTTACCGGCGGTAACAGCACCATCGCCTTTCAGCAGAGCCTGTTTCTTAACGCCTTCGCGCTGATTGAGTTTTTCAAAGCGATCCTGCGGCTTATCTTCTGCCCGCGCATTCCCGATCTGCGCCCGTTTCATATTCGTGATGAGACGGCGCGCTACTGGCACCTGCGCTTAAGCGCGCTCAGCAGCCTGATTGGCTATGGGCTACTGGTGGCGGTGCCGATTATCTCCAATCAGGTGAATATCCAGTTCGGCGCCCTCGCCAATGTGGTGATCATGCTCTGCATCACCCTCTGGGCGCTCTACCTTATTTTCCATAACAAGCGCGAGATCCAGCACAACCTGATCCTGCTGGCAGAGCGCTCGCTGGCCTTCTTCAGCCTCTTTATTCGCGCCTTTGCGCTGGTGTGGCACTGGCTCGCCAGCGCCTACTTCATCGTGCTCTTCTTCTTCTCACTCTTCGATCCGGGCAACAGCCTGAAGTTTATGATGGGCGCGTCGTTGAGCAGCCTGGCGATCCTCAGCGTCTCCGCGTTTATCTCCGGCGTGCTGTCGCGTTGGCTGGATAAGACCATCACCCTGTCGCCGCAGGTACAGCGCAACTATCCGGAGTTGCAAAAGCGGCTTAACGGCTGGTTATCCGCCTCGATGAAGACCGCCCGTTTCCTGGTGGTCTGCACCACCATTCTGCTGCTGTTAAGCGCGTGGGGGCTGTTCGATTTCTGGCACTGGCTCAATTATGGTGCCGGGGAGAAGGCAGTCGATATTCTGATCCGTATCGCGCTGATCCTCTTCTTCTCCGCCGTCGGCTGGACGTTGCTGGCGACGATTATTGAGAACCGGCTGACATCGGATATTCATGGTCGCCCGCTGCCCAGCGCACGCACGCGTACGTTGCTGACGCTGTTTCGCAACGCGCTGGCGGTGGTAATCAGCACAATTACGGTAATGATTGTGCTTTCAGAGATTGGAGTGAATATCGCGCCGTTGCTGGCGGGTGCCGGGGCGCTGGGGCTGGCGATCTCGTTCGGTTCGCAGACCCTGGTGAAGGATATTATCACCGGCATATTTATTCAGTTTGAAAATGGGATGAACACCGGCGATCTGGTGACCATCGGCCCGCTTACCGGCACGGTGGAACGCATGACCATTCGTTCCGTCGGCGTGCGTCAGGATACCGGCGCGTACCACATCATCCCGTGGTCATCGATTACCACCTTCGCCAACTTTGTGCGCGGGATTGGCTCAGTGGTGGCGAACTATGATGTTGATCGTCATGAGGATACAGACAAAGCCAATCAGGCGCTGAAGGATGCGGTGGCGGAACTGATGGAGCAGGAGGAGATCCGCGGTTTGATTATCGGCGAGCCGAACTTTGCCGGGCTGGTCGGGCTGACTAACACCGCCTTTACGCTGCGAGTCACCTTCACCACCCTGCCGCTAAAGCAGTGGACGGTGCGTTTCGCCCTCGACACGATGGTGAAAAAACATTTCGACCTCGCCCACGTGCGCCCGCCGGTGCAGACCTACCAGATGGTGTCAGCACCGGAAGCGATCGGGCAAGCGCAACCGGCGGCGAACCCCGGTACGCCGCCCGCACAACCTACCCTTTAAAGCGACTCTGCGCCCAGCGTTTACGCTGGGCCTCGTCGAGGAAGGTCCAGGCGATAAAGCGGCTCTGCTTCTGCCCCTGCGCCATCTCCTTTTTCACTACTTTTACCGCGCCGACCTGGGTCAGTGCGCGGTAGAGTTCCGGCAGGTTGTCACCGCGCGACACCAGCGAGGTGAACCACAACACCTGGCGGGCAAACTGCTTGCTCTCGGCAATCATCGTTTTGATAAAGGCGACTTCGCCACCTTCACACCACAGCTCCTGCTGCTGGCCGCCGAAGTTGGCCGCGTCCGTGACAGACTGGCCGAGGTTGCGCCGCTTGCGCTCGCTGTTTGCCTGCGCGCTCTGCGCCGAGTCATGGAAAGGTGGGTTACAGATAACGGCATCGTAGGACTCATTTTTATGAATGATACCGGTGAGGATCGCCGCCATATCTTTCTGGCGACGCAGGCGCACCGCGCGGGTCAGGCCAGGGTTGGCGGCAATGATCGCCTGTGCGCTGGCAAAGGCTTCGGCATTGACTTCACTGCCGGTAAAACGCCAGCCATATTGATGGGCACCAATCAGCGGATAGATGCAGTTCGCACCGGTGCCGATATCGAGCACGCTGGCCTGCGCCGGAATGGTACCGTTATCGCTTTCTGCCAGCAGATCGGCGAGATGGTGCAGATAGTCTGCGCGCCCCGGCACAGGCGGGCAGAGAAAGCCGTCCGGGATATCCCACTCGCGCACGCCGTAGAAATGCGCCAGCAGCGCCTTGTTCAGGGCTTTCACCGCCTGCGGATCGGCAAAGTTAACGGTCTCTTCCCCGTTCGGATTGCGCGTGATAAAGGCGCGCAGCGACGGGTTGACGGCGCACAGGGCGTCAAGGTCGTAGCGGCTGTGGTGGCGGTTACGCGGGTGCAGACCCGGCTTCTGGGCATTCATGGCATTCTCCTGTTAACAGCGGCGTAAGATACCCGTTGACGCCAGCCGGGTAAATAAGGGAGCCTGAAGAAACTTTTTGCCATCAGGAGACGCTATGTATTTTTATGAGCCCGCGAAAGGTCATGGCCTGCCGCACGACCCGCTGAATGCCATTGTCGGCCCGCGCCCTATCGGCTGGATCGCCTCGCTGGACGGGCAAGGCCGCCGCAACCTGGCGCCCTATAGCTTCTTCAACTGCTTTAACTACCGCCCGCCAATTATTGGTTTCGCCAGCAGCGGCTGGAAAGATAGCGTGCAGAATATCGTCGAGAGCAAGGAGTTCGTCTGGAATTTAACCACCCGCGATCTGGCGGTGCAGATGAATGAGACCTCCGCGTCGCTGGCGCACGGTGAAGATGAGTTTGCCCGCGCCGGGCTGACCCCGGCAGAGAGTCGCCTGGTGCGCGCCCCGCGCGTGGCGGAAAGCCCGGTTAACTTTGAGTGCCGCTTGTCGCAGTGCATTCAGCTCACCGCCGCCGACGGCAGCCCGATTGAGAGCTGGCTGGTGCTGGGGGAAGTGGTGGCGGTGCATATCGATGAGTCGCTGCTCGAAGAGGGCATTTACCAGACGGCGAAGGCGCAACCGGTGTTGCGTGCCGGAGGGCCGTCCGCTTATTACGGTATTAGCGAGGATCAGCGTTTCGATCTGGTTCGCCCGGATAATCGTTAATCAACGCCGCCAGGCTATTATCGACGGGCCTACAAAACGATTATTTCTGAAACGGCCTAGGCCGGATAAGCGCCAGCGCCATCCGGCATTATCTCCGCGGCACGATTGCCGGATGGCGGCTCCGCCTTATCCGGCCTACCAAAACGAGCCTACAGCGACACCTTTATCGTTTTTATCTCCGGTCTCACAGCGAGGGGTTGTGTCCCCGCTGAAATCGGCAAACCGAAGCGTGAATGACAAGGTCTGGACGCCATGGATGGCGGACAGAGGCGAACCGAGACATGGAGCGAGTCCCCGCAGGGGCGAGCAGGTCGAGTCGAGCCGGCCGCAGTCAGGCACGCGGGAGGTGAGCGCAGTGCGCAGCACCGATTTCCTCGCGGGGCCGCGGGGATTGACAAGGGGAGCGCGGCCGCTCCCCTTGTCCCGTTCACCGCATAAGAGATCAATGAAACTCCCGACGCATGGTGAACGGAATCATTCCACCAATCCCACAAAACCCCATTGCCGGATGGCGCGTAAACGCTTATCCGGCCTACGCCGTTCCAGCGGCTGCATTCCCGTAGGCCGGATAAGGCGTAGCCGCCATCCGGCAAGGGTGTCGCCGGGATATTGCCGGATGGCGCGTACCGCTTATCCGGCCTACAAAATTGCCCTGCCGCTATAGCGTCTATACTTAATAGCTATACAGGAGGAAATTATGGCTTCAGGTTGGGCAAACGACGATGCAGTACAGCAGCAGATCGACAGCACCATTGAGGATGCGGTCGCCCGTGCGCGCCGGGACATTCCGGGGGGTGAGAGCCTTAAAGAGTGCGAGGAGTGCGGTGAAACCATTCCGGAAGCGCGGCGAAAAGCGATTCCCGGCGTGCGGCTGTGCGTGAAATGCCAGCAGGAGAAAGATTTACATAACTCAACATATTCAGGATATAATCGCAGAGGATCGAAGGATAGCCAGTTACGCTGACTTTTCCTGACGCTTCCCTGCGGGATAAGCACTTACCTTTACCTTCATATTTTTCCGCTTCGCTTGTCGCAAAATGTGCCGCATATCTCCGAACAGAGATCGAGTGCGCCCACTTCTTGCTTTTTTATCTTTTTAACCTTTATTTTTCAAAAAGTTAACTATTATTCAATTTTTTAGAACAAGGCTTTCAATTCTCTTCGATTTTCTCGCTGATAAAAAACTGTGATACTTATCACATCGACGGAACATCGTCCCAAATTTAGTATAACCTGCGAGAGAAACCCTATGAACGCCATTAAATATGCTGTTGCTGCTGTCGCATTATCCACCCTCTCTTTCGGTGCTTTTGCGGCTCAATCTGTTAACCCTGCTCAGGCAGGCGAGCTGAACAAAATCGGTGTGGTCTCCGCCCATGGCGCAACCACGCTGGACGGCCTTGAAGCGCGCCTGGCAGAAAAAGCTCAGGCGGCAGGCGCTTCCGGCTACAGCATCCAGTCCACCAGCGGCAACAACAAGCTGAGCGGCACTGCGGTTATCTATAAGTAACCTGACCCGCGTTTTACCCCGGCATTTTAACCCTCTGCCGGATGCACCACCCTCATTGACCCTTATTGCCCTTTGCATGGCCCGTCCAGGATTGTGACGGGCTTTTTTTTATGCAAATGTCGCCGCGACCCGCGCCAGCCCCTCTTCCAGCGTTTCCACTTCACCGCTCGCCAGCAGGCAGCAGGCCAGCTGCACTTTTAATGACTCCGGTATTGCTTCGCGTCCGCTCAGGCAGTGCTCGATCCAGCGCGCGGTGCTGTCCGCATCTTTCGCCGCACCGCCTGAAGCAGGTTCCAGCGCCGCGTCACTGCGGGCAAAGAGCACGCGCTCGCCCGCGGGATCGATCAGGTTCATCTGCGGGCAGCGCTGCGGGTTGGCGTATACCTCCCCTTCGGTGCCCTGCATCAGCAGCCCGCGCCCGCCGATATCGGCAAAAAATTTCCCTACGCGGGTGAGGTACTCCGGGTGCGACACGCTGGAGAGGCGCAACGCCGCCTCTTCGGCAAACGGTGTCGCCAGCTTCGCCAGCGTGTGCGCGCTGTTTCGCACGCCCATACGCCAGCGTAAGCCCAGTTGATCCTCCAGCGGCGGGCAGAGGGCGCTTACAGGAATATAGACCGGTTGATGCCCCTCCAGCTTCGCCTGCGCCTGCCCGGCAAGCGTGGTGGCTTCAATGCCCAGCAGAGCGAAAATGGTTTCGCTGACGACGCGGGTCGGATCTTCGCTGACGCCGTGCACCACCACCGGAAAGCCCAGTTTGCTGAGCAGAATCGCCAGCAGCGGCGTCAGGTTCGCCTGCTTGCGCGCGCCGTTATAGCTCGGGATAACAATCGGCATCGGTTTCGCCACCGGCGGCGTCAGCTTCATTGTCCGATCCTGCATCGCCGCGTAGAAGCCGCGCATTTCGGCCTCGCCTTCCCCTTTAATGCGCAGCGCAATCAGGATCGCGCCCATCTCCAGTTCCGGTACCTCGCCGTTAAGCATCCTCGCGTAGAGGCTGCGGGCGGTGTCAATATCAAGGTCGCGGGCGTGATTTTTGCCCCGGCCAACCTCTTTAATGATGGTGCGGTAATCCATGGACTCTCCTTGCGTGCTCACATCGTTAACGGCGCTTGCGGCGCTTCTGTTCTGGTTTCTTCACTATAACGTCAGGCATCGGCGGTTGGGAAATTGGAAATATTGGCAGTGCATCAAGCAGGCGTTTCCCATAACTCTTGGTCAACAGCCGCTTATCGTAAATCACCACTTCACCGCGACACTCATGGCTGCGGATCAGGCGCCCGACCTGCTGAATCAGGTTAAACGAGGCGCTCGGCAGGCTCTGTACTTCGAAGGGATAACGCTTAAGGCTTTTCAGCCACTCCCCTTCGGTGATGACTACCGGGCTGTCGATGGGCGGGAAGGCAATCTTATGGATATGCACCTGGGTGAGGTAATCCCCCTTCAGATCCAGCCCTTCAGCAAAGGATTGCAGGCCAACCAGCACGCTGCGCTCGCCGCCATCGATGCGTTTTCGGTGCAGCTCCACCAGCCGGTAACGGGGCTGATCGCCCTGCACCAGCAGCAACAGACGCAGGTCGGGCACATACGTGAGGAAGAGCTGCATCGCGCGCTGGCTGGCGAAGAGCACCAGCATTCCGCGGTGCGCTTTGCTCTCCACCTGCTCACGGAACCAGGCCGCCATCTCGGCGATATGCTGCTCTTCGTTCTCCATCAGCGGCTCGTAGCGCATCTGCGGAATAATAATCTTGCCCTGCTCGACATGGTTGAACGGCGAGTCGAGGCTGACAAAGCGGTCGCCCGCTTTCTCTTTCAGCCCGCTCATCTCCTGCAAGCGGTTAAAGCTGTTGAGCGAGCGCAGGGTCGCCGAGGTGACGACAATATGCGGCACGCTGCGCCAGAGCAGCTTTTCCAGCTGATCGCTGACGCGAATACCGACGCAGTGAAATTGCAGGTGCAGTTGCCCGTCGCGCACGTCGCGCGTGACCCACTTTGAGACCGGTGCGCCGGAGGCCTGTGCCATCGACGCCAGCCGCCAGAGCTTGCTCTGGCTCTCGAACATCCCCAGCGCGCGGTTCATCTGCAAAATCACCCGGTGCAGACGCACAACGTCATGGCTGCCGGTTTTCTCGCTGAGATCGTTGAGAAACAGCTCCGCCAGCCCGCGCAGCATCTCGGTCAGCTTCGCCAGCCGCTGGCAGATCTCCATCACTTCATCCGGCAGTTCGCCCATCGTAAAGCGGTGTTCCGCCTCCTGACCGGCGGGGAGATAGAGATTGAGAATGGCGTTGAGTGAGGAGATCAGCTCAAACAGCTCTTCGCAGTGGGCGTTGAGCCGCTCGGGGATTGCCAGCGGCGGCAGGGTTTTCGGGCGAAACTGCTCAAGGCAGGTCGCCACCAGTTTGGTAAAAAGGTCGAGCTGTAGCTGATACCAGCCAGCGGTGATCTCCGCCGACATCTCCAGCGCATCACGGGCGACATCCGGCAGATGGTGGCCCTCATCGAGCACCAGCAGCAGGTTTTTCGGCTCCGGCAGCACCGCTTCGCTCTCCATTGCCGCCATCACCAGCGCGTGGTTGGCAACGACCACTTCCGCTTCCTGGATCTCCCGACGCGCCACAAAGAAGGGGCACTCGCGGTAGTAGTGGCAGTTGCGGTTCAGGCAGCCCGCTTTATCGGTGCTCAGGCGTCGCCAGAGATCGTCGCTGATGGCTTTATCGGTGTGATCGCGCAGGCCATCCCACTTGTAGCTGTCGAGATCGGCTTTCAGCGATGCGCAGCGCGTCTGCTCCTCTTTGTTGCCGGGCGTCAGTTCGTCATCAAGAAAGGCCAGCAGATCCTGCTGATTGGGATCGCTGCTGGCGAGCGCGGCGAGATTGCGCGGGCAGACATAGCGCCCGCGGCCAAAGGCGGCGGTAAAGCGTAAATCGGGAATAATTTTGCGCAGCAGCGGCAGATCTTTACTGAAAATCTGATCCTGTAGGGCGACGTTGGCGGTGCTGACCACCAGCGTTTTCTGCTCTTCACGGGCAATGGCAATGCCCGGAATAAGGTATGAGAGGGTTTTCCCGACCCCGGTCGGCGCTTCAATCGCCAGATGGCGGCCCTCATCGCCCGCCAGCGTTTTTGCCACGTCAGCAATCATCTGACGCTGCGGCGCGCGGGGAATAAAGTCCGGGATCTGTTGTTGCAACGCCTTATACCAGGCGGCAATTTGCGCTTTTAACGCGGCGGTAAGGGCCATTCGATAACCTGAAGTACTGTATAAACGGCCACTATTGTGGCACTTTTTCGCCCGCAGGGGCGAACGCTTTTTGCCGTTATGGAAGGCTGCTCGTAAATCGCACGTCAGGCAGACGATACTTTTCGCAAAGCCGATCACAAATTGGCAGATCCATTTATGAAACCGCTTCCCGACGCGTTGAACATTTATATGGTCAATGCTAGCTTTTTATCTGCATTACGCTTGTTACCGAATATCGGGCAAAACCTAAATGCAGACTGAGGGGATTAATCCGTCCCTGGCTGTATTTACGTTTTGCCCGTTTTTGTTTGCAGGAGTTGGCGATGCTGGTCAAACAAATATTAAATAATAACGTTGTCAGCGCCCTCGATGAGCACGGCTTTGAGGTAATTCTGACCGGGCGCGGCCTCGGGTTTAATACCCAGAGCGGCGACCGCGTCAATATGGACGCCATCGAGAAGATATTCCACCTGAAAGACTCTCAGCTCTCGGCCCGTTTTAAAGATCTGGTGAGCGAAGTGCCGGTGGAAATTGTCCAGCTAACGGCGGATATTGTTGCCCTCGCACGCGAAACGTTGCCGCATAAATTAAGCGACGGGCTGTATGTCACCCTTGCCGATCACCTCCATTTTGCCCTCCAGCGCAGTGAAAAAGGCGAGAGTTTAGCCAACCCGCTGGAGTGGGAAGTGCGCCACTTTTACACCGCCGAGTACGCCATTGGCCGCCAGGCGCTGGGCATGGTGGTAGCGCGCACCGGCACGCTGTTACCGGATAGCGAAGCGTGCAGTATCGCCCTGCATATTGTGAATGCCGGGCTGAACGATACGATGGGAAAAACCACGCAAATTACCCGGCTTATTTATCAGCTGCAAAATATCGTCAGATACTTTTTTACCCTGCCGCCCGATGAGCACACCCTCAATTACCAGCGCTTTATTACCCACTTAAAATTTTTCGCGCAGCGGGTGATTGCCGGGGAGGTATTAAACAACGATGACGAGGAGTTATTTGCCATGGTTGAGCGCCGCTACCAGACGACGCTGAAGTGCGTTAACGCCATCAGCGAGTTTGTCGGCAAACATTATCATCACACCATGAGCAACTCCGAGAAGCTTTATCTGACCGTGCATATCGAAAACGTGGTGCAGCGGTCGGCGTAATTCACCCGGCAGGCAGAGATGCCTGCGGCGTGAAAAATGAATTCCATCCAGGCTTGTTACTGTTAAATCAGGCAAACCCCAGAGGAAACAAGGTATCGGCCGAGGCCGATGTTTGTTGATGACGCCAGAAAATCGGCGTCTGTCTGGAGGAATGAGCATGAACTACCCGGAAACCGCGCAGAAGATCATTGCGCATATTGGCGGCAAGGAGAATATCCTGTCGCTGTTTCACTGCATCACCCGTCTGCGTTTTCTCCTTCATGACCACGACAAGGTCGACCGCGCGGCGCTGGAAGCGCTGGATGGCGTGATCGGCGTGAATATCTCTGGCGATCAGTACCAGCTGATTATCGGCAATGAGGTCGCCCCGCTCTGCGAAGCGCTGCTTGCGCAACTCCCCGGCGTCTCCTCCAGCGCCAGCAGCAGCAAACGGCGTAACCCGGTGTCGGTGGTGCTGGAGGGGTTATCGAGCATCTTCTCACCGATCATTCCGGCGATTGCCGGGGCCGGGATCCTGAAAGGGGTGCTGGCACTGATGGTCGCTATGCAGTGGCTTCAGACCAGCAACCAGACCTACCAGATCCTGCTCGCCATCAGCGATGGCGTCTTCTACTTTATGCCGCTGGCGCTGGCTTTCAGCGCCGGGAATAAGTTTGGTGCCAACCCCTACGTCGCCGTGGCGCTCGCCGCCACCCTCTTCCACCCGGCGATCCAGACGCTGTTTAAATCCGGCGCGCCGGTGAGCTTTCTCGGCCTGCCGGTGCCGACGGTCAATTACGCCTCGACGGTGATCCCGATTCTGCTGGCGGTGTGGCTGTTAAGCCGGGTGGAGAAGCTGATTGACCGCATGATGCCCGGCGTGCTGAAAACGATGTTCGTGCCGCTGCTGAGCCTGGTGATTGTCGCGCCGATTACGCTGATGGTTATCGGGCCGCTCGGTATCTTCGCCGGGAATACGCTCTCCGGCGGCATTATCTGGCTGGTGGAGAACATGGGCATCGTCGCAGGCGTGGTGGTGGGCGGCACACTGTCGATGATCATCATTACCGGCATGCATTATGTGCTGGTGCCAATCATGATCAACAACATCAGCACCATGGGTTTCGATCCGTTCAAAATCCTCTTTTATGTCGCCAACCTCGGCCAGGCGGGTGCGGCTTTCGGCGTATTTATTCGCGCACGCGATAAGAAGCTGAAGTCGCTGGCACTCTCCACCAGCTTCAGCGCGATGATGGGCATCACCGAACCGGCGATGTATGGCGTCAATATCCGCTACAAACGCCCCTTTGCCGCCGCGCTGCTGGGCGGCGCGATTGGCGGCGGCTTTGCGATGGCAATGGGGGTGAAAACCTACGCCTTTGCCCTCAGCGGCTTGCCCGGCCTGCCAGCGCTGGTCGGCCCGACCTTTATCTGGGCAGTGGTCAGTATCGCGCTCTCCTTTGTCTCTGCCGCCGTGCTGACGGTGATCCTCGGTTTCGAAGAGAAGGTGGTAGCGGGCGTCAGCCCGGTGAAGATCGCACGCGAAGAGGAGCGACTCTTCGCCCCGGTCAGCGGCACGCTGAAAGCTCTCAATACCCTGAGCGACCCGGTCTTTGCCGATGAAATTTTCGGTAAAGGGCTGGCCATTGACCCAAGCAACGGCGAGCTGCGTTCGCCGGTCAACGGCAAGGTTGAATCGCTGTTTGAAACCCACCACGCGCTGGCGCTGGAGAGCGACACCGGTGCCGAAATCCTCATCCACATCGGAATCGACACGGTGAAACTCGGCGGCAAGCACTTTACCAGCCATATCGAGGCCGGGCAGAACGTAGAGGTGGGCGATCTGCTGGTCAGCTTCGATCTCGCCGCGCTGCGGGCAGAGGGGATCGATCCGAGCGTGATCGTGGTGGTCACTAATAGCGAACAGTACGGCGATATCAGCCCGGTAAAAACAGATGGCGATGTCGCCAGCCGGGACGCATTTCTCACATTGACCGCAAGCGCGGCCTAAGGAGCACATCAGTGGCTTATTCGAAATCATTTCCGGAAGGGTTTTTATGGGGCGGCGCAACGGCGGCCAACCAGCTTGAAGGGGCATGGAATGTCGACGGCAAAGGGCTCTCCGTCTCCGATGTCTACACCTTCGATATCAACACGCCGCGCGAGCGCTGGCTCGATCAGTGGCTCGGCATGACCCACGCGCAGGTGCGCGAAGCGCAGGATCCGGACAGCAAAAAGTACTACCCGAAGCGCAAAGGCAACGACTTCTACCACCACTTTAAAGAGGATATCGCGCTGTTTGCCGGTATGGGCTTTAAGTGTTTTCGCATGTCGATTGCCTGGACGCGCATCTTTCCGCGCGGGGATGAGACCACGCCCAACGAAGCGGGCCTGGCGTTTTATGACGAAGTGTTCGACACGCTGCGCGCGCACGGCATCGAGCCGATTGTCTCACTCTCCCACTACGAGATGCCGCTGGCGCTGGTCACCGATTACGGCGGCTGGCCGAACCGCCAGCTGGTCGATTTCTATGTCCGCTTCGCCACTACCGTCTTTACGCGTTATCGCAAAAAGGTGAAGTACTGGATGACCTTTAACGAGATCAACTGCGTGAAGCACCACCCCTATGTCAGCGTCGGGGTGATTGAGGAGGACAACCCGCATCTCGAGCAGGATAAGTACCAGGGCGCGCACCACCAGTTTGTTGCCAGCGCGCTCGCCACCAAAGCGTGCCACGCGATTATTCCCGGCTCGCAGATGGGCTGCATGATCAGCTACCAGATGCTCTACCCGCACACCTGCCACCCGGATGATTTGCAGGCCTGCGAAGAGATGCAGCGCGTGTCGCTCTTCTTCAGCGACGTGCAGGCGCGCGGCTACTACCCCGCCTACACCGATCGCATGCTGGCGGAAAAAGGGGTGACGCTGCAAAAAGTGGTTGGCGATGATGAGATCCTGCGCCAGCACCCGGTCGATTTCGTCTCGTTCAGTTACTACATGTCGAGCACCGTCAGCGCCAACCCGGCATTGCATGACGGCGCAGAAGGCAACCTGATCACCGGCGGCATTCGTAACCCGCACCTCACCACCAGTGAATGGGGCTGGCAGATCGATCCGAAGGGGCTACGGCTGGCGCTCAATCAGCTCTATGACCGCTACCAAAAGCCGCTGTTTATTGCCGAAAACGGCCTCGGCGCGGTGGATACCGTCAAGGCGGATGGCTCCATCGATGACGATTACCGTATCGACTACCTGCGCCAGCACGTGGTGCAGATGCAGGAGGCGATTGCCGACGGTGTTGATCTCTTTGGTTACACCTGGTGGGGGCCAATTGATGTGGTCAGCGCCGGCACGGCGCAAATCTCCAAGCGGTACGGCTTTATCTATGTCGATCAGGACGATATGGGCAACGGCAGCCAGGCGCGCTCGCTGAAGAAAAGCTACCACTGGTATAAAAAACTGATCGCCTCGAATGGCGAAGACTTAGCGGATTAAGGAGCGGATATGTCTGTTTTTCCGAACGACTTTTTATGGGGCGGCGCGATTGCTGCTAATCAGGCGGAAGGCGCATGGGACGAAGATGGCAAAGGGCCCTCTATCGCTGACGTGGTGCGCGGCGGTATCGCTTCCGGTAAACATGATGCGGTAATTGACCCGAACCTCTATTACGCCAGCCACCAGGCGGTCGACTTTTACCATCACTACAAAGAGGATGTGGCGCTCTTCGCCGAGATGGGCTTCAAATGCTTTCGCACCTCGATTGCCTGGTCGCGCATCTTCCCGCGCGGGGATGAGACCACGCCCAACGAGGCGGGGCTGCAATTTTACGACAACCTGTTTGATGAACTGCTGAAGTACGGCATAGAGCCGGTGATCACACTCTCGCATTACGAAACGCCGCTGGCGCTCTATCAGGAGTATGGCGGCTGGAAAAACCGCCAGCTTATCGACTTCTTCACCCGCTACTGCGAGACGGTGTTCCGCCGTTATCAGGGCAAGGTCAAATACTGGATGACCTTTAATGAGCTGAACAACATGAACCGCATGCCGTTCGCCACCGGCGCGGTGGATGTTGACGCCAGCCCGCAGGAGATTTGGCAGGCGAATCACCACCAGTTCGTCGCCAATGCGCTGGCGAACATGCTCTGCCACGAGATCATGCCCAATGCGCTTATCGGCTGTATGTTGTCTCTGAGTACCGTCTACCCGGCGAGCTGCAACCCGGAGGATATCTTCTCGACTATGCAGCTGCGCCGCCGCTCGCTGCTCTTCTCCGATGTGATGATGCTGGGCGAGTATCCGGCTTATGCTAAACGGCTGCTGAACGATGTTGGGGTGAAGCTGGAGATGGCAGAGGGCGATATGCAGCTGCTTAAAGCGTACCCTTCTGATTACCTTGGCTTTAGCTACTACCGCAGCGTGCTGCACCAGGCGGGCGGGCAGTTCCGCGTCGATACCGGCGGCACCGCCGGGCTGGACAATCCGTTCCTGGAGAAGACCGAGTGGGGCTGGCCTATCGATCCCCTCGGTTTTCGTATCGTCTGTAATGAGCTGGCAGACCGCTACCGCAAGCCGCTGTTTATCGTTGAAAACGGTTATGGCGGTGTTGATGAAGTGGATGCCAGCGGTGAAATTAATGACCGGGCACGCATCGATTATGGCCGCCGCCATATTCAGGCGATGGCCGAGGCGATTGCGGATGGCTGCGAGATTATGGGTTACACCTGGTGGGGACCGATTGATATTGTCAGCGCAGGCACCGGCGAGATGAAAAAGCGCTACGGCTTTATCTATGTCGATAAAGACAACGAGGGCAACGGCACGCTCAAGCGCAGCAAGAAGCGCAGCTTCAGTTGGTATCAGCAGGTTATCGCCAGTAATGGCGAGGTGTTGTAGAAGCCCGGCGTCTGAAACCGCGTAGGCCGGATAAGCGTTTACGCGCCATCCGGCAATATCACCGCGACACACTTGCCGGATGGCGGCTACGCCTTATCCGGCCTACGGGAATGCAGCCGCTGGAACGGCGTAGGCCGGATAAGCGTCAGCGCCATCCGGCATTATCCCCTCCACACCAATTGCCGGATGGCGGCTTCGCCTTATCCGGCCTACCAAAACGCAGTTCCAGCGACACCGTCTTTGCTTTTATCTGCGATATGGCAGCGGCGGTGTTGGCCCCCGCTGAAATCGGCGAACCGAAGCGTGAATGACAAGGTCTGGACGCCATTGATGGCGGACAGAGGCGAACCGAGACAGGACAAAATTGCCGGGAGCAATTTTGAACAGCGCTTGCGCTGGCCCCGAAGGGGCGAGTCCCATGGATGGGACGAGTAAACCGAGTTCCAGAATGGAACGAGCAAGTCGAGTCGAGCCGGCCGCAGTCAGGCACGCGGGAGGTGAGCGCAGTGCGCAGCACCGATTTCCTCGCGGGGCCGCGGGGATTGATAAGGGGAGCGCGGCCGCTCCCCTTATCCCGTTCACCGCACCGGTGATAAAAATATCCCGCCGGACACCTGGTGAACGGAACCATTCCACCGTGGTAAGCCCATTGCCGGATGGCGCGTACCGCTTATCCGGCCTACGCCGTTTCAGCGGCACCATAAAAAAACCGCCATCCGGCTTAATGCCTGATGGCGGTTTTGAGTGCCGAATAAATCTACCCGGCCTGAACGGAAACTGATTTACGCGGAAGCGGGTTTGCGCGGACGACGACGGCGTGCGCCGTTGTTTGCCGGTTTCGCTGCACCGCCATCAAGACGACGATTGCCCACAGGCTTCGCGGCTCCACCTTCCGTTTTCGCGGCTCCGCCGTCGTTACTACGACGCGGATGACGCGCTTTCTGCGTCTCGCCTTCGCTACGGCGCGGTGCGGACTGGCTGCGACCGCCGCCACCGCCCTGCCCGCGTCCACCGCCGCCCTGACGGCCGCCATTCTGACCTCGGCCGTTCTGGATCGGCTCCGCTTTGATTGACGGATCCGGCTCATAGCCTTCAACCGCAACACGCGGGATCTCTTTTTTCAGCAGGCGCTCAATGTCGCGCAGCAGTTTATGCTCATCGACACAGACCAGCGACAGCGCTTCGCCGGTGGCGGCAGCACGGCCGGTACGACCGATACGGTGCACGTAATCTTCCGGCACGTTCGGCAACTCATAGTTGACGACATGCGGCAGCTCTTCGATATCGAGGCCACGCGCGGCGATATCTGTTGCCACCAGCACGCGAATCGAACCGGATTTAAAGTCTGCCAGCGCGCGGGTACGTGCGCCCTGGCTCTTGTTACCGTGGATCGCCGCACTGGTGATGCCATCTTTATTCAGCTGCTCGGCCAGGTGGTTGGCGCCATGCTTGGTACGGGTAAAGACCAGTACCTGCTGCCAGTTACCTTCGCCAATCATCTGCGACAGCAGTTCCCGCTTGCGTTTCTTATCCACGAAGTGAACGTGCTGCGTCACCTGCTCGGAAGCGGTGTTACGGCGCGCAACTTCAATCTCCAGCGGGTTGTGCAGCAGCTTTTCCGCCAGCTGTTTGATCTCATCCGAGAAGGTCGCGGAGAAGAGCAGGTTCTGACGCTTCGCCGGCAGCTTCGACAGCACGCGGCGAATATCGTGGATAAAGCCCATATCCAGCATACGGTCAGCTTCATCCAGCACGAGAATTTCCACGCTGTCGAGCTTCAGGGCGTTTTGGTGTTCAAGATCGAGCAGACGACCCGGGGTAGCCACCAGGATGTCAACGCCGCCGCGCAGTTTCATCATCTGCGGGTTAATGCTGACGCCGCCGAAGACGACCATCGAACGAATATTGAGATACTGGCTATACTCCTGCACGTTCTCACCGACCTGCGCCGCGAGTTCACGGGTTGGGGTCAGGATCAGGGCGCGTACCGGACGGCGGCCTTTCGCGTGAGGCTGGCTCTGCACCAGGCGTTGCAACAGCGGCAGCGTAAAACCGGCGGTTTTACCGGTACCGGTCTGGGCGCTGGCCATCAGATCGCGGCCTTGCAGCACCGCAGGGATCGCCTGCTGTTGAATAGGGGTCGGCTCGAGGTAACCCTGCTCCGCAACTGCGCGCAGGATATCCGGATTCAGGCCAAGGGCATCAAATGACATAACAACTCCGCACCGCCCCGACCTGTCACAGGTGTAGTTTTCGAGGAGATAATAGGTAGACTGATGACAAAAACCACAATGTCATGAAGGTGCGGAGTGTATCAGCTTTTGTGATCCGGCGCATAAAATATCCCACGTCAATGACTCAGCAAGATATCTTCCCGCTTCATTCTCTGAAAAAGGCATAAATTTAGCCCCCCTCACATTTCCTGCGCAAAAATTGGACAACATTTTCCCGCCGTCGTAGAGTTAATCAATCGATTGATTAATTTTATAACTCCCATGAATAGCACACCGACCACCAGTAAAGGCGAACAGGCCAAAAATCAGTTGATTGCCGCTGCTCTGGCGCAGTTTGGCGAGTATGGACTGCATGCCACCACGCGGGATATCGCCGCGCAGGCCGGGCAGAACATCGCCGCAATCCCTTACTACTTCGGCTCGAAGGAGGATCTCTACCACGCCTGCGCGCAGTGGATTGCCGACTTTATCAGCCACCATTTTCAACCCCACGTGCAGGCCGCCGAAGCGCTGTTTGCCGAACCTGAACCAGACCGCCCGGCGATCCGTGCGCTGATCCATCGCGCCAGCAAAGAGATGCTCACGCTGCTCACCCATGATGAAACCCTCAACCTGAGCAAATTTATCTCCCGCGAGCAGCTCTCCCCCACCCGCGCGTATCAGATTGTGCATGAGCAGGTGATCGACCCGATGCACCAGCATTTGACGCGCCTGCTCGCCGCCTACACCGGCCAGGATGCCGACAGCACGCAGATGGTGCTGCATGCCCACGCCTTAATCGGCGAGATCCTCGCCTTCCGCCTGGTGCGGGAAACCATTTTGCTGCGTGCAGGCTGGACGCAGTTCGACGAAGAGAAAACGGAAATGATCTTTCAAGTCATCACCTGCCATATCGATTTTATTTTGCAGGGATTAACGCACAGGAGTCCGGAGTGATGAAAAAGCGTAGCGTTGTGGTGTTACTCAGCGTGGTGCTGCTGGCGATGCTGGCTGGCGGTTGGTACTGGTATCAAAGCAGGCAGGACGACAGCCTGACGCTGTATGGCAATGTCGATATCCGCACCGTTAATTTAAGTTTTCGCGTCGGCGGGCGGCTGGCGGCGTTGCAGGTGGATGAGGGTGACAGCGTACAGGCCGGGCAGAAGCTCGGCGAAATCGACCGCGCGCCTTATGAAAACGCGCTGTTGCAGGCGAAAGCCAACGTCTCGACTGCCGAAGCCAAATATGCGTTAGCCACCGAAGGCTACCGCGCCGAGGAGATCGCCCAGGCCGCCTCCGCCGTCAGCCAGGCAAAGGCGGCGTACGATTACGCGCAGAACTTCTACCAGCGCCAGCAGGGGCTGTGGAAAACGAAAGTGATTTCAGCAAACGATCTGGAGAACGCCCGTTCGGCGCGTGACCAGGCGCAGGCAACGCTCAAATCGGCGCAGGATAAATTGCGCCAGTTCCGCGCCGGTAACCGCCCGCAGGAGATCGCCCAGGCGAAAGCGGGCCTCGAACAGGCGCAGGCCGCACTGGCGCAGGCAGAACTTGATTTGCAGGACACTACGCTGGTCGCGCCGAGCAACGGCACGGTGCTGACCCGCGCCGTCGAGCCGGGCAGCATGCTTAACGCAGGCAGCAGCGTGTTAACCCTGTCGCTGACCCGCCCGGTGTGGGTGCGCGCCTATGTCGATGAGCGCAATCTGCACCAGACTCGACCGGGAGCCGAAATCCTGCTCTACACCGATGGCCGCCCGGATAAGCCCTATCACGGCAAAATCGGCTTTGTCTCGCCGACCGCCGAATTTACCCCAAAAACCGTTGAGACCCCGGATCTGCGTACCGACCTGGTTTATCGCCTGCGCATTATCGTCACCGATGCCGATGATAACCTGCGCCAGGGGATGCCGGTGACGCTGCGCTTCGACGGCGAGGCGCGTCATGAATGAGCGGACCATTCAACTTGAGGGGCTGGTAAAACAGTTCCCCGGCATGGAGAAACCTGCTGTAGCGCGGCTCGATTGTGAAATCCACGCCGGTTATGTCACCGGGCTGGTCGGCCCGGATGGCGCGGGCAAAACCACGCTGATGCGCATTCTGGCCGGGTTAATGAAGCAGAACGAAGGCCGCGTGCGTGTACTGGGCCTCGACCCCATCGAGAACGACAGCGAGCTGCACGCCGTGCTCGGCTATATGCCGCAGAAATTTGGCCTCTATGAAGATCTGACGGTGATGGAGAACCTGATCCTCTATGCCGATCTGCGCAGCGTCACCGGCGAGAAGCGCCAGCAGATGTTTACCCGTCTGCTGGAGTTTACCTCCCTCGCCCCCTTCACCGAGCGGCTGGCGGGCAAACTCTCTGGCGGTATGAAGCAGAAGCTGGGGCTCGCCTGTACGCTGATCGGCGATCCGCAGGTGCTGCTGCTTGATGAGCCAGGCGTCGGCGTCGACCCCATCTCGCGGCGTGAATTGTGGCAGATGGTGCATGAACTGGCGGGCGACGGGATGCTGATCCTCTGGAGCACCTCCTATCTTGATGAAGCGGAGCAGTGCCGCGATGTGCTGCTGATGAACGAGGGCGAGCTGCTCTACCACGGCGAGCCGAAAGCGTTAACCCAGAGCATGGCCGGGCGCAGCTTTCTGCTCACCAGCCGGGATGAGAATAACCGCCGCCTGCTGCGGCGCATTCTCAGGCTGCCGCAGGTGAGCGACGGCGTGATCCAGGGGCGCTCGGTACGCATGATCCTGAAAAAAGGGGCCGATGTGCAGGCGATTCACGCCGCGCCAGAGATGCCACCGCTGGAGATTGAGGAGACCGCTCCGCGCTTTGAAGATGCCTTTATCGACCTGCTGGGCGGCGCGGGTGCGGCCGAGTCGCCGCTTGGCAAGATCCTGCACTCGGTGAGCGGCGATGGCGAAGAGACGGTGATTGAAGCGAGATCCCTCACCAAAAAGTTTGGTGACTTCGCCGCTACTAACGAGGTCAATTTTGCCGTCAAACGCGGCGAGATATTTGGCCTGCTCGGCCCGAACGGCGCGGGCAAATCCACCACCTTTAAAATGATGTGCGGCCTGCTGGTGCCGACCTCCGGCCAGGCGCTGGTGCTGAATATGGATCTCAAGGTCAGCTCCGGCAAAGCGCGCCAGCGCCTCGGCTATATGGCGCAGAAGTTCTCCCTTTACGGCAACCTGACCGTAGAGCAGAACCTGCGCTTCTTCTCCGGCGTCTACGGCCTGCGCGGCAGCGCGCAGCGGGAGAAGATGGCGCGAATGAGCGAAGCGTTTGGCCTGCAAACCATTGCCCGCCACGCCACTGATGCTCTGCCGCTCGGCTATAAGCAGCGTCTGGCGCTGGCCTGCTCGCTGATGCACGAGCCGGACATTCTTTTTCTCGATGAGCCGACCTCCGGCGTTGATCCCCTCACCCGCCGCGAGTTCTGGCTGCATATCAACAGCATGGTGGAAAAAGGGGTGACGGTGATGGTCACCACCCACTTTATGGATGAGGCGGAGTATTGCGACCGCATCGGGCTGGTCTACCGCGGCAAACTGATTGCCAGCGGCACGCCGGACGAGCTGAAAGCGCAGACCGCCGATGATAACCACCCCGATCCCACCATGGAGCATGCGTTTATCACGCTGATCCAGAACTGGGATAAGGAGCATAGCAATGCGCGTTAACGCCCTCTCCTGGCGGCGCGTACGGGCGCTGTGCGTCAAAGAGACGCGGCAGATCGTGCGCGACCCGAGCAGCTGGCTGATTGCGGTGGTGATCCCGCTGCTGCTGCTGTTTATTTTTGGCTACGGCATCAACCTCGACTCCAGCAAGCTGAGCGTCGGCGTGCTGCTTGAGCAGCGCAGCGATGAGGCGCTCGATTTTACCCACGCGCTCACCGGCTCGCCCTACATTGACTCCACCATCAGCAGCGATCGCCAGCAGTTGATCGAGATGATGCAGGCCGGGCGCATCCGTGGTCTGGTGGTTATTCCGGTCAACTTCGATGCGCAGATGGCAAGACCTGCCGAAGTGGCACCGATTCAGGTGATCACCGACGGCAGTGAACCGAATACCGCCAATTTTGTGCAGGGCTATCTCCAGGGGATCTGGCAACTCTGGCAGGCGCAGCGCGCCGAAGATCGCGGAGAGAGTTTCACGCCGCTGATCGATGTGCAGACCCGCTACTGGTTCAACCCGGCGGCCATCAGCCAGCACTTTATTATTCCCGGCGCGGTGACCATTATCATGACGGTGATTGGCGCGATCCTCACCTCGCTGGTGGTGGCGCGCGAGTGGGAGCGCGGCACCATGGAGGCGCTGCTCTCCACTGAGATCACCCGTGCCGAGCTGCTGCTCTGTAAACTTATCCCCTACTACTTTCTCGGCATGCTGGCGATGCTGCTCTGTATGCTGGTGTCGGTCTTTATTCTCGGCGTCCCCTATCGCGGCTCGCTGCTGATCCTCTTCCTGCTGAGCAGCCTGTTTCTGCTCAGCACGCTTGGTATGGGGCTTTTAATCTCGACCACCACGCGCAACCAGTTTAACGCCGCGCAGGTGGCGCTGAACGCCGCGTTTCTGCCGTCGATTATGCTCTCTGGCTTTATCTTTCAGATCGACAGTATGCCGGCGATTATTCGTGCGGTGACCTATATCATCCCGGCGCGTTACTTCGTCAGCACGCTGCAAAGCCTCTTTCTCGCGGGCAATATTCCCATGGTATTGACCATTAACATGCTGTTTTTGGTGGCCTCCGCCGTGATGTTTATCGGCCTGACGTGGCTGAAAACCAAACGCAGGCTGGATTAAGGAGAAGCCATGTTTCACCGTTTATGGACGCTGATCCGCAAAGAGTTGCAGTCCCTGCTGCGCGAGCCGCAAACCCGCGCCATTTTGATTCTGCCGGTGATTTTTCAGGTGCTGCTCTTCCCGTTTGCCGCCACCCTTGAGGTGACCAACGCCACTATCGCTATCTATAACGAAGATAACGGCAAGCACGCGGTGGAGCTGACCCAGCGTTTCGCCCGCGCCAAAGCCTTTACCCACGTGCTGCTGCTGCGCAGCCCGCAGGAGATCCGCCCGACGCTGGATACGCAAAAAGCGCTGCTGCTGGTGCGCTTCCCGGCCGATTTTTCCCGCGATCTCGACAGCGGCACACCCGCGCAGATGCAGCTGATTCTCGATGGGCGTAACTCGAATAGCGCGCAGATTGCCGCCAACTATCTTCAGCAGGTGGTGAAAGATTATCAGCAGGAGCTGCTGGCCGGGCAGCCGAAGCCGAACAACAGCGAGCTGGTGGTGCGTAACTGGTACAACCCAAATCTCGATTACAAATGGTTTATCGTGCCGTCGCTGGTGGCGATGATCACCACCATTGGCGTGATGATTGTCACTTCGCTGTCGGTAGCGCGCGAGCGGGAGCAAGGCACCTTCGATCAGCTGTTGGTGTCGCCCCTCGCCACCTGGCAGATCTTTATCGGCAAAGCGGTGCCGGCGCTGATTGTCGCCGCATTCCAGGCGACGATTGTGCTGCTGTTCGGCATTCTGGCTTACCAGATCCCGTTTGCCGGATCGCTGCTGCTCTTCTACTTCACGATGCTGGTTTACGGCCTGTCGTTGGTCGGGTTTGGGCTGTTGATCTCGTCGTTTTGCGAAACGCAGCAGCAGGCGTTTATCGGGGTATTTGTCTGGATGATGCCGGCGATCCTGCTCTCGGGTTACGTTTCGCCGGTGGAGAACATGCCGGTATGGTTGCAGGATTTAACCTGGATTAACCCGATCCGGCACTTTACCGATATCACCAAGCAGATCTATTTGAAGGATGCCAGTCTGGAGATTATCTGGGGAAGCCTGTGGCCGCTGATCGCGATTGCCCTGTCAACGGGCACCGCGGCCTACGCCATGTTTCGTCGCCACACGGCCTAATCGTTTCTCTTTGGTTAATAGTGAAACCACCGCCGGGCCGCCAAGGATGGCCAGCCCGGCAAGCGCCAGCAGGTAGTTGTTTTGCAGCACCCGCGAGAGCAGCCAGATGGCAATAAGGGATGCGCCAAAATACCAGGTGGTGGTTAGCTCCTCCAGCACATCGCCGATGCCGCGCCAGCCCGCGTCATGATGGCGCTGGAAAAAGAGCATCAGCAGCACGGTGACGCCATAAAGCACGCACAGCCCCAGCCCCACGTGCACCAGCCTGCCGCTCATCCAGCCCATCACCAGTATCGCCACAATCATCAAATGCAACATAATCTGCCAGCAACTCAGGCCTGTTGCGACACGAACACATTGTTGCCACTTCATGGCATCTCTCCGCAAGGATTTTACTCTTACAGAAGAGTACCCCGATCTACAGAAAATTCTGTAACCCCGGCTTTTTTTGTGACAGGGACTACAATTTATTTCTATACAGGAGAGTGATGCTGGCAGGAGATTTATGACCCAACACGCGCGACCATTTTCATTAAAAGTATTGACGATTAACACACACAAAGGCTTTACCACCTTCAACCGGCGCTTTATTTTGCCCGAGTTGCGCGATGCCGTGCGCCTGGTGAGCGCGGATATCGTCTGCCTGCAAGAGGTGATGGGCGCCCACGAAGTGCACCCGCTGCGCGTTGAGAACTGGCCCGATACCACCCATTACGAATTTATCGCCGATACCATGTGGAGCGACTTCGCTTACGGGCGCAATGCGGTCTATCCTGAAGGGCACCACGGCAATGCGGTGCTCTCCCGCTATCCGATTGAACACTACGAAAACCTCGACGTCTCAGTAGATGGCAGCGAAAAACGCGGCCTGCTCTACTGCCGGATTATGCCGCCCGATTATGGCGGCGCGGTACATGTCCTCAGTGTTCATCTTGGGCTGAAAGAGGCGCACCGCCAGGCGCAGCTCAAAATGCTGGCAGAGTGGGTTAACTCTCTGCCGGAAGGCGAGCCGGTGCTGGTGGCGGGGGATTTCAACGACTGGCGGCAAAAAGCCAACCAGCCGCTTAAAGCGCAGGCCGGGCTGGAGGAGATCTTCACCCGCGCGCATGGTCGCCCGGCGCGCACCTTCCCGGTCAGCCTGCCTTTGCTACGCCTCGACAGAATTTATGTCAAAAACGCCAGCGCCACTGCGCCAACCGCGCTGCCGCTGCGCAACTGGCGTCATCTGTCCGATCATGCCCCCCTGAGTGCGGAGATCCATTTATGAAATGTAGCTGGCGGGACGGTAACCGCATCCAGTTGCTGGAAAATGGTGATAACTACTATCCGGCGCTCTACGATGCGATTGATAACGCGCAACAGAAAATTATTCTCGAAACCTTTATCTGGTTTGAAGACAAGGTGGGCAAAGAGCTGCACAGCGTGCTGCTGCGCGCCGCTCAGCGCGGGGTAAGTATTGAGGTGCTGCTCGACGGCTACGGCTCTCCCGACTTAAGCGAATCCTTTGTCAGCACCCTCACCTCGGCGGGCGTGATTTTCCGCTATTACGATCCGCGCCCGCCGCTGCTCGGGATGCGTACCAACGTCTTTCGACGCATGCACCGCAAAATTGTGGTGATCGATAACACCGTCGCCTTTGTCGGCGGGATTAACTACTCGGCCGAGCATCTCTCTGATTACGGCCCCGAGGCAAAACAGGATTACGCCGTGCGGGTCGAGGGGCCAATCGTCGAAGATATTCTGCAATTTGAGCTGGAAAACCTGCCCGATAACGCCCCGGCGAAACGCTGGTGGCAGCGCCGCCGTCATCGCCCGGAAGAGAACCGGAAGCCGGGCGAAGCTCAGGCGCTGTTTGTCTGGCGCGATAATGACGATCACCGCGACGATATTGAACGCCACTATCTGAAGATGCTGGCTAACGCCCGCCGGGAAGCGATTATCGCCAATGCATACTTCTTCCCCGGCTACCGGCTTTTGCACGCGATGCGTAACGCTGCCCGTCGCGGCGTCACCGTGAAGCTGATTGTGCAGGGCGAGCCGGATATGCCGATTGTCAAAGTGGGCGCGGAGCTGCTCTATAACTACCTGCTGAAAGGCGGCGTGAAGGTGTATGAGTATCGCCGCCGCCCGCTGCACGGCAAAGTGGCGCTGATGGACGATCACTGGGCGACCGTTGGCTCCAGCAACCTTGACCCGTTAAGCCTGTCGCTCAATCTCGAAGCGAACCTGATTATTCACGATCGCGAGTTTAACCAGACGCTGCGCGACAATCTGCAAAAGATTATTGAGCAGGATTGTAAGCAGGTGGATGAGTCAATGGCGCCGAAGCGCACCTGGTGGAACCTGGGGAAAAGCGTGGTGGTGTTCCACTTCTTACGCCACTTCCCGGCGCTGGTCGGCTGGTTGCCGGCGCATACCCCAAAACTGGCTGAAGTGGGGCCGCCGGTACAGCCGGAGATGGAAACCCAGGACAGAAACGAAGCACAGCACTCGGGAGCAAAACCCTGATGTCAACATCACATCCGCGCTGGCGGTTGGCTAAAAAAATCCTCACGGTGATCTTTTTTATCGCCGTTATTGTTCTGCTGGTGCTCTACGCGCAGAAGGTGAACTGGGAAGATGTCTGGAAGGTCATTCGCGATTACAACCGCACCGCCCTGCTGAGCGCGGTGGCGCTGGTGATCCTCAGCTATGTGCTGTATGGCTTTTACGATCTGCTCGGCCGCGCCTACTGCGGCCATAAGCTCGCAAAGCGCCAGGTGATGCTGGTGTCGTTTATCTGCTACGCCTTTAACCTGACGCTCAGTACCTGGGTTGGCGGGATTGGCATGCGTTATCGCCTCTACTCGCGGCTTGGGCTGCCGGGCAGCACCATTACGCGCATCTTCTCGCTCAGTATCACCACCAACTGGCTGGGCTATATTCTGCTCGGCGGGCTGATCTTTACCTTTGGCGTGGTGGAGATCCCAGAGCACTGGTATATCGACGCCTCGACGCTGCGCATTGTCGGCGTGGTGCTGTTGTTGATTATCGCCGTCTACCTGTGGGGCTGCGCGTTTGCGAAACGCCGTCACGTCACCATTAAGGGCCACAAGCTGGTGCTGCCGTCGTGGAAATTCGCCGTCGCGCAGATGGTGATCTCCAGCGCTAACTGGATTGCGATGGGGGCGATTATCTGGATCCTGCTTGGTATGCGCGCCGACTTCTTCTTTGTGCTTGGGGTGCTGCTGGTCAGCAGTATCGCCGGGGTGATTGTGCATATCCCGGCGGGTATCGGCGTGCTGGAAGCGGTGTTTATCGCCCTGCTCGCCAGCGAGCATGTGTCGCAGGGGATTATCATCGCCGCCCTGCTCGCCTATCGGGTGCTCTACTACTTCCTGCCGCTGCTGCTGGCGCTGATTGGTTATCTGCTGCTGGAGGGCCGCGCCAAGAAGCTACGGGCGAAAAACGAGAAGGCGATGGCGCAGCAGTGATAGTGCCGTCCCAGGAAACGGCGTAGGCCGGATAAGCGTGTAACGCGCCATCCGGCAATGGGCTTCATGTGGCGTTTTGTGGAATGGTTCCGTTCACCAGGCGTTCGGGAGTTTCATTAATCTCTTGTGCGGTGAACGGGACAAGGGAAGCGGCCGCGCTCCCCTTGTCAATCCCCGCGGCCCCGCGAGGAAATCGGTGCTGCGCACTGCGCTCACCTCCCGCGTGCCTGACTGCGGCCGGCTCGACTCGACATCCTGTCTCGGTTCGCCTCTGTCCGCCATCCATGGCGTCCAGACCTTGTCATTCACGCTTCGGTTCGCCGATTTCAGCGGGGACACAACCCCTCGCTGTGAAATCTGACGTAAAAGCAATATCAGTGTGGCTGTAGGCTCGTTTGGTAGGCCGGATAAGGCGAAGCCGCCATCCGGCAATTGTGCCACGGAGAGAATGCCGGATGGCGCTGGCGCTTATCCGGCCTACGCGGTTTCAGCGGCTCGGTACACGTAGGCCGGATAAGGCAAAGCCGCCATCCGGCAATCGGTGCTCTAGCGCGACGCGCTGGACGATCCTGATGAAACCAGAAACATCAGCGTTTGAAGTATGTCGAGAAACGCGGTCGCTGCGCCGAGCCAGATGCTGAGCGCACCGCGGGTTGCGCAGTGCTGCACCGTGACAAACTGCTGGCGGTAAAGCCCGCGTGCGCTGTCGAGCATCTGCGGGCTTTTGCGCGCGCTCACAACGCTAAACAGCACCACCAGAAAGAGGCTTGCGCACCACTGTGCCACGCCGCCTGCCAGCGCAAGATTAATCACCACGGCAAGCGCGCCGCCCGCTGCGGCCAAAAGCCAGTAAAAACGCCTGTTGCGCAGCCGCTCACCATAAAGATGGGCAATCAGCGCGCCGAGGGCGAACATCCCGCCTGTCACGCCGTAGAGCACCAGACAGAGTTGCAGCGAAAAGAGGCTCGCGGCCAGCAGGCCGCCGATGACGCTCAGCAGCACCAGCCCGCCGATGGCGTGTAGCGTCTTCATGCGCTCAAACAGCATGCTGAGGGCGAAAAGCGTGATAAACCAGAGGATCGCCAGCAGCACGATAATCGCGCTGTGTTCAGTGAACTGCGGTAGCGCCAGCAGATCGAGTACCAGCCAGCAGAGCACCGCGCTGAGCGCCATGCCCGCCGCCAGCCACAAACAGGCCTTCACCAGTAACTCAACGGGCGTAACCTGCACCGGGGCAATCCAGCCAAATACTCTCACCGCTCCTCCGTGAAAAAGGCAAAAAAATCCCGGCCGCAGCCGGGATGAGGTATAGCGTCGCTTAACGGCGGTTGCCGAAGATACGCAGCAGCATCAGGAACAGGTTGATAAAGTCGAGGTAGAGCGTTAACGCGCCCAGAATCGAGTATCTGCGCAGCTCGGCGCTGTTGCTGACATCGATCTGCTCACCGATCCCTTT
Organism: Kosakonia sp. HypNH10; assembly: GCF_029850615.1. Classification (NCBI taxonomy): domain Bacteria; kingdom Pseudomonadati; phylum Pseudomonadota; class Gammaproteobacteria; order Enterobacterales; family Enterobacteriaceae; genus Kosakonia; species Kosakonia sp. HypNH10. Next base: position 730,476 of record NZ_JAOTIU010000001.1, read on the forward strand.
CAGCTTCTGCGTGTCATAAGCAGTAAGGCCGACGAAGACAATCACACCGATATAGGTGATCACCCACATCAGCGCTTCGCTCTTCAGCCAGAAGTTGACCAGCGAGGCGAGCACAATCCCAATCAGACCCATAAACAGCATATTGCCGAAGCCGCTGAGATCGCGCTTGGTGGTGTAGCCGTAGAGGCTCATCACACCAAACATCCCGGCGGTCACCACAAAGGTGGCGGCAATCGACTGCGAGGTATAGACCAGCAGAATGCTGGAGAGCGTCAGGCCGGTGAGCGCCGAATAGAGCATAAACAGGCCGGTCGCCAGCGCGGGGCTCAGTTTATGGATCATGCCGGAGATGACAAACACCAGCGCCAGCTGGGCAATAATCAGCCCGAAGAAGGTGATCTGGCTGGAGAAGACGAAGCTCATGATCGCTTCGCTGCGCGCGGCATACCATGCGACAAACGCGGTTAACAGCAGACCGCAGGTCATCCAGCCATAAACCTGCGCCATATAAGTTTGCAGCCCGCTACGGCTGCCCTGCACGATAGAATCAGAACGGGGGAAACGGTCCATAATCACTCCTGATTGATGGGTTAACAATGCAGTAAGGTTAACACATCAATCGGTACCCTGCGTGCTACCAGCGCTTCGCTGCCTGCTGGTCACTGTCACGGGCTTCCACCCAGCGTTCGCCTTCCGGCGTCGCTTCGCGCTTCCAGAACGGCGCGCGGGTTTTCAGGTAGTCCATAATAAACTGCCCGGCCTCGAAAGCGCTGCTGCGGTGCGCGCTCCCTACGCCAACAAAGACAATCTCATCCCCCGGCCAGAGTTCGCCGATGCGGTGATAAACGCTTACCCGCCCGAGCGACCAGCGGCTGCGCGCCTCGTCGACGATCGCGGCCAGCGATTTTTCCGTCATCCCCGGATAGTGCTCAAGGGTTAAGGCGCTGACGCTGTCGCCCAGATTGTGGTTGCGCACTTTGCCGGTAAAGGTCACCACCGCGCCATCTTCATCGCGCGCGGCCAGCCAGCTGTACTCTTCGCCGACGTTAAACGCGGCGCGGTCGACACAAATTCGCGTTTCGCTCATCTCAGCCTCCGGTCACCGGCGGGAAAAAGGCCACTTCATCGCCGCTTGCCAGCGGATGATCGAAGCTGACCAGCGTCTGATTCACCGCTGCCAGCAGCTTGCCCTCTTCCAGCGCCAGCGCCCAGCGATCATCCTGCGCAGCAAGATGCTGGCGCAGCGCTTCAACGGAGGGGAAAAGCGTCTCAACGTTGAGGGTTTCGCAGCCCACCAGCTCGCGCACCTGCGCGAAAAACAGTACTTTAAGCATCGCTCTCTACCCTGAAATCACCCGATTTGCCGCCGCTTTTCGCCAGCAGGCGCAGCGGGCCAATCACCATATCTTTCTGCACCGCTTTGCACATATCGTAAATCGTCAGCGCGGCGACCGAGGCGGCGGTTAACGCCTCCATCTCAACGCCGGTTTTGCCGCTCAGACGGCAGACAGATTCGATGCGCACGCGGTTATGCTCCGGCTGCGCCTGGAGCAGCACTTCTACTTTGCTCAATAACAGCGGGTGGCAGAGCGGGATCAGCTCCCAGGTGCGTTTTGCCGCCTGGATACCGGCGATGCGCGCGGTGGCGAAGACATCGCCTTTGTGGTGGCTGCCGTCGACAATCATCGCCAGCGTCTCTGGCAGCATGGTGACAAAGGCTTCGGCGCGCGCTTCGCGCACGGTTTCCGCTTTGGTGGAGACATCCACCATATGCGCTTCGCCATTGGCGTTAATGTGGGTCAGTTGCGACATAACTTACTTCTTCAAATGGGAGTAAAAATTACACGGGCGCGTACGCGCATCGAGCTGCGGTTCAATGACATTTTCCCATGCGGTGCGGCACGCTTTGGTCGAGCCGGGCATGGCGAAAATCAGCGTCTGGTTGGCGACGCCCGCCAGCGCGCGGGATTGCAGCGTCGAGGTGCCGATCTCTTCAAAGGACAACATGCGAAACAGCTCGCCGAAGCCCTCAATTTCGCGGTCAAACAGCGGCAGCAGCGCTTCTGGCGTCTGGTCACCTTCGGTGAAGCCCGTCCCGCCATTGATTAGCACCACCTGCACCTCATCGCTTGCGATCCACGCCGAAACCTGGGCGCGAATGACGTAGCGGTTCTCTTTAACGATCGCTTTATCAACCACCTGATGTCCGGCATCGTGCGCGGCGTCGCGCAGATAGTGTCCGGAAGTGTCATCCTCTTCGCCACGACGGCTGGAGACCGTCAAAATAGCAAGCCTGACCGGGATAAACTCAGCGCTGACCTGGCTCATCTCTCTCTCCTTGCGGCGTTACCCGCCGATATATGAAAGGTTTTGCGTAATGCCCGTATTGCCCTGATGCAGGAAGTGGGTCTGCTTTTTCTGGCTCAGCGCCGTGGCGATACGATCCTCAAGCCTGCCCTGCTCCTCGTCCGCCTGCAGCAGATCGCGCAGATCGACGCCGCCATCGCCAAACAGGCAGAGGTGCAGTTTGCCGGTGGAGGAGACGCGCAGGCGGTTGCAGCTGGCGCAGAAATCTTTTTCGTAGGGCATGATAAGCCCGATTTCGCCTTCGTAATCCGGGTGGCAGAAGACCTGCGCCGGGCCGTCGCTGCGCTGGCGCAACTGGTGGATCCAGCCGCGTTTAAGCAGCTCGTCGCGCAGCACCATGCCGGAGAGGTGATGTTTGCGGAACAGATCGCTCCCCTCGCCCGTCTCCATCAGTTCAATAAAGCGTAGCTGGATTGGCCGCGTCTGGATCCAGTCAAGGAAGGTATCAAGCTGGTGATGGTTCACGTCGCGCATTAGCACGGTATTGACCTTCACCTTCGAAAATCCGGCGCTAAAGGCGGCGTCGATGCCCGCCATCACCTGGCGAAACTTATCCTGCCCGGTAATGGCGTGAAACTGGCGAGCGTCGAGGCTGTCGACGCTGACGTTGATCGCCGTCAGACCGGCGTCGCGCCATTGGGCAACGTCGCGGGCCATGCGGTAACCGTTGGTGGTGACGGCAATCTGGCGAATGGCGGCGTTTTCCCGCACCGCAGCGATGATGTCGGTGAAATCGCGGCGCAGGGAGGGTTCACCACCTGTCAGGCGCACTTTTTCCGTGCCCATTGCGCTAAAGGCGCGGGTCACGCGGCGAATTTCATCGAGGCTGAGAAAGCCGTTGTTATTGACGCCGCCGGGCTTGTAGCCATCCGGCAGGCAGTAGGTGCAACGAAAATTGCACACGTCGGTAATCGACAAACGCAAGTAATAGAACTTGCGCGCGAACGCGTCAGTCAGTTGTGAGGCCATGTACACCTTTCCAGATTCGGGAGATGCAGTCATTTCTTCCTGCACCCTGGCAGCAAGAGCTATTGCTCTGCTACGGCCAAAGCACCATATCTTGCGGCATAGATCCATAAGACACAGGTGCAGAGGCTTGAGTGTATCCTCATCGTCTTTCGGGCTGCATCAGTAAGAAGCAAGCCAAAATCCATTGAGGAGGGTTATGTTAGGCACGCTAACATGCTCTGGCGATAGTAGCGCGATCGCCCGGCTTTCGCCATTGTGAATATCGTTATATAAACCACTACATAGCGACATAATCGTGCACAATGGCTACAGAGTACGTGAAAATCGCTTTTTTGCTTTGATATGTGTCATTTTACGCGGTGCGCGGCATCGTCTTTTGGTGGTATTTACGCTAACGTAGCGCGATAAAAAATCATAAGGAACAATTATGCGTAATCGCACCCTCGCCGACCTGGATCGCGTTGTCGCACTCGGCGGCGGGCATGGTCTTGGGCGGGTGATGTCTTCGCTTGCCTCACTGGGATCGCGCCTCACCGGCATTGTCACCACCACCGACAACGGCGGCTCTACCGGGCGTATTCGCCGCTCCGAAGGCGGCATCGCCTGGGGCGATATGCGCAACTGCCTCAATCAGTTGATTACCGAACCGAGCGTCGCCTCGGCGATGTTTGAGTACCGTTTTAGCGGCAATGGCGAACTTTCTGGCCATAACCTCGGAAACCTGATGTTAAAGGCGCTGGATCACCTCAGCGTGCGCCCGCTGGAAGCGATCAATTTAATTCGCAATTTACTGAAGGTGGATGCCTTTTTAATCCCGATGTCCGAGCAGCCGGTCGATTTGATGGCGACGGACAGCGAAGGCAACGTGGTGTATGGCGAGGTCAATATCGACCAACTGCACGCGCCGGTGCAGGAGCTGATGCTGTCGCCGAAAGTCCACGCCACCCGCGAAGCGGTGCAGGCGATTGCCGAAGCAGATCTGATCCTGATTGGCCCCGGCAGCTTCTACACCAGCCTGCTGCCACTGCTGCTGCTTGATGAGTTAGCCCAGGCACTGCGCCGCACGCCTGCGCCAGTGGTCTATATCGGCAACCTTGGCAAAGAGCTCAGCCCCGCCGCTGCCCGCCTGACGCTGGCGGATAAGCTTTCGATCATGGAGCAGTACATCGGCAAGCGCATTATCGATGCCGCAGTGGTGGGGCCAAAAGTGGACGCCAGCACGGTCACTGACCGGCTGATTATTCAGGAAGAGCTTGAAGCGAGCGATATCCCCTATCGCCACGACCGTGTTCTGCTGCGCAACGCGCTGGAGAAAGCGGTGCAGCAGCTTGGCTGACGCACCGGCGGGGCAGAATCAGCCCCGCCATAGCCTTTGCTTAATTTCTTAAGGTTGTCTTAAAAAACCCCTGTCAGCATAGCGCTATTCACATTATGGAATTTGGCTATGCGCACGCTTTCGCTCTACCGGCCCTCTTTAAGCCGCCTCTCTCTGCTTACCCTTGCGGCGCTCTATATCGCGCTGGTGCTTAACATTGTCTTTTACCGCCAGGCGTTTCATCTGCTTCCGGTCGACTCACTGCATAACGCGCTGGTGTTCCTCACCATGCCGCTGGTGGCCTTTAGCGTGATCAACATTGTGCTGACACTGGCGTCGTTTCTGCGCCTCGACCGGCTGCTGCTGAGCCTGTTTATCCTCGTCTGCGCCGCCGCACAGTACTTTATCTCCACCTTCGGCGTGATTATTGACCGCTCGATGATCACCAATATTCTCGATACCACCGCGGCGGAGAGCTTCGCCCTGATGTCGGGCAAAATGGTGATGACGCTGCTGCTGACCGCGCTGCTGCCGGTGCTTATCGCCTGGTGGATCAAGATCAAACCGACTCGCCCGCTGCTGCGCAGCATCACGCTGCGCCTGCTTAGCGTAGCGATCTCCGCGCTGATTATCGTTGCCGTGGCGGTGCCGTTTTATAAAGATTACGCCTCGCTGTTTCGCAACAACAAAGAGCTGGTGAAATCCCTCGGCCCGTCGAACGCCATTGCCGCCTCGCTCTCCTGGTATGTTCATAACCGCATGGATAACCTGCCGCTGGTGCGCATCGGCGAAGATGCCCACCAACTCCCGCAGATGAAGAGCGGCGCGCGTAAAAACCTCACTATTCTGGTGCTGGGCGAAACCTCGCGTGGGGATGACTTCTCGCTTGGCGGATACGATCGCGAGACCAACCCGCTGCTGAAGCAGGATAATGTTATCTACTTCCCCAACACCACCTCGTGCGGCACCGCGACAGCGGTCTCCGTGCCCTGCATGTTCTCCGGTATGGGCCGTGCCCACTATGACGATCAGCTGGCGCATCACCAGGAGGGGCTGCTTGATGTAGTGCAGCGCGCCGGGATTCAGGTGCTGTGGAATGAGAATGATGGCGGCTGCAAAGGGGCCTGCGACCGCGTGCCGCACCAGGATATGACGCAGCTGAACCTGGCGGATTACTGCATCAAGGGCGAGTGCCAGGATGAGATCCTGTTTCGCGACCTGGCGCGCTATATCGATCAACTGCCGGGCGACGGGCTGATTGTGCTGCACACCATTGGCAGCCACGGCCCGACTTACTACAACCGCTACCCGGCGCAGATGCGGAAATTCACTCCCACCTGCGATACCAATGAGATCCAGACCTGCTCCCGCGAGCAACTGGTGAACACCTATGACAACACCATCGTCTATGTCGACTATATTGTTGATAAAGCGATTAAATTACTGCAATCAAAACAGGACAGGTTTACCACCAGCCTGGTTTACCTCTCCGATCATGGCGAATCACTGGGTGAAAATGGCGTTTACCTGCACGGGCTGCCCTACTCCATCGCGCCCGCCACGCAGAAACATGTGCCGCTGCTGATCTGGCTCTCGCCGGATTACCAGACGCGTTACGGCATTAACAGCCAGTGTGTCGCGAAAAATGCGCGGGAGAAGGCCTACTCGCAGGACAACCTCTTCCCGACCATGTTGGGTATACTGGGCGTCAGCACCACGGTCTACCATCCTGAAGACGATATCCTTACGCCGTGCCGGGAGCAGGTGAAATGAAAATTCTGGTGATTGAAGATGATGCGCTGCTGCAACAGGGGTTAATTCTCGCGATGCAGAGTGAAGGCTACGCCTGCGATGGCGTCTCGACCGCCCATGAAGCGGCGCTCTGCCTGGCGGGTGGCCACTACAGCCTGATTGTGCTCGATCTCGGCCTGCCTGATGAAGATGGCCTGCATCTGCTCAACCGGCTGCGCAAAGAGAAATATACCCTGCCGGTGCTGATCCTCACCGCCCGCGATACCCTTGACGATCGCGTGGCGGGGCTTGATACCGGCGCAGATGATTACCTGGTGAAACCCTTTGCCCTCGACGAGCTTAACGCCCGCATCCGCGCGCTGCTGCGCCGTCACCACAATCAGGGTGATAACGAGATTACTCACGGCAATCTGACTCTGAATGTTACCCGCCGCCAGGCGTGGCTCGAGGGGCAACTGCTGGAGCTGACGCCAAAAGAGTACGCGCTCTTATCGCGCCTGATGCTGAAAGCCGAAAGCCCGGTGCACCGCGAGATCCTCTACAACGATATCTACAACTGGGATAACGAGCCGTCGACCAATACGCTGGAGGTGCATATTCACAATTTGCGCGACAAGATTGGCAAGTCGCGCATCCGCACCGTGCGCGGCTTCGGCTATATGCTGGTGTCGCCGCAAGAGCGGTCTGAGTGATGGCGATGTTCGACTTTCGTCACTGGAGCCTGCGCCGCCGGCTGCTGCTGACCATTGGCGGCATTCTTCTCTTCTGTCAGCTGGTCAGCGTCTTCTGGCTCTGGCATGAGAGCGAAGAGCAGATCCAGCTGCTGGTGCAGACGGCGATCCACAACCACAACAACCGCAAACATATTGAGCATGAAGTGCGTGAAGCGGTGGCGAGCCTGCTGGTGCCAAGCCTGCTGATTATCGGCTTGGCGCTGCTGCTCTGCATGCAGGCGGTGAAAGCGATCACCCGCCCGCTCTCCGAACTTCAGCAGGAGCTGAATAAGCGCACGCCAAACAATTTGCAGCCTATCACCCTCGATCAGAGCGTCAGCGAAGTGGAGGCGGTCACCTCAGCGATTAACGATCTGGTCTCGCGCCTGACCTTAACCCTCGACCGCGAACGGCTCTTTACCGCCGATGTCGCCCATGAGCTGCGAACACCGCTGGCCGGGCTGCGTCTGCACCTTGAACTGATGGCAAAAAGCAGCGGCATGCAGGTCGAGCCGCTGGTGCAGCGCCTCGATCAGATGACGGAAAATATCGCCCAGTTGCTGCTTTTGGCGCGCGTAGGGCAATCTTTCTCCGCCGGTACCTATCAGCAAGTGACGTTATTAAGTGATGTGGTGCAGCCGATGGAAGAGGAGCTGCGCACCATGTTGGCGGCACGCGATCAGCGCTTGGTGATGCCGGTTGACGGTGAAAATATGGCGGTAGCGGGCGATGCCACCCTGCTGCGACTGCTGGTGCGTAACCTGGTGGAGAATGCCCATCGCTACAGCCCGGTCAGCAGCACGATCACCGTGCGCCTCGAGCAGGCAGAAACGCCAGTGCTGGCGGTAGAAGATGAAGGACCGGGAATTGATGAGAGCCGCAGCGGCGAGCTGAGCAAAGCGTTTGTCAGAATGGACAGCCGTTACGGCGGTGCCGGTCTCGGCTTAAGTATCGTCACGCGTATCGCGCAACTGCATGACGCGCAGTTTTTCCTGCACAATCGGCTGACACAAAATGGGGTGCGGGCGTGGGTCAAATTCAGCGCGCCCGACCGGGGGACGATCAGTAGCTCAGCAGCCAAAAATGGGTAAAACCGAGCACCACTGCCAGCGCGCAGGCGACGGCAAAACACTCACGAACGGTAATTTGTTGCATCACACTCTCCTCCACGAAAACTGAGGAGAGTGTGACAGGGCTATGTTAAGTCAACATTAAGAGGCAACAATAAACAGCTCGCGGAGTTGATGAAGCTGATCGCGCACCTTCGCCGCCTCTTCAAACTCCAGATTCTGCGCATGCTGCATCATCTGCCCTTCCAGTTCATGAATTTTCTGTTGCAGCGCTTTTGGCGTCAGACCCAGATCGGATGCATCTGCCTCAACCGGCGAGCGGGACTTGCCGCGCCCTTTGGCTTTGGTTTTCGCCAGCCCCTGGCCCAGCGCCAGAATATCCACCACTTTCTTGTTGAGCCCCTGCGGCGTAATGCCATGCTCTTCGTTGTAGCTCTGCTGCTTCTCGCGGCGGCGCTCCGTTTCGCCAATCGCTTTCGCCATCGACGGCGTGATCTTATCGCCGTAGAGGATCGCTTTGCCGTTGACGTTACGCGCCGCACGACCAATGGTCTGGATAAGCGATCGTTCGGAGCGCAGGAAGCCCTCTTTATCGGCATCGAGAATGGCGACCAGCGACACTTCCGGCATATCCAGCCCCTCACGCAGCAAGTTGATGCCGACCAGCACATCGAACTCGCCAAGTCGCAGGTCGCGGATAATCTCCATACGCTCGACGGTGTCGATATCGGAGTGCAGATAGCGCACCTTCGCGCCGTGCTCAACCAGATATTCGGTCAAATCTTCCGCCATGCGTTTGGTCAGCGTAGTTACCAGCACGCGCTCGTTGATCTCGACGCGCTTGCGGATCTCGGACAGCAGATCGTCGACCTGGGTCGCCACCGGGCGCACTTCGATAATCGGATCCAGCAGTCCGGTTGGGCGCACTACCTGATCGATCACCTCTTCGCCCGATTTCTCCAGCTCATAGTTACCCGGCGTCGCGGAGACGTAGATCGTCTGCGGGGCCAGGGCTTCGAACTCTTCGAACTTCATCGGGCGGTTATCGAGCGCCGACGGCAGACGGAAACCGTACTCCACCAGCGTCTCTTTACGCGCCCGGTCGCCGCGATACATGCCGCCGATTTGCGGAATGGTAACGTGGGATTCATCGACCACCAGCAGCCCATCGGCAGGCAGATAGTCAAACAGCGTTGGCGGCGCTTCGCCCGGCCCGCGCCCGGAGAGGTAGCGCGAGTAGTTCTCGATGCCGGAGCAGTAGCCCAGCTCGTTCATCATCTCCAGATCGAACTGGGTGCGCTGGGTAATACGCTGCTCTTCCAGCAGCTTATTGTTCTCCAGCAGAAACTTCCGCCGCTCCGCCAGCTCGACTTTGATCTCTTCCATCGCCTGCACGATGCGCTCGCGCGGCGTCACGTAGTGGGTTTTCGGGTAGATGGTAAAACGCTGAATGACCGATTCGATATGGCCGGTCAGCGGATCGAAAAGCGACAGGCGCTCAACCTCTTCATCGAACAGCTCAACGCGCAGCGCCAGATCGTCCGACTCCGCCGGGAAGATATCAATCACTTCGCCGCGCACGCGGAAGGTGCCGCGCTGGAACGCCTGGTCGTTACGGGTGTATTGCAGCTCCGCCAGCCGGCGCAGGATCGCGCGCTGATCGATGATCATGCCATTGGTGAGATGCAGCATCATCTTCAGGTAGAGGTCAGGATCGCCCAGACCGTAGATGGCGGAGACCGACGCCACCACGACCACATCACGCCGCTCCAGCAGCGCTTTGGTGGCGGAGAGACGCATCTGCTCGATATGTTCGTTAACCGACGCATCCTTCTCGATAAAGGTGTCCGAGCTCGGTACGTAGGCTTCCGGCTGATAGTAGTCGTAGTAGGAGACAAAATACTCCACCGCGTTATCCGGGAAGAACTCTTTCATCTCGCCATAGAGCTGCGCAGCCAGCGTCTTGTTGGGTGCCAGCACCATCGTTGGGCGCTGCAGATCGGCAATCACATTGGCCACGGTGAACGTCTTCCCTGAACCGGTTACCCCGAGCAACGTCTGGTGCGCGAGCCCGTCTTCCAGCCCTTCCTTGAGGCGACGGATTGCTTCAGGCTGATCGCCGGAGGGGCGAAAAGCGGAATTCAGTTTGAACGGTTTACTCATGAATGGCACCTGATGAGGAGTGGGGCAGGTAAGACAGTTTACTCACCATGCGCATTTTTGCCAACCGAAGATACTGGATGAAAAAACAGTAGCAGGCAAGCCGATCTCATCTACCGCAGTGCAAAACATCGCATTGTGGCTGCGATTGGACGATCGGTAAGCGATTAAACCTCGCGTTAAAGGTTATCCCCAGAATTTTTGCCCTTTTAACATTTGTCAAGGTGATGTTTGACGCTTTTATGGCAGTCGGTGACACTTTTCTTACACCCATTGCTTTTATTTAAACGTTTGATTAAAAAAGAAAATATTAAAAAGGCGGGTTTCACACCAATTCATGCGCAAGCCGCGCCGCCTCTCGCTTGCCACACGTTTTCTAACTCTAATACACAAGGTTATCCACAGGAATAGTGGATAACTGCCGCCAGCCCGTGCACCCCGCCCCTCGCCAAACTCCCCCTCTGCGGCAAAAAGGGTGCGGGAAAAATTTTTTATCGACTCTTTTCGACAATTATCGGCTAACGATGCGCAGGATCCGCCTGGGATCCTTCTCACAATTTCACCCGCTGTTGCACCACCAGCCGCTGCGGTAAGCACTGGCAAAGTGCAGAATTTTTACCTGGGTTTGCGCGCCATCACGTTTTTTTCGCATGCTTTCTCAGCCGTCTCCGAAAAAAATGCCCTTTTCACGTTCTGGCAAGGCTTTTGCAATTGACCATAGTGAAAAGCAGTCATACCTGATGGGAACAAGGAGCGGATCATGTTGAGCTTACATGCGGTGAACCACTATTACGGCGACCAACATACGTTATGGGATATCGATCTGGAGTTAGCCCCCGGCCTCTGCACCTCGCTGGTCGGGCTGCCGGGTATGGGAAAAACCACGCTGGTGAACTGCATTACCGGCTACCTGCCGGTGGAGAGCGGCAGCATGATTTGGCAGGATGCGGGCGCACCGCCGCGCGATCTGCTGACGCTCCAGGCCGAGCACCGCAGCGCGGTCGGCATCGGCTATGTGCCGCAGGACAGGCGCATTTTTTCGCAGCTGACGGTGGAGGAGAATCTGCATGTGGCGATGCGCGCCGCCGGTGACGCAGGCCAGAGCCTGAGCCGCGAGATCTTTGATCTCTTCCCGGAGTTGTATAGTTTGCGTCAGCAGCGCGGCGCGACGCTGTCGGAGGATAACCAGCAGCAGCTGTCGATGGCGCGGGCGCTGGTAACGCGCCCACGGTTGTTGATCCTCGATGAACCGACGCGCGGCCTCGGCCAGGCGTTTATCCATAAACTGGGGAATTTGATCGTGCGACTCAATCAGGAGTTTGGCATGTCGATCTTACTGGCGGAGCAGCAGCTGTCGCTGATCCGCCGGGTGGCGGACCGTTTCTGCCTGCTGCACCGCGGGCGGCGCGTGGCCGGGGGGGATATCAGGCAGTTAGATGATCCGCTGCTGGCGCACTGGATGTCGCCGGAGTCAGTACGCTGAGATCGAGATAGTGGCCGGTTGCGGCGGTTTCCGGCGCATCCGCCAGCCACGGGATCTCACCGATCAGCGGCGCGGGCAGCACGCGTTGCAGCGTCGCCATATACTCCTGGTGGCGTTTACCCGGCTTGACCACATCATTAGCGATCCACCCTGCCAGCCTCAAGCCTGCCTGCTGCACTGCCTGGGCAGTTAACATTGCATGGTTGATGCAGCCAAGCTTGACGCCAACTACCAGAATCACCGGCAGGCGCTCTGCGGTGGCCCAGTCGGCAAAGGTCAGCGTCGGCGAGAGCGGCGTAAACCAGCCCCCTGCCCCTTCCACCAGCAGCCAGTCAGCCTGCTGCTCCAGCTGGCGTAAACCGGCCGACATTACTTCCGCCTCTATCGGCTGATTCAGGTCAGCGCTGACAATGTGCGGCGAGGTCGGCTCGGCAAAGGTGTACGGATTAACCGCCTGATAGGTGAGCAGCAAACTGCTGTGGCGCTGCAACGCCAGTGCATCGCTGTTGCGCAGCCCATCGGGCGTCATCTCACTGCCGGAGGCGACCGGTTTATAGCCCGCACTGCGCAACCCGCGCAGATTCGCCGCCTGCAACAGTGCGCAGCTCGCCACGGTTTTACCCACTTCGGTATCAGTACCGGTCACAAAATAGCGTTCAGTCACGGGTTATCACTCCCCAAAAAAGTTGATAGGTCAGCGGGAACTTGCCCTGCTGTTGCGGCCAGGCTTCCTGTAAGCGCTGCAATTTGCCGCGCGTCAGCCCTTGCTGGCGTCCGGCATGCAGATGGGTCGCGCCAATCCCTTTAAGGGATCGCAGGGCGCTGGCAGCATCGGCAAACCACAGGGTGACGGTGTCAATACCGCAGCGCAGCGGCCAGTCACGCAGCGCCTGCTCAATCTCCGTTGCGGGCAAAAAGCGGTTGGCGTGGGGCAGGCTGTCCAGCGCGCGCCAGGCCAGGTTCAGCTCCGGTAAGGAGCCGTCCGCCAGCGTGGTAAAAGCGATATGCCCACCCGGTTCGGTGACGCGGCGCAGTTCGCTAACCGCCTGGCGCAGATCGTCGCACCACTGCACCGCGAGGTTGCTCCACGCCAGCGAAAAGGTCGCGTCTGCCAGTGGCAACGCTTCGATATCGCCGGTGACATAATGCGCGGCGCTCTGCTGCTGGCGCGCTTCTGCCAGCATAGCGGGCGAGAGATCGAGTGCCGTAACATCGCAGCCTTGCGCGCGCCAGTAACGACTCATCGCTCCAGGCCCGCAGCCGGCGTCAATCACCCGCGCAGGATTAATGTCGCCCAGTTGCGCCAGCAAACAGTCGGCGCTGAGCCGCTGTAACTCGTCATGTCGCGCGTAGCTTTGAGCCGCGCGACCAAAGGCGGCGGCCACCGCCTGTTTATTCACCGCCATGCAGCGCCTCCAGCAACCTGTCGATATCCTCTGGCTGATGCGCGGCGGTTAAGGTCAGGCGCAAACGCGCCGTGCCCGGCGGCACCGTGGGCGGGCGGATGGCAGTTGCAAACAGCTCCTGCTGGCGCAGAGTGTGGGCGAGGCGCAGCGCGCGGCTGTTGTCGCCAACAATCAGCGGTTGAATGGCGCTGTGCGAATCCGTCACCGCCAGATCCAGCCCGCGTACGCCGTCACGAAAACGGCCGATCAGCGCTGCCAGCTGCGCGCGGCGCGCGTCGCCTTCAGCGGAGCGGATAATATCGAGGGCGACGCTGAGCGCCACTGCCTGCGCGGGCGGCATTGCGGTGCTGTAGATAAGATGGCGGGCGAACTGCACCAGGTAGTCAGCAACCGCTTCGCTGCAAAGCACCGCCGCGCCGCTGACGCCGAAGCCTTTGCCGAAGGTGACAACCAGAATGTCGGGCTTCACCCCCTGCGAATGGCAACTACCGCGCCCCTGCTCGCCAAGTACGCCGATACCGTGGGCATCATCCACCATCAGCCACGCTTTTGCGTGATGCGTGGCCTCAGCAATCGCCGCCAGCGGTGCGCTGTCGCCATCCATGCTGAAGATCCCTTCGGTGACCACCAGCTGTTGCCCGCTGAGCGATTTGCTCAACAGGCTCGCCAGTTGCCCGACATCGTTATGAGCAAAACGGCGCAATTGCGCCGGGCTGAGGGCGGCCGCTTCCAGCAGCGAGGCGTGGCTCAGCTTGTCGGCAACAATGCGATCCTCTTTGCCGGTGAGGGCCGCAATGGTGGCCTGGTTGGCGGCAAAACCGGAGATAAAGAGCAGCGCGCGGTCGTAACCGAGCCACTGCGCCAGCTCGCGCTCAAGTTGATGATGCGCAGCCGTATGGCCAACAACATGGCCCGAACCGCCGCTGCCGACGCCATACTGCGCGGCGCCCTGCTGCCAGGCAGCAATCACCTGCGGATGCTGACTTAAGCCGAGATAATCATTACTGGCGAAGTTGCAAAAACGCTCACCCTCAAGGGTTAACCAGCGTCCGGCACCCTGCTCAACGGTGATACGGCGGCGCAGGGCATCTGCCGCGCGGCGTTCGCTGAGCGCGGCTTCGATTCGCTGCTGCCAGCTCATAGGGTCGCCGCGTTGTAATAGTGCTCCGTGTCGGCGTGAAGCAGTTGCTGCTCAATCTCCTGCTGCTGTTCGTTATCGCCATTCAGCACCTGGGTCTGCTGCGGGTTCAGCCCCAGTTTCTGGAACAGGAGCAGGTCTTTATCCTCTTCCGGGTTTGGCGTAGTCAGCAGTTTGCAGCCGTAGAAGATGGAGTTGGCCCCCGCCATAAAGCACATCGCCTGGGTCTGCTCGTTCATCTGCTCGCGCCCGGCCGAGAGGCGAACGTAGGAGGTCGGCATCATGATGCGCGCCACGGCGATGGTGCGAATAAAATCAAAGGCGTCGACATCGTCGTTATCCGCCAGCGGCGTGCCTTTCACCTTCACCAGCATGTTGATCGGCACGCTCTCCGGCGGTGTTGGCAGATTGGCGAGCTGCATCAGCAGCCCGGCGCGATCGGTGACGGTTTCGCCCAGCCCGACAATGCCGCCGGAGCAGACTTTGATCCCGGCATCGCGCACTTTATCCAGCGTGTCGAGACGCTCCTGATAGGTGCGGGTAGTGATGATATTGCCGTAGAACTCCGGCGAGGTGTCGAGGTTGTGGTTGTAGTAATCAAGCCCGGCGTGGGCCAGACGCTGCGCCTGGCTCTCATTGAGGGTGCCAAGGGTCATGCAGGCTTCCAGCCCCATCGCTTTCACCCCTTCCACCATCTGCTCCAGGTAGGGCATATCGCGATCGTTCGGGTTTTTCCACGCCGCGCCCATGCAGAAGCGCGTTGAACCGGCGAGCTTCGCTTTGCGCGCCGACTCCAGCACCTGCTCCACCTCCATCAGCCGCTCCGACTCGAGGCCCGTTTTGTAGCGCGCGCTTTGCGGGCAATATTTGCAATCTTCCGGGCAGGCGCCGGTTTTGATCGACAGCAGCGTGCTGACCTGCACCTGGCGCGGGTCAAAATGCTGGCGGTGGATTTGCTGCGCCTCGAAAAGCAGATCCAGCAGTGGTTTTTCAAATAAAGCAGTAACTTGCGACAGTGTCCAGCGTGTGTGGTGAGCCATCTGGCCTCTCCAAAAGTGTGATTAAATCGTTATTCGGTGTAGACTCGTAAACCTAAAACTTTTTAATTTGGTTTACAAGTCGATTATGACCCACGACGATTTAGCTTTTGATCGCAGCCATATCTGGCATCCCTACACCTCCATGACCGCCCCTCTCCCCGTCTATCCGGTCGCTTCCGCGCAGGGCTGCGAGCTGCATCTCGCCAGCGGCGAACGGCTAATTGACGGTATGTCATCATGGTGGGCGGCAATCCACGGTTACGGCCATCCGGCGCTGAACGCGGCGATGAAAACGCAGATCGATGCCGTCTCTCACGTGATGTTTGGCGGCATTACCCATGCGCCCGCCGTGGCGCTGTGCCGTAAGCTGGTGGCGATGACGCCCGAGGCGCTGGAGTGCGTGTTTCTCGCCGACTCCGGTTCGGTGGCGGTAGAAGTGGCGATGAAGATGGCGCTGCAATACTGGCAGGCGAAGGGCGAGTCGCGGCAGCGCTTCCTCACCTTCCGTAACGGCTACCATGGCGACACGTTCGGTGCGATGTCGGTGTGCGATCCCGATAACTCGATGCACAGTTTGTGGAAGGGTTATCTGCCGGAAAACCTCTTTGCGCCCGCGCCGCAGAGCCGTTTTGATGGTGAATGGGATGAGCACGATATGGTGGCGTTTGCCCGCACTCTGGCGGCCCATCGCCATGAGATCGCTGCCGTTATTCTGGAGCCGATTGTGCAGGGCGCGGGCGGCATGCGCATGTATCATCCCGAGTGGCTGAAGCGCATCCGTAAGATGTGCGATCGCGAAGGGATCCTGCTGATTGCCGATGAGATCGCCACCGGCTTTGGCCGCACCGGTAAACTCTTCGCCTGTGAGCATGCGGGTATCACGCCGGATATTCTCTGCCTTGGCAAAGCGCTGACCGGCGGCACTATGACCCTCTCCGCCACGCTGACTACCCGCGCGGTGGCAGAGACCATCAGCAACGGCGAGGCGGGCTGCTTTATGCATGGCCCAACCTTTATGGGCAACCCGCTGGCCTGCGCGGCGGCAAACGCCAGCCTGGAGATTTTGCAGCGCGGCGAGTGGCAGGCGCAGGTCGCCGCCATCGAAGCGCAGCTGAAGGCGGAGCTGGCTCCCGCCGCGCAGGCCGCAAGCGTCGCGGATGTGCGGGTTCTCGGGGCGATTGGCGTGGTGGAGACTCGCTCGCCAGTGAATATGGCAGCGTTACAGCGCTTCTTTGTCGAGCAGGGCGTCTGGATCCGCCCGTTTGGTCGCCTGATCTATCTGATGCCGCCCTATATCATCACTCCTGAGCAGCTGTCGCGCCTGACCCAGGCGGTGAATACTGCCGTGCTGCGCGCGGATCTCTTCGCCGACGAGGCGTAAAAGATGCACTACACTTTTGGGTTACTGACCTGAAAAATGGAGGATATATGGCAATTCTGATGGTTCTGACTTCGCACGACACCCTCGGCGATACCGGTAAGAAAACCGGTTTCTGGCTCGAAGAGTTTGCCGCACCCTGGTACATCTTTCAGGATGCAGGCGTGGAGGTGGTGCTCGCCTCTCCGGCGGGCGGACAGCCGCCGCTCGACCCGACCAGCGATGCGCCGGATGCGCAGACGCAGGACACCGGGCGTTTCCGTAAAGATGAAAAAGCGCAGCAGGCGCTGGCAAATACCCTGCCCCTGAGCAGCATCAACATCAGCGATTATGACGCGGTCTTTTTCCCGGGCGGCCACGGCCCGCTGTGGGATCTGGCCGAGCACCCAGTCTCTATCGATCTGATTGAAAAATATTGGGCGGAAGGGAAACCGGTCGCGGCGGTCTGCCACGCACCGGGCGTACTGCGCCATGTGAAAAAACCGGACGGCACGCCGCTGGTGCAGGGTAAACGCGTCACCGGTTTTACCAACAGCGAAGAAGAGGCGGTTGGCCTGACGAAAGTGGTGCCGTTTTTAGTGGAAGATTCACTGAAACAGGCAGGCGGGCAGTTCGAGCGCACCGATGACTGGGGCGTCTATGTGGTGACCGACGGCCATCTGGTCACCGGTCAGAACCCGGCCTCCTCTGCGGCAACCGCCGAAGAGTTGCTGAAAGTGCTGCACCGCTAAGCAAGGAGGCCGCATGAAGTTACTCAGCCATAATTTTCGTGACTGCGAGAAGTTACCGCTGCGTCACGTGTTTAACGGCATGGGCTATGCGGGCGATAATATTTCGCCCCATCTGACATGGGATGAGGTGCCTGCGGGCACCAAAAGCTTTGTCGTCACCTGCTTTGATCCTGACGCGCCAACCGGCTCCGGCTGGTGGCACTGGATTGTGGCGAACCTGCCGGCGGATACGCGTGTGCTGCCACAGGGTGCCGGATCCGGCAGCGCTGCGTTACCGGAAGGAAGCGTGCAGACGCGCACCGACTTCGGCAGCGCCGGGTATGGCGGCGCGGCACCGCCGAAGGGTGAAACCCACCGCTATATCTTTACCGTTCACGCGCTGGACGTGGAGAGTCTGGATATTGATGAAAACGCCAGCGGGGCAATGGTCGGCTTTAATGTCCATTTTCACACCCTCGGCAGCGCCACTCTCACCGCCCTTTTCAGCTAAAAGCCAGGGTTTTACAGCCGATTTAACAAATCGGCTTCCCGTTTCGCTCAACTTAGTATAAAAAAGCAGGCATTACGCTATCCCCTTTAACTTGCATAGTCTGGAGCACCCCTTGAACACATCATCGGTTTCCCGTCTGGCGCTGGCGCTCGCTTTTGGCGTGACACTGACCGCCTGTAGCTCGACGCCGCCCTCTGAGCGTCCGTCTGAACAAACTGCGCCGGGCACCTCCTCGCGCCCGATCCTAAGCGAAGCTGAAGCGAAAAACTTCACCGCCGATCGCTACTTCACCCCGCTGGCCGCCAACAGCGCCGCGTGGAAACCTTATGCTATCCGCGTGCCGGAAAAAGCAGATTTCGTGGTCGGGCCTGCCGGTACGGCGGGTGTAACCCACACCACCATTCAGGCCGCAGTTGACGCTGCCATCAATAAACACGCCAGCGACCGCCAGTACATTGCGGTGATGCCGGGTGAATATGAAGGCACCGTCTATGTGCCTGCGGCATCGGGCAGCGTGACCATTTACGGTACCGGTGAGAAAGCGGCGGATGTGAAGATTGGTCAGGCGATCGATTCTGAAATGGATCCGACCAGCTGGCGTCGTCTGGTTAATCCATCGGGCAAATATATGCCGGGCAAACCAGCATGGTATATGTTTGATGCCTGCCAGCGCAGCCGCGCGGCGACTGTGGGCGTGATGTGCTCCGCCGTGGTCTGGTCGCAGAACAACGGCCTGCAACTGCAGAACCTGACCATTCAGAATACGCTCGGTGACAGTGTCGATGCCGGTAACCACCAGGCGGTGGCGCTGCGCAGCGATGGCGATAAAGTGCAGATCAACAACGTCAATATCCTCGGCCGCCAGAACACCTTCTTTGTGACCAACAGCGGCGTGGATAACACCCTGCGTAGCGATCGCCAGACCCGCACGCTGGTGACCAACAGCTACCTCGAAGGCGATGTGGATATCGTCTCCGGGCGCGGCGCGGTGGTGTTTGATAACACCGACTTCCGCGTGGTCAACTCGCGTACTCAGCAGGCGGGCTATGTCTTCGCACCGTCTACCCTGTCGAACCTCTATTACGGTTTCCTCGCCGTCAACAGCCGCTTTACCGCCGCCGGAAACGGTGTCGCGCAGCTGGGCCGCTCGCTGGATATCGACAGCAGCACCAACGGCCAGGCTGTGATCCGCGATAGCGTGATTAACGAAGGCTTTAACGTGGCGAAACCGTGGGGCGATGCCGCCGTATCGGGCCGCGCCTATGCGGGCAACACCGGCACTGCGGATGATAAAGGCAACATCCAGCGCGATTTGAACGATGCGAAGTTCAACCGCTTCTGGGAGTTCAACAACCGCGGCCTCGGCAGCAAAGTGGTTGCCGAGCCGAAGAAGTAATTCAGCGCTCAAAACAAAAAACCTCGCCACGGCGAGGTTTTTTTATGCCCGGAGATTAGCTTCCGGTCATTACATGGCGTTAATGACTACCCACATCGGGCCCTGGCCCACGGCGTAGCGCGCTTTTTCAGTCAGCAGACCCTGCGCACCGGCAATCTCATACAGCGCGATGTGATGGGATTTCTGCCCGGCGGCAACCAGGTATTTCCCGCTGTTATCGATATTGAAGCCGCGCGGCTGGGTTTCCGTCGGCTGGAAACCCTCAACGGCGATAACGCTGCCATCTTCCGACACGCTGAAAATAGTCAGGGTGCTGGAGGTGCGGTCGCAGGCATAGAGATGACGGCCATCCGGCGTAATATGGATATCCGCCGCCCAGCGGGTATCGGTAAAGTCCGGCGGCATCATATCCACAGTCTGCACGCACTCGGTTTTGCCGTGCGGATCGCTGAGCTGCCAGACATCGACGCTGCTGTTGAGTTCGTTAACGCAGTAGGCGAAACGCTTATTCGGATGGAAGGCCATATGGCGCGGGCCTGCGCCCTCGACGGTGGTCACTTCCGACGGCTCCTGCGCGGTCAGCGCGCCCGTTTCACCGAGGGTAAAGAGACAGATGCGATCCTGCTTCAGGGCAGGGACAAACAGCGTGCGGTTGTCCGGCGAAATATTGGCCGAGTGGCACCCTTCCAGCCCCTCTTCAAGGTGTACGGTCTCGCCCGGAATGCCATCATTCAGGCGCACCACGCTGACGCTGCCCGCATTGTAGGAGGCGCTAAACAGGAAACGACCGCTATGATCGGTGGAGATATGGGTCGGGCTGCCGGAGAGCGGCGCTTCTGCGGCGTAACTCAGAGCGCCATCTTCAGGGGAAATACGGTACGCGAGAACGCGAAATTCAGGGCGAACGCCAACGTAGAGGTAACGTTTATCCGGGCTGACAACCATCGGCTGCACCTGGCCTGGCACATCGACAACCTGCACCAGCGTCAGGCTGCCTTCGGAATTCAAACGCCAGACGTGGATCTGCTGACTTTCGGGGCTGGCGGTATAAACGGTCTGTTTCATGAACACTCCTTTCCTCAAATTCTTCTCTGCGTTAAGTAACCAGGATAGCCGTTTTTGCGGCTTGATGCTGAATTTCGCCCTCAGATTTTGCGCATGCGGCGACGGGGTGTACCATCCCCGGACACGAATTTTCACCTTCAACCACGGGAAACGATATGACCTCGCGCGTAATAGCACTCGATTTAGACGGTACGCTTTTAACCCCGAAGAAAACGCTTCTGCCCTCTTCCCTTGAAGCGTTAGCACGCGCAAAAGCCGCCGGGCATCTGCCCATTATCGTGACCGGTCGGCACCATGTCGCTATCCACCCTTTTTATCAGGCACTGGCGCTGGATACACCTGCAATTTGTTGTAATGGCACCTATTTGTATGATTATCAAGCAAAAAAGGTGCTCGCCGCCGATCCGCTGCCGGTCAACCAGGCGCTACAACTGATCGCCCTGCTGGAAGAGTACCAGGTGCATGGCCTGATGTATGTCGATAACGCCATGCTGTATGAAAAGCCGACCGGCCATGTGCTGCGCACCAACACCTGGGCCGAAGCGCTGCCGCCCGAGCAGCGCCCGGTGTTCCAGCAGGTTGACTCCCTGCGCGCCGCGGCCGCAGAGGTGGAAGCAATCTGGAAATTCGCCCTCACCGATGAAGATACCGGCAAGCTGAAGAACTTTGCTCACCATGTTGAGCAGACGTTAGGGCTGGAGTGCGAATGGTCATGGCACGATCAGGTGGATATCGCCCGCGCCGGTAACAGCAAAGGCAAGCGGCTTGCCGAATGGGTCACCGCGCAGGGCTTATCGATGCAGGATGTTGTGGCCTTTGGCGATAACTATAACGATATCAGCATGCTACAGGCCGCAGGTACCGGTGTGGCGATGGGCAACGCCGACGATGCGGTGAAAGCCCATGCCAATGTGGTGATTGGCGACAACACCGTCGATAGCATTGCCCAATTTATCTATCAAGAACTGCTTTAATCAGGCGGTAATCGACACGCTTTTGTTTTGGCAAGGCGAGGTGCGAGGCCTCGCCTTTATGTGGCTTTATAATGTCTATTTGATGGCGTTGCAGCGAAAAATAGCAGCCCAAACGCGAATGCTCCAAAGCGTATCGGGTACGAGCTATCAATATCATAATCAATATGGAAAAACCCTTGCAGGAAGGAGGTTCCGTGCACCGCCAGGCAAAACTGAATTCCTGCCACTACAAAAACGAAAAGCGTGTAAAAAATATATAGCAGCCGCGATTTATTTCTATTTACAAAGAACTTGCCGAGCATCAAACCTAAAAAGATCACTAATGAAACAATGTAATATAAAGCACATGGCACCCATGCATACTTATCGAAAATAATATCCTCTGGCATCATTCCGGCTCGTCTACGATTTGATATACAGACCATCCCGTAATGATGCTATTAATTGCGTCATTACCGAGCGCCACTTTACTCATTTGCTCCCATCCAAACACATAATCGTTATACATTACATCCCATAATTTCCAGGATTGTTCGCGGGGTTTAAACAACTTTCGAAAAGCGCCATATCCCGCGGTCGCAATATCGACTGTACCGTATGCAAAATCACCAACTCTTTGACCAAAGCCTAATTTAGAAGCGGCGTAACGATAAGCGTCGCGAACAGTCCCCGAAACATTCTCTCTAAACAAAAGATAATATCCATTTTCATAAACATTATTGGCTCCATGTAAAATCATTGGCGCACCATAACCAGCACATGCAGCCCCTAAAGATGCAACGCATATCCCTGCTCCGCCGAAAATCTGCGAACCGCCCCCCACAAAGCCCACCTGATGCAGACCAATCTGCACTAGATTATTTACTTTTTCTTTTTTTACTATCACGTAAAGCTTCGCCTGATTAGCTACCAGTTCAACATCTTGTTGGCTAATGTGTTGAATTTCTCTCTGCAGAATTTCAGCGGCACCTTTAAAAGTGAGGCAGTTTGCGTGTACATCGTTAGTGAGATCCCGTATTAGCTTTCCGGCTTTAGAGTAAAAATCAGAACGCAAAAACTGTAGATGTCTCATTGATAACTTTTGGACAAGGTTCAGATATTCGAGGCTACGGCGTTCAAATTCATCTTTATCCCTGTTGTGAGCATACATATAGTCTTCCTTGTCTCATTGCTAAGTGAGACTGCAAACTATACTTCGCGACAAGCGAATCATCAAATCAGGTGGGATATTTGCTGGCGCAAGGTAGTTTGTTGCGCCAGTTTTGTCAGCATCAGGCGGTAATCGACACGCTTTTGATTTGCGCATAGAGCCACTGGCCGGGTTTGATACTGAGTTCATCCCGCGCCCAGGGGCTGATGCGCGCCCACAGGGTTCTTCCACCGACATCCAGCTGCACTTCCACCTGCCCGTCGACATCGAAACACTGCACGATTTTGGCACGCAGAATATTGCGGATGCTGGTATTCATCGGCGGCTGAAGCACCAGCGACACATCGGTGGCCTGAATGCGGATGCGCAGCGCGCTTTTCAGCGGCCGGTCGATCTTATTGACCCAGATATGCTGATCGCCCAGCGCCAGCGCGGTCATCGCGTAGTGCGGATGGTGTTCCAGCACCAGCACTCTCAGCACGCTGCTCTGCTGTTCCGGCGGCAGCCACGGGTTCATTACGCTGCTGCCCCACACATCTTCGAGGCTGCCAAAGGCTTTTACTTCGCCCGCTTCCAGCACCATCACTTTATCTGCCAGATGGAGGATCTCATCCAGCGAGTGGCTGACATAGAGCATCGGGATATTGATCTCCTGCGCCAGCCGTTGCAGGTAAGGCAGCAGTTCGCGCTTGCGCGGGATATCCAGCGAGGCCAGCGGTTCATCCAGCAGCATCAATTCCGGCGCGGTCAATAACGCGCGGCCAATCGCCACGCGCTGCTTTTCACCGCCGGAGAGGCCACCGGGCAGCCGGTCGAGCAGCGGCTCGATGCCGAGCAGTGTCACCAGTTTGTCAAACTGAGCAGCCATCGATTTCGCCATGCCGTAGCGCAGATTGCCGCGCACGCTGTAGTGCGGAAAGAGGCGCGCATCCTGAAAGACATAGCCGACGCGGCGCTTTTCGGGCGGCAGGCACACTTTGCGTTCAGTATCGAACAGCACGCGATCGTTAAGCACGATGCGGCCTTCTTGTGGCTGCGTCAGGCCGCCGATGGCGTTAATCAGTGAGGTTTTTCCCGCGCCCGAGACGCCAAAAATTGCGGTGATGCCGCTGGCAGGCAGCGTTTCGGCAATACGTAACCGATGGGTGCCCAGCGTCTGGGTGAAATTAAGCTCCAGCATCGGTTATCTCCCCGTCCGTTCGCGGCTCACGCGCGCCAGCCACTCTGAAATCAGCAGTGAGATCAGCGCCAGAATAATCGAAATAATGCACAGGCGCGCGGCGGCGCTCTCGCCCCCCGGCGTCTGAATTAAGGTGTACATGGCAGAGGGAATGGTGCGGGTTTCGCCTGGAATATTAGAGACGAAGGTAATGGTGGCACCAAACTCGCCGAGGGAGCGGGCAAAGGCCAGCACCGTGCCGACAATAATTCCCGGCAGGGTGAGGGGTAAGGTAATGGTGAAAAAGACGCGCCAGCGACCGGCTCCCAGTGTGCGGGCAGCCTGTTCGAGTTTGGTATCGACACTCTCCAGCGCGAGGCGAATGGCGCGTACCATCAGCGGGAATGACATCACCGCAGCGGCTAACACCGCGCCGCGCCAGCTGAAGGCGAAGGTGATGCCAAACCAGTCATAGAGCCATTGACCAACGATGCCACGGCGGCCCATGGCGATCAGCAGCAGGTAACCGACAACCACCGGCGGCAGCACCAGCGGCAGATGCAGCACGCTGTCGAGCAGCGCTTTGCCCGGAAAGGTGCGGCGCACCAGTAGCCAGGCAAAGAAGATCCCAAAGGGCAAACTGAGTAGTACCGCCAGGGAAGAGACTTTAAGGCTCAGCAGAACAGCCTGCCATTCAGGATCGGTCAATATCATTCGTGCGTTGTAAATCCGTAACGTTTAAAGATTTCAGAAGCCTGCGGGCCTTTCAGATAGTCATAAAACGCGCTTACGGTTGCGTTTTTATGACCATCGATAATCGCCAGCGGGTATTCCACTTTTTTATGCGACGCTTCCGGGAAGGTGCCTACCACTTTCACCCCTTTGCTGGCCACCGCGTCAGAGCCGTAGACAATGCCTAACGGCGCTTCGCTGCGCTCCACCAGCGCCAGCGCACCGCGAACATCCTCCGCAGGTGCCAGTTTCGGCGAGAGGGTTTCCCAGGCGCCCAGTTTTTGCAGCGCCTCTTTGGCGTAGATACCGGCCGGAACATGCTCCGGATCGCCCACCGCCAGACGGCCGCCTTTCAGCAGGCTGTTCCAGTCGGTTTTCGCATCAATCTTGATCTCGCCCTGCGCGCTGCTTTTCGGCGCAACCACCACCAGGCTATTCCCGAGCAGGGTTTCACGGCTCGCACTATCTACCGCTTTTTTCTCGACCGCGTAATCCATCCACTTCTGGTCGGCCGAGATAAAGAGATCCGCTGGCGCGCCCGCTTCAATCTGGCGTGCAAGTGTGGAAGAGGAGGCGAACGAAGAAACCACCTTAACCTGCTTCTCTTTGGTGTACGCGGCGGCAATATCCTGCATCGCGTTGGTCAGCGAGGCGGCGGCAAAGACGGTAATTTTACCCTCCTGCGCCACGGCCTGCCCTGCTACGACAAGTGTTAATGCTGCGCCAACCAGCAGACGTCGCCTTGTGTGTGCCATTTTTTACTCCTCTCATTTTCGTTATATAAAAAAAAACATAACGATAGTATCAGAGAATGGCAGCGGGCCGGAAATACCCATCAATAATTAAAACCTACCTAACTATATCGGCAGAAAGGGAAAAGATCTTGAATGGCGGAAAGCGAAACGCCCACAAAGTGGGCGTTTAGGAAGGGATTAGCGCGATGGGGTAGTGGTATCGCGGCGCTTTTCGCGGTGTCCAACGGCGGAAAAGACGTTGAACACTTCACCCAGGCCATAAATCAGAACGAGGATGATCGCCATAACCACCGGCACCATAATCACGGCAAAAACCAGGCTTTTCAACAGCTCTAACATGGTCGTCTCCAGAAAGTGGGAATGCGGCATTCTAGCCTGAACATTGTGTAAAACACTCGCCTTTTGTGCGATTGCCTGGCACTAGGCGCGTCGGCGCTTTTCCTTCACAATAGCCCTTTTGCGAGGGAAGTGCGTCATGCAGGCTGAAATTCTCCTTACTCTTAAACTCCAGCAGCGCCTCTTCGCCGACCCGCGGCGCATCGCTCTGCTTAAGCAGATTGAGCAAACCGGCTCCATCAGCCAGGGCGCGAAGAACGCCGGCATCAGCTACAAAAGCGCGTGGGACGCCATCAATGAGATGAACCAGCTCAGCGAGCAGACGCTGGTTGAGCGCGCTACCGGCGGCAAAGGCGGCGGCGGAGCGGTGGTAACGCGCTACGGGCAGCGTCTGATTCAGCTCTACGAGCTGCTGGGGCAGATCCAGCAAAAAGCTTTTGATGTGCTGAGCGACGACGACGCCCTGCCGCTCGACAGCCTGCTGGCGGCAATCTCACGTTTCTCCCTGCAAACCAGCGCCCGCAATCAGTGGTTTGGCACCATTACCGCCCGCGACCACCAGCAGGTGCAGCAGCATGTCGAGGTATTGCTGGCGGATGGGCAAACCCGGCTTAAGGCGGCGGTCACGGCGCAAAGCGCTGAACGCTTAGGGCTTGAGGCGGGTAAAGAGGTGCTGGTACTGCTGAAAGCGCCGTGGGTCAATGTGACCTGCGATGCGCAGCGTGCGGCGCAGGCGGATAACCAGATAACCGGCGCGATTGCCCATATTGAGCACGGCGAGGCGCAGAGTGAAGTGCTGATCGCCCTGCCCGATGGCCAGACGCTTTGCGCTACGGTGCCAAATGCGCAGGTGGAGGATATGCAGGAACAGCAGCAGGTGACGGCATATTTTAATGCCGATCGGGTGATTCTCGCCACGTTGTGCTGAGGGCATTGACAAGCCGGGCCATTGCACGTATCCCTGAGTTTCTGTGCTGCAAAACCTGGGATACATCATGTCGTCATTGCAAATTTCGCAAGGTACGTTTCGTCTTAGCGATACCCGCACGCTGCATCTTGAAGATCTCCGCCTGCAGGCCGGAGAGAGCTGGGCCTTTGTCGGTGCCAATGGCAGCGGCAAATCGGCGCTGGCCCGCGCGCTGGCGGGTGAGCTGACGCTGCTTAACGGCGAGCGCCAGTGCCACTTCACCCGCCTTACCCGCCTCTCCTTCGAACAACTGCAAAAGCTGGTCAGCGAGGAGTGGCAGCGTAATAACACCGATATGCTCTCGCCGGGCGAAGAGGATACCGGGCGCACCACCGCCGATATTATCCAGGATGAGGTTAAAGACCCATCGCGCTGCGCGGCGCTGGCGGCGCAGTTTGGTATTACCCATCTGCTTGAGCGGCGCTTTAAATACCTCTCGACTGGCGAAACCCGCAAAACCCTGCTCTGCCAGGCGCTGATGGCGCAGCCGGAGTTACTTATTCTTGATGAGCCCTTTGACGGGCTGGATGTCGACTCCCGCCAGCAGCTTGCCCAGTTGCTCGCCCGTCTGAATGCCGATGGCTACACGCTGGTGCTTGTGCTCAACCGCTTCGATGAGATCCCGGCCTTTGTTCAGCATGCGGGCGTGCTGGTGGATTGTGCGCTAACGGAGACCGGTGAGAAGGAGGCCCTGCTTCAGCAGGCGCTGATTGCGCAACTGGCACACAGCGAACAGCTGAGCGGCATGACGCTGCCGGAGCCGGACGCTGCGCCCGCCCGTGCAACGCTCGATCCCACCGCACCGCTGATTGTGCTTAACGACGGCGTGGTCTCCTATGATGACCGCCCGATCATTAACCACCTCTGCTGGCAGGTGAATCCGGGCGAGCACTGGCAGATCACCGGCCCGAACGGCGCGGGGAAATCGACGCTGCTGAGCCTGATTACCGGCGATCATCCGCAGGGTTACAGCAACGATTTAACCCTCTTTGGCCGCCGTCGCGGCAGCGGCGAGACCATCTGGGATATCAAAAAACATATTGGCTATGTCAGCAGCAGCCTGCATCTCGATTACCGCGTCAGCACCACGGTGCGCAATGTGATCCTCTCCGGCTATTTCGACTCGATTGGTATCTATCAGGCGGTCTCCGATAAGCAGCACAAGCTGGCGCAGCAGTGGCTCGATATTCTCGGCTTTGATGCCCGTACCGCCGATGCGCCGTTTCACAGCCTCTCCTGGGGGCAGCAGCGGCTGGCGCTGATTGTCCGCGCGCTGGTTAAACACCCGACGCTGCTGATCCTTGATGAACCTTTGCAGGGGCTGGACCCGCTTAACCGACAGCTGGTGCGCCGCTTTATCGATGTGCTGATCGGCGAAGGCGAAACCCAGTTGCTGTTTGTCTCCCACCACGCCACCGACGCGCCCGCCTGCATTACCCACCAGCTGGCGTTTATTGCCGACGGCGAGGGCTACCGCTACGCCTTAACACCACAATAATTGGGGGGCTGCTTCGCCTCCTGGCTGTGTGCTGTAATAGCGCCCGCGCGTTTTCGCGTAAAAAAAATAATGATCGCTTACTGGCTTGCTGATGACGCCCCCGTTATCGGCGGCCAGTTTTTGTTATGGCAAGAAAAAAGCCCGCCGATGGACGACGGGTCAATATAAACGGGACCTTTATGACTCAATATCTCTCCCTTCCCCGCGCCCTTACACTGGTCGCGGCGCTCTGCTTTGGTTTCAGCACGCTGGCTTTTGCGGAAGAGGCAGCACCGGACCCCAACGAAGCAAAAATCAACCAGGCCGTAGAAAACATGCAGCGCGTTAGCGTGCCGGGCCCGCATAAAGTCACGCTGGGTAACCAGGCGGTGCTGAATCTTCCGGAAGGTTTTACCTACATTCCCCCGCGGCAGGCAGCGGAATTTATGCGCGAACTGGGCAACCACGTCGATGAGAGCGCCTTTTACGGGCTGGTGTTCAATGATGCCATCTCCGGGTTCGTCTCTATCGAGTATGACAATGCGGGTTATATCAAAGATGACGATGCCAAAGACTGGGACGCGGCCGAACTGCTGAGCAACCTGCAGGAAGGGACCAAGGAAGGCAACAAGATGCGCAGCGAGAAAGGCATTCCGCCTATCGAAGTGGTCGGCTGGGTAGAGAAACCGAGCTATGATGCTGCAACTCATCGCCTGATCTGGTCTGCTGCCATTCGCGATATCGGCAGTAACGTACCGCTGAAAGAGCAAGGCGTGAACTACAACACCTACCTGCTCGGCCGTGAAGGGTATCTCTCGCTGAACCTGGTGACCGATCGCGGCACCGTGGAGCAAGAGAAGCCGCTGGCGAAAAACCTGCTTAACGCCGTGACCTTTAACGACGGTAAAAAGTACAGCGACTTCAACGCCTCGACTGACAAGATCGCCGAATATGGCCTGGCGGCGCTGATTGGCGGCCTGGCGGCAAAAAAACTGGGTCTGCTGGCAATTATCGGCGTCACCCTGCTGAAGTTCTGGAAACTGGCGCTGATTGCGCTGGCGGGCGCAGGCATGGGCATCAAGAAGCTGCTGTTCCGTAAAAAAGACGACAAATCTAAAATTGTCGAATAAGCATGAAGCTGCTGTTTCTGCTGTTTAAAGGCGCAACCCTCGGCAAGCTGCTGCTTTCCGGGGGGACAATGCTGCTGTCGGTGGCGACCTATGCGCTGGCCTTCGGCTGGCCCTACGCCACCGGCTTCGTGGTGCTGCTCTTTTGTCATGAACTGGGCCACTATCTTGCGGCGCGCCAGCGTAACTTGCCGGTGGGTCTGCCGATGTTTATCCCTTTCGTCGGTGCCTGGGTGGCGCTAAAAGAGGAGTTTCCGGATGCGGAAACGGAGGCGTGGGTCGGTATCGCCGGCCCCCTGCTCGGCTCGCTTGCCGCGCTGGGCTGCTACTATCTGGCGGAGTACTTCGACAGTTCGATGTTGATGGCGGTGGCTTACGCTGGCTTTTTCCTCAACCTCTTTAACCTGATCCCGGTGCCGCCCCTTGATGGCGGGCGTATTACCGTCGCCATTTCGCGCAAGATTTGGTATCTCGGCATTCCGCTGCTGCTCGGTTTCTTTTACCTGCACCCCAGCCCGCTGCTGCTGATTGTCTGCCTGCTGGCGGCTTCGCAAATCTGGACCCGGCGCAAAGAAACGCCCAATTTAACCGCACTAACCCCTGGCAAACGTCTGGAATATACCCTTTTGTACTTTGGGCTGATTGCCTGGCTCTCCCTGATGACCTATAACCTCCACGGGGCGCTGGCCAGCTTTCGCTGACCTTCCCTGCGTCGCTGCAGCGCAGTGACGTCATTTTCAGACTAATCACACTCGTCGGCGCAGCCCGGTAAATACGCGGCTGTCCCGGCGTTTATGCGGCATTGCGGGCGGTTGAAAAATCAGTGTAAACGATTCCACTATTTTATCCCATGTCACACTTTTTACCGCTCTGTTATGCTAAGGTTAATTCATATCAAATGCTTGATGGAGTCAAATATGCGAGTTCTGGTTACTGGTGGTAGCGGTTACATAGGAAGCCACACCTGCGTGCAACTGCTGCAAAACGGTCATGACGTTATCATCCTCGACAACCTCTGCAACAGTAAGCGCAGCGTGCTTAACCAGATTGAGCGCTTTGGCGGTAAACGGGCGCTCTTCGTTGAGGGCGATATTCGCGATGAAGCGCTGCTGGCTGAGATCCTGCACGATCACGCTATCGAAGCGGTGATCCACTTCGCCGGGCTGAAAGCCGTTGGCGAATCCGTTGCCAAACCGCTGGAGTATTACGACAACAACGTCAACGGCACGCTGCGCCTGATTAACGCCATGCGCGCCGCCAACGTGAAGAACTTTATCTTTAGCTCCTCGGCAACCGTCTATGGCGACCAGCCGAAAATCCCTTATGCCGAAAGCTTCCCGACCGGCACCCCGCAAAGCCCGTACGGCAAAAGCAAACTGATGGTTGAGCAGATCCTCACCGACCTGCAAAAAGCGCAGCCGGAGTGGAGCATCGCGCTGCTGCGCTACTTCAACCCGGTGGGCGCGCATCCGTCAGGCGATATGGGTGAAGATCCGCAGGGGATTCCGAACAACTTAATGCCCTATATCGCCCAGGTGGCGGTGGGCCGCCGCGAATCGCTGGCGGTGTTCGGCAATGACTACCCGACAGAAGATGGCACCGGCGTGCGCGACTATATCCACGTGATGGATCTGGCCGACGGTCACGTTGCCGCAATGCAGCAGCTGGCAGGTAAACCGGGCGTCCATATTTACAACCTCGGCGCTGGCGTCGGCAGTAGCGTGCTTGATGTGATTAACGCCTTCAGCAAAGCCTGCGGCAAACAGATTGCCTGGCACTTCGCGCCGCGCCGCGACGGCGATCTCCCGGCCTACTGGGCGGACGCCACCAAAGCCGACAAAGAGCTGAACTGGCGCGTAACACGCACCCTTGATGAAATGGCAGAAGATACCTGGCGCTGGCAGTCACGCCATCCGCAGGGCTATCCCGATTAACAGGAGTGGTAATGTCGCAATTTAACCCGGTCGATCACCCGCATCGCCGCTACAATCCGCTGACGGATCAGTGGATTCTGGTCTCTCCGCACCGTGCGAAACGCCCCTGGCAAGGGGCGCAGGAGACGCCGTCTAAACAGACGCTGCCTGCGCACGATCCGGACTGTTTCCTCTGTCCGGGCAATACCCGTGTCACCGGGGATAAAAACCCCGATTACACCAGCACCTATGTCTTTACCAACGACTTTGCGGCGCTGATGACCGACACGCCGGATGCGCCAGAGAGTAACGACCCGCTGATGCGCAGCCAGAGCGCGCGCGGCACCAGCCGGGTTATCTGCTTCTCACCGGATCACAGCAAAACGCTGCCGGAGCTGAGCGTGGCGGCACTGGAAGAGGTAGTAAAAACCTGGCAGCAGCAGACCGCTGAGCTGGGGAAAACCTACCCGTGGATCCAGGTGTTTGAGAACAAAGGCGCGGCGATGGGCTGCTCCAACCCGCATCCGCACGGGCAAGTTTGGGCTAACAGCTTCCTGCCGAATGAAGCCGAGCGCGAAGATCGCCTGCAAAAAGTCTACTTTGCCGAACACCACTCACCGATGCTGCTCGATTATGTGCAGCGCGAGCTGAAAGATGGCAGCCGCACGGTGGTGGAAACCGAGCACTGGCTGGCGGTGGTTCCCTACTGGGCCGCCTGGCCGTTTGAAACGCTGCTGCTGCCAAAAGCCGCCGTTCAGCGCATTACCGAGTTAACCGACGCGCAGCGCAGCGATCTTGCGCTGGCACTGAAAAAACTGACCAGCCGCTACGACAACCTGTTCCAGTGCTCCTTCCCCTACTCGATGGGCTGGCACGGCGCGCCGTTTAATGGCGAGGATAACGCCCACTGGCAGCTGCATGCGCACTTCTATCCGCCGCTGCTGCGCTCCGCCACGGTGCGTAAATTTATGGTTGGCTACGAGATGCTCGGCGAAACCCAGCGCGATCTCACGGCAGAACAAGCGGCCGAACGCCTGCGCGCGGTCAGTGATATCCATTTTCGCGAATCCGGAGAATAACAATGAGCCTGAAAGAGAGAACAGACGCGCTGTTTGCTGAGACATTCGGCTACCCTGCCACCCACACCATCCAGGCCCCGGGCCGCGTCAACCTGATTGGCGAACATACCGATTACAACGACGGCTTTGTGCTGCCCTGCGCCATCGATTACCAGACGGTGATCAGCTGCAAAGCGCGCGACGATCGCACCGTGCGCGTGGTCGCGGCCGACTACGACAACCAGCGCGATGAGTTTTCGCTGGATGCGCCGATTGTGGCGCACGACAGCCAGCAGTGGTCCAACTATGTGCGCGGCGTGGTGAAACATCTGCAACAGCGCGATGCCAGCTTTGGCGGCGCGGATCTGGTGATCAGCGGCAATGTGCCGCAGGGCGCGGGCTTAAGCTCGTCTGCCTCGCTGGAAGTGGCGGTCGGTACCGTTTTCCAGCAGCTTTACCATCTGCCGCTGGACGGGGCGCAGATTGCGCTCAACGGCCAGGAAGCGGAGAACCAGTTTGTCGGCTGTAACTGCGGCATCATGGATCAGCTGATCTCTGCGCTTGGCAAGAAAGGTAGCGCGCTACTGATCGACTGCCGCTCGCTCGGTACTAAAGCGGTCTCTATGCCCGAAGGCGTGGCGATTGTCATTATTAACAGCAACTTCAAACGTACGCTGGTGGGCAGCGAATACAACACCCGCCGCCAGCAGTGCGAAACCGGTGCGCGCTTCTTCCAGCAAAAAGCGCTGCGTGATGTCAGCCTCGATCAGTTCAACACTGTGGCGAATGAGCTGGATCCGCTGGTCGCGAAACGTGTGCGCCATGTGCTGACCGAGAACGCCCGCACCGTGGAAGCGGCCGCCGCGCTGGAGAAAGGCGACCTGCAACGGATGGGCGAGCTGATGGCGGAATCTCACGCCTCTATGCGCGACGATTTTGAAATCACCGTGCCGCAAATCGATACGCTGGTAGAGATTGTCAAAGCAACCATCGGTGATAAAGGCGGCGTGCGCATGACCGGCGGCGGCTTTGGCGGCTGCGTCGTTGCGCTGGTGCCGGAAGCGCTGGTGCCGGAAGTGAAACAGGCGGTTGAGAGCCAGTACGAAGCGAAAACCGGTATCAAAGAGACCTTCTACGTGTGTAAACCTTCTCAGGGGGCAGGACAGTGCTAAATGAAACGCCTGCGGTAGCACCCGATGGGCTGCCGGTACGACTGATCACCCTGCGCAACGGCGCGGGAATGGTGGTGAGCTTAATGGACTGGGGCGCGACGCTGCTCTCTGCGCGCGTGCCGATGAAAGATGGCAGCGTGCGCGAAGCGCTGCTCGGCTGCGCGACGCCGGAGCACTACTGGGAGCAGACCGCCTATCTCGGTGCCTCTATTGGCCGATATGCGAACCGCATTGCGAAGAGCCGCTTTACCCTTGATGGCGAGACCTGGTCGCTGACCCCAAGCCAGGGCGAAAATCAGCTGCACGGCGGCCCGGAAGGGTTTGATAAACGCCGCTGGCGCATTGAGCGCCAGAACGACAGCGAAGTGCTCTTCTCCCTCACCTCGCCGGATGGCGATCAGGGCTATCCGGGCACGGTCAACGCCACGGCGCACTTCCGTCTCGGTGATGATAACCGCATCACCATTGAGTACCGCGCGACCACCGACAAGCCCAGCCCGGTCAACCTGACCAATCACGCCTATTTCAACCTTGATGGCGCGCAGGGCGATGTCCGCAACCATACGCTGCAACTGCTGGCCGATGCCTATCTGCCAGTGGATGAGATGGGCATTCCGACCGGCGATCTGAAGAAGGTGGCGCTGACCAGTTTTGATTTCCGTACGCCAAAAACCGTGGCGGAAGAGTTCCTCAGCGATGAGGATCAGCGCGTGGTGAAGGGTTACGATCACGCCTTTTTACTGCAGGCGCAGGGGGATGTGAATACCCCTGCGGCGCACCTGTGGTCAACGGATAAGCAGCTGCAAATGTCGGTTTATACCAGCGCGCCTGCGCTGCAATTCTACTCCGGCAACTATCTCGAAGGGACGCCTGCGCGCGGCGGGAAAACCTACAGCGCATGGCAGGGTCTGGCGCTGGAGAGCGAGTTTTTACCCGACAGCCCGAACCGCCCGGACTTCCCGCAGCCGAATTGTATGCTGCAACCTGGCGACGAATATGTCAGCCGGACGGAGTATCACTTTATTCCGCTCTGAGCATGAGCCCTCCTGCGGGAGGGCTTTTTTTTGCCCTTTTTGCTGAAATATGCGCCACTTATCCTCAAAACAATAACCCTTGATTCACAAGCAGCTTACACTCTGCGCCTATTTTCGCTATGGTTAAGGGTAATCGTTGCCGGGCAGTGCGCTTCGGCAATACAATGAGAATCGTTATCATTAAATCAGGCTCACAGGAGTAAGTGTATGGCTGTTACTAAGCTGGTTCTGGTTCGTCATGGCGAAAGCCAGTGGAACAACGAAAACCGCTTCACCGGTTGGTACGATGTTGATCTGTCAGAGAAAGGCGTTGGCGAAGCGAAAGCGGCAGGCAAACTGCTGAAAGCTGAAGGCTACGCGTTTGATTTTGCTTATACCTCTGTGCTGAAACGTGCCATCCACACGCTGTGGAACGTTCTGGACGAACTGGATCAGGCATGGTTACCGGTTGAGAAGAGCTGGAAACTGAACGAACGTCACTACGGTGCGCTGCAGGGTCTGAACAAAGCAGAAACCGCTGAGAAATATGGCGACGATCAGGTTAAACAGTGGCGTCGCGGCTTCGCCGTTACCCCGCCGGCGCTGACCAAAGATGATGAGCGTTTCCCGGGCCACGATCCGCGTTACGCGAAACTGACCGAACAAGAGCTGCCGCTGACCGAAAGCCTGGCGCTGACTATCGATCGCGTTATTCCTTACTGGAATGAAACCATTCTGCCGCGTCTGAAAAGCGGTGAGCGCGTGATCATCGCCGCACACGGTAACTCCCTGCGTGCGCTGGTGAAATACCTCGACAACATGAGCGAAGAAGCGATCCTCGAACTGAACATTCCGACCGGCGTACCGCTGGTTTATGAGTTCGACGAAAACTTCAAACCGATTAAGCACTACTATCTGGGTAATGCGGATGAGATCGCCGCGAAAGCTGCTGCGGTAGCAAACCAGGGTAAAGCGAAGTAATAAAAAAGCCGGACATCATCGATGCCCGGCTTTCAACTCTCAGGCCCGGTACGCTTCGCGCTGCCGGGCTTTTTGCTGCGTAAAATTGCCGGATGGCGCGTAAACGCTTATCCGGCCTACGCGGTTTCAGCGGCTTCGTTACCGTAGGCCGGATAAGGCGTAGCCGCCATCCGGCATACAAAACAGAGGGCCCGTTAACCGCGGCGCGCTTTGACTGCTTGCGCTAACTGGCGCAGCACCGCGTCGGTATCTTCCCAGCCGATACAGGCATCGGTCACGCTTTTGCCATAGACCAGCACATCGCCGCTCTCAAGGCTCTGGTTGCCTTCTACCAGATGGCTCTCAATCATTACGCCCATGATCGCTTTATCACCGCCGGCGATCTGCTGGCAAACATCTGCGCTCACTTCCATCTGCTTTTTAAACTGCTTGCTGGAGTTCGCATGGCTGAAGTCGATCATCACCTGCGCCGGCAAGCCCGCTTTTTCCAGCCCTGCTTTCACTTCGGCGACATGCTTCGCGCTGTAGTTCGGCTCTTTGCCGCCGCGCAGAATAATATGGCAATCGCCGTTGCCCGCCGTGTTAACGATGGCCGAGTGGCCCCATTTGGTCACGGAGAGGAAGCAGTGCGGCGCGCCAGCGGCATTGATAGCGTCAATCGCTACTTTAATGGTGCCGTCGGTGCCGTTTTTAAAACCAACCGGGCAAGAGAGGCCGGAGGCGAGCTCACGGTGTACCTGAGATTCGGTCGTGCGCGCGCCAATCGCGCCCCAGCTCATCAAATCCGCCATATATTGCGGGGTGATCATATCGAGGAACTCACCCGCCGCCGGAAGCCCGCTGTCGTTAATTTCCAGCAGCAGTTTGCGCGCAATGCGCAGGCCGTCATTGATGCGGAAGCTGTTATCCATATGCGGATCGTTAATCAGCCCCTTCCAGCCAACGGTGGTGCGAGGTTTCTCAAAATAGACGCGCATTACAATTTCCAGCTCGCCCTTCAGTTCGTCACGCAGCGCCAGCAGGCGCGAAGCATACTCTTTCGCCGCGACGGGATCGTGAATGGAACAGGGGCCAATCACCACTAACAGGCGGTCGTCGCTGCCGCGCAGGATTTGATGGATCGCCCGGCGCGCCTGGGAGACCGTTCTGGCAGCGGTTTCGGTAGCGGGGAATTTTTCAAGCAGCGCGACAGGAGGGAGTAACTCGTTGATCTCTTTGATGCGTAAATCGTCGTTCTGATAAGTCATGATCTTTCCAGTGTGAACATGTTTTTTAGAAGAAAAGCAATCTGACCAATCTATCTCGCTCGCGCCGTAGTGTAAACGCGATTTTACACTTCGCCCGGATAATTCCTGGAATCTACGGAAAGTGGTGGGAAAAGTAGCAAGTCGCCACATCCCGACTACACTTTTTAACTGTAAATACCTTTGTTTTACATTTTTTCGTTATTCCATGCTGCTACTTATGGCACGTATGGCATCTTTCACCACTGAGCGTGCGATGGGTTCGCGCATATTCTGCCGACGTCCAGCGCGGCATTAGACGACCAGCACAGGAGCATCATGATGAAAATGAATAAATTAGCGACGCTTTTACTGACCACCACATTGACTCTGGCAGGCGGCGCAGCGTATGCGGCGGACGCATCCTCTTCCAGCTCCAGCAACGGCGATGCAAACGCGGCAGCGAATGCAGGCCAGGTTGCACCTGACGCGAAACAGAATGTAGCGCCAGGCAATGTTGATAACAGCAACATTAATACCGGCAATACCAACACTAATTCCACCTCTACGCAGATGGAGCACAAATCTGGCCATATGAGCAAAGAGGAAGTGCATAAAAACACCATGTGTAAAGATGGTCGTTGCCCGGACGTGAATAAAAAAGTTGAAACCGGCAGCGGTGACAACAGCAAAGTGAACACCAAAACTGATGGCACCACCCAGTAAGGCGTGATGCTGAAGTGAAGAAGGAGAGCTGAGGCTCTCCTTTTTTTATTCCTTAAAACTCAAAATCTGCAATGATGTAGGCGTTTTCTCAACGGTCAAAAGGATAGATCCCATCATGGCGCACGATCACTCGCATGGCTCATCGGATGCCAATGCTCGCCGTCTGCTACTGGCCTTTACGGTCACCGCTGTTTTTATGGTTATTGAAGTGGTGGGCGGGATTATTTCCGGCTCGCTGGCGCTGCTGGCCGACGCCGGACATATGCTCACGGATGCCGCCGCCCTGCTCTTCGCCCTGTTGGCGGTGTGGTTTGCCCGCCAGCCGCCGAGCGCAAAACGTACCTTCGGCTGGCTACGTCTGACAACGCTTGCCGCCTTTATCAACGCCCTGGCGCTGGTGCTGATAACGATATGGATTGTCTGGGAAGCGATTCTGCGTTTTAGCCACCCACAGCCGGTTGCCGGAATGACAATGATGGCGATTGCGATCGCCGGCCTTGTGGCAAATCTGCTCTCCTTCTGGCTGCTGCATCGCGGTAGTGAAGAGAAGAACCTGAACGTGCGTGCCGCCGCGCTGCATGTGCTGGGAGATCTGCTTGGCTCCGTCGGCGCGATTGTCGCGGCAGTGGTGATCATGGTGACCAACTGGACGCCCATCGACCCGATTCTGTCGGTGCTGGTTTCTGCGCTGGTGCTGAAGAGCGCGTGGCGCTTGATGAAGGAGAGCGTCAATGAACTGCTGGAGGGGGTTCCCGCTTCGCTGGATATCGGTGCGTTGCAGCGCCATTTGCGCCGCGCGATTCCGGAAATTCGCGATGTGCACCATGTGCACGTCTGGCAGGTGGGTGAAAAACCGCTGATGACCCTGCATGTGCAGGTGATCCCGCCGCGCGATCACGATAAGTTGCTCGGCGAGATCCACCACTTCCTGGCGCACCATTATGAGATTGCTCATGCAACGGTGCAGATGGAGTATCAGCCCTGTAGCGGCTCAGACTGCCGTCTGGGCGACGTTACGGCCGATCCCCACCACGGACATCATCATTAATGTGAAAGCGCGCGAGAGCCACGCTCGCGCGCGCTGTTAATCCACATCCGGCTGCCGTTGAGGGCAATAAAGGTGAGGATCATATACTCCAGCGACATCGCCCACACACCCTGACGTGCAAAAATCACCACGCTTATCACGTTGATAATTACCCACAGCAGCCAGTTTTCGACATATTTACGCGTCATCAGGATCATCGCCACGATAGAGAGCACCATCATGCAGGAGTCCCAGAACGGGAAAGCATCAGGTTGCAGCGTTGGCATCGCCACGTTCAGCCCGACCGCCTGCATGATATTGACGGCGATACGCGTCAGAAAGGCGAAGACCGGGTTGATAAACAGTGTCATCAGGCCAATCGCCACCACGCAGGCGGCAAGCCAGCCGAGGGCTTTGCTGCGCGGCAACCAGCGGATTTGTAGCTCGGCCTCATTTTGCGAGGTCTGGCGCGACCAGGCATACCAGCCATAGATATTGGCGGCGAAGAAGAATAGCTGCAGCAGCAGGCTGGCGTAGAGCTGGATCTGAAAGAAGATAATGGCGAAGAGCGTAACGTTAATCAGACCAAAAGCGTAGTTGCTGATTTTCTCAAGGCTGGCGAGCCAGATACAGAGTAAACCCGCCAGCGTGCCTGCGGCTTCAATCCATGAAAGGTCATATCCCCCGGCACCGATCGGAATGTGCACGAGGATGTTTTGCGTACTAAAAAAGTCCATTCTTTCCCCAGAGCGTAGTGTTACGCATTGATGTCTATGAAAACGTTAAGGTCGAAGTGTAGCCGCAAAATCGAGCATGCGGTTAAGCGGCAGCAGCGCGCGTTCACGCAGGCTGGCCTCCACCTCTATCTCATGCGCCGTTCCGCCCTGCTCCAGCCCGTCGGCAATGGCTTTCAGACCGTTCATTGCCATCCACGGGCAGTGAGCGCAGCTGCGGCACGTCGCCCCTTCGCCAGCCGTTGGCGCCTCGATCAGCGCTTTATGCGGCACGGCCTGCTGCATTTTATAGAAGATCCCGCGGTCGGTGGCGACAATCAGCTGCGAGTGGGGCAACGTTTTTGCGGCCTGGATCAACTGGCTGGTCGAACCGACCGCATCAGCTAACTCTACCACCGCCTGTGGCGATTCAGGATGCACCAATATTGCGGCGTCCGGGTAGAGCGCCTTCATGCGCCGCAGCGCCTGGGTTTTGAACTCATCATGGACGATGCACGCCCCCTGCCAGCAAAGTACGTCCGCGCCCGTCTGCTTCTGGACGTAATTGCCGAGATGACGATCCGGTGCCCAGATAATTTTTTCGCCAAGGCTATCAAGGTGCTCAATCAACTCTACCGCAATGCTTGAGGTGACCACCCAATCGGCACGGGCTTTTACCGCCGCCGAGGTGTTGGCGTAGACCACTACTGTGCGATCCGGGTACGCATCGCAGAAAGCGTTAAACGGCTCAATGGGGCAGCCCAGATCGAGCGAGCATTCAGCGTCAAGCGTCGGCATCAGGATCGTTTTTTCCGGGCTGAGGATTTTCGCCGTTTCCCCCATAAAACGCACGCCCGCGACCAGCAGCGTTGAGGCGGAATGACGCGCGCCAAAGCGCGCCATCTCCAGCGAATCGGAGATGCAGCCGCCGGTCTCTTCCGCCAGTTGCTGGATTTCCGGGTCGGTGTAGTAATGGGCGACCATCACCGCATTACGCTCTTTCAGCAAGCGTTTGATTTTATCGCGGTAAAACGCTTTTTCCGCCGGATTTAACGGCGCGGGTTTGGCAGGAAAGGGATAGATTGCGGTTTCAGGATCAAACATTACGCTCATGATGCTCACTCGTTTTGCATGCTTAACATGATAACCCTAACAGCGGCCTGATATGGATTCCTGAGCGGCCGATGTTTTATATACTAAACAAGATACCCGATCGCAGAGATATTGTCGCGGTGAATTTATTCGCGGTGGGAAGTAGTTGGTGTGGATTATTGCCTGCTGGCGCTGCGGGTGCGTAGGCCGGATAAGGCATTCATGCCGCCATCCGGCAGTGCGTTCAGGGCTAAAACAGAATGCCTGCTGGCGCTACGCTTAGCAGGCCTACGAAAACCGGGTGCGGAGAGGTGTTGTAGGCCGGATAAGGCGTAGCCGCCATCCGGCTGTGCGTTCCGGTTCAAAACAGATTGCCTGCTGGCGCTGCGCTTAGCAGGCCTACGAAAACCGGGTGCGGAGAGGTATTGTAGGCCGGATAAGGCGTAGCCGCCATCCGACAAGAAGAGCGCACGGAATTTTCAAATCGCAGATAGCAAAAAAGCGCCGCAAGCGCCATTTTTACATTGGTGGGTCGTGCAGGATGACTCGCTTCGCTCGCCCTTCGGGCCGTCGCCGCAAGCGGCTCCGTTGTCTCACTACGTTCGACCCGAACCTGCCGCAGGTATATTCGTCTCATCCTGAGACTCACCCTACGGGCCAACGCTTCGCGTTGTTCAAAATTGTTCCCGACAATTTTGTCGAATCTTTGAAACCGGCAGATAGCAAAAAAGCGCCTTTAGGGCGCTTTTTTACATTGGTGGGTCGTGCAGGATGACTCGCTTCGCTCGCCCTTCGGGCCGTCGCCGCAAGCGGCTCCGTTGTCTCACTACGTTCGACCCGAACCTGCCGCAGGTTCGAATCTTTGAAACCGGCAGATAGCAAAAAAGCGCCTTTAGGGCGCTTTTTTACATTGGTGGGTCGTGCAGGATTCGAACCTGCGACCAATTGATTAAAAGTCAACTGCTCTACCAACTGAGCTAACGACCCTTTGCAGGGATTCTT
This sequence comes from Kosakonia sp. HypNH10, assembly GCF_029850615.1. Classification (NCBI taxonomy): domain Bacteria; kingdom Pseudomonadati; phylum Pseudomonadota; class Gammaproteobacteria; order Enterobacterales; family Enterobacteriaceae; genus Kosakonia; species Kosakonia sp. HypNH10. The sequence continues at coordinate 771,546 of NZ_JAOTIU010000001.1, forward strand.
CGAAGTGGTGGGTCGTGCAGGATGACTCGGCTTTTGCCTCGCCCTACTGGGCCGTTGCTGACGCAACCTTATCCTTCACGTCTGACACCTTCACCAATTATCAAAATTGGTGGGTCGTGCAGGATTCGAACCTGCGACCAATTGATTAAAAGTCAACTGCTCTACCAACTGAGCTAACGACCCATACAGGGTAGCGACTTCGAAGATAAATCTTTGGAACCACGTAATGCGTGGCAATTGTTCAGGATGAGTCGGCTTTTACCGGCGGGCGGTTGCTGACGCAACGCTATCCTTCACGTTTGACACCTTCACCAATTATCAAAATTGGTGGGTCGTGCAGGATTCGAACCTGCGACCAATTGATTAAAAGTCAACTGCTCTACCAACTGAGCTAACGACCCGGTGGTGGGTGATGACGGGATCGAACCGCCGACCCCCTCCTTGTAAGGGAGGTGCTCTCCCAGCTGAGCTAATCACCCGATACTGCGCTGGATACTGCTTTTAGGTGGTTCGTTACTTTCGTAACGTTTAACCTCTCCACCGCGAGGTTAAGTGGTGGGTCGTGCAGGATTCGAACCTGCGACCAATTGATTAAAAGTCAACTGCTCTACCAACTGAGCTAACGACCCACTTTTGTGCTGCTTCCGGGTTAAGAGATATCCCGTGGCAACGGCGGCATATATTACTGATTTAAGAACTCAGCGCAACAACAATTTCGACGCGCACTGTTTAACTGCTTATGATTCATGCGACAAGACCAGAAAAACCGCGTTTTCTGGTCATGCGCTATGCATTACATCGAAGCAAGGCGTTTTTGCGCCTGTTTCGCACCATCGGTACCAGGGTATTTGCTGACCACCTGCTGGTAAACCGCTTTGGCTTTTGCAGTATCGCCCTTGTCTTGCATAATCACGCCGACTTTAAACATCGCGTCTGGCGCTTTCGGTGACTTCGGGAAATTCTTCACTACCGAGGCAAAGTAGTAAGCCGCGTCGTCTTTCTTACCCTTGTTGTAATTCAACTGACCGAGCCAGTAGTTGGCGTTCGGTACATAAGTTGAATCCGGGTACTTTTTGACGAAGTTCTGAAACGCAGCCAGCGCATCATCCTGGCGGGATTTATCCTGCACCAGGGCGATAGCCGCGTTGTAATCGGTATTGGCATCGCCGCTTTGTACCGGTGCGCCTGAAGCCGCCGCACCGTTGTTTGCGCCTGCATCCGCTGCCGGAGCCTGCGCTGCCGCACCGCTCTGATCGCCGGAAGCCTGCTGCGTCTGCCCTGCTGCTGCACCGCTGCTCAGATTGCCGATCTGCTGCAGAATTTGCTGCTGGCGTTCAACGACCTGATTGAGCTGATACTGGCTTTCCTGGATCTGTCCACGCAGGGAGTCAATATCGGCCTGATTATCAGAGAGCTGCTGCTGAAGTTGGGTTAAAAGCTGGCTGTGAGCATTGGAAATACGCTCAAGTTGAGTGACGCGGTCTTCGACCGAGCCTGAGCCGACACTACTGATTGGCGCCTGAGCATTAGCGGCCCAGGGGGCCGCTATGCCAACCAGTAACGACAGACTCAACAGATGATGTCTGAAGTTACTGCTCATGCAATTCTCTTAGTAAACCAGTACGGCGCGACGGTTTTTAGCGTAAGCCGCTTCGTCGTGACCCAGTACTGCAGGTTTTTCTTTACCGTAAGAAACGATGGAGATCTGGTCAGCGGAAACGCCTTTACCCTGCAGGTACATTTTAACGGCGTTAGCACGACGTTCGCCCAGGGAGATGTTGTACTCCGGGGTACCGCGTTCGTCAGCATGACCTTCTACGGTCACTTTGTAGGACGGGTTGCTACGCAGGAAGTTAGCGTGAGCATCCAGCATCGCTGCAAAGTCAGAACGGATGTCGTACTTGTCCAGATCGAAGTAAACGATGTTGTTCTGCTGCAGCTGCTGCATCTGCAGACGCGCCTGCTCTTCAGAGGACATGTTACCGCTACCGTTCATGCCAGTGCCGGCACCCATCATGCCTTCGCCGCTCTGGTCGCTGGTGTTGTTCTTGTGAGAAGAACATGCAGCGATTGCCATAACAGGCAGAGCCAGCATCAGGCCTTTCAGCACTTTGTTCAGTTGCATTTCTTTGATTCCTTTAATATTTATTTATTATCACAGATACGGAGACCAGGCAGGGAATTTAACCTGTCCATCAGTCGCCGGAATACGCGCTTTGAAACGCCCATCTGTAGAAACCAGGTTCAGCACGGAGCCCATCCCCTGAGAAGAGCTGTAGATGACCATAGTGCCGTTAGGTGCCAGACTTGGCGTTTCATCCAGGAACGTTGACGACAAAACTTGCACGCCACCCGCTTCCAGATCTTGTTTAGCAATGTGCTGCTGACCACCGTCAGAGCTAACCATCACCATAAATTTACCGTCGCTGCTGACATCCGCATCCTGGTTCTGAGAACCCTGCCAGGAGATACGCTGCGCTGCGCCGCCATTGATATTGATTTTGTAAACCTGCGGACGACCGGCCTGGTCAGAGGTAAAGGCCAGGTTCTGGCTGTCCGGGAACCAGGTTGGTTCGGTGTTGTTGCTGCGACCGTCGGTAACCTGACGGATCTGGCCGGAACCGATGTCCATCACATAGATGTTCAGGCTGCCGGTTTTTGACAGGGCAAACGCCAGCTTGGTGCCATCCGGCGAGAAGGCCGGTGCGCCGTTGTGGCGCGGGAACGAAGCTACCTGACGAATGCTGGCGTTAGCCAGAGTCTGGATAACCAGCGCAGAACGACCGCTCTCAAAGGTCACATACGCGACTTTTGAACCGTCCGGGGACCAGGCCGGGGACATCAGCGGCTGCGGCGATTTGTGGACGAGGAACTGGTTGTAGCCGTCGTAATCAGAGACGCGCAGTTCGTACGGGAACTGAGTGTTCGCGGTCTGAACGACATAAGCGATACGGGTACGGAACGCGCCTTTAATACCGGTCAGCTTTTCGAATACTTCGTCACTGGCGGCATGGGCAGCATAACGCAGCCACTGCTTGTTCACTTTGAAGGAGTTTTGCGCCAGCACGGTACCCGGCGCGCCGCCGGTGTCGACCAGCTGGTAAGCGACGTTGTAGCTGCCATCAGGATTCGGTGTCACCTGACCTACGATGACCGCATCAATACCGAGCGCGGACCATGCAGCGGGCTGCACTTCCTGCGCGGTGCCCGGCTGCTGCGGTAAACGGGAGCGGTCCAGCGGGTTGAATTTACCGCTGTTGCGCAGATCCGCCGCAACGATACCGCCAGCGTCCTCAGGCGCAGCGCCTGGGCCTGCCCACTGGAACGGCACAACGCCAATCGGGCGTGCCGAGTCTACCCCCTGGGTGATCTCGATACGTACTTCTGCATGCAGCACCGCTGCCCACAGCATCAAAAAACCAAATGCAACACGTAATGCCTGCTTCATCATATCTCCCTTATCCGGGCAAAAAACCCGCGATAATTTAGCAGAATTTTAACAAACCAATAAGACAAAACTACCCGCGTTGGAACCGCCTTCGCATACTTTCCTCACGGGATCGCGAGGAAAGTGTACCTCAAGGTTTGAAGTCCAGCGGCGCATTTTTGAACACTTCATACACAGCCTGACTTGGTGGCTTCGGCATTTTCGCCTGTCGTGCCGCGGCCAGCGCGGCCTGACAGAGCGCCGGATCGCCCCCTTCAGACTGAATATCTAACAGCGTCCCATCAGGAGCCAGTTTGATACGTAACGTACAGGTCTTCCCGGTGTAGGAGGATGCATCATAGAAGCGGCTCTCAATCGCCGTTTTAATCTGCCCTGCGTAGTTACTGATATCGGCTCCGGATGCACCGTTGTTCTTAGTGTTACCCGAACCCGCCGGCGCTGCATTGTTGCCTTTCGCTCCGCCGCCCGTTTTCGGTGCATTCTTACCGGAGCTGAGATCGCCAAACAGATCGTCAACGCCTTCAGCGGCGGCGGCTTTCTCTGCTGCGGCTTTTTTGGCAGCCGCTTTCTTATCGGCGGCGGCCTTCTCGGCGGCAGCTTTCTTCTCAGCGGCGGCTTTTTCCGCAGCCGCTTTCTTCTCGGCTGCTGCTTTTTCCGCTGCAGCGGCTTTCTTCTCCGCTGCGGCTTTCTCTGCGGCAGCGGCCTTCTCTGCGGCAGCTTTTTCAGCGGCGGCGGCCTTCTCGGCTGCGGCTTTTTCAGCAGCAGCCTGTTTAGCCGCTTCCGCCTGCGCTTTCTTCTTCGCATCAGCGGCTGCTTTCGCGGCTTCTGCTTCGGCTTTCTTCTGTGCGTCAGCGGCGGCTTTCGCGGCCTCCGCTTCGGCTTTCTTCTGTGCATCGGCGGCGGCTTTGGCTGCATCCGCCTGCGCTTTCTTCTGTGCGTCCGCTGCGGCTTTCTTCGCCGCCTCTTCCGCTGCTTTCGCCTGCGCATCCGCTTTGGCTTTCGCGTCAGCGGCTGCTTTCGCTGCCGCTTCTTCAGCCTGTTTCTGCTGCTGTTGCGCCTGCTTAGCCGCTTCTTCCGCTTGTTTCTGCTGTTCAGCCTGTTCGCGCGCCGCTTCCTGCGCTTGCAGACGCTCTTTCTCTACCTGCTTCAGACGTTCCTGCTCGGCGGCCTGCTTTTCACGCATCTCCTCCGCCTGCTGCTGCGCCTGTTTTTCACGCTGCTCTTCCGCGCGTTTGGCGCTCGATTGCTGGTGCTGTTGGCGGTTGTAGTTCTCCACTACCGCGCCAGGATCGACCATTACGGCGTCGATCGACGAGCCGCCACCGCCGCCCGCCGACGCTTCAATATGCTCATCGAACGAACTCCAGATCAGCAGCGCCACCAGAATTACGTGCAGCACGGCTGAAATGAGTATCGCTCGCTTAAGCTTGTCGTTTTGTACGGTTGCCTTTGACACTCTCGGTTCCCAAAAACTGTCCGCCTGTTAAGCCGGTGATCAGATAGGCTGCGTCATCAAGCCAACCGATTTCACACCCGCGCTATGTAACAGGTTCAGCGCTTTAATGATTTCGTCGTACGGCACGTCCTTCGCCCCGCCGATTAAGAACACGGTTTTCGGATTGGATTGCAGGCGACGCTGCGCCTCCGCAATAACCTGCTCCGGCGGCAGCTGATCCATACGATCTTTCTCTACCACCACGCTGTATTGCCCGACACCGGAAACTTCAATAATGACCGGAGGATCGTCATTGGTGCTGACGGTCTGAGAATCCGTCGCATCCGGCAGATCGACCTCGACGCTTTGGGTGATGATGGGCGCCGTTGCCATAAAGATCAGCAGCAGCACCAGCAGCACGTCGAGCAGCGGCACAATATTGATTTCGGACTTCAGGGCACGCTTGCTCCGCCCACGGGATCTGGCCATGGCTTACTCCTTATTGCTGTCGCTGCTGGCAAACGCCTGGCGATGCAGAATAGCCGTGAACTCTTCCATAAAGTTGTCGTAATTCTGTTCCAGTTTATTGACGCGCTGGTTCAGACGGTTGTAGGCCATCACCGCCGGAATTGCCGCGAACAGGCCGATAGCGGTCGCAATCAGCGCTTCGGCGATACCCGGTGCAACCATTTGCAGCGTCGCCTGTTTTACCGCGCCCAGCGCGATAAAGGCGTGCATGATCCCCCAGACGGTACCAAACAGACCGATATAAGGGCTGATGGAACCGACGGTACCGAGGAAAGGAATGTGGTTTTCGAGGCTTTCCAGTTCGCGATTCATCGAGATACGCATCGCCCTGGAGGCACCTTCAACAATCGCTTCCGGCGCGTGGCTGTTGGCGCGATGCAGACGGGCAAACTCTTTAAAACCGCTATAGAAAATCTGTTCAGAGCCGCTCAGATTATCGCGACGGCCCTGGCTTTCCTGATAGAGACGAGAGAGTTCAATGCCGGACCAGAACTTATCTTCGAACGCTTCCGCTTCACGCCCTGCGGCGTTGAGGATGCGGGTTCTCTGGATAATGATTGCCCAGGATGCGATTGAAAAACCAATCAAAATCAACATGATAAGTTTGACCAGAAGGCTCGCCTTCAGGAACAAATCAAGGATGTTCATGTCAGTCACTGCTTAAACTCCGCGACAATAGACTTGGGAAGCGCACGAGGCTTCATTAAGAGTGGATCAACACAGACAACCAGCACTTCAGCTTCGTTCAGCACTTTGTTCTCTGCGTTGACGATCCGCTGCGAGAACACCATTGACGTTCCACGCATTGATGTAATTTCCGTTTGGACGTCGAGCATGTCGTCGAGTCGGGCGGGTGCAAAATACTCCAGCGTAATTTTGCGCACCACGAACGCGACCTGCTCTGCCAGCAGAGCCTGTTGGCTAAAGTGATGGTGGCGCAGCATCTCGGTGCGGGCTCTTTCATAAAAAGCAACGTAGCTGGCGTGGTAAACCACACCACCGGCATCAGTATCTTCGTAATAGACACGAACCGGCCATCGAAACAGCGTTGTATTCACTTTACATCCCGGTAATGCAAAAGGTTAGAGCTTTTAAACTTCGCTACTATACGCGCGGGCAAGGTGCTTTGGAATGGGTTGTGGTAAACGGAGAGTAAAAATTTATGGGCTTTTGCAAGCCCATCGGGATAGCGGATATTTCTTATTCAAAAGAAGAAGAAAAGCAGACCTGCAAGCAGCACAACATCGGCAATCAGCGGGCAAAACAGCCCTTGCCAGTGCAGCGCGCGAGGACGAAAACCGACGCCGTGGATCACACCGGCGCAAACGGCCCACATCAATAGCAGACCATGCCAGATCTCAAGCTCGCTGGTTTTCGCCGCAAAGCGCGACGGGTCCCAGAAAATGCACCCTGCCAGCAGCAGCGCCATTATTAAGGAAAGGGCCCGTAACGGGCCCTTGTCCATTACCGCATAGAGCTTTGCGATAACCTTATCCATCAATGTTCTTCTTGACCGGCTTTGGTTGCTTCAACATGTTCCAGCGCCAGCGCGGTGATCACACCAAAAGCACAGGCAAGAAGCGTTCCTAAAATCCAGGCGAAATACCACATATTTAGCTCCTTACTTAGTACATAGAGTGGGTGTTGCTTTCGATCTGCTCTTTGGTAATACGACCGAACATTTTCCAGTAACACCAGGTGGTGTAGAGCAGAATGATCGGTACGAATACCGCAGCAACCCAGGTCATCAGGTTCAGCGTGCGCTGCGTCGAGGTCGCATCCCACATTGTCAGGCTGGCGTTCAGCATGGTGCTGGAAGGCATGACAAACGGGAACATCGCGATGCCTGCGGTCAGAATGATGCACGCCAGCGTCAGGGACGAGAAGACAAAGGCGAAGGCTGATTTATCCAGACGCGCAGTCAGGATAGTCAGCAGCGGCAGCGCTACGCCCAGCGCCGGAATCGCCCACAATACCGGAGTATTGTTGAAGTTGGTCAGCCAGGCACCCGCCTGTACCGCAACTTCTTTAGTCAGCGGATTTGAGGCCGCATGGTGATTCATCGCAGAGGTGATTACATACCCGTCAATGCCGTACACCACCCAGACACCGGCCAGCGCGAAGCAGACCAGCGTCACCAGGGCTGCAATCTGTACCGTGGCGCGTGCGCGCAGGTGCAGTTCGCCAACGGTACGCATTTGCAGGTAGGTCGCGCCCTGGGTCAGGATCATCGCCACACTCACTACACCGGCCAGCAGACCAAACGGGTTCAGCAGCTGGAAGAAGTTACCGGTATAGAAGAGGCGCATGTCGCCATCCAGGTGGAACGGTACGCCCTGCAACAGGTTACCGAACGCTACGCCAATCACCAGCGGCGGCACGAAGCTACCGATGAAGATGCCCCAGTCCCACATGCCGCGCCAGCGCACGTCTTCAATTTTCGAACGGTAATCAAAGCCAACCGGACGGAAGAAGAGTGAGGCCAGCACGAGGATCATCGCTACATAGAAGCCGGAGAAGGCTGCCGCGTAGACCATCGGCCAGGCGGCGAACAGCGCGCCACCAGCAGTGATAAGCCATACCTGGTTGCCGTCCCAGTGTGGCGCGATGGAGTTAATCATCACGCGGCGCTCGGTGTCGCTACGCCCCAACACGCGGGTCAGCATGCCGACGCCCATGTCGAAGCCATCGGTGACGGCGAAACCGATCAGCAGAATGCCCACCAGCAGCCACCAGATAAAACGTAATACTTCATAATCGATCATTTCACGACTCCTGTCTTAGCGTGCCGGCTGAGTAGTCACGGTGGACTGCTCGTAGTGATAGCGACCTGTTTTCAGGCTGCTCGGCCCAAGGCGAGCAAATTTGAACATCAGGAACACTTCGGCCACCATAAACAGCGTATAAAGGCCGCAAATCAGAATCATTGAGAACAGCAGATCGCCGACGGTCAATGAGGAGTTGGCAACGGCAGTCGGCAGCACTTCACCAATCGCCCACGGTTGACGACCGTATTCCGCCACAAACCAGCCTGCTTCGATCGCAATCCACGGCAGCGGAATGCCATACAGCGCGGCGCGCAGCAGCCATTTCTTCTCACCGATACGGTTACGGATCACCGTCCAGAAGGAGATACCGATAATCAGCAGCATCAGCACGCCACTGGCAACCATCAGGCGGAAGGCGAAGTAGAGCGGCGCAACGCGTGGAATAGAGTCCTGGGTCGCTTTCTGGATCTGCGCTTCCGTTGCGTCGGTGACGTTCGGGGTATAGCGTTTCAGCAGCAGGCCGTAACCAAGATCTTTCTTCACATTATTGAACTGCTCACGTACCGCCGGATCCGCAGAGCCGGAGCGCAGCTGTTCAAGCAGCTGGTACGCTTTCATGCCGTTACGGATACGCTCTTCGTGCTGCACCATCAGGTCTTTCAGGCCAATAACCGGCGTGTCGACAGAGCGGGTAGCGATAATGCCGAGCGCAAACGGGATCTGGATAGCGAATTTGTTCTCTTGTTTATCCTGATCCGGAATACCAAACAGGGTAAACGCTGCCGGAGCCGGTTGGGTTTCCCATTCCGCTTCGATGGCCGCCAGTTTGGTTTTCTGCACGTCACCCATTTCGTAACCGGACTCATCACCCAGCACGATAACAGAGAGGATTGCCGCCATACCGAAGCTGGCTGCGATAGCAAAGGAGCGTTTCGCAAAGGCAACGTCGCGACCGCGCAGCAGGTAGTAGGAGCTGATACCGAGAATAAAGATAGCGCCGCAGGTGTAGCCGGAAGCCACGGTGTGCACAAATTTCACCTGCGCAACCGGGTTAAGCACCAGTTCAGAGAAGCTCACCATCTCCATACGCATGGTTTCGAAGTTGAAATCAGAGGCGATAGGGTTCTGCATCCAGCCGTTGGCGACGAGGATCCAGAGTGCGGACAAGTTGGAGCCCAGAGCAACGAGCCAGGTTACCGCCATGTGCTGAACTTTGCCCAGACGATCCCAACCGAAGAAGAACAGACCCACGAATGTGGATTCGAGGAAGAAGGCCATCAGACCTTCAATGGCCAGCGGCGCACCGAAAATATCCCCAACGTAGTGAGAATAGTAAGACCAGTTAGTCCCGAACTGGAACTCCATGGTCAGACCGGTCGCCACGCCCAGCGCGAAGTTGATCCCAAACAACTTGCCCCAGAACTTGGTCATATCTTTGTAGATCTGTTTGCCGGAGAGGACGTAGACCGTTTCCATAATTGCCAGCAGGAACGCCATACCAAGCGTCAGCGGCACAAATAGAAAGTGGTACATCGCGGTCAAGGCAAACTGTAAGCGTGACAGTTCGACTATATCTAACATCATGACTCCTTGCTCATCGCATGAAGACTCCGAGAGTAAACCCCCGTTAGCGAAGGTTCACACGCATGCCCCAATACAAATTTGCTGCACTGTTTTATTCACTCTCCCAAATGTCGGGACAATGAATAAAAAAAGTTACAACCAGGTTAATAAAAAATTCGAATTGATCTCGCGAATATATTACTCCGCAAAACCCTAACAATAAAAAGCATTTATTGATTATGTTTTACGTTTTACGACGGCGATCAATTAATCCCCAACTTTGCACTTCGCGGTCAATTTGATCGGCGACAATTTAACTAGTTTTGACCGCTTTTCCAAGCTTTTAAATATTGATTTAAATCATTTATTATTGACGGTGTTAATTTTGTATTTAAGGTGTCCGGCGGGTAAAAACAGTGTTAATAATATGTTTACTGTAACGCAATTTATGGTTATCAATTGACGGATAAAGCGAAGAAAGGCAGGTTACTTTACGCGGTAAGTTAAAACAGGAAAAGTACGCGAGTCCAAAGTGAAACTTCCCAACTACTCCCATATTGATTTTACAAATATTTCACTTATCCAATTAATATAATTAACACCGCTTCGTTATCATTAAAAATAACCATCATTAAAAGGCGAGGCTGAGCGCTATTATTCATAACTTTTATAATTTGCTTTCAGGTCGAGGGATAATGCCGCATACGCCCTCCCCTGCCTGCCGCGCTTTTTTACTACGTATAGACACGGGCAATAAAAAAGGCCGCTCCAGGAGCGGCCAACCATGTCGAATTGCGCTGCTCCCCTGCAAGGGGGAGCGATGGTTTTTTTATTTAATTACGGTTTTCAGAGCGTCGCCGATATCGGCCAGGCTGCGCACGGTTTTCACGCCAGCAGCTTCCAGTGCGGCGAACTTCTCGTCCGCCGTACCTTTACCGCCTGCGATGATGGCGCCTGCGTGGCCCATACGCTTGCCTTTCGGCGCGGTAACACCGGCAATATAGCCAACAACCGGTTTGGTGACGTGCTCTTTGATGTAAGCTGCGGCTTCTTCTTCCGCGCTACCACCGATCTCACCGATCATGACGATCGCTTCGGTCTGCGGATCTTCCTGGAACAGTTTCAGGATGTCGATAAAGTTAGAGCCCGGGATCGGGTCGCCGCCGATGCCCACACAGGTGGACTGACCGAAACCGTAATCTGTGGTCTGTTTAACCGCTTCATAGGTCAGGGTGCCGGAGCGGGAAACGATGCCGACTTTACCCGGCTGATGGATGTGGCCCGGCATAATGCCGATTTTGCACTCGCCTGGGGTGATCACGCCTGGGCAGTTCGGCCCGATCATGCGCACGCCGGCTTCATCCAGCTTCACTTTCACCGTCAGCATATCCAGCGTCGGGATACCTTCAGTGATGGTGATAATCAGCTTAATGCCTGCGTCGATCGCTTCGAGGATAGAGTCTTTGCAGAACGGAGCCGGAACGTAGATAACCGTTGCGGTCGCGCCGGTCGCTTCTACCGCTTCACGCACGGTATTGAAGACCGGCAGGCCGAGGTGCGTGGTGCCGCCTTTGCCTGGCGTTACGCCGCCAACCATCTGCGTACCGTAGGCAATCGCCTGTTCGGAGTGGAATGTACCCTGGCTTCCGGTGAAGCCCTGGCAGATAACTTTGGTGTTCTTATCGATCAAAACAGACATTATTTCCCCTCCACTGCGGCAACAACCTGCTGTGCTGCATCCGTCAGACTTTTCGCTGCGATAATATTCAGGCCGCTGTCAGCCAGGCGCTTGGCACCCAGTTCAGCGTTGTTACCTTCCAGGCGTACCACTACCGGCACGTTCACGCCCACTTCTTCTACTGCACCGATGATGCCGTCTGCGATCAGGTCGCAGCGCACGATGCCGCCGAAGATGTTAACCAGAACGGCTTTCACGTTCTCATCGGAGAGAATGATTTTGAAAGCTTCGGTTACGCGCTCTTTGGTCGCGCCGCCGCCAACGTCAAGGAAGTTAGCCGGTTCGCCGCCGTGCAGTTTAACGATGTCCATGGTGCCCATCGCCAGGCCTGCGCCGTTAACCATGCAGCCGATGTTGCCGTCGAGAGCAACGTAGTTCAGCTCCCACTGCGCAGCCTGTGCTTCGCGCGGGTCTTCCTGAGACTGGTCGCGCATTTCGCGCAGATCCGGCTGGCGGAAGAGTGCGTTGCCGTCAGCGCCCAGTTTGCCGTCGAGGCAGATCAGGTCGCCCTGCTTAGTGATCACCAGCGGGTTGATTTCGATCAGCGCCAGGTCGCGCTCAAGGAAAATGGTCGCCAGACCCATAAAGATTTTGGTGAACTGCTGAACCTGCTTACCTTCCAGACCCAGTTTGAACGCCAGGTCACGACCCTGATACGGCATCGGGCCGGTCAGCGGATCGATAGTGGTTTTGTGGATCAGGTGCGGGGTCTCTTCCGCCACTTTCTCAATCTCAACACCGCCTTCGGTGGAGGCCATGAACACCACGCGACGCGAGCTACGGTCAACCACTGCGCCCAGGTAGAGCTCTTTGTCGATATCGGTCGCCGCTTCAACCAGAATCTGGTTAACCGGCTGGCCGTTAGCGTCTGTTTGGTAGGTTACCAGGCGTTTACCCAGCCAGTGCTCCGCGAATGCGCGGATCTCTTCTTTGCTGTTCACCACTTTTACGCCGCCCGCTTTACCGCGGCCGCCTGCGTGAACCTGGCATTTTACGACCCACGGGCCTGCGCCAATTTTCGATGCCGCTTCTTCGGCTTCACGCGGGGTAGTACAGGCGTATCCAACCGGAGTCGGCAGACCTGACCGGGCAAAAAGCTGTTTCGCCTGATACTCATGTAAGTTCATCTGTTCTATCCATCCTTCAGGTAATCATTATCAGGGTGTCTGCGGGTCGGGGTGCCCTGTTTGCCGGATCCGCCCACAGTCAGGTGATGACTTCAGGCCCGGCATCCGCCGGGCCCTGGCCGACTACACGTCCAGCAGCAGACGGGTCGGATCTTCCAGCAGCTCTTTGATGGCGACCAGATAGCCCACAGACTCACGGCCGTCTATCAGACGGTGATCGTAAGAGAGCGCCAGGTACATCATCGGCAGGATCTCAACCTTGCCATCAACCGCCATCGGGCGATCTTTGATGGCATGCATGCCGAGGATCGCGCTCTGCGGCGGGTTGATGATCGGGGTGGACATCAGCGAGCCGAAGACGCCGCCGTTGGTAATGGTGAAGTTACCGCCGGTCAGATCTTCCACGGTCAGCTTGCCGTCGCGCCCTTTCAGCGCCAGCTCTTTAATTTTCTTCTCGATATCTGCCATGCCGAGGGTGTCGACATCGCGCAGCACCGGGGTCACCAGGCCACGCGGCGTGGAAACAGCCATACTGACATCGAAATAGTTGTGGTAAACCACATCATCGCCATCGATAGAAGCGTTCACTTCCGGGTAGCGTTTCAGCGCTTCAACCACCGCTTTGACGTAGAAGGACATAAAGCCCAGACGGATGCCGTGACGCTTCTCGAACGCGTCGCCGTACTGCTTACGCAGATCCATAATCGGCTTCATGTTGACTTCGTTGAAGGTCGTCAGCATGGCGGTGGAGTTTTTCGCTTCCAGCAGACGCTCGGCTACGCGTTTGCGCAGGCGGGTCATCGGAACGCGTTTTTCGGTGCGGCCAGCCGGGGCCGGAGCCGGGGTGCTGGCAGCAGCCGGAGCTGCCGCTGGTGCAGCGCTCTGCGCCGGGCCTTTCGCCAGATGCTTCTCAACATCTTCACGGGTCAGACGACCACCAACACCGGTACCTTTGATGTCGCTGGCTTCCAGGTTGTGCTCGGCCAGCAGGCGACGGATCGCCGGGCTCAGGGCATCATTGTTCTGCTCTTCCAGCGAGGCCTGCTGACGCTGCGCCGGTGTAGACTCTTTCTCTTCAGATTTAGCACTGCTCTCTTTGCCTGCGCTGTTGCCCTCTTTCAGACGGCCCAGAATCTGGCGGGAGGTAACGGTTGTGCCTTCCTCTTCCAGCACGGCATCAAGGATGCCGTCCGCTGACGCCGGCACTTCCAGTACCACTTTGTCAGTTTCGATTTCTACCAGCACTTCATCACGTTTAACGCTATCGCCTGGTTTTTTGTGCCAGGTTGCAACGGTCGCGTCAGCAACGGACTCAGGCAGATCGGGAACAAGAATATCTACGCTACTCATTATTTATCCTTTAATTAATTGACGTTCAGCGCGTCATTTACCAGATCTTGTTGCTGTTTCTGGTGAACGGAGAGGTATCCCACCGCCGGAGAGGCGGAGGCCGGGCGACCTGCGTAACGCAGACCTGCCCCAAACGGAATCACATCACGGAAGTGATGCTGGCTGCAGTACCATGCGCCCTGGTTCAGCGGCTCTTCCTGACACCAGACAAAATCATGCACATGCGCGTACGGCTTCAGCGCTTCCTGCACCGCCTGGTGCGGGAACGGATAGAGCTGCTCGATGCGGACAATCGCGACATCCTTCTGGTCGTTCTTACGACGCTGTTCCAGCAAATCGTAATAAACCTTACCCGAACAGAGGATAACGCGTTTCACGCCCTGCGGATCGAGATCGTCCACTTCGCCAATCGCCGGCATAAAGGTGCCGTTTGCCAGCTCATCAAGCGTTGAGACCGCCTGCGGATGACGCAGCAGAGATTTCGGTGACATCACAATCAGCGGACGGCGCATACCGCGCAGCGCCTGACGACGCAGCATGTGGTAAACCTGCGCCGGGGTCGACGGCACGCAAACCTGCATATTCTGCTCGGCGCAGAGTTGCAGATAGCGCTCCAGACGCGCGGAGGAGTGCTCCGGGCCCTGCCCTTCATAGCCGTGCGGCAGCAGCATCACCAGGCCACACATACGGCCCCACTTCTGCTCGCCGGAGCTGATGAACTGGTCGATAACCACCTGCGCACCGTTGGCGAAGTCGCCGAACTGCGCTTCCCAGATAGTGAGCGTGCGCGGCTCAGCGGTGGCGTAGCCATACTCAAACGCCAGTACCGCTTCTTCCGACAGCACGGAGTCCCAGACGCGGAACGCGCCCTGGCTGTTATGCACATGTGCCAGCGGGGTGTAAGTCGAACCGTTAGTCTGGTTGTGCACCACCGCATGACGATGGAAGAAGGTGCCGCGCCCGGAGTCTTCACCGGAGAGACGCACCGGAATGCCCTCATCCACCAGCGTGGCGTAAGCCAGAGTTTCCGCGCCGCCCCAGTCAAACAGCTTGTCGCCGTTCGCCATCAGCTGACGGTCAGCGTAGATTTTCGCTACGCGGGACTGCATCTCAATCGCGTCCGGCACGGTGCTGATGCGCTTCGCCAGTTCTTGCAGGCGCTTCATCTCCACCTTGTTCGGGTAGCTCTCATCCCACTCGTGGTTGAGGTACGGCGACCAGGTGAAGGAGTGCATATTCATCGGACGCCATTCAGCGACCACGCACTCACCGGCGTCGAGCGCATCGCGGTAGACGTTAGCCATTTCGGTGGCGTCTTCCGCGGCGATGGTGGTTTCCTGCTCCAGACGGCTGGCGTAAATCTGACGCGGCGTCGGGTGCTTTTTGATCTTCTGGTACATCAGCGGCTGGGTTGCGCTCGGCTCATCGGCTTCGTTATGGCCGTGACGGCGGTAGCAGACCAGGTCGATAAAGACATCGCGTTTGAAGGTATTACGGAAATCGAGCGCCAGGCGGGTCACAAAAGCTACGGCTTCCGGATCGTCCGCGTTAACGTGGAAAATCGGTGCCTGCACCATTTTACCGATATCGGTACAGTACGGCGTAGAGCGCGCATCCAGCGGGTTCGACGTGGTGAAGCCCACCTGGTTGTTGATAACAATACGCACGGTGCCGCCCACTTCATAGCCGCGGGCTTTGGACATGTTGAGGGTTTCCTGCACCACGCCCTGGCCTGCGACCGCTGCGTCACCGTGAATGGTGATCGGCAACACTTTGTTGCTGCTCGGTTCGTCGAGGCGATCGAGACGCGCGCGCACGGAACCGATAACTACCGGGCTTACGATCTCAAGGTGCGACGGGTTAAACGCCAGCGCCAGGTGAACCAGGCCGCCTTCGGTTTCAACGTCGGACGAGAAGCCCATATGGTATTTCACGTCGCCGGTGCCGAGATGCTCTTTATGTTTACCGGCAAATTCGTCGAACAGGTCCTGCGGCTTTTTGCCCAGCACGTTAACCAGCACGTTCAGACGACCACGGTGCGCCATGCCCAGCACTACTTCGCGGGTGCCGCTTTTACCGGCGTGGCGGATCATCTCTTTCAGCATCGGTACCAGCGCGTCGCCACCCTCAAGGGAGAAGCGTTTCGCACCCGGGAATTTCGCGCCCAGATAGCGCTCCAGCCCTTCGGCGGCGGTCAGTTCACTTAAGAAGCGCTTTTTCTCTTCTGCCGAGAAGCTGGATTTACCGGTGGCCGACTCGATGCGCTGCTGGATCCAGCGTTTCTCTTCGGTGCTGGTGATGTGCATGTACTCCGCGCCGATGGAGCCACAATAGGTCTCTTTCAGCGCATGGAGCAGCTCGCCCAGCGGCATAGTGTCTTTGCCGATAGCAAATGACCCGACATTGAAGCTGTTCTGGAAATCGGCTTCGGTCAGGTCATGGAATGCGGGATCGAGATCGGCGACCCTCTCCTGCTGCCATAATCCCAGCGGATCGAGATTCGCATGCTGGTGACCACGGAAGCGGTAGGCGTTAATGAGCTGCAGGACTTTGACCTGCTTAACGTTGGTATCGGGGTCGGAAATCGAGGGGGAGTAACGTGAAGCGTCCTTCGCCAGCTGGCGGAAGTAATCACGCGTTTTGGAGTGGAACTGATCCGGTTTGACTCCGGTACCTGGTAACTGCTGGAACATAGATCGCCAGTTCGCATCTACCGAGTCAGGATCGGTTAAGAAGTCTTCATAGAGCTGTTCTATCCAGCTCTGGTTAGACCCAGAGAGGTAAGAAGAGTCCAGCCAGGCTTTCATTGCGCCGTTCTGCATCGTGATCCCTTAAGCATTGTTATGCTTACTTCGCCGTGGATAACTTCGACGTACACGTACGCGCACGTCCCAGGGTTCACCTGCGGGTTCTTTGACCCGCGAAGGAACCTTTAAAAACAGCCTAATCTTCGTTGTTCGGGCTGCGACGGCGTTGGCTGCCTTTACTCATTCCGGTCACATAACTCCCCGGGATGTGCTCAGTTGCTGCCTTGTCTCGCGCCAAACATCTCGATTATGTTTCAGTGGCGGTTTTTAGAGGTTTCTGCTGCTTTACTCGCCCGGTGTGCTTGCGCTTACCGGGCTACTCAATACTGTAGGCCGGATAAGCGCAAGCGCCATCCGGCTTTACTTTTTTATGCACTGCGTTGCAACAACATTGACTTAATGTGGCCAATGGCGCGCGTCGGGTTGAGCCCTTTCGGACATACACTGACGCAGTTCATGATGCTGTGGCAGCGGAATACGCTGAAAGCATCGCTCAGGCCATCGAGGCGTTTGTCCGTTTCCGTATCGCGGCTGTCGATCAGGAAGCGGTACGCCGCCAGCAGGCCTGCCGGGCCGATGAATTTCTCCGGGTTCCACCAGAACGACGGGCAAGAGGTCGAGCAGCAGGCACAGAGAATACACTCATACAGACCATCGAGTTTCTCACGCTGTTCAGGCCCCTGCAGGTGCTCACGCGCCGGCGGATTTTGCCCATTATTCAACAGGTAAGGCTTAATTTTTTCATATTGGGCATAGAACTGCCCCATGTCCACCACCAAATCGCGAATTACCGGCAGACCTGGCAGCGGGCGGATCACAATCTTCTTCTTGCCGTTGCCAAGCGCGGAAATCGGGGTGATACAGGCCAGCCCGTTTTTGCCGTTCATGTTCAGACCATCGGAACCGCACACCCCTTCACGGCAGGAGCGGCGGAACGACAGCGTGGAGTCGGTCTCTTTCAGCTGCATTAAGGCATCAAGCAGCATCATGTCGCGACCCTCTTCCGATTCGAGGGTGTAATCCTGCATACGCGGCGCGTCATCGACGTCCGGGTTATAGCGATAAATCGAGAATTCGAGTTTCATCAATCCTGTCTCCGCATTAATAAGTACGAATCTTCGGCGGGAACGCCGGACGCAGTTTCGGTTCCATATTGACGCTGCGACGCGTCATAGATTCCGTCTCTGGCAGGTACAGGGAGTGACACAACCAGTTCTCATCGTCACGATCCGGATAGTCGAAGCGGCTATGCGCGCCACGGCTTTCGGTTCGGAAGTTGGCAGAAACCGCCGTTGCATAGGCCGTTTCCATCAGGTTATCCAGTTCCAGACACTCAACGCGCTGGGTGTTGAACTCGCTGGAGGTGTCGTCCAGACGGGCGTTTTTCAGGCGCTCGCGGATCACTTTCAGCTGCTCAAGGCCCTTCGCCATCGCATCGCCTTCACGGAAGACCGAGAAGTTATGCTGCATACACTCTTGCAGCGCTTTACGAATGGTGACCGGATCTTCGCCATCGCGGTTGTTGTTCCAGCGGTTAAGGCGCTCAAGGGAAGCGTCGATATCAGAATCGGTGGCATCACGCAGCGCGCCCTGCTCGGCGATAGACTCCTGCAGATGCAGACCCGCCGCGCGGCCAAACACCACCAGGTCAAGGAGCGAGTTGCCGCCCAGACGGTTCGCGCCGTGTACCGATACGCAGGCGATTTCGCCGACCGCGAACAGACCCGGAATAACAACATCTTCGCCCTGGGCGTTAACGGTCAGTGCCTGGCCGGTTACTTTGGTCGGAATACCGCCCATCATGTAGTGGCAGGTCGGGATAACCGGGATCGGCTCTTTGACCGGATCAACGTGGGCAAAGGTGCGCGACAGCTCAAGGATCCCCGGCAGGCGCGATTCCAGCACCTCTTTACCGAGGTGATCGAGTTTCAGCTTGGCGTGCGGGCCCCACGGGCCATCGCAACCGCGGCCTTCGCGAATTTCGATCATGATCGAGCGCGCAACCACGTCGCGGCCCGCCAGATCTTTCGCGTTCGGCGCATAACGCTCCATAAAGCGCTCGCCATGTTTGTTCAGCAGGTAACCGCCTTCACCACGGCAGCCTTCAGTGACCAGTACACCTGCACCGGCGATACCGGTCGGGTGGAACTGCCACATCTCCATATCCTGCACCGGTACACCGGCACGCAGCGCCATACCAACACCGTCACCGGTGTTAATGTGTGCGTTGGTGGTGGACTGGTAAATACGCCCCGCCCCGCCGGTTGCCAGCACGGTTGCGCGCGCTTTGAAGTAGACCACTTCACCGGTTTCGATACAGAGCGCCGTACAGCCGACCACCGCGCCATCCTGGTTTTTCACCAGATCGAGCGCGTACCATTCGGAAAAGATGGTGGTGTGGTTTTTCAGGTTCTGCTGATAAAGGGTGTGCAGCAGCGCGTGACCGGTACGGTCAGCTGCGGCCGCCGTACGTGCCGCCTGCTCGCCGCCGAAATCTTTCGACTGACCGCCAAACGGACGCTGATAGATACGGCCATCTTCCAGACGGGAAAACGGCAGGCCCATATGTTCCAGCTCAAGAATCGCTTCCGGGCCGGTTTTACACATATATTCAATGGCGTCCTGGTCACCGATATAGTCGGAGCCTTTTACCGTGTCATACATGTGCCATTCCCAGTTATCTTCATGGGTATTGCCCAGCGCAACGGTGATACCGCCCTGCGCAGAGACAGTGTGGGAACGGGTTGGAAAGACTTTAGAGAGCAGCGCACAGGTTTGCCCGCTCTGGGAAATTTGCAGCGCCGCGCGCATACCTGCGCCACCTGCGCCAATTACAACAGCATCAAATTCTCTGACTGGCAGTTTCATTACACACCCCACACCACAACGAATCCATAAATGACGTACGCGAGCAGCGCAACAACAATCACCAGCTGCAGCAGCAGGCGCGTTGCAACGTGTTTAACGTAGTCGGTCAATACCTGCCACATGCCAATCCACGCGTGGATCAGGATGGAAAAGAGTGCCAGCAGGGTAAAGACTTTCGTGAAGGCGGAGGAGAAGAAGCCCGTCCAGACACCCCAGGTCACTTCGCTGTGCAGCGCGAAAAAGCCGACCATGTAGATGATGTATAACGTCAGGACAATAGCGGTAGCACGGACGAGAATAAAATCATGTACGCCGTTGCGTCCTAATGCGGAGGCGTTGCTTACCATACGAGGACTCCTGCGAGAATTGAAAGCACGACAGTGATCACAAAAGAAATATTAGCGGAACGTTTTCCTGCGGCGAAGTTCTCTTCCAGCCAGCCAAAATCCATAAACATGTGGCGAATGCCGCCGACAGCGTGATACGCCAGCGCGGTAAGGATGCCCCAGAAGATGAATTTGACGAAGAAACTGCTCATGATGGCAGAAGCGGCCTGGAAGCCCTCTTCAGATGACAGCGACAAGCCCAGTAACCACAACAGAATGCCGAGCGCCACAAACGTGATGACACCGGAAACGCGGTGGAGAATGGAAGCTATAGCCGTAACAGGAAACTGGATCGTTGTTAAATCCAGATTGACAGGTCTTTGTTTTTTCACATTTTTTATCATGAATAACGCCCACATGCTATTCTTATAGTTTCCTTCCTCCGGTCTGCGTGCGGGTCAGACAGCGTCCTTTCTATAACTGCTCGTCATGCAAAAAATGTGCTTCCATATGCTAAACGACAGGTTACAACGCTGGGTGGCTCGGGATGGCAGGGTATTCCGGAGACCTGGCGGCAGTATAGGTCGTTCACAAAATCATTACAATTAACCTACATATAGTTTGTCGGGTTTTATGCAGAACAGTGACCGAGGTCACGATAACAACATTATTTTAAAATTTAATCATCTGATTTGACAAAAGTTAAACATTCTTGTTACAAACTACGCCAGAAAGAACTTATAATGCTTAAAAGTTATGGGGTCTTGCTTTCACCTGAGAATAAGTTATGTAACAGTGTGATGGTATTGACCGATTTAATTAGGACAGTTATTAGTGATATACAGGTTTGATAAATTCGGACTGCTAAGACGCTGATTTGCTGTTTTTTCACTGTATTTTCAATGTGTATCTGCACGCGCCTATCGCTCTGTACCCTGGTATCTCCTCTTCGCAGAGCAGCGAGCTATATAACAATTCGTTAACATTGACGGTCAAGTGAAGGCAAACCCGGTGGCTGGCGGTCTTAAGCAATAAGGCGCTAAGGAGACCGTAAATGGCTGATAAGAAAGCAACCATCACCTACAATGGTGACGATGCTATTGAACTGGATGTGCTACAAGGCACGCTCGGTCAGGATGTTATTGATATCCGTAGTCTCGGTTCAAAAGGGGTTTTCACTTTTGACCCAGGTTTTACCTCAACCGCATCATGCGAATCGAAAATCACCTTTATCGACGGCGATGAAGGGATTCTGCTGCACCGTGGCTTCCCCATCGATCAACTGGCGACTGAGTCCAACTATCTGGAAGTCTGCTACATTCTGCTGTACGGCGAAAAACCGACTCAGGAGCAGTTTGAAGAGTTTACGCTGACGGTTACCCGCCACACGATGATCCATGAGCAGATTACCCGTCTGTTCCACGGTTTCCGTCGCGACTCGCACCCGATGGCGGTGCTGTGCGGTGTGACCGGCGCACTGGCGGCGTTCTACCACGACTCGCTGGATGTTAACAATCCGCGCCACCGTGAAATCGCTGCGTTCCGTCTGCTTTCCAAAATGCCGACCGTGGCCGCGATGTGCTACAAGTACTCCATCGGTCAGCCGTTTGTTTACCCGCGTAACGACCTCTCCTATGCGGGCAACTTCCTGCACATGATGTTCTCCACGCCGTGCGAGCCGTACGAAGTGAACCCGGTTCTGGAACGCGCCATGGATCGTATTCTGATCCTGCACGCTGACCACGAGCAGAATGCGTCCACCTCTACCGTGCGTACCGCAGGCTCGTCGGGCGCGAACCCGTTTGCCTGTATCGCGGCTGGTATCGCTTCCCTGTGGGGACCGGCGCACGGCGGCGCGAACGAAGCCGCACTGAAGATGCTGGAAGAGATCAGCACCGTTAAACACATTCCGGAATTCCTGCGTCGCGCCAAAGATAAGAACGATTCGTTCCGTCTGATGGGCTTCGGTCACCGTGTCTATAAGAACTATGACCCGCGCGCTACCGTAATGCGTGAAACTTGCCATGAAGTGCTGCGTGAACTGGGCACCAAAGACGATCTGCTGGAAGTGGCGATGGAGCTGGAGCACATTGCGCTCAACGACCCGTACTTCATCGAACGCAAACTCTACCCGAACGTCGATTTCTACTCTGGCATTATTCTGAAAGCGATGGGGATCCCGTCGTCCATGTTTACGGTGATCTTCGCGATGGCGCGTACCGTGGGCTGGATTGCGCACTGGAACGAGATGCACGATGACGGCATTAAGATTGCCCGTCCGCGTCAGCTCTATACCGGTTACGAAAAACGCGAGTTTTCGTCAGATCTGAAAAAAGATTAATCCCCGCTAATGCCCGGTGGCTCTCCGCTTACCGGGCCTGCACCTGCCCCACCCCGTTATATTGCCCGATGGCGCTTTGCTTATCGGGCCTACGATTACACTTCCCCGCTCACTTACACGATGACGCTGCGCATATCGGGCCTACGATGCACAGGCTTGCACCTGAACAAATTGCCCGATGGCGCTACGCTTATCGGGCCTACGATTGCACCGGCATGCACCTGAACAAATTGCCCGATGGCGCTGCGCTTATCGGGCCTACGATTGCACTGGCATGCACCTGAACAATTGCCCGATGGTTGAAATGGCTCGATCCCGTAGGCCGGATAAGGCGCAGCCGCCATCCGGCACGTTCTCGTTTATCGCTGACTCGTTTACCGCTGGCACCCCGGGCACCAATAAAAGGGCCTTGAGGAGAGCGTCGTCTTCTCAATGATTCCGCCACAACGCTCACACTTCTTCCCGGCCCGATGAAACACCTTAAAGCGAAACAGCGCCCCGTGATGCTTCTTCTCATCGACACGTCCACGGGTCTGATATGAGAGACGCGGGATCGCCAGCAGCGCCTCTGCCAGCAGCTCCAGCTCGCTCTCGCTAAGCTGCTCCGCTTTGCGCTGCCCGGTCAGCCCGCTGTGCCAGAGAATTTCGACGCGCAAATAGTTACCGAGTCCCGCGAGAAACGCCTGGTCGAGCAGCAGCCCGGCAAACTGCCGACGCCGAAAGCGCGGTGAGAGCAGACGCGCTTTCACCTCCTCTACCGTCAGGCGCATATCCAGCACATCCGGCCCTACGCGCAGCAAAAACGGATGCTGCGCCAGTTGCTCCGGCGTCAGCAGCGCAATCTCCGAGGCGCTGTAGAGCAAAATCGCTTTATCCGCCGCCTGCAAGCGCACACGCAGCACGCGGTTGGTTTCTGGTATCTCGCCCGCCTTCACCACGCGCCAGACGCCGTAAAGCTGATTGTGGCTATAAAGCGTTAACCCGCCGGAAAAGTGCGTTAACAGCGCTTTGCCGCGTGTCTCGATGGCATCGATCTGCTGCCCCACCAGCCCGGCGGCATAATCAGTAAGATGCGGCTGGGCAAACCAGACCTCGGTCAGCGGTTTGCCCTTAATCGCGGCTTCCAGCGTATCCGCCGCGCGGCGGATCTCCGGTCCTTCCGGCATGAAAACTCCTTATCAGCGTGATGAAACGATAATGCCTTCGGCAATAAACGCGGCGCGTAAACGGCGGGCAAAAGCCAGCGCATGCGCGCCATCGCCATGCAGGCAGACCGTTTGCGCGTTGACGGGCGCATAGTCACCCTCAACGCTTTTGACGCGCCCGCGCTGCACCATCTCCAGCGTTTGCGCCAGCGCCAGTTGCTCATCTTCAATTAACGCGCCCGGCTCACCGCGCGGCACAAGCTGGCCGTTGCGCTGATAACCACGGTCGGCGAACACCTCTTCACGCGTCGCTAACCCCAGCCGCTCGCCTGCGCGGATCAGCTCGCTGCCCGCCAGCCCGACCAGCATTAAACCGGGATTGAGATCCCGCACCGCGCGGGCAATGGCCTCGGCAAGCGCCGCGTCCTGCGCTGCCTGGTTGTAGAGCATGCCGTGGGGTTTTACATGTGAAAGGCTCGCGCCGCGGGAATTCGCCAGCGCCGCCAGCGCACCACACTGATAGAGCACTTCGCTATAGACCACGTCCGGCGCAGTGGACATTCTCTTGCGGCCAAAATTCTCGCGATCGAGAAATGACGGGTGCGCGCCGATAGCGACGTTATTCGCCAACGCCAAATCAATGCAGGTGAGCATGGTCGCAGCATCACCGGCGTGAAAGCCGCAGGCGATATTCACCGAGCTCACCACCTGCATCAGCTCGCGGTCATTCCCGGCAAAGCCTTCGCCGATATCGGCGTTTAAATCAATCCGCATCGCGCAGCCGCCACGCCAGTTGATCGAGGAACAGGCGCTGTTCGCGCCGTGCCTGCAACGCTTCGTCGAGCGAGCACTGCACAAAGTGCACAGGCTGACCGAGGCGAATTTGCGCCAGACGGTAGAGATCGGCTTCGATAATGCAGGCAATACGCGGGTAACCGCCGGTGGTCTGACAGTCATTCATCAACACGATCGGCTGACCATTTGAGGGCACCTGGATAACGCCGGGCAGCAGCCCGTGGGAGAGCAGATCCCGCTCGGTTGTGCGCACCAGCGGCTGGCCCTGCAGGCGGTAGCCCATGCGGTTGCTCTGCGGATTGATATGCCATGGCAGACGCCAGAATGCCTCCTGGGAGGCGGCATCAAATTCGTGATACTCCGGCCCCGGCAAGGCGCGGATACGGTTTGTCCACAATAGCTGTTTCACGCCCTGCTGCGCGCTGAAGTCCCGCGCAGGTGTGCCGAGCGGCAGCGTGTCGCCATCGCGCAGCAAGCGCCCTTCCAGCCCGCCGATAGCGGTTTTCAGATCGGTACTGCCCGACCCCATCACCTCTGGCAGATCGAAACCGCCTGCGACTGCGAGATAACTGCGCACGCCAAAGCGCGGGCGATTCAGCACCAGCCGCTGCCCGGCCTTCGCCGCAAAGCGCCAGCCGGTCCAGACGTCAGTGCCATCGAGTGTCGCATCGCAGCCCGCGCCGGTGAGAGCAAACCAGCAATCACGGGCGAACTCCACTTCACACTGGCCGAGGGTTATCTCAAGTGCGGCAGCATCCGGCGCGTTGCCGACCAGCGCATTGGCAATCTCCAGCGCCGGGCCATCGAGCGCGCCGCTGTAGCTGACGCCGGACTGACGCAGGCCGATGCGTTTGCCGCCCTGCAACGAGGTATACATCCCCGCGCGAAGAATTTTTAACATACGCCCTCCTTGCGCGGGATAAAGCGCAGCGTATCGCCAGGCCGCAGCAACGACGGCTCCGCTAAGCGCGAGTTAAACAGCGTCAGATCGGTACGCCCAATCAGGTTCCAGCCGCCGGGGCTCTCCAGCGGGTAAATCCCCGTTTGCGCGCCGCCAATGCCGACCGACCCGGCAGGCACGCTGATGCGCGGCTCCGCCCGGCGTGGCGTGGTGAGCGCCTCCGGCATGCCGCCGAGATAGGGGAAACCGGGCTGAAAGCCGATAAACCACACCCGGTATTCGATGGAAGCGTGCAGCTCCACGACCTGCTTTTCGCTCATGCCGCAGTGGTCGGCGACCCGCGCCAGATCCGGCCCGGCCTCGCCACCGTAGACCACCGGGATGTCAATCGCCCGCGACTCCGGCTCCAGCGCCTCGCTCTCTTCCCACCAGCGTTGCAGATGCTCAATCGCATCCAGCGCCAGCGTAGTCGGATCGCGCAGCACCACGGTAACGTTATTCATCCCCGGGATCGCTTCCACTACCTCCGGGAATGTCGCCAGCCGCTGCGTCAGCCGCCAGATACGCTTTTGCGTCGCCAGCTGCACCGGCGGCTCCAGCTCCAGCACGACGGCGGTTTCGCCTAACAGATAACAACGCGCTCGCTGCACTTGCCTGCTCCTTACGCCGGGTTAGGGATATCGATAAAGGTCACATCCAGATCGGTATTGGCGGTGAGCCACTCGCCGAGGGCGCGAATGCCGCCGCGCTCGGTGGCGTGGTGCCCGGCAGCGAAAAAGTGCAGCCCCTGCTCGCGCGCGGAGTGAATGGTCTGCTCCGACACTTCGCCGGTGATAAAGGCATCGACGCCGAAGGCCGCGGCTTTATCAATAAAGCCCTGACCGCCGCCGGTACACCACGCCACGCGCTTGATGGTGGCAGGCCCGGTATCGCCGCACCACAACGGCTTGCGCCCGAGACGCGCTTCGATCCATGACGCCAGTTCGAGACCGGGAACCGGCATCGACAGCTCGCCCCACGGCACCAGCGGTTCAATCTCCCCCTGCACCGTAATACCAAGCAGTGCGGCAAGCTGCACGTTATTCCCCAGCTCCGGATGGGCGTCGAGCGGCAGATGCCAGCCGTAGAGGTTGATATCGTTCGCCAGCAGGGTTTTCAGGCGGTTGCGCTTCATGCCGCGAATGATCGGCGCTTCGTTTTTCCAGAAGTAACCGTGATGGACGATCACCGCATCAGCTTCAAGGCGCACGGCTTCATCCAGCAGCGCCTGGCTTGCGGTGACGCCGGTGACGATTTTGCGGATCTCTTCTCGCCCCTCAACCTGCAGGCCGTTCGGGCCGTAATCGCTGAACGCCGCACTGTTGAGTTTTTCGTTAATCAATTTTTCCAGGTCGGTATTTTTCATGCTCACTCTCTACCCTTTTCGCGCGGCTTCATAGGCCGCCAGCGTGGCGCTTCGCGCCTGTTTATGATCGACAATCGGGCGCGGATAATCGAGCTTAACGCCCTGCTTATCTGCCCAGACCCAGGGTTGATGGATAGCCTTCGGCGGCACGTTTTTCAGCTCCGGCAGCCAGCGGCGAATAAACTCACCCTCCGCATCGAAGCGCTCGCCCTGGGTGGTCGGGTTGAAGATACGGAAGTACGGCGCGGCATCGGTGCCGGTTGAGGCCGCCCACTGCCAGCCGCCGTTATTCGCCGCGTAATCGCCATCCACCAGTTGAGCCATAAAATAGCGCTCTCCCACCCGCCAGTCGATAAGCAGGTCTTTGATCAGGAAGCTGGCGGTAATCATACGCAGACGGTTATGCATCCAGCCGGTCTCATTCATCTGACGCATCGCTGCATCAACAATCGGATAGCCGGTGATCCCCTTTTTCCACGCCTCCAGATGCTGCGGGTTATCCTGCCACTGCACCTTCTCCGTCCACGCGATAAACGGGCGGTGCTTGCACAGCGCCGGATAGTAGGTAATGAGATGACGATAAAATTCGCGCCAGATAAGCTCACTCAGCCACACCGCACCCGGCCCGCCCTCCAGCACACCCGGCTGCTCAGCGAGCAAGCGGTGCAGACACTGGCGCGGCGAGAGTGCGCCGATGGCGAGGCTGGCGGAGAGACGGCTGGTGCCCTCGATGGCGGGGAAATCGCGCTGCTGCTCATACTCTGCCACCTGGTGCTGGCAGAAGTGGCGTAGTCGGGCGATGGCCTGCTTCTCATCAGGCGGGAAGAGCTTTTCGTCAAAGGGCTGCTGCGGGTAGTTGAGCGACAGCGGCTCAACCTGCAGTGCTCCGCCTTCGCGCGGCTGCGGCGCAGCGACGCACTCCGGCAGATCCTCTTTTAGACGGCGCAAAAAGGCGTTTTTAAAGGGGGTGAAGACTTTAAACATCTCGCGATTGCCGGTCATTACGCTGCCGGGTGCCAGCATCACGCTGTCATCAAAGCCCTGGCAGGCGACGTTGGCGATCGCTTTCTCCACCGCCGCATCGCGCTGGCGCTCATTTAGCTCGTACTGATAGTTGTAAAAAAGATGGCTGACCTGCTCCTGCTCGCAGACCTCAGCGACTGCCTGCACGCTGGCGGCAAAGTCATCCACTTCGCGGTAGATAAGCTCAATGCCGCGCTCGGCGAGCGCCTGCTGCAGCGCATTAAGATGGGACTCAATCAGTGCAGCCTGACGCGGTGCCATCAAGTGCTGCTGCCACTGCTTCGGCGTAGCGATAAAGAGGGCTTTTACTGTTGCGTTCGCGCTGCGGCAGGCCGCCGCCAGCGCGAGGTTATCGTGCACGCGCAAATCCGTGCGAAACCAGACCAGATGAGTGGTCATAATGCTCCTAATGTCCGTAACGTAAGCGCAGCGCTTCCGGCCAGGGGTCAAAATAGCGCTGTCCGGAGAGATAAGCGTCCGGGAATTCTGCCATATAGTGTTTCAGTAAGGTGACGGGCGCCAGCAGCGGCTGAATGCCCTGCCGGTAGCTGTCGATAAGCTTCGACAGCTCTTCACGCTGGCGGGCATTAAGCTGTTTGCGGAAGTAGCCCTGCACATGCATCAGCACGTTGGTGTGGTTACGGCGAGTGGCCTGGTGTGAGAGCAGATCCATCAGGCGTTGGCGATACTCCACAAACCACTCGTCGAGAGAGGCCCACTCATGGATGGCGGCGACAAAACGCCCCAGTTCGCGGTATTTCGGCTGCGAATGCGCCAGCAGCAGCAGCTTGTAACGGCTGTGGTAGGCGATAAGTTCGCCACGCGTCAGGCCACGCTCGCGCACGCTGTTAAGTTCATGCAGGGCGTAAATACGCTCAACAAAGTTCTCGCGAATATGGGGATCGTGCAGGCGACCATCCTCTTCCACCGGCAGCCACGGATGGGTCTCCATCAGAATGTCGGTAAAGATGCCGCGCCCGGCTTTGCGGTTGTTTTTGCCATCCGCGTCGTATACGCGCACCCGCTCCATGCCGCAGGAGGGGGATTTGGCGCAGACGATGTAGCCGCACAAATGGTCGAGACGGCTGACGCGCTCGCGGGAGAAGTGCGCCATCTGCTCGGTTAAATCTCCTTCCCGTTTGTCGCTAAAGCGCAGCGATACACCGCTCTCCTCTTTGACCAACCGCAGCGCCGGACGTGGCACCGGCAGGCCAATGGCCATCTCCGGGCAGACCGGCTCAAAACGCATCCACGGTGATAGCTCTTCAACTGCGAAGGCAAGCCGCTTATGGCCGCCGTCAAAACGGACTTGTTCCCCTAATAAACAGGCACTGATGCCGACAGGGATTTTCTCACTCATAGCGACTCCTTGATTAGACATAGTCATTGTAGTCAAAGGGCGCAGGTAAAAAAAAGCCACCGCAATTGCGGTGGCGCGATCGGGTTGCTGTGTGTAGCCCGATTAATAAAAGTCGCAGGTTACTTTTTCTGCTTGATCCATCCATACCGGTTTTTCGCTGGTTTTCGCCCAGACGCGGTGCAGATAGCTATAGAACCGTGCGCGATCCTTCCAGAACAACATCACCGGCAGTGCCAGCAGACCCGCCGCAACGGCGAAAGCACGACGCATCAGCACAATGTGCGCTGGAAACATTTTGTATGTATTCATAAATCTCTCCCCTTTGTCAGGCCGGTATCGGTCACCGGAAAAAAGTTACCGCAGCGGTAAGTGAGTAACGAAAAAACACTGCGAGACTGAAATATGCTCAAAATAATACCGCTTTGTTTGTAATTTTACTACTCATCCGACCACTATTTTTAGCTGATGCGCATTTATTTACACGCAATCCGTAAATAAGTTACAAAACGGTTAAATTAATAATAACCATCCGTTAAATGATGGTTTTGAATGTTGCATTTTCAAAATGGAGCCGCTGAAACCGTGTAGGCCGGATAAGGCGGAGCCGCCATCCGGCATTTTATCAGCGGCACCATTGCCGGATGGCGGCTTCGCCTTATCCGGCCTACCAAAACGAGCCTACCGCAACACCGATATTGCCTTTACCTCCGGTTTCACAGCGGCGGTGTTGACCCCCGCTGAAATCGGCGAACCGAAGCGTGAATGACAAGGTCTGGACGCCATGGATGGCGGACAGAGGCGAACCGAGACGGGATGTCGAGTCGAGCCGGCCGCAGTCAGGCACGCGGGAGGTGAGCGCAGTGCGCAGCACCGATTTCCTCGCGGGGCCGCGGGGATTGACAAGGGGAGCGCGGCCGCTTCCCTTGTCCCGTTCACCGCACCGGTGATAAAACATTCCGCCCAATACCTGGTGAACGGAACCATTCCACCAATCCAACATCCGGCAATCGGTGCCGCGGAATATTCCGGATGGCGCTCGCGCTTATCCGGCCTACAACGACAAAACCGCTTATTTGTTCGGCATTTTTATACTTTTTTTACACCCTGCCCGGAGATTTTTGCGAAATCTTTGCGCCTGAAAAATTAGCCTCTCTGCACATCCTTAAATCACCCCGGAGGTGAACTGTGAGTGCAGGCGTGCTAATCGGCATCGTGCTGGTTTTCCTGTTATTGGGCTACCTGATTTACGCCCTGTTAAACGCGGAGGCATTTTAATGGCCGCTCAAGCGTTTCTTCTGGTTGCCGGCTTTCTGCTGGTGCTGTTCCTGCTGGCGCGCCCGCTTGGATCGCTACTGGCAAAGCTGATTGCCGGTCAGCCTTTGCCGGGCGTTGGCGTGGTGGAAAACCTGCTCTGGCGCGGGTTGGGAATCGACACCCGTGAAATGAGCTGGCGACACTACCTGCTGGCGATCCTGTGGCTCAACCTGTTGGGCCTCGCCCTGCTGTTTGCCCTGCTGATGTTGCAAGGCATCCTGCCGCTGAACCCGCAGAACCTGCCTGGCCTCTCCTGGCACCTGGCGCTCAACACTGCGGTCAGCTTTGTCAGCAACACCAACTGGCAATCCTATGCCGGTGAAAGCACGCTGAGCTACTTTAGCCAGATGGTCGGCCTGACGGTGCAGAACTTCCTCTCTGCCGCCACCGGCATTGCGGTGGTGTTTGCGCTGATCCGCGCCTTCGCCCGCCGCAGCATGGAGACGCTGGGCAATGCGTGGGTCGATCTGACGCGCATTACGCTCTGGGTGCTGCTGCCGCTGGCACTGCTGATCGCCCTCTTTTTCATCCAGCAAGGCACGCTGCAAAACCTGCTCCCCTACCAGCCCTATACCTCCCTCGAAGGGGTTCAGCACCTGATGCCGATGGGTCCGGTCGCCTCGCAGGAAGCGATTAAAATGCTGGGCACCAATGGCGGCGGCTTCTTTAACGCCAACTCTTCCCATCCGTTTGAAAACCCGACGGCGCTGACCAACTTTGTGCAGATGCTGGCGATCTTCCTCATCCCTGCCGCGCTCTGTTTCGCCTTTGGTGAAGCGGTGAGCGACCGCCGCCAGGGGCAGATGCTGCTGTGGGCGATGTCGATAATCTTTGTCGTCTGCGTGGCGATTGTGATGCGGGCCGAGTGGCTAGGTAACCCGCACTTCCTGACGCTCGGCGGCGACAGCACCATCAACATGGAAGGTAAAGAGAGCCGCTTCGGCATTCTCGCCAGCAGCCTCTATGCCGTGGTGACTACCGCCGCTTCCTGCGGTGCGGTCAACGCTATGCATGACTCCTTTACCGCGCTGGGCGGCATGATCCCGATGTGGTTAATGCAGATTGGCGAAGTGGTGTTTGGCGGCGTCGGCTCCGGCCTTTACGGCATGCTGCTGTTTGTCCTGCTGGCGGTGTTTATCGCCGGGCTGATGATTGGCCGTACACCGGAGTTCCTCGGTAAAAAAATTGATGTCCGCGAAATGAAAATGACCGCGCTGGCGATCCTTGTCACCCCGGCGCTGGTGCTGATCGGCACGGCGCTGGCGATGATGACCGATGCCGGGCGCAGCGGCATGTTCAACCCCGGCATTCATGGCTTCAGTGAAGTGCTGTATGCCGTCTCCTCCGCCGCCAACAACAACGGCAGCGCCTTTGGCGGCCTGAGCGCCAACACGCCTTTCTGGAACTGTCTGCTCGCCTTCTGCATGTTTGTCGGCCGCTTCGGCGTGATCGTGCCGGTGCTGGCAATTGCAGGCTCGCTGGTGAGTAAAAAAATTCAGCCCACCAGCTCCGGCACCCTGCCGACCCACGGCCCGCTGTTTATCGGCCTGCTGATCGGCACCGTGCTGCTGGTTGGCGCATTGACCTTTATTCCTGCCCTGGCCCTCGGCCCGGTGGCGGAATACCTTCAGTTTTGAGTCTGGCGGAGACCACAATTATGAGTCGCAAACAACTGGCCCTGTTTGACGCGAACCTTGTTCGCCAGGCGCTGATGGGTTCCTTAACCAAACTAAGCCCGCAGGTGCAGTGGCGTAATCCGGTGATGTTTATCGTCTGGATCGGCAGCCTGCTCACTACCTTGCTGGCAATCGCCATGGCAACTGGTCACCTGGTCGGTGACGCGTGGTTTACCGGCGCAATCAGCCTCTGGCTTTGGGTGACGGTGCTGTTTGCCAACTTCGCCGAAGCGCTGGCGGAGGGGCGCAGTAAAGCACAGGCCAACAGCCTGAAAGGGGTGAAAAAGACCGTCTTTGCCCGCAAGCTTCGCGCGCCGCAGCACGATGCGCCGATGGATCATGTTCCGGCAGATGAGTTACGCAAAGGGGATATCGTGCTGGTTGAAGCGGGGGATATTATTCCCTGCGACGGCGAGGTGATCGAAGGCGGCGCGTCGGTGGATGAGAGCGCCATTACCGGTGAATCCGCACCGGTGATCCGCGAGTCCGGCGGCGATTTCGCCTCCGTCACCGGCGGCACGCGCATTCTGTCTGACTGGCTGGTGATCCAGTGCAGCGTCAACCCGGGCGAAACCTTTCTCGATCGCATGATTGCCATGGTTGAGGGCGCCCAGCGCCGCAAAACGCCTAACGAGATCGCGCTGACCATTCTGCTGGTGGCGCTGACCATTGTCTTCCTGCTGGCGACCGCCACGCTGTGGCCCTTCTCCGTTTACGGCGGCACGGCGGTCAGCGTCACGGTGCTGGTTGCGTTGCTGGTCTGCCTGATCCCGACCACCATTGGCGGCCTGCTATCGGCGATTGGCGTGGCGGGGATGAGCCGCATGCTGGGTGCGAACGTGATCGCCACCAGCGGCCGTGCGGTGGAAGCGGCAGGTGATGTCGATGTGCTGTTGCTGGATAAAACCGGCACCATCACTCTCGGCAACCGCCAGGCGTCGGACTTTCTGCCCGCGCGCGGCGTCGATGAGAAGACGCTGGCCGATGCGGCTCAGCTCTCTTCGTTAGCCGATGAAACCCCGGAAGGGCGCAGCATTGTGATCCTCGCCAAGCAGCGCTTTAACCTGCGCGAGCGGGATATGCAGAGCCTGCAAGCCACCTTCGTCCCCTTTACCGCGCAAACGCGCATGAGCGGGATTAATGTGCAGGATCGCATGATCCGCAAAGGCTCAGTGGATGCGATTCGTCGCCATATCGAGGCTAATGGCGGCACCTTCCCGGCAGATGTTGAGACGGGGGTGGAAAATGTGGCCCGCCAGGGCGCGACGCCGCTGGTGGTGGCGGAAGGGGCCAACGTGCTGGGCGTGATTGCGCTGAAAGATATCGTCAAAGGCGGCATTAAAGAGCGCTTTGCCCAGTTGCGTAAGATGGGCATCAAAACGGTGATGATCACCGGCGATAACCGCTTAACTGCCGCGGCGATTGCTGCCGAAGCGGGCGTGGATGACTTCCTTGCCGAAGCGACGCCGGAAGCGAAGCTGGCGCTGATTCGTCAATACCAGGCCGAAGGTCGGCTGGTGGCGATGACCGGCGATGGCACCAACGATGCGCCAGCGCTGGCGCAGGCGGATGTGGCGGTGGCGATGAACTCCGGTACCCAGGCGGCGAAAGAGGCGGGGAATATGGTCGATCTCGACTCGAACCCGACCAAGCTGATTGAGGTAGTGCATATCGGCAAACAGATGCTGATGACGCGCGGATCGCTCACCACCTTTAGTATTGCCAATGACGTGGCGAAATATTTTGCCATCATCCCTGCCGCGTTCGCTGCCACCTATCCGCAGCTCAACGCGCTGAATGTGATGCACCTGCACTCCCCCTCTTCGGCGATTTTAAGTGCGGTGATCTTTAACGCGCTGGTGATTGTGTTCCTCATCCCGCTGGCGCTGAAAGGCGTGAGCTACAAGCCGCTGACCGCCTCGGCGATGCTGCGTCGCAACTTGTGGATTTACGGGCTGGGCGGTCTGCTGGTGCCGTTTATCGGTATCAAAGCAATCGATCTGTTGCTCACGCTGTTCGGTCTGGTTTAAGGAGTGAAAAAGATGGCTTTATTACGTCCCGCCTTTCTGCTTTTAATACTGCTGACGTTTATTACCGGCGGGCTTTACCCGCTGCTGACCACCGCCCTTGGGCAGTGGTGGTTTCACGACCAGGCGAACGGCTCGCTGATCGAGCAAGGCGACACGGTGCGCGGCTCGCGTCTGCTGGGCCAGGATTTTACCGCGCCGGGTTATTTTCACGGTCGCCCTTCCGCGACCGCCGATGCGCCTTATAATCCGATGGCTTCGGGCGGCAGTAATCTGGCGGGCAGCAACCCGGAGCTGGATAAGCAGGTGGCCGAACGCGTGGCGCAGCTGCGCGCGGCAAACCCGCACTCACCAAAAGCGATTCCGGTGGAGCTGTTAACCACTTCCGCCAGCGGGCTGGATGGTCAACTCTCGCCGCAGGCGGCCAGCTGGCAGATCCCGCGTGTGGCGCAAGCGCGCGGCTTGTCGGTGCAGACGGTCAATGATTTGGTTAATAGATACACCGAAACACCGCTGGTTAATTTCCTCGGTCAGCCGGTGGTGAATGTGGTTGAACTTAATCTGGCGCTGGATGCGCTGAAGGACAAATAACGCATGAGTGATGAGCCGTTGCGCCCCGATCCCGACCGCCTGCTGGAGCATGCCGCTACGGCACACCGGGGCAAGCTGAAGATCTTCTTTGGTGCCTGCGCCGGGGTAGGTAAAACCTTTGCCATGTTGCAGGAAGCGCAGCGGCTGCGGGCGCAGGGGCTGGATGTGCTGCCGGGCGTGGTAGAGACGCACGGGCGCAAAGAGACCGCCGCGCTGATGGCGGGCCTGCCCCTGCAACCCGTGCGGCGCATCGCCCATCGCGGGCGCGTGGTGCATGAGTTTGATCTGGACGCGGCCCTCGCGCGGCGTCCAGCGCTGATCCTGATGGATGAGCTGGCGCACAGTAACGCCCCCGGCTCGCGTCACCCGAAACGCTGGCAGGATGTAGAGGAGCTGCTGGAAGCCGGCATCGACGTTTTTACCACCGTCAATGTTCAGCATCTGGAGAGCCTGAATGATGTAGTCAGTGGCGTGACCGGCATTCAGGTGCGCGAAACGGTGCCCGATCCCTTTTTTGATAGCGCTGATGAGATTGTGCTGGTCGACCTGCCGCCGGACGATCTGCGCCAGCGGCTGCATGAAGGCAAAGTCTATATTGGCGGCCAGGCGGAGCGCGCCATTGAGCACTTCTTTCGCAAAGGCAATCTGATTGCGCTGCGCGAGCTGGCGCTGCGGCGCACCGCCGACCGGGTGGATGACCAGATGCGCGCCTGGCGCGATCGCCTCGGTGAAGAGAAGGTGTGGCATACGCGCGACGCCATTCTGCTCTGCGTCGGTCACGGCGCGGGTAACGAGAAACTGATTCGCACCGCAGCGAGGCTGGCAGCCAAACTCGGTAGCGCCTGGCATGCGGTCTATGTTGAAACCCCGACCCTGCACAAATTACCGGAGTCACAGCGGCGGGCGATCTTAAGCGCCCTGCGGCTGGCCCAGGAGCTGGGCGCAGAGACCGCGACGCTCGCCGATCCGGCGGAAGACCGCGCGATACTGCGCTACGCCCGGGAACATAACCTCGGCAAAATCCTGATTGGCCGCCGCGATAACCGCCGCTGGTGGCACCGCGAATCCTTTGCCGACCGTCTGGCGCGCCGCGCGCCGGATCTTGATCTGGTGATTATTGCCCTCCAGGAGATCACCCAGCCGCTGCCTGCGCGTAGCGGCGATTCCCGCCCTTTTTTCGACCGCTGGCGCGTGCAGCTCACTGGTTGCGCGGTTGCGCTGGCGCTTTGCGCGGCGATCACCTTTATCGCTTTGCAGTGGCTGACGGCCTTTGAGGCCACCAACCTGGTGATGATTTATCTGCTGGGCGTGGTGCTGGTGGCGCTGTTCTATGGCCGCTGGCCATCGGCCTTCGCCACGGTGATTAACGTCATCAGCTTCGATCTCTTTTTTATCTCGCCGCGCGGCACGCTGGCGGTGTCGGATGTGCAGTATCTGCTCACCTTCGGCGTGATGCTGACCGTCGGGCTGGTGATTGGTAACCTTACCGCCGGGGTGCGTTACCAGGCAAGGGTGGCGCGTTACCGTGAGCGGCGCACGCGTCATCTCTATGAGATGTCGAAAGCGCTGGCGGCGGGACGCAATAATCAGGATATCGCCGCCACCAGCGAAACGTTTATTCACTCCACCTTTGAGGCGCGCAGCAAACTGCTGCTGCCGAACAGCGAAGGTAAACTGGCGGCGGTAACGGAAAACCAGGGCATGACGCCGTGGGATGATGCCATCGCCCGCTGGAGCTTTGATAAGGGACAGCCTGCGGGCGCAGGCACCGATACGCTGCCCGGCGTGCCCTATCAAATCTTGCCGCTGAAAAATGATGACACTGTGTATGGCCTGCTGATTGTCGAGCCGGCGAATCTGCGCCAGCTGATGATCCCGGAGCAGCAGCGTCTGCTGGAGACCTTCACCCTGCTGGTGGCGAACGCGCTTGAGCGCCAGGCGCTGGCGACGCGCGAAGAGCAGGCGCGGCTTGCCAGCGAGCGCGAGAGCCTGCGCAACTCGCTGCTGGCCGCCCTCTCCCACGATCTGCGCACCCCGCTGACGGTGTTGTTTGGTCAGGCGGAGATCCTGACGCTGGATCTCGCCAGCGAAGGGTCGAAACATGCCCCGCAGGCCAACGAGATCCGCCAGCATGTGCTCAACACCACCCGGCTGGTTAATAACCTGCTGGATATGGCGCGCATTCAGTCTGGCGGCTTTAATTTAAAACGTGAGTGGCTGACGCTTGAAGAAGTCGTCGGCAGTGCGCTGCGCACGCTAGAGCCAGTGATGGGCGGGCGGCACATTGCGCTGTCGCTGCCCGACCCGCTGATGCTGGTGCACGTTGATGGCCCGCTGTTTGAGCGGGTGTTGATCAACCTGCTGGAAAACGCGGTGAAATATGCCGGATCCGGTGCGCAGATTGGTATTGAATCGCACAGCACACCGAGCGAGTGGACGCTGGAGGTGTGGGATAACGGGCCGGGGATCCCGCCGGGCCAGGAGCACGCCATTTTTGAAAAATTTGCGCGCGGCACCAAAGAGTCGGCCATTCCCGGCGTTGGCCTGGGGCTGGCGATTTGCCAGGCGATTGTCGAGGTGCATGGCGGCACCATCGACGCGCAAAACCGCCCGCAGGGAGGCGCGCGCTTTTATGTTACACTCGCGCAGGAAACGCCCCCGCAACTGGATGAATTACCCGAGGATCTGTGATTAACGTTCTGATTGTCGAAGATGAACAGGCCATCCGCCGCTTTCTGCGCACCGCGCTGGAGGCTGAGGGGCTGCGCGTGCACGAAGCAGAGACGCTGCAGCGCGGGTTAATTGAAGCGGCAACGCGCAAGCCGGATCTGGCGATCCTCGACCTCGGTTTGCCAGATGGTGACGGACTCGATTTTATCCGCGATGTGCGCCAGTGGAGCCAGATGCCGATTATTGTTCTGTCGGCACGCATCGAAGAGAGCGACAAGATCGCCGCGCTGGATGCCGGCGCGGATGATTACCTCAGTAAACCTTTCGGCATTGGCGAATTACAGGCGCGGCTGCGGGTTGCGCTGCGCCGCCATGCCGCCAGCACGCCGGGCGAACCGGTGATCACCTTTGGCGATATCCGCGTTGATCTCGCCAGCCGCCGCATCCAGCGCGGCGACGAGGAGATCCACCTGACGCCGATTGAGTTTCGCCTGCTGGCGGTGCTGCTCAATAACCACGGCAAAGTGCTGACCCAGCGGCAATTGTTAAGCCAGGTGTGGGGGCCGAATGCCGTTGAGCATAGCCATTACCTGCGAATTTATATGGGGCATTTGCGCCAGAAGCTGGAGAGCGACCCGGCGCGCCCGCGTCATCTGTTGACCGAGACCGGGATCGGGTATCGGTTTATGTTATGAGGCGTGATTTGCACGTCTGATTGCCGGATGGCGCTACGCTTATCCGGCCTACGGGTACGTGTTCCGCGCAGTTTGATTGCCGGATGGCGCTGCGCTTATCCGGCCTACGGGTTACGTGTTCTGCGCGGTTTGACTGCCGGATGGCGCTGCGCTTATCCGGCCTACGGGTTATATGTTCCGCGTGGTTTGATTGCCGGATGGCGCTGCGCTTATCCGGCCTACGGGTTACGTGTTCTGCGCGGTTTGACTGCCGGATGGCGCTACGCTTATCCGGCCTACGGGGTTTCGGGTTTATTGTTTGATGCAGTTGTAGGTCGGATAAGGCGTCAGCCGCCATCCGACACAAAAAAGGCTCCCGAGGGAGCCTTTTTTATTGTGCCGCGATTTACGCGTTTTTCAGCACTTCGCTGACAATTTCCACCGCTTCTTTCTCAATCAACTTACGGTGTTCGTCGCCGAGGAAGCTTTCGCAGTAGATTTTGTAGGCGTCTTCGGTGCCGGACGGACGCGCGGCAAACCAGCCGTTGTCCGTCATCACTTTCAGGCCACCAATCGAGGCGCCGTTGCCCGGTGCTGCGGTCAGGCGAGCGGTGATCGCATCCCCCGCCAGCGTGCTGGCGCTCACCATCTCAGGCGAGAGTTTGGACAGTGCCGCTTTCTGTGCGGAAGAGGCCGCAGCCTGCAGACGGTTGTAGCTTGGCGCGCCAAAGCGGGCAGCCAGTTCGTCATAGTGCTGCTGCGGGTTTTTACCGGTCACCGCAGTGATCTCCGCCGCCAGCAGGCACATGATGATGCCATCTTTATCCGTAGACCACGGCGTGCCGTCGAAACGCAGGAAGGAAGCGCCCGCACTCTCTTCGCCGCCGAAGCCGAAGCTGCCGTCGTGCAGACCATCAACAAACCACTTAAAGCCCACCGGCACTTCCACCAGCTTACGGCCAAGGTCGTTAACCACGCGGTCAATCATTGCAGAGGAGACCAGCGTCTTACCGACTGCAACATCTTTGCCCCACTGCGGACGATGCTGGAACAGATAGTTGATCGCTACCGCCAGGTAGTGGTTCGGGTTCATCAGACCAGCCGGGGTCACAATGCCGTGGCGGTCATAATCCGGGTCGTTGGCGAAGGCGAGGTCAAACTTATCGCGCAGCGCCAGCAGACCGGCCATCGCGCACTCGGAGGAGCAGTCCATGCGGATCGCGCCATCTTTATCGAGGTGCATAAAGCGGAAAGTCTGGTCGACTTCATCATTCACGATGGTGAGGTCGAGCTTGTAGTGCTCGGCGATACGTTTCCAGTACTCAATACCGGAGCCGCCCAGCGGATCGACGCCCAGTTTCAGGCCCGCTTTCTGGATCGCCGCCATATCGACGATCTCCGCCAGCCCTTCAATAAACGGCTGCACCAGATCTTTTTCAGTGACATGACCGGAAGCCATCGCCGCATCCAGCGAAATGCGTTTCACGCCTTTCAGACCGTCGGCCAGCAGCACGTTAGCGCGATCTTCCACCACTTTGGTGACGTTGGTGTCGGCCGGGCCGCCGTTCGGCGGGTTGTATTTGATGCCGCCATCTTCCGGCGGGTTATGGGACGGCGTAATCACGATACCATCCGCCTGCGCGCCACCATTTTTGTTGTGCACAAGGATTGCATTAGAGATGGCAGGCGTAGGCGTAAAGCCGTTATTTTCCTGCACGATGATATCGACGCCGTTGGCAGCCAACACTTCCAGCACGGAGATAAACGCCGGCTCAGAGAGGGCATGCGTGTCTTTACCGACATAGCACGGCCCGGTGATGCCGTTTTTTGCACGCTCTTCGGCAATCGCCTGCGCAATGGCAAGGATATGCGGCTCGTTAAAGCTGTGACGCCATGCGCTACCACGGTGACCTGAGGTACCAAATTTCACCGCATGGTCAGCGTTGCCAACTTCCGGTTTCAACACATAGTACTGCGCAGTCAGCTGCGCGACGTTAATCAAATCGCCCTGTTGCGCAGGTTGGCCCGCGCGCGGATGGTTTGCCATTGCTTCGTCCTTTTAATGCAAGGATTAAATTGTGCCGCAAACTTTCTCAATCAGCTCCGCCGGGAACTGCATTGATTGCATGATGTGTTCAATCATGCTGCATTTACGGCCCGTATTCGTGTTGGTGATGACCCAGTAAGGGGTGTTCGGCACTTGCTTCGGCTTGGTCTGGTTGCCGTTCTGCAGCAGGGTGCGCTCATCAGCGGCAAAGTATACGCGCGTGCGACCGTGCAGAGATTCAGTGGATTCCGTAAACCCTTTGTCATCGAGTGAATAGAGTGTAGACAGGATTAGCAGAAAGCGATTAACCGCTTTTTTCTGCTCGGCGTATTCGTCCGAGAGCAGAAGCTCGCGAACAGCGCGGACCTTATCCCGGGTGGTGTTGGCCGGTTTCACCTCTTCGACGACGCTTGCAGCGCGTGTCTCTTTCACCGGCGCGGCGGGCGCTGCAGAGGGAGACGATGATGCGGCGGAGAACTTCAGCATACGCCGTAAAATCTCGGATGCGCTCTCGCCAATGTGCTTGGTATGGCTGGCAATGTAACTGTAGAGCTCATCATCAACTTCAATCGTTTTCATCTTAATCCAGTGCTATATAAAATCTGAATACAAGTATTGGGATTATAAAGTGAAATCCCAACAGCGGATAGGTACACCCCAGGATGGCGGCAAAACTCAGAGTAATGCTTAGCCTTGCAGCCGGGCGGCAGAATGTTCACCATAATAACCTAACCCGTTGGAGTGAAAAAAAGAACTTTGCCATGAAATTGAACACGCGCGCGCAAACTGCACAACATCCGCACAACAATTCCCCGATTGTGCTGGTTCACGGCCTTTTCGGCAGCCTCGATAACCTCGGCGTGCTCGCCCGTGACCTGGTGCAGGATCACGATGTGCTGCAGGTGGATATGCGTAATCACGGCGTGTCGCCCCGCTCACCGGAGATGAACTACCCGGCGATGGCGCAGGACCTGCTTGATACGCTTGATGCCCATCAGATTGAAAAAGCGACCTTTATCGGCCACTCCATGGGCGGCAAAGCGGTGATGGCGCTAACTTCACTGGCACCCGATCGCATCGATCGCCTGGTGGCGATTGATATGGCGCCCGTGGATTATAAGGTGCGCCGTCACGATGAGATCTTTGCCGCTATCAACGCCGTCAGCGAGGCGAACGTTTCGTCACGTTATCAGGCGGCGGCGCTGATGCGCGAGCAGCTTGATGAAGAGGGCGTGGTTCAGTTTTTACTGAAATCCTTCGTGGATGGTGAGTGGCGCTTCAACGTGCCGGTGCTGTGGGATCAATATGCCAATATTGTTGGCTGGGAGACCATTCCGGCGTGGGATAAGCCTGCCCTCTTCGTCTGCGGCGGCAACTCCTCTTACGTCACCGATGCCTACCGCGATGCGCTGCTGGCGCAATTTCCCCAGGCGCGGGCGTATGTCATTGCCGGTGCCGGGCACTGGGTGCATGCAGAAAAACCTGATGCGGTACTGCGGGCCATCCGCCGTTATCTGGCAGAGTAAGGCCAACTGATTAAAAAGGCGGCGACCGGTCGTTTCAACGCGCCCGGTCGTTGGCGTGCCGATGTTGGTGATGTATGATGGCGCGCTATTCAGCCCGGGCAGCGGCCCGATTGCGTGTTTTCCCGTAGTATTCATATCATGGCTAAAGAACAAACGGACCGTACGACACTAGATCTCTTCGCGAATGAGCGTCGCCCGGGACGGCCGAAGACCAACCCGCTCTCGCGTGATGAACAGTTGCGCATTAATAAACGCAACCAGCTTAAACGCGATAAGGTTCGTGGGCTTAAGCGCGTCGAACTGAAACTGAATGCGGAAGCGGTGGAAGCCTTAAATGAGCTGGCCGAAGCGCGTGAGATAAGCCGCAGCGAACTTATCGAAGAGATGCTGCTGGCGCAGCTTAAAGCCCTGCGCGGATAGCGATTCTTCTGAATCCTCATCAAATTCCCCTTTTCGTGTGGCATACAGTGCAGTCCGCGGCAATAGCAGTTTCCGCGTTCTTCTCTGTTCTGCTATGATTGCCCTTATCTGTGGGCTTAGCGCTCCCCCTATACTCATTAAGATTCAAGAGGTTATTTTACTCATGGCAATTACAGGCATTTTCTTCGGCAGCGACACCGGCAACACCGAAAACATCGCCAAAATGATCCAAAGCCAGCTTGGTAAAGACGTCGCCGATGTTCATGACATTGCCAAGAGCAGTAAGGAAGATATCGAAGGGTATGACATCCTGTTGCTCGGCATTCCGACCTGGTATTACGGTGAAGCGCAGTGCGACTGGGATGACTTCTTCCCGACGCTGGAAGAGATTGATTTTAATGGTAAGTTAGTGGCGCTGTTCGGCTGCGGCGATCAGGAAGATTACGCTGAGTACTTCTGTGATGCGCTGGGCACCATTCGCGACATTATTGAACCGCGCGGCGCGACGATTGTGGGTCACTGGCCGACTGCCGGTTACCATTTCGAAGCTTCAAAAGGCCTGGCAGATGACGATCACTTTGTCGGTCTGGCGATTGACGAAGACCGCCAGCCAGAACTGACCGCCGAGCGCGTGCAGAAGTGGGTGAAGCAGGTTTCTGAAGAGCTGCATCTGGATGAAATCCTGAATGCCTGATTTTTATGGCGCAATCTGCTGGTTGCGCCGTATCAATAGGTAAAAGCAATCGAAATAATTGCTACATTTTTTTAACTTTCCTACTCATCCCTGTACAATAAGCGCTGCTTAACGCAGTACGCCCGACCGGGAGTTGTCGGCGATACCACGTTTTAAAAGCTTACTTTACTTGAGGGCTTGCAGTTTTCATTTATACATGGCAGTTCTATAATGATACGCATTCGCCCGGGTGCATTCCTTATAACTTCCGAGAAGGAAGTGAATCGTATAGCAACAGGACAGATTCCGCATGACTGACAACAATACCGCATTAAAGAAGGCCGGCCTGAAAGTCACGCTTCCACGTTTAAAAATTCTGGAAGTGCTTCAGGAGCCGGATAACCATCATGTCAGTGCGGAAGATCTTTATAAGCGTCTGATCGACATGGGTGAAGAGATTGGTCTGGCAACGGTGTACCGTGTGCTGAACCAGTTTGATGACGCCGGGATTGTCACCCGTCACAACTTCGAAGGCGGCAAGTCCGTTTTTGAACTGACGCAGCAGCATCACCACGATCACCTTATCTGCCTCGACTGCGGTAAAGTCATCGAATTCAGTGATGATTCCATCGAATTGCGCCAGCGCGAAATCGCCGCTAAACACGGCATCCGCCTGACGAACCACAGTCTCTACCTTTACGGCCACTGCGCCGAAGGTGACTGCCGCGAAGATGAACACGCGCACGACGCAAAATAAGTTCTTCTGAACGTTAAAAGCCAACCGTCAGGTTGGCTTTTTTTATGCCTGCCGGCTGAGCGGCGCGTTAAAAGGTTACGCCGCTCAGAGAGGAAAGCGATCAGGCTTTCAGGCTATCGACACGGCTGACACGCCTGCCATCAGGGCTTGCGCTGCGTAGCTGAATTTCTCCTTTAACCTGTGGACGGGATTTCGCTTCGTAGTACTGCCATGTTTTGCCGCGATCGAGGGAGTACTCGACCACCAGCCCCGGGAAGCGAGTGTTGACCTCAAGCACACCGTCAACAATTCGCGCCCCCGGCACCGGCAGACGATAATTAATGCCCGCTTTATCCAGCTTCGCCAGCTCGCGATGTCCCAGCAGATTGGCAAAACGCTGCCAGTCTGCCGTTAAGGCCTTCTGATCGACCCACTGCGTCTCGCCGCCTTTGTATTCACGCCCCGCCTGGTAATCCAGCTCCCAGCTTGCGCGGTGCCATGCCCGCTCAGCGACGGCGACCAGACGCGGATAGATCATATACTCCATCTGCTCATCCGTGCGCACCACTTCGCTCCACAGCTCGGCGGAAAGCCCGTAGGCGCCAGGCCACGGCTTGTCTGATTTGGCGCTGAACGCGTTGCCGTCACGGTCGACCGACGTTTCCGCATTTTGCGGCATGTTGTCCGGTGCAAAATTGAAGATCTTGCGCTCATCGCTGAAACGCGTCCCCCAGTAGTAACCGCTTTCATCCGGGTGA
Organism: Kosakonia sp. HypNH10; assembly: GCF_029850615.1. NCBI lineage: Bacteria > Pseudomonadati > Pseudomonadota > Gammaproteobacteria > Enterobacterales > Enterobacteriaceae > Kosakonia > Kosakonia sp. HypNH10. The sequence continues at coordinate 815,586 of NZ_JAOTIU010000001.1, forward strand.
ACTTCACTCGGGAAGTCGAGATAGACGTAGTCCGGGTTGGAGACCACCACGCGGAAGCCTTTGTTCGCCCAGTCATTGACGGAATCGAAACCGCCCCAGTAGAGCGCATCCCAGAAGTTGACATTCACATGTCTGGTGGCAAAAACAGAGGCGTCTTTGGCATCTTTAAGCCCATCCTGCCACGCCTGCATCACATCAATGCCGTGCGCCTTAACCAGCTTGCTCACCTCAGCGCCAAAGTAGCTGGAGAGGTGCTCAACGTCGCTCACTTTCCCGGCTTTGATCATCGCCTGGCAGGCCTCGGATTTCGCCCACGGCTTATCCTGCCTGCTCTGATCGATGACGCCTTTACCCGGCTGCGGATCTTTCATATCCGTATAGCCAGCCCCCAGATAGATATTTTTCGCCTCATCGCCGCCGAAGTGCCAGGTGTGCAGCGGCAGACCCGCTTCTCTGTGCATCTGCTGGATTTCGCCCATCACCTTATCGACAAAGTTGCGCGAGGAGTCCAGGCATGGATTGAGATAACCGGTGCGATCGTAGAACTGTACGCCAGCGGTAACAGAGGTATCCGTCGGATCGAGCAGGCGGTAACGGCTCGCCTCGCTCTCTTTACCCTCTTTTATCAGGCGATGGTAACGCGCCTCCATTGAAATGACCGCCGCGCGCGCATGGGCGGGCATATCGATCTCCGGGATCACCTCAATGTGCCGCGCTTTGGCATATTTGAGGATCTCGATATAGTCGGCGCGGGTAAAGTAACCGCTGCCGTTGTTATCACGATCCGGCCCGGATCCCAACTGCGGCAGCAGGCACTGCTTCTCGCTCAGATCGTGGCAGCGCTGGCTGCCAATCTCAGTTAGCTCCGGCAGCCCGGGGATTTCAATGCGCCACCCTTCATCGTCCGTCAGATGGAAGTGGAATTTATTCAGCTTGTAAGCTGCCATCTGATCCAGCAGGCGTAGCACCGCCGCTTTGCTGTGGAAATTACGCCCGACATCCAGATGAATACCGCGATAGTCGAAGCGCGGTGCATCTTTCGCCATCAGAGCGGGGATAGTCATCGCCCCCTGCGCGGGGAGAAGCGAAAGCAGGGATTGCAGGCCATAGAAGACGCCGCTCTGATCAAAACCGGTCACCACCGCCTCTTTATCACTGATACGCAGCTGATAGGCACCGTTGATCGCCTCCTCACTCTTGAACGCTTTACGCACAATTTCGGTACGTAGCGGATAACTCCCCTCTTCCACGCCGAGCATGGCGAAGCGCGCTTTAATGGCGTTTTGCGCATCAGGCATCAGCGCTGAAAGGTCAAATTTCACCCCCTGGCTGAGATCGATATCCCGACCGTAAATTTTTACCTCGCGCGGCGTCGGCACAATCTGTCCGCGCAGCGAGGCGAGGTTCATCGCTTTGATATCGCTGTTTTGCGCAAAGCGCGCTTCAGCGGTCATCAGGATATTTTTATCGTCCGGCGTCCGCTGCCATTGCTCGCCAAGCGGTGTGACGAACTGGGCAAGATCTTCCGTATTCGTATTGGCGATGGTTTTTGGCGTCGCTTCCTCACCTGTGACATACCAGCGCGGCAGCACATCGGTAATAAAGAGTTGCCAGTACTCATTAATGATTGGGATCTCAACGGACTGATTCGCCGGAAAACCAGTAAATTGCCCGGTAGGCTCAAGCTTATGCAGGTCGCCCATGATATGGGTCACTTTGAACTGCGGGTTCGCGACTTGCAGAACGGGGCGAATACTGTGGAAGTAGATCGCCCACTCATTATCGGTCACCGCCTCGCCTTTATTGGTGAGCGTGATCACCGCTTTGTTGCATGAGGCCCAGTCTGCGCCGAGCTTCGCACAATCAACGCCATGCTGTGCGGCAAAGTTATCTTTTACGGCGTAGTTCAGATTGAACTGGCTGATGGCGTCAACCGTGCTCTGGCTTGCCAGTGCAGCGACACTACCAAGCAGCGCTGCAACTGCGCCCGCCAGCAGGCTTAAACGTGCTGTATGCATTCTCTGTTCCTTAGGGTTGCCAATGCCCGGCAACAAATTAATTAGAAAAGGGTAAACGGCGCGATGACCATCAATTTCACGTCGCGCTCATCCTGGAAAATGTTGCCGTAACCGCCGGCATAGCTCGGGATAGCGGAGTGGTTGTCATACTGGGTAAAGTGCAGTTTAAACATCGTCCCTTTGGCGCGCCCCTCTTGCAGGGTATAGATGGCATCCAGGCTATACGCGGACTCTTTCAGACGATAATCGGCGCTGTACCACGCATCCGGCACGGCCATTTCGGCCGGTTTTGCGCCCCAGGCGTAGGCGTAAGAGGCGCCAATTTGTAAGCCGGGCAAGTTGCAACTCTCCAGATCGTACATCGCCCCCAGGAAGAGCGCTTTTTCGCCATTGGCATTGAAGTCGGAGCGGTTATCCCACCAGATATCGAGACGACCATTGGAGGAGGCATAGGTTGGCGTCATGCGCTGCAAAAAGTAGCCCTGCTGGCCTTCTGCTTTTACCCATGTTCCTTCGAGGCGCAGCGCGAGTGGTCCGACCGTGTAACCGAAGGTCAGCGCCTGCAGCCAGGCGGTGCCGTCGTAAAGATCGTTGATGCCGCGATCGCTGACTTTGTCGCGGGCACCATAAAACTGATAGCTGGTGCTGAACGGTTGATTTGCCACATCCAGCTGGTAGCTGGCTTTTGCAAAATATTGATCGACATAGCCCTGCGACTGGCCAAACGCAGCCTCCAGCACGAGGTTATTTTTGAAATCATATTTTGCGCCGAGCGAATGGAGATAATCGACCCGGTGCTCTCTGTCATTTTGCCAGAACTTATCCATCTCGATATGCCAGGGCGCTTTATATCCATTGGCCCACATATACGAAACGCTCAGCGCGCCAGCATCGCCATAGTCGTTATTAATGCCCGCTTCCGCGCCCTGGTAGGTGCCCGGCATAAAACTCCAGTGCGGCGCTAATAGCGTCTGCCCGGTAGGCTGAATATAACCGGCGCGCGCCCAGAGAGCGCCATATTTGAATTTTGCTGCGGCTTTATAGAGGCTGATGCCGCTCTTATCGCCGGACCAGCGCTCTTTATAAGCTTTATTGCTGCCGGAGAAAGCGATTTCATTGGGATGGGCGCTATCTCCGTTTTCCGCCATTTCAATCGCCGTAAAAGCAGCGATATCCAGGCCAAACATATCTGCCGCATAGCCTGATTGAAAATCCAGACTGGCATTCCACGTAGCGTGAGAGAGGTTCGTTTTATATTTATTATCGAGAATATCTTTACGGTCGCGCTCACGCTGCCAGTAATAGATCCCGCCGGTGAGCGTTGAGTCATCAATAAAACCGCTTGCCTTCGCCTGCGCGGGAAGCGCCAGGCCTGACATGGCGGTAACGGCGGCAATAGCCAGCGATAGCGAACTCCGTTTACCTGCAAACGCGCACATACATTGATTCCTTTTAAATGTAAAAATCCCCGCCGCGGCGGCGATAAAAATTAACAACAGGAAGTCTGTTATAGATATTCCCTAAGTAAACAACAGCACAAAGCCTATTTTTCGCGTTGTGAATTATCAACGTGTTTTTAAGCAAAAATAATGGAGTATGACGAAGTGCACAGAATTAAATGAGGATTAAATATTGTTTGATAAACCACGCAAATAAATAACCCATCTGTATTCATTCGATATTTAATTCTTTATCAGCGAGAGGGTTTTATCACTATTCTGATTACTGCTTCCGCAACATTTGAGAAATAAAAAAGCAGAACACCAACAGAGGGAAGATATTAATTTTCGGCACAAATATGTATTAATTGTAATGCGCAGGTTAATAATAAAAAAACGCCGCAAGAAGCGGCGTTTTTTTATAGTGGTCACTGATTGATGTAATCAGTCGCCGATTTTAGCCCAGGTATCACGCAGGCCTACCGTGCGGTTAAACACGAGTTTGTCCGCGGTGGCATAGCGGCTATCGAGGCAGAAGTAGCCTTCGCGCTCAAACTGATATGCTTTGCCCGCCTGCGCCTCTTTCAGCGATGGCTCGGCAAAACCCTGCTTAATGACCAGCGATTCCGGGTTGATGGTGACGAGGAAATCCTCGGCTGCACCCGGGTTTGGCACGCTGAACAGACGATCGTAGAGACGAATCTCAACCGGCTGCGCATGCTGCGCGCTGACCCAGTGGATCACGCCTTTAACCTTGCGGCCATCGGCAGGATCTTTACTCAGCGTCTCGGCGTCGTAAGAGCAGAAAATGGTGGTGATGTTGCCTTCGGCATCTTTCTCAACGCGTTCCGCTTTGATCACATAAGCGTTACGCAGACGCACCTCTTTGCCGAGCACCAGACGTTTGTACTGCTTGTTGGCTTCTTCGCGGAAATCAGCGCGATCGATCCAGATCTCACCGCTGAACGGCACTTCACGGGTGCCCATCTCCGGCTTGTTCGGATGGTTCGGCATGGTGACGATTTCGCTGCTGCCCTGCGGGTAGTTTTCGATAACCAGTTTCACCGGGTCGATAACCGCCATCGCGCGCGGCGCGTTTTCGTTGAGATCTTCACGAATGCAGGATTCCAGCGACGCCATTTCAATGGTGTTGTCCTGCTTGGTCACGCCAATGCGCTTGCAGAATTCACGGATAGAAGCAGCGGTATAGCCACGACGGCGCAGGCCAGAGATGGTCGGCATACGCGGATCGTCCCAGCCCTCAACGTGCTTGTCGGTCACCAGCAGGTTAAGCTTACGCTTGGACATCACGGTGTATTCTAGATTCAGGCGCGAGAATTCGTACTGGCGCGGGTGAACCGGAATGGTGATGTTATCCAGCACCCAGTCATACAGACGACGGTTGTCCTGGAACTCCAGCGTACAGAGGGAGTGGGTGATCCCTTCCAGCGCATCGCTGATGCAGTGGGTAAAGTCGTACATCGGGTAGATGCACCACTTGTTGCCGGTCTGATGGTGTTCAGCAAATTTAATACGGTAGATAACCGGGTCGCGCATCACGATAAACGGCGAAGCCATATCGATTTTCGCACGCAGACAGGCCTTACCCTCTTCAAAACCACCCGCACGCATCTTTTCAAACAGCGCCAGGTTCTCTTCTACGCTGCGATCGCGGTACGGGCTGTTTTTACCCGGCTGCGTCAGAGTGCCGCGGTATTCGCGGATTTCGTCGCCGGTCAGTTCGTCTACGTAGGCCAGGCCTTTGTTGATCAGTTCAACCGCGTAGCTATACAGCTTATCGAAGTAGTCTGAGGAGTAGCAGATGTCGCCAGACCAGTGAAAGCCCAACCACTGTACGTCGTTTTTGATTGACTCAACGTACTCGATATCTTCTTTTGCCGGGTTGGTATCATCGAAACGCAGGTTGCACTGGCCGTTGTAATCCTGTGCGATACCGAAGTTCAGGCAGATGGATTTCGCGTGGCCGATGTGCAGGTAGCCGTTCGGCTCCGGCGGAAAACGGGTATGGACGGTGGTGTGTTTACCACTGGCCAGATCTTCATCAATGATCTGGCGGATAAAGTTAGTCGGGCGGGCTTCAGCCTCACTCATCACAGGTTCCTCAAGGCGTAAACAACGTATAACGGCATATGATCTAATAAGAGGACGCAGGAAACAACCTTTACTTATACAAATCACTGATGCTCAGGGGAAAGGTATTCTTCCGCATAGTGTGCCTGCCGACAGCGGAGATCCTGCGTGGTCGGCGTGAGGATCACAGGGCTGACGATCTCATCACCTCTTCCACTGCGAGGAAGATAACCGGGCGCTTCAATACACCAGCCCCACGAGTAAAAATTGGTGCCGTGAAGAAAGAAGATCATATTTTCCCACTGGGATTTTTTCTCGACATCAATATGGCCCTGCCTGTCGGCGCGGAACTCCTCCGGTGCGGGATAGTATCCCGGTGGGGAACGTCCGGTGCTGACCCACATCATCGCTGTTGGCAGCGGCTCTCCGGCTGGATTACGTACATCCAATTCATAATGCGGGCGAATAGTTGCGTAACGCGGAATACAGCCGCTTAGCGCCGTCGTCATCACCAGCGCGTATAAAATCCTTTTCATTATTCACCTCTGTAAAATAGCGGCCACCAGTATGGCATTCATTAAACGGCGGGTAAAAAAAAGCGGCGGAGGAGATCCCCCGCCGCTTAAGGCTAATGTGCCGACTCAGGAGCAATCAGCCTTTAATTTCGTACAACGGTGTCTGACCCGCAACGACATGGCCTTGCGCCTTAATGACAAGGCCGCTGAAATCATCAATATTGCTGACGACAACCGGGCTAATCATTGAGCGGGCATTGGCATTGAGGTACGCCAGATCCATTTCGAGGATCGGTTGACCGGCAACCACTTCCGCGCCCTCTTCAACCAGACGGGTAAAGCCCTGACCGCCCAGCGCAACCGTATCAATGCCCATATGGACAACGATCTCGGCACCTTTTTCGGTCTCCAGGCAGAAGGCATGATTGGTATTGAAGATTTTCACAATCGTACCGGCCGCCGGAGAAACTACGGTTTTATCCGTCGGTTTTACCGCCACGCCGTCGCCTACCGCTTTGCTGGCAAAGGCTTCGTCCGGCACCTGCTCCAGCGCCACCACCTCACCGGTAACCGGCGATAAGAGTTCGGCAATCACGACTGAATTCGGCACCGCCTGCGGTTTCGCCGCGGCGGCTGGTGCTGCCTGAGTCGGTGCTGCATTGCTGCTTGCTGCGGCCGGGACATCCCCTGCCGTTTTCATCGCGTTGGCAATTTTCTCAGCCACAAAGCCGACAATAATCTGCACGCTGGTTTTGTTGAGACGAATCACGCCGGTTGCGCCCAGGCGTTTCGCCATCGTTTCGTTGACCAGGGAAGAGTCATTCACGTTAAGACGCAGACGGGTGATGCAGGCATCAATACCGGTCAGGTTCGCCGAGCCGCCGACGGCAGCAATGTACTGACGCGCCAGGCCGCTGACATCCTGCTCGCTATTCGCGCTGATATTGACATCCTGACCATCGGTTTCATCCCCGGCGACAGCCAGTTCGCGACCCGGGGTCAGCATGTTGAATCGCTTAATGGTGAAGCGGAATACCACGTAGTAGATAACAAAGAACACCAGACCCTGCGGGATCAGCATCCACCACTGGGTCGCCAGCGGGTTACGTGAAGAGAGCACCATATCCACCAGCCCGGCGCTGAAGCCGAAACCGGCAATCCAGTGCATGCTGGCTGCGATATAGACGGAGATACCGGTCAGAATGGCGTGAATGACATACAGCACCGGCGCCACGAACATAAAGGAGAACTCCAACGGCTCAGTGATGCCGGTAAAGAAGGCGGCGAAGGCACCGGCCATCATAATCCCCAGCACTTTGGCTTTGTTCTCAGGACGCGCGCACTGGTAGATCGCCAGCGCCGCACCCGGCAAGCCGAACATCATGATCGGGAAGAAGCCCGCCTGATAACGCCCGGTGATCCCCACCGTCGCTTTACCGGCTTCAATAGACTGCGCGCCGCCGAGGAAGTTAGGGATATCGTTAATACCCGCCACGTCAAACCAGAAGACCGAGTTCAGGGCGTGATGCAGACCGACCGGGATCAGCAGACGGTTGAAGAAGGCGTAAACACCCGCGCCGACAGAGCCGAGTTTCTGAATATGTTCACCAAAGCTGACCAGGCCACTAAAGACCACTGGCCAGATAAACATCATGATAAAGGCCACAGCGATCATCACAAATGAGGTGATGATCGGCACCAGACGGCGGCCGCTAAAGAAGGAGAGCGCTTTCGGCAGTTCGACGGTGCTGAAGCGGTTGTAAAGCTCAGCGGCGATGATCCCGACCAGAATACCGACAAACTGGTTTTCAATTTTGCCGAAGGCCGCGGGAACCTGATCCAGCGGAATTTTTTGAATCATCGACACCGCGGCAGGCGAGCAGAGGGTCGTTAACACCAGGAAGCCGACAAAGCCGGCCAGCGCCGCAGCGCCATCTTTATCTTTGGACATCCCATAAGCGACGCCGACCGCAAACAAGACGCCCATGTGGTCGATGATCGCTGAACCGGATTTGATAAACAGCGCGGCCAGGGCGTTTTGGCTCCCCCAGCCAACAGGGTCGATCCAGTAGCCGACCCCCATCAAAATCGCTGCCGCGGGCAGCGTGGCGACCGGCACCATCAGCGCGCGGCCAACCTTCTGTAAATAGCCTAAAATACTCACTTTATTCCCCCTATGAGCTCAACGTGAGCCCACTGAAACAGTTGTTTTTTATTGTGTAACGAACCCTGAACTGATGCCTGTTTTTCCACTACCTGACGAAGTGTCTGCAAAATTAATTCGCCTCGCAAATTAAACGCGCATTTTCTGTGATAAAAATCACTAACTATCGTTATCACCGTTCCTCAATACTGGCAAACAACAAAAACTTATTTTAAGATCAAAAATATCAAAGCGGATCGCTCCCTTCTTATGACGAAACCAGGTTACGCTTAACGCTGAGCCAGAAGGCGCACCGCCAATGCTTTTCATTAAACTTTGAGGTGAACAATGAGACTGATTCCCCTGGCGACAGCTGAACAGGTCGGTAAATGGGCCGCCCGCCATATCGTCAACCGCATTAACGCATTCAACCCCACCGCCGATCGTCCTTTTGTACTTGGCCTGCCAACCGGCGGAACGCCGCTTACGGCCTACAAAGCATTAGTTGAAATGCACAAAGCGGGCCAGGTCAGCTTTAAGCATGTCGTCACCTTTAACATGGACGAATATGTTGGCCTGGCGAAGGATCATCCGGAGAGTTACCACAGCTTTATGCACCGTAATTTCTTCGATCACGTTGATATTCCTGCTGAAAACATTAACCTGCTCGATGGAAACGCGCCCGATATTGACGCAGAATGCCGTCGTTACGAAGAAAAAATTCGCGCTTACGGCAAAATTCACCTGTTTATGGGCGGCGTAGGCAACGATGGTCATATCGCTTTTAACGAACCGGCATCGTCGCTGGCATCGCGTACCCGTATTAAAACGTTGACCCACGATACCCGCGTAGCGAACTCGCGCTTCTTCGACGGTGACGTCAATCAGGTGCCTAAATATGCCCTGACAGTTGGCGTCGGCACGCTGCTCGATGCCGAAGAGGTGATGATTCTGGTGCTGGGCAACGTCAAGGCGCAGGCGCTGCAGGCTGCCGTTGAGGGTAACGTCAACCATATGTGGACCATCAGCTGCCTGCAGCTGCATCCGAAAGCGGTTATCGTCTGCGACGAGCCGTCCACGATGGAGCTGAAAGTCAAAACGCTTAAGTACTTCAACGAGTTAGAAGCGGAAAATATTAAAGGTCTGTAAGTCTGTATCCGCTTCGCAGGCAACTGCGGAGCGGCACTCATCGTTAACCGGGGGTTGTTATGTATGCTTTAACCCATTGCCGAATCTTTACCGGCCATGAAATTTTGGATGACCATGCGCTCGTTGTAGCAGATGGCCTGATTGAACGCCTTTGCCCACAGGCTGAGCTACCAGCGGATATTGAACAACGATCGCTGAATGGTGCCCTCCTCGCCCCTGGTTTTATTGATGTGCAGCTCAACGGCTGCGGCGGCGTGCAGTTTAACGATACCGCCGAGGCCGTCAGCGTTGAGACGCTGGAGATCATGCAGCGTGCTAACGAGAAATCCGGCTGCACCAGCTACCTGCCGACGCTGATTACCACCAGCGATGACCTGATGAAACAGGGCGTGCAGGTGATGCGCGACTACCTCGCAAAATACCCGAACCAGGCGCTGGGCCTGCATCTGGAAGGGCCGTGGCTCAATATCATCAAGAAAGGGACCCACAATCCGGACTTCGTGCGTAAACCGGATGCGGCGCTGGTCGATTTCTTATGTCAAAACGCGGATGTGATCACAAAAATCACCTTAGCCCCGGAAGTAGCGGGATGCGACGTGATCCGCAAGCTTGCCGACGCGGGGATTGTGGTTTCCGCCGGTCACTCCAACGCCACGCTGAACGAGGCGAAAGCCGGTTTCCGCGCCGGTATCACCTTCGCTACCCATCTCTATAATGCCATGCCGTACATCACCGGACGCGAGCCGGGCCTGGCGGGCGCAGTGCTTGATGACACAGATGTTTACTGTGGCGTGATTGCCGATGGGTTGCATGTCGACTACGTTAATATTCGCAATGCGAAGCGGCTGAAGGGAGACAAGCTCTGTCTGGTCACCGATGCTACCGCACCCGCAGGTGCACAGATTGATCAGTTCATTTTTGCTGGCAAAACAATATACTACCGAAATGGATTGTGCGTAGATGAAAACGGAACGCTGAGCGGCTCGGCCCTGACGATGATCGAAGGGGTGCGTAACCTGGTCGAGCATGTCGGTATTGCGCTCGATGAAGCGCTGCGTATGGCCACGCTCTACCCGGCTCGCGCCATTGGCGTTGACAAAAAGCTGGGCACTCTCGCCGCAGGCAAGGTGGCGAACCTGACCGCATTTACGCGTGATTATGAAATTATCAAGACCATCGTTAATGGTAACGAGGTCGCCACTGCATAAAGAGACGGTATGACATCAGGCGGACAAGCTCAAATTGGTAACGTTGACCTCGTAAAACAGCTTAACAGTGCGGCGGTTTACCGCCTGATTGACCAACACGGCCCCATCTCACGCATACAGATTGCCGAGCAGAGCCAGCTTGCTCCCGCCAGCGTGACAAAAATCACGCGTCAGCTGATTGAACGCGGGCTGATCAAAGAAGTCGATCAGCAGGCCTCCACCGGGGGCCGCCGCGCCATCTCCATCATTACCGAAACCCGCCATTTCCAGGCTATCGGCGTGCGCCTCGGGCGCACCGACACCACCCTTACGCTCTACGATCTGAGCAGCAAAGTGCTGGCGGAAGAGCATTACCCGCTGCCGGAGCGCACGCAGGAGACGCTGGAGCACGCCCTGCTCAATACCATCAGCCAGTTTATCGATGCCAATCAGCGTAAAATCCGCGAACTGATCGCCATTTCGGTGATCCTGCCGGGGCTGGTCGATCCGGAAAGCGGTGTGATCCGCTATATGCCGCATATTCAGGTGGAGAATTGGGCGCTGGTTGAGGCGCTGGAAAAACGCTTCAAATTGACCTGCTTCGTCGGTCACGATATCCGTAGCCTGGCGCTGGCCGAGCACTATTTTGGCGCAAGCCAGGATTGTGAAGACTCCATTCTGGTGCGCGTGCACCGCGGCACCGGCGCGGGGATCATCTCCAGCGGTCGTATCTTTATCGGTCGCAACGGTAATGTCGGCGAAATTGGACACGTGCAGGTGGAACCCCTCGGCGAGCGCTGCCACTGCGGTAACTTTGGTTGCCTGGAGACGATAGCCGCCAATGCCGCCATTGAGCAGCGGGTCCGCCATCTGTTACAGCAGGGTTATCAGAGCCGCCTGAAAGAGGAGGATTGCTCAATCAAAGCCATCTGCAAAGCCGCCAACAAAGGCGATGCGCTGGCCTGCGAAGTGATTGAGTATGTCGGGCGTCACCTCGGCAAAACCATCGCTATCGCCATTAACCTCTTCAACCCACAAAAAGTGGTTATCGCCGGTGAGATCGTTGAAGCAGAAAAAATCCTGCTGCCCGCCATTGAAGCCTGTATCAATACGCAGTCACTGAAGGCGTTTCGCAAAAATCTGCCGGTTGTGCCCTCTACCCTCGATCACCGCTCTGCGATTGGCGCCTTCGCGCTGGTGAAACGGGCGATGCTGAACGGTCTGCTGCTACAGCGGTTGCTGGAAAACTGACAGGGTTTATAGTTAACACTTATTTTTTTATCCGGACACTCCATGACCATTCAGAATGTAATCTGCGATATTGATGGCGTGCTGATGCACGATAACGTTGCCGTTCCCGGCGCCGCCGAGTTTGTTACCCGCATCCTTGAGAAAGAGATGCCGCTGGTATTGCTGACTAACTATCCTTCTCAGACCGGTCAGGATCTGGCTAACCGCTTTGCCTCCGCCGGGATTGATGTGCCCGCCAGCGTCTTTTACACCTCGGCGATGGCAACAGCGGACTTCCTCAAGCGCCAGGAGGGGAAAAAAGCCTATGTGGTCGGCGAAGGTGCATTGATTCATGAGCTTTATAAAGCAGGCTTCACCATTACCGATATCAACCCGGATTTTGTCATCGTCGGCGAAACCCGCTCCTATAACTGGGAGATGATGCACCGCGCGGCCTTCTTCGTCGCCAATGGCGCGCGCTTTATCGCCACCAACCCGGACACGCACGGCCGCGGCTTCTACCCCGCCTGCGGCGCGCTCTGCGCCGGTATTGAGAAGATCTCCGGCCGCAAGCCTTTTTATGTTGGCAAACCGAGCCCGTGGATCATTCGCGCCGCGTTGAACACCATGCAGGCGCACTCGGAGCAGACTGTGATTGTTGGCGATAACCTGCGCACCGATATTCTGGCTGGCTTCCAGGCCGGTCTGGAGACCATCCTGGTGCTCTCCGGCGTCTCGCGGCTCGACGATATCGACAGCATGCCGTTCCGGCCATCGTGGATTTACCCTTCGGTCGCCGAAATTGATGTGATCTGAACGTAACCACGCCTTTGGGCGTGGTTTTTCATTTTTGCCGCATCAAAAAGCCACTTCGTTTAATAAACAGCGCTTAATTTTGAACAATCATCAATAAACCAGCGCAATACATAAGCAATTTTCAGCATTCCTCAATCACCGTTGCACTTTTTCATTTCGTGCGGCTAAAAGGCTTGCGCCCAGCCCGTCTTTTGCGGCATTTTGGCTATAAGCACACAACATTACAGCAATGCCCTCAAGGTTAACGGAGAAGTCTATGTGTTCAATTTTTGGCGTACTGGATATCAAAACCGACGCAGGCGAATTACGTAAAAAAGCGCTGGAATTATCCCGTCTGATGCGCCACCGCGGTCCGGACTGGTCCGGCGTTTATGCCAGTGACAAAGCGATTCTCTCCCATGAGCGTCTGTCGATTGTCGACGTCAACGCCGGTGCGCAACCACTCTATAACCAACAAAAAACACATGCGCTGGCCGTTAACGGTGAAATTTATAACCACCAGGCGCTGCGCGCAGAGTATGGCGACCGCTACGCCTTCCAGACTGGCTCCGACTGCGAAGTGATCCTCGCGCTCTATCAGGAAAAAGGGCCAGCCTTCCTCGACGAATTACAGGGTATGTTTGCCTTCGTGCTTTACGACAGTGAACAGGATGCTTACCTGATTGGCCGCGACCATATCGGCATCATCCCGCTCTATATGGGTCATGACGAACACGGCAACCTTTATGTCGCCTCTGAAATGAAGGCGCTGGTGCCGGTTTGCCGCACCATTAAAGAGTTCCCGGCGGGCAGCTATCTGTGGAGCAAAGAGGGTGAAATCCGCTCTTACTACCAGCGCGACTGGTTCTCTTATGACGCCGTAAAAGATAACGTTACCGACAAAGAGGCGCTGCGCCAGGCGCTGGAAGATGCGGTGAAGAGCCACCTGATGTCCGACGTGCCCTACGGCGTGCTGCTCTCCGGCGGGCTGGACTCCTCGGTTATCTCCGCGATCACCAAAAAATTCGCCGCCCGCCGCGTGGAAGATCAGGAGAAATCAGAAGCCTGGTGGCCGCAGCTGCACTCTTTCGCCGTCGGTCTGAAAGGCGCGCCGGATCTGAAAGCGGCGCAGGAAGTGGCGAACCACCTTGGCACCGTGCACCATGAAATTCACTTCACCGTGCAGGAAGGTCTGGATGCGATCCGCGATGTGATCTATCACATTGAAACTTATGACGTGACTACCATTCGCGCCTCGACGCCGATGTATCTGATGTCGCGCAAAATCAAAGCGATGGGCATCAAAATGGTGCTCTCCGGTGAGGGTTCTGACGAAGTCTTCGGCGGCTACCTCTACTTCCATAAAGCGCCGGATGCTAAAGAGCTGCACGAAGAGACGGTGCGTAAATTGCAGGCATTGCATATGTTTGACTGTGCCCGCGCCAACAAAGCGATGTCCGCCTGGGGCGTGGAAGCACGCGTACCGTTCCTCGATAAGAACTTCCTCGATGTGGCGATGCGCATTAACCCGCAGGATAAGATGTGCGGCAGCAACGGTAAGATGGAAAAACATATCCTGCGCGAATGTTTTGAATCCTACCTGCCGGCAAGCGTGGCATGGCGTCAGAAAGAGCAGTTCTCCGATGGCGTGGGCTACAGCTGGATCGACACCCTGAAAGAGGTGGCGGCGCAGCAGGTGACGGATCAGCAACTGGCGACCGCCAGCTACCGCTTCCCGTACAACACACCTTCGTCGAAAGAGGCTTATCTCTATCGTGAAATCTTTGAAGAGCTCTTCCCGGTCGCCAGCGCCGCCGAGTGCGTGCCGGGCGGTCCGTCCGTGGCCTGCTCATCGGCTAAAGCGTTCGAATGGGACGAAGCGTTCAAAACCATGAACGATCCATCGGGCCGCGCAATCGGTGTGCACCAGTCAGCCTACTGATAAGCGATGGTTATGCATACAGGCCCTGCGGGGCCTGTTGTTTTTGTGTGGCTGATTTCACGCAGAAAATCGTTTTTTGTTGAATAAAGCAACATGCTGTTCGCAACCTAACCAAACAGTCACATTCCGGCAATTTTCGATGAAAAAGGTGTTGACGCTCTCAGGCTCAATACGCATAATGCGCCCCGCAACGCCGATAAGGTAACGCGAAAAAAAGATGGCTACGTAGCTCAGCTGGTTAGAGCACAGCACTCATAATGCTGGGGTCACAGGTTCGATTCCCGTCGTAGCCACCATCTTTTTTTGCGGGAGTGGCGAAATTGGTAGACGCACCAGATTTAGGTTCTGGCGCCGCAAGGTGTGCGAGTTCAAGTCTCGCCTCCCGCACCATTCCCAAAGAAGCGTTGCACGGATGGGGTATCGCCAAGCGGTAAGGCACCGGTTTTTGATACCGGCATTCCCTGGTTCGAATCCAGGTACCCCAGCCATCTCTTCTTCGACTCCTGCGTTTTAACGCGTTAGTCGTTGGGGTATCGCCAAGCGGTAAGGCACCGGTTTTTGATACCGGCATTCCCTGGTTCGAATCCAGGTACCCCAGCCAGTCGATGACTGGGTAAGCAGTAAAATTTGGCTACGTAGCTCAGCTGGTTAGAGCACAGCACTCATAATGCTGGGGTCACAGGTTCGATTCCCGTCGTAGCCACCATATTCAAGGCGTAATGCTCAGGCATTAAACCGAAAAAGATTTGTTGGGGTATCGCCAAGCGGTAAGGCAGTGGATTCTGATTCCACCATTCCGAGGTTCGAATCCTCGTACCCCAGCCAACTTCAAAGACGCTTGCTTCGGCAAACGCACTTTTGGGGTATCGCCAAGCGGTAAGGCAGTGGATTCTGATTCCACCATTCCGAGGTTCGAATCCTCGTACCCCAGCCAATCAAAACAAAAAAGCTCGCTTCGGCGGGCTTTTTTGTTTTCTGCCTCCTGACAATCAGTAGCTGTTAAGCGCCTGAATGGCATGCTAATTTGAGCCATCTTCTTCCCGTCGGGTGCGCACCATGAATTATCAAACTACGGCTCTGTGGTTTTACTCCCCCTATCACCTGCTGCTGGTGTTCGCGGTTATTGCCGCAACATTCCTCGGCCTGACCGCGCCAATCCTCTATTTTCTGGTTATCGGGCTGCTGTTTCCGGTGCTGGTCTCGATGCGCCTGCATATCCTGAGCGAGAACGGCAAGGCGACACTGATGAAAGAGCGCGAGGAGTGGATGGTCTACGTGCAGGGGATACCAGTGCATGAGAAGCGCGCCTCGCTGAAAAACCCCTGCTTTCCCACGCCTGAGCGGCTGCGCCAGTTTTTTATGCGCGGTTTTATCGCCAGAGCGCTGATCCAACTCGTGGCCATCGCTATGTTGATCGACCAGGCGCGCGCCAATCCGCTGATAAGTTATGAAGGCCTGGCGGCGGGCACCATGCTGGTTCTGCTGCTGATACCGCTCTATCGCACAGCGCGTGCCATCAGTGACGTGCATGCAGGAAAATGGGCGTTGCAGGAGATTGACGCGGCGACGGGCTATCAGGCCTATTTCGTTGACAACAAACAGGTGAAGACGGCACTCGACAGGATGCTCGCGGTGCCGTAACAGTGTGCGCGAGCGACCTGTCGCTCGCGCTTTCTTACAGGCCTAAGGCGTATTTCAGCGCCTGGCGTTTCAACCCTCCGGCGCGCTCTGCCGCCATCAGGCCAATATTGCGTAACACGCGCAGCGGCCCGAGATCGTTACTGAACCCGGCATAAAAGAGATCCATTCCGCTCTGCATAATGAAGTTATCCGCCCTGCGCCGCGTCTGGTAGCGTTGCAGCACCTCACGGCTGGCCCAGGCTTCTCCGTGGCTGCGAGCGCGTGACAGCACATCCAGCAGCGCATCAACGTCGCGATAACCAAGATTCACCCCCTGCCCCGCCAGCGGATGAATGGTGTGCGCCGCATCGCCCACCAGCGCCAGCCCCGGCTGCACATATTGCAGCGCGTGGCGACGCACCAGCGGGAACGACGCCGCAGAGACCGCTTTAACGCGCCCCAGCCGCGGCGGAAAGTTGCGGGCGATCTCTTGCTCCAGCTGCGTCATGGAGAGGGTTTGTAACTGGCGGATGCGCGCAGGCTTGTCGTACCACACCAGCGACGCCCAGCGCTCATAAAGCGGTAAAAAGGCGTGTGGCCCGTTCGGCGTAAAGTGCTGCCAGGTCGAATCGCCCGCGTCTTGCTCGCACTCGACGCTTATCAGCATGCAGGATTGATCGTACTGCCAGGCATGAATACCAATGCCCGCAGACTGGCGCACCCAGGAGTTGGCACCATCCGCGCCAATCAGCAGCTGCGCCGTCAGCGTATCGCCATTTTCAAAACGGATGGTTTGCCTCTCATCACTGGCTTCACGCCCGCTCAGCGTCTCTGTACTCAACGTCACCTGCGGATGCGCCTGCAGCGCTTGCCATAAGGCGTACTGCAGAACGCTGTTTTCCACCATATACCCGAGCAGCGGCAGCTTCAGCTCGCGGGCGTCAAACAGCACGTGGGCGTTTTCCCACTCCCACGTCTCCAGCTGCCGGTAGGGGTGGCAACGCATAGCTTCGATGCTCTCCCAGACGCCCAATCCGCGCAGCAGCTCGACCGAGGCGGCGCTGATCGCCGAGATGCGCACATCCGGCGGCGCGCTGGCATCAAAGGGGGCTGGGATCTGTTTATCGATAACCGTGACGGCAAAACCCAGTTGCGCCAGCCCTAACGCCAGCGCCCCGCCGACCATACCGCCGCCAACAATAGCGACCTCTGTGGAGTGATTTGTCATGGCGAAGTGTCCTTTTAGATGAATGGCCTAAGTCTACCGGATTTTTGCGCTCTTGCCGCCCCGCCAACCGTCATACTGGTCAGGGCGCAACCAAAGCATTACAATACGCGGCCTGCAATCCTGGCTTATACCCGTCATACTCCGGGTATACGAACTTACGCAAGAGCAAGTCGATGACAAAAAAACTCCATATTAAAACCTGGGGCTGTCAGATGAACGAATATGATTCATCAAAGATGGCCGATCTGCTGGATGCCACCCACGGCTATCAACTGACCGAGGTTGCGGAAGAAGCGGATGTGCTGCTGCTCAATACCTGCTCAATCCGCGAAAAAGCCCAGGAGAAAGTTTTCCATCAGTTGGGTCGCTGGAAGCTGCTGAAAGAGAAAAACCCGGAGCTGATTATTGGCGTCGGCGGCTGCGTGGCCTCGCAGGAGGGCGATCACATTCGCCAGCGCGCCCACTATGTCGACATCATTTTCGGGCCGCAAACTCTGCACCGTCTGCCGGAGATGATCAACTCCGTGCGCGGCAACCGCAGCCCGGTCGTCGATATCAGCTTCCCGGAAATTGAAAAATTCGATCGCCTGCCGGAACCGCGCGCCGAAGGCCCGACCGCCTTTGTTTCGATCATGGAAGGGTGCAACAAATATTGCACCTACTGCGTGGTGCCTTACACCCGCGGCGAAGAGGTGAGCCGTCCTTCCGACGACATCCTGTTTGAGATCGCCCAGCTGGCGGCGCAGGGCGTGCGTGAAGTGAACCTGCTTGGCCAGAACGTTAACGCCTGGCGCGGTGAAAACTATGATGGCACAACCGGCACCTTTGCCGATCTGCTGCGCCTGGTCGCCGCGATTGACGGCATCGACCGTATTCGCTTTACCACTAGCCACCCGATTGAGTTCACCGACGATATCGTTGATGTCTATCGCGATACGCCGGAGCTGGTGAGCTTCCTGCACCTGCCGGTGCAGAGCGGTTCCGACCGCGTGCTGAACCTGATGGGGCGCACCCACACCGCGCTGGAGTATAAAGCGATCATTCGTAAGCTGCGCGAGGCGCGTCCCGATATTCAGATCAGCTCTGACTTTATCGTCGGCTTCCCGGGCGAAACCACCGATGACTTTGAGAAGACCATGAAGCTGATTGCCGATGTCAATTTTGACATGAGCTACAGCTTTATCTTCTCTGCGCGTCCGGGTACGCCGGCTGCCAATATGGTTGACGACGTGCCGGATGAAGAGAAAAAGCAGCGTCTCTATATCCTGCAAGACCGTATTAACCAGCAGGCGATGGCCTGGAGCCGCCGCATGCTCGGCACCACGCAGCGTATTCTGGTGGAAGGTACCTCGCGTAAAAGCATCATGGAGTTGTCCGGCCGTACCGAGAACAACCGCGTGGTGAACTTCGAAGGCACGCCGGAGATGATCGGCAAGTTTGTCGACGTCGAGATTGTGGATGTTTATACCAACTCCCTGCGCGGCGTACTGGTGCGTACCGAAGAGGAGATGGGGCTGCGTGTTGCAGAATCTCCGGCTTCGGTGATCGCCCGTACCCGTAAAGAGAACGAGCTTGGCGTAGGCACGTATCAGCCGTAAAACCTCAGGCCTGCCATTTCTGGCAGGCCTTGCTTTTCCCCGCAATCACCCCAACATGCTGTCTGATGCTTGCGACTTCTGGCGTTGACGTAAATACTTGCCAGAGGGTCGCGACGGCGACACATATCAAAGAGGAACAGTTTGAACATAGATACGCGTGAAATCACCCTTGAGCCAGCGGACAACGCACGTCTGCTAAGTCTGTGCGGCCCGTTTGACGACAACATCAAACAACTGGAGCGGCGACTGGGCATCGAAATCAACCGCCGCGATAATCACTTCAAACTCACCGGACGCGAAATTTGCGTCAACGCGGCTGCCGATATTCTGCACACGCTGTATGTCGACACTGCGCCGATGCGCGGTCAGACCCAGGATATCGAGCCGAACCAGATCCACCTTGCGATTAAAGAAGCCCGCGTGCTGGAGCAGAGCGCTGAGAGCGTGCCGGAGTACGGTAAAGCGGTCAACATCAAGACCAAGCGCGGCGTAATTAAGCCACGCACGCCGAACCAGGCGCAGTACATCGCTAACGTGCTCGATCATGACATCACCTTCGGCGTTGGCCCGGCGGGTACGGGTAAAACCTACCTCGCGGTCGCAGCCGCCGTGGATGCGCTTGAGCGTCAGGAAGTACGCCGCATTCTGCTGACCCGCCCGGCGGTGGAAGCGGGTGAAAAGCTCGGCTTCCTGCCCGGCGATCTCAGCCAGAAGGTCGACCCTTACCTGCGCCCGCTCTATGACGCGCTGTTTGAGATGCTTGGCTTCGAGCGCGTTGAGAAGCTGATGGAGCGCAACGTCATTGAGGTTGCCCCCCTCGCCTATATGCGCGGTCGCACCCTGAATGATGCCTTTATCATTCTTGATGAGAGCCAGAACACCACCATCGAACAGATGAAGATGTTCCTGACGCGTATCGGCTTCAACTCAAAAGCGGTGATCACCGGCGACGTCACGCAGATTGACCTGCCGCGCAGCACCAAATCGGGTCTGCGCCATGCTATCGAAGTGCTGGGAAATGTCGATGAGATCAGCTTTAACTTCTTCCACAGCGAAGACGTGGTGCGCCACCCGGTGGTGGCACGCATTGTTATCGCTTATGAAGCCTGGGAAGAGGCGGAGCAGAAACGGAAAGCAGAACTGGCCGCCGAGCGTAAGCGCGAAGCCCAGGATCAGGAGCAGAAATGAGTCAGGTGATCCTCGATTTACAGTTGGCTTGCGAAGATAACAGCGGCCTGCCGGATGAAGCGCAGTTTCAGGCCTGGCTGGATGCGGTGATCCCGCAGTTCCAGCCGGAAGCGGAAGTGACCATCCGTCTGGTCGATAGCGCAGAGAGCCACGAGCTGAACCTGACCTATCGCGGGAAAGATAAGCCGACCAACGTGCTCTCTTTCCCGTTCGAAGCGCCGCCCGGCATCGAAATGCCTCTGCTGGGCGATCTGATCATTTGCCGCCAGGTGGTTGAGCAGGAGGCGCTCGAACAGGTTAAACCCCTCGAAGCCCACTGGGCGCATATGGTGATCCACGGCAGCTTACACCTGCTGGGGTATGACCATATCGAGGATGAGGAAGCGGAAGAGATGGAAGGGATCGAGACAGAGATAATGCTTGCTCTGGGCTATGAGGATCCGTACATTTCCGAGAAGGAGTAGTCTGTGCGCCAGTTCGCTGGCGCATTGGCACAAAATGCCGTCCGGCGCTGAGTTTACGCGTGACGAGCGACAATTCAACCAACATGAGAACCCACACGACGCCATGAGCGACGATAACTCACACAGTAGCGACAACACCACCAGCAAAAAGGGATTCTTCTCCCTTTTACTCAGCCAGCTCTTTCACGGCGAACCGAAAAACCGTGATGAATTACTGGCTCTGATCCGAGACTCCGGGCAGAACGAGCTTATCGATGAAGATACGCGCGACATGCTCGAAGGGGTGATGGATATTGCGGACCAGCGCGTACGCGACATCATGATCCCCCGTTCACAAATGATCACCCTGAAACGCAACCAGACGCTGGACGAGTGTCTCGATGTCATTATCGAGTCCGCCCACTCGCGTTTCCCGGTCATTAGCGAAGACAAAGATCACATCGAAGGGATTCTGATGGCTAAGGATCTGCTGCCGTTTATGCGCAGCGATGCCGAAGCATTCAGCATGGAAAAAGTGTTACGCCCGGCAGTGGTGGTACCGGAGAGCAAGCGCGTTGACCGCATGCTGAAAGAGTTCCGTTCCCAGCGCTACCACATGGCTATCGTTATTGATGAGTTTGGTGGTGTCTCCGGTCTGGTCACTATCGAAGATATTCTTGAGCTGATCGTCGGCGAAATCGAAGATGAGTATGACGAAGAAGAGGATATCGATTTCCGCCAGCTGAGCCGTCACACCTGGACGGTGCGCGCGCTGGCGCCGATTGAAGACTTTAACGACACCTTCGGTACCCACTTCAGCGATGAAGAGGTCGATACCATTGGCGGTCTGGTGATGCAGGCGTTTGGGCACCTCCCCGCGCGCGGCGA
Organism: Kosakonia sp. HypNH10; assembly: GCF_029850615.1. Taxonomy (NCBI): domain Bacteria; kingdom Pseudomonadati; phylum Pseudomonadota; class Gammaproteobacteria; order Enterobacterales; family Enterobacteriaceae; genus Kosakonia; species Kosakonia sp. HypNH10. Next base: position 837,060 of record NZ_JAOTIU010000001.1, read on the forward strand.
ATCTATCGACATTGATGGTTACCAATTCAAAGTCGCTATGGCAGACAGTCGACGTATTATTCAGGTCCATGTCAGAATGCCGGATGATTCTCCGCAACCGAAACTGGATGAGTAATGTAAATGGTATTTGCCGCCTTGTTTGAGCGCCAGCGCGTCCGTCTGCTGCTGGCGTTACTGTGCGGAGCCAGCGGAACGCTGGCTTTTTCACCTTATGACCTCTGGCCCGCCGCGCTTCTCTCCCTGATGGGTCTGCAGGGCTTAACCCTTAACCGCCGTCCGTTACAGGCCGCCTGGATTGGCTACGCCTGGGGGCTTGGCCTGTTTGGCAGCGGCGTGCACTGGGTCTATGTCAGCATCGCGCAGTTTGGCGGTATGCCTGGCCCCATCAATGTCTTTATCGTCGTGCTGCTGGCAGCTTATCTGTCGCTCTATACCGGCCTGTTTGCCGGCCTGCTCGCGCGCCTGTGGCCGAAAACCAGCTGGCTGCGCGTAGCGGTTGCCGCGCCGGTGGTGTGGCAGATCACCGAGTTTCTGCGCGGCTGGGTGCTGACCGGCTTCCCGTGGCTGCAGTTTGGCTACAGCCAGATTGACGGCCCGCTGAAAGGCCTGGCACCGGTGCTCGGCGTCGAGTCAATTAACATCCTGCTGATGGTAGTGAGCGGACTGCTGGTGCTGGCGCTGGCAACCCGTAACTGGCGTCCGCTGGTGGCGGCGGTTGTGCTCTTCGCCCTCCCCTTCCCGCTGCGTTTTATTCAGTGGTATCAGCTGCTGCCGGATCGCACCACTCAGGTGACGATGGTGCAGGGCAATATTCCGCAGTCGATGAAGTGGGACGCGGGTGAGTTGCTCAATACATTGAAGATTTACGCTGGCGCTACTGAGCAGGTGCTGGGCAAGTCGCAGCTGATTATCTGGCCGGAGTCGGCAATCCCGGATCTGGAGATTAATCAGCAGGGCTTTCTCAACGAGATGGATAAAACCCTGCGGGCGAACAATGCCACGCTGATCACCGGTATTGTCGATGCGCGCCTCAATCAGCAGAATCGCTACGACACTTACAACACGGCGATTACGCTGGGAACCGGCAGCCCGTACAGCTATCGCTCAACGGATCGCTACAACAAAAATCACCTGGTGCCGTTTGGCGAGTTTGTGCCGCTGGAGTCGATTCTGCGGCCATTAGCGCCCTTCTTCGATCTGCCAATGTCCTCCTTTAGCCGCGGGCCTTATGTGCAGGCACCGCTTTCGGCTCATGGGTTGAAACTGACGGCAGCGATCTGCTACGAGATTATCCTCGGCGAGCAGGTGCGGGATAACTTCCGCCCGGACACCGACTTCCTGCTGACCATCTCCAACGATGCCTGGTTTGGGAAATCGATTGGGCCATGGCAGCACTTCCAGATGGCGCGTATGCGTTCGCTGGAGCTGGCGCGCCCGCTGCTGCGCAGCACCAATAACGGCATTACCGCAGTGATTGGGCCGCAGGGTGAGATCCAGGCGATGCTGCCGCAGTTCACCCGCGAGGTGCTGACGGCGAAAGTAACGCCCACCAGCGGATTGACGCCGTATGCGCGAATGGGTAACTGGCCGGTGTGGATTATCACGGTTCTGCTGGGCTTTGCCGCGCTGGTGTTGGGCCTGCGTCAACGCCGCCGTTAATTTTTCGCCGCTGAATGCCGGATGGCGCTTCGCTTATCCGGCCTACAAATTCCTCACTATCCTTGTAGGCCGGATAAGGCATAAGCCGCCATCCGGCAGCGACCTCATATCTTTGCCGGATGGCGCTGCGCTTATCCGGCCTACAAAATTTCGCACTTCCCTTGTAGGCCCGATAAGGCGTACGCCGCCATCCGGCAGCGACCTCATATCTTTGCCGGATGACGCTGTGCTTATGCGGCCTACAAAATTTCGCACTTCCCCGTAGGCCGGATAAGGCGTAAGCCGCCATCCGGCAGTGGCCTCATATCTTTGCCGGATGGCGCTGTGCTTATCCGGCCTACAAAACTTCGCACTTCCCCGTAGGCCGGATAAGGCGTAAGCCGCCATCCGGCAGCGACCTCATATCTTTGCCGGATGACGCTGTGCTTATGCGGCCTACAAAATTTCGCACTCCCCCGTAGGCCGGATAAGGCGTAAGCCGCCATCCGGCAATTTCTTCTGCATCCACCAAACTGGCATGCCGCTTGCTTATATCTACCCCGTGACGACCAAATCTGCCCGTGCGTAAACGGGTCGCACCGGCAGGGATCGGTCGCAGCACTATTCTGGTGCAATGTGAGATTTTTGCCTCTAAACGGTGCGGCGCGCCTCGCAAAAATAAACAATACCGCAGCAAATTCTTTACATTAAGCCAGACTAAATGTAACAAACACACACGACACTGCACGAATATGTAGCAGCACATAACAACAACACAACGGGTATCACTGTGCTTTACGCACTGACGATAAAGGAGTCTGGATATGCAATTACGTAAACTGGCCGCCGCCATGCTGGTGATGGGACTGTCCGCCGGTCTGGCACACGCCGAGGAGGCGAAGCCTGCCGACGCAGCGGCTCAGCAATCGACGCTGGATAAAATTGCCAAAAACGGCGTTATCGTCGTCGGTCACCGTGAATCTTCCGTACCGTTCTCCTATTACGACAACGCACAGAAAGTTGTCGGTTATTCACAAGACTACTCCAACGCTATCGTTGAAGCGGTGAAGAAGAAGCTCAACAAGCCGGATCTGGCCGTTAAGCTGATCCCTGTCACCTCGCAGAACCGTATTCCGCTGCTGCAAAACGGCACCTTCGACTTTGAGTGTGGCTCCACCACCAACAACGTCGAGCGCCAGAAACAGGCGGCCTTCTCTGACACCATTTTCGTGGTCGGCACCCGTCTGCTGACCAAAAAAGGCGGCCCGATCAAAGATTTCGCCGACCTGAAAGGCAAAGCCGTGGTTGTGACCTCCGGCACGACCTCCGAGATCCTGCTTAACAAGCTGAACGACGAGAAGAAGATGGATATGCGCATCATCAGCGCGAAAGATCACGGCGACTCCTTCCGTACGCTGGAGAGCGGCCGCGCGGTAGCCTTTATGATGGATGATGCCCTGCTGGCCGGTGAGCGCGCGAAGGCGAAGAAACCGGATAACTGGGAGATTGTCGGCACCCCGCAGTCGAAAGAAGCTTACGGCTGTATGCTGCGCAAAAACGACCCGGAATTTAAAAAGCTGATGGATGAGACCATCGCGCAGTACCAGACCTCCGGCGCGGCGGAAAAATCGTTCACCAAGTGGTTTAAAAACCCGATTCCACCGAAAAACATGAACCTGAACTTCGATCTTTCTGACGACATGAAAGCGCTGTTCAAAGAACCGAATGACAAAGCTTTGAACTAATTAAAACCATTAGGGGCGGGTTTACCTGCCCTCTCGATTGTCGAAGCTGCACGGACAGACTATGCGTTGAGTGGCCGTTCCCCACTCAGCGTGAACATTCGCACTTCACACAATCTTCGAGGGTAGCGCTGCTACCCTTTTTTTTCTGGAGTAGATTTATGTCCATAGACTGGAACTGGGGAATATTCCTGCAACAGGCCCCGTTCGGCAACACCACCTATCTCGGCTGGTTATGGAGCGGTTTTCAGGTCACCATCGCATTGTCGGTGACGGCCTGGATCATCGCCTTCCTGGTCGGCTCTCTGTTTGGCATCCTGCGCACCGTTCCCAACCGTTTCCTCTCCGGAATCGGCACCTTATATGTGGAACTGTTCCGTAACGTGCCGCTAATTGTGCAGTTCTTTACCTGGTATCTCGTGGTGCCGGAGCTGCTGCCGGAAGATATCGGCATGTGGTTTAAGGCGGAGCTGGATCCCAACATCCAGTTCTTCCTCTCGTCGATGGTCTGCCTTGGTCTGTTTACTGCCGCTCGCGTCTGCGAGCAGGTGCGCGCCGCGATCCAGTCGCTGCCGCGCGGGCAGAAAAATGCCGGGCTGGCGATGGGCCTGACGCTGCCGCAAACCTACCGCTACGTGCTGCTGCCCAATGCCTATCGCGTGATCGTCCCGCCGATGACCTCGGAGATGATGAACCTGGTGAAAAACTCGGCCATCGCTTCGACCATTGGCCTGGTGGATATGGCGGCGCAGGCGGGCAAGCTGCTCGATTACTCCGCCCACGCATGGGAATCTTTCACCGCCATTACCCTCGCTTACGTGGTGATTAACGCCGTGATTATGCTGGTGATGAACCTGGTTGAACGCAAAATCCGCCTGCCGGGCAATATGGGAGGCAAATAACGATGTATGAGTTTGACTGGAGTTCAATCGTCCCTTCCCTGCCTTATCTGTGGGCGGGATTGCTGGTGACGCTGAAAATCACCGCCATTGCTATTGTGTTCGGTATCGTCTGGGGCACGCTGCTGGCAGTGATGCGTCTGTCGACCTTCGCGCCGCTGCGCTGGTTCGCCAAAAGCTACGTTAACGTCTTCCGCTCGATTCCGCTGGTGATGGTGCTGCTGTGGTTCTATCTGATCGTGCCGGGTTTCCTGCAAAACGTGCTGGGCCTGTCGCCGAAAACCGATATCCGGCTTATCTCCGCGATGGTCGCCTTCTCGATGTTTGAGGCGGCGTACTACTCGGAGATTATCCGCGCCGGGATCCAGAGTATCTCCCGCGGGCAGTCAAGCGCGGCGCTGGCGCTCGGCATGACGCACTGGCAGTCGATGAAGCTGATTATCCTGCCGCAGGCGTTTCGCGCCATGGTGCCGCTGCTGCTTACCCAGGGCATCGTCTTATTCCAGGACACCTCGTTAGTGTATGTCCTGAGCCTGGCGGATTTCTTCCGCACGGCCTCCACGATTGGCGAGCGTGACGGTACGCAGGTCGAGATGATCCTGTTTGCCGGCGCTGTCTATTTTGTTATCAGTTTGAGTGCTTCGCTGTTGGTCAGCTGGCTGAAGAAAAGGACCGTCTAATGATTTCCCTGAAAAATGTTTCGAAATGGTATGGCCACTTTCAGGTGCTGACCGACTGCTCCACCGAAGTGAAAAAGGGCGAGGTGGTGGTAGTTTGCGGCCCGTCGGGCTCCGGTAAATCGACGCTGATCAAAACCGTCAATGGCCTTGAGCCGGTACAGAAAGGCGAGATCCTGGTCAACGGCACCAAAGTGAACGACAAGAAGACCAACCTCGCGGAGCTGCGCTCCCACGTCGGGATGGTATTCCAGCACTTTGAGCTCTTCCCGCACCTGTCGATTATCGAAAACCTGACGCTGGCGCAGGTGAAAGTGCTGAAACGCGATAAAGCCGCCGCGCGCGACAAAGGGCTGAAGCTGCTGGAACGCGTTGGGCTGACGGCACACGCCAATAAGTTCCCGGCGCAGCTTTCAGGTGGTCAGCAGCAGCGCGTGGCAATTGCCCGTGCGCTCTGCATGGATCCGGTGGCAATGCTGTTTGATGAACCGACATCGGCGCTCGACCCAGAGATGATCAACGAAGTGCTGGATGTAATGGTCGAACTGGCAAACGAAGGGATGACGATGATGGTGGTGACCCATGAAATGGGCTTCGCCCGTAAAGTGGCGAACCGCGTGATCTTTATGGATGAAGGGAAAATCGTCGAAGACTCAGAGAAGGATGCCTTCTTTAACGATCCAAAATCGGATCGTGCAAAAGATTTCCTCGCCAAGATCCTGCATTAATCCCCTTACGCCTGCCCGCGCTATGTGGGCAGGCGCTTGTTGTTAAGGTTCGAACGGACGGCGCTGGAACTGATCGTGACCGCATTTCGGGCATAATGGCAGCACATCCGGCGTGTAGACCGCCAGATGGAAATGGCACTTCTCGCAGACCAGGTTCCCCAGCCCAACCACTTCCCCGCTGTGATAGACACCGTGGTGGTTGAGATCCTGAAACACCTCGCGCCACTCCAGCTGGGTTTTATCGGTGATATCTGCCAGCTCCTGCCAGATGCTCTCTTTGATTACCCGCATAAAGACGCCGTCGGTGACCTCACTCTGGCTTTCGTTATAGCTACGGGCAAACTCTTCCAAATCGCGACGAATGGCGCGCATTAACTCATCCGTCTCGGTTCGCGTTAACTCACCGGTCTGTGTGACCCTCAGGCGAGCCTGTTCAACTAATGCATCAATATCGCGATCGCCATTACGCAGGCGCTCGGTCAGTGACGCGACCAGTTCACGGTAAAATTGCGCAACCTTGCTCATCGTTTCGCCTCCGGTTAAGTGATTCATTTTAATGATAGACGTTAATTTCCCCCGCCTGTGCCGAGCCGCCTGTTGCGTGATGAAAAAGTGATGTGGCGCAGAGAAGGGCTATTTCGACGGCGCTTTTCGGAAAGGCTGTTTTGAGGCTGGCGTTTGGGCTATGCTATGCCGACTAAAAACCACCTATTAACGCTACATTTGTAGCTGTAGCAAAAACAGGACTACTGGCTGCCATGCAAGAGCAATACCGCCCGGAAGAGATAGAATCCACCGTACAGCGTCACTGGGAAGAAAAGCGCACATTCGAGGTCACCGAAGACGAGAGCAAAGAGAAATATTATTGCCTGTCGATGCTTCCCTATCCTTCTGGCCGACTACACATGGGCCACGTCCGTAACTACACCATTGGCGATGTGATCGCCCGCTACCAGCGCATGCTGGGCAAAAACGTGCTGCAGCCGATTGGCTGGGATGCGTTTGGCCTGCCGGCTGAAGGCGCCGCGGTAAAAAACAAAACCGCCCCTGCGCCGTGGACCTACGACAATATCGCCTACATGAAAAACCAGCTGAAAATGCTGGGCTTCGGTTATGACTGGAGCCGTGAAGTGGCGACCTGCACCCCGGAATATTACCGCTGGGAGCAAAAATTCTTTACCGAGCTCTATAAAAAAGGGCTGGTCTACAAAAAAACCTCCGCGGTGAACTGGTGCCCGAATGACCAGACGGTACTCGCCAACGAACAGGTTATCGACGGCTGCTGCTGGCGCTGCGATACCAAAGTTGAGCGTAAAGAGATCCCGCAGTGGTTTATCAAAATCACCGCTTATGCCGACGAACTGCTGAACGATCTGGATAAACTGGATCACTGGCCGGATACCGTCAAAACGATGCAGCGTAACTGGATCGGCCGTTCTGAAGGGGTGGAGATCACCTTTGATGTGCAGAACAGCGACGAGAAGCTGACCGTTTACACCACCCGCCCGGACACCTTTATGGGCGTGACCTATCTGGCCGTTGCTGCCGGTCACCCGCTGGCGCAGCAGGCTGCCCAGAGCAACCCGGAGCTGGCGAGCTTCATCGACGAATGCCGCAACACCAAAGTCGCGGAAGCCGAAATGGCGACGATGGAGAAAAAAGGCGTCGATACCGGCCTGAAAGCGATTCATCCGCTGACCGGCGAAGCGATTCCGGTCTGGACGGCAAACTTTGTGCTGATGGAGTACGGCACTGGCGCGGTAATGGCCGTTCCGGGTCACGACCAGCGTGATTACGAGTTTGCCAGCAAATACCAGCTGAATATCAAACCGGTCATCCTGAATGCCGACGGCAGCGAGCCGGATCTCAGCGCCCAGGCGCTGACCGAAAAAGGCGTGCTGTTTAACTCCGGCGAGTTCGACGGTCTCGACTTCAACGCCGCTTTTAACGCCATTGCTGACAAGCTGGCAGAGAAAGGCGTCGGCAAGCGTAAAGTGAACTTCCGTCTGCGCGACTGGGGCGTATCCCGTCAGCGTTACTGGGGCGCGCCAATCCCGATGGTGACCCTGGAAGATGGCACCGTAATGCCGACGCCGGAAGACCAGCTGCCGGTGATCCTGCCGGAAGATGTGGTGATGGACGGCATTACCAGCCCGATCAAAGCCGATCCGGAGTGGGCGAAAACCACCGTTAACGGCCAGCCTGCACTGCGCGAAACGGATACCTTCGACACCTTTATGGAGTCCTCCTGGTACTATGCGCGCTACACCTGCCCGCAGTACAACGAAGGGATGCTGGATCCGAACGCGGCGAACTACTGGCTGCCGGTTGATATCTATATCGGCGGTATCGAACACGCCATCATGCACCTGCTCTACTTCCGCTTCTTCCACAAACTGATGCGTGATGCGGGCATGGTCACCTCTGACGAACCGGCTAAACAGCTGCTGTGTCAGGGCATGGTACTGGCAGATGCCTTCTACTACCTCGGCGAAAGCGGTGAGCGTAACTGGGTGTCACCTAAGGACGCTATCGTTGAGCGTGACGAAAAAGGCCGTATCGTGAAGGCGACCGATGCTGCGGGCCATGAACTGGTCTACACCGGTATGAGCAAGATGTCGAAGTCGAAAAACAACGGCATCGACCCGCAGGAGATGGTAGAGCGTTACGGCGCGGATACCGTGCGTCTGTTTATGATGTTCGCCTCCCCGGCAGATATGACGCTGGAGTGGCAAGAGTCTGGCGTTGAGGGGGCAAACCGCTTCCTGAAACGCGTCTGGAAACTGGTCTACGAACACACCGCCCAGGGTGCCGTTGCGCCGCTGGATCTGGCTGCGCTGAATGACGATCAGCAGGCGCTGCGCCGCGATGTGCATAAAACCATCGCCAAAGTCTCCGATGATATCGGCCGTCGTCAGACCTTCAACACCGCCATCGCGGCGATCATGGAGCTGATGAACAAGCTGGCGAAAGCGCCGCAGGAGAGCGAGCAGGATCGCGCTCTGATGCAGGAAGCGCTGCTGGCAGTGGTGCGTATGCTCAACCCGTTCACCCCGCACGCCAGCTTCACGCTGTGGCAGGAGCTGGGCGGCGAAGGCGATATCGATAACGCGCCGTGGCCGGTTGCCGACGAGAAAGCGATGGTTGAGAACACCACGCTGGTCGTCGTGCAGGTTAACGGCAAAGTGCGCGGTAAAATCACCGTCGCTGTCGATGCGACAGAAGAACAGGTTCGTGAACGCGCAGGCCAGGAGCACCTGGTGGCGAAATATCTTGAGGGCGTTACCGTACGTAAAGTGATTTATGTACCGGGCAAACTGCTCAATCTGGTCGTTGGTTAAGCGCGGGAGGAAGCGTGCGATATCTGGCAACACTGTTCGTAACCCTGGCGGTGCTCGTCACCGCCGGATGCGGCTGGCATCTGCGGAGCACAACCCAGGTGCCGCCGGAAATGAAAACCATGATCTTTAACTCCGGCGATCCCAATGGACCGCTGAGCCGCGCTATCCGTAGCCAGCTGCGCCTCAACGGCGTCACGCTGCTCGATGACAGCACAACGCGTCAGGATGTGCCGTCGCTGCGTCTGGGTTCAGTGTTTATGGGGAATGACACCGCCTCCGTCTTCCAGAATGGCCAGACGGCGGAGTACCAGATGGTGCTGACCGTTAACGCATCGGTACTGATCCCGGGTCACGATATCTACCCGATCAGCACCAAAGTGTACCGGTCGTTCTTCGATAACCCGCAAAAGGCGCTGGCAAAAGCGGCCGAGCAGGAGATTATCGTCCAGGAGATGTATAGCAAAGCCGCAGAGCAGCTGATTCGCCAGCTGCCGAGCGTGCGCACGGCGGACGAAAAAAACACGCAAAATGAGATCTCTTCATCTTCACGCGTGAAGTCCGCCCCGGCAACGCCAGGTAGCTGATGCTCAGGCTTTATCCGGAACAACTCCGCGCGCAGCTCAATGAAGGGCTGCGCGCGGCCTATCTGCTGCTCGGTAACGATCCGTTACTGCTGCAAGAGAGCCAGGATGCGGTGCGGCAGGTTGCCGCTACGCAAGGCTTCACTGAACATCACACCTTCTCGCTCGATGCCAGCACCGACTGGGATGCCATCTTCTCTATTTGCCAGGCGCTGAGCCTTTTTGCCAGTCGACAAACCCTGCTGTTACAGCTGCCGGACAACGGCCCGAACGCCGCGATGAACGAACAGCTGGCAAAGCTGGTTGGCCTGCTTCATGAAGATCTGATCCTGATTGTGCGTGGCAATAAGCTTACCAAAGCGCAGGAAAACGCCGCCTGGCTTACCCAGCTTAATACGCACGTAGTGCAGGTCAGTTGCCAGACGCCCGAACAGGCGAACCTGCCGCGCTGGGTTGCCGCCCGGGCAAAACAGAACAAGCTGGAACTGGACGACGCCGCCAATCAGCTGCTCTGCTACTGCTACGAAGGCAATTTGCTGGCGCTGGCGCAGGCGCTCGAGCGGCTGGCGCTGCTGTGGCCCGATGGCAAACTCACCCTGCCCCGCGTCGAGCAGGCGGTTAACGATGCCGCGCACTTCACGCCGTTTCACTGGGTCGATGCCCTGCTGGCCGGTAAGAGCAAGCGCGCGTTACATATTCTGACCCAGCTGCGGCTGGAGGCGTGCGAGCCGGTGATCCTGCTACGTACCGTGCAGCGCGAGCTGCTGCTGCTGGTCACGCTGAAACGCCAGATGACGCAGATGCCGCTGCGCGCGCTGTTTGATAAACACCGGGTGTGGCAAAACCGTCGCGGCGCGACCACTGAGGCGCTAAACCGGCTGAGTGCCGATCAGCTTCGCCAGGCAGTACATCTGCTGAGCCGCATTGAGCTGATCGTCAAGCAGGATTACGGTCAGTCGGTGTGGGCGGAGCTGGAGGGGCTTTCTCTGCTACTCTGTCACAAAGCCCTCGCAGACATCTTTATTGATGGTTGATATGAAACAGTTACACGCGCTGTTTGGCGGCACCTTCGATCCTGTCCATTACGGTCACCTGAAACCGGTAGAAGCGCTGGCAAATCTTATTGGCCTGTCCAAAGTGACGATCATGCCCAATAATGTGCCGCCCCATCGCCCGCAGCCGGAGGCGAACAGCCAGCAGCGCAAAACCATGGTCGAGCTGGCAATCGCTGATAAACCGCTCTTCGCCCTTGATGAGCGCGAGCTGATGCGCGATGAGCCCTCCTACAGCGCGGATACGCTACAGGCGTGGCGACAGGAGCACGGCGAGCAGGCATCGCTGGCCTTTATTATTGGCCAGGACTCGCTGCTCACTTTCCACAGCTGGCATCGCTACGACACCATTCTTGATAACTGCCACCTGATTGTCTGCCGCCGCCCGGGTTATGCCCTGACGATGAGCGAAGAGGCGCATCAGCGCTGGCTGGACGTGCATCTGACCACCCGAGTGGAGGATCTGCACACTCTGCCCGCCGGCAAAATCTATCTTGCCGAAACGCCGTGGTTTGATATCTCTGCCACGCAGATTCGCCAGCGGCTGGCTCATAATGAGCCGTGCGACGATCTGCTGCCTGCCGCCGTGCTCGATTACATCTATCAGCAGGGACTCTACCGCTAAACCGCGCGATCAACAGGAGAAGTGCATGCGACTCTGGTTAATACGCCACGGCGAAACCGAAGCGAACGTGGCCGGGCTCTACAGCGGACATGCCCCGACGCCCTTAACGCCAAAAGGCGTCGCGCAGGCACAAACCCTTCACGACCTGCTCCACGCCGTGCCCTTCGATTATGTGCTCTGTAGCGAACTGGATCGCGCCCGGCAGACGGCTGCGCGCGTGCTGGCATCACGGGATATCGACATTCACACCACGCCGCTGCTTAATGAGATGTTTTTTGGTGACTGGGAGATGCGCCATCACCGCGATTTAACGCACGAAGATCCCGAGCGCTACGCCGCCTGGTGTACCGACTGGCAGCATGCGGTTCCGACCAATGGCGAAGGTTTTCAGGATTTCTCGGCGAGGATCGAGCGCGTGGTGACGCTATTGCAGGATCTGAAACAGACGCAAAAAAATGTGCTCATTGCCAGCCATCAGGGGGTTATCAGCCTGCTGATTGCCCGTTTATTGAGTATGCCCGCCTCGTCGCTGTGGCATTTCCATATTGACCAGGGCTGCTGGAGCCGGGTGGATATGCGCGACGATTTTGCCACGCTGCGGGTGCTAAACAGCCGCGCGGTCTGGCATCCTGACGAGAAGTAGCCGCTTTTTTATCCATCTCTTAAGCTGTTGTGATTCGGTGATTGACAGGACCCCGCAGGCTGCTATTCTCCGCGCGCAGAAATTGTTTTACAAAATTGGCGATGCAATCGCGCGGCCAGGATGGGATGATAGCCCACTTTTCATGTCGCGAAGCCTGGACTTTTGTCCCGACATTCGCCGTCTTTCAGGTATAATGTCAGGCTGTTTATGACCAGTACATTTTTTACTCACCCAGGGGGAACACTTGCAGGGTAAAGCACTCCAGGATTTTGTTATCGACAAAATTGACGACCTGAAAGGTCAGGACATCGTCGCCATTGACGTTCAGGGCAAATCGAGCATCACCGATTGCATGATCGTCTGTACCGGCACTTCAAGCCGTCATGTTGCCTCTATTGCGGATCACGTGGTTCAGGAGTCCCGCGCCGCGGGCATGCTGCCGCTGGGCGTAGAGGGCGAAAGCGCCGCCGATTGGGTGGTCGTTGATCTGGGCGATGTGATGGTCCATGTCATGCAGGAAGAGAGCCGTCGTCTGTACGAGCTGGAAAAACTCTGGGGTTGATGCGTGAAGCTGCAACTCGTCGCCGTCGGCACCAAAATGCCGGACTGGGTACAGACAGGTTTTACCGAGTATCTGCGCCGTTTTCCGAAAGATATGCCGTTTGAGCTGGTGGAGATTCCCGCCGGTAAGCGCGGCAAGAATGCGGATATCAAGCGGATCCTCGATAAAGAGGGTGAACTGATGCTGGCCGCCGCCGGCAAAAACCGCATCGTCACCCTTGATATCCCCGGTAAACCCTGGGATACGCCGCAGCTGGCACATGAGCTGGAGCGCTGGAAGCAGGACGGACGCGACGTCAGCCTGCTGATCGGCGGCCCGGAAGGGTTATCTCCCGCCTGCAAAGCGGCAGCTGAACAAAGTTGGTCGCTCTCTGCGTTGACACTTCCTCACCCGCTGGTGCGTGTGCTGGTTGCCGAAAGCCTGTATCGCGCATGGAGTATCACGACCAACCATCCTTATCACCGTGAGTAACGAGTCTTAGGCGGATTTAGCAGCGGATGAAATTACAGAACTCTTTTCGCGACTATACGGCTGAGTCCGCGCTGTTTGTGCGCCGGGCAGTTGTCGCTTTTACGGGGATATTGCTGCTTTCCGGCGTGCTGATCGCCAACCTTTATAACCTGCAAATCGTCCGCTTTGCGGACTATCAAACCCGCTCCAACGAAAACCGCATCAAACTGGTGCCCATCGCCCCCAGTCGCGGCATTATTTACGATCGCAACGGCACGCCGCTGGCCCTTAACCGCACCATCTACCAGGTGGAGATGATGCCGGAGAAGGTCGATAACGTGCAGCAAACCCTCGACGCGCTGCGCGATGTGGTCGATCTGAACGATGACGATATAGCCAACTTCAAAAAGGAGCGTGCGCGCTCGCACCGCTTTACCTCGATTCCGGTGAAAACCAACCTCACCGAAGTGCAGGTGGCGCGCTTCGCCGTTAACCAGTACCGTTTCCCCGGCGTGGAAGTAAAAGGCTATAAGCGCCGCTACTACCCCTACGGCTCCGCGTTGACCCACGTGATCGGCTATGTGTCGAAAATCAACGATAAAGACGTCGAGCGGCTGGATAAAGATGGCAAACTCGCCAACTATGCCGCGACTCACGATATCGGCAAACTCGGTATTGAGCGCTACTACGAAGATGTGCTGCACGGCCAGACCGGTTATGAAGAAGTGGAAGTGAACAACCGGGGCCGCGTGATCCGCCAGTTGAAAGAGGTGCCGCCACAGGCGGGACACGATATCTACCTGACGCTCGATCTCAAGCTGCAGCAGTATATTGAAACCCTGCTCGCCGGTAGCCGTGCGGCGGTCGTGGTGACCGATCCGCGCACCGGCAGTATTCTGGCGCTGGTTTCAACGCCGAGCTACGACCCGAACCTGTTTGTTGACGGTATCTCCAGCAAGGATTACTCCGGGCTGCTCAATGATCCGAACACGCCGCTGATTAACCGCGCCACTCAGGGCGTCTACCCGCCAGCGTCAACGGTTAAACCCTATGTTGCAGTCTCCGCGCTCAGCGCCGGGGTGATCACCCGCAATACCAGCCTGTTCGATCCCGGCTGGTGGCAGCTTCCGGGTTCCGAAAAACGGTATCGCGACTGGAAAAAATGGGGACACGGGCATCTGAATGTCACCAAATCCCTGGAAGAGTCCGCCGATACCTTCTTCTACCAGGTTGCTTACGACATGGGCATCGACCGCCTTTCCGAGTGGATGAGCAAGTTTGGTTACGGTCACTATACCGGCATCGACCTTTCGGAAGAGCGCTCCGGCAACATGCCAACCCGCGAATGGAAACTGAAGCGCTTTAAGAAACCCTGGTATCAGGGCGATACCATCCCGGTCGGCATTGGCCAGGGGTACTGGACCGCGACGCCGATCCAGATGAACAAAGCGATGATGACGCTAATTAACGACGGCATCGTGAAAGTGCCGCACCTGTTAATGAGCACCGTTGAGAACGGCAAAAAAGTGCCGTGGAAGCAGCCTACGCAGCCGCCAGTGGGTGATATTCACTCCGGCTACTGGGAGATTGCCAAAGATGGCATGTATGGCGTGGCGAACCGCCCTAACGGTACCGGTCACAAATACTTCGCTAACGCGCCTTACAAAGCGGCGGCGAAATCGGGTACCGCGCAGGTCTTTGGCCTGAAGGCGAACGAAACCTATAACGCCCACCGTATTGCCGAGCGTCTGCGCGACCATAAATTGATGACCGCTTTCGCCCCGTACGACAATCCGCAGGTCGCCGTCGCCATGATTCTGGAAAACGGCGGCGCAGGTCCGGCCGTGGGTACCATCATGCGGCAGATCCTCGACCACATTATGCTTGGCGACAACAACACCGAATTGCCGGCGGAAAACCCCTCCACGGCCGCGGCAGAGGACCAATAATCATGACGGATAATCCGAACAAAAAATCGTTCTGGGATAAGATCCATCTCGACCCAGCGCTGCTGCTGATCATTCTCGCGCTGCTGTTTTACAGCGCGATCGTTATCTGGAGCGCCAGCGGCCAGGATATCGGCATGACCGAACGTAAAATCGGCCAAATCGCTATGGGGCTGGTGGTCATGGTCGTGCTGGCGCAGGTGCCGCCGCGCGTCTATGAAGGCTGGGCGCCCTATCTCTATGTTTTCTGCGTTATCCTGCTGATTGCCGTTGACGCCTTCGGCGCTATCTCCAAAGGCGCGCAGCGCTGGCTCGATCTCGGCGTCGTGCGTTTTCAGCCCTCGGAGATTGCCAAAATCGCCGTACCGCTGATGGTGGCGCGCTTTATCAACCGCGATGTCTGCCCGCCGTCGTTGAAAAATACCGGCATCGCGCTGGTGCTGATCTTCGTCCCTACCCTGCTGGTGGCGGCGCAGCCGGATCTCGGCACCTCGATTCTGGTGGTGCTCTCCGGGCTGTTTGTGCTGTTCCTTTCCGGCCTGAGCTGGCGGCTTATCGGCATTGCCGCGCTGCTTGTCGCCGCCTTTATTCCTATAATGTGGTTCTTCCTGATGCATGATTATCAGCGCCAGCGCGTGATGATGCTGCTCGATCCGGAAACCGATCCGCTCGGCGCGGGCTACCATATTATTCAGTCGAAAATCGCTATTGGTTCCGGCGGCCTCAGCGGCAAAGGCTGGCTGCACGGCACTCAGTCGCAGCTGGAGTTCCTGCCGGAGCGCCATACGGACTTTATCTTCGCCGTACTGGCGGAGGAGCTGGGCCTGGTGGGGATTTTGATCCTGCTGGCGCTCTACCTGCTGCTGATTATGCGCGGGCTGTGGATCGCCGCGCGGGCGCAAACCACCTTTGGCCGGGTGATGGCCGGCGGTTTGATGCTGATTCTGTTCGTATATGTGTTCGTAAATATTGGTATGGTAAGCGGTATCTTGCCGGTGGTAGGCGTTCCGCTGCCGCTGATCAGTTACGGGGGTTCCGCCCTCATCGTACTCATGGCCGGGTTTGGTATCGTGATGTCGATCCATACCCACAGAAAAATGTTGTCCAAGAACGTTTAAGAGGTGCGCAATGCATAAGCTTTGGCCTGGGATCTGTATAGCAGCAGGGTTACTGGCGGCCTGTACGAGTAATGATAATCAGCAACAGACGATGGTTGCGCCACAGCCTGCGGTCTGCAACGGCCCGGTGGTGGAGATCAGCGGCGCGGAGCCGCGCTATGAAGCGCCTAATGCCACGGCGAATCAGGATTATGAGCGCGATGGTAAACGCTACACCATCGTGCAGGATCCCTCCCGCTTCAGCCAGGCGGGCTTTGCCGCCATTTATGACGCCGAGCCGGGCAGCAATCTGACTGCCTCCGGTGAAGCGTTCGATCCGATGCAGCTCACCGCCGCGCACCCGACGCTGCCGATTCCAAGCTATGCGCGTATCACCAACCTGGCGAACGGCCGCATGATTGTGGTGCGCATCAATGACCGTGGCCCGTACGGCAGTGACCGGGTTATCTCGCTGTCGCGTGCCTCTGCCGATCGCCTGAACACCTCGAATAACACCAAAGTGCGCATCGATCCGATTATCGTCGCGCAGGATGGCTCGCTCTCCGGCCCGGGAATGGCCTGTACCAAAGTGGCGCAGCAGACCTATGCCCTGCCCGCGCGCCCGGATCTGAGCGGGGGTAGCATGAGTGCCGCGCCGCAGCCGAACGCCGCCCAGCCGATGCAGCCGATTGCCGCACAGCCAGCGGAAACGCAAGCTAACGTGCAGCCGATCAGTAACGATACGCTGAAAAGCGATGATCCGACCGGTGCCCCGGTGCGCAGCGGCGGCTTCCTCGGCGCGCAAACGCCGCTCGCCTCTGGCGTGCTGGAGAGCAGCGAGGCCGCACAGCCCGCAATGAATACAGCCACCCAGCCTGCTGCCGCTACGCCGGTAAACCAGACAGAGCCGGTCACGCAGACAGCTGCGCCTGCCACGCGTAACTCCCCGGTGACGGCACCTGGTTCGGTGCAGGGCACCGTTCACAGCGCGGCACCTGCCGCCAGTGCCCCTGCCGCAGCAGCAGCAGCCAGCGGAAGCTACGTGGTGCAGGTTGGCGCGGTAAGCGATCAGACCCGCGCGCAGCAGTATCAGCAGCGTCTGGCGCAGCAGTTCTCCGTGCCGGGCCGCGTGACGCAGAATGGGGCGGTGTGGCGTATCCAGTTAGGGCCGTTCAGCAATAAGTCTGAGGCCAGCGCGCTGCAGCAGCGTCTGCAGAGCGAAGCGCAGTTACAATCTTTTGTAACGCGCGCTCAGTAGTCGGGAAAGGTGTCTGATTTTGTCAATTTGTGTAAGTATGATTCACACTCTCACGCGCAAAGTCAGATGCCTGCCGGTATAGCTTTTGCTATAGTAAGGCACTTTTTTTAACTCCATCACGGATGTCGTTGTTCGACCATGAAGACCACTTTTTCCGCTCGTTTCGTGCAGCGCCTGGCGCTCACCACGGCGCTGACCGCAGCTGCCCTCTCCGCTGCGCATGCCGATGACCTGAACATTAAAACCATGATCCCAGGCGTTCCGCAGATCGATGCGGAGTCCTATATCCTGATCGATTACAACTCCGGCAAAGTGCTGGCGGAACAAAACGCCGATGCGCGTCGCGATCCGGCAAGCCTGACCAAAATGATGACCAGCTACGTTATCGGCCAGGCGATGAAAGCGGGCAAGTTCAAAGAGAGCGATGTGGTGACCATCGGTAATGACGCGTGGGCCACCGGCAACCCGGTATTCCGCGGCTCCTCGCTGATGTTCCTGAAACCAGGCATGCAGGTGCCGGTTTCCCAGCTTATCCGTGGTATTAACCTGCAATCAGGCAATGACGCCTGCGTGGCGATGGCCGACTACGTCGCCGGGAGCCAGGACGCGTTTGTTGGCCTGATGAACAGCTACGTCAACGCGCTGGGTCTGAAAAACAGCCACTTCCAGACCGTACATGGCCTGGACGCTGAAGGTCAGTACAGCTCCGCCCGTGATATGGCGCTGATTGGCCAGGCGCTGATCCGCGATGTACCGAACGAATACTCCATCTACAAAGAGAAAGAGTTCACCTTCAACGGCATCCGCCAGACCAACCGTAACGGTCTGCTGTGGGATAACAGCCTGAACGTTGACGGCATCAAAACCGGTCATACCGATCGCGCCGGGTACAACCTGGTGGCCTCGGCAACCGAAGGCCAGATGCGTTTGATCTCCGCCGTGATGGGTGGTCGTACCTTTAAAGGGCGTGAAACCGAGAGCAAAAAACTGCTCACCTGGGGCTTCCGCTTCTTCGAAACCGTCAGCCCGCTGAAAGCCGGGAAAGAGTTCGCCTCTGAGCCTGCATGGTTCGGCGACAGCGATCGCGCCTCGCTGGGCGTGGATAAAGATGTCTACCTGACCATTCCGCGCGGTCGTATGAAAGACCTGAAAGCGAGCTATGTGCTGAACAGCAGCGAGCTGCATGCGCCGCTGCAGAAAAACCAGGTGGTCGGCAGCATCAACTTCCAGCTGGATGGGAAAACCATTGAACAGCGTCCGCTGGTGGTGTTGCAGGAGATCCCGGAAGGGAACTTCTTCGGCAAAATCATTGATTACATTAAATTGATGTTCCACCACTGGTTTGGCTAAAGATTGCGCACTTGAAAGTGTGATCTTTGCCCCCATATACTGAATATCTCAAAAAACTCCTGCCCCTGCGGCAGGAGTTGTTATTTTTTACGCCGGAGCTGACATGAAAACCAATCTTAAAGAACTGCTTGAATTCCCGACACCTTTTACTTACAAAGTGATGGGTCTGGCGAAGCCTGAGCTGGTTGATCTGGTGGTTGAAGTGGTACAGCGCCATGCGCCAGGTGATTACTCTCCGCAGGTAAAACCGAGCAGCAAAGGCAATTACCACTCGGTCTCAATTACCATCAACGCGACGCATATTGAACAAGTTGAAACGCTGTACGAAGAGCTTGGCAATATCGAAATTGTTCGTATGGTGCTGTAAAAATTAGTGACGTTACCCGGAGCCATTCGGGTAACGTTTTCGCTGTGATATACTCCCCGCACTCTTTTCTCCGCCGGAGATGCCGTTTTGTCTCAGGACACCATTCTTATCCGCAATCTTGGATTACAGCCCTACGCGCCTGTTTCTCAGGAGATGCACGACTTCACCGATCGTCGCGATGATGATACGCCCGACGAGATCTGGCTGGTGGAACACCCGCCCGTTTTTACCCAGGGCCAGGCCGGTAAAGCCGAACATGTGCTCGCCGCGGGTGACATTCCGGTTATTCAGAGCGATCGCGGCGGCCAGGTGACTTACCACGGGCCGGGTCAGCAGGTTATGTACGTCTTGATTAACCTCAAGCGCCGCAAAATTGGCGTGCGTGAACTGGTTACGCTGCTGGAAAATACGGTGATCAATACCCTGGCGCAGCTCGATATTGTGGCAAATGCACGGCCGGATGCGCCGGGTGTCTATGTCGATGGCAAGAAGATCTGCTCGCTCGGTTTACGCATCCGCAAAGGCTGCTCATTCCATGGCCTGGCGCTGAATATTGATATGGACCTCGCGCCGTTTATGCGCATCAACCCGTGCGGTTATGCCGGAATGGAAATGACCCAGGTCAGCAAACTTGTTGAAAACGCCAGCATGGATAAAATAAGGACAATTCTTATCCAGCACTTTTTAGCGTTACTAAACAATCCGCCTCATCAATATATGAGCGCTTAATGTATGATGTATCACGGCCCGCAATTTGTGCGGGTCGTTATATATTTGCCCTGTTAACGCTTTACAATAGAAGCCATATTCTCTATTTTCAACCTGCCTGCCCTCTCTGGCTAATATGCGTTACCATGCTTCGCCAGACTTCTTACATATGCTTCAGGCCAATTGTTTTCCGACTGCATTGCCCGGCATCGTGATGAAAAAATCTACGTAATGATGAGACGAGACAGGACGTTAACTCAGTTTGCTGATGAACAAAAAAAACAAATTCAACTATCATTCATATTGCGAATGAAAACGGAGCACAAGCGTGGATAATAAGAGCCTGCCGGAAAAGCGAATAACAGTGCGTCCCCAGGATGATAAGCCGCAAGTCTTCCGAACCCTGCGCAATATTGATCTCAATTTATTGACCATTTTTGAGGCGGTATATGTCCATAAAGGGATTGTAAACGCCGCAAAAGTGCTGAACCTGACGCCGTCTGCTATTAGCCAGTCAATTCAAAAACTGCGTTCAATATTTCCCGATCCTCTTTTCATTCGCAAAGGTCAGGGCGTCACACCGACCGCTTATGCCGCCCATCTGCATGAATATATCAGCCAGGGGCTGGAATCCATTCTCGGCGCGCTCGATTTAACCGGCAGCTACGATAAGCAGCGCACGATAACGGTGGGTACCACGCCCTCTATCGGCGCGCTGGTGATCCCGGTGGTCTTTCAGGCGATTAAAGAGAGCGCTCCGCATCTGATGATGCGTAACATCCCGATAAACGATGCTGAGAGCCAACTCAGCCAGTTCCAGACCGATCTGATTATTGATACCCATATCGCCAGTTCGCGCACCATCAATCACCATGTGCTCTTCTCCGACCGGCTGATGCTGGTGTGCCGCAAAGATCACCCTTGCCTGAACGAACCGATTAATGAGCTGGCATTGCAGAAGTATGAGCACACGCTGCTGATGCTTGAGGGGCAAAACCTGAGCGCGCTGCGCCAGCGGATGCAGGATCTCTTCCCCGAACGCCAGGTCTCGTTTAGCAGTTACAATATGTTCACAATCGCTGCACTGATTGGTAACAGCGATCTGCTCGGGCTGATGCCCTACCGTTTATACGAACTGTTCCGACACTGCTGGCCGCTGGTCGAGATCCCCTTCCCGCCGGTCAACAACGAGCGCCTGGATATTTCGCTTTACTACAACAAGTTAAGCCTGCGCGACCCGGTGCTGGAGAGCGTGGTAGATGTGATCAGACGGGCGTTTTAACGCCCGCTGGCACCAGGACAAGTGATAAATGGCCTGCGGGCCTTTAGCACAAAACAACAACTATTTCACAATTTGGCAGTCCGTCAGGCTGCTTTATCCCCGCCAGAGATGGTATACTGCGCCTACGTTAATTCAAAAATAGTTGATAAATACAACTTCTCCTTGAATTGAATGCCTTCTTCGTCACCCGCAACTGGAACACGCACGCTATGAGTAAACCCATTGTGATGGAACGCGGTGTAAAGTATCGCGACGCCGATAAAATGGCGCTTATCCCGGTAAAAAACGTGGCAACAGAGCGTGAAGCCCTGTTAAGAAAACCGGAATGGATGAAAATCAAACTCCCGGCCGACTCCTCCCGTATCCAGGGTATCAAAGCTGCCATGCGCAAAAACGGGCTGCACTCTGTTTGCGAAGAGGCCTCCTGCCCGAATCTCGCTGAGTGTTTCAACCACGGTACCGCCACGTTTATGATCCTTGGCGCGATCTGTACGCGTCGCTGCCCGTTCTGCGATGTGGCGCATGGCCGTCCTGTTGCGCCGGATGCCAACGAACCGCTGAAACTGGCGCAGACCATCGCTGATATGGCGCTGCGTTATGTGGTGATCACCTCCGTTGACCGTGACGATCTGCGCGACGGCGGCGCTCAGCACTTTGCTGACTGCATTACCGCGATTCGTGAGAAGAGCCCGACGATCAAAATCGAAACCCTGGTGCCGGATTTCCGCGGCCGTATGGATCGCGCGCTCGATATTCTGACCGCCACGCCGCCGGACGTTTTCAACCACAACCTGGAAAACGTACCGCGTATCTACCGCCAGGTGCGCCCGGGCGCGGATTACAACTGGTCGCTGAAACTGCTGGAGCGTTTTAAAGAGGCGCACCCGGAGATCCCGACGAAATCGGGCCTGATGGTCGGTTTAGGCGAAACCAATGCGGAAATTATTGAAGTGATGCGCGATCTGCGTCGCCATGGCGTGACCATGCTGACGCTGGGCCAGTATCTGCAACCGAGCCGTCACCACCTGCCGGTGCAGCGCTACGTCAGCCCGGATGAGTTTGAAGAGATGAAAGAGGAAGCGCTGGCGATGGGCTTTACCCATGCCGCTTGCGGTCCGTTTGTCCGCTCGTCATACCATGCGGATCTGCAAGCCAAAGGTATGGAAGTGAAGTAACACTTACTTACACTAAAAACAGAAAAACCGGCTGATAGCCGGTTTTTTTTCGCCTGTCGTGGCGCGATTACTCTT
This sequence comes from Kosakonia sp. HypNH10, assembly GCF_029850615.1. Lineage (NCBI taxonomy): Bacteria > Pseudomonadati > Pseudomonadota > Gammaproteobacteria > Enterobacterales > Enterobacteriaceae > Kosakonia > Kosakonia sp. HypNH10. The sequence goes on from NZ_JAOTIU010000001.1 coordinate 859,256, forward strand.
TGTGAGAGAGTTTCTCTGCTGTGACAACGTCTGCGTCTTTCTTCGCGGCGTCATCATCGTTCATGGCCTTTTTGAAGCCCTTGATCGCTGCACCAAGATCGCCGCCCAGTGTACGCAGTTTCTTGGTCCCAAACAGCAGAACCACTAACGCGGCCACGACCAGCAGTTTAGTAATACTAATCTCACCCATAGATACCTTCTTTCATAAAACAGGCTGTAAAAAGCACCGTTGATAACCTGACACCATTAACGGTCATGCAGTGCGCGCACACAATAGCAATCTGTAACGAGATGAATCAAGCATTGATTAAAAAAACATCACAATAATTGCGGATCCGCAAAACGTCGGTTGCGCAAAACGGGCAGCTTCTCCCGCGTTTGCGCCACGCGCTCAGCCGTCACCTCGGCAAAAATTAACTGTGCCTCCTCGGCTGCTGCCGCAAGCGTAACACCTTGCGGATCGACAATCCGGCTTTGACCAATATTCTTGTTGCCGCACTCGCCGGCAGCCACCAGATAACAGGTGGTGTCCAGTGCCCGCGCGGCAAGCAGCGTCGCCCAGTGCATCTCTTTTAGCGGCCCGCGCACCCACGCGGCGGGCAGCACCAGCAATTCAGCACCCTGCAACGCCAGCGATAACGCCAGCTCAGGGAAACGCAGATCGTAACAGGTCATTAGCCCCACCTGCATCCCCTCCACCTCAATCAGCGGCGGCAACGAGTTTCCGGCGTCTACCCGCGCAGACTCCTGCATGCTGAACGCATCATAAAGATGCAGCTTGGCATACTGCGCGATGATCTCCCCGCCGCGCAATACCACCAGCGTATTAACCGCCCTGCCCGCCGTGGACGGAACGTGGACGGTCAGCACAGTGGTCATGGTATTATGGCGGCTCTCTTCGCAAAGCAGGCTCAGAAAGCCCTCATCAAGCCGCTGAGCAGATTTCACCGACATATGCGGGTCGCTATCATCCCGCGCCAGTAACGCCTCTGGCAGCACCAGCAGCGAGGCCTGTTGACGCGCGGCCTGCGCCATTAAGGATACACACGTACGAGCGTTAGTTTGCCACGCGGGTGTGACAGCAAATTGTCCGGCAGCAACAATCATCACGTTTCTCCTTACAGTATTGCCATAGCCAGTTTTCGACCACGACGGTAAACTCGACACATTCACTTATCAGATAGCAGGATAGCTCAGTGTTACAACTCCTTTTAGCGGTATTTATCGGCGGAGGCACGGGCAGCGTGGCGCGCTGGATGCTGAGTATGAAACTCAACCCGGTGCATCAAATCATTCCGCTCGGTACGCTGACGGCGAACTTAATTGGCGCATTTATTATTGGTGCCGGGCTGGCGTGGTTTAACCGTATGACGCATATCGATCCGGTATGGAAAGTGCTGGTCACCACCGGGTTTTGCGGCGGGTTGACGACCTTCTCTACCTTTTCGGCGGAAGTAGTCTTTTTACTGCAGGAGGGGCGCGCAGGCTGGGCGCTGCTGAATGTCGCCGTTAACCTGTTGGGTTCGTTTGTCATGACCGCGCTGGCGTTCTGGCTCTTCTCAACCGCTAACGCGAACTGAAGGCAATAAAAAACCCGCCTTGCGGCGGGTTTTGGAATTCTTGCTGTACGCGCTGATTAAACAGGCATTACGTTAGCAGCAGATGGGCCTTTGGCACCGTTAGTGATTTCAAACTCAACGCGCTGACCTTCGGCCAGGGTTTTGAAACCATTGCTCTGGATTGCAGAGAAGTGTACGAACACGTCTTTGCTGCCATCTTCCGGAGTAATGAAACCGAATCCTTTGGATTCATTAAACCACTTAACGTTACCTTTAATCTTAGACATCAAAATTACCTTTACATGAAAAAACGACACAAATGCTGTGTCGGGTATCAGTACAACAATTGTCGCGAGTTTTGTCCAGTCGTTATTAGCGAAAAAGTGATAAATGTCGCGAACTTTTTTTCCAACGCCGCATTATTCCGCGTTTTTTGCGTTGTTTACTCTTTGTTCACTATACCCATCAACGCGGCGATCAAAACTGGAACCGCATCCACGCGAAGTAAACGTTACCGTTGTTGTAAGTGCCAGGAATATAGGTCATCTGGAAGGTCGCCGGTCCATAGCCAATGGAGGCCAGCGGCAGCAGCACCGGAATCGGGATGTACTTCCAGTTATCGCGCGCGGTGACACCCGCGGTGTAACCAAGACCCAGATGGAAATTCTCATCCGCCAGCGGGCGCCAGGTCTTTTCCCAGCCGTAGCCGCCAATCGGCTCCCACTTGTTAAAGGAGTCTTTGAACGCCATCAGGTAGAGCCCGTGCCAGTTCCCCTTCTCATCCCAGCGATCCTGGCCAAAGCCTGCGCCCCAAGGACGCTCGTTATAGCGATCGGTTTTATCCTTGTCATAGGCAAAACGCGCATGCCAGGTGATGGCTGGCACATAGAGATCGTAGTTATCCGGCTGCTGCCACGTTTGCTTAACGTTGTCAGCGAAAACGGTGTACCAGGGTTTGTCTGCTGCGTGAAGTGTTGAAATCAGTGAAATCTGTAAACACAAAAAGACAGCGAAATATTTAAATTTTTTATAAACAGCCACAACAGGTTTTCCATATTACAAATCAACTTCTATTTTCCGACACCTTACCTTAATAGTTCCTTAACGAAATTAGTGTTGTTCTTAAACCGGCCAGGAAGAGTCCCATTTGCTGGCTGGTTACAAAACTTAATAAAGTATCAAGCGCCCCGTTGCCGGAGCGCATATTAACGTCAGCGTTTTCGATGGAGTAAATAATAGAGCGCAGGAATCACCAGCATTGAGAGCAGCGGTGCGGTAACCATCCCGCCGATCATCGGTGCCGCGATACGGCTCATCACCTCAGCACCGCTGCCACCGCCCCACATGATCGGCAGCAGCCCGGCCATAATGGTCGCCACCGTCATCACTTTTGGGCGCACGCGTAATACCGCCCCCTCATGTATTGCGAGAAGCAGTCGTTTATTAGGTTCATCGGATTCAGAGATGCGATATTTCTCAAGGGCATGATTGAGATAGAGCACCATAATAACCCCGAACTCCGCCGCCACACCGGCCAGCGCAATAAACCCGACGGCGCCTGCCACCGATAAGTTATATCCCAGCAGCCAGAGCAACCAGACGCCGCCTATTAATGCGAAGGGCAATGTCCCCATAATTAATAAGACATCACTCACTCTTTTGAAGGTAATAAACAGCAGGACAAAGATAATCATCAGCGTCACCGGCAGGACAATTTTCAACTTCGCCGTCGCGCGTTCGAGATACTCAAACTGCCCGGACCAACTGAGCGTAACGCCCTGCGGCAGTGCCACCTGCTGCGCTACTCGCTGCTGCATCTCTTCCACCGCCGATTTCAAATCACGCCCGCGCAGATCGACGTAGATCCAGTTCGATAAGCGCGCATTTTCGCTCTTCAGCATCGGCGGCCCCTCGGTAATCACCACTTCTGCCAGATCGCCGAGCGCAATCTGGCTGCCGCTGGCGGTGATCACCGGTAATGCGCGCAGATCGTCGACGTTTGCCCGAAGATCCCGCGGGTAACGCACATTGATGGGAAACCGCTCGCGTCCCTGCAACACTTCGCCAATCTTTTCGCCGCCCACCAGGGTTGAAACCAGCGACTGCAACTCTTGTACCGATACGCCATAGCGCGCGGCCTGCTGGCGGTTAATATTGATATCAACATAGCGTCCGCCAGCCAGCCGCTCCGCCAGCGCGGAGGTGACGCCCGGCACGGTTTTCACCACCTGCTCAATCTGCTGCGCCACGCGCTCAATATCGGCAATATTATTGCCGTTCACCTTAATCCCCACCGGGCTCTTAATGCCGGTCGCCAGCATGTCGAGGCGGTTGCGGATCGGCGGCACCCAGACATTGGTGATGCCCGGCACGCTGACGCTTCTATCCAGCTCATCGATCAGTTTTTCCGGCGTCATACCGGGCCGCCACTGCGCGCGCGGTTTAAAGCGAATGGTGGTCTCCAGCATGGTCAACGGTGCAGGGTCGGTCGCGCTCTCTGCTCTGCCCGCCTTACCAAACACGCTCTCCACCTCCGGCACGCTTTTGATCAAACGATCCGTTTGTTGCAGTAAGCGCCCCGCTTCACGGGCGGAAATCCCCGGCAGCGTCGAGGGCATATAGAGCAGATCGCCCTCATCCAGCGGCGGCATAAACTCACTGCCAAGGCGGCTGAGCGGCCAGGCGGTCGCCAGCAACAGCAGCAGCGCGATGGCGAGCGTCGCTTTCGGCCACGCCAGCACCCTATCGAGCAGCGGTTCATAAAACCGGATCAGCACGCGGTTAATCGGGTTGGCCTTCTCATCAGGAATGTTGCCGCGAATAAACAGCGCCATCAGCACCGGCACCAGTGTGATGCCAAGCCCGGCGGCGACCGCCATCGCCCAGCTTTTGGTGAACGCCAGCGGCGAGAACATCCGCCCCTCCTGCGCCTCCAGTGAGAAGACCGGTATAAACGACAGCGTGATGATAAGCAGGCTGCAAAAGAGCGCCGGGCCAACTTCAACCGCCGCCTGTTCAGAGAAGCGCCAGTAATCGCTCCGCTCCGGCAGGCGGCCAGGGTTATCGTGCCGCCACTGCTCCATCACCTTGTGCATATTCTCGATCATCACAATCGCCGCATCGACCATCGCGCCGATGGCAATCGCGATGCCGCCCAGCGACATGATATTGGCGTTGATCCCTTGGTAGTGCATGACGATAAACGCACCGAGAATGCCCAGCGGCAGCGAGACGATCGCCACCAGCGCCGAGCGAAAGTGGAACAGGAACAGCGTGCAGACCAGCGCGACAACGATAAACTCTTCAATCAGCTTATGGGTCAGCGTGCCGACGGCGCTCTCAATCAGCGTTGAGCGGTCGTAAACCGGCACAATCTCCACGCCAGCGGGCAGCGTTTTTTGTATCTCAGCAAGCTTCACTTTGACCGCATGAATGGTTTCCAGCGCATTCTTGCCGTAGCGCATCACAATCACGCCGCCCGCCACTTCACCCTCGCCGTTATACTCCGCCACGCCCCGGCGCAGCTCCGGCCCGAGGCGTACAGTCGCGATATCAGAAAGCATTACCGGCACACCGTCGCGGCTGGCGATCACTGTCTGGCGAAAATCCTCCGGCTGGCGCAAGTAGCCGCTGGTGCGCAGCATAAACTCCGCCTCGCCCATCTCCAGCAGCGCGCCGCCGCTCTCCTGATTCGCCGCCTGCACCGCACTTACCAGTTGCTGATGGGTGATATTGAGCGCGCGCATCTTTTGCGGGTCCGGCACAATCTGGTACTGGCGCACCATGCCGCCGACGCTGGCGACCTCGGCGACATTGGGCACAGTTTTCAGCTCAAATTTCAGCGTCCAGTCCTGCAAGGCGCGCAGATCGGCGAGGTTATGCTGACCGCTGCGATCCACCAGCGCATACTCATAGATCCAGCCGACGCCGGTGGCATCCGGCCCGAGTCCCACCTCCACCCCGGCGGGGAGCGATGCCTGAATCTGGCTCAGGCTCTCCAGCACCCGCGAGCGCGCCCAGTAGAGATCGGTGTCATCGTCAAACAGCACATAGACATAGGCATCGCCAAACATTGAGTAGCCGCGCACCGTTTTCGCCCCCGGCACCGAGAGCATGGCGGTGGTCAGCGGATAGGTCACCTGATCCTCAATCAGCTGCGGCGCTTTGCCCGCATAACTGGCGCGAATAATCACCTGTACATCCGAGAGATCGGGCAGCGCATCAAGCGGCGCGCGCTGCAACGACCAGATGCCCCAGCCGGTGAGGACAAGCGCCGCCAGCAGAACCAGCAGGCGGTTGCGTAATGAGGCGCGAATCACGGCAGCAATCATTTCGTCGCCTCCGGCATCAGATGGGTAATGACCGCGCCCGCTTCGTCATCCAGCGTGAAGCTGAACATCACCTTATCGCCCACTTTCACCTGCGGATCGGGATCTGTAAGCGTAAAGTCCATCGTCATCGCTCCCCAGTTCAGTTCGGGGATCGGTTGATGGCTGAGGGTGATGGTGCCGTTATCTACCGCCTGCACCACGCCGCTGGCGCGATATTCCGGTGTTTTTTTGACGACAGGCGATGGCCCTGGCAAGGCGCTGCGCAGGCTCGCTTCAGAGTCGATCAGGAACTGCCCGGAGGTGACCACCACATCGCCCTCCTGCAACCCGTAGAGGATCTCGCGCCAACCCTGCGCGCGCCGTCCGGCCGTCACATTCACCGCACGGAAATGCCCCTCGCCGGTTGCCAGCAGCACGCGGCTGGCGCGCCCGCTTTCGATCAATGCCTCTTCCGGGATTGCCAGCACTGCGGGCTGCTGCGCCGCTTCCGGCTGGGTGACGGTCAGGAACATGCCGGGTTTCAGCTTCTGCTGCGGGTTTTCCAGCACAATGCGCGCTTGCAGCGTGCGCGTGGCGCTAGCCAACTGCGGCAACAGCTCGCTGACGCGACCGTGGAAACGCACGCCCGGCCAGCTTTCGCTGGTCGCTGCCACCTCGCTGCCAACCGTCAGCGCCTGCGCCTGGCTTTGCGGATAATCGACCAGCAGCCAGACCGGATCGAGGCTCGCCAGTTCAAACAGCGTTTGCGTGGCGGCGACCTGCGCCCCTTCCCGAGTATCGAGTTTGCTGACGTAGCCATCGCGCGCGGCGCGAATGATCAGCCGGGTCTGCGCTTTGGCACTGCGCTCCACCGCGCGAATCACCTCTTGCGGCATAAACTGCAACGCCAGCCGTTCGCGGGCGGCGCGTGTCAGTTCGCTGTCGCCAAGTTGCCGCACGGCCAGATACTCCTGCTGCGCGCTGGTCCACTGCGGGATCCAGAGCTGCGCCAGCGCCTCGCCCTTTTTCACCCACTGCTGCGGCGCGCGGACAAAGAGTTTCTCCACCACGCCCGCCGCTGGTGACGGCACGATCTGCATCGCACGCTCATCAGTAGTGACGGTGGCAAACGCGCTGAAAGCGCTGGCGAGCAGCCGTTTCTCCACCTTCGCGGTGGTCATGCCAAGGTTTTGCTGTTGTTGGGCGCTGATGCGCACGCCGCCGTCAGCGGGCGCATCATCGGCATATTTCGCCACCAGCGGCATATCCATAAAGGGCGATTTTCCCGGTTTATCGAAGCGCTGATCCGGCACCATCGGGTCGTACCAGTAGAGCACTTTGCGCGCCTGCGACGGCTGGCTGTTTTCAGCGGGCACACTCACGTGGCGACCAGCCACGTAACCGGTGGTTGCCGCCACGCAGGCAGCAACCGCCACGGCTAACAGAGTTCGTTTCATCACATCACCTCCTGCGGGATAAGCCAGCGGATCGCCGCCCACTGCTGCGCCATCGTTTTTTCGGCCTGATTGAGCGCCAGTTCACCGTCGAGCACGCTGCGGCGCGCCTCAAGCAGCGCCGGAAGATCGGACTGCCCGGCGCGGTACTGAGCCGCTAACAGCGCGGCGCGGCTGCGCAAAAGCGGCAGCACGTCATCCCGCTGGCGCTGCCAGAGGGTTTGCGCAGCGTTGTACTGGGCAATCAGAGTGTGAAGTTCGGCGAGATGCTCACGTTCGGCGAGCGCCAGTTGGTCATTGGCCTGCAAGGTACGGGAGACGTCGGCGGCGTGATCTTTATCCTGGCGGCGGGACTGAAACAGCGGCAAATCGACGGTAAACATCACCCCGGCCATATCTTCATACCCCTCGGCACGCCGCCCATACCACACCTCCACCTCGACATCGGGCAGTGCGGCAATCGCCGATTCTGCCGAACGGGCTTTGGCGCGGTTGGCAACGCTTGCGGCAGCCAGGATATCGGGATGCTGGCGAATCGCCTCTTCCAGCGTTTTTTTATCGGCGGGAAGGCGCTGATAGCGGGGAAGTTCGCCGCTGACGGCGGTGACTGGCTGCCCGGTCAGCTGCATCAGCCGGGTTTGCGCCAGCTGCACATCCCGCTCGGCAAGTGTGACTTTATCGCGCATCGCGCTCAGGCCGATTTGAAAGGCGAGCACGCTGTCCGGCAGGGCATTACCCGTGCCGACGCTGGCGCGTTGCGCGCCCTGCTGACGCGCGGTTTCCGCCACTAATTGCCGGGCGGTGTGCAGCGCCCGCTGTGAGAGCGCCAGCTCAAGCCACGCCTGGGCGGTATCGCGCTGGAGCGCTGCGCGCACCGCGTGGGATTTGGCCTCGATGCTGCGCGCTTCGGCCAGCAAGGTGTCGGCCTTACGATCGCGTTTTTCCGTGCTGACATACTGCTGCATCACGCCAATGCGCTGCATGGTCATGCCTTCGCGGGTCAAACGGCGGTCGTTATTGCCCTGTACCGGCACATTCTCAATGCCGAATTTGAGTTTGGGGTCGGGCAACTGGCGGGCGGAATCGGCCATCGCATCCAGCGCCCGGGCTTCGTTACGGTTGGCAGAAAGCTCAGCAGAGTAGCGCTCTGCGGCGGCGAGGGTTTGCGTCAGCGTTAGCGACTCCGCCTGCGCGGCGGAGCAGATAAGCGCAAGGCAAACCCCGCCGAGCCGCAGGCTCAGCGAGTATCGTTTCATGACTACTCCCGCTTACGGTAACGGCGTTACAGAGATAAGGGTGTAACCCTGATCGCTCTGGCTAAAGCTGAAGCGAACGTTATCGCCCACCTTCACCTGCGGCAGCGGATGCTCCGGCGCAACCGTAAACTGCATGGTCATCGGCGGCCAGTGCAGCGCGGGAATAGCCTGATGGGCGATAGAGATCGCCTGCGGGGTGATTTTTTTGACACTGCCCTGGCTTTGATAAACCTGAACGGGCATCGCGTGATGGTGCGCCATGTCATGCGTTTGCGCGTAAGCGCTGAGGTGCGGGAAAAGCAGGATGCCTGAGAGCAGGCAGAGTAAATAGCTACGCATAGAAAATCTCCTGTTAAACATTAATGAAAGTAAAATCAATGTGTTAACAGGTCTCTATTCGCGAAAGCGGCAGAAGCGGATGGTGGCAGGGGGCCCGGCGGCAGGCGGGGTTAATACCCAGCTGCGCGAAGTGATAGCAGAACAAACAGGTTCGGCAATCGCCAGCGTCAGCGTGGCGGGCAGCGCCGCCAGTGAAGGGTAATGGCTCTCTTTTTGCACCTGATCGGGCACGCAGTGCTTCTCGCAGAGCGGCGCTTTCATCGCGTGGGCTTTTGGCGCGTCGTCACCCATTGCCAGATGGTGCAGATGCTGCTGCGCCATCGCTTCACTTGGTACCGGGAGCGCACAGCCGTGGGAGGCAATCGCCATCTGGCTCTGGATCAGCAGCCAACCCAATGCGATAAGCAGCATTAATAAATGCCGCTTAATAAAGCGCAATCGGTAGAGCCAGGCTGCGTGCATAACATCGCCATGGGTGAGTGAAGGTAACGGCGAGTATAAGCAGCCCGCTTTCTATTTTTAAAGGCTTTTTTAGTGAATTTTGCTGTCAAATCAAACTGAAACGAAAAACGCCAAAACAATTAACCAGCCGTTATCACGAATAAAACATAACTGCCGAAATTCATTAGCCTGAATTATCGTTTCGCCCGTATTTATTTTTCTGATTTATAACAATTCACGTAATATTGCGCGCAATGCAGCGCTTTGTTGATTTTAATCAGCTATCACGCCGTCGTTATTCGGCACATTGCGGTGCAGCCTTTTGCTTACTTTACTTTTTTTTTGTCCAACCTCCGGGACCCAATATGATTTCAACCCTGATTGAGCTGTTGATCGGCGTCGTGGTAATTGTCGGCGTCGCCCGCTACATCATTAAAGGCTACTCCGCCACCGGCGTACTGTTTGTCGGCGGTCTGGCGTTATTGATCGTCAGCGCGCTGATGGGCCACTCAATATTACCCTCCAGCGCCACCAGCACCGGTTATCGCGCCACCGACATTGTCGAATATATAAAAATCCTGCTGATGAGCCGCGGCGGCGATCTCGGCATGATGATCATGATGCTGTGCGGTTTTGCTGCCTACATGACGCACATTGGTGCTAACGATATGGTGGTCAAGCTGGCCTCGCGCCCGCTGCGCTTTATCAACTCGCCCTATATCCTGATGATTGCCGCCTATTTTGTCGCCTGCCTGATGTCGCTGGCGGTCTCTTCGGCAACCGGCCTTGGCGTGCTGTTGATGGCAACGCTCTTCCCGGTGATGGTTAACGTCGGCATCAGCCGCGGCGCGGCGGCGGCGATTTGCGCCTCCCCGGCAGCGATTATTCTCTCGCCCACCTCCGGCGACGTAGTGCTGGCCGCGAAAGCCGCAGAGATGCCGCTGGTTGATTTCGCCTTTAAAACCACCCTGCCTATCTCTATCGCCGCGATTATCGCCATGGCCATCGCCCACTTCTTCTGGCAGCGCTATCTCGATAAGAAAGAGAATATTGTTAGCGAAATGCTGGATGTGAAAGAGATCACCACCCGCGCGCCCGCGTTTTACGCCATCCTGCCCTTTACACCGATCATCGGCGTGCTGATTTTTGACGGTAAATGGGGCCCGGAGCTGCACATTATTACCATCCTCGTGATCTGTATGCTGATTGCCGCAGTGCTGGAGTTTTTGCGCGGCTTTAATACGCAGAATGTCTTCAGCGGGCTGGAAGTGGCCTGGCGCGGCATGGCCGATGCCTTTGCCGGTGTCGTGATGCTGCTGGTTGCCGCGGGCGTCTTCGCCCAGGGGCTGAGCACCATCGGCTTTATCCAGAGCCTGATCTCCATTGCTACCTCGTTCGGCTCCGCTAGCATTATTTTGATGCTGGTGCTGGTGATCCTCACCATGCTGGCAGCGATGACGACGGGTTCCGGTAACGCACCGTTTTACGCGTTTGTGGAGATGATCCCAAAACTGGCGCGCGAAGCGGGCATTAACCCGGCCTATCTGTCGATTCCAATGTTGCAGGCCTCCAACCTTGGTCGCACCATTTCGCCGGTCTCTGGCGTGGTGGTTGCCGTGGCCGGGATGGCAAACATTTCGCCATTTGAAGTGGTAAAACGCACCTCCGTACCGATTCTGGTTGGCCTGGTGGTAGTAATTGTGGCTACCGAAATCCTCGTGCCTGGCGCAGCAGTTCACTAACGCTGTCGGGTTTCAGAAGTTGAAAAAGCGCCTGCCCGGCGCTTTTTTTATGGTTTAATAACCTATGGCAATTATCTGGACCCATTAATCAGGAACTGAAATGTTTAAAAAGGGACTCTTCATCAGCACAGGCATTGCCGCGCTACTCTTTACTTCTGCCTATGCCGCACCGCTGCAACCGAAGCAGTATGGCGATTTTGATCGCTACGTGCTGGCGCTCTCCTGGCAGACCGGTTTTTGCCAGAGCATGCACGACAACGGGCGCGACGAGCCTGACGAGTGCCGTCTGCAAAAATCCCCGGACGACAAAGCCGATAATTTGACGGTGCACGGTTTATGGCCGGGCCTGCCTAAATCGATCGCCGCGCGCGGCGTCGATAACCGCCGCTGGATGCGCTTTGGCTGCGCCACGCGCCCGATCCCCGATATGCCGGAAGCGAAGACCAGCCAGAAATGCGCGGCGGCAGAGACCGGTTTATCGCTGGAGATGGCAGATAAACTCAACGCTGCCATGCCCGGCTCCGGCGGTAACTCCTGCCTCGAGCGCTACGAATACGCCAAGCACGGCGTCTGTTTCGGCTTCGATCCCGATGACTATTTTGGCGCGATGGTGCGTCTGAATCATGAGATCAAAACCAGCCCGCTCGGAGTGTTTCTCGCCAATAACTACGGCAAAGCGATCACCCGCACCGCCTTTGATGCTGCCGTCGCCGAGGCTTACGGCAAGCAGAGCGTGAAAGCGGTGAAACTCACCTGTAACGGCAATCCGGCCTATTTGACCGAGATGCAGGTTGCCATCAAAGCCGAAGCGATTAACGCGCCGCTCTCTGGCCGCTCGCTGCTGCCACAGCCGCACCCCGGCAACTGTGGGGATCACTTTATCCTCGACAGCGCGGGTTACTGATTGCTGCGGAATAATCATAATTGAGGCAAATGTGCGCCTGGTCACTTCACAGCATGGGGCCGGGTTAGTATCATCAGCTTCTGACAAACCCTCGCTGCCCGTCGGCGAGGGTTTTTCTTTGGATCAATCACCTGACACGGAGTAAGAGATGTCCAGACCTGCCATTATCATTAATGAGCGAGACGCTGAGCGCCTTGACCGCTTGCTGGAGCAGCCTGCACATGCCAGCCTTGCGGTCGCCGATGCGCTGAATGAGGAGTTAGATCGCGCCAATATGTGCGCGCCAGAAGCGATGCCGCATGATGTGGTGACGATGAACAGCACGGTAAAATTCCGCGAGCTGAAAAGCGGTGAAATCCGCGTACGTACGCTGGTCTACCCGGCGAAGATGACAGACAGCGCCACGCAGCTGTCGGTACTGGCCCCGGTGGGCGCGGCGCTGTTAGGTTTACGTGTTGGTGATTCCATTCACTGGACGTTGCCGGGGGGAACCACCACCGACCTTGAAGTGCTGGAGCTGCTATACCAGCCCGAAGCCGCTGGCGATTTCATGCTCTGATCCCCGCCCTGCTTTGTTTTGCAGAGGATGCGCCCGCATCCTCTTTCCGGCGCCCGCCATTGTTCAGATTTGCCACCCATGCAGCAAAATCCCCCTTCTCTTTGTGCTTCAATTCCCGGGACATAACCCACAGGGAGACGCGTTTATGTACCAGACAATCATTATGCCGGTCGATATTTTCGAAATGGAGTTAAGTGATAAAGCCGTTCGTCACGCCGAATTCCTCGCCCAGAGCGAAGGTGTCATTCACCTGCTGCATGTGTTACCCGCTTCCGCGAGCCTCAGCCTGCACCGTTTCGCCGCCGATTTACGCCGCTTCGAAGAGCATCTGCACCAGGAGGCGCAAACCCGCCTGGAGAGTATGCGAAGCCATTTCTCCATCGATCCCTCGCGTATTCATACCCACGTTCGCTTCGGCAGCGTGCGCGATATGGTCAATGAGCTTGGCGAAGAGCTGCATGCGGATATGGTGGTGATCGCCTCGCGCAACCCGTCCATCAGCACCCATTTGCTCGGCTCCAACGCCTCAAGCGTGGTGCGCCATGCGCATATTCCGGTGTTGGTCGTGCGGTAGAGGGGGCTTATTGCCGGATGGCGGCTCCGCCTTATCCGGCCTACAAACGGCGGCGATCCCCGTAGGCCGGATAAGCGCCAGCGCCATCCGGCAAAAAAGAGGCACAACCCCGTAGGCCGGATAAGCGTTAGCGCCATCCGGCAAAAAAGGGGCACCCAACCCGCAACCCGGCTCCATCCGGACAAAAAAAAGCTGCCTTGCGGCAGCTTTTTATATGCAGGTGACTCTTACTTTCTTATTTTTACTTACGCTTTGGTACGGATCAGGTAATCAAACGCGCTCAGTGACGCTTTGGCACCTTCGCCGGTAGCGATAATGATCTGTTTGTACGGCACCGTGGTGCAGTCGCCCGCCGCGAACACGCCTTTCACGCTGGTTTCGCATTTGGCGTCGATAATGATTTCGCCCATGCGGTTGCGCTCAATCGCGCCTTCCAGCCAGGTGGTGTTCGGCAGCAGACCGATCTGAACGAAGATCCCCGCCAGCGCAACCTGATGTACATCGCCGCTCACGCGGTCGCGGTACTCAAGGCCGGTCACTTTGGTGCCGTCGCCTTTCACTTCGGTGGTCTGCGCGTTCAGAACGATATCGACGTTCTTCAGGCTGCGAACTTTATCCTGCAACACCTGATCCGCTTTCATCTCCGGAGCAAACTCCAGCAGCGTTACGTGTTCAACAATCCCGGCGAGATCGATAGCTGCTTCGACGCCGGAGTTACCGCCGCCGATCACCGCCACGCGCTTGCCTTTAAACAGCGGGCCGTCGCAGTGCGGGCAGTAGGTCACGCCCTTGGTGCGATACTGATCTTCGCCCGGCACGTTCATGTTGCGCCATTTCGCACCGGTCGCAATGATGACGGTACGCGCTTTCAGCACCGCGCCAGACGCGGTTTCAATCTGATGCAGGCCGCCTTCAACCGACGCCGGAACCAGCTTGCTGGCGCTCTGGCTGTCAATCACGTCAACATCATAATCCGCAACGTGCGCTTTCAGGGCACCCGCAAACTGCTGGCCTTCGGTTTTTGGCACGGAGATGTAGTTTTCGATATCAACGGTATCCAGCACCTGGCCGCCGAAGCGTTCGCCCATCAGACCGGTACGAATGCCTTTACGGGCAGAGTAGACGGAGGCCGCTGCGCCGGCCGGGCCGGAGCCAACAATCAGCACATCGTAAGCGTCACGTTTGTTCAGCTCTTCCGCCGCACGTTTTTCCGCGCCGGTATCAATTTTCGCCACGATCTCTGTCAGCGTCATACGACCCTGACCAAACTCCTGACCGTTAACGTAGACCGCCGGAACGCCCATCACGTTACGATCGGTGATTTCGTTCTGGAAGGTGCCGCCGTCAATCGCCGTGTGCTTGATGCGCGGGTTCAGCACCGACATCAGGTTCAGCGCCTGCACCACGTCCGGGCAGTTGTGGCAGGAGAGCGAGTAGTAAGTCTCGAATTCGAAGTCGCCGTCGATATCGCGGATCTGCTCCAGCAGCGCCTGCGCTTCTTTCGACGGATGACCGCCGGTCCACAGCAGCGCCAGCACCAGCGAAGTAAATTCATGCCCCAGCGGAGAGCCAGCAAAGCGCGGGCCAGTGTGCGAGCCTGGGTTGGTGATCAGGAACGAGGGCTTACGCACCGCCAGGGTGTTGTCCTCTTTAAAGGTCACTTTGTCAGAGAGCTCGGCGATTTCGCCCAGCAGCTCTTTGATCTCATTAGATTTTGCGCTGTCATCCAGCGTCGCGATCAACTCAACAGGCTTGGTCAGTTTCTCAAGATAAGCCTTGAGCTGGGTTTTCATTGTAGTGTCGAGCATGTCGGTATCCTTCTCTTAAAACATCATCATGCAAGCTGCCTCATTGGAGCCGCCTGGATGCAACTTGAATCATGGTGTGTGGAAGAAAAACGGGTGCATTGCACCCGTTTTACGCCGGGTGGCGCTACGCTTACCCGGCCTACGTTTGCAGACCGGGAGAGACTTTGCGCCGCCGGAAATTTAGATTTTGCCAACCAGGTCCAGGGACGGAGCCAGGGTCGCTTCGCCTTCTTTCCACTTAGCCGGGCACACTTCGCCTGGGTGAGAAGCAACATACTGAGCCGCTTTGATTTTACGCAGCAGATCAGATGCGTCACGGCCGATGCCTTCAGCGGTCACTTCGATAGCCTGGATGATGCCCTGCGGGTCAACGATGAAGGTACCGCGGTCTGCCAGACCTTCGTCTTCACGCATGATTTCGAAGTTACGGGTCAGGGCACCAGTCGGGTCGCCGATCATCGCGTATTTGATTTTCGCGATGGTGTCAGAGCTGCTGTGCCATGCTTTGTGCGTGAAGTGGGTGTCGGTGGAAACAGAGTAAACGTCAACGCCCAGTTTCTGCAGTTCTTCGTAGTGGTCAGCCACGTCGCCCAGTTCGGTCGGGCATACGAAGGTGAAGTCAGCCGGGTAGAAGAAGAAGACGCTCCAGCGGCCTTCGGTATCTTTCTCGGTTACTTCGATGAATTCACCGTTTTTGAACGCCTGGTTTTTGAAAGGTTTGATCTTGGTGTTAATTAAGGACATCTATACTTCCTCCGTGTTTTCGTTGGGGCATAAGTTAACGAACTTTGCTTACGACGGCTAATGCGTTTGCATTATCAAATCAATAAGCGTTAGCTAACAAACGCCAACGAACAACTCTGTGAACAGACATTAGCCAAAAGTAAAAAGGCCACCGGTACGGGTGGCCTCAATATCTGAAATACCCGCGGGTGACTTCAGTGCCAGCACGCTGGCTGTGCGATACGCCTGCCATCTGTCGACGGCAAACAGGGTTGATTACACCACTCCCCTGCGACTTCGACAATCATTATTCCCTGTCTCTTGCCTATGGCTGTGATAGGTTTAGCCTTTGTTACCTTTAGCCCCTGAATTGATAAGGATTTTTATGCTTAAACGCCTGTTAATGCTCACCCTGCTGCCGCTGACCCTGCACGCCGAAGATCTGCCCGCGCCGGTTAAAGCCATTGAAAAGCAAGGCATTACCATCATTAAATCCTTTGACGCGCCGGGCGGTATGAAGGGCTATCTGGGTAAATATCAGGAGATGGGCGTCACCATCTACGTCACGCCGGACGGCAAACACGCCATCTCTGGCTATATGTATGACGGAGCGGGCACCAATCTCAGCGAAAAGCTGTTCAATCAGGAGCTTTATGGCCCGGCCGGGCGCGAACTCTGGCAGCGGATGGAGAAAGCAGACTGGATCCTCGACGGGCAAAAAACCGCGCCGCGCGTGGTGTACGTCTTTGCCGACCCCTACTGCCCCTACTGCAAACAGTTCTGGCAGCAGGCGCGCCCGTGGGTGGAGTCCGGCAAAGTGCAGATCCGCACCTTAATGGTCGGCGTAATCAAACCGGAAAGCCCGGCGGCCGCAGCGGCGATCCTCAGCGCGAAAGATCCGGCCAAAAACTGGCATGAGTATGAGCAGTCGAACGGCAAAATGGTGCTGGCGCTGCCGAAAACCATCCCGCCGGCGATTATGCGCTCGCTCAATCTCAATCAGAAAATCATGGACGATCTCGGGGCCAACGCCACACCCGCTATCTACTATATGAATGAAGATAATGTGCTCCAGCAGGCGGTCGGCCTGCCGGATGCAGAAAAGCTCAAAACGATTATGGGCGAGAAGTAAGCCGTTACAGCGTGCAGAGACGCTCTGCCGCCGCCAGCAGCGTCGATTCCTGTTTCGCAAAGCAGAGGCGAATCAGCTTATGCGGGAAGGGAGCGGCGCAGAACACCGACAGCGGAATGGCCGCCACGCCCACCTCTTTCGTCAGCCACTGGCAAAAAGCGACATCATCGAGATCGGAGATGGCGCTGTAATCCGCCAGCAAAAAGTAGGTTCCTTCGCAGGGCAAAATCTCCAGCTTGCTCTCGCGTAATGCATTGACCAGCACATCGCGGCGTTCGCGGTAAAACTCCGGCAACTCGCGGTAGTGCTGCGGCTCGGCGCGCAGCATATCAGCCAGCGCCAGCTGCGCCGGGGTGTTCACCGAAAAGGTTAAATACTGGTGCACTTTGCGCAGCTCGGCGCTGATGGCGGCAGGCGCAATGCAGTACCCCACTTTCCAGCCGGTCATATGATAGGTTTTGCCAAACGAAGATACTGCAACCGCGCGCTCGCGCAGTTGCGGATGCTTCAGCACGCTGGCATGGCCGCCGTCGGCAAAGCAGATATGCTCGTAGACTTCATCGCTCAGCACGTAGATCTCACGATCACCAATCGCCTGCCACAGCGCGGCAAAATCTGCCTCCTGCCACACCGTCGCCGACGGGTTGTGCGGCGTATTAACGATCACCAGCCGGGTACGATCGCTGAGCCGCGCGGCAAAAGCCTGCCAGTCAACGCGAAAGTGCGGTGGTTGCAGGGCGATGCGCTTCAGCACCCCGCCAGAAAGCTCAACCGCAGGCGCGTAGCTGTCGTAGCTCGGATCGAAACAGATAACCTCATCGCCCTCGCGCACCAGCGCAGTGATCGCCGCATAGAGCGCTTCCGTCGCCCCGGCGGTGACGGTAATGTCGCTGTTCACGTCTGGCTGATGGCCATAAAGCGCTGCCGTTTTCTCGGCAATCGCTTCGCGCAATGCCTGCACGCCGGTCATCGGCGCATATTGATTTGCGCCCTGCGCAACGTGATACGCCAGCCGCTCCTGCAAATAGCGCGGGCCGTCAAAATCCGGGAAGCCTTGTGAAAGATTAATCGCCTGATGTTGCTGGGCGAGCGCGCTCATTTGCGTGAATATGGTAGTGCCTAAAGCGGGGAGTTTACTCTCAGGAATCAAAGGGTTATTGCGCATCTTTTCGTGCCTGCTGTCGAGACTCAAGTTGCCGCCACTATAACACGATGCTAGTATTTGGCAATCAAGACGCTTAGACGTCTATATCACAACGATATTCCTGATAAGGAAACGCGATGACCGACAACCTGCAACTCCAGCAACTTGTTTCTGCCTGCCACTGGATCGGCGCCAAAGGGTGGGCACCCGCGACGGGCGGTAATATGTCCCTGCGCCAAAGTGCCGAATGGTGCTGGCTGAGCGAGTCCGGCAAAGATAAAGGCAGCCTGACGCCGGAGGATTTTTTGCAGGTTTCCATCGCCGATAACCATGCGCCATCCGGGCGCAAGCCCTCCGCCGAAACCGGTCTCCATACCCTGATTTACCGCCTCTACCCTGACGCTAACGCGGTGCTGCATGTGCACACCGTCAACGCCACCGTGCTGTCGCGGGTGGAGAAAAGCGCCGCGCTGCAACTGAGCGGGTATGAGATGCAAAAATCCCTCAGCGGGCAGCAGACGCACCTCGATAGCGTGCCGATTGCTATTTTCGACAATGATCAGGATATCGACGCGCTCGCCGGGCGCATCGCCACTTATGCCGAATCAAACCCGTTACGTTATGGTTTTCTGCTGCGCGGCCACGGGTTAACCTGCTGGGGGCGCGACGTCGCCGAAGCGCGCCGCCACCTCGAAGGGCTGGAGTTTTTATTTGAATGCGAATTGCAACGCCGACTGCTGGAGAGATTATGATCCGCGCGATTGTCACCGATATAGAAGGCACCACCAGCGATATCCGCTTTGTGCACAACGTTCTCTTCCCCTACGCCCGCGAGCGGCTGGCGGGTTTTGTCACCGCGCAGCAGTACCAGGAGCCGGTCAATACTATTCTTGATAATCTGCGAGAAGAGATTGCGCAGCCGAACGCCACCAGCGCCGAGCTTATCGAAGTCCTGTTTTCATTTATGGATGAAGACCGCAAATCGACGGCGTTAAAAGCACTTCAGGGCATTATCTGGCGCGATGGCTACGTGAACGGCGATTTTACCGGCCATCTCTACCCGGACGTACTGCCCGCGCTGGAGAACTGGAAAGCGCAGGGCATTGATCTCTATGTATATTCCTCTGGCTCCGTTGCTGCGCAAAAACTGTTATTTGGCTACAGCGACGAAGGTGATATTACTCATCTCTTCAGCGGCTATTTTGACACGCTGGTCGGTGCGAAGCGCGAAGTGCAATCCTATCGCAATATCGCCGCACAGCTTGCGCTCCCGCCCTCTTCTATTCTCTTCCTCTCCGATATTCATCAGGAGCTGGACGCTGCCGAAGAGGCCGGTTTTCGCACCACGCAACTGATTCGCGATGATGATGACGCAGCCAGCCATCATCACCAGGTTAACTCATTCAGCACCATCAAGCCGGAGCAGATCCCCTCATGAGCGCACTGACGATTTACACCGACACCGATGCCAGCACGCCGGTATGGCACAGCACCGACGCCACAGAGATTCAGCAGAAGCTGAATGCGAAAGCGGTGCGCTTTGAGCGCTGGCAGGCCGACCGCGATTTGGGCGCTAACCCAACACCGGAAACGGTGATCAACGCCTATCAGCACGCTATCGACAAGCTGGTGGAGGAGAAAGGCTACCAGAGCTGGGATGTGATCAGCCTGCGCGCCGACAACCCGCAAAAAGAGGCGCTGCGCAGCAAGTTCCTCAGCGAACACACCCACGGCGAAGATGAAGTGCGTTTCTTCGTTGAAGGTGCCGGGCTCTTCTGCCTGCATATCGGCAACGAAGTCTACCAGGTGCTGTGCGAGAAGAACGACCTTATCTCCGTCCCCGCCGGCACACCGCACTGGTTTGATATGGGTTCAGAACCCAACTTCACGGCGATCAGGATTTTTGATAATCCCGAGGGATGGATCGCGCAGTTTACCGGTGATGCGATTGCGGACGGGTATCCAAGGTTGGCGTAAACAAAAAAGGCTCCGCAGGGAGCCTTTAATCTTTTAATCGACCTTCTTCAGCCCACCGCTTTGCCTGAGAATGTACGCATCGTCATCAATATCGAACTGGATATCGCCATTTTTTCGGTAACGGACAATCATTAAAATATCTTTATCAAGGCAATTCTTTGGTTCCTTCATATCGTCGAAACAGAGGCGATCCTCTTTGCCTGACTCCTGATAGCCTTCGCCAAAACGGTAGATGTAGTAATTCAAAGCGCGATTATGGATTTGCGCGTCATCTTCGTTGGCGAGGATATTTTTGCTTTCATCCCGCCACCACGCAATTTTCTTCGCATCTGATAGTGGCAACTGGTCAACGACAACAACCGGGGCGTAGTTATCTTTATGAATGGCAATGATTTTTACGGGAACGGTGATGAATACATAGTAAAAAATGAGTAAAGCACCCGCCATAAAGCAGCAAATCGATATTCCCTTTTTCATGCAAAAACTCCATATGGAGGGGCAATGAATCTTGTGTCATGCCATTCACTTAATGATTTTTAGTACGTCTTCCACCGCCAGCCCCACCAACCTCGCCAGATGTACAAACTCCACCACATCCAGCCTCCTTTCGCCGCTCTCGATTTTGGCGATAAAGGATTGTGGTCGCCCGAGCGCCTCAGCAAGCTGCATCTGCGTGATGCCCTGCGCTTTACGCGCTTGCTTAAGTGCCGCGATAACGCGCTGGTACTCGTCTGAGTAGACAGAAGCCATAAATTCGATCCCTTAAAAATATCCTGAAATCGAATATCTACCCATTGCCATTTTATCCCAAAACAGGATAATTGAGTGCATAACAGCCACGTGTAAGGAGAACACTATGGAACATCAGAACTGGCACCATGCTGACATTCTCGCCGCGCTGAAAAAGCGCGGGATGAGCCTGGCGGCGTTATCGCGTTCAGCAGGATTATCATCGTCAACGTTAGCTAACACCTTGTATCGCCCCTGGCCGAAGGGTGAATACATCATTGCCCATGCTCTCGATCTCACTCCCGACGCCATCTGGCCGGAGCGCTACAAAGATGCTCAAGGGAACAAAATCAGGCGTCGTTTGCGTCAGATTCCTTGCTAAGCGTTGGATATAAAACAGAGGTTTTCTTCCTACTGCCCAATTTTTGGGCAGTAGTCTATTCAGTCACTCTTTTGATTTTCCAACTTTATTATTAAGTTTAAATTAATAAGAATTTATACACACTAAACTCTCAAGCCAATAAAGATTTAGAATGTACAATATATCCATAAGCCATCATAAAAGCAGGCGGAATATATTATATAAAGCATTCACAACACATTTATTTAGCTTTATTAACCTTTGTATTTAATCATTATTCCTCCGCAATCCGTGTCCAGATCAAAAAAGGCTTAAAAGACTCTTCTTTTTATAATGTTCTGGCTGAAGGTTTCACTTTAGTCGCCGATAAAAATAGCATCCGCATTGGATATGGATTGCACCTGAGGCCGTTATGACTATTTTAAGAAAGTTAATTATTGTTTTTGCCATCACCTTTATTGCGATGCTTGTGCTGGGCGGATTAAGCATCAGGGCATTAGATAATGCGCAAACCCGTTTTGACTATGTTGTGTCAAATAGTCTGCCGAGCATCAGCAAGCTGAGCGAAGCGGTGCAGCACCGCGAAGAGGCAAGACGCCAGATCCTGATGTCGCTGCTGGTGACCGATGAAGCGGTGTTTACCAAACATATGGCGCAGGCGAAAGATGAGTTAAATAAAACTCGCCAGATCTTTGATGAGTACCAGGCCAATCTGGTCAGCGATCCCGTCGACGGCCAATTACTGAAAAAAACGCGTGATATTTTTGATGATTATGTGCAAAAAACCGAGGCTATGTCTGATACCTACCATAACCAGGGAATAGAAGCGGCGCGTCTGATGGTCTCTGACGGTGGTGTTACTGCCAATGCATCAGTGGCATTAAGTGCCGGTTTAAAAGAGATGCTGGCGCATAATTACAGTATTGCGAAAGAGTATGCCGAAAATAACCATACGCAATATATCAATACCTTCTGGCTGTTAGTGGGCACGATTGTCTTTCTGGTTGCGCTGGTCGCGGTATTCGCCACGGTTATTCTGCGCTACTTAAGTAAGGGCTTAAAAAGTTTGCAGGAGAGCATGGGATTAATCAGCCGCTCCCTCGATTTAACCCATAAAGTGGCGCTGAATAATAACGATGAACTCGGCGCGACGGCAGCAAGTTTTAACGCGCTGACGGATAAAATCCGCCACGTATTAGCCAGCGTAAAAGATGCCAGTAACGAAGTAGATACCGCCGCCAGCGAGATCGCCAAAAGCAATGATGACCTCTCTTCGCGCACCGAGTCGCAGGCGTCGTCGCTGGAGCAGACCGCAGCCAGCATGAATGAGCTGTCGGTAACAGTGAAACACAATATGGACAACGCCAAAGAGGCGAACACCTATATCGGCCGCGTGCAGACGATGGTCAATGAGAGCCACCGCGAACTCAGTTCGCTGCAAAAATCGATTGATGATATTTCGGCTTCTTCCGCGAAGATTTCGGAAATTACAGACATCATTGACGGCATTGCGTTCCAGACCAATATCCTGGCGCTTAACGCCGCCGTTGAAGCCGCCCGCGCGGGTGAGCAAGGTAAAGGCTTTGCGGTGGTAGCAGGCGAAGTGCGATCGCTGTCTCAGCGCTCATCCGTTGCAGCGCGCGATATTCGTGGTCTGATTGATGAAGCGATTAAGAATGTCGGCCAGGGGGTGAATTACGCCGCCAATGTCACCACGCGCATGAACGATGCCCTCGGCGCAGTGGATGAAACCACAGTGCTGATAAACCAGGTGAATAACTCATCCACCGAGCAGAGCTACGGTATTGAGCAGGTTAACGTCGCCGTCAGCCAGATGGAAGGCAACCTGCAACAGAACGCCGCGATGGTGGAAGAGATGGCCACCGCCGCCAACTCCCTCAGCCACCAGGCCGGCAAGCTGTTGAATGATGTGAACGCCTTTAAGCTGTAACCTGAAAGCCATTGCCGGATGGCGGCTAACGCCTTATCCGGCCTACGTAATTCCCCGCCGGATGATGCCCAGCATCACTCCGGCATTTTTGTAGGCCCGATAAGCGCAGCGCCATCGGACAATGCGCCGGATGGCGGCTCACGCCTTATCCAGCCTACGTAATTCCCCGCCGGATAATGCCCAACATTATTCCGGCATATCCGTAGGCCCGATAAGCGCAGCGCCATCGGCAATGCGCCGGATGGCGGCTCACGCCTTATCCGGCCTACGCAACACCCGCCGGGTGGTGCCCAACATTATTCCGGCATAACCGTAGGCCCGATAAGCGTAGCGCCATCGGGCAGTGCGCCGGATGGCGGCTCACGCCTTATCCGGCCTACGCAACACCCGCCGGATGGTGCCCAACATCACTCCGGCATTTTGTAGGCCCGATAAGCGCAGCGTCATCGGGCAGTGCGTCCGGCTCACCTGAGCGCACAGCAAATTAAAGATGTTTAACCAGCCTTGCATGTAACCTGAGCACATTTGCCGATATCGCTTTTTCTACGCGCGAAGAAAAATCTTCCGGCAGAGAGAGCCTTGCTCGCTCAAGGGCTGTCGGCAGGTTTTCCGCGAAAGAGTGCAGGATCTCTTCCATATATTGCTGGGGGAAATTGACCTCTTTGGCGGTTGCCAGAAAGTGACGCGGCAAGATTTTATCAATAGCCGTTTTCCGGCCTTTCGTCGCCTTCAGGCTCATGGCCAGCTTCAGGTCACTCATATGTAACCCCGTGCCACCGAGTAGAGGAAACGCCGAAATAATGTCGTAGAAAGGCGTAAGGCTGTAGCTTCCGCCGGCATAAATAAAGATCGAGAAGTTTTTTGCATGGCCGTCTGTAGCGCCCATCAGCCACTGAAAAACCTGAAACTTCATAAAATCATAACGATCTTTTAGCGCGTCACGCGAACCGGACAGCAACGACATAATTCTTGCAATCCCCGGGCCGTTATCCGCTTCATACTTCAGGGAAGAGGGCAGCCCCAGCGCCTGTCGAAGCGCTCAACGGCCAGCGCCCGGATCGCGCCCGCGCGAACAATTTCCGCTAGCGGCACGGCGAAACCCAACGCCCTGGCCAGCGCTAAGCAAAAGAATTCGTTATCGACGCTCTCGCTTAAATCCAGCGTCGCATTCGGCTGGCGAATTTCGCCAATCGGTAACTTAATGATGTGGGTTGTGGGGGTCATGCCTTTTGGAATGCACCATGCATCTTCTATTTTTAACAGCGCTGTTTTCTCCTGCGCGCCCGCAACTGAAATCCTGAAATCATCTTCATCCTCAATCATGCCCAGCGGAATATCAGCCTGATAGGCGGTCAGCACTTTTTCCAGCCTCGGCCCATCAAGCGTTGTCCAGCTTAATGCCCGGGAAGCACTCTCCTCCTCAGGAGGCAGTAATGTCACCGCGCCAACGCTGTCTCTGCCAATCTCTGCCAGCAGATCAAAAGGTTGTTTAGAGGCAGCGTGATAACGCTTCACGATGCGATCGCGCACACGCGGGTTATCGGGGAGCAGGTTATCAAAGTAGTTAAAGACGGCGTCAGAGGTGATGGCACCAAACTGTAGCGGTAATGATAACGAGAGAGGCCGTGCGCGTGCGCTTTGCAGCCAGCTCTCATCATATTTGAACGTATGCGCGCCGTTGCTTTGCTTCGTCAACTCGCCGACGCGTTCGTTGTTCATCCATGTACTTAACTTGCGCATTACCAGTCCAGATCCTGTTGATGGAGGTTATCGACGCCTGCTTCCTTTTTCTCTTGCAAAATTAATGACATCTCAAGGGACTGGAGAATTTTAAACAGGGTCGTCAGCGTGGTTTTATCGGGGTTATTTTCGAAGTTCGAGATCGTGGCCTGCTTGATACCAATCCGTTGGGCCAGATCATTTTGCGTCCAGCCATTTTTCTGGCGGATAAGCTTCATGGCATTGGCAAGTTGTACCGGGCTGTAGATCGCTGGCGTGGTCATAGGCGTCTCGTTTTTCGCAGATTATCCGCAGTAAGGGATAAAAAGCGTTTTATACCCTGGAGGGGATATTGTCAACGTCGCCATTATCCCCACTAAGGGATATTTCTCTCAATATCCCTTAGTGGGGATAAACGCCCTTTCACCCCGCATGCTGCTGGCGTCGCAGCTGGCTGAGCTTGCGGTATTTCTGCGGCGGCATGCCGACATACTTCTGAAAGGTGCTGTAAAAGCGGCTGCTGGAGCCGAACCCGGCGGTGAGCGCGATATCAAGGATCGTTTTATCGGTATCGCTTAGCAGCGCGCGGACATGGTTGATACGCATGGCGGTGATGTACTGCTTCATGGTCAGCTGCATCACGCGCTGAAAAATGCCCATCGCATAGTTGGGATTGAGCTTCACATGCTCGGCAATGGCGTTAATCGTCAGCACCTGATCGTAATTGACCGCAATAAACTCCAGCATCTGGCTGACGTAAAACTGCGCATGGCGCGAGACGCTGTTTTTATGGGTGCGCGAGGTTTTATTGACGAGGATCGGCTGCCAGCCGGAGAGGCTAAAGCGCTTGAGCATCAGGGCGATCTCCTCAATCGCCAGCTGGCGCAGCTGCTCGTTGTCGCTGTTGAGCTCATTCTGCCAGCGCTGCACTTCAAACGCGCTCAGCTGCTGGGCAGCGAGGGATTTGATCACCATGCCGTGGGTGACGTGGTTGATCAGTTCACGATCCAGCGGCCACGAGAGAAACAGGTGCATCGGCAGGTTGAAAATCGCCATCTGCGTACAGTCGCCGGGGCGCGTTAGCTGGTGCGGGGTACAGGCCCAGAACAGGGTGATATACCCCTGCTTAATGCGCACCACTTCGTTATTGATCAGGTACTCGACGTCGCCATCAAACGGCACATTTACTTCCACCTGTCCGTGCCAGTGGCTGGCGGG
The DNA here is from genome assembly GCF_029850615.1 of Kosakonia sp. HypNH10. NCBI lineage: Bacteria > Pseudomonadati > Pseudomonadota > Gammaproteobacteria > Enterobacterales > Enterobacteriaceae > Kosakonia > Kosakonia sp. HypNH10. Next base: position 885,156 of record NZ_JAOTIU010000001.1, read on the forward strand.
CATCGCCAGCGGCGCGCGCAGCTCAATCTCCATGCGCTGGTATTCGGAGTAGAGCGACAGCGGGCCGCGCGTGGTTTTCTCATCCCCGCTGCACATATCTGCTCTGATAAGTTCTTTTGCCATCGATCCTTCCCGCATCATCACTTTCGCGCTTCACCGCGCCCTCACCTGCTCTAGTTTAGTGAAAGCCGTTGCCATTAACTCTGCTTAAGCGCCCATTTTCTCCCGGAAACTCAGATCGCGCGCGGCGCATTACGCGATCTGAGTTTTCGGGAATCTCCCGCCGGGAAGAAGGCAGATGGCGCAGGCCTGCCGTGCCACGCTCAGAACGTACAACCACATCTGGGAGAAAGGTTCATGTCTGTACCAAAAATCACCTTTATCGGCGCCGGTTCAACGGTGTTTGTCAAAAACATCCTCGGCGACGTCTTTCAGCGCCCGGCACTGAAAAACGCGCAGGTAGCGCTGATGGATATTGATGCCACGCGCCTTGAGGAGTCGCACATCGTGGTGCGCAAACTGATGGATTCGGTCGGCGCTTACGGGAACATCACTTGCCATACGGATCAAAAAACGGCGTTAAAAGAGGCCGATTTTGTGGTCGTCGCGTTCCAGATTGGCGGCTACGAACCCTGCACCGTCACCGATTTTGAAGTGTGTAAACGCCACGGTCTTGAGCAGACCATCGCAGATACCCTCGGCCCCGGCGGCATCATGCGCGCCCTGCGCACCATCCCTCACCTGTGGCAGATTTGTGAGGATATGACCGACGTCTGCCCGAACGCGACGCTTTTGAACTACGTCAACCCGATGGCGATGAACACCTGGGCGATCTATGCCCGCTACCCGCATATCAAGCAGGTTGGGCTGTGCCACTCGGTGCAGGGCACCGCGGAAGAACTGGCGCGCGATCTCGATCTCGACCCGGCCTCGTTGCGCTACCGCTGCGCCGGGATCAACCATATGGCCTTTTACCTGTCGCTGGAGAAAAAGCAGCCGGATGGCAGCTATGTCAGCCTCTATCCCGAATTGTTGCAGGCCTGGGACGAGAAACGCGCACCGAAGCCAAACATGCACGGCAACCCGCGCTGCCAGAACATTGTGCGCTATGAGATGTTCAAAAAGCTCGGCTACTTCGTTACCGAATCCTCGGAACACTTTGCTGAATATACGCCGTGGTTTATCAAGCCGGGACGCGAGGATTTACTTGAACGCTACCAGGTGCCGCTCGATGAGTACCCGAAACGCTGCGTGGAACAGCTGGAAACCTGGCAGAAGGAGCTGGCGGAGTACAAAACCGCCGATCGCATTGAGGTGAAAGCCTCGCGGGAGTATGCCAGCACCATTATGAACGCCATCTGGACCGGCGAGCCGAGCGTAATCTATGGCAACGTGCGCAACGATGGCCTGATCGACAACCTGCCGGAAGGGTGCTGCGTCGAAGTGCCCTGCCTGGTCGATGCTAACGGCATTCAGCCAACCAAAGCCGGCAAGCTGCCCGCCCATCTTGCGGCGATGATGCAGACCAACATCAATGTGCAGACGCTGCTCACCGAAGCAGTGCTGACCGAAAACCGGGATTATGTCTATTACGCCGCGCTGATGGACCCGCACACTGCGGCGGTGCTTGGTATCGATGAAATCTATGCGCTGGTGGATGACCTGATCGCAAGCCACGGCGAGTGGCTGCCCGCGTGGCTGCATCGCTAACGCATTAGCCGGGCCGCGCGCCCGGCGGTTTTGCAACCCTTCCGACACTGAAAGAGGCAATCGGTACCCTATGAGTATTTCAATCACAACAAAGCTCAGCTACGGATTTGGTGCATTTGGTAAGGATTTTGCGATCGGCATCGTCTACATGTACTTGATGTATTACTACACCGATATTGTCGGCCTGTCGGTCGGCATGGTCGGCACGCTCTTTCTGGTGGCGCGCATTCTCGACGCGCTGGCCGACCCAATCATGGGCTGGATAGTCGACTGCACCCGCACGCGCTGGGGCAAATTCAAGCCGTGGATTTTAGTCGGCACGCTGACCAACTCGCTGGTGCTCTATATGCTCTTCAGCGCCCACCACTTTACCGGTACCACGCAGCTGGTGTGGGTGTGGGCGACCTATCTTCTGTGGGGCTTCACCTACACGATTATGGATGTGCCGTTCTGGTCGCTGGTGCCGACCATCACCCTGGACAAGCGCGAGCGCGAACAGCTGGTGCCCTACCCGCGCTTTTTCGCCAGCCTCGCCGGGTTTGTCACCGCAGGGATCGCGCTGCCGTTTGTGAACGCCGTCGGCGGAGCGGATCGCGGGTTTGGCTTTCAGATGCTGACGCTAGTGCTGATCGCCTTCTTTATCCTCTCGACCATCGTCACCCTGCGCAATGTGCATGAGGTCTACTCCTCTGATAAACAGGGCGGCGAACAGAGCGCGCCAATGAACCTGAAAGCGATGCTGCAACTGATTATTAAGAACGATCAGCTCGCCTGTCTGCTGGTGATGGCGCTGGCCTACAACACCGCAGCCAACGTCATCGAAGGTTTTGCGATCTACTACTTCACCTATGTGATTGGCGATGTCGACCTCTTCCCCTACTACATGTCTTATGCCGGAGTTGCGAACCTGCTGATCCTGATGCTCTTCCCGAAGCTGGTAAAACTCTTCTCGCGCCGCGTACTCTGGGCGGGCGCGTCGGTGCTGCCAATTATCAGCGGCGGCGTGCTGCTGTGGATGGCGCTGCTGGGTCAGACCCACGCGTGGGTGATTTTGCTGGCGGGCGTGCTGTTCAGCATCGGCAAGGCCTTCTTCTGGGTGCTCCAGGTAATTATGGTTGCCGACACCGTCGATTACGGCGAATACAAACTCAATGTGCGCTGTGAGAGCATCGCCTACTCGGTGCAGACGCTGGTGGTGAAAGCGGGCGCGGCCTTTGCAGCTTACTTTATCGCCGTGGTGCTCGGGGTGATTGGTTATGTGCCGAACGTGGCGCAGTCTGCCAGCACCTTAATGGGCATGCAGCTGATTATGCTGGCGCTCCCCGCCTGCTTCTTCGTCATCTCGCTGCTGGTCTACTTCCGCTTCTACAAACTCAATGGCGATATGCTGCGCCGCATCCAGATCCATCTGCTGGATAAGTATCGCCACGTCGGCAAGGCCAATGCACCGCAGACGCCGCCGGTGGTAGGCGACCGGGTGCAGGCGTAAGTGCGCGTTATTGCCGGATGGCGGCTAACGCCTTATCCGGCCTACGCACTTATCCGACCAACGCTCCCGTAGGCCCGATAAGCGTAGCGCCATCGGGCAATGCATCGGACCTTATCCGACCAACGCTCCCGTAGGCCCGATAAGCGCAGCGCCATCGGGCAATGCATCGGACCTTATCCGACCAACGCTCCCCGTAGGCCCGATAAGCGCAGCGCCATCGGGCAATGCACCGGGCCTTATCCGGTCATCATTTCCCTGCGGGTTGTCACTTTTACGCAACAGGTTGTCAGCTGCGCGGGCGCGCGCAACCGCTGCGGTGTGGAAACTAAAACCACACCCTGTGGAGAGCCGAAAATGTTAACTAACCCTGCTGATAAATATCACCCCCATGCCCCGCTGCCGCTGCGCGATCGCCGCTGGCCGGATAACGTATTGATCCACGCGCCGCGCTGGCTGTCGACGGATTTACGCGACGGCAACCAGGCCCTCGCCGAGCCGATGGACGCGGCACGCAAACTGAAATTCTGGGAGTTACTGCTGGAGTGCGGCTTTAAGGAGATTGAGGTCGCCTTCCCTTCCGCGTCGCAAACGGACTTTAACTTTGTGCGCCAGCTGATCGAGGAGCAGCGCATCCCCGAAGATGTCACCATTCAGGTGTTAACCCAGGCGCGTGACGATCTGATTCGCCGCACCTTTGAATCCTTGCAGGGCGCACGCCGCGCAACGGTGCACCTCTACAACGCCACCGCGCCGGTGTTCCGCGAGCAGGTTTTTCGCCAGAGCAAAGAGGAGATTGTCGCGCTGGCGGTCAACGCGGCGCGGCAAATCCGCGCGCAGTGCGAAGCCGCACCCGAAACGCAGTGGGTGTTCCAGTATTCACCGGAAACTTTTTGCTTTACCGAAGCGGAATTCGCGCTGGCGATTTGCGAAGCGGTGGCCGATGTCTGGCAGCCCGATTCCACGCGGCCGATGATCATCAACCTGCCGGCCACCGTTGAAGTGAGCATGCCCAATGTCTATGCCGACCAGATTGAGCACTTCTGCCGCCACTTCTCGCGCCGCGAGCAGGTGTGCATCAGCGTGCATACCCACAACGATCGCGGTACCGGCATTGCCAGCGCCGAATTGGCGCTGCTGGCAGGTGCAGAGCGGGTTGAAGGCTGCCTGTTTGGCAACGGCGAGCGCACCGGCAATGCCGATCTGGTGACGCTGGCGCTCAATCTCTACACCCAGGGCATCGCACCGGGCCTTGAGTTTAGCCAGATGAAAAAGGTGGTGGAGGTGGTCGAGGAGTGTAACCAGTTGCCGGTTGCGCCGCGCCACCCGTACGCCGGTGAGCTGGTCTTTACCGCCTTTTCCGGCTCGCACCAGGACGCGATTAAGAAAGGATTCGCCGCGCGGCAAACCAGCCCGGCGGACGTCTGGCAGGTGCCCTATCTGCCGCTCGATCCGGCGGATATTGGCTGTAGCTACGAAGCGGTTATTCGCGTCAACAGCCAGTCGGGCAAGAGCGGCGCGGCCTGGCTGCTGGAGCAGAACCACGGCCTGACACTGCCGCGCAAGCTTCAGCAGGAGTTCAGCGGGCATGTGCAGCAGGCGGCGGACAGCGCGGGCAAAGAGATGTCGCAAATGGCGATCTGGAATCTGTTTCGCCAGACCTACGGCCTGGTGGATCAGCCACCGCTGGCGTTGATTGAGTATGTCTGCACCAACCAGCCGGGGCAGCGCACCACTCTGCAAGCGGAGATCCGCTGGCATAATGAGACGCTGAAGCTGGATGCGACGGGCAACGGTTTTCTCTCGGCGGCGTTAACCGCGCTCTGCCGCAGCCTGCGCGTTGAGATCAATATTGAGAGCTACTACGAACACACACTTGGCAAGCACAGCGACAGCCGCTCGGTAGCCTATGTCTGCTGCGCCAACGCGCGCGGCGAGCGCGCATGGGGTGTCAGTATCGACAGCGATATCACCCGCGCCTCACTGCAGGCGGTGCTTAACGCCGCGCAGCCCTTTATCACTGGGTAAAGTAGTCGCCGGGCGGCACGCCCATCACCCGGCGAAACATGGCGCTAAAGGCGCTGGGGGTGGCATAGCCGCACTCCAGCGCCACCTGCGTCACCGGCTCGCCGTTCGCCAGCCGCGTCAGGGCGATCAGCAACCGCGCGCGGCGCACCCATTCGCTAAACTGCAACCCGGTCTGCTGGTAGAAGTGGCGCGCGAGCGTGCGCCCGCTCATGTTTACCTGCCGCGCGGCGTGCTCGAGCGTCCACGCCTGCGTCGGCGTTTGCCGTATCGCGTCGCACAGCGGCTTTAAGCGCGCCGACGTCGGCTCCGGCAGGCAAAACGGCAGCGTATTCATCAGCCGGATCTCATCCAGAATCAGCTCATAGATGCGCTCCGCACGGCTGCCGGGCTGGTAACTCTCCTCCAGCCGCGGGGCCTCGACCATCAGGGCGCGCAGCAGATCGTTGACGCGCACCACCTGGCATACTACCGGTAAATCGGCCCTCGCCAGCGGCTCGACAAACACCCCGCGCGCCTGCACATCGCCCTCAATAAAGAGCGTGTGCACCACCTGCGCCGGGATCCACACCCCGCGTCCTGGCGGCACGATCCAGATCCCCTGCTCCGTCTCCACGCGGATCACACCGCTCAACGTGTGGATCAACTGATCGCAGGGGTGCGAATGCCACGGCTCATGCTCCCCGTGCCGGTAGTCATGAGCGTAGGGGATCAACGCGCGGTGGGAGAAATCGAGTGCAAATGTCTGTTTCACGGCGTGACCGTTGGCGATTGATCAGGAAGCTTTACCATAATCACCGCCGCCCGCGCTGTCACCTACTTAACCCGGCAGAGCGGGCAGTTGAGGCAATACTCCACCGGCTGTGAGGCTTTGTAGTAGAAGCAGCAGGTGCGGCGAAAACGCACCGCCTCGCCTGCGCCATTGCGCTGCGACGGGCGGCGAAAACGCTTAAGCGGGTTCCAGCCAAGGCCGAACAGCGCCGGGTCGGCCTCAGCAATCAGCCAGGCGAAATCCGCCTGCTGACGCGCGGCCTGCGCCTCGTTCAGCCCCGCCATGCGCCCTTCATAGAGCGAGTAGACGCGCACCGCGCAGTTCTCCCAGAGGATTTGCGCAGGCAGGCCGCTCACCGCTGAAAGGCGTTGCCAGATCGGGGCGATAAAATCACGAAACAGCCCGCCGACCACCTTTTCGCGCCACGCGTCCCGCGCGCCGGGCGCATAGCCGCTAACGGTAAGCGCGGCGGGCAGTGACGAGGTCCACAAGCCGTTGTCATGGGCATACTCCAGATGGCTGGCGTCAAGGGTGAGATGCAGCCCTTTATCAAACACGCTCATCCCATAGAGCACGTTTCCGGTCAGCAGAAAGGAGAGCCGCTTGGTCAGCAGCGACGCGGCGATGGCGCGATCCGGCGCGCCAATCAGCGGCATAATCGTATCGAGCACGTCGGCGCAGATGCCGGGTTCCAGCATCCCGGCACTTATCACGCTGCGTGCATCGGCCTCCTCCAGCGCGCGCAGGCGAAACGCCTTACGCAGGTAGGCGAGTTCGTCAGGGTTCAGCATGGTGTTCACCCGGAAAAGGAATGCACATCGGCGTATGGAAAAAGGGATCGTCAATAATGCGACAGCGCAGGTTAAAGACGTGTCTCACCAGGGCTTCAGTCATGATCTGCTGCGGCACGCCCTCGGCAACAACCTGCCCTTCGCGGATAGCGACCAGGTGATCGGCGTAGCGGCAGGCAAGATTGAGATCGTGCAGCACCATAATGATGGTTTTCCCCTGTCGCCGGTTGAGATCGCGCAGCAGTTCGAGGATCTCCACCTGGTGCGCCAGATCGAGCCAGGTGGTCGGCTCATCAAGCAGCAGCGTGTCGGTGGCCTGCGCTAATGTCATTGCAATCCACACCCGCTGGCGCTGGCCGCCGGAGAGTGCTTCGACCGGGCGGTGCTGCAACGCCGTGGTCGCGGTTAAGCGCAGCGCCTCATCAACATGACGATCGTCCTCAACTGACCACTGCCGCAGCCAGTTTTGATAGGGGAAGCGCCCAAGGCTCACCAGCTGGCGCACGGAGATGCCTTCCGGTGCCACCGGCGTTTGCGGCAAAATCGCCAGCTTGCGCGCCACTTTCGCGCTGGAAGTGGCGTGAATATCCATTCCGTCGAGAGTGACCACGCCGGATTGCGGCGTGATCAGGCGCGCCATCGCTTTTAACAGCGTGCTTTTGCCGCAGCCGTTGCTGCCAATCAGCACCGAAACCTTGCCCGTCGGCAGGGTTAAATCGAGCCCGTCGATCACCTGCCGCTGCGCGTAGCTGACGCTCAGTTTTTCCGTTATCAGAGACACAATTTCCCCATTGCTTACGAACGCTGCCTTATCAGCAACCAAAGAAAGAGCGGCGCGCCGGCCAGCGCGACAAAGATCCCGGCGGGCAGATCGGCGGGGCGAAACAGCGTGCGCGCCAGCAGATCGGCGGCCACCACCATACTGCCGCCGCTGCACACCGCGACATATGCCTGGCTGAAGATCCCCTGCGCCACCACCAGGCGAGCAAGATGCGGTGCCACCAGCCCGACAAAGGCCATCGCTCCGACCTGCGCCACCGCGCTGCCGGAGAGCGTCACGCAGGCCAGCAACAGCAGGAGGCGAATGGCATTCACCCGCACACCCAGCCCGGTTGCCAGCGCATCCTCAAGCTGCAGCGCCTTCAGGTAGCGCAGCAGAACGACCAGCAGCGGGATCGCCCACAGGTAGAAGAGAAGCAAGTGCAGCACCTTCGGCCAGCTGGCGGCATAGACGCTGCCGCTCAGCCACACCCACGCGGAAAAGGTGGTGGTCAGCGGGCTGAAGACGAGGATCAGCGTCACCACCGCGCCCGCCAGCGCCGAAACCCCTACGCCGGTGAGGATCATGCGCAGCGGCGTTAACCCGCGCCGCGCGCTTAACAGAAAGATCAGCCCGACGGCACAGGCTGCACCGGCCATTGCGGCATAAGGCATGCCCGCGCTGCCGTAACGCAGGCTAAAAAAGGTGAGCCACAGCAGCGCACCAGCACTGGCACCGGCGGTGACGCCTAGGGTGTCCGGCGAGGCGAGCGGGTTGCGCACGAGGGTTTGCAAAATCAACCCGGCAAGCCCCAGCCCGCCGCCCGCCAGCAGCGCCAGCGCCACGCGCGGCAGGCGCAGCTCATGCAGAATAAAATGCTCAGCGCTGTTATCGGCCAACACCAGTAAGCGAAGAGTATGCAGCAGCGGGATCGGCACATCGCCGACGCTCAGTGCGATAAGCACAATCAGCGCGGCGATCAGCGTGCAGCTCATAAGGATCAGCAACTGGCGACGCGAGTAGAGGCGGGCAAACGCGCCGCAGCGAAAGAGTTGGCTATCCGGCATGCTGCCCCCGGCGCTGCGCCAGCAGGATAAAAAAGGGTGCGCCGAGCAGCGCGGTCATCACCCCGACCGGCACTTCCTGCGGCAGGATCACCACCCGCGCGGCGATATCCGCCGCCAGCAGCAGCAACGCCCCCAGCAGCGCGCAGGCGGGGAGCAAAGTGCGCACATCACTGCCAAAAAGTTGCCGGGCGATGTGCGGCACAATCAGCCCGACAAAGCCGATATTGCCCGCCAGCGCCACCGCGCAGCCCGCCAGCCCGACCACCAGCATACTTGCCAGCAGGCGCACTCGGGCGATGTTCTGCCCCAGCCCGCGGGCAATCTCTTCACCCGCGTTGAGCACTCCCATCTGCCCGCCGCAGAGCATGGCGACAATCAGCAGCAACCCGCCCGGCAGCAGCATCGGGTAGAGATGCGCGAGATCGTTGCCCGCAAGGCTCCCTGCCAGCCAGAAGAGCATGGTGTCGAGGCTCTCCTGATCCATCACCAGGATCGCCTGGGTAAACGCGTTGCACAGGGCGGTGATCGCCACGCCCGCCAGCACCAGCCGCAGCGGGTTAAGCTGACCGCTGCTTCTCTGGCTGGCAAACCACACCAGCGACCCGGTGAGGCACGCGCCGGTAAATGCCAGCAGCAGCGTGATCCACGCCTCGCCAATGCTGAACAGCGCACCCGCCAGCACAATCAGCAGCGCCGCACCCGCATTGACGCCAAACAGCCCTGGCGAGGCGAGCGGGTTGCGCGTCAGTGCCTGCATTAACGCCCCTGCCACCGCGAGGAAGGCACCGACGGCCGCTGCCAACAGCGTGCGCGGTAAACGCGAGGTGTGAATAATTACATCACGCGCGAGGGTGGCATCCGGCTGCCACAGCGCGCGCGCAATCTCGCCCGGCGTATAAATTTGCGTGCCGACCATTACGCTGAGTGCCGCCATCACCAGCAGCAGCGCAAAGCAGAGCAGAAAGCGCCCCTTCATGCCCCCTCCCCGCGCAGCGCGGCGTCGACATCATCAAGCATGTGATTAGCGCCAAGAATGCCGCCGGACAAACTCCACGGCACGCTGTCCACCGTCCACAGCCGCTGCGCCTTCACCGCCCGCAACTGCCGCCAGAGCGGATGTGCGGTTAGCGCCCGATAGTGGCGCATGATCGCCGCGCTCTCTGTGCGCAGCAAAATGAAGAAGAGATCGGCATCAAGCAGCGGAATATTCTCGAAGCCGGAGAAGCGCAGCGAGGTGCTGCGCGCCTGTTGCGCCGCGCTGTTCCAGCCAAAACCCAGTTCGCTCATTACCGAGCCGGGAAAACTGGCGGCGACGTAGCTGCGAATATGATCGGGGCGCACTTCGATAACCGACACCGTCGGCGGTGCGGCAAAGCGCTGCGCAATGCGCCCGCGTAGCGTCACCACCCGGCTCCGCCACTGGTGCAACAGCGCGCTGGCGCTGTCAGCAAGACCGAGCCTGTCGCCAACCACGCTGAGTGTTTTTTTGAATTCAAAGACATCATCGAGCAACGCCACCGGGGCGATTTTCGCCATCAGCGGCGCGACATCCTGGTGGCGAAAACGCGAGGCGAAGATGATATCGGGCTTCAGCAGCACCATCTTTTCCAGCTGCGGCTGCGTCTCCAGGCCGAGTTGCGGCACGTTTGAGAAGCGCGGGCGCAGGTAGCGATAGACCGGCTTTTCCGCCCATGACTCCACCATGCCGCAGGGCGTCACGCCGAGCGCTGCCAGGCTGTCCGTCGCCCCCTGAAAAAGTGAGATGGCGCGCGGCAAGGCGGGCGGCGCGGCGGGCGGCGCGGCAAACAGGCCGGGGGCGATGCCATAAAGCAGCATCGCTTGCAGGCCGCGCCGCCGGGAAAGTGAGATATTCAGGCTATTCATCCGTTACGTTGCCGCTCCCGCGAGGGGAGCGGTGACCATCAGAAGTCAAGGCTGTAACCGAGTGTGGCCGTGCGGCCCCGCCCGGCGAAGTAGCGATCCGGATCGACCGAGGCGCTTTGCGAGTAATAGGTGACGTACTGCTTGTTGAGCAGGTTAGAGATGCCAAGGCTCAGCTGACCATAAGGCAGCTTGTAGCCCACCGCCGCATCGACAATCGCATAGCCGGAGAAATCCTTGTCTTCGTCGTCGAACTTCTTACTCAGCGCCCAGTTAGCCTGTAAGAAGGTGCTCAGTTCGGCATTCCAGTTTGCCGACCAGCTGGCGATGATGCGATCCGGGGCGATATTAAGACCGTCGAGTTTGGCATCGAGACTGCCGTTATCATCGCTGTCGTAGCGGCCGCGCATATGCGACCACGCAAGGTTCAGCTTGTGGTCAGCGTTCGGCGCGTAGCCTGCGCTCACTTCAACGCCATCGATCTCGGTCTTTTCACGCCGCGCGACAAAGGCGTCGTTTTGCAACTCGACGCGGCTGCCCAGTTTAGAGGTCGATTTGTAGTAGCTGGCCTCAAAATCGAACGGCGCCTGCTGGACGCGGAAGCCGACTTCACTGTTTTTGGTAATGATCGGTTGCAGGCTGTCGTAATCACTCAGCTTCACCCCCGGCGTGTCGATGCCGCGCAGCACGCGGCCAACATCCGGCACGGTAAAGCCTTCGCTGTAGCTGGCAAACAGGCTCAGCGGCGTGACCGGCGTCCAGACAATACCGGCGTTGTAGAGGGTTTCATCGAACGACGGCGTGCCCCCTTCGACCGTGACGCGATCGTTGGCCCACACCGTCTGGTAGCTGTCGATCTTCAGGCGCGCATATTCGTAGCGAATGCCGCCGCTCAGTTTGACCGACTCCACCGGCGCGTACTCAAGTTGCAGGAAAGGCGAGAGATCGGTGTAGTTGATCTCCGGCACGTAGGTGCGCCCGGTGCTCCAGAGATCCTGTTTCGAGTTATCAAACAGCGTGTCGAAGCCCACCGTCGCCTTAATGCGATCGTCCCAGATATCATCTTTTGTCAGGGCGATTTTGCTGCCGTACTTATCGGTATACGCGCGGCTCTGATCGTAGAGCGTGCCAATTGGCGCAATCTGCGGGTCCTGGAAGGAGGAGGAGTTGGTGGCACCGAACAGCGCTTCGTAGCGCTGATAGTAGGCCAGCGCAGTCAGCTTCATCCCGGCGAGATTGTAGTTGTCGTAGGTGGTGCCCACGGTCCAGACATCGTTATGCGGCGCGGTGCCTTCCGGCGTACCTTTGCGTGAGGTGGTCAACCTGCCAGCGTCGCGATCGCCGGTGACGCTGACATAATTATCTTTATTTTTCAGCCGGTAGCGGTTAAGGCTTAACTGCACACGCTGGTCGTTATCGAGCCAGTAACCCACTTTCGCCAGCAGATCCCACGCCCGAGAATCCATCAAATCGCCCTGGGTGTTATCGACGCCAATGGCGTGATTATTCGCATCTTTGAACAACCCCTGATCTTCATAGCTGAGGGCGAAGAGGTAGTCGAGATACTCCTCGCTGCCATTGATGCTGTAGTTAGTTTTGTAGGCCAGCGTATCGTGATTAAGTTCAGAGGTCGGCGTGGTGGTTTCGATGCTGAAGTGCTGGTTGGCGGTGCCCGGCTTCGCCCGTTTAGTGATGATGTTGATCACCCCACCCGTCGCGCCCACGCCGTTACTGGTATTTGCCCCTTTGATCACCTCAATGCGCTCAATCATGGAGGCATCGACGGTGTGCATTTCACGCCCGGTCGGGCGCAGCGGGTTGGATTGCGGAATACCGTCAATCATCACCAGCGGCGTACGCCCGCGCAGGGTCTCACCGCTGCCGGACATCTTCTGTCGCGACGGCGAAAACGACGGCAGCAGGTTACTTAAGATCTGCGAGGTATCGGAGGTGAGCTGGCGCTGTTGGGCAATCTCCTTTTCAGTGATCACTTTGATCACCTGCGGGGAGTCATTGCGCGAGCCGTCGGTGCGCGTAGCCGTTACAACCACATCTTCTTCACTGCTTGTCGCATCCTGCGCATAAAGCGGCGACGCGATGACCAGAGTAAGCGCGCCATATAAGGGGGAAAATCGCATGCAAACAACCCTCAATGTAATATCTCGCCGCACGGGCGAAGATCATCCGTAACAACATCAAATAAGAACAATAAGAAACAATTTGAGACCGATTATCATTATCAATAACTCAATGTAAAGTGAATATTCCCGTCTCGAAACTTATAACTATGCAGAATGCGTTATGGCGCACAAGGCTGCTAACAAACCGCCGTTTCACATTATTTTGTCTACCCTTTATCAGGCACGTTCTGTGGCTTGAGTCGTGGTCACTTCCCGATCCCCCGTTTACTAAGGAAGACCAATGCAAACTACCTCCGGACCATCGCGGGTCGCCATTGCGCTCTATGAACTGTTAAACCCCCTGCCGCTCGGCTTTTTCACCGCCGCGTGGATCTTCGATATTCTCTATCTCAAATCTTTTCAAATCATGTGGACCGACGCGGCAAGCTGGCTCATCGCCATCGGGCTGGTGCTGGCGATTGTGCCGCGGCTAATAAATCTGGTGCAGGTGTGGTTCACCCAACGCACGCTGGCAACGGCGGCGGTGAAAATCCACTTCTGGCTCTGGCTGCTTGCCATTGTGCTGGCGATTTTCAACGCCTTTGTTCACAGCCGCGACGCCTACGCCGTGGTGCCGCTGGGGGTGATCCTCTCCACCGCCGTCGTGGCGCTGCTGCTGATTGCTAACGTCCAGCTTGCCCTTCGTACCCGCAAAGGAGTGATCGCATGAGAATCCACCGCAAAACACTCCTCGCCTTTACGCTCACCGCACTGCTGGCCGGCTGCGATCAGGGCGCGAGCCTCGATCCTGCCAAACAAATGGGGCCAAACCCTGAACTGCCGAAAGCGCAAAACTTCCTGATGCCGCCGATGCAGGTGCCGGAAGGGGTGGCGTGGAAAGAGGGCGAGATGCCAAAAGTGGCGCAGGGGCTGAAGATTGAGAAAGTCGCCGATGGCCTGCAACACCCGCGTCAGGTCTATGTGCTGCCAAATAACGATGTGCTGGTGGCGGAAGCCAACGGCCCGGCGAAGCCGACCACGCGCCCGAAACAGCTGATTATGGGCATTGTGCAAAAAGCCTCCGGCAAAGGTGGCCCAGGCGGCAATCGCATCACCCTGCTGCGCAATGTCGACGGCAAATGGCAGAAGCACACCTTTATTGAAAACCTGCACTCGCCGTTCGGTATCCAGCTGATTGGCAACACCCTGTGGGTGGCGAATGCCGACAGCCTGGTGAAATTCCCCTATCAGGAGGGGCAAACCACCATTACCGCACCGGGTGAAGTGGTGACGGAACTGCCGGGCGGGCCGATTAACCACCACTGGACCAAATCCCTGCTCGCCAGCCCTGATGGCAGCAAGCTCTATGTCGGTGTTGGCTCCAACAGCAACATCACTGAGAACGGTATCGGCGCGGAATACCGCCGTGCGGCGGTGCTGGAGGTGGATGCCGCAACCGGAGCGAGCCGCATATTCGCCAGCGGCCTGCGCAACCCGACTGGGTTGCAGTGGGAGCCCGAAAGCGGCGCGCTGTGGGCTATCGTCAACGAACGTGACGAGATTGGCTCCGATCTGGTGCCGGATTACATGACCTCGGTGCAGGATAAAGGCTTCTACGGCTGGCCTTACAGCTATTTCGGTCAGCATGTGGATGAGCGCGTCCAGCCGCCGCGCCCGGATCTGGTGAAGCAGGCGATTAAGCCTGACTACGCGCTCAGCTCCCACGTCGCGCCGCTCGGCCTGCTCTTCTACACCGGCGAGAATATGCCGCAATACCGCGGCGGCGCGTTTGTCAGCGAGCACGGCAGCTGGAACCGCAAGCCGCTTAACGGCTATCAGGTGGTGTGGGTGAAGTTTGAAAACGGCAAACCGGTCGGGCAACCGCAGCCGGTGGTGAGCGGTTTTCTTACCGATGACGAGAAGCAGGTGCGCGGTCTGCCGGTCGGCCTGGCGATGGATAAGCAGGGCGGCGTCCTGATTGCCGACGATGCGGGCAACACCATCTGGCGGGTCAGCGCGCGCTAACCTTGTGGCTGCCTGCCGCCTCGCTTATAACATAGCCTCAACATTTTTAAGGAGAGGCGAATGGAGAGCAGGTTGCAGGCAGCGATTGCGCTGCGAAAAGCGGGCGAGCATGAGCAGAGCCGCGAAGCGTTAAAGGTACTTGCCGATGAACCGACGCTGCGCGCGCAGGCGCTGCTCAATATCGCCTGGTCGTTTGATAACCAGGGCCGCGAGCGGGATGCCGAAGGGTATTACCTGGCGGCGATTGAGGCTGGCCTTGGCGATGAGGATGAGTTTGAAGCGCGCTTTGGCCTCGCCTCAACCTGGCGCTGTCTCGGGAAATACCCGCAGGCAAAAGCGCAGTTTAAGGAGATTATCGCCCGCTGGCCGCTGGCAACCGAAGTGCCGCCCTTCTATGCCCTCTGCCTGCACAACCTCGGCGAGCACGACGCCGCGCTTGCCGTCCTGCTGGAGTCTATTGTGCGAAATCCCGATACCCGCACAGCACCCTACGCGGAAGTGCTGCGCAACTACGCGCAGAACCCGCATCAGCGCTGGTAACAAGTGCATGCTGGCAGCGTCTGACTGTAAAAAAGGGCTGCGCGAACAGAAACCTGCCAAATTTGCAGACTTTCCATTTAAGGCAGCTATGTGTAGATTACGCGCACTCTTATTTTTTCTGCTTCCGTTGCCTTCGAGGCAAGAGATCGTCTTGTGCTTTATACCTATACTGCTTATATCCTTGAATATTTAGTCTATTTCGGCATTCTTGTCGCAACGGTTACAGCTACATCTTCCCTTATCGGGATTAAGCCGCCCGAGCAAAAATACCTTGCCCTCGACGGCCTACGCGGTATTTGCGCAGCGCTGGTGGCGATATTTCATCTCTTCTGGCGAAATGGCGGCGCAGCAGACGATTACTGGTCGCTCGACTATATCTCTTTCAGCCAGATTAAAAGCGCGATTTTCATCACCGGACAGCTCCCCGTCGGTATTTTCTTTATGCTTTCCGGCTTTCTTTTTTTTAAGAAAGCCCTCGCCCCCACCTTTAATTATCGCGGATTCGCGCTGTCACGACTGGCAAGGATCTACCCGCCGGTTATCGCCACGCTGGCGCTTATCTATGCCGCGACGTTTATTATGCATCCAGGCAGCCATACGTCGCCGGACGAGTGGTTTATCTCGTCGCTGCCCTTCCTTTTTGAGCCGCCTGGCGCCGTGATCAATGGCACCACGCTGCAAATCGCTACCTCGGGTATCTTCTGGACGCTGGTGTGGGAGCTTCGCTTGTACCTTGCGATCCCTTTCTTATACCTGCTCATGCGCCACATTAAGCACGCGACGCTCTTTGTCATTTTCTTAATGGCGCTGGTAATGGGCGGAAAGTATCTGCTCGGCAGTGACGAACGGCTGGCGTATGTGATGTATTTTCTGGTGGGCTTTTTGGTTGCCACTATCAAGTCGGATAAACGCCCGTCGGATCTCATTTGTCTGGCACTGCTTATTGCCGCAATCGCCTTTACCCGCCATGCCTATAATCCGACTACCGCGCTTTACATGCTGGTGGTCTTCTATACCGTGAAATGCGGATGTGACTATTTCGGCCTGCTGACCTCTCTTCCGCTACGAATGCTCGGCACCTGTAGCTTTTCGCTCTATCTGGTGCATGGCATTACGCAAACCGTCGCCAAGCACTATCTCTACAGCGCCGGTCATTATCTCTGGCAGGTTTGCGCATTGGTCGCGGCAGGCGTGATTGCCCCGGTGATGTATAAATGGGTTGAGAGCAAGTGCATGTGGAAATCTGCACCTGCTGTGCAACAACACCCCTCAAACTAAACCGTCAATAATCACCTGTTTCATCCCCTGCGAGCAGGGCTCCACCCGCCCGCGCACGCCGTACACCTCTGCCAGCGTGTGCGGGGTGATCACCTCACCCGGATCGCCGTCGGCTACCAGTTGGCCCTTTTTCAGGATCAGCACATGGTCGCCGTGGCGCAGTGCGATATTGATATCGTGCACCACCACCACGGTAACGATATTGCGGCGCTGAGTTTCGCGCTTCACCAGATCCATCACGTGGAACTGATAATTAAGATCCAGCGCGCTGAGCGGCTCATCGAGCAGCAGCAAGGTGGGCTGGCGGATCAGCGACTGCGCCAGACCGACCAGCTGTTTCTGCCCGCCGGAGAGCTGATCAAGATAGTGCAGCGCCAGGTGCTCAATGCCCAGCTGGCGCAACAGCGTCATCACCTGCGCCTGCTGCTCGGCGCTGTGCAGGCCGCCAGACGCGCGCTGCGCCACGATAATTGACTCCAGCACATGCAGATGCACGCCCGCCGGCAGCGACTGCGGCAAGTAAACCACCTGCTCGGCGCGTCTGGCGAAGGGTTGCGTCAGCAGATCATCGCCATCGAGCCGCAGTTCGCCCTGAGCTTTGTTCAGCCCGGCCATGGCGCGCAGCAGCGTCGATTTGCCGCTGCCGTTCGGCCCGAGCAGGATCGTCACTTTGCCGCGCGGCAGATGGTCAATCGCCAGATCCTGAATAATCGGCTGTTTGTGGTAACCCGCGCTGAAGCCGCGCAGGGATAAACCGGACTGCGGGCTCATACACTCCCCCGGTGGCGCACAATAATGGTGATAAAGAACGGCACGCCGACCAGCGAGGTGACGATGCCGACCGGGATGATGACGCCATCAATCAGGTTTTTGGAGACAATCGACGCCAGTGACAGCACCAGCGCGCCAATCAGCGCACTGCCCGGAAGATAGAAGCGGTGATCCTCGCCAAACAGCATGCGGGCTATGTGCGGGGCTACGAGGCCGATAAAGCCAATCGGCCCGACGAATGCCACCGACAGCGCCGACAAAATACTGATGCGCAGCAGCGTTGTCAGCCGCAGGCGGCGCACGTTGATACCAAAGCTGATGGCGCGATCTTCGCCTAAACGCAGGGAAGTGAGCTTCCAGGAGCTGAGCATCGACAGCGGCATAATCACCGCCAGCGCCAGCAGCAGAATGCCGAGCTTCTCCCACGAGGCGCGGGCAATGCTGCCCATCGTCCAGAAAACCAGCCCCTGCAAGGTGTCCTCATTGGCGATAAATTGCAGCATCGACACCAGCGCGTTGAAGGTGAAGACCAGCGCAATACCAAACAGCACCACGCCGGAAGTCGCCACCTGCGTCCAGCGGGTAATGCCATCCAGCAGCAGCGCCGCCAGCAGCGCAAAGATAAAGGCGTTGGCCGATATAAACCACTGGGCGGGGATGCCGGGAATGCCGATGCCAAGCACGATCGCCAGCGCCGCGCCAAAGGCCGCCGCTGACGAAACGCCGAGGGTAAACGGGCTGGCGAGCGGGTTATTGAGGATGGTCTGCATCTCAGCCCCCGCCAGCCCCAGCGTTAAGCCGACGACAATCGCCATCAGCGCATAGGGCATGCGGATATCCCAGACAATCACCCGTATTCCGGCGTCGACGCTCTGCGGATGCAGCAGCGTTTGCCCCAGCACATCCAGCGACAGGCCGGAGGGGCCGAGGGTAAAGTCGAGCAGCATTGAGGCGATAATCAACCCCACCAGCAGCGCCAGCAGGCCAACGCGACGACGCATTATCGCGCGGTAGTTGTCCATCAACGCGCCCGCGTCAAGAGTGGTACTCATTCTGTTTATTTGCCCTGCTGCCAGCTGTAAACAAAGCCGTCATCCGGCAATTTGGTGAAGTTTTTGATGATGTGATGATAAGTCGCATCCGGGTCGAGATCGGCAAACGCCTGCGGATAGATATCCTTCGCCAGGTACTCCATACCCACGATGTTATACGGGTGGTTATAGAAGTGGTGATAAACACCATAAACGTGCTTCTGCGCCACCGCCGGGATCTGGCTGATGCCGGTACGGCTCAGCAGCACCTGCGCCTGCTTGTTCACATCGTCTGCCGAGACATTCAGGCCAAGCGGCAGCACCTGGCTGTTACCGCGTTTGGAGCCGGTCATGATGTAGACATCCGGGCTGACGCTGATGATCTTCTCAAGAGAGATAAAGCCGGTTGCGCCCGGCAGCAGTTCTGAACCGAGGTTGGTTGCGCCCACCGCTTCCACCAGACCGCCCCAGCCGCTGTGGCCGTGGGTAAAGCAGCAGCTGTCGGCTCTGCCCGCCAGCGCTTCGACAAACACTTTCGGCTTCGGCGTAATGGCGGCGGTTTTCTGCGTGATCGCCTGCTGATGCTGGCGATAGTAAGTGGTGTAAGCTTCAGCGTTGCTTTCACGGTTAAGCACTTTGCCCAGCAGATCGACGCTCGGCGCGGTATCTTTCGCCGGGTTCACTTCATAATCGACAAACACCACCGGGATCTTCAGCGCCGTCAGCTTGTCGAGCACGCCGCTGTCCGTCAGCGACGGTTTCGCGCGCAGCTGGGCAATCATCAGGTCCGGCTGCTTTGCCAGCACGCTTTCGAGGTCGACATTGCCTTTGTCGCTAAAGCCCATATCGAGAATATTGGCGGATTCCGGCCAGCGGGTTTTCAGCATCTTCCAGCTTTCGACATCCTGCTTTTTCGCCAGGTTGTTCCACGCCACCAGGCGTTTGAACGGGTTATCGCGATCCAGCAGCGCTAGGGTCATGATGTCGCGGCCATCCTGCAAAATCACGCGCTGCGGCTCGTGATCCAGCGTCACTTTACGGCCGCTAAAATCGGTCACCGTAAGGGGATATTGCGTGGCCTGAGCGAGAACGGGCAGCGTGAGAAGCGCGCCGAGAAGCAGCGTAGTGCGGATTTTTCCATGCATAGAAAGAGGAGCCCTGATGGTAATGAGAATATTATGGTTTTGATAATTATTATCATATTTAGCTCAACAAAACCTATACGGTTTCAACAAATACACCCCTTTCTTAACATCCTGATTCCCTTTCTCTTTTTCTGACATATTTTCTTACGGGTTTATACGCGGCAATGCTTTACCCTCATGCTTTGCTTTTGCCGGACCCGCTGCCATGAAATACACCCTCTTTCTGCTGTTGATGTTTATTGCCACCGCCCGCGCCGACGATGCGGTGAGGCTGAACTGCCCGACACGCGGCGCGTTGACCATCTCTTTTTTTGATTACAGCCTGACGACCATGAAGTGGGGCGACCATTTTCAAATCGCGGCGGGCAAAGAGAAGGCGCACACCAAAGCGGGCGTGCCCTTCTGGAGCACCACCTTTCGCAACGGCGACAGCCTGGCCTTCTTCCCGGATTCGAACCAGTATTATCTCTTTTATGCGGGGGATGAAGATCCGGAGCAGTGCAGCGAAGTGGGCAGCTTTGTTTACCCGGCAATCACCCCACCGCGGTATGAAAAAGGGCAGGATGACACCGCCACGCAGGTGCAGGCCAACAGAAGAGAGTGTGAAGTGGTTTTGCAGCATCCGTTTGCGTGATGCAGCGGTTTGATATTGCCGGATGGCGCTGGCGCTTATCCGGCCTACGCCGTTTCAGCAGCTCCTCACCCGTAGGCCGGATAAGGCGCAGCCGCCATCCGGCAATGATGTTTCAGCGGCTCCCTACCCGTAGGCCGGATAAGGCGCAGCCGCCATCCGGCAATGATGTTTCAGCGGCTCCCTACCCGTAGGCCGGATAAGCGTTTACGCGCCATCCGGCAACGTTCTTATGCACTGTGCGTAAAAAGATCCGCGGCCTTCGTTACCACGCCGCTATCGAGCACCCAACCGCTGATCAGCGCGGCGGGGGTAACATCAAACGCCGGGTTATACACCTGCGCATCTTCCGGCGCCCACTGCACCGCACCAAAACTTCCCGCCACGCCGGTCACTTCCGTGGCGGCGCGCTGCTCAATCGGGATCGCCTCGCCGTTCGGACAATGGGGATCGAGGGTGGTTTGCGGCGCGGCGACATAAAACGGCACGTTGTGGAACTTCGCCAGCACCGCCAGCGAATAGGTGCCTATCTTGTTCGCCACATCACCATTCGCCGCGATCCTGTCCGCGCCGACCCACACCGCATCCACCTCCCCTTTCGCCATCAGGCTGGCGGCCATCGAATCGGTAATCAGTTGATACGGCACGCCCAGCTCGCCCAGCTCCCAGGCGGTCAGCCGCCCGCCCTGCAACAGCGGGCGCGTCTCATCCACCCACACATTGCTGATGTTGCCCTGCTGATGCGCCAGCGCAATCACGCCGAGCGCCGTGCCGACGCCCGCCGTTGCCAGCCCGCCGGTGTTGCAGTGGGTCAAAATACGGCTGCCGGGTTTAACCAGCGCGGCACCCGCTTGCGCAATGTTGTCGCAGAGCTGTTTATCCTCGTCCACCAGCCGCAGCGCCTCCGTCATCAGCGCGTTAGAGTAAGTCTCCTGCGCCAGCGCCTGCTTCATGCGGTCAAGATTGTTCATCAGATTCACCGCCGTCGGGCGCGCCGCGCGCAGGGTTTCCAGCGCCTGCGCCAGCTGTTCACGGCTCTCACCGCGCGCGGCCAGCAGCGCCAGCAGCAGGCTGGCAGAGAGGCCAATCAGCGGCGCACCGCGCACGCGCAGCGCGTGAATATGGCCGACAAGTTCATCTACCGAATCGGCGGCGAGCCAGCGTTTCTCCTGCGGTAACGCCTGTTGATCGAGAATAAATAAACGATTTTCGGCGATGCGCAGGCTGGTGGTCTGTAATGACGGCATATCGTTAAATCCCTGTTGCGTTAATGTGGCGTATTGTGTCAGGATGCAAAGCGGATGTATAGACGTCTAAATGGCTTAAATCGCAAAAAGAGGATCGAGGCAATGTCGCAATACCATACCTTTTCCGCCCGTGATGCCGTGGCATATGCACAACAATTTGGCGGCCTTCGCGATCCCTCCGAACTGGTTGACGCGCAGGAAGTGGGCGACGGTAACCTCAATCTGGTATTTAAAATTTTTGACCGCAACGGCACAAGCCGCGTCATCGTCAAACAGGCGCTGCCCTATGTGCGCTGCGTCGGTGAGTCCTGGCCGCTGACCCTCGATCGTGCGCGTCTCGAAGCACAAACGCTGGTCGAACACTACCAGCACTGCCCGCAGCACACCGTTAACATCCTCCATTTCAACCCGGAGCTGGCGGTGATGGTGATGGAAGATCTCTCCGATCACCACATCTGGCGCGGCGAACTGATTCGCAATGTCTATTATCCGCAGGCAGCGACGCAGTTAGGTGAATACCTGGCGCAGACGCTGTTTCACACCAGTGATTTTTACCTCCACCCACATGTTAAAAAAGCGCAGGTGGCTAAATTTATTAACCCGGCGATGTGCGAGATCACCGAAGATCTCTTCTTCAACGATCCCTACCAGATCCACGAGCGCAATAACTACCCGGCCGAGCTGGAAGCGGACGTCGCCGCTCTGCGCGATGATGCGCAGCTGAAAGTCGCAGTCGCGTCGCTTAAGCACCGCTTCTTCTCTCACGCTGAAGCCTTGCTGCATGGCGATATTCACAGCGGCTCTATTTTTGTTGCCGACGGTAGCCTGAAAGCGATTGACGCCGAGTTCGGCTACTTCGGCCCGATTGGTTTTGATATCGGTACCGCTATCGGCAACCTGCTGCTCAACTACTGCGGCCTGCCGGGTCACCTCGGTATTCGCGATGCGGCGGCGGCACGCGAGCAGCGGCTGATCGATATTCAGACCCTGTGGGCCACCTTTGCCGAGCGCTTCCAGGCGTTAGCAACCGAGAAGACGCAGGACGCGGCGCTGGCGCAGCCGGGCTACGCCTCGGCATTTCTGAAAAAAGTGTGGACCGATGCGATTGGTTTTTGCGGCACTGAGCTTATCCGCCGCAGCGTTGGACTATCGCACGTGGCAGATATCGACACCATCAAAGATGAGGAGATGCGCCACGCCTGCCTCCGTCATGCCCTCTCCCTTGGCAAAGCGCTGATTGTGATTGCCGATCGCATTGATAACGTCGATGAGTTAATTGCCCGCGTGCGGCAATACTCGTAAGCCGATAACGAAGCGCCCTCCGGCGCTTCGCTCACCCCAGATACTCAATAATCGACAACCCGCCGTTGTAGTCGGTGCTGTAGATGATCCCCTGCGCGTCAACAAACACATCGCAGGACTGGATCACGCGTGGGCGACCGGGGCGGGTATCCATCATTTTTTCCGGTGCCGCTGGCACCAGCGCGCCGGTCTCAACCGGGCGATAGGGGTTAGAGATATCGTACGCGCGCACACCGGCATTCTGGTAGGTGGCGAAAATCAGCGTTGAGCTGATAAAGCTGCCGGGGCGGTTCTCATGCAGGTTGTGCGGGCCAAAGTGCGCCCCTTTCGCCACATAATCGATCTCATCCGGCTGCGGGAAGGTGGCGATGCTGACCGGGTTAGCGGGCTCGCGAATATCGAACAGCCAGATCAGCTTTTCGCCATCCTCCTGATTGTCGAGCACCGCTTCATCCAGCACCACCAGCAGATCGCGATCCGGCAACGGCAGCGCGGTGTGGGTGCCGCCGCCAAACGGCGGGCTCCAGTTGCGGTGGCTGATAAGCGTCGGCTGAGTGCGATCTTTCACATCCAGCAGCGTCAGGCCGCCGTCGCGCCAGCTGCCATAGGCGGTATCACCGGCAATAATCGCGTGGTGCAGCGCGTAGCGTTTGCCCTCTTCCCAGCCCGGCGTTTCGCCTGCGGCCTGGTTCATGCCCGGCAGCCACCAACGCCCGGCCACCTCAGGTTTGCGCGGGTCTTTGAGATCGATGGTCAGGAAGATGTAGTCGGTAAAGCCATCGATCAGCGCAGAAACATAAGCCCAGCGCCCGCCGACATACCAGATGCGGTGAATGCCGATGCCATCGAGCGACAGGAAGCTGATTTCGCGCGGCTTGTCCGGCGTGGAGATATCGAAAATGCGCAGCCCGGCGCTCCAGCCTTTATCCTGCACATCGCTTACGGTTTCGCCGACCGAGCGGGTGTAGTAGACCTTTTCATCGGCAAAGCGGGCGTCGGCAAAGAGATCGCGGGCATTGATCACCAGCAGCAGATCGTCGTGGGCTTGCAGATGTACATTCCAGGTGCCGGGCGGCGCGGCGATATAGCCCGCAGGTTTCGGGTTCTTTGGGTCGCGGACGTCCACAATGGAGAAGCCCTGCGACACCATATGGCCGATATAGGCAAAGCCGCGGTGCACCATCAGCTGGACACCGTCCGGGCGACCGCCCTGGTCGCTGTGGCCAATCAACCGCATATTGCGGCTGTAGTCCGGGCGTGGAAGTTCAGTTGCCATGATTTATCCTTGTTAAAGATCGGCGCACTGCCGGATGGCGGCGTTGCCTTATCCGGCCTACGGGTTCACCGCAATTGCTTATTGCGATATGCCCTTGTAGGCCGGATAAGCGTTAGCGCCATCCGGCAAACGGGTGCGCCGCGATTGCTTGTTGCAATACGCCCTTGTAGGCCGGATAAGCGAAGCGCCATCCGGCAAACGGGTTCGCCGCAATTGTTTATTGCAATACGCCCTTGTAGGCCGGATAAGCGCCAGCGCCATCCGGCAATCAATGCCGCACCGGCCGACAAAACCGGCTCGCGTTGCAAAACTACTTATTCTTCGCTTCCAGCGTCGCAAACCACGGCGCGATAAAGTCCTGCGTCTGGCCCCAGCCGGGAATGATTTTGCCGAGCGACGCCACATTCACCGCGCCAGGCTGGCTGGCGAGCAGCGCCTGCGGAATGGCGGCGGCTTTAAAATCGTAAGTCGCAGGCGTCGGTTCACCGGCAATCTTATTGGCGATCAGGCGTACGTTGGTGGCACCAATCAGCTTCGGATCCACCGCCACGCTCACCTTCCACGGGCTGCCCGCTTCACGCATCAATTGCAGATCCTGGTTCGAGACATCAATGCTGTAGAGCTTGATCTCGGTGCGGCCATTCTCTTTCAGCGCTTTATAGGCCCCCTGGCTGAAGGCATCCCAGGTGCCCCATATGGCATCAATCTGCCCTTTCGGGTATTTCGCCAGCACCGCGCCCACTTTGTTGGCCGTGTCGCCCTGCACATCGGAGGAAACGGCACCAATCGACTCCAGCTCTTTAATGCCCGGATTTGCTTTCAGCAGTTCCGCATAAGCCGCCTGGCGGCGCTCCATCGGCGGGAAACCGGCGACCCACAGCTTGATAATGTTGGCTTTGCCGTTGAAATCTTTCACCAGCTCGCCGAAGGAGAGTTTGGTCAGCGAGGCGTCATCCTGCTGCGTCACGGTAACGCCCGGAATTTCGCCCTTAACGGCGGTATCAAACACCGCCACTTTGATCCCGGCGGCGACCGCTTTTTTGATCAGATCCGTCGAGTAGGGATCGCGCCCCTGCGAAAGAATAATGCCGTCATACTTCTGGCTGATCGCCTGGTTAACGAAGTCCTGGAATTTGGCGTCATCACCGTTGCTTAAAAAGGTGCTGATTTTAAAGCCAAGTTTTTTACCCTGCTGCAAAGCACCGGCGACAAACTGGGTGGTGTTGTCATCAGAGCCGAGGTTACGGATCAGCGCAATGCGCACCGGGCCGTTATGGTTGGCGATGGCATCCGGAACCGGCGCAGGTGTGGCGGCGTGGCCCGGCAGGGCGTTGAGTAATCCCAGCGCCAGCAGTGAAAGTGCTATTTTTTTCATCTCTGTTTCCCCTGAAAGTTAACGACGCTGGAAGTAAGTCAACGCAAGAGCACCGGCCAGCACCAGCCCCTTAATAATGTCCATCGCGTAATAGGGCACCGACAGCATCACCAGCCCGTTCGAGAGCACGCCAAGGATCACCGCTCCGACCAGCGTGCCGAGCGCGTTCGGCTTGCCCGAGCCCGCCAGCGAGAAGCCGATCCACGCCGCAGCGACCGCATCCATCAAATACCCGCCGCCCGCATTCACCTGCGAGGAGCCAATGCGCGAGGCGAGCAGAATCCCGCCAAGCCCCGCCAGCAGCGAGGCAATGACATAAGCCGCCACTTTGTAGCGCGTGGTGCGAATGCCGGAGAGGCGCGCCGCTTCCGGGTTGCCGCCAATGGCGTACATCCGGCGGCCGTGGGTAGTCAACGAGAGGCCAAGCTGCGCCACCACCGTCACCACCAGCATAATGATGACGATGGTCGGCACCTGGCCGAGCAGCGAAAACGCCGCCGGAATGGTGCCTTCCGCCATATCACCGCTCGGCAGCACCATATTTTCGGTAATCGATCCGCCGTAGCTGTAGGTCATCGCCACACCCTGAATAACAAACAGGCTGCCGAGCGTCGCCAGCATGTCGGGAATGCGCAGCACCACAATCAGAAAGGCGTTAAACAGGCCGACCAGCGTACAGAGCGCCAGCGTCACAAGGATCGCCTCCGTCGTGTCAAAGCCGTGCCAGACAAAGAGCGAGATCACCAGCGCGTTCGCCAGCGATGCGGTAGAACCGACGGAGAGATCAAACCCGCCAATGGTCAGCGAGATCGACACACCAACGGCAATCACCGTGACGATGGCGATCGAGCGCAGGATATTGATGATGTTATTGGGATCGAGGAAGTTGTCCGAGGCGATGCCAAAAATAGCCACCAGCGCCACCACGGTGAGCAACATGCCCCACTTATAAAGGAAATCGAAAAATTGCTGCCGCGGTGATGCCGCCGCACTGACTGAAAGGGCCTTACTCACGGGCCGTTCCTCCGGTGGAATAGTAAAGGAGTGTCTCTTCGCGGGCATCCTCGCCCTGCACTTCTGCCACAATGCGCCCATCCCACAGCACACAAATCCGGTCGCACAAACCCACCAGCTCGGCGAATTCACCCGACGCGTAAATCACGCCTTTGCCTTCGCGCGCCAGCCCGTCGATCAGCTGGAAGAGGTCGGTTTTCGCCTTTACATCGACGCCTTTGGTCGGCTCGTCAAAAATCACCACGTTCGCCTGGCCGCGCAGCCACTTGCCAATCGCCACCTTCTGCTGATTGCCGCCGGAGAGACGGCGCAGTATCTGGCCTGGCCCACTGGCGCGCACGCCAACGCGGGCAATCACCTCTTGCGCCCAGCGCCACGCCTGGTGATGTGCAAAGATCCCCCAGCGCGAAAAGGTGCGATCGGCGCTGACGGCGAGGTTCATGCTGACCGGCTCATCGATAAAGATCCCCTCTTTGCGCCGCTCTTCCGGCACCAGCGCCATGCCGCGCGTCACCGAATCAGCCGGATCGCGCGGACGCCACGGCTGATGATTCAGTTCGCCGCGCGTAACACGGCTTTTACTCGCCCCGAAGAGCGCTTTGCACAGCTCGGTTTTGCCCGCGCCCGCCAGACCGGCAATGCCAAGGATTTCGCCTTTACGCAACCGCAGCGAGATATCTTTCAGCAGCCCTTCGTCGTGCAGGCCATCAATGCTGAGCAGCAGTTCATCGCTATGCGGCGGCCGCGCGGGCGGGTAGATATCGCTCAGTTCATGGCCGAGCATCTTCTCAACAATCTCTTCGCCGCTGAGCGCCGTCATCGGCCCGGACTCCACCAGCCTGCCGTCGCGCAGCACCGTCAGGGTGTCGCAAATCGCTTTCACTTCATGAATGCGATGGGAGATAAACACCACGCCGATCCCCTGCTGTTGCAGGCGTCTGACCACCGTAAACAGGCGCTCACTCTCGTGCTGATCGAGCGGCGCGGTTGGCTCGTCGAGGATCAAAAAGCGGCAGTGATGGGAGAGCGCCCGCGCCAGTAAGATGTGCTGTTTTTCCGCCAGCGTGCAGCTGTCGATAGCGCGGGTGACATCAAACTCTACATCGAGCTGTGCCAGCGCGTCGCGCGCCTGGCGGCGGATCTCACCCCAGCGAAAGCGGTGCCCGCCCTCTGCCAGCTTATCCAGCATGATGTTCTCGGCGATGCTCAGCCCCGGCACCAGCGCAACGTCCACCTCCTGCTGTACGAGGTGAATACCGAGCTGTTTCGCATCGCGCGGGGAGCGGATCGACACCACCTGATGGTTAATGGCGATCTCCCCTTCGTAATGATCATAGGTGCCGCACAGCACCGCCATCAGGGTCGATTTGCCTGCGCCATTTGCGCCGGTTAAGGCATGGACTGAACCGCCCCGTAAGGTGAGGTCGACATTCGACAGTGCGTTGAAGCCGCCAAAGGCGAGGCGCATGCCACGCATTTCGAGGAGGTTGCTTCCCATAGCGCGTGAATACCTGCGATTAATAGATTGATTTAGCGAATTTTTCACAGCCTCGCTTGACTGGCAACGACAGAAAAGGCATAAGTTAAAGCGAAATAATATTAGCCATCCGGATGTCCAGACATAACATCGGGTTAGCGATTACACACAAGGACACCTCATATGAGCAGCACCGATATCCGCGTTGTACCCGGCCCCGCCAACTACTACTCCCACGCAGGCAGCCTTGCGCGGCTGGAGGATTTTTACTCCGCTGAGCAGCTTTCCCGCGCGGTGTGGATCTACGGCGAGCGCGCCTTTGCCGCCGCAAAACCGTTTCTACCACAAGGGGTTAACGCGCCTGGCGCCACGCATCTGCTGTTTAAAGGGCATTGCAGCGAGCATGATGTGGCGGAGCTGGCTCAGCAGGCGGGTGCGGATCGCAGCGTGGTGATCGGCGTTGGCGGCGGTGCACTGCTGGATACAGCAAAAGCGGTCGCGCGCCGCCTCGGCTTGCCGGTGGTGGCGATCCCGACCATTGCCGCTACCTGCGCGGCGTGGACGCCGCTCTCGGTCTGGTATAACGACGCCGGTCAGGCGCTCCATTTTGAGATCTTTGATGACGCTAACTTTCTGGTGCTGGTCGAGCCGCAGATTATCCTTGATGCCCCGGTGGAGTACCTGCTGGCGGGCATCGGCGATACGCTGGCGAAGTGGTATGAAGCGGTGGTTCTGGCACCGCAGCCGGAAAACTTACCGCTGACGGTGCGCCTGGGTATTAACAACGCGCTGGCGATCCGCGATGTATTGCTGGAGAGCAGCGAAGCGGCGCTTGCCGATCAACAGCGCGGGGAAGTAACGCAGGCGTTTCGTGATGTGGTGGATGCGATTATCGCCGGTGGCGGCATGGTCGGCGGGCTTGGCGAGCGCTATACCCGCGTGGCAGCGGCGCATGCGGTGCATAACGGGCTGACGGTGCTGCCGCAGACGGAGAAGTTCCTCCACGGCACGAAAGTCGCCTACGGCATTCTGGTGCAGAGCGCCCTGCTCGGCCAGGACGACGTGCTGGCGCAGCTTGTGGCGGCCTATCAGCGTTTCAACCTACCGACCACGCTTGCGGAGCTGGAGGTGGATATTCATAACCGCGCCGAGCTGGATAAGGTGATCGCCCATACCCTGCGCCCGGTGGAGTCGATTCATGCGCTGCCGGTGGCTGTCACCGCCGACAAACTCTATGCGGCGTTTGAGAAGGTGGAGACCTTCGCGCGATAAATTATCCCGTAGGCAGGATAAGCGCCAGCGCCATCCGGCAATGTATCAGCGACACCGTCTTTGCTTTTATCTCCAATATGACAGCGCGGGGGTTGTATCCCCGCTGAAATCGGCGAACCGAAGCGTGAATGACAAGGTCTGGACGCCATGGATGGCGGACAGAGGCGAACCGAGACAGGATGTCGAGTCGAGCCGGCCGCAGTCAGGCACGCGGGAGGTGAGCGCAGTGCGCAGCACCGGTTTCCTCGCGGGGCCGCGGGGATTGACAAGGGGAGCGCGGCCGCTTCCCTTGTCCCGTTCACCGCATAAGAGATTAATGAAACTCCCCAACGCCTGGTGAACGGAACTATTCCACAAAATGCCATATGCCAGACCCATCGCCGGATGGCGCGTACCGCTTATCCGGCCTATGGGGTCGGAGGGATTTGTAGGCCGGATAAGGCGCAGCCGCCATCCGGCAGGAGAACAGCGTGAGAGATGACTCGCGGCAATTAGTGGCTTAACTCCTGCAATAGCCGTGTATTGAGGTAGAGCTTTTCGCGCCCCATGCTCATCTCCTCCAGCACGCCTATTTCTGCAAGTTGCTTCAGGTAGAGCGATGCAGTCTGGCGCTTAGCCACTTGCCCTTTTACAAGGTTATCTATCCGACAGTAGGGCTGTGCAAAAAGTATTTGCATCAACTCATGGGTGTAGATTTTTGGCAGTCGTTCACGCACAAATTGTGTTGTATCCACCATCAGTTGACGAATGATGGCGATTTTTTTCTTGGTCCAGCGCGCGGTGTTTTCTATCGCTTCCAGCATAAATAAGATCCACGCCTCCCACCGACCTTCGGCTGTCACGTCACGCAGGAGCGTGTAATAGCGATCGCGCCTTTCCAGGATAAACCGGGAGAGGTAAAGAATGGGCAGCGAAAGCAATTCACTCTGAATCAGATACAAAATATTCAGGATTCGACCTGTTCTGCCATTTCCGTCCGAAAAGGGGTGAATACACTCGAATTGATAGTGTGAAATCGCCATTTTTATCAGCGGATCCAGGTCATCATCGGCATGGATGAAACGTTCCCAATTTCCCAGCAGATTGCGAATAGCCGCTTCACCTACCGGCGGGGTATAAACCACGTCACTGTTCTGATCGCGCAATACCGTTCCGGGGGTTTTACGAATATCCGTTTCTACGCCGCGCAGCGTGGTGCAAATGGCGATCGCAGTGTTAGTACACAACGGGTAGCTGCTCAGGTAAGTAAAGCCATCGTGCAATGCGGTCCGGTAACGTAACGCCTCTTTTGTTGCGGGATCGGCGTTCTCGGCCTGATCGGCATACTGGAAGAGCTGATCGCTGGTGGTCACGATATTTTCGATGCGCGAGGAGTCTTTTGCCTCAAGTAGAGGAAGGAGGTTAATCAATAACCCTTGATCGGGAATTAACTCTCCTGCCGTGTTCAACTCTGCCAGAGCGGCACGTGCAGTTATGCAGGCCTTAAGTACCTTGCGAGTTTCAATCTCCTCCACGTTGGGCGGCAGCATCGGTAAAGCGTTGTAGGGTATGGTCGGATCCCAGCTCATATGTTTACAAAATCCATTTTTATCGACATATACTGATAATATGTCGATGCGATCGACCTGTCACGATGACATGTTTAATAAATGCGATTTTATCGACGTGTTTAACATTTTTGGCAGCATATGCGCTTTCGCGCTATTCGGAAATGGAGACGAGATCACATGCCGGATGGCGGCTTCGCCTTATCCGGCCAACCAAAACGCAGCTCCAGCGATACCGTTTTTGCTTTTATCTGCGGTCTCGCAGCGAGGGGTTGTGTCCCCGCTGAAATCGGCGAACCGAAGCGTGAATGACAAGGTCTGGACGCCATGGATGGCGGACAGAGGCGAACCGAGGCATGGAGCGAGTCCGTAGGGGCGAGCAAGCCGAGTCGAGCCGGCCGCAGTCAGGCACGCGGGAGGTGAGCGCAGTGCGCAGCACCGATTTCCTTGCGGGGCCGCGGGGATTGACAAGGGGAGCGCGGCCGCTTCCCTTGTCCCGTTCACCGCACCGGTGATAAAAACATTCCGCCCAACGCCTGGTGAACGGAACCCTTCCACCAATCCAACATGCCAGGCCCATTGCCGGATGGCGGCTGCGCCTTATCCGGCCTACAGAACCTCTTCCACCGCGGCAACATGCCGCCCCCATCGCCGGATGGCGCTCACGCTTATCCGGCCTACAAACCACCGGTATTTATTCCTTCGGCCATAGCCCCATCGCCATGCGGGCGATGCCGAGCAGCGTTTCTCGGCTGGCGCCATCGCGCGCCTGGATCGACATCCCCTGCTGGATGCTGGTGTAAAGCCGGGTCAGGGCATCAATATCGGTATCGGCGGGCAGTTCGCCCTGCGCTTGTGCCTGCGCCAGACGCGCCTTCAGTAACGCCATCCCGCCGTTGCGCATAGCCTGTACGCGCTGACCAAGCCGATCGTTACCTTCGCTGGCGACAGCCGAGAGCGTCACCATGCAACCGTGCGGCAGATCGCAGCGCGTCAGCATGTCGGCTGAGCGTTCAAGCCAGCTTGCAACAGCGCATTTTGGCGACGGTTCCTGCTCCATATCGCCCCAAATCAGCGGCGCAACGCACTGCTCGTAGTGCTGCAACACCTCATCGTAGAGGTTCTCTTTACTGCCGAACGCCGCATAGAGGCTCGGCGACTTAATGCCCATCGCCTCATAGAGATCGCTCATCGAGGTGGCGGTATACCCCTTGCGCCAGAAGAGCAACATCGCCTTGTTCAGCGCTTCTGTACGATCAAATTCGCGCGGTCTTCCCCGGCTCATCATCAGCTCCTCACATTTTGTGCTGATCGGTATATTAATAATATTGACGAATAGATGGAAGCCTGATTATTTTAATTATGTATCAATCGACACATAATCCAGGAGTCATCATGTCATATTCACTGTCAGGTAAACGCGCGCTGGTCACTGGCGCAAGCCGGGGTCTCGGCAAAGCCATCGCTTTAACGCTGGCGCGCGCCGGGGCGGATGTCGCCATCACCTATGAAAAATCGGCAGAGAAAGCCGAAGCGGTTGCTGAAGCGATCCGCGCGCTTGGGCGCAACGGCGTCGCCATCAAGGCCGACAGCGCCAATCCGCAGGCGGCGCAGGACTCCGTTGCACAGGCGGTTTCACAGCTGGGCGGGCTGGATATTCTGGTCAATAACGCCGGGATTGCGCGCGGCGGGTCGCTGGAGTCAATGTCGCAAGAGGATATCGACGCGCTGATCAACGTCAATATTCGCGGCGTGGTCTATACCACCCAGGCGGCGCTGGCACACCTGCCGGATGGCGCGCGCATTATTAACATCGGCAGTAACCTCTCCGACCAGGTGCCGTTTAAAGGCGTCACGATTTATTCGATGACCAAATCGGCGCTCAACTCCCTGACGCGCGGTCTGGCGCGGGATCTGGGCGCGCGCGGCATCACGGTGAATATGGTGAAACCCGGCTCGACGGACAGCGATATGAACCCGGCAGATGGCGAGCAGGCAGACGAGCAGCGCAGTTTTACCGCGTTAGGCCACTACGGCGAGCCGCAGGATATTGCCGAAGCGGTGGCGTTTCTTGCCAGCCCGGCGGCGAAGCACATCACCGGCGCGGATATTGTGGTGGATGGCGGGACCAACGCCTGATAAGAGGCAAAAAAAAGCGGCACATTGTGCCGCTTTTTGAGCGTTAACAGCAGCGTGCGCCGCCTTTGCCGCCGTAGCGCGCATCCTGGCGCTCGCGGAAGAATTCCTCATAGGTCATCGGCGTCTGATCCGGATGAGTGACGCGCATATGCTCAACGTAGTTGTCATAATCCGGCACGCCAATCATCATCTTTGCCGCCTGGCCTAAGTATTTTCCCGCTTTTGAGAGCGTATCGAACATATTTGCTCCTTCGCTTAGTGCGCGTTTTTGGCGCGCGCCACAACCTGATCAACGTTGTCCGGCATCGCTTCGTAAGGCGTCTCTTGCGCCGTCGGGTGATCCGCTTTCAGCGCCGCCAGCGCGGTCTTCAGCGAGTAGAACGCCAGTACCACTACCACAACCATAAAGAAGAGCGTTAACCCGGCATCGAGACGGTTGTTAAACACCAGCTGCGCCAGCTGTGACTGGGTATACTGCGCCGGAATATTGCCGCTGTCGATCATCGCCTGGAACTTATTGGCAATCGCCAGGAAGCCCACTTTGTTGTCCGGGCTGAAGGTCTTCTGCCAGCCAGCGGTCAGCGTGCAGATCAGCAGCCAGGCCGTTGGCACTAACGCCACCCACGCATAGCGCTGGCGCTTCATCTTAAACAGCACCACCGCGCAGAGCATCAGCGCCATGCCTGCCAGCATCTGGTTGGCGATGCCAAACAGCGGCCATAACGTATTGATACCGCCCAGCGGATCGACCACTCCCTGATGCAGGAAGTAGCCCCACGCCAGCACGCAAAGCGCGGTAGCAAGCAGGTTAGCGGGCAACGATTCGGTGCGTTTCAGCGTCGGGGAGATGACCCCCAGCAGATCCTGCAACATAAAGCGCGCCGCGCGGGTTCCGGCATCCACCGCCGTCAGAATAAACAGCGCCTCAAACAGAATCGCAAAGTGATACCAGAAGGAGACATCCATCAGGCCGCCGAGCGCGCCGTGCAGAATATAGGCCATGCCGACCGCCAGCGTCGGTGCCCCGCCCGCCCGCGAGATGATCGACTGCTCACCCACTTCATCGGCAATCTGCCGCAGCGCATCCGGCGTAATGGTAAAGCCCCAGTTGCTCACCACTTGCGCCGCAGACGCGACCACATCGGTGGTGCCCGCCGGGGCCAGCACCGCCATTGGACTGTTCATCGCAAAGTAGACGCCCGGATCGATAATGCACGCCGAGACCAGCGCCATGATCGCCACAAACGACTCCATCAACATGCCGCCGTAGCCGATAAAGCAGGCCTGCCCTTCGCTGGCGAGCATCTTCGGTGTAGTGCCGGAGGAAATCAGCGCATGGAAGCCAGAGACCGCGCCGCAGGCGATGGTGATAAAGAGGAACGGGAAGAGATTACCGGTCCACACCGGGCCGGTGCCATCGACAAACTTGGTCAGCGCGGGCATTGTCAGCGTCGGGCGCATAATCAGAATGCCAATCGCCAGGCCAATAATGGTACCGATTTTCAGGAAGGTAGAGAGGTAATCGCGCGGGGCCAGCAGCAGCCACACCGGCAGTACCGAGGCGACAAAACCGTAGCCGACCAGCATCCAGGTGAGCTGCACGCCGGTAAAATCAAACCACGGTGCCCAGGTCGGGCTTTCGGCGACCCAGCCGCCGGAGATAATGGCGAACACCAGCAGCACCAGGCCAATCACCGACACTTCGCCAATGCGCCCCGGGCGCAGGTAGCGAATATAGATGCCCATAAACACCGCCAGCGGAATGGTGAACGCCACGGTATAGGTGCCCCACGGGCTGTGGGTCAGCGCTTTGACGACAATCATCGCCAGCACCGCGAGGATAATCACCATGATCATAAAGGTCGCCACCAGTGCGATCACGCCGACGGTCGGCCCCATCTCTGCCTTCACCATCTCGCCAAGGGAGCGCCCATCGCGGCGGGTGGAGATAAAGAGCACCATAAAATCCTGCACCGCACCGGCTAACACTACGCCTGCGAGGATCCAGATCATGCCGGGCAGATAACCCATCTGCGCCGCCAGCACCGGGCCTACTAGCGGGCCTGCGCCTGCAATCGCTGCAAAATGGTGACCGAACAGCACTTTTTTGTCTGTCGGCACATAGTCGAGGCCGTCGTTGTAGCGCACCGCCGGGGTCATGCGCGTCGGGTCAACCTGCAGCACATTTTTGGCGATATAGAGACCATAAAAACGGTAAGCAATGAGGTAAATACAGACGGCTGCGACCACGATCCAGAGTGCGTTGATCGGTTCGCCGCGATTCAGAGCGATATAGCCGAGGGCAAACGCGCCAACAAGCGAGAGCGCGCCCCAAACAAGGTATTTCCCTGGGTTGTTCATAGCGGTTATCCGTTTGAGAGACAGAGAGATGTTACATTTTGTTTCTATATCAACTCAAAGAACTTAACAACTTTGAAACACAGGAAAGGCGGCCTGCCGCACGGCATTTGGTTGATTGTGTTAACGGGATCGCAAGAATGCCCTCCTGAGCCGGAGGGCGAAGGGTTAGCCAAGCACTGCGGTGCTGAGACGACAGGTTGCGCAGCGCCGCCCCTGCTCATCAAACACCACGATCTCCCAGCTCTGATTCTGGCGGCCAAGATGCAGCGGCTGGCAAACGCCGCGCACTTTGCCATGCGCCACCGCGCGGTGATGGGTGGCGTTCAGCTCGGTGCCGACCACGCACTGCCCGTCGCTGGTCATCATAAAACCAGCCATAGACCCCAGCGTCTCCGCCAGCGCCGCCGACGCGCCGCCGTGCAGCAGGCCAAACGGCTGATGCGTACGACTATCGACCGGCATCTCCGCTTCGAGAAAATCATCCCCGATGCGGGTGTAGGTAATCGCCAGATGTCCGATCAGGGTGTTATCGCTGGTGGCGTTCAGCGCCTCCAGCGTTAAGTGACGTTTCCAGATCATCATGCCCCCAGCGTCGAGCCGCCATCCACCACAATATCCTGTAGCGTGATGTGGCTGGCGAGATCGGAGGCGAGGAACAAAATGGTGTTCGCCACCTCCTGCGGACGGGCGATTTTCCCCAGCGGAATACCGAGCTTAAACTGCTCGCCAAAGCCGCGAATGCGCTGCTGCTCCGCATCGTCGCTCACCCACAGCGTGCGCTGCATATCGGTATCCGTCGAACCGGGCGAGACGATATTACAGCGTACGTGGCTGGCGGCCAGCTCAAGACCGACGGTCAGGGCGAGGCTTTTCAGCGCCGCTTTCGACGCGCCATAAGCGCTCATGCCGATACGCGGCGTATGCGCGGCGTCAGAGCAGACGGTGACAATCGCCCCGCGCTGCTGGCGGCGAAAGTGCGCCATCGTCTGGCGAAAGAGGTTAAAGGCACCGCCGACGTTAACAGTGAACGTCTGCTGCCACTCTTTGTCAGAAAGCGTATCCGTTGCGCCCATATGCAAAATGCCTGCGGCATTGACCAGCACATCCAGCGGCGCGTTGTTTGAAAGCAGGCGCTCGCAGACGGCGGCGACCTGCGCGGCGTCGGCGACATCCAGCGTTTCGCAGGCAAACGGGTAAGTGTCGCCGTTAAAGGCGAGATCGAAGCCGGTCACCTGCGCGCCCGCCTCGACGAAGGCGAGCGCAGTGGCATAGCCGATCCCCTTCCCTGCCCCGCTCACCCAGACGCTGCGCCCGCTGAAATCGAGGCTCGCCATCACTGCACCCCGCGCGCGAGCAGCGCCCACCAGGCATCGATGGTTGGTTTTTTCGCCAGCATGACAAAGTCGATATCGCCATGCACTTTGCGCCAGCGGGCGGCAAGCGCCATCATGCGCACCGAGTCGAGGCCGTAATCAATCAGGTTTTCGTCATCCAGCGGCTCGTCAGACTCATCCAGCAGCGGCAGGATGATTTCGCGCAGCGCCGCTTTACTTGCCGGCAGCGGCAGCAACTCTTGCGTCAGCACTACACGGCCGGAACGCCCGGCGACATAGTTGAGCGACATTAAGTGCTCTTCGCGGCTGAAATCCGCCAGCGCGTCGGCCACCATAAACGGCTTGATATCGCGCATAAAGGCGTCGGTGGCGGTGGTCATACAGCCGATATGCGAGTAGACACCGGTGATCAGCAACTGATTGCGGCCGGTCTCTTTCAGCATCTGCTCCAGCGGCGAGCGGTGAAATGCGCTGTAGCGCCACTTCACCAGCACGGTGTCGGCTTCGTCCGGTGCCAGTTCGCTGACGATCTGCTGCTGCTCCGGCGAGCGGGTCAGGCCCGGCCCCCACATGTCGTTCAGCAGCGCGCGATCTTCATCGCTCTGCTCTTTCGGCTGCGCGGTGTAGTAGACCGGAATATTGTGCTGCTTGCAGAAGTCACGCAGCGCGGCGATGTTCGCCACCACTTGCTGCATCATCGGACAGTTATCGCCCCAGAAATTAACAAAATAGTCCTGCATATCATGGATCAACAGCGCTGCACGGGCAGGCTCAAACGACCAGTTCACTTTGTTGTCCGGGATATCAGCCGCTGCGGGCAGCGCGTAGCCCTGTAGTTTTGGGATTGCCATCTTCTCTCCTTTACGCCGGGGTGCGTTGTGCTAACCACTGGCGTAACTGTTTCTTGTCAACTTTTCCTACCGGTGTCAGCGGCAGCGCTTCAAGGCACTCGACGCGATCCGGCAGCTTAAATTCCGCCACACCCTGCTCGCGCAAAAAGCGGCGGATCGCCACCGCGCGCAGCGGGGTTTTCACCACCAGGTACGCGCAGCTCTTCTCGCCGAGCAGGCTGTCCTCCATGCTGACGAGCGCAGCGTGGATCACCGCGTCGTGGCGCAGCAGCAGGTTTTCGATCTCCTCGGCGGCAATCTTCTCGCCGCCGCGGTTGATCTGATCTTTTTCCCGTCCCTGCACGGTGATGTAGCCCTGCTCATCAATGGCGATGAGATCGCCCGAGCAGTAGAAGCCCTCAGCATCAAAAGCGCTGGCGTTGTGTTGCGGGCTGTTGAAGTAGCCGCGGAACGTATACGGGCCGCGCGTCATCAGGCGTCCGGTCTGGCCTGCGGGCAGCGGATTGCCGTTCTCATCGGCGACCCACACTTCATCATCCGGCGACATCGGCCGCCCCTGGGTGTTGATGATGCGCTCCAGCGGATCGTCGAGACGGGTGTAGTTCACCAGCCCTTCGGCCATGCCGAACACCTGCTGGAGCTGACAGCCAATCTCCGCCGGAATACGCGCGGCAAGCGTCGCTGAGAGCCGCGCGCCGCCCACCTGAAGCAATTTCAACGACGCCAGCTGGGCATTGCTGCCCCACTCGGCTATCGCCTGCAACCAGAGGCTGACCGCCGGGGGCACCAGCGCGGTGACGTTAATCTGATGTTTTTCAATCAGCGGGAAACAGAGCGTGGCGCTCGGGTCGCTCGCCAACACCACACAGCCACCGGCAAGAAAGACACCGAGCGCGCCGGGCGAGCTTAGCGGGTAGTTGTGCGCCGCCGGTAAGGCGCAGAGGTAGCGGGTTTGCGCCGTGAAATGGCAAATCTCATTACTGCGCACAATGCTGTAGAGGTAGTCATTGTGCGTGCGCGGGATCAGCTTCGGCGTGCCGGTGCTGCCGCCGGAGAGCTGGAAGAAGGCCACCTCATCTGCCGGAGTTGGCGAAGCGGTAAAGTTATCTGCCGGGCGGGCAATCGCCTGCTCCAGCGACTCGCCGCGCAGCAAAATAGCGCGCAGCGACGGCTGATCGTTTTTCAACGCGCTGAGGAAAGCGTCATCGGCAAACAGCCCGTGGGCGCGATCGGCAATCAGCAGCGCGGGTTTGATCTGCGCCGCATAAGCATTAAGTTCGCTGCGTTGATGGCTGAAGAGCGCATTCACCGGCGCGACGCCGATCTTCAGCAGGGCGAAAAAGGTGATGTAAAACTCGGCGACGTTGCCCAGTTGCACCAGCGCGGTATCGCCTTGCGCAATGCCCATCGACTGTAACGCGCAGGCGAGGTTGTCCGAGGCGGCATGCAGCTGGCGGTAGCTCAACTCACGATCGCCGTCGATCACCGCAACGGCTTCGCTGGCAGCGTGGCGGGTCAAAATATCGCTCAGCGGCAGATCCTGCCAGTAGCCCTTTTCACGGTAACGACGGGCAAACTCTTGCGGCCAGCGGCTAAAAGGAATGGTCACTGTGGCTCCTTAATGCAAACCGAAGGCGTTCAGCATGGTGGTGAGTTTGACGCCGGTTTCGCGCCACTCAGCCAGCGGCGACGAAGCGGGGACAATCCCGGCTCCGGCAAACAGGCGGACGTTGTTGTCGCGGATGCGCGCGCAGCGGATGGTAACCACCCACTCGCCATTTCCTTCGGCATCGCACCAGCCGACAATGCCGCCGAAGAGTTCGCGGTTAAACGGCTCAAGCTCGGCGATGATTTTCTTCGCAATCTGGTGCGGGAAGCCGCTCAGCGCGGGCGTCGGATGGAGCAGACAGGCGAGCGTCAGGGCGTTTTCACCCTCTTTTGCCGTGCCCTCAATCGGCGTTGCCAGATGCCATAGCGTTGGCGTGTTCACCAGTTGCGGCGATGAAGGCAGCGTCAACATACGGCTGCGCGGTTGCAGCACTTTTTTCATCGCCTGGGTCACCAGCTCGTGTTCATGGCGATCTTTTTCTGAGGCCAGCAGTTTGTTGCCCGCTTCGCGATCGAGCATGTCATCGGGCTGACGGCGCGCCGAACCGGCCAGCGGCAGAGAGCTGAAGTGATCGCCCTCTTTACGCAGCAGCAGCTCGGGGCTGGCGCCCAGCAGCGCGCCGCCATCGGGCAGCGGAACGTGGAAGTTGAAACTGGCGGGGTTCTGCGCAATTAAGCGCTCAAGCAGCACGCCGCTGTCGACCGGGCGGTCAGTTGCGATCTCAATCAGGCGTGAGAGCACCACTTTGTCCACTTCCGGCGTTGCGGTGCGCGCGGAGGCATTCGCCACCATCTCCATAAACAGATCCTGCTCGGGCACCGCTGTCTGCGCTTTCACATTC
Source organism: Kosakonia sp. HypNH10 (assembly GCF_029850615.1). Taxonomy (NCBI): domain Bacteria; kingdom Pseudomonadati; phylum Pseudomonadota; class Gammaproteobacteria; order Enterobacterales; family Enterobacteriaceae; genus Kosakonia; species Kosakonia sp. HypNH10. The sequence continues at coordinate 924,834 of NZ_JAOTIU010000001.1, forward strand.
GGCATCGCGCCGCTGTTGAAGTAGCGCGCGGCGCGCTGTTTTTCCGGGCGGGAGAAGCTCTGCCAGTGTTGAGGGATAAAGAGCGCCGAAGGCTGCGTGGTATCAAACGGGATAGCGCCGACCATAATTGGCCGCGCGATGCCCTGCGCTTTGGCATCGGCAAACGCCTGCGCCAGTTTTTGCTGGAAGGCGCTGTCTGACGCATCGCCCCCCGCTGCCGGCTCTGAGAAACGCGCAACACACCCCGACGTGGTGAAACTGCGGTATGGCGACATAAAGAAAAATTGATCGGCGGCCAGTGTCGTTGCAGACAGCTGGATCTCTTCAGCCAATGACGTATCCATATCATCCTCCGGCAATGATAAATGTATTAAGAATGATTATCATTTTTGTTTGGTGCAGTAAGATAAAAAGTTATTGCCGGTGATGTCAACAGCAGAATCTCCTCTCACACTGCCACAACTTGCATCCATGACGCGCAACGATGAAAATGAGAAGCATTAACTTCAACAGAAACAGGACTCACGTTGTGAATTTTCTTAGCTGGTGTCGTAAACACGCTCTTTTAGTGGGCGTTTTCGTTTTAGGACTTAACTCAGCCTGCGCCGCCGACTGGCCGCGCCAGGTGACCGACAGCCGCGGCGTGCATCAGCTTGCCAGCGCGCCGCAGCGCATTGTTTCCACGAGCGTTACCCTCACCGGCTCGCTGCTGGCGATTGATGCGCCCGTGGTCGCCAGCGGCGCAACGACGCCAAATAACCGTTTTGCTGACGATCAGGGCTTTTTGCGCCAGTGGGGCGACATTGCCAAACAGCGCAACGTCGCGCGTCTCTACATCGGCGAAGCGAATGCCGAAGCGGTTGCCGCGCAGATGCCGGATCTGATTTTGATCAGCGCTACCGGCGGCGACTCGGCGCTGGCGCTCTACGACCAGCTTTCTACGATCGCGCCGACGCTAATCATCAATTACGACGATAAGAGCTGGCAGGCGCTGCTTACCCAGCTTGGCGAGATCACCGGCCACGAGAAGCAGGCCGCCGCGCGCATTACTGAATTCAACCAGCAACTTGCAGCAGCAAAAGCGCACATGAAACTGCCGCCGCAGCCGGTCAGCGCGCTGGTTTATACGCCCGCCGCGCACAGCGCGAATCTCTGGACCCGCGACTCTGCGCAGGGCCAGTTAATGCAGCAACTCGGTTTTACCCTCGCGCCGCTGCCGGCGGGCATTCAGGCGAGCCAGAGCCAGGGTAAGCGCCATGACATCGTGCAACTCGGCGGTGAAAACCTGGCTGCCGGGCTGAATGGCGAAGCGCTGTTCCTCTTCGCCGGCGATCAAAAAGAGGCCGATGCCCTGAGCGCTAATCCGCTGCTGGCGCACCTTCCCGCAGTACACAATAAGCGGGTTTATGCGCTAGGTGCCGAGACCTTCCGGCTTGATTACTACAGCGCAACCCGCGTGTTGCAGCGCTTGTCTGCGCTGTTTGGCTGAGGGTTTGCCGCAGGCCTGATTGCCGGATGGCGCTGACGCTTATCCGGCCTACAAAAATCCTCGGCATTGCCGGATGGCGCTGACGCTTATCCGGCCTACAAAAATCCTCACCATTGCCGGATGGCGCTGACGCTTATCCGGCTTACAAAACCTCGGTATTGCCGGATGGCGCTGACGCTTATCCGGCCTACAAAAACCTCAGTATTGCCGGATAAGGGCCGTGACTTATCCGGCCTGTGAAGGCATCCCGTTTGCAGTCAAGGGGTGATCAGATCGCCGTAACGCTGAATCACCGGTGACATTAACGCCACCGGTGCGTTTTATGCGCCGGACTGAACCTGTCGGAAACGGCGCAGCTCGCCGAGTATAAGAACCAGTACTAAGCCAACAATCGCTAACGCCAGCCCGCTGAAGCTCGCCGAGGCAGCGGGCGTCAGCATCGATCCCATTGCGCCCAACAGCGCCGCGCCGATGGCGTCGCCGGTGACGTTTTGCGCCGTCCACAAGCCGTTAATGCGCCCCAGCATCGCTTCCGGGGTCTGGGTTTGCAGCAGGGTGTATTGCAGCAGCGAACTCACCGCCGTCAGCCAGCCACAGAGCGCGAGAAAGAGCACGCCGAGCGGCCAGACGGGCATCAGGCTAAAGAGCGCAATGGCGATAAACGCGCCGACGCTGGTCAGCAACATGATGATGCCGGGCCGCTCGCTGTGCGCCAGCCTGCCGCTGGTCAATGCGCCGATGGCCGCACCGAACGGCAGAGCGGCGTACAGCACGCCAATCTCCGCCGCCGACATCTGCCAGCTCATCGCCAGTGCCGGGTAGAGCACGCGCACGGCGCTGGCCATCGTCAGCAGGCCGCCGAGCAGCGCAATGCCGCCAACTAACGGGTTACGCAACAGAAAGTGCAGCGCTGTGGCGAGGGATTTAAGCGGGTGTTCGCGCGGTTGCGGTGGCGGCGGGAGGGAGGGCAGCGTCAGCAGCGGCAACAGGGTGATAAAGGTGCCCGCCGCCGCCAGACCGTAGTTCCACGCCACGCCGCCGGAGGCCAGCAGCAGGCCGCCGACCATCGGTGAAATCACCGAACCGATGCGCACGGTGAGCATGGTGATCGCCCCCGCCTGCATCAGGTTTTCCCGCCCGACCAGCGCAGGCGTTGCCGCCAACAAAGCAGTCACGCCGAGCGCGCCGAAAAAGCCATCCCACACGCCAAGCAGATAGATCGCCGAGAGCGATGGCGCGGGTAACAGTGCATTGAGAAAAAGGCCGATAAAGCCGATACCGCAGGTGGATCGCGCAAGCAAAATCAGCTTTTTACGTTCAAAGCGATCCGCCAGCACGCCGCCGAGCATCAGGCCAACAAACATCGCGCCGCCGGTCAGCGTGACCGCGAGCCCGACCTGCCAGCTGGAGTGGGTCATCGCCTGGATCTGCACCGGCACTGCCACGCCCAGTAAGCCCAGCGATAAGATTGAGATAAAACGCGCGAGGAAAACGGCGCGATAAGCCGGATGTGTACGCAGCAGGCTGAGATTCAGCAGCCAGGAGTGTTGCTTCATTACAAGACCTTGTATTCCATACTTTCTGTGTCCAATCTCAGGCTGCGCATGGTAACATAACAAAACAGGATCGATAACGATAATTACTATCATTATCAAAATTGGGATTTTTATGCCGTTTTCTGCTTCCCCGGCGCGCGTATTGGTTCTCGTCGGGCTATTGATACTGCTTATATTTGCTGCGGCACTGAGCCTGTTTATTGGCGCAAAACCGATGCCTGCCGCGATCATCTCCGACGCCCTTTTTGGCGCTTGCCACAGCGCAGATTGCACCATCATTCGCGATGCGCGCCTGCCGCGCACGCTGGCAGGCTTACTCGCCGGCGGCGCGCTTGGCCTTGCCGGTGCGCTGATGCAAACCCTGACGCGCAACCCGCTGGCCGACCCGGGCCTTTTAGGCGTCAATGCGGGTGCCAGTTTCGCCATTGTGCTCGGCGCTGCGCTGCTGGGCGCGACCACGCCAACGGAGCAGCTGCTGCTCGCCTTTTGCGGCGCATTTGCCGCCTCGCTGCTGGTGGCGTTTACCGGCAGCCAGGGCGGTGGCCAGCTTAGCCCGGTGCGCTTAACACTCGCGGGCGTGGCGCTCACCGCCGTGCTCGATGGTCTCTCCAGCGGCATCTCCCTGCTCAATGCTGATGTCTACGATCAGCTGCGTTTCTGGCAGGCCGGTTCCCTTGATATCCGCACGCTGGCAACCCTGCGCGTGGTGCTGATCCCGGTGCTGCTGGCTGCGGGCGTGGCATTACTGCTTAGCCGTGCGCTTAACAGCCTGAGCCTCGGCAGTGATACAGCGACGGCGCTCGGCAGCAAAGTGGCACGCACCCAGCTGCTGGGTCTGCTGGCGATAACCGTGCTCTGCGGCAGCGCCACGGCGGTCGTCGGGCCCATTGCCTTTATCGGTCTGATGATGCCCCACCTGGCGCGCGGGCTGGTCGGGGCCGATCACCGCTGGTCGCTCCCTGTCACGCTGATTGCCACCCCTGCTCTGCTGCTGTTTGCCGATATCATTGGCCGCGTGATTGTGCCCGGCGAGCTGCGCGTTTCGGTAGTGAGCGCCTTTATTGGCGCGCCGATGCTGATCCTGCTGGTGCGCCGCGCGCGCGGAGGCGGCTTATGATCGCCCCCTCACGCCGTTTAGTGGCCAGTTGCCTGCTGATGGTTGTCGCCGCCCTGCTGCTCGCAGCCTGGGGGTTGCGCAGCGGTACGGTGATGCTCACCTCCACGCAGGTTTTCGACGCGCTAAGTGGTGCTGCGCCGCGCGCGATGCAGCTGGTGGTGATGGAGTGGCGTTTGCCGCGAGTGTTAATGGCGCTGGTGGTTGGCGCCGCGCTTGGCGTCAGCGGCGCGATTTTCCAGTCCCTGATGCGTAACCCGCTCGGCAGCCCGGATGTCATGGGCTTTAACACTGGTGCCTGGAGCGGCGTGCTGGTGGCGATGGTGATGTTTGGTCAGCATCTGACGGCGATTGCGCTGGCGGCGATGGCGGGCGGCATCCTTACGTCGCTGGTGGTGTGGCTGCTGGCCTGGCGCAACGGTATTGAAACCTTCCGCCTGATTATCGTCGGCATTGGCGTACGCGCGATGCTGGTGGCCTTTAACACCTGGCTGCTGCTGAAAGCGTCGCTTGAAACGGCGCTCTCCGCCGGACTGTGGAACGCCGGATCGCTCAATGGCCTGACGTGGGCAAAAACGCTGCCGTCGGTGCCGATTATGCTGGCGATGTTTTTTTTCGCCGCCCTGCTGGCACGGCGCATGCGCCTGCTGGAGATGGGCGACGACAGCGCCTGTGCGTTAGGCGTCAACGTTGAGCGCTCGCGTTTGCTGCTGATGCTGGTAGCGGTGGCGCTGACCGCAGCCGCCACGGCGCTTGCCGGGCCGATCTCCTTTATCGCGCTGGTGGCGCCGCATATTGCCCGCCGCCTGAGCGGCACGGCGCGCTGGGGGTTAACCCAGTCGGCGCTCTGCGGCGCGCTGCTGCTGCTGCTGGCGGATATGATCGCCCAGCGCGGCTTTACGCCTTATCAGCTACCGGTTGGCGTGGTCACCGTCAGCCTCGGCGGTATTTACCTTATCGCCTTGTTAATTCAGGAGTCCCGCAAGAAATGAGCGCCTTATTTCCCCGTCTGCGCGGCGAAGCGTTAACCCTGGGCTACGGCAAAAAAGTGATTGCCGAGCAGCTGAGCGTCGCCATTCCGGATGGCCATTTCACCGCCATCATCGGCCCGAATGGCTGCGGGAAGTCGACCCTTTTACGCACCCTCAGCCGCCTGATGACGCCGAGCGAAGGGCACGTTTACCTTGATGGCGAGCAGATCCAGCGCTTTGCCAGCAAAGAGGTGGCGCGGCGCATTGGTCTGCTGGCGCAAAACGCTACCACGCCTGGCGATATTACGGTGCAGGAGCTGGTGGCGCGCGGGCGTTACCCGCATCAGCCGCTCTTTACCCGCTGGCGCAAAGAGGATGACGAAGCGGTGAAGCGAGCGATGAAAGCCACCGGCGTGGAGAGCCTGGCGCAGCAGAGCGTCGATACGCTCTCCGGCGGCCAGCGCCAGCGGGCGTGGATCGCCATGGTGCTGGCGCAGGAGACGGCGATTATGCTGCTTGATGAGCCGACTACCTGGCTTGATATCAGTTATCAAATCGATCTGCTGGAGCTGCTCAGCGAACTGAACCGCGAGCAGGGGTATACGCTGGCGGCGGTGCTGCATGATCTGAATCAGGCATGCCGTTACGCCACCCATTTGATTGCCCTGCGCGACGGGAAGATTGTGGCGCAGGGCGCACCGAAAGAGATTGTCACCGCCGGGTTGATCGAGGAGGTGTACGGGCTGCGCTGCATGATCATTGACGATCCGGTGGCGCATACACCATTGGTAGTGCCGCTGGGGCGCAGCGGTTGAACGTTGTTGGCAAATCCCATTGCCGGATAAACGTTTATGCGCCATCCGACATGATCCCCCCAGAAAACAGAGCCACTGAAACCGCGTAGGCCGGATAAGGCAAAGCCGCCATCCGGCAATGGGATTTTCATGTGGTATTGGTGGAATGATTCCGTTCACCAGGCGCTGGGGAGTTTCATTAATCTTTCATGCGGTGAACGGGATAAGGGAAGCGGCCGCGCTCCCCTTATCAATCCCCGCGGCCCCGCGAGGAAATCGGTGCTGCGCACTGCGCTCACCTCCCGCGAGCCTGACGGCGGCCGGCTCGACTCGACATCCTGTCTCGGTTCGCCTCTGTCCGCCATCCATGGCGTCCAGACCTTGTCATTCACGCTTCGGTTCGCCGATTTCAGCGGGGACACAACCCCTCGCTGTGAAACCGCAGATAAAAGCTACACCGATGTCGCTGTAGGCGCGTTTTGGTAGGCCGGATAAGGCGTAGCCGCCATCCGGCAATCGGTGCCGCTGTATTAATGCCGGATGGCGCGTAAACGCTTATCCGGCCTACATGGTTTTTTACCTCTCCAATAACTCCCTCAACACTGGCCCGATCTGCCCGAACGCCTGCGGGGAGATGATATCGACATGGGCGCAATCCTGCCGGTACACCGCCAGCTCACGCACCCAGGGTGCCCAGGCGCGTTGCGGGTCGGTGCCCGGCGGCAGGGTGCGCTCGGCGACAAACAGCGTGGCTTTACCATCAAACGGCACGCTGTGCGCAGTGGTCAACAGCCGCACCGCATCGGCGTAATTGCCCTCAATCTGCGAGAAGAGTTCTGTGGAGGCCTGCCCCTGCTGCGCGGCGAGAAACGCCTGGCGCTCGCGCTCAATCTCCGCCAGTACGGCAGGATCGAGCCCGTTGGCTTCTTTTTCCGCCCAGTTTTGCGTCTCCGGCGGCCAGGTATCGAGCAGCCCGAGGAACGCCACCTCTTCGCCGCGCTGTCGCAGCCGCGCCGCAATGCTGTGCGCCAGCGTCCCGCCAAGGGAGTAACCGAACAGGTAATAAGGCCCGTGCGGCTGCTGCGCCAGCAGCGTCGCCAGCTGTTGATCGCAGGCCTCATCCAGCGTTGCCGCCTGTTGCAACGGGCCATCCGGGCGCGGAGACTGAATGCCGGTAATCGACCAGCGCGGCGCAAGATAGCGCGCCAGCACGCTGAACTGCCAGGCAAAACCGGAGGCCGGATGGAAGCAGAAGAGCGTCGGCCCCCCGCTTTCGCGCAGCGGCAACACCGCTTCCAGCCCGAGCCGCCCGGCCTGCTCGTTTGAGAGCGGCTTTTCCAGCAACGCCGCAAGTTTCTCTACCGTCGGCGCGACCATAATCTGCCCCGGCGTCACCTGGCGGTCAAACTCGCGGCTAAGCTGCGCGGCAAGCCGCATCGCCAGCAGCGAGTGGCCGCCCAGGGCGAAGAAATCCGCCTGCGCATCATTCACTTCACACCCCAGCAGCGCGGCAAAAGCCTGTGCCACCTGCGTTTCCATCCCGGCATTGAGCGGGCGCCCGCCCTGCTCTGCCTGCAACGCGGGCAGCGGCAGCGCTTTGCGATCGAGCTTACCGTTGGCGCTGAGCGGCAGCGCGCTCACCTGCATTAACAGCACCGGCACCATATGCGCCGGTAGCTGCGCACGCAACTGCTCCAGCAGTGCAGCCGTATCCAGTTGCTGACCAGATGAAGAGACCAGGTAGCCAACCAGCTGGCGGGCATCGCCGCCGCTCGCCGCCGCCTGATTAAAGACGCAGGCATGGGCCACCGCCTGAGCGATATCCGGCAGCGCCAGCATTGCCCGGTCAATCTCGCCAAGCTCAATGCGCTGGCCGCGAATTTTTAGCTGATCGTCGCTGCGCCCCAGATACTCTACCGCGCCATTCTCCAGCCAGCGGGCAACATCCCCGGTGCGATACATGCGCTCGCCCGGCGCAAAGGGGTCGGCAATAAAGCGGCTGGCGGTCAAATCCGGGCGGCCAAGATAGCCCTGCGCCAGCTGAATGCCGGTGAGATAGAGATCGCCCGCCACGCCGAACGGCACCGGGCGCATCATCGCATCCAGAATGCGCAGCCCCGTGTTCCACACCGGGTAACCAATCGGCACGCTGTTGCCACGCACCTGCGCCAGCGTCTCGCCATACGCAGGGTAGAAGCTGACATCCACCGCTGCTTCCGTCGGGCCATAGAGGTTATGCAGCGCCACGCCGGTTAAGGCTTCCCACTCGCGGCAGAGATCGGCCGGCAGCGCTTCGCCGCTACAGAAAACCTGCTTCAGCGTGCGGCAACTCTGCTGCGCGCTTTCCGGCGTCAGCGAGGCGACAAACGCCGCCAGCATCGACGGTACAAAGTGGGTGGTCGTTACCCCCACGTCAGCAAAGAAGGCTTGTAGCGCCTGCGGATCGCGGTGCGCCTCCGGCTCGGCCATCACCAGGCTGGCTCCGGCGATAAACGGCCACCAGAACTCCCACACCGAGACATCAAAACTGCACGGCGTTTTTTGCGCCACCACATCGTCAGCGCTAAGCGGATACGCCGCCTGCATCCACAACAGACGGTTGACGATGGCGGTGTGCCCGACCATCACTCCTTTTGGTCGCCCGGTAGAGCCGGAGGTGAAGATGATATAAGCCGTCTGCTCCGGGCGTGCCAGGTTAAGTGGCTCAGCACCGTTGCTCTCCAGCGGCGCGTCGTAGCAGAAGTGCGCCAGCCCAGGAATATCGGCGAAGCGCGCATACTGATCGTCGGTGGTGATCAACAGACGCGGGCGGGCATCCTCCAGCATCATGCGCAGGCGATCGTCGGGATAGCCGGTATCGAGCGGCAGCCAGGCGGCACCCGCTTCAACAATACCGTGCAGCGCGAGCGTCAGGAAAACCGAGCGCGGCAGCGCAACCGCCACGCTGTCGCCAGGCTGCACGCCCAGTGCGCGTAGCTGGTTCGCCAGCGCCACCACCTGCTCGCGCATCTCCCGGTAGCTAAAGCGCCAGCGGGCATCGGATAACGCCGGGGCATCGGGCGTTTTCACCGCCTGCTGTGCCACCAGCTCGCTCAGAGTTGTGGCGGGCAGCGACACGGCGGTGGCGTTGATCTGCGAGAGTTGTTCCGCCTCTTTCGCGGTTAAGAGTTCCGCATCGCCACAGCGCAGCGCCGGGTTGTCGGCAAACTGCTGCAACAGCTGGGCAAGGCGCGCAACGTGGGTGTTGAGCGTCGCCTCGTCGTAGCGGCTGCGATTCGCCAGCACTTCCAGCGACAGCCCACCCGTTTCATCCGGAAAGATCGCGATCTCCAGATCGTTCACTGGCCCGGTGGCTAAGGTGTGGGTAATGCCCGGGATGCCGTCGAGATCGAGCTGGTAATCAAACAATTTGACGTTCAGCACCGGGCCGAACAGCGGCTCATCGCCCGCCGCGCGCCCGGCGTCGCGCACGATCTGCTCTGCGTCATAGCGCTGGTGGCGGCGCATGGTTTTAAGCGTTCGGGCAAGTGCGTTTGCCAGCTCCGGCAGAGTTTGCGTGCCATCAAGATGAATACCCATCGGCAGGACATTGAGCACCGGGCCGGTGGCGGTGAGCGCGGCCGATCCCATGCGGCGCATAAAGATAAACCCGGCGGCATAATCGGTGCGTCCGCACAGCCTGCCCAGCCAGAGCGCGACTAAGGCCAGCGCCAGATCGGCGGGCGTCGTGTTTGCCATCGCCTGGCTCAGGCGGCGAAAGGCTGCGCTCTCCAGGGCGACATTGAGGCGAAGAATATCGGTAGTTGCCGCGCGCCCCGGTAGCGGTTCGCTGGAGAGCGACACCGGCGGCGGAAGCGCGCGCCGCTGCTCTGCCCAAAAAGCGGCATCGCGCGTAAAGGCATCACTGCTCTGATAGCGTTGATACTCTTCGACGACCTCAGCAAAGGGGGTAAATGGCGAGGCGGGCGTCGGCTCGCCGCGTCGCCAGGCGGTATATATGGCGGCAATCTGGCGGGTAATAGCGGGGAAACTGAAGCCATCAACCAGCAAATGGTGATAACGCTGATACCAGTACCAGCGCCGCTCGCCGACGCGCATCAGCTGGTGATGCACCAGCGGTTTGCCGCTCTCCACGCGCAGGTTTTGCGCCAGATCGGCCTGCATTAGCGCCAGCGCGGCGCTGTGTGCATCGTCATGTTGGCGCAGGTCGGCAATCACGGGGGCGGCAAAGGTCAGCGTCTCATCGACCCACTGCCATACCTCGCCGTTGTCTTCAGTAAAACGCATGCGCAGCGTGTCAGCCTGCATCAGGCCGGTGACAATCGCCTCGCTAAGCTGCACGGCGTCGATATCGCCCTCAAGCTCAACATAGTGCGCCACGCTCCAGGCATTGGGCAGCGAGGAGAGTTTTTCTGCCATCCAGATCCCCGGCTGGGCGGCGACCAGCGGTAAACGTTCGCTCATCTTCCGCTCCTTATTGCGCGTTGGGGTGCGCATAGTGCGCCGGGGTTAAGCTCTGCCAGTGTGCGGCCAGCCAGTTGTTACAATCCGCCTGCGACTGCGGCTCGCAGATCACGCGCCAGCCTGCGGGCAACGCGCACTGCGCGGGCCACAAGCTGCACTGCTGCGCGCTGTTTTGCAGAATATAAAACCGCCCTTGCGGATGATCGAAGGGGTTGGTGAACTCCATAGCAAACTCCTGTCGTGGAAAAGCGCACTAGCGTTCCAGCGGCTGCCAGAGGGTGATTAACCCCGCCGTCAGCCCACCGCGCCAGCAAAGCGCATCATGTCCGCCGTCAACCTGACGCCAGAAAACCGGCTGCTGTATGTGTTGTAAGAGGGAAAAAAGAGTCTGGTTGGTACGAAAAATCAGCGGCTCGCGCACCCCGGCTTCAAGCACGATGCGCAGCCCCTGCGGGCGTATTTCGCCCTGTTTGAGTTGTTCGATAAGCAGGCCATTGCCCTCGCCGCCGCGATGGGGCCACCAGTAAGAGCCGGACTGGCTCAGCACGCAGCCAAAGCGCGTCGGCCAGTGCAGAGCGGCATAGAGCGCCGAAAGCCCGCCGAAACTCTGCCCCGCCACCACCGTGCGATCGGCGCGATCGCTGAAGGGCGCAATTTCGCTTACCTGCGGCAAGAGTTCCTCCTGCACCGCCAGCCAGAAATCGGCATTACAGGGCAACTCCTGGCTGCGCTGAGCATTATCGATGGCGTCAATCAGCACATAGACCGCGGGCGGCAACTGGCGGGCGTTAGTCAGCGCTGCCAGCGCAGGCCACACCGGCATGCTTTCGGCCCAGAACTGGCCGTCGAGGAGGATCGCCAGCGGCCGTTCAGCATCCTGCGCCTCGCCGGTGACATAGACCCAGACGCGGCGGCGGTTTTGCAGCCGCTGGCTCTGCCAGTGCAGCAGATGAGGAGGGGTAAAAGGGATATTGGTTGCCTGCCAGCCAGGCTGAGCCGGTGCGTCGGGCATCTCCAGCGCCGAGACCGGATGACCGCGCCCGCCGCGCCAGCTTTGCGCATTCAGCGGGTCGGCAACCGCACGCGGCAGCAGTTTGCGCCACCCTTCGCGCAGCGCCGCGCGATCCGGCGGCACGCTGGCGAATACGGCGTCGGCAAAGTCGTTATCCTGTTCAGAGGGGATCAGGCAGTAGCTGCCGCGCCAGCCCGCTTCGAGGGTGGTTTTCCAGCACCAGACATCGCTTCCGGCGATGCGTGCCAGCGATTGCGGCTGCGCTTGTTGATGGTGATCGGTAACACCAGTGATGTAAATCCAGACCCGACGCAGGCGCGAAGTCTGCTCTGTACCGGCCGGATCGCGCCACCAGAAGGCCACTTCATAGCGCCCGTCGGCGGTTTTAACCCATTCCGGCCCCTGTTTTGACGCCCACCAGGCATCGCTTCCCGTCGTTGACGTCACGGTTTAACCCCAAATCGCTGCGGACTTATATTTATCGATCAAATTTATAGATAATATTATTGATAACTATTCTTATTTGCAATAGCGTATTGGCGCGCTGTGGGAAGCGCGTCTTTCACCTAACTCTGCCTGTCGCAGGCCTTTTTTCTCAGGGCTGAGAGAATCGCCGCGCGCGGGCTTCATCACTGCCGTCTCCTCTCCCCTGGGAATGGAGAGTTACGGGGATACGGCAAAGGAACGCAGGTAACATAATGAATAAGAAGATGAAATCCCTGACCTTGCTGGTCAACCTCGGGATCTACGGCGCGGCAATGCCCGTGATGGCGGCGGAGGAGAAAAGCAGCGACGCCAGCAGCGCGGACACTATCGTCGTCACGGCGGCACAGCAGAACCTCCAGGCACCCGGCGTGTCGACCATCACCGCCGATCAGATCCGCAAAAATCCGCCTGCGCGCGATGTGTCGGAAATTATCCGCAAGATGCCGGGCGTTAACTTAACCGGCAACGCCACCAGCGGTCAGCGCGGTAATAACCGCCAGATCGACATTCGCGGTATGGGCCCGGAAAACACCTTAATCCTGGTGGATGGCAAACCGGTCACCAGCCGTAACTCGGTGCGCTTAGGCTGGCGCGGCGAGCGCGACAGCCGCGGCGACACCAGTTGGGTACCGGCAGAGATGATTGAGCGTATCGAAGTGATCCGCGGCCCGGCGGCCGTGCGCTACGGTAACGGCGCGGCGGGCGGCGTGGTGAATATCATCACCAAAAAAGATAGTGCCCAGGAGTGGCATGGGTCATGGAACGCCTACGTCAACGCGCCGGAGCATAAAGCGGAAGGTGCCACCAAACGCACCGACTTTAGCCTCAGCGGCCCGCTGGGGGATGATGTCAGCTTCCGTCTCTATGGCAACCTGGCGAAAACCCAGGCCGATGCGTGGGATATCAACCGCGATCACCAGTCTGAACGCACCGGGATTTACGCTAATACCCTCGCCGCCGGGCGCGAAGGCTCGATCAATAAAGATATTAATGGCGTCGTGCGCTGGGATTTCGCGCCGATGCAGTCGCTGGAGTTCCAGGCGGGCTATAGCCGCCAGGGCAACCTCTACGCGGGCGATACGCAAAACACCAATAATGACAGCAGCAGCAATAACTACGTGCGCGAGAATTATGGCAAAGAGACCAACCGTCTCTATCGCCAGAACTACTCCGTCACCTGGAATGGCGGCTGGGATAACGGCATCACCACCAGCAACTGGATCCAGTACGAGCACACGCGTAACTCGCGCCTCGGCGAAGGGCTGGCCGGGGGGACGGAAGGGCTGTTTAACAGCAATAAATTCACCGATATCGACCTCTCCGATGTGATGCTGCACAACGAAGTGAACCTGCCGCTGGATCTGCTGGTTAACCAGACCTTGACGCTGGGCACCGAGTGGAACCAGCAGCGGATGAAAGATCTCGGCTCCAATACCCAGGCCTTCCAGGGCGGGGCGATTAGCGGGCTGAACAGCACCAACCGCAGCCCCTACTCCAGCGCCGACATCTACTCTATTTTTGCCGAAGATAATATGGAGCTGACCGACAGCACCATGCTGACCCCGGCGCTGCGTTTCGATCACCACACCATTGTTGGCGATAACTGGAGCCCGTCACTGAACCTATCGCAGGGATTAGGCGACGATTTCACCCTGAAAATGGGCATTGGCCGCGCGTATAAAGCGCCGAGCCTCTACCAGACCAACCCGAACTACATTCTCTACAGCAAGGGCCAGGGGTGCTACGCCAGCGGTAATGGCGTCGGTTGTTACATGATGGGTAATGACGATCTGAAAGCGGAGACCAGTATCAATAAAGAGATCGGTCTTGAGTTCAAACATGATGACTGGCTGGCCGGTGTGACCTGGTTCCGTAACGATTACCGCAATAAGATTGAAGCGGGTTACTCACCGATGGCGCAAACGGCGGCGGGTGCGACCAAAACCGATATTTACCAGTGGGAAAATGTGCCAAAAGCAGTGGTTGAAGGGCTGGAAGGTACGCTGAACGTGCCGGTTTCTGAAACGGTGGCCTGGAGCAACAACTTCACCTATATGCTGCAAAGCAAGAACAAAACCACCGGCGAGCGGCTCTCCATTATTCCGGAATATACGCTGAACTCAACGCTGAGCTGGCAGGTGACGCAGGATGTCTCCCTGCAATCGACCTTTACCTGGTACGGCAAGCAGCAGCCGAAGAAGTATGACTACAAAGGCCAGCGCGTGACCGGCTCTGCGACGAACGAAGTGAGCCCCTACAGCATTGTCGGACTCAGCGGCACCTGGGATGTGAACAAAAACGTCAGCCTGACTGCCGGTGTCGATAATGTGTTTGATAAACGCCACTGGCGCGCGGGCAATGCCCAGAGCACCGGCGGCACTACCGGCTATATGTATGGCGCGGGCGCAGAGACCTATAACGAATCGGGCCGTACCTGGTTTATGGGTATCAACACCCATTTCTGATGAGAGCCTGACCTGCTAAAAAGAAAAGGCCCCGTCATTGCTGGCGGGGCCTTTTATTACTGATTACCTGGGTGTTGAATATCTGAAACTGTTATACCCCGCCCGGCGCTTATCTCCGGCACTCACTCTGAGGTGGTGTTAGCTCTTCGCTGGGGTGAATCCACAATAAGCCATCGGAAAATTCCTAACAAGAGAAAAATAATACCTGTACGTGAATATATGATTTCGATCATACTTTCTTGCTGCTGTTCATATCCTGGCGTGATGAGCGTCACGATTATTTTTTATCCAGTCGTCAACCTTTCTACAGGCGTAAAAATGGTGGGCCGGTTAAACAGACACTCTGCCCATCTCTCAGCACGATCGCCGCAAGTGTGCTTATTTTTTGCTTGAGTTGCCTGGAAATGCAGCAGCAGATATTATTTTGCACTGCGGAATTTGACTTAAATTCTGCGGAAGTTTACAAAAGATACCGCCTTTCCCCTATCCGACTTGCGTCTTTGCGGTTTTCGTCCAGGCTTCCTTTTCAGGCGCTGGAAAATTAGCAAGGAGCCGCCCGGTTCAGGTTTGCGCGCCACCGACGTTTCTATAATTTGCAGGCATCTGTGAGTGGAGTATCGAATGTTCTCTTTTGTCGCCCGCCAGGCGATTTTTGATGCAAATATGAACACAGTCGGCTACGAGTTGCTGTTCAGGGACAGTATGACCAACCGGTTTCCTGACGTCACACCGGAGTACGCCACTGCGCAAATTATTGTTGAACAGTTTCTTGGCGCACCGCTGGGGCGGTTAAAAGAGTACAGTGCGATTTTCGTTAACTTCCCCTATGAACTGCTGGTGCAGGGAATGGCGGAAACGCTGCCGAAAGATCGGGTAATTGTTGAGATCCTCGAAACCGCCGAGCCGACGCCGCTGCTGCTGGAAAGTATCAAAAAACTCTCCGCGCAGGGTTTTCGCATTGCGCTGGATGATTTCGCGCTCGGTGATACGTGGAACGACTTCCTGCCCTTTATTCACATTATTAAATTTGACGTGCGCAATAATACGCCGGAAGAGATCGGCGGTTATATTCAGGGAAAAGCACATTTGTTGCGTGACACGCTGTTTCTCGCTGAAAAGGTGGAGACGCAGCAGGAGTATGAGTGCTACCGAAACCTCGGCTGCACCCTTTTTCAGGGCCACTTCTTCAGCCGCCCGGTGATCCATGCAGCCAACAAGCTGATCCAGAATCAGGCGATCACCTTTAGGCTGATGAAAGAAGTGAATGCCGATAAGCCCGATTTCACCCGCATCGAGGCGCTGTTAAAACAGGATCTTGCCCTCTCCTTCAAGCTGATGCGCTATGCGCAAAATATTGTCTTTAACGCGCGCGGGATTAAAAACGTCCGCAGCCAGTCGTTAAAAGATATTATTTTTTACCTCGGTGCCAATGAGCTGCGCCGCTTCGTGCTGGTCTCCTGCCTGACCTCGGTAAATAAAGAGGAGATTGGCGAGATTTATCAGCAGAGCCTGATCCGCGCTAAGTTCTGCGAGCTTGCGTCATCCCACTCCATTACGCGCCACTCGGCGGATGATGCCTTTATCGTCGGTCTTTTTTCGCAACTCGACAGCATTTTTGAAATGCCAATGGCCGATCTGATAGGCCAGATTGATATTTCCGACAATGTGATGATGGCGCTGAAAGCACAAAAAGGGCCGCTCTATCCCTATTTGCGCCTGATTGAGCTGTATGAAAACCATCAGTGGGAAGAGGTCAGCGCGCTGGGCCATCGCCTCGGTTTTCATCGCGGCACGGTGGCGGAGCTGGTCAAAACCGCGACCGAATGGACGCAGGCGATCCCCTCAACCCGCCGCTGATTTTAGTTTCTTCGTCAAAAGGCCGATGTAATTAGCAGAACGCATCTCTTTGGACGAACACGATGGAATCACTCTCGGTATATGGCTACCGCCTCGGCAACGATCATGAGGTGGAATATTTGCCGTTTAAAAAACGCCTGATTAATCACGCTTCGCCAGGCCAGGCCGACTATTTACGCGCCACCATGGCAAACCTGCTCCACTTTCTGCTGACCCACGCCGTCGGTCGCGTGGTGGCAGACAGAACGCTGCAAACGCAGGTGTGGGAAAATAACGGCCTGAGCTGCTCCAGCCAGCGGCTGTGGCAAGTGATGAATAACCTGAAGCGTAAACTGGCGGCGTTTGATCTGCCCGAGGATTTTATTCTGCGCGTCGAGGGCAGAGGCTACCTGATCCCCGAAGAGAGAGTGCTGCAACTCTACTGCCGCCGGACCTTTTTTACCGCCTGCGAACACGGCTCGCGGGCGTGATGCGTTAATAGCCGACGATGCCCCCTATTTTTATCCGCCTTATCTGCCCATTTATGCTAACGTTGTGCCGCCGCAGGCGATGCGGCGCCCTCCACTCCCCTGCTGGCAAAATTGAATGAGGCTTTATGAGAATTGGTATCGCGTTTCCCGTGCTGGTATTTATTGTCGCCGTGATATTTCTGACCTGGTTTATTGCAGGCGGCTACGCTACACCGGGCGTTTAATATTAAGAGCTCTCCCGGCTGCGTTATTTAATACAGCGCATCACTTGCCGCTCAACCACCTTAATTTGTGATCCTGCTCGCCTTTTGACGGGTGTAGAATGCCGGGCACGCAAGTTCACCGGAGCGGTTAATGAATATCATCGAAATCATCATGTCGGCGGGTCGGGTATCCGTAGATGTCGCCCTCTATACCCTGCTGCCAATCATGGTGGTGATGCTCATCATTATGAAATACCTCGAGGAGAAGGGCGTGCTGGACGCGATTGTCCGCCTCACCTCCCCGGCTCTCAAACCTTTTGGCATTAGCGGGATGGGCATTTTTGCCCTTATTCAGCTTAACTTTGTCAGCTTTGCTGCTCCGCTCGCCGCGCTGGCGATTATGGAGCGACGCGGAACCTCCGATCGTCATCTCGCCGCGACGCTGGCCATGGTCTTTGCCATGGGCCAGGCAAACGTCTTCTACCCTCTTACCCCCTTTGGTCTGCACTGGGGCGCGGCAATTGGCATTTCGCTGATTGGCGGGCTGGCGGCCTCGTCGTTTACCTATTACCTTGCCGGGCGCAACCTCTCCAGCGCCACGCTGCGTGACGAAGAGGGTGAGCTGGCGCAGGAGAAGCCGCGCGCCGGGTTAATCGCGGTGATTAACGGCGCGGGCGCAGATGCGATTCGCCTATCGCTCGGCTCGTTGCCGATGCTGCTGCTGTCGCTGACGGTGGTCGGGATATTAAAAGCAGCGGGCGTGGTGGAGGCGTTAACTTCGCTACTGACGCCGCTGATGTCTTTCTTTCACATTTCGACGGTCTACGTGTTGCTGACGCTCACCAAATGCCTGGCTGGCGGCACCGCTTACTTTGGCGTTGCCTCAGAAATGGCGCAGCACGGCCAACTGACGGCGGCGCAGATTAACGCCTCGGCAGGCTTTCTGGTACAAACCCTGGACCTGCCGGGGATCGGGATTTTTCTCGGTATCGCCAGCCGCTTTGTACGCCTCTTCCGCTTCGCGCTCGCGGGCGCGATTGTGGGCATTCTGCTGCGTACGCTGCTGCACGCGCTGCTGTTTTAAAACTCACCTGGCCGTTAAAACTTAGACCTTCTCCCCTTACCGTCAGGCTGGCTACAAATGAAGCAGGTTGTGCTATTTTTGGGAGGGGCAAGAGGGGAGGACAGGGTATGAAGTTCAATGATGAGCTCACGGGACTCATTGGATTAGCCATTGGTGCAGCGGTGATTGGCCTGGTTGCGGCGCGTGAGCCTCTCAATCGGGACAATATTGTGCGTGAAATTGAGCGGCAAGGACGGGGCCGGGGAGATGGCGTTGAGGAAGAGGTGTTTCTCAAAGCCGCGGAGCTGGTCAGTAAAGGCGTGTAGCCACGCCCTTTAATCACAACAGGCGAGTTTGTCACAGCGGCAAACTCGCCTGTTTGTTTCTATTTCACCGTCCCTTTAACACCATGCGGCTCAGCGCGCTGATACTGCGGGGCAATATTCACGGCACCGCCCAGTTTTGCGGCAGCGTGCCACGGCCAGCGCGGGTCATAAAGCATGCCGCGCGCCAGCGCCACCAGATCCGCCTCGCCTTGTTGCAGAAGAGCTTCCGCCTGCTCTGCTTCGGTGATCAGCCCCACGGCGATAACCGGCATCTTTGTCCTTTCACGCAGCGTTTTGGCAAACGGCACCTGATAACCCGCTTTTACGCTGATCTGCTGTAACGGCGAAAGACCGCCGCTGGAGACGTGCACATAGTCGCCGCCGGCCGCTTCGATCTGTTCGGTGAGCGCTGCGGATTGCTCGATATCCCAGCCGCCTTCCACCCAGTCGGTAGCCGACAAGCGGATCCCCACCACCACGGAAGCCGGTACCGCTTCGCGCACTGCGCGGAACACTTCCACGGTGTAACGCAGACGATTTTCAAGGCTGCCGCCATACTCATCGTCGCGTTCATTAGAGAGCGGCGAGAGGAACTGATGCAGTAAATAGCCGTGCGCTGCATGGATCTCAATGACCTCAACGCCAAGCTTCACCGCGCGCAGCGCGCTGTCGACAAAACGCTGCTTCACGCGCGCCAGATCCGCTTTGCTCATCGCATGCGGTGGTCGCTCTGTTTCGTCATAAGCCTGGGCAGACGCGGAGAGTGTTTCCCATCCGCCCTCCTCCAGCGATAGCTGGTTACCGCCCAGCCACGGCGCGCTGGTCGAGGCTTTACGCCCGGCGTGACCGAGCTGAATACCGATTTTGATCGGTGAGTAGCGGCGAATATCCTCCAGCACCACGCGCAGCGCCTCTTCGGTGGCATCGTCCCACAACCCAAGATCCTCTGGCGAAATGCGCCCTTCCGGCTCAACGGCGGTGGCTTCAATAATCAGTAGCCCCGCCCCGGAGAGCGCAAGGTTGCCGAGATGAATGCGATGCCAGGCGGTCGCTTTACCTTCGTCAGCCGAATACTGACACATCGGTGCGATCACAATACGGTTATCCAGCGTCACACGCCCAAGAGTCACTTCTGAAAATAATTTGCTCATATCTCATCCTTTTCCGGCTTCGTTTACTGCACAACTGCAAGCATTTGCGCGCAGTAAAGAGAAGAAACTGTCAGCCAATTACCATAGCTTGTCTTTGGCGGGATGTGCCGTTAGCGGCAGGCTGAACGATATTCAGGCAATCAATGGGTTGGTTAACTTTATGAAAGCTAAGTTGAAAATAATTTTCTGTTTTTGAGATAAAACCGCATATATCGCGACGCACAAGGGGACGATATCCTGCCGCTGAGGGGGTTATTATTGCGCTGAGTCGTTTTTTAACCGCCAGCGCAAGGCAAAAGATTGCCTGAATTTTTTTCAGCATCAGCGCAATCATATAGCGATCTTTATTGCAATGGTCATTAAAAGGCAGCGAGCAAATATCTTCAGCCTGGCAGTACGAAGTATTAACGCTGACTATTGCCCATTAACCTGAGCCGTTTCTCAGCGAAGAAAGATCTGAAAGTGAGATTTTGCCGCTAACTGAGAATATTCTCAGTTAGGATCGATATAAGTGAAACTTTCTGTCGCTTATTGCGACGTTGTTGAACAAAGCGCATGCGCAATGTTTAAGTAATCCTACAGTGTTGCTGAAATCGCTGCCCTTCTAACCTATAAGCTATTTTCTTAATACCACTTAAGTTTCAACCAGGGCTTAACTTAAAAATAACCCTTAAATGACCCTGCCTTTATCACGGTCCGATCTTACTAAATTTCTTAAGGCGACATAGCTACCCAACATCAAGGGTTGCAATTTCCTCACGCTATTTGATAAAACACATAATCCTAAGTTGATTTTTATCTCTTTATCACTAAAAATTAATTCCGATCGATTTTCATTTACCCGCACACGGAGTGACATCATGTCAGAAGCACTTAAATCGTTAAATAACATTCGCACTCTGCGAGTTCAGGCGCGTGAAGTTACGCTCGAAACGCTGGAAGAAATGCTGGAAAAATTGTCCGTGGTTGTAGAAGAGCGCCGCGAAGAAGAATCTTCTTTACGTAAAGAGCAGGAAGAGAAAGAAGCTAAACTGGCGGCATTCCGTCAGAAGTTGCTGGATGAAGGTATCGACCCAACCGAACTTTTATCCTCTTTGAAAGGTCAGGCGACTAAAACCAAATCCGTTCGCGCACCGCGTCCTGCTAAATATAAGTATATTGACGAAGACGGCACCGAAAAAAGCTGGACCGGCCAGGGCCGTACGCCGAAAGTCATCGCGAAGGCGCTGGAAGAAGGCAAAAAGCTGGAAGACTTCTCCATCTAAAAGGCAGGGCGATAATAATATCGCCCTCTTTTTTATCTGCTCTGCAACGTCCTCATTTCCTTTGCAAATACGGCATTACACCTGTTTTTATCAGGGTTGTAGTAAATAGCGCCTGCGCAGATCTCCCTCTTTCCCTGTGCCAAAAATTTATACCGATAATGCAGAGCTTCGCTCACCGCTACGCGAGCGCGGTTTTTCGCTGGCATCTAATGTGCGCCAGGCTTCGCTATTGGTGATGATGACAGGCGTTACCGTGTCATAACCTTCCGCGGCGATAGCCAGCAGGTCGAATGTCATTAATAGTTGTCCCTGTTTTACCGCCTCTCCCGTTTGTACCTCGACACAAAAATAGTTCCCGCCCAGCTGTACGGTATTAATCCCGACGTGAATCAGGATCTCTGCCCCGGCGTTAGAGCAGATGCGTATTGCATGCCTGCTGGCATATGTGGTGGCGATATAACCATCCACCGGCGAATAAACGCGTCCTTCATCCGGAATAATCGCAAAACCCGGCCCAACACTTCCTGCAGAAAAGACGCCATCATTGACCTGGGCAAGTGAGATCACCTCGCCTGAAACCGGGGCGATAATTTGCTCTGTAATATCAGAAACCGGTTTCGGTGGAGGCGGAGGAGGCCTTACCGCTATATTTTCCCCGCCTGAAGATTCCACCTGACTCACCGGCAGCGAACTCTCTTCAACCCCTGTCAGCAGGATTAATCCCAGGCTGCCTACAAATGCGAGGCTGCACGCAAGAATAAAGGTGATAAAGCCTTCGCCATAAAAAACCGGGAATGTCAGTAGCCCAGGCATTGCCATAGTGATAGCAAAACTTTTGCCGTAGCCAACCATTGCACCGCCAAATGCCGTGACCACCAGCACGCATATAAACATTTTCTTACGTTTTAACGTTACGCCATAAATAGCCGGTTCGCTGAAACCAAAAAGCGAAGGAATAATTGCGCTGCGGGTCAATGCTTTCAATTGAGTGTTACGGGTACGCAGATTGACCGCCAGCAACATAGCGGAGCAGGCAAATATTGCCGGGCCGCACGCCGCCAGCAAAAAACTCTGCCCCATCACCGAAATATCATTAATAAAAAGCATAATAAATGCCTGATGAATACCGAACATCACCAGCAGCGGCCAGGCGGCCGCCATTAGCGCGCAGGTAAAAATGGGGCTGAAGTTATAAAGCGCACTAAATAGTGCGCTAATTGCCTGGCTTATACTCACCCCCACCGGAAAGAGGAGCAGTAAGATTAAGGGCACGACAATAAGAATCAGGAAACAGGGCGTCACTGTGGCGCTTTTTGCCGCGTCAACATAGTGATCGATGGCCCGCTCAACGCGCGATATTAACCAGACACTGGCAATGACCGGGATCACCGCCCCGCTACTGTTCATTATCCTGAACGGTAGCCCTGGAAAAGCCTCTTGTTGCCCGCCTGCCGAAAGCCCGATGCCCAGCGGCGAGAGAGAAGCGCCCGCCATCGCGACGGCAATAAACAGATTGGCCTTAAATTTACGCGCGCAGAGGATAGCGAGAAAGATGGGCAGAAAGTTGAAAGGGCTTTCGGCAATGGCAAACAGGGTTACGGCACTTTGTTTGCCAGGGTTCAGCCATCCGGCATCGACACACATGATGAGAATACCTTTCAGGATCCCTGCGGCCATCATGATGCCCAGAAGCGGCATCGTTATATCGGCCAGACCATCGAGCCACCTCACCAGCTGCGCGCAGCCCGCCCCTTCATACTGCCCGCTCTTTTTTTCAGTGCTGATTAAACCGCAGCGCACGCTCAGGGCGTGGAACACTTTCGCCACGCGATTGCCAATAACGACCTGTAACCGATCGCCCTCACTCACAACGGTAAGTACGCCATCCAGCGCCCTGAGCTCCGCCAGTTTCACTTTGCGATTATCGATAACAGTGATGCGTAAGCGCGTTGCGCAATGGATTACCGTTACGACGTTACTTTCGCCCCCCACCATCCGCAGAATATTGTCTGCGAGAACCGTGCAATTCATTCTTCTTCTTCCGTTTTATCAAACAACCTGAAACGTCGTTTGTCGCCGCTGTCCGTTGACGAGTGAGCAAAAGGGCCATCGCAGTGCAGCGATGGCCGTTGTAGCGTAACAAGGGATACCTGACTAAATCGGCTCGCTCAGCGTGGCACCGTTGCTGTGGATCACATCGCGATACCAGTAAAAGCTTTTCTTGCGCTGACGCGTCAGGCTGCCGTTACCGCCATCGTCGCGATCGACGTAGATAAAGCCGTAGCGTTTTGACATCTGTCCCGTTCCGGCGCTGACCAGATCGATCGGCCCCCAGCTGGTGTAACCAAGCAGTTCAACGCCATCTTCAATCGCCTCGCGAACCTCCACCAGGTGGGAGTGAAGATAGTGAATGCGATAGTCATCCTGAATCGAACCATCCAGCTCCGGTACATCTTTCGCACCAAGGCCGTTTTCCACGATAAAGAGCGGCTTACGGTAGCGATCGTAGAGTTCGTTGAGCAGAAAACGCAGGCCCTTAGGGTCGATCTGCCACCCCCACTCCGACGCAGGGAGAAAGGGGTTGGGGATCATATTGAGGAGCGTGCCGTGGCCGCGCTGATAGAGGTCGGGCCGTGCCGCCGCACAGCCGCTCATGTAATAGCTGAAGGAGACAAAATCGACGGTCTCTTTGAGATCGTCCCTGTCCTGCGGTGTCACACACAACGTAATGTTATTTTCGCGAAAATAGCGCGCAATCCACGCCGGGTACTCCCCTCGCACCTGAACATCGCCGAAGAAAAGCCACTCGCGGTTCTCCTGCTGCGCTTGCAAAAGATCCTCCGGTTTACAGCTGATGGGGTAGCGTACCGCCCCCAACAGCATGCAGCCGATCTTCGCATCCTCAATGATTTCATGGCACGCTTTGACGGCCCGCGCACTGGCGACCAGCTGATGATGAAGCGCCTGATAAATCTCCTGTTTACTGCGCTCACCCATCAAGCCTGCGCCGGTAAAAGGGGCGTGCAGCGTCATATTGATCTCGTTAAAGGTGAGCCAATATTTCACTTTATGGCGGTAACGGGTAAACACCGTGCGCGCGTAACGTTCAAAAAGATCGATAACCTGCCGGCTGCTCCAGCCGTCATACTTTTTCACCAGGCCAAAGGGCATTTCATAATGTGAAAGGGTGATCAGCGGCTGAATTCCATGCTGCGCCATTTCATCGAAAAGCCGATCGTAGAATGCCAGCCCCTCCTCGTTCGGCTCCGTTTCATCACCGTTCGGGTATATTCGCGCCCAGGCAATCGAGGTACGCAGGATGGTAAATCCCATTTCAGCGAAGAGTTTTATGTCCTGCGGGTAGCGGTGGTAAAAATCGATAGCGATATCTTTGAGATTGCCATTTGTGCCCGGACGCACGGCAATCTCGCTATCGATTCCCCCGGGTTGCAGATCGGCGGTTGAGACGCCTTTTCCCCCCTTATTCCAGGCACCCTCGATCTGGTTGGCAGCGACCGCTCCCCCCCATAAAAACCCGTCGGGAAATACCATTTTCATCGCTTCTCTCTCCTTGTTGTCATAGCGCCTCGACGCGGAACGTCGAACGACAGGCGAAAAAAAACCTGATTCCCTTAACGCCAGCAGGCATTAAGGGGATCAGGTTTCGCTCGGTTTATTGATGACGATCCGGGTGGACTTTTATAACGAATCCCATTATTTGGCTCAAGCGCTCAAAACGGGAAATGTGATGATAATCAAGGATAAGGGGAGAGAGTAAAATAACGATAAATTGATGAAGACGCCCATTCGGGCTGCTTCATCAATGCGGGGGTAAAGCGTTAATCTGCTTCTAACGCATCCTGGATAGCATCGGCAAGCGTAGCGACTTCTTGCGAAACATTACGTAAATCCATCTGGCTGCGAATACCGGAATTTGCCGTGGTTGCAGAGACAGCCGCTTTCGAAATTTCCAGCGCTGCCTGTACGGCCAGTAACCGTTTTCTGTTTTCCAGCGCGTCATTGCCGGTCGCGCCATCGAGATCAAAATATCCTTCTAACACTGTTTGCTCCTCAAATTTCATTTCCAGTGGTCGGATATAACACCATCAGGTGCAGCAGGATGCAATCACATCCCTTTAAGATGTGAATAAAAATACCGCCTGGCAGGTAAAGGAGTAAAAAAAAGCCGCTCGGGCAGAGCGGCGCAGAAACATTATCAGGGTTAATAGGGGTTAATGATGATAGCTAGTCAAATCATAGCGTTATATTAAAACCCTGGCGCAATATTGGGATTTATCCTGGAGGCGTCTGAGCGCTAAATTATTAATAAAGATAATGATATCGAGCTATGCGCAGCAGAATCGTGTATGGTTGCCGGCCATTCATCAGGAAAAAATCTATGTCACAACGCAAAGATGCCAAAAGCCGCCGTAACTACCTCGTAAAATGTTCCTGCCCTCACTGCTCACAACATTCCGAACACAGTTTCTCCCGCGTCCAGAAAGGGGCAATGTTAATGTGCCCGCACTGCAGCAAAATTTTCCATCAAGATAAAAACGCCCTCGCTCAGGCGACAAGCTGAGTCTTCTCTCACCTTTGGTGAGAGAAATAAGGCCCGCACGGGCGGGCCTTAAAACATGTGATTTAAGAAAAAAACGTCACGATTATGCCTGGTGCTCAATCACCTTCTGGCTATTCTCAATAGCGATTTTGCGGGGTTTTTCACTCTCCGGGATCTCCTGGTAAATGGAGACCTCCAGAATGCCGCTCTCTAATTTCGCGTTGCTCACTTTGGCATGATCGGGCAGCGAGAAGCTGAGGCGGAAATCCGCACGCCGTATGCCTTTATAGATCCAGCCCTGCTCCTCCTCGGAAGCCTCTTCACTGCGCTTACCGGAAATATGCAGGTTGCCCCCTACCGTCTCGATTTCCAGCTCCTCCTCCTTCCAGCCAGGCACGCTGACGTGCAACAGGTAGTTATTGGCATCGACTTTTTTCAGATCGTAGGCAGGCGTCGCCGCCACAGGCGTGTTGCCGGTGAGCTGGCTAAAAAGCGAATCAATACGATTAAAACGATCGGCAAAAAGCGAATCTGAAAAGCCAGGGAGTGCTGACAAGGTTCTGAGTGCCATAAGTTAACCTCCTGAATAATCAATTCAAAAGCTCAAGTTACAGGCAAGCCTTGCTTGTCCGCTAATAAAAATAATGCCGACGGCACGTTTTTCAAGAGTGGGTAAAAAATTTTTTTGCGGCTGCGCGATGTGCAGAAAAAGCAGTGGGGGAAAACAGTACGCGGTGCCGGGAGCGGCGGGAAGATGGTACGCCCTACAGGGTTCGAACCTGTGACCTACGGCTTAGAAGGCCGTTGCTCTATCCAGCTGAGCTAAGGGCGCATTACGCGAATGCCACCACCTTTACGGTGGAAACGCCTGGAATTATACGGTGAGCACCAGGTGAGTCAATGTATTTTAGGCTGGTTGCCTGCGAAGTGAACGCGCCTGCGCGTTTTCCCGGCAATCCGCCAGTTTATGCGACGTTACGCCTACGTCCCCGCCTTAACCCTGCCTTACTTCTTGGGAAATGTCTCAGGAAGCTTTAAGTATCTGTACCTGTTTCTGCATGAATCAGATTGTAAAAATGTTGATCTTAACAGGGCATAAAACAGGACATGCAGTGTGTGTTTGCTGCTGGCAAAGCCTGAATGGACAGGGCGTTTTAGCCGAAGAATAAAATACGTTGGCGAGGGAAAAATGCGAAAACGTATCCGTAGAGAAAAACATCGCAGCGATAAACCGACACATCGGGTTCTACCTTACCGGGGCGCAACGCCTCCCCTTTTTGATACGCTGGAACAACTCGTCCAGCAACTCAATTTCGCACTGCCGGAATATATGATTAGCCAGACGCTAATCTCCACCGATCACTATTTGAGTTATGCCTGGCGCAGTTGCCTCTTCTCCGGTAAACGAAATGCAGTCTTTCCATCGCTTGAGATGGCAAACCATCAGCTTTGTGAACCCTATCTGTCGCACTTAATTGTGGATATGGAGACCCTGACTACCTCCCGGCTGGAGGCGCTGGAAACCCTGCGGCAGCCCAACTTATGTAATCGCGGTCTGCATATCTATCTCTTAACCTCAAAAGACGATCCGGCACAAATGAGCTTTCTGCGCGCAGCAGGCCCTTTTCATGTCATTGCTCGCGATCTCTCCGTTGTTCCGTTCCGCCAGGCACTGCTGGTGCCCCCTGAAAGAAGTATTCACGCTCCGCTCTTTCCAGCCACAGAGTGGAAAATTCTCTCTTCTCTGGCGCGAGGACTAACCATGAAACGCATTGCACGACAACTTAACCTCCCTTACCATCGCGTTGTTTACCGACTCAATACCCAACTTAAGCTGCTTGGCCTCCCCGATCGACAAAGTCTTATTCATCTCCTGCATCGTCTGACCCTCAACAGGCATCACCCGACGCTATGAATGAAGCCTCTCCTCAGCTTGTCTTATGGGTAAAAGAGAGCAGAAAGCGCACCTGGTCAGATCTTTTTTAACAAAAAGATCACAATTAAAACTAATCCTGGGACCAGAGAAAGCACCCGTCTTTCTCTGGTATCCGCTCTCCACAATGCTTTGCTCACGCCAGCTGCGAATAATATGCCGCTCATCTTCTTAACAGGTCGAAAACAATTAGTTTGTTATTTTGTTTTGCTCGCCGTAAAAATCATAATTCCCTAAAACAAGAAAAATTGATAACAGATAGATTCAAATATCTTTTATGCTCTTTTATTCCTCAGGATTTCCTGTCGGCAAATAACTCACGCTAACTCATAAGACCTCTCCATACATACTTACCAGGTATAATTGATCTAGCGCATTAACTCGCATGCCATTTCTCTTGCGTTAATCCGGAATAGATTATTTTTCCCCTTCGCAGTCTGCGAGGGAAAATAGTCTGGCAGACACAAGGATGCTACCGGTTTTCCCATGAAAATTATCTTCGTCACAGAAAACGTCAACGGCAATTACTCCTCTTAACGTCTGTGGCACACCTGCGTAGACGAGGCATAAAAAAACAATCAGAGGCTAAAAAAGATGAAACCGGCTTCCGTCATTATTATGGATGAACATCCTATCGTCAGGATGTCGATAGAAGTTCTGTTGCAGAAAAGCCAGAATGTGAACGTCGTTCTGAAAACAGATGACAGCCGCAGTGCGCTTGATTTTATTCGCGCCAATAAGGTGGATCTGGTTATTCTTGACATTGAATTACCGAAGACTGATGGTTTTACTTTATTAAGAAAAATCAAAGCAGTAAGAGAAGATGTCAACGTGCTTTTTCTCTCTTCAAAATCAGAGTCGTTTTATGCCGCACGTGCAATCCGCGCAGGCGCGAATGGTTTCGTCAGCAAAAGAAAAGATCTCAATGATATTTATAATGCGGTAAAGATGATTCTTGCCGGATACTCTTTCTTTCCTTCTGAAACTCTTAATTACATTAATCATCCCGGCAAACGAAAAGGGGAAACACGGGATATGCCGCTCTCTAATCGCGAAGTCACGGTATTACGCTACCTGGCTAACGGTTTTTCGAACAAAGAGATTGCGGAGCAATTGATACTTAGCAACAAAACTATTAGCGCCCATAAATCAAATATCTTCTCTAAGCTTGGCGTTCATACCATCGTTGAGTTGATTGATTATGCCAAGGCGCACGAGCTGTTATAAAAAAGGCCGCAACAGATGCGGCCTTTTTTAGACACTCTTTTAAAAAGAAAGCTTAATAATAATTAATGGTAAACGTGGCATCTGATTTAGCAATACCAGGCGTGGGATTATTCACCAGCGCAATGTAATTGGCAAAAAACTGCAAAAGCGAATTGCCATTACCATCCACGATAATTGCCTGGCTGGGCACCTCAAGATCTAAAGGCGACAGATCGTGGTCACGCAGTTGAATCGCCACCTGATGCGCCATCTTACTGTCGCTAAGCGCTAACCATGCAGGATTGCTGGCGGCTTTTCCCGAAAATGTTATCGAAACACTTCCCGGCGGACACCCCTTCAATTTCAACGAAAAAGCGACCGGCGTGGTGATATGTCCTGCCATTTGCAACTGCCTGATCGGCCAGCGTCCTAACGAGACCGTTTTTTGGCTATCGCTGCTTTCCACCGCACATCCGGCGTTAATAACTCTGGCGCGCAACTCAATGTTGGTTTGCGCAGCGGCAGCATTCAGCCCGTAGCCGAGCAGCAAGACAACGTGTAAAAAGCGGGACATTACGGCTCCTTAATTATATTCCACGCGTAAAAATCCGCGGGCGCTGAAGGGCCCCTCCGCCGGTTTATTGCCGGTAACGCTGACGGGCCAGGCACGAATGCCGAACCGTGCCGCAGCGTTCTTATCGAGCTGAAGCGGGATCACACTGAAAATATTATTGGGCGTAAAGGGCTGGCCAGATTCATTGGCGACGACAAAGCCTAAATCCGGATTATCTGAGAGCAGAATGTGATTGTCCGACTTCTCCGCTTCGAGCCGCACCGAGATATTTGCCTGGGCGTTAACATTGGTACAGCTGATGGAAACCGTGCGGCTTTGCGGCGTCACGCCGCGCGGGCGATTCCCTGCTCCGGCCTCGCTAAACAGCGCGGCACGAATATCGCCAAAATCAAACTCTACCACCTGCCCGGCATTCACCTCGCAGCGCTGCGGAACTTCCACCACGCCGCCAAGGCTAATGGTGTAGACCGGCGTGATCAGCGGATCGTTTACGCCAGTGGTGACATACACAGTGAAGAGGGTCTGCTGCGGAATAGTCACCCGGTTCATAAAGCGCTCGGTTACCCGGAGCTTAAGCGTCAGCTGCGAATCCATCACGCCAAATGGGCGCTGCTTCGCCACATTCGGCTCCCTCCCCATGCGGATATAGTTACCCGGCGGATAAAACTCACCGGCGTAGCTATCGTGAATGCGCATTGCCGCCTGCAAATGCGGGGAAATTTGCAGATAACGATAACCGTGCGCAGTAAATTCCACCGGAAAACGCGTCACGTAACTGCGGTAGGTATGGGTTTGTCGGGTACCCGCCGGGCAGATTGCCCGTACGCCGATCCACGCTGATTTCTCCGATCGCGTAAGCACTTTATTTAACTGGTTACTGCTGCTATCGAAGCTGTCCGACAAATCGTAAGAAATATCGGTAGGTGTGCCTTTGGCGTTGTAACAACTGGCGGCGAAGGCCTGCGTTGCCGCAAGCCATAACACGCCGGCAAAAATCGATCGCATCGCGTTATCCTTTACTGACACAGTATGTACTGGCGAGGGTGATGGGCTGCTGCAGGCTGGCTTCTGGTAAGGCGTATGGGGCGAAACAGCGTTCATGATCGCGCTCCCCCCACTGCACCATTAGCTCCCCACGCAGCGGTAATCCACTTAAAAAGACCTGTCCCTCCTCGCCCACCATGCTGCTGACGCCGCTGTCGCGCTCAGTGACCAGCGATCCAAAGGGAACCGCCCGGTCGGCAAGCATGACGGTAAGTAGTGCACGCACGCCGATGCGGGTGGTGAAACTGGCGCGCACTAACGCGCCCTGGGTGGGGACAACACTACCGACATTACTCTCAATATCGGTGTGATCGCTGAGCGTAGCCGTATCGAGCGCCACGCGGTTATGGCGATAAACGGTGGCATAAGGGACGACGGCGTAACCGCGCCAGTCGGTCGTAATGGCGGGCTGATTCTCAATCCTTACCCCCTGCGCGCCCGGCGCTTTTATCAGCACATTAGTATCACCAAGCGGCTGGGCAAACGTGAGGCCATCGGCATGGGCTACCGCGCCGCCACCGAATTGCCAGTTATAGTCACGCTGCTGTTTATCGTAGTTGTAGCCGAGATTGAGCCTGCCCCATGCTGCCTGCCAGTGCGCGTTGGCACTGCCGTTATAGCCGCGGGAATTGCTGCTCCCCTGATTAAGGTTGTAACTGAGGTTACCGTCGTCCAGCAGTGTCCCACCAATGCCGGTCTGCCAGCTGGACTGCCCGCTGCTGCTGCGGTTGAAATTGGCGCTGGCGTAGACGTTTTGCGCCGCCCCCCCGCCCGTTCCAAAGCCCAGGGCGCTAAAAGGAACAGAGATATTGAGCGCTGCGATACGTTCCGCCCGCCTGTCGCCGGAAGCGTAGCTCCATGACCACGACAGGGCGTAGCTCATCCCTCGCCAGCCGTCGGCATAGCCAAGCTGCAACCAGCGTCGGCTACTCGATTTATCCCAATATGTCTGCTGCATACCGGAGAGATAGAGAGATCCGTAATCAGTAAAGCTATGGGTGATATTGGCCTGCACGCGCCGTTTTTTGTTCGCACTCTCTTCTCCCGATGGCCTCACTTCGCCGCCCGCGGTTTTGCTGGCCGGATAAGCCACCTCATCCAGGGTGTGAAAACCGCGCGTGGAGTAGCGCCACGCCAGAAACTGAAAGTGCGTACCAAGTTGATTGAGAGATTTGGCATACATAAAGCGCAGCGACTCGCCCTGCTCTTTACGGTCTTCGGCAAGGCGGCTGCGCGCATGGGTCAGATCGAGTGAGAGTGCCCCCAGATCGCCCAGATTCACGCCTGCACCGCTGGCAAACGCAGCGTAATCCCCGGCAAGCTGCGTCCCCCCGTAAAGGGTATAGCCATCTGCCAGACCCGCAACGATTGTCCCTTGGGTAAAAAAGGGTGAAGCGTACTGACGATTACCGCTGCGATAGCGCCCGGCCACCACATCATATTTGATGCGTCCTTCACGCTGCAGCAGCGGCAGCGTCGAATAGGGCACGCTATAACGCTGTTGGCTGCCATCTTTCTCCTCCAGCACCACGTCAAGATCGCCGCTGGAGGAGGTTGGATTGAGATCGGTGATGGTAAAAGGCCCGGCGGCAACCATGCTTTGATAGATGACATAGCCATTCTGGCGAATGGTGAGCCGCGCAGGCGTTCGCGCAATGCCGCGTACGGTGGGCGCATAGCCCTGCTGGCTATCGGGGTACATGGCGTCTGCCGAAAAGAGGCGCAGCCCGCGAAAACCAATACTATCAAACAGCGCATTTTGCGTGTTGCTGTCACCCATCACCAGCTCGCTTTTCAGCGGTACAACTGTCCGCTGTAACCAGCTGGCGATATTTTCCCAGCGCCTGCTGCCAGCGCCTGCGCTGCGCCAGGCCCCATTATTACGCAGCCGCCAGGGGCCATAATTCAGCCCGCTCTGCAGGGCAAAAAAATAGCTGTCACTCTGCGTGCCGTGGTTGCCGCTAAAGCTGTAATTAAACAATGCAGCGGGAATGCCTTCATCCCAGGATTCCGGTGGAATGTAGTCGCGGGCGCGAAGATGCATTGATGCCTGCGGCAGGCCGATATCGAGCCGCATAGTTGAAAAGGTAAAGGCGGTTTGTGCCCCGGGGATAGTCTGGCTTATGTCAATACAGTCGCGATCCTGCTGTAAATTCATCGCAGGAAATGCAGCCATATTGACGCCGATCCGCTCTAACAGCGCTGCTGAAAAACAGGGCATTAACCCGCCCGATGCCTCGCCTGCAGCGCTGTTCGCCCTGCGCTCAAAGCGGATATCCTGCGTGGCAATAAATTCATCGTTGCGCCAGATATCGACGCGGTAACTGCCCGGGCGCTGATACCCTTTTTCCAGCAGCGACAAATCAGCGACCGAGCCGGGATCGTCAGATAAGAAAGCCGGATTGAAGTAGCGTTCAGCATAGAGATCCAGCGGACATAGCGCGGCCAGCACCGAGAGCGCGAACCGGCGCGGAGGAAATTTTATGGTCATAAAGGTTTACCACTCGCCCGTCTAACGCAGGCTAACTGTTCTGACTGGCGTAACGGCACCGTAGTCATTGACTGTCTGAAAAGTGAGATCGCCCCGCGCATCGGACGGCAGCGCCACCTGCGTACTCTTTTTTGGCGCGACCATGACGTTGTTAACCTTCCGCTGGTTGATATGCATATTCACCAGCGAAAGATAATAGGACGAGGCATTGGTGATCTTCAGGGTGTTCCCCTCGAGCGCAAAGCTCAGCGCCTCCGGTGCCTCTTGCACCGGATCGGTGAGCGTTGAGGGGCGCACAAAGAGCTTGATGCGTGACAAAATCGCCAAATGCAGCACGTTTTTGCCCGCCAGGCTCTCCTTTTCCACCGAGGGAATCGCTTTGACATTGAGCCAGAACAGTGATTCGCGGTCGCCGGGAAGCGGTGGACCGACATAAATAATTCGTAACGTATTTTCACTGTTTGGTTCACTGACAAATAATGGCGGGGTAACAGCAAATGTTTTTATTTTCTGCCCCTGCTCATCTTCAATCCATGAATTAATCAAAAACCGGGATTTGTTATCACTATTATTCACCGCGAGCGAGGTCTGTTTCGCTTCGGCAGGATATATAACACGCGTAGCGCCTAAAGAAATTCCACCTTCAGCACTTACGGTACTGGAAATAAAAAAAATAGCCGCAATACCCATTCGTAATAAATTCTGCATGGTCAACTTTCTTGTAATAAGAACATTCAAGACAAAATAAACAGATGTCCACAAGAACTCATCCCTGAGAGTGTAGCCTCCTGTCCCCCATTTCTTATTCGTATTTCATAATAAACATCGTGTCAGCATTG
Source organism: Kosakonia sp. HypNH10 (assembly GCF_029850615.1). Classification (NCBI taxonomy): domain Bacteria; kingdom Pseudomonadati; phylum Pseudomonadota; class Gammaproteobacteria; order Enterobacterales; family Enterobacteriaceae; genus Kosakonia; species Kosakonia sp. HypNH10. The sequence continues at coordinate 958,168 of NZ_JAOTIU010000001.1, forward strand.
GCCGAACCTGGCGTCACCTCTGCCGCGGTCGCTTTATAACGGGCGGCGAACTGCAACGTATTGCTTCCACTCGCCAGATTTTGCGCAACGGAGTAAGTTGCGCCGTCGGGCTTCAGCGTTTCGGAATTACTGTCGAGGATCTCGATGGCAATTCCCGTCGCGCTAGTACCGCTGGCACCCGCAGTGAGCGCTAACAGCGTCGGATCGACAGTATCGGCCTTGCCTGCAAACGCGACAGAGGCCTGCGTGGCAACGCTGCGATCGCAATCATTCACCGTCAGGGTAAACGGCACCGGAGGCGTCGTGTCACCGACATTGCTAAACAAGGTCGTGTGATATTGGCCCATGGCAACGGTCTGGCTGTTCGACTGCACGCTAATCGCGCAGGCAACCTGTACCAGTTCACCTTCAAAATGAATATTACCTCCCGGAATAACGACCGGTGCGCGGGCCTGCGCTAAGCCGGAAAACAGCATCATGCTCGCTGCAAGCGAAATAACTATGGGTCTTGTTTTCATATCATATCCTTATAATTCGTCCAGCAATTTTCATCATCCTGACAAATCTCGCTGATAACCGAAGGCATTTAATGCCCAAAAGATATTCTCTTCCATGAAAATATATACGAAATAGTCCTTATTTCGTATTTTCACCTGGTCAAGTAAAATGAAGTAAAGTTATTTAATTATCATGATTACTTGCTGCCCTATTAAATTAGCCCTGTGGCAAATTTTAAAATAGACACAAATGCTGCATTTCCCCTAAGTGGTTTCTTAAGAAGATATAAGAAACAGCCCTGCCATATTTTATTTATGTCATCTGAAATAGGGGCGAGTACCGCATAGATGCAGGCTTAACCTTATGTTTCTTAGGGGTGATGAGTTGTTTGTTTTTTGTTAAATCAAGCCCAGGACCTTTCCCTTGTTGCTGCTTCGCAAGTGAAATCCACAAACGGTAACTGACAGCGCGGCGTGCTTCTGACAGAATAGCGCGCATCCCCTTTAGTCAATTTAACAGATGGATTTTCTCCCTGATGGCAGCAAAAATTATTGATGGTAAAACGATTGCGCAGCAGGTGCGCTCTGAGGTTGCTGAAAAAGTTCGTGCCCGCGTTGCCGCCAGTTTTCGCGCGCCGGGCCTGGCCGTCGTTCTGGTTGGCAGCAATCCGGCATCGCAAATTTATGTCGGCAGTAAACGCAAAGCGTGCGAAGAGGTGGGATTTGTCTCCCGCTCTTACGATCTGCCGGAAACCACCAGCGAAGCCGAACTGCTGGGTCTGATTGATAAGCTCAACGCCGATAGCGCAATCGATGGCATTCTGGTGCAACTGCCGCTGCCTGCGGGCATCGACAACGTTAAAGTGCTGGAACGTATCGCGCCCGATAAAGACGTAGACGGCTTTCACCCCTACAATGTCGGACGTCTGTGTCAGCGTGCGCCGCGTCTGCGTCCCTGCACGCCGCGCGGGATCGTCACCCTGCTTGAGCGTTACAACATCGACACCTTCGGCCTGAATGCCGTGGTGATTGGCGCGTCGAACATTGTTGGCCGCCCGATGAGCATGGAGCTGCTGCTGGCCGGTTGTACGACCACCGTAACGCACCGCTTTACTAAAAATCTGCGCCAGCATGTGGAAAATGCTGATCTGCTGATTGTCGCGGTGGGCAAACCGGGCTTTATTCCCGGCGAGTGGATTAAAGAGGGCGCGATTGTCGTGGATGTCGGCATCAACCGGCTGGAAAATGGCAAAGTGGTCGGGGATGTGGTGTTTGAAGAGGCCGCTGCGCGTGCCGCTTACATTACGCCAGTTCCCGGCGGCGTCGGTCCGATGACCGTGGCAACCCTGATCCAGAACACGCTGCAGGCGTGTGAAGAATATCACGATGTAAAAGGCAATTAAGATGGCAACATTTTCCCTTGGTAAACACCCGCACGTTGAGCTGTGCGATCTGCTGAAACTGGAAGGCTGGAGCGAGAGCGGCGCGCAGGCGAAGATCGTTATCGCCGACGGTTATGTGAAGGTCGACGGCGTGGTTGAAACGCGTAAGCGTTGCAAAATTGTCGCCGGGCAAACCGTGACCTTTGACGGACAGAGCGTCACCGTAACCGCGTAACCCTTCTGTGCCCGATGGCGCTGCGCTTATCGGGCCTACAATTTCCCTGCTTGCCCTCTGCGGTGATTCTGCCCGATGGCGCTTTGCTTATCGGGCCGACAATTCCCTGCTTGCCCTCTGCGGCGATTCTGCCCGATGGCGCTTTGCTTATCGGGCCTACAATTTCCCTGCTTGCATCCTGCGGCGATTCTGCCCGATGGCGCTGCGCTTATCGGGCCTACAATTTCCCCGCTTGCATCCTGCGGTGATTCTGCCCGATGGAGCTGCGCTTATCGGGCCTACAACTCCCCTGCTTGCAACCTGCGGCGATCCTGCCCAATGCCGCTTTGCTTATCGGGCCTACAACTCCCCGCTTGCATCCTGCGGCGATTCTGCCCGATGGCACTTTGCTTATCGGGCCGACAATTTCCCCGCTTGCATCCTGCGGCGATTCTGCCCGATGGCGCTTTGCTTATCGGGCCTACGATCTCTGCATGGTGATTCGATCTGCGTAGGCCGGATAAGGCGCAGCCGCCATCCGGCAATGCCCACCCAACGCCCATCCAATACCCCTCATCGATAACGGTCAATTACCGATCAACCTCAAAGAATCACCAATTCCTCTGGCTGAACACTAAATTTCTGTTGCGGCGTTTTAAGAGTTATCTCACGATAAGTAGAACGTTCTACTAAAACGTTCTACTAACAAAAATAACGCGCAAAACGCGCAACTTCGGGGGAAGTCAGCATGAGTCTGATATCTGGATTTGTTAAATCGCTCTCTAAATTGTCGATGATTGGTCGCGCATTAATGTTGCCCATCTCGCTACTACCCGCTGCGGGTCTGTTACTGGCCTTCGGCGATAAATTCCACCTACCGTTAATGATGAATGCCGGTGGCGTCATCTTTGACAACCTGCCAATGCTCTTCGCCATTGGCTCTGCGGTCGGCCTGGCCTCGGAATCGGGTATTGCTGCGCTTTCGGCGGCGGTCTCGGTATTTATCACCAATATCACCATCGGCACCATGCTCGGCATTACCCCAGAGATGGCCTCGCAGGGCGGCAAATATGCGATGGTGGTCGGCATCCCGACCTTACAGATGGGCGTCTTTGGCGGTCTTATCTGCGGTATTCTCGCCGCCTGGTGCTACAACAGCTTCCATACTTTGCAGTTGCCGGAGTTTCTCGGCTTCTTCTCCGGTAAGCGTTTTGTCGCTATCGCCACCGCCTTTCTCTCGTTCTTGCTCGGCCTGCTGCTGCCCTATGTCTGGCAACATATTCAGGCCGGTATTGATGCGCTGTCGGTGGTGGTCAATGGCGATAACCAGGCGGCATCGACCTTTATCTTCGGTCTGGTCGAACGCGCGCTGATCCCGCTGGGCCTGCACCATATCTGGTACCCTTCGTTCTGGTATTCATTTGGCGATTACACCACTCAGGCAGGCCAGGTGATCCACGGCGATCAGACAATCTGGTTCAAAATGCTGGAAGAGGGTGTGAAATCCTTCAGCAGTGACAGCTACCACGACGCCGGTAAGTTTATGCAGGGCGAGTTCCCGCTGATGCTGTTTGCGCTGCCGGCGGCCTGTCTGGCGATGTATCACGAAGCGCATACGCGCAACAAAAAGATCGCCTTCGGTATTCTCTTCTCCGCCGCGCTGACCTGTTTCCTGACGGGCATCACCGAGCCGGTTGAGTTCACCTTTATCTTTGTGGCACCAATCCTCTACGTCTTTAACGCCATCATGGCGGGCCTGGCCTATATGTCGATGTACCTGCTGCATGCGCATATCGCCAAATCCTTCTCCGCAGGCTTTATCGACTACCTGTCGTTCGGCATCCTGCCGTCGTTTAACGGCTATCAAACTAACTACCTGAATGCGGTAATTGTCGGTATCCCGATGGCGGTGATCTACTACTTCACCTTCCGCTTTGTGATCCGTCGTTTTGATGTCAAAACCCCGGGGCGCACGGACGTAACGGCAACGGCAGATGATAAAACCGACAACGAACTGGCGGGCGAAATCATTGGCCTGTTGGGTGGCGCGCACAATATCGCCTCTGTCGGCTCCTGCATCACCCGTCTGCGTCTGGAAGTAGCAGATAGCCAGAAAGTGGATAAAGATGGGCTGAATAATCTTGGCGCGCGCGGCGTGGTGTTTGTCGGCGACAGCGGCATCCAGGTCATTTTTGGCGCAAGGGCACAATTTATTGCCCAGAGCATGTCCACGCAGATCGGCAAAGCATAAGATAACGGCCTGGCACGCACCGGCGTGTCAGGCCCGGCTGAGCAACATTAACGACAGGGAGCAGCGTTGAAGAAAGTCAGCATTATTGATGTGGCAAAGCACGCGGGCGTCTCCGTTTCCACGGTCTCGCTGGTGCTGCGCCAAAAAGGGAAAATCTCTGACGCGACCATCGAAAAAGTGCAGGTAGCGATTGCCGCACTCGGGTATGTGCATAACGTCGCGGCGGCGAACCTGCGCGCCAACACCTCCAATCTTATCGGGCTTATCCTGCGCGACTTCAGCGACAGCTTCTCAATCAAAGTGATGGCCAGCATCGTGCAGGAGCTGGAAAAGCACGGCTTTATGGTCTTTCTCGGCCAGCCGCTGAATGATGGCGAGCATCTTGAACGCAGCCTGCTCTCCTTTAAACAGCAGGGTGTGGCGGGCGTGATTTACCTCTCGTGTGATACGCGGTCACTCACTCTGCCCGCGCAGCTGCAACAGTGCGCGCTGCCGCTGGTGGTGGTCTCGCAATCGCTGCTGGAGGAGCCCTGCGATCTGGTGATGCGTGATAACCGCCAGGCCGCCGCGCTGGCGACCCGCTATCTGATTGAACGCGGTCATCGCAATATTGCCTATATTGGCGGTATTGAAGGGGATGTGATCCGCCAGCAGCGGCTGCTCGGTTTTCGCCACGCGATGGCGCAGCATGGCCTGATGTTGCGCGACGGCGCGACGCCCGCCTGCCACGGCGACACCGAGGCCGCCAGCCGCGCGACCCGGCAGTTGCTTGAACAGCACAACACCATTACCGCCCTGCTCTGCCACTCACCCGATGCGATGATTGGCTCAATAAGCGGCATCCATCACACCGGGCGCACCGTCGGGAAAGATCTTTTTTTGACCCAGCAGGTGGCGCTGGTCGGCTTTGAAGATATGCTGCACATCAATCTCACCTCGCCAGCGTTTACCTACGTCTCCTCCGCCAGCGAAGAGAGCGGTCGCCAGGCCGCCGGGCTGATGATGCGCAAGCTCAAAGAGCCGCAGTTACAGACGCAGCGCATTACTCTCTCCGGGCAGCTTATCGTGCGTGAATCCGCCTGACGCAAGCGGCGGGAGAAAATAAAGCCAGTGAATAACTGAGGCCGGATAAAGCAAAGCCGCCATCCGGCACAGCACGGATGGCGGCTTCGATAAGCGGACAGCGCGAGCGGCTGTCCGTTTTGCGGGATTACTTACGGCGCCAGGTGGTGCCCTGCGGGCCATCTTCCAGCACAATGCCCATCTCGTTCAGGCGATCGCGCGCGGCATCGGCCGCCGCCCAGTCTTTCGCTTTACGCGCGTCCAGGCGCTGCTGAATAAGCTGCTCAATCTCTGCAACTTCACCGTCATCCGCCTGCGCGCCGCTCTGCAGGAAGAGATCCGGGTTCTGCTCCAGCAGACCCAGCACGCCCGCGAGTTTACGCATATGTGACGCCAGCGCGTTTGCTGAATGAGCATCTTCCGTTTTCAGGCGGTTCACCTCACGCGCCATATCAAACAGCACCGAGTAGGCTTCCGGCGTGTTGAAGTCATCATCCATCGCTTCAATAAAGCGCGCTTCAAAGGCTTCGCCGCCCTCAGCCGCCACCGAAGCATCGGTTCCGCGCAGCGCGGTATAGAGACGCTCCAGCGCCGAGCGGGCCTGCTTGAGGTTCTCTTCGCTGTAGTTAAGCTGGCTGCGGTAGTGGCCGGACATCAGGAAGTAGCGAATGGTTTCCGCATCGTAATACTTCAGCACGTCGCGCACGGTAAAGAAGTTGCCCAGCGATTTGGACATCTTCTCGCGGTCTACCATCACCATGCCAGAGTGCATCCAGTAGTTAACGTACTCGCCATCATGGGCGCAGGTCGACTGAGCGATTTCGTTCTCATGGTGCGGGAACATCAGATCCGATCCGCCGCCGTGAATATCAAAATGCGACCCCAGCTGCTTGCAGTTCATCGCCGAGCACTCAATGTGCCAGCCCGGACGCCCTTCGCCCCACGGCGACGGCCAGCTCGGCTCGCCCGGCTTCGACATCTTCCACAGCACAAAATCCATCGGGTTGCGCTTGATATCTGCCACTTCAACGCGTGCGCCCGCTTGCAGTTGATCAAGATCCTGGCGCGAAAGCTGGCCGTAATGCGGATCGCTTGGCACGGAGAACATCACATCGCCATTATCCGCCACATAGGCGTGACCGCGCGCCAGCAGGCTCTCGGTGATCTCAATGATTTCGTGAATATGGTGCGTCGCGCGCGGTTCGTTATCCGGGCGCAGAATATTGAGTGCGTCAAAATCGGTGTGCATTTCGGCGATCATGCGATCGACCAGCGCAACGAAATCTTCGCCGTTCTCATTGGCACGTTTGATGATCTTGTCGTCGATATCGGTGATATTGCGCACATACTTCAGCTTATAGCCGAGGAAGCGCAGATAGCGCGCGACAACGTCAAAGGCGACGAAAGTACGGCCATGACCAATGTGACAGAGATCGTAAACAGTGATACCACACACGTACATGCCGACTTCCCCGGCATGGATAGGTTTGAATTCCTCTTTTTGGCGCGTCAGTGTATTAAAAATTTTTAACATCGAAGATTCCATGTAGACGTGTGTGTGCGTGAAAACCGTATATATTACCTGTAATTCAAACCCGAAGCAGCTCACTTTGCAAGGTGATCCAGCCTCGCGGTTATGCTATAACAAGCCACTATCTCTGACCCAAACGCGGGTCTACGCACCACACTATCAGAACAGGATGCAATAATGGTTACTTTCCACACTAATCACGGCGATATCGTAATCAAAACCTTTGATGACAAAGCGCCTGAAACAGTTAAAAACTTCCTGGACTACTGCCGTGAAGGTTTCTACAACAACACGATTTTCCACCGTGTGATCAACGGCTTTATGATTCAGGGCGGCGGTTTTGAACCGGGCATGAACCAGAAAGTCACGAAAGACGCGATCAAAAACGAAGCTAACAACGGTCTGAAAAACACCCGTGGCACGCTGGCAATGGCGCGTACCCAGGCTCCGCACTCCGCAACCGCACAGTTCTTCATCAACGTCGCGGACAACGACTTCCTGAACTTCAGCGGTGAAAACCTGCAGGGTTGGGGCTACTGCGTCTTCGCAGAAGTGGTTGAAGGTATGGACGTAGTCGACAAAATCAAAGCGGTCTCTACCGGTCGCAGCGGCATGCACCAGGACGTTCCGAAAGAAGATGTGATCATCGAAAGCGTGGACGTCAGCGAGTAATTCGTGGCAACACTCTTTATCGCAGATCTGCATCTGCATACTGAAGAACCGGCGATCACCGCCGGTTTTCTCCATTTTTTAGACGGCGTTGCCCGTGAGGCCGATGCGCTCTACATTCTGGGCGATCTGTTCGAAGCCTGGATTGGCGACGACGATCCCAACCCGCTACACCAGCGTGTCGCAGGTGCCATCCGCGCCCTTGTCGACAGCGGCGTCCCCTGCTATTTCATCCACGGCAACCGCGATTTCCTGCTCGGCAAGCGCTTCGCCCGCGAAAGCGGTATGCAGCTTCTTCCGCAGGAAAAAGTGCTCAACCTCTATGGGCGTAACGTGCTGATTATGCACGGCGACACGCTCTGCACCGACGATGCTGGCTACCAGGCTTTCCGCGCCAAAGTGCATCAGCCGTGGCTACAAACCCTGTTTCTCGCCCTGCCGCTGTTTATTCGCCACCGCGTGGCGGCAAAAATGCGCGCTGGCAGCCGTGCAGCCAACAGCAGCAAATCGCTGGCGATCATGGACGTCAACCAGCAGGCCGTTATCGAGGCGATGGAAAAACATCGCGTCCAGTGGCTGATCCACGGCCACACCCACCGCCCGGCCGTTCATCAACTGACCGCAAATGATGCGCCCGCCTGGCGCGCTGTACTGGGTGCCTGGCACAGCGAAGGCTCAATGATTCGCGTCAGCGAAAGCGACGTAGAACTCGTGCAATTCCCCTTCTGACATACGAATTGGCTTACCGATAAATCAGGCAAACTTCATTGCGCAACCGTTTTCCTTGCCTTTTTTCCATGCTATTCTCTCTGCCCTCTGAAGTAGTCTGAAGCACACCCACAGGAGTTTTGAGACGCATGTCTTTAAGCAACCAACCGGCGCGCATCGCCATTGTTATGGGTTCTAAAAGCGATTGGGCCACCATGCAATTCGCCGCAGAAATCCTCGATACCCTGAATGTCCCGCACCACGTTGAAATCGTCTCTGCCCACCGTACGCCCGATAAGCTTTTCAGCTTTGCCGAACAGGCTGAGCAAAACGGCTTTCAGGTGATTATCGCCGGTGCCGGCGGCGCGGCGCATCTGCCGGGCATGATTGCTGCCAAAACGCTGGTGCCGGTGCTGGGTGTGCCGGTACAGACCGCAGCATTAAGCGGCGTCGACAGCCTCTACTCCATCGTGCAGATGCCGCGCGGTATTCCCGTTGGTACGCTGGCGATTGGTAAAGCGGGCGCGTCAAACGCGGCGCTGCTGGCCGCGCAGATCCTCGCCCAGCATGATGCAGAGCTGCATCAACGCCTGGCAGCATGGCGCCAGGGGCAAACGGACGAAGTGCTGGATAACCCGGATCCACGGGGTGCGGCATGAAACAGGTCTGTATATTAGGCAACGGTCAGCTTGGGCGCATGCTGCGCCAGGCGGGCGAGCCGTTGAGCATTGCCGTCTGGCCGGTCGGTCTGGACGACGCGCCGGAAGCGGTGCCGTTTCAGCAGAGCGTGATTACCGCCGAGATTGAGCGCTGGCCGGAAACCGCATTAACCCGCGAGCTGGCGCGCCACCCGGCGTTTGTGAACCGCGACGTGTTCCCGGTAATAGCCGATCGCTTCACGCAAAAGCAGCTGTTCGACAAACTTAACCTCGCTACCGCGCCGTGGCAGCTGCTGGCCGATAAAAGCGAGTGGCCAGGCGTGTTCGAGCGCCTGGGCGAACTCGCCATCGTGAAGCGCCGCGTTGGCGGTTACGACGGTCGCGGCCAGTGGCGTTTACGCGCAGCCGATACCGATCAGTTGCCGGATGAGTGCTACGGCGAGTGCATCGTTGAGCAGGGGATCAACTTCTCCGGTGAAGTGTCGCTGGTCGGTGCCCGCGCCCACGATGGCAGCACCGTTTTTTATCCGCTGACCCACAACCTGCATCAGGACGGGATCCTGCGCACCAGCGTGGTCTTCCCGCAGCCAAATGCCAAACAGCAGCAGCAGGCGGAAGCGATGCTGTCGGCGATTATGCATGAGCTGAACTATGTCGGCGTGATGGCAATGGAGTGTTTCGTTACCCCTGGCGGGCTGCTGATTAATGAGCTGGCACCGCGCGTGCACAACAGCGGTCACTGGACGCAAAATGGTGCTTCGATCAGCCAGTTTGAGCTGCATCTGCGCGCAATAGTCGATTTGCCCCTGCCGCCGCCGGTGGTCAACAGCCCGTCGGTGATGATCAACCTGATCGGCAGCGATCTTAACTACGACTGGCTGAAGCTGCCGCTGGTGCACCTGCACTGGTATGACAAAGAGGTGCGCGCCGGGCGTAAAGTGGGCCATCTCAACCTGAACGACAGCGACACCGGCCGCCTCAGCGCGACGCTGGAAGCGCTGGTGCCGTTACTCTCTCCCGAGTACGCCAGCGGCATTGCGTGGGCGCAGTCGAAGCTGTAAGGGTAACAAGTGCCGGATGGCGGCTTGCGCCTTATCCGGCCTACATTCCGTGATGCCGATGATTTTGTAGGCCTGATAAGCGAAGCGCCATCAGGCGTTTGCCGCACCGCACTCGATTGCCGGATGGCGGCTCACGCCTTATCCGGCCTACATTCCGTGATGCCGATGGTTTTGTAGGCCTGATAAGCGAAGCGCCATCAGGCGTTTGCCGCATCGCTCTCGATTGCCGGATGGCGGCTCGCGCCTTATCCGGCCTACATTCCGTGATGCCGATGATTTTGTAGGCCGGATAAGCGTTAGCGCCATCCGGCAAAATTCTCCCACGCTCGCTACATTCCGGCGTAAAATCGGCCCCAGTTTTTGCAGAAGGACGCCCGATGAACGACGCCACCGATTATCTCTCCATCCTGCGGGATAACACGCCCCTTATTGATCTCCGCGCGCCGGTTGAATTTGCCAAAGGCGCGATGCCCGCCGCCATCAACCTGCCGCTGATGAACGACAGTGAACGCGCTGCCGTCGGCACCTGCTATAAACGCGACGGTGCAGATGCCGCGCTGAAGCTCGGCCACAAACTGGTTAACTGCGACACCCGCGAGCAGCGAATTGCGGCGTGGATCGCAGCCCATAAAGCCGCGCCACAAGCCCTACTCTGCTGCGCGCGCGGTGGCCAGCGCTCGCACATCGTGCAGCAGTGGCTGCGCGAACGGCAGATTAACCTGCCGCTGGTCGCAGGCGGCTATAAAGCGCTGCGCCAGGCGGCGATGGAAGCGACGCAGGCGCGCATTCAGCGCCCGCTACTGCTGGTCGGCGGCTGTACCGGCAGCGGCAAAACCCTGCTGGTGCGCGAGCACCGCAACGGAATCGATCTGGAGGGGCTTGCCCACCACCGCGGTTCGTCGTTTGGCCGCACAGCCCACGCGCAGCACGCGCAGGCGACGTTTGAAAACCACCTGGCGGCAGCGCTGCTAAAAGTGTCGCCGCCGTTCTGGCTGCTGGAAGATGAAGGCCGGGCGATTGGCGCGAACCATCTGCCCGAAGCTCTGCGAGAGCGTATGGCGCAATCGCCGCTGGTGATTGTCGACGATCCTTTTGAGCTGCGCCTTGAGCGGCTGCGCGAGGAGTATTTTGTCCAGACCCTACAGGCTTTTATTGACCGTGACGGTGAAGAGGCAGGATGGGAGACTTATGCGGAGTATCTGCGCCACGGGCTGTTTGCCATTCGCCGCCGGCTCGGTTTACAGCGTTATGAACAATTGACTCTGCATCTGGAAGCGGCGCTGATTGAGCAGCGAAGCCGCGGCACCACAGAGGCGCATTTCGTCTGGCTCGCTCCGCTCCTGGAGGTTTATTACGATCCGATGTATCGCTATCAGCTGGAGAAACGCGCCCCGATCGTCCGTTTTCGCGGCACGTTTGAAGAGGTTTCAGCCTGGCTGACAGCGCAGTGAAAAGCGCCGGATGGCGGCGTTGCCTTATCCGGCCTAAGTACCGTGATGCCGATGGGTTTTGTAGGCCTGATAAGCGAAGCGCCATCAGGCGTTTGCCGCAACCGCACTCAATTGCCGGATGGCGGCGTTGCCTTATCCGGCCTACATATCGAGATACCGATGGGTTTGTAGGCCTGATAAGCGAAGCGCCATCAGGCACTCTTTCTTCGGATCTTAATGCCGGTCGCGTTTATCGGCCCGTTTTGCCAGCCAGTCGCCGACGACCTGCACAATCTGCACCAGAATAATCAGCGCCACGACGGTGACGATCATCACCTGGGTCTCATACCGATAATAGCCGAAGCGGATCGCAAGATCGCCGACCCCGCCGCCGCCAACAATCCCCGCCATCGCCGAATAACCAATCAGGCTAACCAGCGTAATGGTTAAGCCGCGCAGAAGACCGGCGCTCGCTTCCGGCAGCAGCACGGTGCAGATAATGCGCAGCGGGCTGGCACCAAAAGCCTCCGCCGCCTCAATAATCCCCTTATCCACTTCGCGCAGCGCGCTGTCCACCAGCCGTGCATAGAAGGCGATGGCTGCCACCGATAATGGCACCGACGCCGCGATAGGCCCAATCGTGTTTCCGAGCAGCCACTGCGTCAGCGGCAAAAGCAGCACCAGCAGAATGACAAACGGCACCGAGCGGATAATGTTCACCAGAATTGAGCTCAACAGGTAGACCGCGCGGTTTTGCCAGAACAGATGCCTGTCGGTGACGAAAATCAGAAAGCCGAGCGGCAGGCCGCCGACAATCGCCAGCACCGTTGAGATGCTGAGCATCTGGAACGTTTCGCCAAACGCGAGGCTCAAATCAGCCAGTAAATCATCCACGGATCACCTCCACCTGCGCCGTCCGGCTGTGAATGTACGCCACGGCATCGCTGACTGCCTGCGGGTTCTCCGCCGTCAGCTGCACCACTAAAATGCCCAGCGCGCGCTCGCCGATATACTCGATTTTGCCGTGCAGAATATTGACCGCCACGCCGAATTTCACCGCCGCGTCCGAAAGTACCGGCTGCTCGGCGGAGTCGCCAATAAACAGCACCTTCAGCAGCTGGCCGGGAAGATGTTCATGCAGCCGCGCAGGCAGCGTCAGGTTCAGGGTGTGCGACACCAGTTGCTGCGTAAACGGGTGCTGCGGATGGGCAAAAATATCGAACACCTCACCCTCTTCCACCACTTTGCCCGCCGACATCACCGCAACGCGATCGCAGATGGTTTTGATGACGTCCATCTCATGGGTGATCAGCACAATGGTGATCCCCATCTGCGCGTTAATCTCTTTAAGCAGCGCCAGAATGGTGGCAGAGGTTTCCAAATCCAGCGCGGAAGTTGGCTCATCGCAGAGCAGCACATCCGGGTGGTTGGCGATGGCACGTGCAATGCCAACGCGCTGCTTCTGCCCGCCGCTAAGCTGCACCGGGTAGCGGTTCGCTTTATCGCTTAAGCCCACCAGCGCAAGGATCTCCGCCACGCGTGGCGCAATTTTACTCCGCTCCCACCCCGCAGCCTTCAGGCTGAAGGCGACGTTCTGCGCCACCGTGCGGGTGTGCATCAGGTTGAAGTGCTGGAAAATCATGCCAATGCGCTGGCGCGCCTGGCGCAGCGTCACGCCCTCTAAATCAGAAATGGTGACGCCGTTAATATTGACCCGCCCTTCACTTGGGCGTTGCAGAGCATTAAGCGTGCGCAGCAGGGTACTTTTGCCCGCACCGCTGGTACCAACAATGCCGAAAATCTCTCCGGCAGCAATGCGCAGCGAGACCGCCTCGACGGCGCGCGTCGCGCCGCTGCCACCGCGCCCGGCCGGAAAATCGACGCAAACGTTATCTAGTTCAATCATGCCAACCTCAAACGGCAAAAAACAAAAGGCAGGCCGCAGCCTGCCTGATCATCAATCCGCTGTTATTGTTTATCCGCGCTCTGCATCCAGTCGGGTTTCTGGAAAGCGGCAAAGATATTTTTCGGATCGTCGATCACCGCGCGGTAAGCCGGTGATTTCACCGCCGTCACGATATCTTTCGCGAAGGGCTTGTCGGCATCTTCACTGCGCACGGCAATGATGTTTTTCAGGTTCTCGTCGAGCTTCTCCTGCTTGATCGCCGAAGCGAGATCCATCCCGGCAGCAACCGCAAAGTTGCCGTTTACCAGCGAGGCGGTGACGCCATCGAGCGTGCGCGGCAGCTGAGCCGCTTCCAGCGGCTTAAACACCAGCCCTTTCGGGTTGCTGGCGATATCGCGCTCGGAGGCTTTGGTCGGATCGATAGACTCTTTGATAGTAATCAGCCCCAGCGATTGCAGGAAGCGCAGCCCGCGCGCCAGGTTGGTAGGGTCGTTTGAGAGGGTGATGATATCGCCCTTCTTCAGCTCATCGAGGCTTTTGATTTTGTGAGAGTAAAAACCCATCCCGGCGGTCGGCACGGCGATCAGCTTGCTGAGCTTGAGGCCTTTATCGGCGGTGAATTTGTCGAAATAGAGGCTGTGCTGGAAGAGATTGGCGTCGATGCTGCCGTTAGCCAGCGCCATGTTTGGCTGCACGTAATCGCTGAATTCGCGTACCACAACTTTATAGCCCTTCTCTTTCAGCGAAGGGGCAATCGCCTGTTTCACCATATCGCCATACGGACCCGGCGCGACGCCGAAAACGATGGTGTGTGGATCGCTGTTGGCCTGCGCGAAAGGCAGACCGCAAACCAGAAGTAGTGCGCCAAAAAGCGCGCGTAAACCGAGACGAGGTCCCATATATTCTCCCTGATGGTAATGATGTGCTGTGTGACGCGGCGTGCAGTGCGTCGCGTTCGGTGTATGCCTTGTCGATAAGGCCGGGGAATAAGATGGCACAAAGCCAGCGCAGCGGTAATTGAAAAAAATTCAACTTGTCAGGGAGAGAGAGGAGAAACGCCGGATGGCGGCGATGCCTTATCCGGCCTACGCGGGTACATTTCGTAGGCCTGATAAGCGAAGCGCCATCAGGCAGTTGCGGCAACCGTGCACAATGCCAGACCGATCGCCGGATGGCGGCGATGCCTTATCCGGCCTACGTGGGTACATTTCGTAGGCCTGATAAGCGAAGCGCCATCAGGCATTTGCAGCGTGCTGTGCGGCCTGCGCATCAGAGGCAGGCCGCAAAGGTGTCGATTAGAAATCGTAACGCAGACGAACCAGGTTCATATCGCCCAGGTTGTCGGTGCTGGAGGTGAAGACGTGTTCGTAATCGACACGGAAACCATAATCCAGCTGCACGGTTACACCCACGCCATTATCGATACGCTGATAATTACGGCCGCTGGTGAACTCCAGACGGTCACCCATCACGTACGGCTGAATGTATTTCACCGCGTACTGTGCGATCGGGAATTTATACCCGGCAAAATACTCAACGCCCCACGCATCGCCCGCGAAGTAGTTATGCACATCCTTCTTCTTGGTCAGCATGAAGTTTTGATACCAGCCGCCGCCCAGGGAGAAGGTCCAGTTATCCGGGGTCCAGCTCAACGCGGTACCAAGGATGTTCTGATCGTAGGTTTTGCTGTCGCCGGTAGAAGGCTGACGCATATCCGCACGAGTGTAGTTCCACGCCGCGCCCCAGGTCAGATCGTCGGTCAGGTGATAATCGAGACCCAGTGAACCGCCGCTCTTACGTTTGTAACGGTTGCCGTCGGTCGCCAGGTAATCATCGCTGAAGAGGTAAGAAGCATAGATATCCGCGTCACCCTCGGTTTTCTTATATTTCAGCATTTTGCGTGAACGATAAGAGCCGTCGTAATCGCCTTTGATGCCGTTACCCGGTGCCTGCGCCAGCATGTCGTAGTCCCAGATATCGGTTTTCGCGCCGACCACATCGTAATAAACGCTGTTCTGCTGACCGAATGTCAGCGTGCCCCAAGTCTGGCTTTTCAGGCCGGTGTAGAGCATACGGCGCGTGGTGTTGTGCGCGGTTTCCGCGTAGTGGTTATCCCAGTCGAGCAGTTTCGGGATATCAACGCCCAGCTCGTAGTAGCTGACCCAGCTGATGTCATCGAACAGGTAGTAATCCGCTGCGAAACGGAAGCGGGAGCCGCCGTCAAAACCGTTACGTTTAAAGGCGTTTTTGCCATCGTTACCGGTCATATTCTGGAACTGCGGGCGAATCGAGCCGCCGACAGTGAAGTTCAGGCGGCTAAGGGGATCGCCCGCCTGCGGGTTTTGTTTCAGAACAGTAATTTCTGCTTGTGCTGTGAAAGACGCCAACGCCACTGCTGCGCCAATGGCTGTCGCCAGGGCGCTTGTTTTTATTTTCATTGTTTTTCCTTGGGAATAGATACAACTAACTGTTAATTAGCGCGGGCATCATAGCTTTTATAAGATTCTGGTGGGCGAAGTTTTTTTAATGTTTTGTGCTACTAAACAACTATCGATTACTTGTTTACACGTTGAAACAGCGCGACACCGATTGAATTATCGGTGCCGCTTTTTCAGGCAGGATTAACCACTAAATTGACGAAACAGCGCTTTGCCTTTTAATAATCGGCTACCTAACCACCCGCCGCACAGGGAGAGCAGCAGTGCGCCGCAGAGCGGCAGCGTGATCCACAGCCGCCAGTCGGGCTGCCACGGGAAGTCAAACACACGGGTTTGCAGCAGCGCCAGCGCCGTTTCCGCGCCGATAGCGGCAACCAGCCCGGAGACCAGCCCCAGCAGCGCAAACTCACACCACAAGGTGGTGCGCAGCAGCCGTTTGCCCGCCCCCAGCGTGCGGTAGACCACCAGCTCCTGGTGACGCTGACGCATACCGACCTGCACCTGCGCCAGCAGCAGTAACACGCCGCAGGCGGTAACCAGCACCACCATCACCTCCAGCGCCCGGCTCACCTGCTCCAGCACCTGGCCGACCTGTTTTAAAATCGCGCCAATATCAAGCAGGCTGATGGTCGGAAAGGCGCGGTTAAGCTGCGTTAACATGCCGTTGTTCCCCTCCAGCCGGAAGCTGGTCAGCCAGCTTTGCGGCTGCCCGTCGAGCGCGCCCGGCGGGAAGATAAAGAAGAAGTTGGGCCGCAGGCTCTCCCAATCCACCTTACGCAGACTGGAGATTTTTGCGCTGAACGCCTGGGTATCGCCGGTAAAAGTCACCGTGTCGCCCAGCTTCAGACCAAGCCGCTCAGCCAGCCCCTCCTCCACCGAAACCTCGCCCGCTTTTGGCGGCCAGCTGCCTGCGGTCAGCGGGTTGTGATCCGGCCGCTGCTGCTGCCAGGTGAGGTTAAGTTCGCGGTTCAGCGCCTCGTCGGCGTTGCCCTCCGTCGACTGGCCGTTAATCTGCGTCATCCTCGCCCGCACAATCGGGTAGAACGCCGCCGGGATCACCTGATGCTCAGCAAGGAAGGTTTTCAGCGGCGCAATCTGCTCCGGGGCGATGTTAATCAGAAAGTAGTTCGGGCTTTCGGCCGGTAACTGCTGCTGCCAGCGGTCAAGCAGATCGCCGCGCAGCACCAGCAGCATCGCCAGTAGCATAAACGAGAGGGAGAAGGCTGACAGCTGACTCAGCGTCGACCACGGCTGGCGCAGCAGGCGATTCACCGCCAGGCGCAGCGGCAGCGCTTTCAGAGCCAGGCGCTTCAGCACATTAAGCAGCAGCCAGCCGACCGCGCCGCAGAGCATTGCCAGCACCACCGCCCCCGCCAGCACCGCCCACAGCAACATGCTGCCACCCATCAGCCAGGCGAGCAGCAGCACGGTGATAATCGCTACCGCCGGAAGATAGATCTTAAGCGGCCAGACATTCGCCACCGCATCGCGGCGCAGCACCCGCAGCGGCTGCGTCGCCAGCAGCAGACGATAGGGACGCAGCCCCACCAGCAGCGAGATCACCACGATTGCGCCGATGGCCCACAGCCACGGCCAGTAGCTTGCAGGCGGTAGCACGGCGGGCAACACCGGCTTGAGAAGGAGCATTAACACCTTTTCAAACAGCAGCCCCAGCGCGCCGCCGGTGATCACCGCCAGCCCAAGCAGCAGCGCCCACTGGCCGACAATCAGCTTTTGCAACTGCGCGCGACCGGCGCCGAGGGTTTTCAGAATCGCCACCAGATCGTAGCGGCTGCGGCAGTAGTGGCTCATCGCTACCGCGACGGCGGCGACCGCCAGCAGCAGCGTCAGCAGTGCCGATAGCAGCAAGAACTGCTGCGAACGCTGTAAGGATTTGCCCAGCGCGCCGTCATCCTGCTCCAGCCCGTACCAGCGCTGATCCGCGCCAAGCTGCGGCAGCAGCCACGTTTCATACTTCTCTAACTGCGCGGGTGTGCCGGCAAACTTCACCCGCCAGCTGACGCGGCTGCCCGGTAAGACGGCACCGGTTTTTGCCACATCGGCGCTGTTCATCAGCAGGCGCGGCGCCATCTGGAAGGGGTTAAAGCCGGAATCGGGCTCCTGCGTCACTTCGCCTGCAATGCGCAGCGTGGCGTCGCCCACCTCAATCGTGTCGCCCGGTTTAACACTCAGTAAAGCCATCAGGCGCGGAGCGAGCAGCGCCGTGCCCGGCTGCGGCTTCAGCCCGGCGGGCTGCGTCTCCAGCTCGCCGTAGAGTGGGTAGCGATTATCCACCGCTTTCACACTCGCCAGCTGCGGCGTATCGCCGGCAAAAGTCATGGTGCTGAAGCTGACCTGCTCACTCACTTGCAGGCCGCTTTTACGCGCCTCCTCCAGCCAGCCAGGCGGAATTTCACGCGAGCTGCGCAGGGCGCGGTCGCCCGCCATAAAATCGCGGCTCTGCTGGCTTAACCCCTTCTCCATGCGATCGCCGATGGTACCGAGCGCCAGTACACAAGCGACCGCGAGGCTCAGCGCCATCCAGACAATCAGCAGCGACGGCGAGCGCCATTCGCGCCAGAACCAGCGGGCAATCATGCTTCCTCCCGCAGTTCGCCGTTGACCAGCCGCAGGCGTCTGTCACAGCGCGCCGCCAGCTGCGCGTCATGGGTCACCAGCAGTAGCGTAGTGCCGTAGTGTTGATTCATTGAGAAGAGCAGATCGGCGATTTTGTCGCCCGTCTGTCGATCGAGATTGCCGGTCGGCTCATCGGCGAAGAGCACTGCCGGGCGACCGTTAAAGGCGCGGGCCAGCGCCACGCGCTGCTGCTCGCCGCCGGAGAGCTGTGCCGGGAGATGATCGAGGCGTTTGCCCAGCCCCAACTCCTCGAGTAAAGCTTTGGCACTGCTGCGGCTTTCGCTGCTCTTTTCACCGCGCAACAGCGCGGGCAGTTCCACGTTTTCCAGCGCGTTAAGGGTCGGGATCAGCATGAAGGATTGAAAAACAAACCCGACATTTTGTGCGCGTAACTGCGCGCGCGCCTCTTCGTCCATTTTGTGTAACGGTTTGCCGAGCAGATGCACTTCGCCGCTGCTGCCATCATCGAGCCCGGCGAGAATGGCGAGCAGCGTCGACTTCCCGGAACCGGACTCGCCAATCAGCGCAATGGTTTCAGCTGGTTTGACAACCAGCTCAACTCCGGTAAGGATTGAAAGCTCCTGCTCCCCCTGACCGACGGACTTCTTAAGATGATGAACTTCAACAATGTTTTCCGCTGGCATTTGCCCTTCCTGTTTTTGCTTTTGTTAACCTTTCGCGCCGCGGCGGCGGACACGCTACTGATTCTTGGCGACAGCCTGAGTGCGGGCTATCGGATGGCGGCAACAGCGGCCTGGCCTGCGCTGCTCAATAACAAGTGGCAGCAGCAGCCTGTGGTGGTGAACGCCAGTATCAGTGGCGACACCTCGCAGCAGGGCCTGGCGCGCCTGCCCGCGCTGTTAAAAGAGCATAAACCGCGCTGGGTGCTGGTCGAACTCGGCGGCAATGACGGCCTGCGCGGTTTTCCGCCGCAGCAAACGGAACAGACGCTGCGCCAGATTATCCAGACGGTAAAGAGCGCCGATGCGAAGCCGCTGCTGATGCAAATACGGCTGCCCGCCAACTACGGTCGTCGTTATACTGAGGCCTTTGGTGCCATTTACCCGAAGCTCGCCAGCGAGCTGGATGTTCCTCTGCTGCCCTTTTTTATGGAAGAAGTCTATCTGAAACCGCAGTGGATGCAGGATGATGGTATTCACCCCAATCGCGATGCCCAGCCGTTTATTGCCGACTGGATGGCCACGCGACTGGCTCCTTTAGTTAATCACGCCTCCTGAATATTCAGGCGCGTCCCCAGGTAAAGTTATGCAAAAAACGGTCTTAATAACAGGATGTTCCAGCGGTATTGGTCTGGAGAGCGCGCGCGAGCTAAAGCGTCAGGGGTTTCGCGTGCTAGCGGCCTGCCGCAAAGCCGACGATGTGGCGCGGATGGATCAGGAGGGATTCACCGGCGTTTTGCTCGATCTTGATGACGCAGCGAGCGTGGATCGCGCCGCGGATGAGGTGATCGCCCTGACCGGCAATCGCCTCTATGGCCTCTTCAATAACGCCGGTTACGGCGTCTACGGATCCCTTGACGCCATCAGCCGTGAACAGCTGGAGCAGCAGTTTTCCAGCAACTTTTTCGGCACTCACCAGCTCACGCTGCGCCTGCTCCCGGCCATGTTGCCGCACGGCGAAGGGCGCATTGTGATGACTTCATCGGTGATGGGCCTGATCTCCACGCCCGGTCGCGGTGCCTATGCCGCGAGTAAATATGCGCTGGAAGCCTGGTCCGATGCGCTGCGCATGGAGCTGCGCCACACCGGCATTAAAGTGAGCCTGATTGAGCCTGGCCCCATCCGCACCCGTTTTACCGATAACGTCAACCAGACGCAGCGCGATAAACCGGTAGAAAATCCCGGCATCGCCGCGCGCTTTACCCTCGGCCCGGAGGCGGTGGTCGCCAAAGTGCGCCATGCTTTTGAGAGTAAACGGCCGAAATTACGCTACCCCGTCACGCTGGTAACCTGGGCGGTCAGCCTGCTGAAACGGCTGCTGCCGGCGCGCATGATGGATAAAATTTTGCACGGATGAGTTGAAGGCGCGTGTCGCGTCCCCATCTCATTCTTACTTGTTTAAACAGAGAAATTGCCATGTCCGTACAGAATATCGTCAATATTACCGAAGCGAACCTGCAACAGGTGCTGGAACAGTCCGTTGCGACCCCGGTGCTGTTCTATTTCTGGTCCGAGCGCAGCCAACACTGTCTGCAATTGACGCCGGTCCTGGAAACGCTGGCCGCGCAGTACAACGGGCAGTTTATTCTGGCGAAAGTGGATTGCGATGCCGAGCAGATGGTCGCTTCGCAGTTTGGCCTGCGCGCCATTCCAACGGTCTATCTCTTCCAGAACGGCCAGCCGGTCGATGGTTTCCAGGGCCCGCAGCCGGAAGAGGCGATCCGCGCCCTGCTCGACAAAGTGCTGCCGCGTGAAGAGGAGCTGAAAGCGCAGCAGGCGATGGAACTGATGCAGGCAGGCAACCACACAGAAGCGCTGCCGCTGCTGAAAGAGGCGTGGCAGCTCTCTAACCAGCAGAGCGAAATCGGCTTCCTGCTGGCGGAAACGCTGATTGTGTTAAACCGCGCCGACGAAGCGGAAACGGTGCTGAAAGCCGTCCCGTTGCAGGATCAGGACACCCGCTATCAGGGGCTGATCGCGCAGATCGATCTGCTGCGCAAAGCGGCCGACACGCCGGAGATCCAGCAGCTGCAACAGCAGGTTGCTGACAACCCGGAGGATGCGGCGCTGGCAACCCAGCTGGCTTTGCAACTGCATCAGGTAGGGCGTAACGAAGAGGCGCTGGAGCTGCTGTTTAACCACCTGCGTAAAGATCTCGGTGCGGCTAACGGCGACGCGCGTAAAACGCTGCAAGAGATCCTCGCCGCGCTCGGTACCGGCGATGCGCTGGCGTCGAAATATCGTCGTCAGCTCTACTCGCTGCTTTACTGATCACCCTGCTAAATTTGGCGATCGGGCTGCTTTCGTCGCCAATTCGGGCTAAGATGGCATCAAATTAAACAGGAGGTTTTTTTTGATGCCAATCGTCATTATCGTTCTCATCGTCGTCGCGCTGGTTATTGTCTTTTCCGGTGTAAAAATTGTCCCCCAGGGCTTCCAGTGGACCGTGGAACGCTTTGGCCGCTTTACCCGCACACTGCAACCGGGTCTTAGCCTTGTCGTGCCGTTTATGGATCGCATTGGTCGCAAGATCAATATGATGGAGCAGGTGCTCGACATCCCTTCCCAGGAGATCATCTCCAAAGATAACGCCAACGTCACCATTGACGCCGTCTGCTTTATTCAGGTTATTGACGCGCCGCGCGCCGCCTATGAGGTGAGCAATCTGGAGCTGGCGATCGTCAACCTGACCATGACCAACATCCGTACCGTGCTCGGCTCGATGGAGCTGGATGAGATGCTCTCGCAGCGCGACAGCATCAACACCCGCCTGCTGCACATTGTCGATGAAGCCACCAACCCGTGGGGCATCAAGGTAACGCGTATTGAGATCCGCGATGTGCGCCCGCCAGCGGAGCTGGTCTCCTCGATGAACGCGCAGATGAAGGCGGAACGTACCAAACGCGCCTATATCCTTGAAGCCGAAGGGATCCGCCAGGCGGAGATCCTGAAAGCCGAAGGGGATAAACAGTCGCAGATCCTCAAAGCTGAAGGTGAGCGTCAGTCTGCCTTCCTGCAGGCGGAAGCGCGTGAGCGTTCGGCGGAAGCGGAAGCCCGCGCCACGCAGATGGTTTCAGAAGCGATCGCCTCCGGTGATATCCAGGCGGTGAACTACTTTGTGGCACAGAAATATACCGAAGCGCTGCAACAAATTGGTTCCGCCAACAACAGCAAAGTGGTGATGATGCCGCTGGACGCCAGCAGCCTGCTGGGTGCCATTGGCGGTATTGCTGAGCTGGTGAAAGATAGCGCCAACGAGCGTAAAAAATGATCGCCGAACTGCTGCTTGAACATACCTACCTCGCCTGGCTGACGCTGGGTGGGCTGCTGCTCGCCGCCGAAATGCTCGGCGGTAACGGCTATCTGTTATGGAGCGGCATCGCGGCGGTTGCCACCGGTTTGCTGGCGTGGGTCATCCCGTTTAGCTGGGAGTGGCAAGGGGTGCTCTTCGCCCTGCTGACGCTGCTGGCCGCCTGGCTCTGGTGGCTGTGGTTGTCAAAACGCGTAAAACAGCAAAACCCCGCCGACGCCTCGCTTAACCTGCGCGGGCAACAGCTGCTCGGTCGCCGTTTCACGCTGGATAATGCGCTGGTCAACAGTCGCGGACATATGCGCGTGGGCGACAGCTCATGGCCGGTCTGCGCCGATACCGATCTCGCCGCCGGTACGCGCGTCGAGGTCATCGCCATTGAAGGTATTACGCTGCGTATCACACCCGTAAGCGACTAACTTAACCCAAGGATCCCGGCTATGGGCCCGCAAAAACAGCTCGCGCTGGGCATCCTGCTCGCGCTTGGCGCCAGCGCATCCGCGCTGGCCTCTTCCGATATTGATGATTGCACATGGGGCAGCCCCGGCTGCTACCTCTCCACGCCGCCGGTTATCGCTGTCCACACCGATACCCGCGATAACCTGCTGCGCCTGCTGGGCGACAGCAAAGGCCTCTATCCGCTGCGCCAGCCGATGCCGGCAGATGTTACCCGCAGCCGCAATGTTTACTTCGGCGTGCATCACGATGACGCGCCGCCTGCCGCCGCGACAGAGGCTTCCCCGCTGGCCGCCACGCTGAGCCAGCAGATGAATGCGCTGGGCATCGCGAGCGACAACACGCTGCCGCCTGCCCTGCTGCGCCTGATTGCCGACGGCAATGACGCGCAAACCGCAACAGCGGTTGATGACGCGGGCAACGACGGTGAAACCCGTTTTGTTTCACAAAATAACGAGACGCTTTCAGCCTTCTTCGCCGCCCTGCTTGAGGATAAATCCCTGACCGCGCCGCAGCGCCAGGCGCTGGCGACCGCACGTATCGCGGCTAATGAATCTTCGCAGAGTATAGAGGCGATCAGCGCCCTCTCCTTCCCGGAGAATTCAGCCGCGGCGGGTTTTCGCACCTATCTTCAGGCCGCCAATAGCTTTTATGCCGGTGATTATGCCGCCGCCGAGCCGCTTTTCACTTCGCTGACAAAGAGCACGCAGCCGTGGCTTGCCGAGACGGCGAGTTACATGCTGATGCGTAATGCGCTCAACGCCAGCAGCGAAAACGCCAACGGCGAATATGGCGATTTTGACGTTGCGAAAATTGATAAGCCCCACGCTGAGCAGGCGCGAAGCGCGGCGGAAAGTTACCTGAAGCAGTGGCCGCAGGGGCGCTATGCCGCCTCGACCCAGGGGATGCTGCGCCGTATTGACTGGTATCTTCAGCAGTGGGACAGCCTCGCGGTGCGCTATGAAAAAGCGCTCTCAGCCGCCACCAGCGGCGATGCGCTGGTGACGCTGATCAATGAGAGCGACAACAAGCTGCTGAGTAAGGATGTTAGCTGGGGAGGCGATGCGTTTGTCAGCGCGCCGAATGCCTCGCTGATGACCTTTATTGCCGCCCTGCGCTGGATGCGCGAATCGCCCTGCCGGGAAAATATGCCCTGTATCGATAACGCCTGGCTTGAGAGCCATAAAGCGGAGTTCGACAACAACCAGCGCGGCGCGTTATGGAACTATCTTCGTCTGCAACTGGCTTACAGCTCGCAGGATTACGCTGCGGTGGTCAGCGGTATCACCCCGGCAAAAGCGCTGGCGGAGCATGACGTACTCGCCTTCAGCGAACAGGTGCTGTATGGCGATGCGCTGATGGCGCAAAAAACCTGGCCGGAGGCGCAAAGCCACTGGCTGCGCCTGCTCGATTTGAGCCGCGACGTCGAACAGCAGCAGTTGTTGCAGGCCAAACTGGCGGCCACGCTGGTGGCCAGTGAAAAAGTCGATGAGATCTTCGCAGCGAAGAGCCGGGTCACTAACCTGCGCTTTCGCTCGCTGGTGCTGAAAACCAAAGCCTCGCGCCCGCTGCTGCTTGCGCAGGCACAACACGGGCCGAACAGCGAAGAGCGCACAATCGCCCTGCACACCTTGCTGATGCGCGATTTGACCGCCGGAAACTACGCCGACTGGTTACAGGATAAAAAGCTGATCGCCGCCATTACGCCGCCGGTAAAAGACGAGGCCTTCTCGGATGTCGATCTGAACGTCTTTAACTGGCAAGGCAGCGATGAGACGAGCCGCTACACCTGTGCTCCGCTGGAGAAGACCGTCACTACGCTGAGCAAAACACCAACGGACGGGCATGCGCTGAACTGTCTCGGCGAATTTTTCCGCACTACGCAGGCGAGAGTCTCGTTGGGCGTCGAACTCGGCGGCAATGATGCCCTCGACGGTGCCACCACCACTAAAGCGCTGCCCGGCGTGCCGCAGCGGCTGGCCGCCTATCAGCAGGTAATTAACGACCCGAAAGCGGAGCCGGAAGATAAGAGTTACGCCCTCTACCGCGCGGTGATGTGTTACGCCCCGTCGGGCTATAACGATTGCGGCGGCGAGGACGTAGATAAATCGGTGCGCAAAGCCTGGTTCCAGCAACTGAAGAGCCGTTACCCCGGAAGCGTATGGGCCAACGAACTCCGCTACTACTGGTAATCGCGCTTGCTGCCCTGCTCGCTTCATTAAGCCCGGCGAAGGCGCAGGAGCAGGCGTTCTGGCTCTGGTCCGGCGTGCGCCCCGGCGACGCGCTGCGCCAGGCGGATGTGGTCTATCTCCATCAGGGCGAGGTGGTGATCCACGGCGGTAAAACGGTGTTTGAGCGCAAAGGGCTGCCCGTTAACCGGCTGGTCTTTCCGCGCATCTGGTTGACGGTGCGCTTTGCCACCCTCGATGTGCCGGATACGCTGCTGCTGCGCCTGAACAGCCTGCTGGCGCGCTGGCAGGCGGCGGGAAACGAGGTTATTGGCTTGCAGATCGATTTCGATGCCGCTACCTGGCGGCTGGATGAGTACGCCCGCTTTCTGCAACGGCTGCGGCACACGCTGCCCGCGCACTATGCGCTGGGGGTAACCGGGCTGCTGGACTGGGCGAAAACCGGCAGCGTCGCCACGCTGAATGCCTTGCCGGTGGATGAACTGGTGGTGCAGAGCTATCAGGGACGCCGTACAGTGGCGAATTTTACCGATTATCTGCCAGCACTGGCTGGCCTGCGCATTCCGTTTAAACTGGGCGTCGTACCGGGCGGGATTTGCGATGAGCAAGAGATTGCGAAGCTTGCCGCCTCGCGCTGGTATCGCGGTACGGTGACCTTTCTGCTTAACCCTTCGCGCGGTGATGACAGCAGCCAGAAAGGTTGTCCATAATCGGGCAGTCGGCCCCCTCGTCGCCGGGGCAGGCTTCCGCCAGCGTCAGCAACTGGGTGCGCATCGCCTGCAATTCGCTAATATGGCGCTCGATCTCGGCCACTTTCTGTAACGTGCGGGCTTTTACATCCGCGCTGTGGCGGGCGGGATCGTTAAACAGATTCACCAGCTCGCCGCACTCCTCAAGGTTAAATCCCACCTGGCGCGCCTGGCGCAGCAGCGTCAGCTCATTGAGATGCTGCTGGTTGTAACTGCGATAGCCGTTTTCCCCGCGCAGCGGCGGCGTCACCAGCCCTTTCTGCTCATAAAAACGGATCGCTTTACTGGTTAAACCGGTCTTTTTTGCCACATCGCTGATATTCATCATCTTCCCCATTATTTACACACGGCAAATAGTGCGACGCCTGTTATGAGGCTGGAGAATGATATTAATCCTTGCGGTACCGCAAAACAAATATATACATGTTGTAAATATTTCTATTTGCCGATCCGCCGCTTCGCTATACCATAGCGCGGGATTTTCAAATAATGATAAAAGTTCGACACACAGGAGTTGTTTATGAGTGATATGGCTTTTTGCCGCGGTTGCGGAAAGGAGATACATAAAGAAGCGGTTGCATGTCCGAGCTGCGGCGCGCCGCAGAGCACTGCTGGCAAGAAAAGCCGCATCTCCGCTGCGCTGTTCGCCTTCTTCCTTGGCGGCTTCGGCGCGCACAAATTCTATTTAGGTAAACCGGGCCAGGGCATTCTTTATCTGCTGTTCTTCTGGACCTGTATTCCGGCAATCATCTCCTTTATCGAATTTATTATTTACCTGTGTAATTCCGACGAGGAATTCGCGCGTAAATATGGCTGAGTATTAACCGCCAAATGATGTCAGACCCCGCTCAATGCGGGGTTTTTTATTTCTGACGACGTTTTTTGCCGCGTGAGCTATTTTGTGCCGCCCTGAACTTGACCTTCCCCTCGCGGGAAGGTTTAAGCTTATTGCGTGTTATCAAACGTCTCATCCCTGAGGAGAACGCGTATGTCTCAAACCATAGAGCTAAACCTGAATGGCCTCTCCTGCGGCCATTGCGTTAAACGTGTAAAAGAGAGCCTGGAAAAACGCCCCGACGTCGAGGCGGCCGATGTCACCATCGAGCATGCCCAGGTGACGGGCAGCGCCAGCGCCGAAGCGCTTATCGCAACTGTTGAAGAGGCCGGGTACGGCGCGAGCGTCAGCCACCCAAAGGCTAAACCGCTGGCAGAGTCATCACTCCCGTCGGAAGCACTGACAGCGGCCACTCCAGAGCTTCCGGCAGCAGACCCGCTTGATGACAGCCAGCAGCTGTTGATCAACGGCATGAGCTGCGCCAGCTGTGTCTCCCGGGTACAAAAAGCCTTACAGGCGGTTCCGGGCGTCACGCAGGCACGGGTAAACCTGGCGGAGCGCACTGCGCTGGTGATGGGCAGTGCGCCCGCCGCAGAATTAGTCAGCGCCGTTGAGCAGGCAGGCTACGGCGCGGAAGCGATTGAAGATGATATCAAGCGGCGCGAGCGCCAGCAGGAGACGGCGCTCGCCACCCTGAAGCGCTTTCGCTGGCAGGCGATTGTCGCCCTGCTGGTCGGCGTACCGATCATGCTTTGGGGGATGCTCGGCGACAATATGATGGTCACCGAGGCCAACCGCTCGCTGTGGCTCGGCATCGGCATGCTCACTCTGGCAGTGATGGTGTTTGCCGGTGGACACTTCTACACCAGCGCGTGGAAAAGCCTGCGTAACGGCACCGCGACGATGGACACGCTGGTTGCCCTTGGCACCGGCGCGGCCTGGCTCTACTCGATGAGCGTCAATATCTGGCCGCAGTGGTTTCCGATGGAAGCCCGCCACCTCTATTACGAAGCCAGCGCGATGATTATCGGTCTGATTAACCTCGGCCATATGCTGGAAGCGCGCGCCCGCCAGCGTTCATCAAAAGCGCTGGAACGCCTGCTCGATTTAACCCCGCCAACGGCGCGAGTGGTTACCTCTGAGGGCGAAAAAAGCGTTCCGCTGGCCGAAGTGCAGCCGGGCATGACGCTGCGCCTGACCACCGGCGATCGCGTGCCGGTGGATGGTGAGATCCGCGACGGCGAGGGGTGGTTTGATGAAGCGATGCTGACCGGCGAGCCAGTGCCGCAGCAAAAAGGCGCGGGCGAGACGATCCACGCCGGCACCGTGGTGCAGGACGGCAGCGTCCTGTTTACCGCCAGCGCCGTGGGCAGCCACACCACGCTGTCGCGCATTATCCGCATGGTGCGCCAGGCACAGAGTAGTAAACCGGAGATTGGCCAGCTCGCTGACCGTATTTCAGCGGTGTTTGTTCCGGTGGTCGTCGCCATCGCTCTGCTGAGCGGTGTCATTTGGTATCTCTTCGGCCCCGCACCGCAGATTGTCTATACGCTGGTGATCGCTACAACCGTGCTGATTATCGCCTGCCCCTGCGCGCTCGGGCTGGCGACGCCGATGTCGATTATCTCCGGCGTCGGGCGTGCGGCTGAGTTTGGCGTGCTGGTACGCGATGCCGATGCGCTGCAACGCGCCAGCACCCTTGATACGCTGGTGTTTGATAAAACCGGCACCCTGACGCGCGGCAAACCGGAAGTGGTGAGTATAACCGCGCTGGAGGGGGATGAAACGAGCGCCCTGCGCCTGGCAGCAGCGCTTGAGCAGGGCTCCAGCCACCCGCTGGCGCACGCGATCCTGGAAAAAGCCGCAACTGAGGCGCTGGCGGAAGTGAAGCAGTTCCGCACTCTGCGCGGGCTGGGGGTCAGCGGCGAGATTGACGGGCAGCGCGTGCTGCTCGGCAACCAGGCGCTGCTGGCGGAACAGCAGATTGATACGCGCGCGCTGGATGAGGAGATTGCCGCCCAGGCCAGCCGTGGCACGACGCCAGTGCTGCTGGCAGTAGAGGGCAAAGCGCGGGCGCTGTTCGCCATTCGCGATCCGCTGCGTGACGACAGCGTGCAGGCACTGCAACGCCTGCACCGCGCCGGTTACCGGCTGGTAATGCTGACCGGCGATAACCCGACCACCGCAAATGCGATTGCCAAAGAGGCGGGCATTGATGAGGTGATTGCCGGTGTATTGCCGGATGGCAAAGCCGAGGCGATTAAACAGCTCCAGCAGCAGGGTCGCCAGGTGGCGATGATTGGTGATGGCATCAACGATGCTCCGGCGCTGGCGCAGGCCGATGTCGGTATTGCGATGGGCGGCGGCAGCGATGTGGCGATAGAAACAGCGGCGATCACGCTGATGCGCCATAGCCTGATGGGTGTGGCCGATGCGCTGGCGATTGCCAACGCCACACTGCGCAATATGAAGCAGAACCTGCTCGGGGCGTTTATCTATAACTCGCTTGGCATCCCGATTGCCGCCGGGATTCTCTGGCCGCTGACCGGCACACTGCTCAACCCGGTGGTGGCCGGCGCGGCAATGGCGCTCTCCTCAATTACCGTAGTGAGTAACGCCAACCGGCTGCTGCGCTTTACCCCGCGCGACTAAGCCCCGCCCCGCCGCCACCTGCGGCGGGGTTTACACCCTCCCGCTTCGCGCGTTAGCATGCCTTTTTACTCTCAGGAAGCGCGTATGAGCCTGTTTCAACGATTGAAAGCTTTTCTTTTCGCGCTTCGTCAGCGCCGCTACCCCTGGCCTGCATTAGACGTTGAGTTGCCCGGCGACCGGCACCTTCACCTGGTCGGCAGCATTCATATGGGCACGCACGGCATGGCACCGCTGCCAGCAGCGCTGCTGCAAAAGGTGCGCGAGGCCGATGCGCTGATCGTCGAGGCGGATATCGCCGGTTCCGACTCGCCGTTTGCTAACCTTCCTGACGCCGACCCGCTCGACACCCGCCTCAGCCCTGCTCTGCTTGAGGCGTTAGAGCGCACGCTGGCGAGCCTGTCGTTAAGCCGTGCGGCGTTTGAGACGCGCCCGGCCTGGCACATCGCGCTGGTGTTACAGGCAACGCAGGCGCAGCGGCTCGGGCTGCGATCCGACTACGGCATCGACTACCAGTTACTCCAGGCCGCGCAGCGTTTTAACGTGGCGATCATGGAACTGGAAGGCACCACCAGCCAGCTCGATATTTTGCGCCAGCTGCCGGACGACGGTACTGAACTGTTGCAGGACACCCTCACCCACTGGCATGAGAATGCGCGCCTGTTACAGGTGATGATGAGCTGGTGGCTGGAGAGCCCGCCGCGAGATGAGAACCTGAGTCTGCCCTCAACCTTTAGCCAGCCGCTGCACGATGTGCTGATGCATCAGCGTAACCGCGCATGGTGTGACTATCTGTTCCGCCTGCCGCCGGGGCGCTATGTGGTGGCCGCGGGCGCACTGCATCTCTATGGCGACGGCAATCTTCCCGCACTGTTAACGGAAAAAATGGCCCATTAGCGCAAGATGCTACTATTTTCCCCGGTGGGTGCAGGCGTATGCTTACGGCGTGAAACCGCTTGATAAGAAGGATTATTATGACGCCCGCCGTAAAGTTACTGGAAAAAAATGGCATCGCTTTTCAACTCCACAGCTACGATCACGACCCTAACGAGACCAACTTCGGCGATGAAGTGGTGCGCAAGCTGGGGCTGGATGCCGACAGGGTTTATAAAACGTTGCTGGTGGCGGTCAATGGCGATATGAAGCAGCTGGCCGTGGCGGTGACGCCGGTGGCCGGGATGCTCGATTTGAAAAAGGTCGCCAAAGCGCTGGGTGCGAAAAAGGTCGATATGGCGGACCCGATGGTGGCGCAGCGTACCACCGGCTATCTGGTGGGCGGCATCAGCCCGCTCGGGCAGAAAAAACGCCTGCCGACGCTGATCGATGCGCCCGCGCAAACCTTCGACACCATCTATATCTCTGGCGGCAAGCGCGGGCTGGATATTGAACTGGCGGCGAGCGATCTGGCGAAACTGCTGGGTGCGCAATTTGCCGATATCGCCCGCCGCGAGTGAGGCGTTACTGCCAGCTCACTTCGCCTTTCGGTTCGTAAGCATTCACATCCAGCGGTGAGTTGTTCTGGATGAACTCTTTCAGCACTTCAGCATCGATAAAGCCGGTGTTCACATATCCGGCTTTATCATCCAGGCGCGGATAGCCATCGCCGCCGGTGGCGTTGAAGCTCAGCGTTGCCAGACGGTAGCTTTTCGCCTCATCCAGCGGTTCGCCTTTGATCTTCACGTCGCTCAGCTGGCCGCCTTTCGCCACAAAACTGACGTTGGCAAACTGCGGGTAGGCGCCGGAATCGGGCTTCATCTGCGCCACCGCCGTCAGGTAATCAAGCAGCTCTTTACCGCTGAGATTAACGTAGGCCACGGTGTTGCCGAACGGCTGCACTTTCAGCACATCTTTATAGGTGATATCGCCCGCTTCGATGCTGTCACGAACGCCACCGCCGCTCATCACTGCAAGATCCGCGCCGGTGCGCGCCATCTGCGCGGCGAGAAGAACCCGCGCCAGGTTGGTCTGCACAAAGCGCACTTTGCTGCGATCCCCCTCAAGACGGCCGGTGGTACTGCCGATCTTCACGCCCAATTGCGCTTTGCCTTTGTTCTGGAACGGCGTCAGCAGCGAGAGCATCTGCGCGTTTTCGGCAATTTCCGGCGTGTAGAGCACGCGTTCGCTCTTGCCGTTGTCGTAGGTCACTTTCTTCTTCAGGTTGACCGGAATGAGCTGGTAGCGCACCAGTTTCATCTCGCCGTTACGGAACTGGAAATCCGCACGACCGACGTATTTGCCCCACTCATGGGCCTGCACAATCCAGGTACCGTTTTGCTGATCCGGTGCGCACGGCGTGCCGGGCACATAGTCGACCTGTTTTTTATTCTCGGAGGCCATACAGACCGGATCCTGTGAGTGACCACCCACAATCAGCGCCAGCGCCCCTTTCGGCAGGCTGCGCGCCATTTCGACGTCGCCCGGCGCGTTGGAGCCATGCTCACCGTTGTCGTAGTGCCCCATATGGGTGGTGGCGATAATCACATCCGGTTTTTCATTCTGATTCAGTTCATCGATCACCAGCTTCGCTTCGGCAGCCGGTTTGCGGAACTCGATATCGGTGAAGTACTCCGGGTTGCCGATTTTGGCCGTGTCGTCGGTGGTCAGGCCGATGACGGCAATTTTCAGCCCTTCACGGTTGAAGATCATCCACGGCTTAAAGAGGCGCTGATTGGTGCTCTTCTGATAGATATTGGCGGAGAGGAAGGGGAACTTCGCCCACTTCTCCTGCTGGCGCAGGACGCTCATCGGGTTGTCGAACTCATGGTTGCCGACCGCCATTGCGTCATAACCGATAAGGTTCATACCGCGAAAGTCGGGTTCGGCGTCCTGCAAATCGGATTCCGGAACGCCGGTATTGATGTCGCCACCTGACAGCAGCAGCACGCTGCCGCCCTGCGCCGCCACCTCTTTACGAATGCCATCCACCAGCGTCTTCTGCGCCGAGAGGCCATATTCGCCATACTCGCTGCGCCAGAAGTGGCCGTGATGGTCGTTCGTGTGCAGGATGGTGATGTTATAGGTTTTATCCTGCTCGTAAGCCTGCGCCGGCAGGCTTAATGCGCCCATCGCCGCCAGCAGGCTCAGCGTAATGCTCTTTTTTAACACGCTCATGCTTCTCTTCCTGACCCCATTGGTGAAAGGAGAAAATACAGCGCTCGTCAATAATAGACAAATAAGTTCTGGTGACTTTGATGGGCAACTTTTATTGCGCGTTATTTTCTATTTCCCGCCAGCTTCTTCACTCTTCGCAAAAACGGCGTAACCCGAATCTTGCAGGCGCGTGAGCGCAATAAGCGTAGCGATGCGCGGTTGCATTGCATGACCAGGCAGAAAGCGCATCTTCCACTGTTTGCACAGGATGATCACCATATTCGCTCACCATCACGCTGACTTCCCTGCCTTTCTGCCCGGGGAAAGCCCTTTTTTCATGAGCCACTTATCCTTTAAATCTGCGTCAGCGCCCTTAATTATGTTATGGCAGAGCCGGTTGGACATTTTTTTCATCCAGATTGCTGTTTTCTTCATAATTCAACAATTATTAACAAACGCGACCGGCAAAATTGTCATAAACTGTTACTCAGCTATCGGTCGACGACCGTGGGATCCACGCATCAACGAAAGGAGACGGAATGCATCACGCCACACCGCTTATTACCACCATTGTCGGCGGGCTTGTGCTCGCTTTTATCCTCGGCATGATTGCCAACAAACTGCGCATTTCCCCTCTGGTGGGCTACTTATTAGCGGGCGTGTTATCGGGACCGTTTACACCAGGTTTTGTGGCGGACACCAAACTGGCACCTGAACTCGCAGAGCTGGGCGTGATCCTGCTGATGTTCGGCGTCGGCCTGCACTTCTCCCTGAAGGATTTGATGGCGGTAAAGGCCATCGCCATTCCCGGCGCGATCGCACAGATAGCCGTCGCGACGCTGCTGGGTATGGCGCTCTCCGCCGGGCTTGGCTGGTCGCTGATGACCGGCATCGTCTTTGGTCTCTGTCTCTCAACCGCCAGTACCGTGGTGCTGCTGCGCGCCCTTGAGGAGCGACAGTTAGTGGATAGCCAGCGCGGGCAGATTGCCATCGGCTGGCTGATCGTTGAAGACCTGGTGATGGTGTTAACGCTGGTGCTGCTGCCGGCGGTGGCGGGCATGATGGAAAAAGGCGATGTCGGCCTTGCTTCGCTGGCGGTGGATATGGGCATCACCATCGGTAAAGTGGTGGCCTTTATCGCCATTATGATGCTGGTTGGCCGCCGCCTGGTGCCGTGGATCATGGCGCGCAGCGCCGCAACCGGCTCCCGCGAACTCTTTACCCTTTCGGTGCTGGCGCTGGCGCTCGGTATCGCTTTCGGCGCGGTCGAGCTGTTTGATGTCTCCTTCGCCCTCGGTGCCTTCTTCGCTGGCATGGTGCTTAATGAGTCCGAGTTGAGCCACCGCGCGGCCCACGACACCCTGCCGCTGCGCGACGCTTTTGCCGTGCTCTTCTTCGTCTCCGTCGGCATGCTGTTCGATCCGATGATCCTTGTCGATCAGCCGCTGGCGGTGCTGGCAACGCTGGCAATCATTGTCTTTGGTAAATCGGCGGCGGCTTTCCTGCTGGTGCGTATGTTTGGCCACTCGCCGCGTACCGCATTAACCATCGCCGCCAGCCTCGCGCAGATTGGTGAGTTCGCCTTTATTCTTGCAGGGCTGGGGATGGCGCTGGATCTGCTGCCGCAGGAGGGGCAAAACCTGGTGCTGGCAGGGGCGATCCTGTCGATTATGCTCAACCCAATCCTGTTTACCATTCTCGAGAAGTATCTCGATAAGACCGAGACGCTGGAAGAGCAGACGCTGGAAGAGGCGACGGAGGATGAGAAGCAGATCGCCGTTGATATCTGCAACCATGCGCTGCTGGTCGGCTTTGGCCGCGTCGGCAGCCTGCTCGGCGAGAAGCTGATTGCCCAGGGCATTCCGCTGGTGGTGATTGAAACCTCGCGCACGCGGGTGGATGAGCTGCGCGAGCGCGGTATCCGCGCGGTACTGGGCAATGCGGCGAATGAAGAGATTATGAATCTGGCGCATCTGGATTGCGCCCGCTGGCTGCTGTTGACCATCCCGAACGGCTATGAAGCGGGTGAGATTGTCGCCACCGCGCGCGAGAAGTGCCCGAACATTGAGATTATCGCCCGCGCCCATTATGACGATGAGGTGGATTACATCAGCGAACGCGGTGCAAACCAGGTGGTGATGGGTGAGCGCGAGATTGCCAACACGATGCTGAATATTCTGGCGAATACGCCAGCGGAGGAAGTGGTCGCTCCGTAATGGGGCGATGGCTCTTAAACGTAGGCCGGATAAGCGTGCAACGCGCCATCCGGCATTATCCCCGCGGCATCATTGCCGGATGGCGGCTGCGCCTTATCCGGCCTACAAAAGCGAGCCTACCGCAACACCGATATTGCTTTTACCTCCGGTCTCACAGCGACGGTGTTGACCCCCGCTGAAATCGGCGAACCGAAGCGTGAATGACAAGGTCTGGACGCCATGGATGGCGGACAGAGGCGAACCGAGACAGGATGTCGAGTCGAGCCGGCCGCCGTCAGGCACGCGGGAGGTGAGCGCAGTGCGAAGCACCGATTTCCTCGCGGGGCCGCGGGGATTGACAAGGGGAGCGCGGCCGCTTCCCTTGTCCCGTTCACCGCATAAGAGGTCAATGAAACCCCACCACGTATGGTGAACGGAACCCTTCCACCGAGGCAACATGCCGCACCCATTGCCGGATGGCGCGTAACCGCTTATCCGGCCTACGCCGTTTCAGCAACATGGGTACAATTACGCGGCCTTTTCCTTAACGCTCCCAGTACGCCTCTTCGAGGCTATCTTCCCGCTCCGGCAGGCCGCGGGTTAAGCGCGGGGAGTGCTGGTTCAGCACCTGGTAACTGACGCGGTTCGCATATTTACACACCTGCGCCAGCGACGAGTAGGTCAGCCAGCTGAAGTTATGCTTACTGGAGTTCGGCACGTTGTTGCGATGATAGTTATTAGCGGTAATGTCATGCAGCAGCGCCGCCAGCGCGCCGTCGCCTGCGCCGTTGGTGTTCATGATCTTCTCCGGCCCGCCCATATAAGGGGCGATATGGGAGTAGATACGCAGCGGATGCTCGCAATCCTTATGGCGGATCGCACGGCTAAACTCATACTGGTTAAATTCGGCAATCGCGCCCGGCAGCAGCGGGTGCTGGGTTTTGCGCTTCGCCTCATCTTCGGTAAAGCCCGCCATATATAAGCCGACCGGCCCGGCGGTGCAGAGCACCAGATCGACCCAGTCCAGCGCTTTATCCGCCGCCATCAGCGGATCGCTCTCACCGGTCAGGGCGTGCCCCTCCTCTTCATTCATCGCCAGAATCGAGACGTTCTCTTTGAGGAAGTCGCGCCACCACGGCACGTTGTCAGCAATAACGTATTTGGTACCCAGCGTCAGCACCACCGGCACGTTGTGCTTTTTGGCATAGGCCACCGCCTGCATGGTCGCCTCCGGCATCGGCTCGCCGGGTTTACAGCGCACTAAATAGGAGGAGAGCACCAGCGCGGAGGCACCAGCAATCACCTCTTCAGGAATACTTTCCGGGCGCAGCTGGTTCATATGACCGGGGCTGATGGCGAAGGTGCGCTCACCGCTGTCGCTGACCAGCGTAAAGCAGCGGCCAATTGCACCTTCAACGCCCTGCAGATAGTTAAGATCGGTACGGCTGGAGGTGTTGCAGAGGTAACGGTAAGCGTAACCGCCGATTTGCACGTTATCGCACATCACGCCCAGCAAAACCGAGCGGTCATCGGCCAGCACCGAGTAGTTGTGCAGGGTGTTGCCAATGGTGCCGCCCGCAAACTGGTGGGTAATCAGGTTATTGCTCACCAGCTCCTGATAGAGCGCTTCAGCGACATCATCGGCGATCACCAGCGAATGGCCAGCACTTAGGCCGAAACGTGCGATAAACGCATCATCCACTTTCGCTTCGATATCCACCAGCGTCTGGTCAATACCGACCACCCAGCTGGTGCCGGTTTCGCTCTCAGGCTGGATTTGCTGCAATAAGGGGTCGCGGGCGTTGACGGGGAAATAGTGTTTGGACTTACGTTTACCGGGAAATTTCATCTTTGTGCTACGTGCAATACATTCGGGCCGTGCATGGTATCACACTCGGCCCGCGCAGCGATCAGCGATATTTGGCCGTTAAGTTGACCATCATCTCAATATGCTCCGGCGAATCATTCAGCGCAGGAATGTATTCATACTTTTCACCCCCGGCTTCGAGGAAGAACTCGCGGTTCTGCACGGCGATCTCCTCCAGCGTCTCCAGGCAGTCGGCGGCAAAGCCCGGTGACATCACCTGAATGTGCTTCACGCCCTTCTCACCGAGCATTTTCAGCGTCTCATCGGTGTAAGGCGTCAGCCACGGTTCGCGACCGAATCGCGACTGGAAGGTCATCATCACCTTCTCCGGCGGCAGATCGAGAGCAGAAACCAGCTCACGGGTGGTGTCGCGGCAGCGCTGCGGGTAGTCATCCCCCTGCGAGGCGTAACGCTGCGGAATACCGTGGTAAGAGAGCAGAAGCAGATCCGGTTCGCCATGCTGCGCA
Source organism: Kosakonia sp. HypNH10 (assembly GCF_029850615.1). Taxonomy (NCBI): domain Bacteria; kingdom Pseudomonadati; phylum Pseudomonadota; class Gammaproteobacteria; order Enterobacterales; family Enterobacteriaceae; genus Kosakonia; species Kosakonia sp. HypNH10. Next base: position 995,100 of record NZ_JAOTIU010000001.1, read on the forward strand.
AACGAGGCGCGCACGCTGTTCGCTAACGCTGCGATGTAGTCTGCATTATCGGCATAGTCGCGAATAAAGGAGATGCCGGGGATAAAGCGTTTTTTGCCGAGAATACGCGCCAGCTCATCCCAGACGGCGGCAACCGTCGAGCAGGAGTATTGCGGATAGAGCGTAAGCACAACGATATGTTCAACGCCCTGCGCCATCAGCGCTTCGACCGCGCTCTCCAGCGACGGTGAACCGTAGCTCATACCGAGCGCGACGGGCACATCCGGCAAACGGGCGGCTAACGCCTTTTCCTGCCTGCGGCTGTAGACCATTAAGGGTGAGCCCTCTTCCATCCAGACGGATTTGTAGAGTTTCGCCACGCGGGGAGAACGAATAGGCAGGATCACGCCGCGTAACAGCGGCCACCACAGCAAGCGGGGCGTATCGACCACGCGTCTGTCGCTTAAGAACTGCCGCAGATACCGTTTAACGGCCTGGGGGGTGGGTGCATCGGGGGTGCCGAGATTGGCCAACAAAATGCCCGTTTTTGCCTGACTCATTCGCGCCTCTTAACCATTTAACTGGTTGATTATTGTAGCCGAAAAGCGGGTAAACGGAACCAATTGCTGTGATTGATAGTTTCCCCCGGCATATAGCCGGGGGAAATGGAAATTACCCGAGGATTTTTTCCAGTTCAGCGCGTACGTCGCTAACCGCTTTGGTGCCGTCAACTTTAACGTACTGGGTGTTACCCGCTTCCGCTTCTTTCTGATAGTAACCGATCAGCGGAGCCGTCAGCTGATGGTATTCGACCAGGCGCTTACGCACGGTCTCTTCCTGATCGTCTTTACGGGTGGTCAGCTCGTCGCCGGTCACATCATCTTTCCCTTCCTCTTTCGGCGGGTTGTATTTGATGTGGTAAACGCGGCCAGAGGCGGCGTGAACGCGACGACCAACGATGCGATCGACAATCAGCTCGTCCGGTACGGCGAATTCCAGCACGAAATCGACGTTGATGCCGGCTTCTTTCATCGCATCGGCCTGCGGAATGGTGCGCGGGAAACCGTCCAGCAGGAAGCCGTTACGGCAATCTTCCTGGGCGATACGCTCTTTCACCAGCGCGATAACCAGCTCGTCGGTGACCAGCTTGCCGGCGTCCATGATATCTTTCGCCTGTTTACCCAGCTCGCTGCCAGATTTCACTGCGGCACGCAGCATGTCACCCGTAGAGATTTGCGGAATACCGTATTTCTCCATGATGAACTGCGCCTGAGTTCCTTTACCTGCGCCCGGAGCGCCCAGCAGAATAATACGCATTGCGAAAATCCCCTCAAATGTTGGTTCAATTTTTCAAAAGCGCTAAAAGATACCATCAAGAGGAGGCAGGCTCAAGAAAGGCGCGGACGCTGAAACGGTAATGCTACCTTTTTCTTAACCGGCAAAAGCGGGAATAAAAAAGGGAGGCACGGTGGCCTCCCTGGTGCAGCTTACGAAACCAGCAGCTGGTTCATGCGGCGAATAAACTGGTTTGGATCTTCCAGCGTACCGCGTTCGGCGAACAGTGCCTGGTCCAGCAGCAGCTCAACCCACTGGTTAAACTGCCCTTCGTCCTGGGTATCCGCCGCGCGTTTCACCAGCGCGTGATCCGGGTTCAGTTCGAAGATGTATTTCACTTCCGGCGCGCTCTGGCCAGCCGCGGCAAACAGCTTCGCCATCTGCGTGCTCATCTCATCGGCATCGGTGACGACAACTGCCGGAGTATCGGTCAGACGGTGAGTCAGACGCACCTCTTTCACGCGCTCGCCGAGCAGAGTTTTCACGCGCTCAACAAACGGCTCCAGCGCTTTTTCCGCTTCTTTGGTGGACTCATCCACTTCGTCAGCCAGCTTATCCAGCGAGGCATCGGCTTTCGCCACAGACTGGAACGGCTTACCGTCGAACTCGGTCAGGTAGCTCATCATCCACTCATCAATGCGGTCGGAAAGCAGCAGTACTTCGATGCCTTTCTTACGCAGCAGCTCAAGGTGCGGGCTGCTCTTCGCCGCGGCGTAGCTGTCGGCGGTGATGAAGTAGATCTTCTCCTGGCCCTCTTTCATGCGTGAGACGTACTCTTCCAGCGACACGGTCTGCGCGGAGGAGTCGTTGTGCGTGGAGGCGAAACGCAGCAGTTTGGCGATGGTTTCCAGGTTGCCGCTGTCTTCGCCGGTCCCCTCTTTCAGCACCAGGCCGAACTGCTGCCAGAAGGTCTGGTATTTTTCCGCGTCATCTTTCGCCAGTTTTTCCAGCATTTGCAGTACGCGTTTGGTCAGCGCAGTGCGCAGGCTGCGGGTGACGCTGCTGTCCTGCAGAATTTCACGAGAGACGTTGAGCGGCAGATCGTTGGAGTCGACCAGCCCGCGCACGAAACGCAGGTAGTTCGGCATAAACTGCTCGGCTTCGTCCATGATAAAGACGCGCTGAACATAGAGTTTCAGACCGTGCTTGTGATCGCGGTTCCACATATCCCACGGTGCCTGCGACGGGATATAGAGCAGGCTGGTGTACTCCTGCTTCCCTTCAACGCGGTTATGGCTCCAGATCAGCGGATCGCTGTAATCATGGGAGATATGTTTGTAGAACTCGTTGTACTCGTCATCTTTGATTTCAGACTTATTACGCGTCCACAGCGCCTGTGCTTTGTTGATCTTCTCCCAGGTGACAACGGTTTCGCCGTCTTTCTCTTCCTGTTTTTCGATCTCAACCGGCAGCGCGATATGGTCGGAGTATTTGCTGATGATGGAGCGCACGCGCCAGTCGTTGAGGAAATCATCTTCCCCTTCGCGCAGATGCAGAGTGATCTCGGTACCGCGATCGGCTTTGGTGATATCGGCAACGGTATATTCGCCCGCGCCTTCCGATTCCCAGAAGACACCGTTTTCCGCGCTTTCGCCCGCCGCGCGGGTGCGCACGGTCACTTTGTCGGCAACGATAAATGCCGAGTAGAAACCAACGCCGAACTGGCCGATCAGCTGGCTATCTTTCGCCTGGTCGGAACCCATCGACTCGAGGAAGGCTTTGGTGCCGGATTTAGCAATTGTCCCCAGATGGTCAATCACTTCGTCACGGTTCATACCGATACCGTTATCGGCGATGGTCAGGGTACGTTTCTCTTTGTCGAAGGAGACGCGCACGCGCAGGTCGCCGTCGCCTTCATAGAGATCGGGTTTGGAGAGCGCGCGGAAACGCAGTTTATCCGCCGCATCCGAGGCGTTGGAGATAAGCTCACGCAGGAAGATTTCTTTGTTGGAATAAAGAGAGTGGATCATCAAATGCAGAAGCTGTTTTACTTCTGACTGGAAGCCACGTGTTTCTTGTCCTTTCATTGGGAAAACCTCAACAATGCCATTTACAAGGTGGAAAAAGCGTTGAGGGAGAAGTGGGGATAACGGTGGGGAATTTCAAGCGGAGGCAAAAATTTCTGCCCCCGTCTGGTTAAAAACGAATTTTGTGACGCCCGGCGAGAGAGTGGGAAAGCGTGGTGCCATCCACCATCTCCAGCTCGCCGCCCACCGGCACGCCGTGGGCGATACGGCTGGCTTCCACGCCATATTGCCCGCACAGCTCGGCAATATAGTTAGCGGTCGCCTCCCCTTCCACCGTCGGGTTGGTGGCGAGGATCACCTCCTGAATCTTTTCAGATTCGAGGCGCTGCTCGAGCCGGTCGAGACCGATATCATCCGGCCCGATACCGTCCAGCGGCGACAGGTGGCCCATCAGCACAAAGTAGCGACCGGAAAACTGCCCCGTTTGCTCAATGGCGTAGATGTCCGCCGGGCTTTCCACCACGCAGATTTGACCGTTCTCCTGACGTCGCGGGTTGGTGCAGATATTGCACACCTCCTGCTCGGTGAAGGTGCGGCAATCCGCGCAGTGACCAATCTCCGACATCGCCCGGGTGAGCGCCTGCGCGAGGCGCATGCCGCCGCTGCGATCCCGCTGCAGCAGCGTAAATGCCATGCGCTGCGCCGACTTCGGGCCAACGCCCGGCAGACAGCGCAACGCTTCCATAAGCTGCGTTAACAGCGGACTGGTTTGCATCAGAACGGCATCTTAAAGCCTGGCGGCAGGGACATACCGGAAGAGACAGAGGCCATCTTCTCTTTCTGCGTCTCTTCAATGCGGCGTGCAGCATCGTTGAATGCAGCGGCGACCAGATCTTCCAGCATCTCTTTGTCGTCTTCGAGCAGGCTCGGATCGATCTCCACGCGACGGCAGTTATGCGCGCCGTTGATGGTCACTTTCACCAGACCCGCGCCTGATTCGCCGGTCACTTCCAGCTGCGCGATCTCTTCCTGCACTTTCTGCATCTTTTCTTGCATCTGCTGGGCCTGTTTCATCAGGTTACCCAGACCGCCTTTTCCAAACATAGGCTTCTCTCTTTAGCTGTGGTGACTCACCAGGTTGATAAGTCACATTCAGGGTTGAAAACGGGAAGTATCGCTCTTCCTGTCAAAGGGGGCGGATGCTCTCTTCATCCAGATCCGCATCGAAAAAGCGCTGCAGGGTCTGGATATTGCTATCCGCAATAATCGACTCGCGCGCCTGCGCGAGCTTCTCTTCATAGATTGCCTGACGCCACTCCAGCGGCGTACGCACCGCCGGATTATCATCTTCAATAATAGTCAGTTCAACCGCCGAACCGTGCAATTCGCTAAGCGCCTCGCCGAGCGTCTTCACCGCGCCGGGCGAGTGGAGATGGCGCTGGGCGCTGCGAAGGTGCAGACAGATGCGCGCGCCATCCTGCTCTTTCCAGGCATTCAGCGCCACCTGCTCGACCAGTTTAGGCAATTTCAGCAGACTCACCTCTTTTGCCCACGCGTCGCGCTCGATCGCCTCTTCCGCCAGCTTCTTCGCCAGTTCCGGCGTTTTCTCGTGCTCAAGCGCCTTTTTCAGCGCTTTTGGCGTGGCGATGACCTCTTTTACCGTCTCAACGACGGTGGTCGCTTTCCAGCGATAGGCCTCTTTTTTCACCGGCTTGTTGTCGGCCGTTGCTGCCGCCGGGCGGGACTGTACGCGCTCGGTGACAGAGGCGAGCCTCTCCAGCGCGGCGTTACTCACCGGCCGCGCGCGGGTTGCGGCTGCCGGTTCACTCTTTTTTGCTTTGTCTGCTCCCTGCGCCTGCTGCAGCTGTCTGCGCGCCGCCAGCACCTGGCTGGTAGAAGGCGGCAGCGGAACATCCTGCTGGGGCGCGGGCTGCGCCTGCGGTGCAGGAGCCACCTGCTGCGGCGACATCACCGCCGTCGGTGCGACAGGCGCAAACGAGGCCTGCTGCACCTCTGGCGCAGGCAGCGGCGCGCGCGGGTGGAACGCCAGCGCGCGCAGTAGGGTCATCTCAACGCCCATCCGTCTGTCGGGGGCGAAGGGTAACTCTTTGCGGCCAATCAGCAGCGTCTGGTAGTAAAGCTGAATATCAGCCGGAGGCACGGTGCGCGCGAGTTCGCGCAGACGGTGCTCCACCGACGCCATATCGCTGCCGAGTGCCGCCGGGGTAAGTTGAACCATGGCGATGCGGTGCAGCAGGCTCTGCATCTCCAGCAGCAGCGCATCCCACTCGACGCCGCGCGAGGCGGCATCATGGACCAGCGCCATTGCCCGCTCGCCATTGGCGGCAATCACCGCTTCCACCAGTGAGAGCGCCTGATCGTCATTCAGCGTGCCGAGCATGGCGCTGACTACCGCAGCGGAAAGCTGGCCGTTGCCGCTGGCGATCGCCTGATCGGTCAGGCTCAGGGCATCACGCAGGCTACCGTCGGCGGCGCGCGCCAGCAGTTGCAGCGCGCGCGGCTCAGATTCGATCTTCTCGTCAGCGAGAATATGCTCAAGCTGGGTGCGGATCTGATCGACATCCAGCGCTTTAAGATGGAACTGCAGGCAGCGGGAAAGAATGGTGACCGGCAGTTTTTGCGGATCGGTGGTTGCCAGCAGAAATTTAACGTGCGCGGGCGGCTCTTCAAGGGTTTTCAACAATGCGTTGAAGCTGTGACGCGAGAGCATGTGCACTTCGTCAATCAGATAGACTTTGAAGCGGCCACGCGCCGGCGCGTACTGGACGTTGTCCAGCAGATCGCGGGTATCTTCCACTTTGGTACGCGAAGCGGCGTCGATCTCAATCAGATCGACAAAGCGGCCCTGCTCGATTTCACGGCAGTTATCGCAGACACCGCACGGTGTCGCCGTAATACCGGTTTCGCAGTTAAGCCCCTTCGCCAGCAAACGGGCAATAGAGGTTTTTCCGACGCCGCGGGTGCCGGAGAACAGATACGCATGGTGAATGCGTCCTGATGTTAAGCCGTTCGCCAGTGCGGTCAGCACATGCTCCTGGCCGACGACGTCAGCAAAAGTTTGCGGTCGCCATTTTCGGGCTAAGACCTGATAACTCATTGGCAGGCTCTGAAACGCTGGAAGGTGGATTCACGAGGGGTAATGCTAACACAGCATCGGCTGAGAATGCACTTCATCCCTCAGGCGTGAGGGATGAAGGTACGCGGGTTCAATGCCCCGGGAACGAGACCAGGCTGTAGCTAGTAACACCCTGTTTTTTCAGGCGCTCTTCGCCGCCCAGGTCGAACAGATTGATAATGAACGCCGCGTCGGTAACCTCGCCACCCAGACGGCGGATCAGTTTCACCGTCGCTTCGATGGTACCGCCGGTTGCCAGCAGATCGTCGACCACCAGTACGGTGTCGCCAGCCTGGATCGCATCAACATGGATCTCTAACTGATCGGTGCCATACTCCAGCTCATAACTCTCGCTGATAGTTTCACGTGGCAATTTACGCGGCTTACGTACCGGCACAAAGCCAACGCCGAGGCCTAACGCCACCGGCGCGCCGAACAGGAAGCCACGCGCTTCGGTACCAACAACTTTAGTGATCCCGGCGTTTTTGTAACGCTCAACCAGCAATTCAATGCTGAGGGCGTACGCCTTCGGGTCTTCCAGCAAACTGGTGACATCACGGAACAGGATGCCCGGCTTCGGGTAATCCTGAATGCTTTTGATGCTGTTTTTGAGAAATTCAAGCTGCTGCGCAGTCGCTGTCATGGATATTTGCCTGATAGAAACGGTATTACTCACGGGACGTATGATAACGGCTCAATTGGCCCCTGGTTAAGCTTTAACCAGTCGACCCCGTGCTCGAAAACGCTCGAATTTACTGGCAGTGAGCGAGAATTGCAACTGCCATCGCAGCGCATTAGGTTTTTTGTTGCTTTGCATCAACCACCGGTATCCGCCACAGGAAAATCAGCAGACACGCGAGGATGATCAGCAGCAAAACGCGCACCCACATCATCTTCACGAAATAGAGTGAGACCGCGAAGGTCAAAAGCGTAATAACAATCGCGCGCGGCTTTGCGCCGGGCGGCATGGCGCGATACTGCTGCCAGTGCCGCAGGTAGCTGCCAAACCAGGAGCGGTAGAGCAGCCAGTGATGAAAACGCGGCGACGATCGGGCAAAACACCAGGCGGCCAGCAGAATAAAAGGCGTGGTCGGTAAAACGGGCAGAACGATACCCAGGGTGCCGAGCACTACCGCCAGCCAGCCAATGATGATTAAAATAGTGCGTTGCATAGTGCTAATCGTTGCCGGAATAAGCGGCTAATGTACCATAATCGCCGTGAAAAAGAGGGAATGAGAGATGAAAAGCGACGCGCTTTTAGAGAGGCTGGAGCAGCAACTTGCCCGGTTACGCCAGCAGGCCGCGCCGCTGGCGGATCACTTCACCGTCAGCGCCCGTTTTGATCGCCATCTTTTTCAGACAAAAGATACGCGCATGCGTGCTTATCTTAATGAGACCGATAAAAACCTGGCGGCGCTGCGCGAGACCGTGGCGCGCAACCATCTGCCGCAGGCGCTCTGGCTTGCGGAGCATTTAACCGCGCAAATCGCCGCGCTGACGCGGGAGAGCGCCGTCTGGCCGCTGCGCCAGTGGGATCACGCCTCGCCCGGCATTACGCGCTGGCAGCGGCGGCGCTTGCAGCATCAGGAGTATGAGCGCCGTTTGCAGGCGATGAAAAATGAGCGTAACGCGCGCTTAGCGTCGGTTACTACGCTTGCTGAACAGCAGAAGCTGCATAAAGAAGTAGAGGCACTGGATGTCCGGCTCGGCCGCTGTCGCAAAGCGCTGGAGAATATTGAGCGCGTGCTGGCGCGTTTAACCCGTTAACCAAGGAGAGAAGATGTCGCTGGAAAATGCCCCGGATGAGGTCAAGCTGGCGGTCGATCTGATTATGCTGCTTGAACAGCATGAGATCGCCCCCGATCTGGTGTTAAAAGCGCTGGAGATCGTCAAACGGGATTTTGAACAGAAGCAGTTACAGCCGGCAGCCCCCCTTCCCTGAGGAAGAGGGGCTAACTATTAAGGCGCTTCAGGGCTCGGATCGTCGCCCTTTATCTCGCGCTTCACTTCCGTTAACTCATCACCCTTCTCATTGCGCAGGTGCACTTCGAGCTGGTTAAAGGCGATATTGATGTCGTTTTCCCGGCACATGCGATCGATGGTGCGGTTAAGCTCATCCACCGTATAGCTGCGATCGCGCAGTTCACGCACATAGAGACGCAGCTCGTGATCCAGCGTGCTCGGCCCGAAGGTGGTAAAGAAGACAGCCGGTTCCGGGTCGTGCATCACTTTCGGGTGATCCATCGCCGCCTTCAGCAGCACCTTTTTCACTTTCTCAAGATCGGAGCCGTAGGCCACGCCGATACGGATCACCACGCGGGTGATGGTATCGGAGAGCGACCAGTTGATCAGCCGCTCGGTCACGAAGGCCTTGTTCGGGATAATCACCTCTTTGCGATCGAAGTCGGTGATGGTCGTCGCTCGAATACGGATCTTGCTTACCGTACCGGAGAAGGTACCGATGGTCACGGTATCGCCGATACGCACCGGGCGCTCAAACAGGATAATCAGGCCGGAGACAAAGTTACCGAAGATCTCCTGCAAACCGAAGCCGAGACCGACCGACAACGCCGCCGCCAGCCACTGCAACTTATCCCACGAGACGCCCAGCGAGCCGAAGACCGTTAACGCTCCGACCGCGATAATGACGTAGTTCAGAATGGTGGTGACGGCATAGGAGGAGCCCTGGCGCATATTGAGCCGCGACAGGACTAACACTTCCAGCAGACCCGGCAAGTTGCGGATCAGAGCCCAGGCCACCACAAAGGCGATAATCGCAAACAGCAGGCTGCCGAGGGTGACGCTTTTGGTCACCGCCGCCCCCGCTTCGGTGCCGTTGTAGTGCCACAGCGTAATGCTGTCGAGGTAGGCAAACACGGTGATCAAGTCTGACCAAATCGCCCAGAAGACCACGCCAAACAGCGCCACCATCACCAGCATGGTGATGCGCAGTGTCTGCTGGTTAACCTGCTCAAGCGCAATAGTTGGCTCTTCCGGCGGCTCGGCGCCTTCCGCGCCCTCTTTCACCATATTCTGGCGACGCGCCAGCGCACGGCGATAGGCAATACGGCGCGCCGCCACGCTCAAACCGCGCAGCACCGTCTGGTAGAGCAGGTTCCAGATAATCACCAGATAGACGGTTTCAATCCAGCGCCCGGCAAGGCGCAGCGTGGTGTAGAAGTAGCCGGTAGCGGTGAGCACCATTAAGGCAATCGGCACAATCGCCAGCACCGTGACGGTGACCAGGCGCAGCGCATGCGACTCTTTATCGTGCCAGCTTTCGCGGAACATCGGCCACACCAGCGCGGTGATCACCAGCAGGTTCAGCAGAATGACAAACTGCCCGAGCACGTCATCCATCAGATGCAGCGGCGACAGCTCCGCGACCACTGACCAGAAATGGAGCGGCAGCAGCGCGAGGCTGATGCGCACAATCTGCCGCCGCCAGTGGCTGGTCAGCTGCGCTGGCATGCCAAAGTGGTTAACGGCAACGCCCTCTTTCTCCAGCACTTTCCAGCACAGGCCAAAGACCAGCCAGAAGAGCGCCAGCTTTTTGCTGAATGCCCACAGCAGCTCGCTAATATTAAGCTGCATGGTCAGCAGAATCAGCCCCACCGCCAGAATAAGCAGGCAGATCGGCAAGGCGCGGATCAGATCGATGAGGATCGCTTTTGGTGTATGTAACTGGCTGTCGCTGCGTAGCTGCCCGACCTGCTCCGCCAGCTTCGCCTGGTAGTTTTTCAGCCAGCGCAGACGCCAGCGGATCAGCCCGGCAATCAGCAACAGCGGCAGCCCGGCGAGAAACGCGATCGCCACCGCCGGCAGCGCTTTTTCCCAGTTGACGGTAATGTGGGTGCCTTTGACCTCATCACGCAGCGTTTGCGGGAAGGCTTTGAACCACTCCCAGTCCATCGGCTTGTTGCTGTTCACCCAGAAAATTTGCTGGGTCAGGATCTCTTGCAGGCTTTTCGACACGCTCATCAACTGCTGCTGATTGACCTGCAGGTTAATGGCCATCATCAACTGATTGCCAAGTTGCTTGTTCAGTTGATCGAGCAGTTCGCGGCGCATATCGACCACCTGCAAAAGCGCGTCGTGCACTTCGTCGTTGACTTCGCTCTGGTGGCCCTCTTCCAGTTTGGCGACGAAGTTCTCGTTCTGGAACAGCGCGTCACGCTTCTGGTTGATGTCGAACTGCTCGAGACGCAGATCCGCAATGCGGTTGGTCATATCCTCAAGTTCATCGGCTGAGGGCAGCGTTTGCTGTTGCTGATAGAGGATGCGCGACAGCAGCAGGCTCCCCTTCAGCACCGAAATTTGTTCTTTAATATTGCGCTCGGATTGCAGGGCGCGGTCGAGCCAGTTCTTCACTTTGATGTTCTGTTGCACTAGCGCATTGCCGCTTTCGGTGGCTTCAATCAGCTTCTGGCTCAGCTGGTGGTTAATCTCCAGCTCCTGGCTTACCAGCGGGTTCGCCTGAATGCGCGCGGTGTCATCCGGCGTTACCGCCTCCTGCGCCGTTTTTTCTGTCAGCGTCAGACGCTTGCTGTTGACCGCTTCCTGCAATAACTGAAGCTGGTGTTCGAGGCGGTTACTGTTTGCAGTGACGTAATCCCGCTGCTTCTGCAGCGTATCCTGCAAGGTGGTATTGCCTTCCAGGCTTTTGCGCAGCTGTTCAATCTGCGCATTGAGCAGGGTTTGCTGGGCCTGTAACAGCGTTTGCTGCGTCGGGCGCAACGCCCCTTCACCGGCAACCGTGCCGTTCAGGCGGTTGCGGATCTGCTGCAACTGCTGCGAGGCGCTGTACATGGCGTTCTGCACGCGCTCCGGCTGTGTCTGCAATGACACCAGCTGGCTGTTGTAGTTGGAGAGATCGTTCTGCGCGGTTTGCAGATCTTCAAGCAGTTGCGAAACGCGCGACTCCAGCTGGCGCAGCGACAGCGTGGCAAGGGTTTTGCGCGTCTCCTCATCGCTGTCTTTATCATTCAGCGCGTTAAGAGCCTCGGTTGCCTGACGCAGCTGTTCCGGTGCCTGCGCGACTTTCTGCTTCAGCAGCGCGGTCTCCTGCTTGACGCGGTCGATTTTATCCAGCGTATCAAGAGTCTCATTGAGATCCTGAATAACCAGCTTCTCCTGCGCGGAGTGATCTTTTTGTTTATTGAGTGCGTCGAGCTGATTCTGCACTTCGCTGCGCGAAGGCAGATCACTTCCGCTCTGCGCGGGCGCCGCCAGGCTTGAGAAGCTGATAAAAATAAGAAACAGTGCGGCGGCAAATGCTGCGAACGGGTTAGGTGTGCGATTGGTGTGCAACATAATTTGAGCGATCGTTGTCTGTTCGGGAAAGCGGCCGGAGTGGCCACGCGCGAAGAATATCACGCGTGCAGACAACTACCTAGAAGAGTGAGCGGCCTCCAGGAGAAATCCTGGCGGACTGCTTATGCCTTGAGAGCCGGCGTTTCGTCGCGCAGCGTCGGGCAGAACTGACACATCTCCAGCAGGATGGCGACGTAGGCGCGCGCCTCTTTTTTCAGATCGAAAGATTGTGGCGCAAAGAGCCAGTTTTCCATAATTCCGGAGACATAGGCGCGCATCAGCACCGCGACACGGCGGGTTAAAAGATTGGCGGGTAATAATTTCGCCTGAATACATTCAGTGAGTGTATTTTCAATGCGATCGTAACTTTCCAGACATAAATCGCGCTGCGCCTCCTGCACTACCGCCATTTCGCCGACAAACTCGCATTTATGGAAGATGATCTCCATCATCAGGCGACGCCGCTCTTCGACAACGGTGGCTTCGAGGATATAAACCAAAATTTCTCTTAATACTGAGAGTGGATCGCCAGGGAATTTTGCCCGATACTCAGTTTCAAGATCTCCAATACTGGATTCCGACAGTTCCCAAATTTCACTAAACAAATCTGACTTGTTTTTGAAATGCCAGTAAATCGCGCCGCGAGTTACTCCTGCCGCCTGCGCAATTTCAGCCAGCGAAGTTGATGAAACGCCCTGCCGGGAAAACAGCCGCATGGCGACATCAAGGATGTGTTGTCGCGTCTCAAGCGCCTGTTGTTTGGTTTTTCGTGCCATATGTCGGTGAATTTACAGGAGTCAGATTTACATACATTTGTGAATGTTTGTACCATAGCACGACCATAATATAAACGCAGCAATGGGTTTTTGGGCCTTTGATCCATTGATCAATTTGAAATCGGACACTCGAGGTTTACTTATGAACATAAACAGAGGGCTAACGCCTCTGGCGGTCGTTCTGATGCTTTCGGGCAGCTTAGCGCTTACAGGATGTGACGATAAACCTGCGCAGCAGCAGCAGGGAGCCGGCCAGGCGCCGGAAGTCGGCGTGGTAACAGTGAAAGCGGCACCTCTGCAGATCACCACCGAGCTGCCGGGTCGCACCACTGCATATCGCATTGCTGAAGTCCGTCCGCAGGTTAGCGGCATTATTTTGAAGCGCAACTTCACCGAAGGCAGTGACGTCGAAGCGGGTGTCTCGCTCTATCAAATTGATCCAGCAACCTATCAGGCTGCCTACGACAGCGCGAAAGGCGATTTAGCCAAAGCGCAGGCGGCGGCGAATATCGCGCAGATGACCCTGAACCGTTATAAGAAACTGTTGGGCACCAAGTACATCAGCCAACAGGATTACGATACGGCGCAGGCGGACGCGCAGCAGGCAAACGCCTCAGTTATCGCCGCGAAAGCTGCGGTCGAGAACGCGCGCATCAACCTGGCTTACACCAAAGTCACCTCCCCAATTAGCGGCCGTACAGGTACCTCTACCGTTACCGAAGGTGCGCTGGTGCAGAGCGGGCAAACCACTGCGCTGACCACCGTGCAGCAGCTTGACCCGATCTATGTCGATGTCACCCAGTCCAGCAACGATTTCCTGCGCCTCAAGCAGGAGATGGCTAGCGGTTCGCTGAAGCAGGATAACGGCAAAGCGAAAGTGGAACTGGTGACCAACGACGGCATGAAGTATGACCAGTCCGGTACCCTTGAATTCTCGGGCGTAACCGTCGATCAGACCACCGGTTCAATCACCCTGCGCGCCGTGTTCCCGAACCCGGACCACACGCTGCTGCCGGGCATGTTCGTGCGCGCCAAGCTGGAAGAAGGGGTTAACCCGAACGCCCTGCTGGTTCCGCAACAGGGTGTGACCCGTACGCCGCGCGGTGACGCAACGGCGATGGTGGTGGGTGAAGGCGACAAAGTTGAAATCCGCAATATCACCGCGACCCAGGCCATTGGCGACAAGTGGCTGGTTACCGATGGCCTGAAAAGCGGCGATCGAGTGATCATCGAAGGGTTACAAAAAGTCAAACCTGGCGTGCAGGTCAAGGCCCAGGAAGTGACATCTGACAAGAAAGAGCAAGCCCAGGCCAACGGCCAGTCAGAGCAACCGAAGTCTTAACTTAAACAGGAGCCGTTAAGACATGGCTAAGTTTTTTATCGATCGCCCCATATTTGCGTGGGTTATCGCGATTATCATCATGCTGGCGGGGGCGCTATCGATCCTCAAATTGCCGGTGGCGCAGTATCCAACGATTGCGCCACCTGCGGTTCAGATCACCGCTTCTTACCCGGGTGCTGATGCGAAAACGGTGCAGGACACCGTAACGCAGGTTATCGAACAGAACATGAACGGTATCGATAACCTCCTTTATATGTCCTCAACCAGTGACTCCTCTGGTACGGTCCAGATCACCATCACCTTTGATTCCGGTACTGATGCGGATATCGCGCAGGTTCAGGTGCAGAACAAACTGCAGCTGGCGATGCCGCTTCTGCCGCAGGAAGTGCAGCAACAGGGCGTGAGCGTTGAGAAATCTTCCAGTAGCTTCCTGATGGTGCTTGGTATGATCAGTACCGACGGCTCAATGAAGCAGGAAGATATTGCCGACTATGTGGGCGCGACCATTAAAGATCCGGTCAGCCGTACCAAAGGCGTGGGTGACGTTCAGCTATTCGGCGCGCAGTATGCGATGCGTATCTGGATGGACCCGAACAAACTCAATAACTTCCAGCTGACGCCAGTTGACGTGATCACGGCTATCAAAGCGCAGAACGCCCAGGTCGCGGCCGGGCAGTTGGGCGGTACGCCGCCGGTGAAAGGGCAGCAGCTGAACGCCTCGATCATCGCGCAGACCCGTCTTACCTCGACCGACGAGTTTGGCAAAATCCTGCTGAAAGTGAACAGCGATGGCTCGCAGGTTCGCCTGCGCGACGTGGCGAAGATTGAGCTGGGCGGCGAAAGCTATGACGTTGTCGCACGCTACAACGGTCAACCAGCGGCGGGCTTAGGTATCAAACTGGCAACCGGTGCGAACGCGCTGGATACCGCAGAAGCAGTACGCGCGACCATTGCCGGTCTCGAACCTTTCTTCCCGCACGGTCTGAAAGTGGTTTACCCGTACGACACCACCCCGTTCGTTAAGATCTCGATTAACGAAGTGGTTAAAACGCTGGTTGAAGCGATCGTGCTGGTCTTCCTGGTCATGTATCTGTTCCTGCAGAACTTCCGCGCGACGCTGATCCCGACCATTGCGGTGCCGGTGGTGCTGCTGGGTACCTTTGCCATCCTTAATGCCTTCGGCTACTCGATAAACACCCTCACCATGTTTGGTATGGTGCTGGCGATAGGCCTGTTGGTGGATGACGCCATCGTGGTGGTGGAGAACGTCGAACGTGTGATGATGGAAGAGGGTCTGCCGCCAAAAGAGGCAACCCGGCGTTCGATGGATCAGATTCAGGGCGCGCTGGTCGGTATTGCGCTGGTGCTGTCGGCGGTATTTATTCCGATGGCCTTCTTCGGCGGCTCTACCGGCGCAATCTATCGTCAGTTCTCCATTACCATTGTTTCGGCGATGGTGCTGTCGGTAATTGTCGCGCTGATCCTGACGCCGGCACTCTGCGCCACCATGCTGAAACCGGTCGCCAAAGGCGATCACGGCGAGCATAAAAAAGGCTTCTTCGGCTGGTTTAACCGCATGTTCGATAAGAGCACGCACCACTACACCGACAGCGTAGGTAATATCCTGCGCAGCACCGGTCGTTATCTGCTGCTCTATATCGTTATCGTTGCGGGCATGGCGGTGCTGTTTGTTCGTCTGCCGAGTTCGTTCCTGCCTGATGAAGACCAGGGCGTGTTTCTGACCATGGCCCAGTTGCCTGCCGGCGCGACGCAAGAGCGTACGCAGAAGGTGCTGGACGAAGTGACGAAATACTATCTGGAGAATGAGAAAGCCAACGTTAACTCGGTCTTTACCGTTAACGGCTTCGGCTTCTCGGGCCGCGGGCAGAATACCGGTCTGGCGTTCGTTTCGCTGAAAAACTGGGACGAGCGTGCGGGTGAAGAGAACAAAGTTCCGGCGATTGCAGGTCGTGCCAGCGCGCACTTCTCACAGATTAAAGATGCGATGGTCTTCGCCTTTAACCTGCCGGCAATTGTTGAACTGGGTACCGCAACCGGCTTCGACTTCCAGCTGATTGACCAGGCTAACCTCGGTCACGATAAGTTAACGCAGGCGCGTAACCAGCTGTTTGGCGAGATTGCGCAGCATCCGGATCTGCTGGTGGGCGTGCGTCCGAACGGTCTGGAAGATACGCCGCAGTTCAAGATCGATATCGATCAGGAGAAAGCGCAGGCGCTGGGCGTGTCGATTAGCGACATCAACACCACGCTGGGCGCAGCCTGGGGCGGCAGCTACGTGAACGACTTTATCGACCGCGGTCGTGTGAAGAAGGTTTACGTTATGTCGCAGGCGCAATACCGCATGCTGCCAAACGATATTGGCAACTGGTATGTGCGCGCAACGGACGGTCAGATGGTGCCCTTCTCCGCGTTCTCCACCACGCACTGGGAGTATGGTTCACCGCGTCTGGAGCGTTACAACGGTCTGCCGTCAATGGAACTGCTGGGCCAGGCTGCACCGGGCCGCAGTACCGGTGAAGCGATGGATCTGATGGAGCAGCTGGCAAGTAAATTGCCAACCGGCATCGGTTTTGACTGGACCGGCATGTCCTATCAGGAACGCCTCTCCGGCAACCAGGCACCGGCGCTGTACGCCATTTCGCTGATCGTCGTCTTCCTCTGTCTGGCGGCGCTCTATGAGAGCTGGTCGATTCCGTTCTCGGTGATGCTGGTGGTTCCGCTTGGCGTTATCGGTGCCCTGCTCGCTGCGACGTTCCGCGGTCTTGGCAACGACGTTTACTTCCAGGTGGGCCTGCTGACAACCATTGGCTTGTCGGCGAAGAACGCGATACTTATCGTCGAATTCGCCAAAGATCTGATGGATAAAGAGGGCAAAGGGCTGATTGAAGCGACGCTTGAGGCGGTCCGTATGCGTCTGCGTCCGATTCTGATGACCTCGCTGGCGTTTATCCTTGGGGTACTGCCGCTGGTTATCAGTACCGGTGCGGGCTCCGGCGCGCAGAACGCCGTCGGTACTGGCGTAATGGGCGGGATGATCACCGCGACCGTGCTGGCCATCTTCTTTGTTCCGGTATTCTTTGTGGTGGTTCGCCGCCGCTTCAGCCGCCGCAGCGAAGATGTTGAACACAGCCACAAGGTTGAACAGCACTGATCCTCTCTGCTGATATAAGAAAAGGCCGCGCATAGCGGCCTTTTTCTTTTTTACAGCGTTGTGCTTTCCAACTCATCGGATCATTAAATACGTTATTGTTTAAGTGATTAATTTATGCGTTACCATTAAGGCATATAATCACTGTGTATTTGCGAATGTGCTATATTTTCCAGTAATAATCTTAATTTCTCTTAATATTACTTTAAGTCAGAAAAATCCTGGCAGAAAAATATTCTTATAAGTGGAATAATCGGACTCATGCTAACTTAATGAATTGTAAGGCAGTAAGATGACTTACTTAGCCTGATGAGACGATTCGCATCGCTACTTTTCTCTGTGCCGCGCCGCTTTTACCGCAGGAAAAGATATTATTTGTAATTTTTCGTGATAGCTCAATGAAATCCTATTCATAGTGGCTTATAGTTATATCAACGAACATAAATCAGCATATGTCTCTGGTCAGAGCAGAAGTTCCCATCCTGAATCAGCCTTTGGTTAGTAAAAAAATTACCACTCAGAAGGGGATGCGTTATGGACGAATACTCGCCGAAAAGGCATGATATTGCGCAGCTTAAATTTCTCTGCGAATCGTTGCACCAGGAGTGCCTCGCCAATCTGGAAGAGAGCCATCATGGATGGGTTAACGACCCCACATCAGCCATCAACCTGCAGTTAAATGAGCTGATTGAGCATATTGCAACCTTCGCGCTGAATTATAAAATTAAGCACGATAAAGATAATAAACTGATTGAATTGATCGACGAATACCTTGATGACACGTTTATGTTGTTCAGCAGTTACGGTATTAATACACACGACTTACAGAAATGGCGTAAAACAGGCGGTAAGCTGTTTCGCAGTTTCGACAATGTAAGCAAGGCTAATCCAGTAAGCCACTCTTGTTAATTTTTCAACACTAAGGTGAAGACATGTCCGAAAAACCATTAACAAAAATTGATTATTTGATGCGTTTAAGGCGCTGCCAATCAATTGATACGCTCGAACGCGTTATTGAAAAAAATAAATACGAACTGACCGACGATGAGCTTACCGTGTTTTATTCAGCGGCCGATCATCGTCTGGCTGAACTGACCATGAATAAGCTTTATGACAAAATCCCCTCGTCGGTGTGGAAATTTGTTCGCTAATTCTTCTCAATGTTAAGAGATGTTATTTCTGCCACAGTCAATCGTTCAACCTCCGTACCAGGTACACTCTAAAAAATGAATGATGAAAAACAGAAAATGATCGCCGGTCTTCCCTACCGGGCGGGCGACGACACTCTGCGCGCCGATCGGCTGCGCGCGCGGCAGCTGCTGCACCGTTACAATCACTCCAGCCCGGATGAAAAAGCAGAACGTAAAGCGATTCTTGCCGATCTGCTCGGGCAGAGTGAAGGAGCTTATATCGAGCCCACTTTCCGCTGCGACTACGGTTACAATATTTTCCTTGGTGAAAGCTTTTACGCTAATTTCGATTGCGTAATGCTGGATGTCTGCCCGATTCATATTGGCGATAACTGCATGCTGGCCCCGGGCGTTCATATCTATACGGCGACGCACCCGCTCGATCCTGTTGAGCGAAACAGCGGTGTGGAATATGGCAAGCCCGTTCACATTGGTCACAATGTGTGGATTGGCGGACGCGCGGTAATTAATCCGGGCGTCACCATCGGCGATAACGCCGTGATTGCCTCCGGCGCGGTGGTGGTGAAAGATGTACCTGCTAATGTGGTGGTCGGCGGCAATCCGGCACGCATTATCAAACATCTGACCGAAGCAACCGTTTAGTAACTGTTATCTTTTTTTGTGGCAGAACTGTTACTTTTTTCACACTGGACGGCAACTTAAAATAGCGTGTCCACCTGCAAATCAGTATCAATAAAGGCCCAAGATGACAGAAATACAGCGGCTGCTCACCGAAACGATTGAAGAGATCAACCAGCGCGAGAAACGGGACAACCGACCGCGCTTCAGCATCAGTTTTATTCGCAACCATCCGGGTCTGTTTATCGGCATGTATCTGGCCTTTTTTGCGACCCTGGCGGTGATGCTGCTGTCCGACACCCTTATCGGCTCCGTCTGGCTGCTGGTGGTGCTTTTCATCGTTCTGAACGGTTTCTTCTTCTTTGATGTCTACCCGCGCTATCACTTTGAAGATATCGACGTGCTCGACTTCCGCGTCTGCTACAACGGCGAGTGGTATAACACCCGCTTTGTGCCGCAAAGCCTGATCGACGCCATTATGCAGTCGCCGAAAGTCAGCGCTGAAGAGAAAGCCCAGCTGGAAAAGATGATAACGCGTAAAGGCGATCTGTCGTTTTACGACATTTACACCCTCACCCGCCCGGCCTCTGCGCAGCCCACCGCGTCGGTGGCTCAGCACTCTGCCGGTTAAGCATGCTGCCGCGCGTAACAGCGCGGCACGCTCCTCCCTCTTTTTCAGGAATATCTCTCCTTTGCGATTTGTGGTCTGATAAAACCCGACCGCCACCCGCCTTCTCAAGGAGAAACGATGACTCAGCTGAATCAATATCAACAACCTGTCGGCGAAGCCCTGCCCGACTGGCAGCCCCGCCCTTTTCCGCAACGTCTCACTTTTGAAGGCCGTTTCTGCCGCCTTGAACCGCTTAACGTCGATCATGCTGCCGCGCTGTTTCAGGCGCACCAGCAGGCGCCGGATAACCGAAGCTGGACCTGGCTCACCCGCGAGCCAGAAAAAAACGAAGCGGAGTATCTTCACTGGGTTGAGAGCAACTGTGCGCTGCGCGATCCCATCCATTTTGCGGTGATCGATCTGCGCACCGGCAAACCGGTCGGCAGCCTGGCGCTGATGCGTATTGATACCGAGAATGGGGTGATGGAGGTGGGACACGTGCATTTTTCGCCGCTGCTCAGCCGCACGCCAGCGTCAACGGAAGCGCACTGGCTGTTAATGCGTTACGCCTTTAGTACGCTCGGCTATCGCCGCTATGAGTGGAAATGCCACAGCCTGAATGAACCGTCGCGCCAGGCTGCGTTGCGGCTAGGCTTCCAGTTTGAGGGACGCTTTCGCCAGGCGATGGTGCGTAAAGGGCATAACCGCGATACGGACTGGTTTTCGATTATTGATGGCGAGTGGCCCGCCGTTGACCAGGCGTTGCAACGCTGGCTTGCCGCCGATAACTTTACCGCCGACGGCAAGCAGCGCGCTTCGCTGGCATCGCTTCGCGCTTAACGTCTCTTCTTCTTACCCTGCACCGCTTTAAAGCGCGGGTTCGATTTGCAAATCACATAGATACGCCCCTTGCGCCGGACAATCTGGCAGTTAGGGTGGCGTTGCTTTGCGCTGCGCAATGAATTGAGTACCTGCATGGTTTACGCCTTCTTATCGTTAAAGAACCGGCCATAGCGCTGCTGGAACCGCGCCGCGCTGCCTTCAGTGGAGATCACTTTCTGCTTACCGGTGTAGTAAGGGTGCGACGCAGACGAGACCTCAATGGTGATATAGGGATATTTCACCCCTTCAAGCTCAATTTCCCGATCCGTTCGGATGGTCGAACCCACTTTGAAGTATTCGTTGGCGCTGGTGTCGTGAAACACCACGGTGCGGTAATGGGGATGGATATCAGGTCGCATAATTCACTCATCTGTTTTGTTATAACATAACAAAAGTCTATCGGAGATGTGTCGCCATTTCAAGCAGCGCGCGTTATGCGTTTTTCGCAAAAGCACATGATCCTGCGCGGTCATAAATTAGAAAAGAAGGTTATTGGTTCAATTTTCTCGCCTGAGGCAAGCTGAGTAAAACCCGCTAACAGGAGACGATCATGCGTTGTTGTTGCCGCCCAACCCTGAACCTGACACATCCCCCTTTATCGACTATTTGCGGAGAAAACAGTGAACGCAGCCACCTTACCGGTTCTCGATCTCGCCCGTTATACCAGCAGCGCTGAACGCGATGCCTTCCTCGCCGACCTGCGCCACGCCGCGCGCGACATCGGCTTTTTCTACCTGATTAACCACGGTGTTGACGACGTTCTACAGGATACCGTGCAGCATGAAGCCCGCCGCTTTTTCGCCCTCACCGAGGGGCAAAAAGAGCAGGTAGCGATGATCCACTCGCCCCACTTTCGCGGCTACAACCGCGCTGCATCGGAGATCACCCGCGGCCAGCCGGACTGGCGTGAACAGTTCGATATCGGCGCCGAGCGCCCGGCGCTGTTACTGAGCGACAGCGATCCGCGCTGGCGGCGGTTACAGGGGCCAAACTTATGGCCAGAGGCCTTACCGACGCTGAAACCGGCCCTGCTTGAGTGGCAGCGCGCCATGACATCGATGGCGCTGCGCCTGCTGCGCGCCTTTGCCGAAGCGCTGCAACTTCCCGCCGATGCGTTTGACGAACTGTATGGCAGCAAGCCCAACGAGCACATCAAACTGATCCGCTATCCGGGCCAGCACGCCACGCAGAGCGCGCAGGGCGTCGGGGCGCATAAAGATTCCGGTTTCCTCAGCTTCCTGCTACAGGATGAGCAAAAAGGGTTACAGGTCGAGGTCGCGCCCGGTCGCTGGATCGATGCCGCACCGCTAGCTGGCAGCTTCGTGGTCAATATCGGCGAACTGCTGGAACTGGCGACTAACGGCTATCTGCGCGCCACGGTGCACCGGGTTGTTTCCCCACCGGCCGATCGCGAGCGGCTCTCCATCGCCTTTTTCCTCGGCGCGCAGCTGGAAGCCAATGTGCCGCTCTACACCCTCCCCCCTCATCTGGCAGAGGAGGCGCGCGGGCCGGAGAGCGATCCGCTCAACCCGCTTCTGCGCGATGTAGGCTGGAACTACCTGAAAGGCCGCCTGCGATCCCACCCGGACGTGGCGGAACGTTACTACCGGGATGTGCTGCGTAGCCGCACAGAACAGCTGATCGCCTGACCCTAACTACAAGGAATACACCATGAAATATGTCGCATTGACGCTGGCAGGTGCCGCGCTGTCTCTCTCGCTGGCGGGCTTCGCCGCCCAGGCCGCTCCCTTACGTGTCGCCGCCGACCCGGTGCCGCACGCCGAGATCCTCAACTACATTAAAACCCTCGATCCGAAACTCGATCTGCAAGTCGTCGAGCTGAGCAACGGCGCCAATGCCAACGAGCTGCTGGCGAATGGCGACGTCGACGCCAACTACTTCCAGCACCTGCCCTATCTGAAAGATCAGGAAAAAGTGCTGGGCAAGCCATTTGCCGTGGCGGCGACGGTGCATATCGAGCCGCTTGGCATCTACTCGCGCAAATACAAAAACTTTACTTCGCTGCCGGATAACGCCACCGTTGCCGTGCCCAATAATCCCACCAACCTCAGCCGCGCGCTGTTTCTGCTGCAAAGCCAGGGGCTGATAAAACTCGACGCTAAATTTACCGATCCGGCCACCACCCAGGCGACGCCGAAAAATATTGCTGAAAACCCGAAACACCTGAAGATCCTTGAGATCGAATCCCCGCAGATCCCGCGCTCGCTGGATGATGTCGATTTGGCGGTAATCAACGGCAACTATGCGCTGGAAGCGGGTCTAACGCCGGCAAAAGATGCGCTGGGGCTGGAGAGCGCGGATCATAACCCCTACGCCAATATTCTGGTCACCACGCCACAGCTTGCCAATGATCCGCGAATCAAAGCGCTGGCTAAAGATCTCACTTCGCCGCAGGTGGCCGAGTTTATTCGCAAGCGTTATCACGGTTCGGTGATCCCGGTCGCGCCGCAGTCATGATTACCATCGAAGGGCTGAGTAAAATCTATGCCGGAACAGGCCGACCGGCATTAAAGGATCTCTCGCTTAACGTACCGAAGGGGGCGATCTACGGCATCCTTGGGCGCAGCGGTGCGGGAAAAAGCACGCTGATCCGCTGCCTGAATCTGCTGGAGCGGCCCACGACGGGCCGCATTATCGTCGACGGCTGCGATATCACCCGGCTTGATAACGCCGGGCTGCGCGCGCACCGCCTGCGTACCGGCATGATTTTCCAGCACTTCAATCTTCTTCATGCGCGCACGGTGGCGCAAAACATCGCCGTGCCGCTGGAGATTGCCGGCGTGCCGAAAGCGCAGCGCCAGTCACGCATTGAGGAACTGCTGTGGCTGGTGGGGTTGAGCGATAAAGCACACGCTTACCCTTCGCAGCTTTCTGGCGGGCAGAAGCAGCGCGTCGGCATTGCCCGCGCGCTGGCTACCCGGCCGCAGGTGCTATTGTGCGATGAAGCGACCAGCGCCCTCGATCCGCACACCACCGCCTCGGTGCTATCGCTGCTGGCGGATATCAACCAGAAGCTGAACCTGACGATTGTGCTGATCACCCATGAGCTGGAGGTGGTGAAAACCCTCTGCGATCACGCGGCACTGCTGGAGGATGGCAAGCTGATTGAGCATGGCAAAATCGCCGATCTGCTGATGACGCCGCGCTCGAAACTGCGCCAGTCGCTGTTACACGATCCGCAAAGCGAGCAGGCGTTTCTTGCCCGCCACGGCTTTAACGGGAGGCCATTATGCGTGGTGGCATGAGCTGGGACGAACTCTGGCCGCTGCTGGCGAACGGCACGCTGGAGACGCTCTATATGGTCGGGCTGGCGGCACTCTTTACGGTGCTGATTGGCCTGCCGCTTGGCGTGCTGTTATTTATCTCGCGGCGCAATGGCCTGGCACCGATGCCGACGCTGAATGCCGTACTCGGCAGCATCGTCAATGTCGGCCGCTCGCTGCCCTTTATTGTGCTGCTGATTGCGCTGATCCCCTTCACGCGCCTGTTGATTGGCACCACGCTGGGCAGCACGGCGGCGATTGTGCCGATCACCATCGGTGCCTTTCCCTTCTTTGCGCGCTTAACCGAAAACGCCCTTGATGAGGTGGAGTATGGCCGTATCGAAGCGATCCTCTCGATGGGTGGCAACCTGTGGCATGTGATTGGCAAAGCGCTGCTGCCCGAAGCGCTCCCCTCGCTGCTGGCGAGCATTACGCTGACGGTGGTAATGCTGATCGGTTTCTCGTCGATGGCGGGAGTCATTGGCGGCGGCGGGCTCGGCGATCTTGCCATCCGCTACGGTTATCAACGCTTTAACGATCAGGTGATGGTTGGAACGGTGGTGATCCTGGTGGTGCTGGTGCAGGGCGTACAGATGGCAGGAGAGAGGCTGGTGCGCCGCCTGGCGCACCGACGTTAAGCTATTTTTGCGCCTCTTTCGCCAGCAGCAGCGTGGTGAGCGCAAAGGAGAGCACCAGCGCAATCGCCACGCCCGACAGCGCAAAGATAAAGTAGGGGCCAATGTAGGCCGGCAGGCTGAAGATGCTCGACAAAATATAACCGTAGAGCCGCACGCCGAAGAAGGCGATAAACGCCGAGGCCAGGGAACTGGCGACGGTGGCGGCGATAAAGGCTTTTTTGTAGCGCGTTAAGACACCAAACAGCGCCGGTTCGGTAATGCCGAGCAACGCCGAAATGGCCGCCGACAAGCTGACGCTCTTCTCCTGGCGATCTTTACTCAAGCGCCAGATGGCAAAGGTCGAGCCAGCAATCGCCATATTGGCCATAAACATCATCGGCATCAGCATGTCATACCCGCGATCGCTGAAGTTTTGCAGCGCTATCGGCGTCATGGCGTGGTGCATGCCGGTGAGGATCGCCACCGGGCGAATCGCGCCCACCACCAGTCCGGCGAAACTGGCCGAAATACTGAACAGCCCTTCAATAAACAGCGCCAGCCCTTTACCCAGCCAGATGCCGATGGGGCCAATCACCACCAGCGCTGCCAGCGCACCGAGGAACAGCGTCAATGTTGGCGTAAAGACAGTCTTCAGCACCTCCGGCATAATGCTGTCCACCCAGCGATGGATATAGCTGAGCGCCAGCACCGAGAAGATCACCGGGATCACGCTTGCCGAGTAGTTAAAGACGGAAACCGGGATGGCGTTAAGCAGCCAGAAGGCGCTGACCGCCCCCTCCTGATGCGCCGCCAGCGCTTTCGCCGCCTCGATAAGCGAGGGGTACATCAGGCAGGCCGCGACCGCTGCCGCCAGATATTCATTGGTCTTGAATATTTTTGCCGCCGAGACCGCGAGGAAAAAGGGCAGGAAGTAGAAGACGCCGCTGGCAATCAGATCGATAACGATCACCGTATCGCTTTTCGCCGAGATGACGTTGAGGGCAATCAGCCCGGCCAGCAGCCCTTTGATCATCCCCGCACCGGCAATGGCAGGCACAATCGGCCCAAAGACGCCGGAGACCGTATCCATAAACAGCGACACCAGGCTTTTGCGCCCCCTCTCTTTCGCAGCCGGTGCTGTCGGCGCATCGCCCAGCGCGGCGAGAAGCTGTTCGTACCAGCTGTTGACCTGCGGGCCAATCACAATCTGGAACTGGTCGCTTTGCAGCTGCGCGCCCAGCACGCCGGGCACTTTTTTAATCTCCGCCTGCTCCACTTTATTGTCATCCACCAACGAGAAGCGCAGGCGCGTCATACAGTGCCAGACGTTATGAATATTATCCCGCCCGCCCACCAGGCGAATAATATTGGTGATGGCTTCTTGCGTGCCCATAAAAACTCCTGCCGGATGTGTTGTTGTTTTAGTGATTGCTAACAAGGGTAGAGAAATGCCGGGAGCAAAACAAACCAATAAAATATGAAATCCGTCACACTTTGCTTCTATCAAGCATTCATTAACGCAACAAAGCGCAAATTGGTCTGGTTTTTAATTCCATTAACAGGCGAAAGCTGACCAAAATATTTATTCGAAAAAAGCGTTTACCTCGCGGCGAAATTAGGGTGAAGATAGTGGCCATTCCCCGCTTATATTTCGCTGTAAAGGAGTTCCCGTGACGCCAACGCTTATCCAGAATATCGACTGTTTTATTACCCGCCCCGACAGGCATAACCTGGTCGTCGTGCGGGTAACAACCGATAAAGGTGTCATCGGCCACGGCTGTGCGACCTTTCAGCAGCGCCCGCTGGCGGTCAAAACGGTGGTGGATGAGTACCTGAAGCCGCTGCTGATTGGTCGCGATGCCAATAACATTGAAGATCTGTGGCAGATGATGAGCGTCAACGCCTACTGGCGTAACGGCCCGATCCTTAATAACGCCATCTCCGGTGTTGATATGGCGCTGTGGGATATCAAAGGCCAGCTCGCCGGGATGCCGCTCTATCAGCTGTTGGGTGGGAAATCCCGCGATGCTATCGCCGCCTACAGCCACGCCAGCGGTGAAACCCTCGATGAACTCTTTACCTCGGTTGATAAGCTTGTTGCGCAGGGATATCGCCATGTGCGCTGCCAGCTTGGTTTTTACGGCGGTACGCCTTCGCAGCTGCAAACGCCGGAAAACCCGACGCCGGGTGCCTATTTCGACCAGCAGGAGTACATGCGCAACACCGTCGCCATGTTTAAAGCGCTGCGCGAGAAGTATGGCGACAGCCTGCATATCCTGCACGACGTGCATGAGCGCCTCTTCCCTCAGCAGGCGGTGCAGCTGGCGAAGCAGCTTGAGCCTTATCAGCCCTACTTTATTGAAGATATTCTGCCGCCCGCGCAGAGCGGCTGGCTCGATCAGGTGCGCCAGCACAGCAGCGCGCCGCTGGCGATGGGCGAGCTGTTTAACAACCCGGCGGAGTGGCACGATCTGATTGTGAACCGCCGCATCGACTTTATCCGCTGCCATATTTCGCAGCTTGGCGGTATTACCCCGGCGCTGAAGCTGGCGGTGCTCTGTCAGGCCTTCGGCGTGCGCCTGGCCTGGCACGGCCCGGGCGATATGACGCCCATCGCGGTGGCGGTCAATACCCATCTCAATATCCATCTGCATAACGCCGCGATTCAGGAGTATATCCCGCGCTCCGCCACCACAGATGCGGTTTTCCCCGGTGCGCCGCAGGTGAAAGCCGGCTTTGTCTATGCGCCGGAGAAACCGGGCATCGGCGTTGGGTTTAATGAAGAGGAGGCACGCGCCTGGCCCGTCACCTACCGCACCCATGAGTGGACGCAGAGCCGCCTCACCGACGGCACCATGCACACGCCGTAATTCAGCCGCCGCCCTGGCGGAAGGTCAGGTTTTCGCGGTTATGCGGGATGACATAGGTACAGCTGTAGTTGATATCGATAATGTCGCTGATCTCGTAGACCTGGCCGCCTTCGAGAATGCCGCGGTTGCTGATATGCATCGCCGGGCTGCCCTTTTTGCAGCCGAGCAGCGCGGCCTGCTCGCGGCTGACGTTCACTGCCCGGTAGGTGGTGAGCAGGTGGGAAATTTGATACCCCTTGCTTAATACATACTGCTGCAATGAGCGCTCAATCACCTGCTGATTGAGATCGGCAAAACCCTCGACCGGCATACGTGAAATCTCAATCTGCACCGCCTGCTCGTCAACAAAACGCAGGCGGCAAAACTGCCAGATAAAGCTCTCATCGTTCAGGCCAAAGATCTGCTGCTCATCGCGGTTCGGCCGCTTCTTATGCAGGCTTATCATGCGAAAGCGGATCTGATCGAAACGCTTCTCGGTGATCGAGTTGTAGACCAGCGGATTGTTGCGCGCCTGCTCATTAATCCAGATGCCGGAACCCTGCACAATGCGCACCACGCCGATGCTGGCAAGCTTCTCCAGCGCCTGGCGGATGGTGAAACGCGACACGCCATACTCCTGCGCCAGCTGCCGCTCCGGGGGGAGTTTGCGCGAGCCTGGCGCGCTGTTCTGGTAAATTTTGCTGAGCAGATCCTGCGTGACAAACTCTTTTTTCTTCATCCACCCCTTCCCAACGCGAACCGCTACCGGCGCATGTTATAGCCTCAGACCGGTAAAGATACCCGATGTCATGCGGGAACAACATGCCCGGTGCGGAACCGGCGTCTACGCCTGCTGCCAGCGCAAGCGGTAACGCACCCGCTCCTGCTGCAAAATAAACTCCGGCGAGACGCTCGGGCTCCAGGAGTCATCCCCGCCGACGCCCATATGGAAGGCGTCGAGGTGCAGCCAGCAGCCCGCCTCTTCGCGCAGCAGATGGTGGTGCGTCGTCTCCCGCAGTTGAGTGTCGCTGTAGCAGCCAAGGGAGAAGTGGAACCGCCCCTCCAGCTGATGCGCGCCACACTGTAACAGCCGGGTGTCGCAGCGCAGGCCATTTTCGCCCGGGAAAATATAGGGCGTATGCAGCGCTGCCAGCGGCTGCGTCCAGCGGCCCTGGCAGGCCGCGAGTTTACGGTCCGGGTAGTTCTCATGAGGGCCAAGACCGAGCCAGCTCACCTCTGCCGGGCGCTCAGCCAACTGGCACACCAGCCCGATGCGCGCCGGTGGCGGAATATCATTTGCCACCACCACCTCAATATCGGCCTGTAACCCGCCGGTCCTATCAATCCGCCACGTTTTCTCGCTGATAAAGGCGCTTTTCCCGGCACCGATCCAGCGGTGCACCGTGCGCAGCGTTACCTGTTGTGCGCTCTCCTGCACCTCAAAGCTCAACAGCTCGGCGTGCAGATCGTACATCCCCGCCGCTTTCCAGCGCTCCACCCAGGCATTGGGATCGATGCGCGTCACTTCACTGACGCCGATATCGTTATCGAGCGGTGCGCGGGTAAAGCAGTCGGCCACCGGTGTCAGCAGCGTCTCCTGCCCGTCGCGCCACCACTGCACCAGATTGCCGCTTTGGCGGCAGAAGGCCCAGCGCTGGTTGCCCTGGGTAACGGTGTAGGTTTCATCATTAACTTCGAGCGTCGGTTGCTCGCCCTGTTTAGCAGGCACTGCAACCCAGAGCGGTGCAGGCAAGCGCCACTGATCCCAGGCGCAGCGATGCCCGGCCGCAGACCAGGCCGTCGCCTCGCGCTGGTAAACCTCGACGTTAAGCCACACTTCGCCCGGCGCGGCGGCCAGCTCCGGCAGGTCCAGCGCGATCTGCACCTTGCCCTGCGGCGCAATGACCAGCGCGGTTTCGCCCTGCGCCAGCACCTCGCCGTCGCGCTCGACGCGCCAGCGCAGCACTTCATTATCGCTGGTGCGGAACAGGTATTCGCTGGTCACGTCGATGGTCAGCGGTGAAGCGCTAAGCAGAGAGAACTGGAAAAACTGCTGCGCGCGCTGCGCTTCAAACAGCGCCGGATGCGGAGTACGATCCGGGAAAACCAGCCCGTTCAT
This sequence comes from Kosakonia sp. HypNH10, assembly GCF_029850615.1. Lineage (NCBI taxonomy): Bacteria > Pseudomonadati > Pseudomonadota > Gammaproteobacteria > Enterobacterales > Enterobacteriaceae > Kosakonia > Kosakonia sp. HypNH10. Next base: position 1,024,247 of record NZ_JAOTIU010000001.1, read on the forward strand.
GCAGAACTGACGGTCGTTCGGCGTATCGCCAAAATCTCCGCCGTAGGCCCAGAACGGCTCCCCGTCTGCACCAATTTTTGTCAGTGCCTGGTCAACCCAGTCCCAGACAAAGCCGCCCTGCAAACGCGGCGCGGCGCGAAACGCCTGCCAGTATTTGGCGAAACCGCCAAAGCTGTTGCCCATCGCATGGGCATATTCACAGAGGATCAGCGGCCGGGTCTCATCGGGCATGCCGATCCACTTTTTGATCGACCATTTTGGTACGGCCGGGAAGGGCTGATCCTGGTCGACGCGGGAATACATCGGGCAGATGATATCCGTCGCCGCGCTGTTCGCCCCGCCCCCTTCGTACTGCACCGGGCGCGTTGGATCGGTGCTCTTCAGCCAGCGGTACAGCGCATCGTGATTCGCGCCATGCCCGGACTCATTGCCCAGCGACCAGATGATGATCGACGGATGGTTGCGATCGCGCTGCACCATGCGCGTCACGCGCTCGCTCATCGCTGGCAGCCAGCGCGGATCATCCGCCAGGCGGCTCATCGGCACCATGCCATGCGTTTCAATATTGGCTTCATCCACCACGTAGAGACCGTAGCGATCGCAGAGGCGATACCAGAGCGGATGATTAGGGTAATGGGAGCAGCGCACGGCGTTAAAGTTGTGCTGTTTCATCAGCTCAATATCGCGCCGCATGGTCGCTTCATCCACCGCCTGGCCGCGCTCCGGGTGGTGCTCGTGGCGGTTAACGCCGCGGATCAGCAGCGGCTGGCCGTTAAGTTTCAATAAACCCTGGTGGATCTCGACGTGGCGGAAGCCGACATCGCAAGCTTCGGCTTCGACACAACTGCCCTGCGCATCGTAAAGGGTCAGCGTCAGGCGATAGAGGTTCGGCGTCTCGGCGCTCCAGAGCAGCGGCGACTCAACCGGCAGCGTCAGGCTCAGGCGCTCCGCCCAGTTGCCGCGCTCATCGACCACCGCGCTGCCGGGCGTCTCTTCGCCAGAGGCAATCTTTTCGCCATTGCGCCACAGTACCGCCGTCACGCGCGATCCGGCAAACTCCCCGGCCAGTTCCACCGTCACCTGCACGCTTGCGCGGGTAAACTCCGCGTTGAGCGCAGTGGTGTAGTGGTAATCAGCAATGTGCAGCGCCGGTTTATGTTGCAGCGAGACGTCGCGGAAGATGCCGCTCATGCGCCACATATCCTGATCTTCGAGATAGCTGCCGTCGCACCAGCGCAGCACCATCACCGCCAGGCGGTTTTCGCCTGCGCGCAGCACCGCGCTAAGATCGAACTCCGCTGGCAGGCGGCTATCCTGCGAGTAACCAACCCACTGCCCGTTGCACCAGAGATGAAAAGCTGAATTAACGCCGTCAAACACAATCCGCGTCTGCCCCTCGGCGATTGCCTCTGCCTCCACGTTAAATGTGAGCGAGTAACAACCGGTTGGATTCTGCTGCGGAACAAACGGTGGGTTAACGGGGATCGGATAGGTCACATTGGTATAGATTGGCGTATCGAAGCCCTGCATCTGCCAGTTGGAGGGCACCGGCATTGCCACAGCATCGGCGCAATCCTGCTCCAGCCACTGCTCAGGCACCGCTTCCGGTGAGGCGAAAAAACTAAACTGCCAGATCCCATTCAACGAGCGATGCGCTGTGGAGTCCGCTTCATCGCGCGCGGCGGCTTCATCGCGCCAGCTGCGCATTGGAGCATGCGCCGCCAGGCGATGCCACTGGGTAACAACCGGGTTTTCCCAGTCGCGGCGGGAGAATAATGATGCAAGGGTGGATGGCATAACAACCTCTTTTGCGAAGCGCTCACAATTTTCAGCACAATGGCGCAAACCGGGCCATAGGTAAAGGCGCAGAGCGGCTGAAAGCGAAGAGGATCACAAAAGCTTAGCGGCGATGGAGTAAAGCCACCTGCTCCGCCAGCTGTTGCAGGCGCCGGGCCAGCGCTTCACCGCTCTCTTTTTGCTGTGACAGCGGCGCGCTGGAGTGGCGCTCGACCAGGCTGACCGGCAGGCGCATCCGGCAAAGATCTTCGCCCTGCGTCTGGCTATTCAGCAGCCACTCCACGCTGCGCGCGCCCGCCTCTTTGAAGGCCTGACGCACGGTGGTAAGCGGCGGCGAAAACCAGGCGCTGTCGTCGGTATCGTCATAACCGACCACCGAGATCTGCTCCGGGACGGCAATGCCTTTTGCCGCGCAGGCGCGCAGTACGCCAAGCGCCATCTGATCGTTTGCCACCAGCACCGCCTGCGGCAGTTGCGGCCCGGCGAGTAAGCGCTGCGCCTTTTCAAAACCGGAGGCCGCGCTCCAGTCACCGTGCGCGCAGGCGAAGGGAGCCAGCTTTGCTTCCTCCAGCGCCGCCAGCCAGCCGCTAAAGCGGGCGCGTGCCGAAACCGAGCTCTCCGGCCCGCCGAGCAGCGCAATTCGCTCATGACCCAGTGCGCGCAGGTGTTCAACCCCAAGGCGCGCGCCCTGAAGAGCGTCAAACACCAGGCTGTTGACCGACGCCGTGTCGCTGACATCAAGAAACAGCACCGGCACCGGTGCGGCCTGCGCCGCCAGCTGCTGCGCCAGCGCATCGTCGAGGGGGACGTTAATCAGCACCCCTTCAACCCGTTGCGCCAGCAGCTCCTGCAATGCCGCCGCACAGCTTTGTGCATCGTGCTGTTCAACCATTGAGATCATCACGCTGGCTCCCGCCTGCCCGGCGCGGCTCTTGACCGCCGAAGCAATTTGCGATGGCGCATGCAGTGCCAGATCGGTGGTCACTAAGCCAAGGGTTTTGCTGCGTTTCCCCGCCAGTTGCTGCGCGCCGCGGTTGGGTACATAGTGCAGCGCCGCCATCGCCGCCTGCACCTTTTCACGGGTACGCGCAGAGACATGGGCCGCATCGTTGATCACGCGGGAGACGGTCTGGTAAGAGACGCCGGCATGGCGGGCGACATCATAGAGAGTGATGGTTTTCATAAGCTTCCGGGCCACTGCGAATTTTAGGCAGTATACCCGCTTCATCGCCCGTTGCCTGCGCGCGGTGACGGGAAGCAAAAAGAAATAACGACGAGCCACAAACGGCTCGCCGTAAACATCATCCTTAATGCTTTATTGAGATGGTTGCTGTTATTATTTGAACCATCATCACACTTTTATTTGCAATTAAAATGATGGTTTCATGACAAGTGTGTTACTGCTGGCGGGGAATGGGGAATCCTTTCAGCGAAATAATAAAGCTATTCCCTTCTTTTTTAATTTTAGCGCCAGCGTCACACCAGTCCGATGCAATGCGAAAGAACTCATCTGTGCCAATATTCCAGTCCAGACGAACTTGTTTAACGAACCCTGAGCGCAGCAGCTCGCACGCTTCACGGTAACTGTGGGCGATGGAAAGCAGTTGTTGGTTCATTTTCTCTTCTTCAGAAGTTTGCGTAGTGCTTTGATTTCTTTGGTTGTAAGTGGCGTTGCGCTCTCTTCTTCCGTGTGCTGGCTGTCGACCTCTTCCTCTGATACGCTCTCCTCTTCCACTGCCTCAAACGCCAGCAGGAGAAGCTTTTGGGTCGCCGAACCTAAATTCTCATTGTTGACTTCAGCATAATGGCGAAGTTTCTCTTTTAACGCTTCATCAATTCTTACGTTTAATACAGCGCTGGTCATGATTATCCCTTCTGGTGTGAATAAACACGCTAATTAATACACGAACTTAGGTGGTCGATCCACAAATATATTTCAGAAATATAACAAGCCGAAATACCCCATAAATAATTTGCACGAGAAAGATGACATAAATATTAAATTAATATTTCAATATTATGACAATTTTAATATATGGGTGAGAAATTACTTAGAAGAGATAATTAAATGACAGCCCAGGCGGGCTGTCGGCGCGGGCATCAGCCGTACAGGCGGTTCCAGTCATCGCGGGTGATCTCCCACAACTCGGTCTCTAACTCGCCCGCCACATAGTGGCCTGGCTGGCGGCGAACCAGCCGCATACCGCTGCTGTGTGAGATCTTTCTCGACCGCTCGTTAGCCACCGCTTTTGGCGCGCGCAGCACCTCGCGGTTCAGGCCATTGAACCAGTAATCGGTCACCGCGTGGCATGCTTCGCGCATATAGCCCTTCCCTTGCCACTCCGGTGCCAGCCAGAAACCGCGGTTGTTATCCGGCGTGTTCATCAGGCAGATAACGCCCATTAACTCGCGCTCATCCTCTTTACGGCGCAGCGTCCAGAACCAGCCTTCACCGGCGCGGCTCGCCGCCAGCGCGACGTTATCAACATAGTGCTGCGCTGCCCCTTCCGGGTAGGGCCACGGCACGCTGGCAATCAGGTAACGCACGATCTCCCAGCGCGGAAAAATGCGCTGGATCTGCTCAGCATCGGCAGATACCAGCGGTAGCAGGCGTAATCTTTCGGTCTCCAGAATGGGTGTGGTCATAGGCTCTCTCCCTTCAGGCCGAAAGCGTCGGCCTGTGATAACTCAGCATCCCTTAACTTTATCTGCCTGTAAACCTGACAAAAATGGCTAGGCGACCGGTTTTACTTCTGCAACGGGAGCGGGGCGCGGTGCGAAGCGAAACCACGGCAGGCAGAGCTGGATCAGCGGGCCGATGGTCAGCGCATAGAGCACCGTGCCGACGCCGAGCGTGCCGCCCAAAAGCCAGCCAATCAGCAGCACCGACAACTCAATCACGGTACGGATGCTGCGCACCGACCAGCCGGTGCGCGCATGCACTCCGGTCATCAGCCCATCGCGCGGCCCGGAGCCGAACCCGGCACCGATATACATCGCGGTGGCGATAGCATTAACCACAATGGCACTGGCGAGCAGCGCGCTGCGCGGTAGCAGCTGATCCAGCGTTGGGATCATCGCCAGCGCGGCATCGGCCGCCAGCCCTATCACCATCACATTACTGATGGTGCCAAGCCCAGGGCGCTGGCGCAGCGGGATCCACAGCAGCAGCACCAGCGCGCCGGTGGCGATCATTACCGTGCCGATATCCAGCGCCAGCAGTTTCGCCACGCCCAGGTGAAAGACATTCCACGGATCGGCGCCAAGATCGGCGCGCACAAACATGGCGGTAGAGAGGCCGTAAAGGGATAACCCGAAATAGAGTTGCAGTAATCGACGCAGCATAGATCTTCTCCGCTTGGACAGGCTTCCATCTTCCCCGGAAATGGACTTATGATTAATGTCCAGTTTTCAGATAGTGGACTGCTTATGTCATCCCGTCGCTTTGGTAGCCAGTCGTTGCTGCGCCTGTTAGGTCACTGGCAACAACCCTCGTCCCGCACCCCGCTCTGGCGTCAGCTTGCCGATGCGCTGCGCCTGTTGATCCTTGATGGACGGCTGGCGCTGGATACCCGTCTGCCCGGCGAGCGGGAGCTGGCAACCACGCTCTCGGTGAGCCGCACGACGATTGCCAGCGCGCTGGCGCACCTGCGCGAAGAGGGCTACCTGGAGAGCCGCCACGGCAGCGGCTCGCGGGTGATCCTGCCCGATAACCGCGCGATACCGACGCGCAGCACCGCAGGCGCAGCGCTCGATCTCTCCACCGCCGCCCTCAGTGCCGGGCCAGAAATTCACCAGGCCTACAGCCACGCCTTAACGGCGATAACGCCTTATCTTTCGCGCACCGGCTATGGTCAGCTCGGCGTGCTGGCGCTGCGCGAAGCGATTGCCGCACGCTATACCGCGCGCGGTTTACCGACCCATGCCGATGAAGTGATGGTCGTCAATGGCGCGCTGAGCGGGCTGGCGCTGGTGTTGCGTATGCTGACCGGGCCTGGCGATCGCGTGGTGGTCGATCACCCCACCTACCCGCTGGCGATTGCGGCTATTCAGGGGGCGTCATGCAGGCCGGTTGGCGTCTCTTTGCCGCAGCGCGGCTGGGACACCGACGGTTTTGCCGCCACGCTGGCGCAGACCGCGCCGCGCCTTGCCTACCTGATGCCCGATTATCACAATCCGACCGGGCGCTGCATGGACAGCGCGACGCGGGAAGCGATCGCCGCTATTGCGGCCCGCACGCGTACTACGCTGGTGGTGGATGAGACGATGGTTGATCTCTGGTACGAAAACGCCCCGCCGCCGCCGCTTGCCGCGTTTGATAAACATGACTCGGTGATCACGCTCGGCTCGGCGGGGAAAACCTTCTGGGGCGGTTTACGACTCGGATGGATCCGCGCCTCTGCGCGAACCATCGCCCACCTGGCGCAGACGCGCGACTCGCTGGAGCTTGGCTCACCGCTGCTGGAACAGCTGGCAACGCAGTGGCTTATGGCTAACGAAAGCGATTTTCTGCCGGCGCGCAGAGCGATGCTGAAAGCACGCCGCGACCGCTGCGGCGAACTCATGGCGGATCTCTTTCCCGCGTGGCATTTTCAGCCGCCGGAGGGCGGGTTGTCTTACTGGGTCGAGCTGCCAGACCGTCTGGCGACGGCCTTTGCCGCGCGCGCCGAAACCGAGGGCATTCATCTCGGTGCCGGGACGCGTTTCGGCCTCGACGGCGCGTTTGAGCGCAACCTGCGCATCCCCTTCGCGCTGGAGCCAGAAGTGCTTGAGGATGCGCTACTGCGCATAAAACCGCTGTGGCACGCGCTCAATCCGGCGGCCCCGTCGTTTAAGCGTAGCGTGGTGTAAGCATCAGGAAGCGGGCGGCGTCAGCGGGGCGAGCGCCTCGCTTTTCACCCAGCCGGTAGTACTTTTACCCTCGTCACTCACATACTCGACCTGCGTCCACTCCCCCTGGGTTTGCAGCACGCCGACCACATCATCCTGCACGATCCACGCTTTTCGCCGCGTCTTCTCTTCAGGCTGGCGATAGAAGTAGAGCCGCTCGGCGCGCACCTGCGCCATCGACTGCCAGTCGGTATCGCGGGTTTTACTCAACCCCAGACCATCATTAATCAGCGGCAGCATGGCATTGACGCAGCCGTCATGGGACTGCCCGCCGGGCACGGTGAGCGTCACACCGTCGGCTGTTGCCGCAAGGTGCCCCGGCAGCACTGCCGAAGACCAGGAGGCGATTTTCGCATCGCCCTGTGCCGACACCTCTCCCGCCAGCGCAAAGGCGCAGGTGCGCGTTACGCCAACACCGAGGGTTTCGCTGTAGTAACCGCTGATCTTGCCCTGCGGCGAAACCGCAAGCTGTAACGCTTCATAAATGCCGGAGTGTAGCGTGGCGGCCATACCGGATGTCGAAACAAGGAGGGTTAATAAAATGAAGGGATTGCGCATAGTGCTGAGCCTCAGGGCGATAAGTGCAGGGATTCTACACGCTTGCGCGACGCTTCCGGTATCCCCAAAAAAGGCTATGGTTGAAAGTACCGTTCCAGGCTGGAGAAGTGAGATGAGTGAGAAAAAACGGGCGCAGTGCCACTGCGGTGCGGTGGTGTTTAACGTGACGCTGCTCGACGGCTTTAACAACGCGCGGCGCTGCAACTGTTCCTACTGCCGGATGCGCGGCGCGGTGGCGGTCACCGCGCCACTGTCTGGCATTGATATTATTCAGGGCAGAGAGAAGCTTACCGAGTACCGCTTTAACACCGGCGTCGCCGTCCACTTCTTCTGCTCGGTGTGCGGCATCTACACCTTCCACCAGCGCCGCTCTAACCCCGATCAATATGGCGTTAACGCGGCCTGCATTGAAGGCGTATCGCCGTTCGATTTTGCCGAAATCCCGGTCTCCGAAGGGGTCAATCACCCGTCGGATGGGGGCGATAACAGCGGCGTTGCCGGGTATCTGCGCTACACCCCCGCCGGGAAATGAAGCGGCTTACCTACTCCCGCAGCCACCAGCCGCACTCATAAGGTCTGAGCGTGCCGGTGGCGGGCAATTGCGCGCCGTCCGCGTAGTTGCCGTAGAGCAGACGCCAGCCCGCCTCATTGGGCAAACACGCCTCATTCAGCGCCAGCGGCTCGCCGCTGAGGTTGGCAATCACCCGCAGGGTTTGCGCCTCATCGTGCCGCTGGTAGCACCAGCACGTCGGCGAATCAGGGTCGAGATCCTGATAGTCGCCAAAGGTAAGCACCGGCAGTTTTTTGCGCAGCGCGATCAGCTCCCGGTAGGTATGCAGCACCGAATCGCTATCCGCCATCTCACCGACCACGTTGATTTGTCGGTAGTTATCCGCCACATCAATCCAGCTTTCGCCGTCGGTAAAACCGGCGTTATCGCTGTCATCCCACTGCACCGGCGTTCTGCCGTTATCGCGGGATTTGTGCGCCAGCACCGCCAGCACATCCTTTTCATCCTGATGCAGGCGCAGGATTTTGAACATATTCAGGCTTTCGACATCGCGGTACTGATCGATGCGGCTGAAGTGCGGATTGGTCATGCCAATCTCTTCACCCTGGTAGATATAGGGCGTCCCCTGCATGCCGTGCAGCACCATCGCCAGCATTTTCGCCGAAACGGTGCGCAGCGCCCCATCATCCCCCAGCCGGGACACGATGCGCGGCTGATCGTGGTTACACCAGAAGAGCGCGTTCCACGCCAGTTTGTGCATTCCGCGCTGCCATTCGGCGAAGATCCGCTTCAGGGCAACGCGATCCGGCGGCGCAAGCCGCCACTTCTCTCCCTGCGGATAGTCGACTTTCAGGTGGTGAAAGTTGAAGGTCATCGACAGCTCTTTGCCATCCAGCCGCGCATAGCGCTGGCAGTGCTCAAGCCGGGTGGAGGACATTTCGCCCACCGTCATCAGCCCGCGCGGCTGAAAGACATCGCGGCTCATCTCTTCGAGAAAGTCGTGAATCGCCGGGCCGTCGGTGTAGAAACGGCGTCCGTCGCCCTCATCATCATCCGGCAAATCGGGGTGCTTGGAGACCAGGTTGATGACATCGAGCCGCAGCCCGTCCACGCCCTTATCCGCCCAGAAGTGGCAGACCGCTTTCAGGGCGTTGCGCACTTCCGGGTTCTCCCAGTTGAGATCCGCCTGCTGGGCAGAGAAGGAGTGCAGATAGTACTGCTGCGTCTCCTCATGCCAGCACCAGGCGCTGCCGCCAAACTTGGAGTGCCAGTTATTGGGCAACCGCCCCTCTTTGCCGTCGCGCCAGATATAGAAGTTGCGCCACGGGCTGTTACGGTCGCTGGCGGCAGCTTTGAACCACGCATGCTCCGTGGAGGTATGGTTAAACACCATATCCATCACCACCTTGATGCCGCGCTGATGGGCGGCGTCGACCAGCGCCTCAAAATCCGCCATGGTGCCAAACAGCGGATCGATGGCGTAGTAATCCGCCACGTCATAGCCGTTATCCACCTGCGGCGAGAGGTAAACCGGCGTCAGCCAGATGGCGCTCACCCCGAGCCACTGGAGATAATCAAGGCGACGCACAATGCCCTGAAGATCGCCGAGGCCATTGCCGGTACTGTCCTGAAAACTGCGCGGGTAGATCTGGTAAATCACGCCGTTTTGCCACCACGGAACATTACGTTTGTTCATTGCGTCGATCCCTTTTTCACACCACCAGCAGCTTGCCCGCTGCCTGCTTACGTTTATAGATAACCGTGGTCAGCACGAGCGGGATCACAATCGCCACCAGCATCGCCAGACCATAAATCGCCCAGTACTGGGTTTTCACCGAGAGGATGGCCGGTAAGCCGCCGACGCCAATACCGTTCGCCATCACGCCGGTCAGCCCGCAGATCAGCCCGGCGCAGGCACCGCCGACCATGCCGCAGAGCATCGGGAAGCGATACTTCATGTTGATGCCGTACATTGCCGGCTCCGTCACGCCGAGATAAGCGGAAATGGCGGCGGGCACGGAGATCTCCCGTTCATTAACCTTCTTGCTCACCAGGATAATGCCGACGACTGCGGAACCCTGTGCAATGTTGGAGAGGGCGATAATCGGCCAGACCGGCGTGCCGCCAAGGTTCTGGATCAGCTGCAGGTCGACCGCCAGCGTTGTCTGGTGCACACCGGTGATCACCAGCGGCGCATAGAGGAAGCCAAACAGCGCGGAGCCAATCGGCGCAAACGGCCCGGTCATCAGATGGCTGACGCCCCAGGCGATGCCGTTACCGACCACACGGCCGAACGGCCCGATGATGGTATGCGCGAGGAATACGGCAATCAGCAGCGAGAGCACCGGCACCACCACCAGCGTCAGGTAATCCGGCACGATGCGTTTAAGCTTCAGCTCAATCCACGCCAGCGTCAGGCCAGCCAGAATCGACGGAATAACCTGCGACTGGTAGCCCACTTTATCGATGGAGAACCAGCCAAAGTTCCACACTTCCGGCATCTGCTGCCCGAGCAGATAGGCGTTCATCAGCTGCGGAGAGACCAGCGTAATCCCCAGCACGATACCGAGGATCGGCGTGCCGCCCATCTTCTTCACCACCGACCAGCAGATACCGACCGGAATGTAGAAGAAGATCGCCTCGCCAATCAGCCATAAGAAGTCGTAGATGCTTTTCCACACCGGCGACGCTTCGGTGAGCGGCGCGTCGTTGAACAGCGGCAGATCGCCAATCAGGTTGCGGAAACCAAGAATCAGACCGCCGCTAATCAGCGCTGGCAGCAGCGGAAAGAAGATCTCCGCAAAGTGGGAAATGAGGCTCTCATGCCACTTCATATTTTGCCGCGCCACACGCTTGGCGCTCTCTTTGTCGGTGCCGCTCACCTGCGTATGTTGCAACAGCAGTTGATACCAGTCGCCGACATCGGTGCCAATCACCACCTGAAACTGCCCGGCGTTGGTAAAGCAGCCCTTCACCATCGGCAGTTTTTCAATCTCGGCGGGTTTGGCTTTTTTCGGATCGTTAAGCACAAAACGTAAACGGGTAATACAGTGACTGACGGTAGCGACGTTCTCTCTGCCGCCAACCAATTCAATAAGTTTATCAATATCCTGGGGGTTACTTTTTATCGCCATCTTTTCTCTTCCAGCAGGTTTTGATGAGTGAGCTGTTGTTATTACAGCTTTTCGCAAAAACTCTTACTCTAAACCGAGCGATAAAGACCATAGCGGCAACCTATCCATCCGCCTAGTTGGAACGTTCCAATTTTAGCAGGCGATCACAAAATAAATGGTGAAGCGCAGCGGCACAGAGAGGTGCCTTAGGGGATTCATTAATGCTAGTATCGCCGGGTCCGATCTTCAGGAGGCCCGTGCGGGAATGAGTGATAAAAAGCTAACGTTAAACGACATCGCCAAACTGTGCGGCGTCGGAAAGTCCACGGTCTCGCTGGTAATTAACAACAGCGATAAAGTGAAGAAAGCGACCCGTGAACGCGTTGAAGCGATTATCAAAGAGCAGGGTTACACCCCGTCGAAAGCCGCCCAGGCGCTGCGCTCGCAGCGGGAAAAGATCATCGGTGTGATCGTCACGCGTCTCGATTCCGCCTCGGAAAATCAGGCCATTCGCGCCATCCTGCCGCAGATCTATCAGCATGAGTACGATGCGATTTTAATGGAGAGCCTGCTCGACCCTACCCTGCTTGCCTCCCACCTTAACGTGCTGGCGCAGCGCAATGTCGAAGGGGTGATTCTGTTTGGTTTTTCCGGCGTCGATAAGAACCTGGTAAAAGGGTGGAAAGATAAGCTGGTGCTTATCTCCAGCGCCCTGCCGGAGGTAGCGTCGGTGGTCTACGATAACGTCGGCGCGGTCAATGTGCTGATGGAGAAGATGCGCGACGCGGGCCACCGCAGCGTCTCCTATATCGGGGTCACCACTAACGATCCGACCACCGGGAATATCCGCTATCAAACCTACCTTGAGCGTTGTGCAGCGTTTGGCATGACGCCGCACGCGGCGCTCGGCGATCTCAGCTATCAGAGCGGTTACGACCTGGCGAAAGAGCTGCTTACCGCCGAGAGCGGCGCGCTGATTTGCGCCTCTGACACCATCGCCATGGGCGCGATTAAATACATTCAGCAGCAGGGGTGGAAGATTAAAGTCGGCAGTATCGGCAGCACGCCGCTGATGACCTTCCTGCAACCCGATGTACTGAGCGTCAAAATGGGCTATCAGCAGGCGGGGCTGAAAGCCTCGCAGCTGCTGCTGGAGATGCTGCATGGAACGCGTACGCAAGAGCACATTGTTATCCCCTGCACTTTCCAGTAACGCCCAACGGAAAATGACGCCTTCGTCAGACGAAAGCGTCAATCGCCCGCCTTAACGGTAGACCAGCCCGCCATCAATCAGGATCGCCTGACCGGTGACATAGTCGGAATCCGGCCCGGCGAGGTAGGCCACCAGCCCGGCCACATCTTCCGGCGTCTCCGCGCGGCCCAGCGCAATGCCTTCGACATATTTCTTGTAGGTTTCACCCAGCGGCGCGCCGGTGATATCGGAGAAGCGGCGGTCAATCTCCTCCCACATGCCGGTGCCGACAATCCCCGGGCAGTAAGCATTAACGGTGATGCCGCGGCTGGCATACTCTTTTGCCGCCGTCTGGGTTAAGGCGCGAACGGCGAATTTGGTCGCCGAGTAGACGCCCAACAGCGCGAAACCATCATGTCCGGCAATCGAGCAGGCGTTGATGATCTTCCCCTTCTGCTGACGGTCGATAAACTTCTTCGCCGCCGCCTGAATGCCCCACAATGTCCCCTGCACGTTGATGCGCATAATGCGATCCACCTCTTCCGGGGTGACATCGGCAAGCGGCTGCACCTGCGCGATACCGGCGTTATTGACGATAATGTCAAAGCCGCCCAGCGCCTCTTCCGCGTGATCGATCGCCGCATAGACTTGGTCGCGCTGTGAAATATCCGCAACAAAGGTCGCCACTTTACGACCCAGCGCCTGCACCTCTTTTGCCACGGCTTCAAGGTTGGCGGCGTTCATATCCACCAGCATCAGCGACGCCCCCTCTTTCGCAAGGCGAAGCGCAATCCCACGTCCAATTCCCTGGCCTGCGCCGGTTATCAACGCCACTTTATTATCAATCGTCATGCTTTCTCTCTTATGGTTTGATTTACAACTACGCCGCAACAGGCTGCCGCGGCAAACTTCACTACCTATTCATTGGTGCAGCGCGCGCCCGTCGGCGGCGAGGATCGCTTCATGCATCGCTTCAGAAAGGGTCGGATGGGCAAAGATCGCCTGGTGCAGGCTCTCCTCCGTCGCCTCCAGCGTATGGGCAATGCCAAATCCCTGAATCTGCTCCGTCACGTCGCTGCCCACCATATGCGCGCCCAATAACTCGCCGCTCTGCGCATCAAACAGGGTTTTGACAAAGCCCTGCGGTTCGCCAAGGGCCAGCGCTTTGCCGTTGGCCTGGTAGGGGAAGACGCCGACGCGGATCTCGCGCCCGCTGGCACGCGCGCGCGCTTCGGTTAAACCGAGGCTGGCAACCTGCGGCCGGGTGTAGGTGCAGCGGGGGATAAAATCGGGGCTGACGGGTGCCGCAACGGGCAACCCGGCGAGCGCCTCAACGCAGCGCACACCCTCATAGCTCGCTTTGTGCGCAAGGCACGGTGCGCCCGCGACATCGCCGATGGCGTAGAGGCCGAAAACATTAGTGCGACCACGATCGTCGACCTGAATAAAGCCGCGCGCCATCTCAACGCCCAGCGCTTCAAGGCCAAGGTTTTCGATATTCGGCTGAATACCGGCGGCGCAGAGCACGCGATCCACCTCCAGCGTCTGCTCGCCGTCGGCGGTTTTCAGCAGGCAACTGACGCGATCGCCGTTGACCGTCGCCGAGCGGATCTGCGCCCCGGTGAAGATCTGCATTCCGCGCTTCGCAAACTGCTGCTGCACCAGCGCCGAGACATCGCGATCCTCCAGCGGCAGGATCTGATCTGCCAGCTCCACCAGCGTCACCTTACAGCCGAGATCGTTATAGAGACTGGCGAACTCCGCACCGATGGCACCGGAGCCGATCACCAGCAGCGAGCGCGGCAGCGCGGCGGGGTTGAGTGCTTCGAAGTAAGTCCAGATGTGGCTTTTATCCGCCTCGATGCCCGGCAACGCACGCGGACGCGCGCCGGTCGCCAGAATGATGTGATCGGCGCGGTACTCCTGCTCGCCGCCGTCGATACCGCGCACCGCCACCCGCCCCTTCTCCAGCAGGCGGCCTTCGCCATTGATCACCGTGACATTGTGCTTTTTCAGCAGGAAAGCGACGCCGTCGGTCAGCCGCTGCGACACCGAGCGGCTGTACTCCACCAGACGGCGGATCTCAAAAGCGATCTCACCGACGCTAAACCCCAGTTGATCGGCGTGGCGCATGGCATGCCCGACCTCAGCGCCGTGCAGCATCGCTTTGGTCGGAATGCAGCCCCAGTTAAGGCAGATGCCGCCAAGATGCCTCTTCTCCACCAGTGCGGTGCGCAAGCCTAACTGCCCGGCGCGGATGGCGGCGACGTAGCCGCCCGGCCCGCCGCCGATAATCAGCACATCAAAGCTGTTATTCACCGCGCGCCTCCTCAACCAGCATCAAAGAAGGCGTTTCGATAGCGCGTTGCAGATGCTGCATAAAGGTCGCGCCGACCGCGCCATCAATCACCCGGTGATCGCACGACAGCGAGAGCGTCAGCCGCTCGCGCGCCACGATCTGCCCTTCATGCACCACCGCGCGGGATTCCGCCGCCCCCACCGCCAGAATCGCGCACTGGGGTGGGTTGATAATGGCGTCGAACTGCCGAATGCCGAACATGCCGAGATTGGAGATGCAGAAGGTGCCGCCCTGAAAATCCTCTGCTTTCAGCGTGCCCGCTTTGGTGCGCGTCACCAGTTCATGGAGTTGCCGGGAGATGGCTCCCACCGTTTTGCGGTTCGCCTCGCGCAGAATTGGCGTATAAAGCCCACCGGGCAGCGCCACAGCGATGGCAATATCAGCGGTGTGAAAACGGCGAATAGTCTGCGACGCCTCGTCATACTGCACGTTCATCTCCGGCACGCTCATCAGCGCCTGGGCACAGGCTTTCACCAGCAGATCGTTGAGCGTCACTTTGAGCGACGGCAGCGCGCTGTTCACTTCCCGGCGCAGCGCCTGAATACGCGTCAGATCGACCTCGCTGACGAGACGAAAATGGGGTGCGTTGCGCTTGGACTCCTGCAAACGGCTGGCGATAGTGCGCCGCATGGCGGAGAGCGGCTGGCTCTCGTACGCCGCGCGCTCCTCAACCGCTTCTGCTGTTGGGGAAACGCTCTTCTCACCGCTACCGCGCAGCGCGGCTAATGCTTCCACATCGGCCCGGCTGACGCGCCCGGCGGATCCCGAGCGGCGGCAGTCGTGCAGATTGATGCCCAACTGGCTTGCCAGACGGCGCGCGATGGGGGTTGCCGGGATCTGGCTATCATCCTGCGTGGTGTGGCGCGGTTTTGCCTTCACCGCCGCGCGCGCCTGCAACTCGGCGCTACCGCCGCCCGCGGTAATGGCTGCCTGCAAATCGGCGACGGAGATGCGCCCTTCGCGACCAGAGCCGCTCACCTTACTCAGATCGATGCCCTGCTTTTTCGCCAGACGCAGGGCATGCGAGGTGGCATTAACCTGCGTCTCATCAGTTTCGCCGCGCAGCGCCGCCGGGATCGCATCCTGCGCGGCGGGTTTTGCCGCTGCAGGGGCTGAAGGTTCAGGCGAGGTTGTCGCTGCTGGCGACGGCGCGCTTTCTACCGCTTGCTGCGGCGCACCGCTGTTAAGCGTGGCGGCAAAAGCGTCGAGTTCACTGTCGCTTACAGCTTCATCGGCCACCAGCGCCAGCACTGCGCCGACCGGCAGCGTATCGCCCGGCTGAGCCAGCACCCGGCGTAGCACGCCGTCCCACGGCGCTTCCAGCACGTTGGTTATCTTGCTGGTTTCAATTTCACAAATATCCTGCCCCTGGCTGAAGGCGCTCCCCTCTTTAATCAGCCACTGAGCCAGCGTCCCCTCTTCCATCGAGAGCCCCCATTTGGGGATCTCCAGCGTGCGGATTGTGCTCATGGTTACGCCTCCATCAGTTGTCGAACGGCGGCCTCAATGCGATCCACATCAGGGATCCAGAGTTTCTCCAGCGCGGGCGAGAAGGGAACCGGGGTGTGCGGCGGGGTAATTAACACGATCGGCGCTTTCAGGAAGTGGAACGCCTGCGAGGCGATCAGCGCCGCCACATCATGGGCGAAGCCGAAGCGCGCGGCGGACTCATCGACAATCACCACCCGTCCAGTAGAAGCAACGGATTCGAGAATGCCCTCCTCATCCAGCGGCGAGACGGTGCGCGGATCGACCACCTCAACGGAGATGCCCTCTTTCAGCAGTTTGTCCGCCACCTGGTTGGCTTTATGCACCATCGCCGAGAGGGCAATAATGGTGACATCCTCCCCTTCACGGGTGTAGTTGGCCTGGCCCAGCGGCACGGTATAGCTCTCGTCCGGCACCTCGCCTTTCATGTCGTAGAGCATCTTGTGTTCGCAGAAGACCACCGGATCGTCATCGCGAATCGACTGGATCAGCAGCCCTTTGGCGTCATAGGGCGATGACGGCACCACCACTTTCAGCCCCGGCGTGGTGGCGAAAATATTGTAGGGGGACTGGGAATGCTGGGCGGCAGCCGAAAAACCAGCCCCGATCATGCCGCGCACCACCAGCGGCGCTTTCGCCTTGCCGCCGAACATATAGCGAAATTTCGCCGCCTGGTTGTAGAGCGCATCGTGGCTGACGCCGAAGAAATCCATAAACATCAGTTCCGCCACCGGGCGTAAGCCGGTCACCGCCGCGCCAGCAGCCATGCCGATAATCGCTGATTCAGTGATTGGCGTATCGATCACCCGTTCCGAGCCAAACTGGGTCCACAGCCCTTTAGTAACGCCGAGCACGCCGCCGAAGGCTTCCACTTTCGCCTCTTCCGGCGCGTTGCCGCCGTGGCCGCCGCGCAGATCTTCACCGATCAGCACCACGCTTTCGTCGCGCGCCATCTCTTGCGCCAGCGCGTCGCGGATCGCTTCGCGGTAAGTTTTGATTGTCATGACGGGCTCCTCAGTAAGAGACGTAAACGTCGGTCAGCAGGCTTTCCGCCACCGGGTAGCCGGCGGCGCGGGCTTTGATCACCGCATCGTCGACCTGGGCTTTTACTTCGGCGTCGATCGCCTCCAGCGCCTCGCGCGTAACCTTTTCTACCGTTTTGCTAGTGAAAATCTTCAGCGGATCGTGATCGGCGCGCAGGCGCTCGATCTCTCCTTCCCCACGGTAAAGCCCCGGATCGCCCTCAAAGTGGCCGTGCCAGCGAAACGCTTTTGCCTCAATCACGCTCGGCCCGCCGCCTTCACGGGCGCGCTTCACGGCTTCAGCCGTCGCTTTGTAAACGGCAAAGAAATCGGTACCGTCAACGGTGACCGCAGGCAGGCCAAATCCGGCGGCGCGCCCGGCGATATCGCGGCCGCCAACGGCGTAGTTATGCCCGGTCGCTTCACCGTAACCGTTGTTTTCAAAGACGAAGATGGCGGGCAGTTGCAGCACCACCGCCATGTTGATGGCTTCGAACACCAGCCCCTGGTTGGAGCCGCCGTCGCCGGTAAACGAGACGGCGACGCCGCCGTTATTGCGTGTTTTCGCGGTCAGCGCCGCGCCAATCACCAGCGGCGGTGCGCCACCGACAATGGCGTTCGCGCCGAGCATCCCTTTCGAAAGATCGGCAATGTGCATCGAGCCGCCCTTGCCGCGGCAGAGACCGGCATCTTTGCCGAAGATCTCCGCCATCATCGCGTGGATGTCGCACCCTTTGGCAATGCAGTGGCCGTGCCCGCGGTGGGTGGAGCCGATGTAATCCGTCTGCTGTAAGTTCTCGCAGACACCGACGGCAATCGCCTCTTCGCCGGTATACAGGTGGATGAATCCGGGAATGTCACCGCTGGTGTTTTCAGTGTGCAGGCGCTCCTCGAATTCACGTATTTCACGCATTTTGCGATAAGCCTTTAACAGCTGTTGTGTGTTCAGCTCCATAGCTCCGTCCTCAGGTTGTATACCCGCGAGCGCCAGCACGGCGACCGGCAGGGGTTGCGGAAGTGGGGTTACTCTATAAGCGGGTCTTAAGGGGGGATAACCCCCCAATTGGGGGGGAGAGCGGGACTAAAAGAGATAAATGCGATAAGGGTCAAGTTCTGGCAGGTTACAGGCGGGTGTCAGTTACTTACACTTAGCAGCGACTTTCGTGAACAGGGGCAGGCTCGTATGAAATCGTTGACCTCAACAGACTCTCTGCTTGCGGCCAGCTATCGCGAGGAACCTTTCCGCTTCACGCGCCGGCTGCCGCTGATCCTCACCAAATTAACCCCGCCCCGCTCGCCGGGCGTATTGCTTGAGCGTGACCGCCTGCTGGCAAGGCTGGATGAGGCCGCCGACGGCGCACTGACGCTTCTCTGCGCCGCGGCCGGTTCCGGGAAAACTACCCTGCTGGCGCAGTGGTATCGCCAACGCCAGCAGCAAGGTGACGCCATCGGCTGGCTGAGCCTTGAAGAGGATGAGAACGATCCGGCGCAGTTTGCCCGCTACCTGGTCACCGCCCTGAAACCGCTCTACAGCGGCTGGGGCGAGGCGCTGGAACCCTTTTTGCAGGGCGATATGACGCCGGATCTCTCAGTGTTGCTGGCGGAGCTGACCAACCAGCTGCACCGCTGCCCGCATCCGGTGTGGTTGATCCTTGATGATTACCACGCCCTGAGCCACCCCGCGCTGCACGAGGGCATAAGCTGGCTTATCAACCACGCGCCCGATTCGCTGCACCTGATTATCGGCAGCCGCTTTCGCCCGCCGCTGGCGCTGAGCCGCCTGGCGTTACAGGATGCGCTCAACGAACTGCACGACGAAGATCTGCGTTTCACCCTCGCCGAAGCGCAGGACTACCTCAGCGATGCCGCGCGCACGGCGATCCCCGGCGCGCAGGATGTTCAGCGGCTGATGCTGGCCACAGAGGGGTGGGTGGCCGGGATCAAGATCGCCGCGCTGGCACCGGACTGGCACCACGATCCGCAACGCTTTCTGGCGCGGATTCCTTCCGGCTCGCGCACGCTGGCGCGCTATCTCGACGAGGTGATCTTTACCCCGCTGCCGGAGGCGGTGGTCGATTTTCTGCTGCAAACCGCGATACTCAACCGCCTCACCCCGGCGCTGTGCGATGCGCTGACCGGACGCGAGGACGGCGAAGCGATGCTCGGCTGGATCCAGCACCATAATCTGTTTATCACCGCTCTGGATGAGCACGGCGGCTGGTTTCGCTACCACCACCTGATGCGCGACGCGCTGCTGGCCCGCTTGCAGCAGAGCGAACCGGCGCGCATGCGGCAGCTGCATGAGCGCGCCAGCAACTGGTTTGCCGGGCAGCAACTCTGGGCCGAGGCGGTGCGCCACGCGCTGGCAGCGGGAAAAAGCGGCGCGCGGCATGCCGAAGCCAGCGCGCAGTCCCTTGCCGAAGAGGGGGATATCGACACGCTGGTGCGCTGGATGCACTTTCTGCCGCTGACGCCCGATCCGTCGCGCATTGATTTGCAGCTCAATCTCGCCTGGGCGCTGGCGCACCACTTCCGCTTTCAGGCTTCACGCGAACTTCTCGACGGCATTGAGGCGATGGCGCATGACGCCGCGCTGTCGCACAGCGTGCGGGTCAAGCTGCGGGTGGTGCGGGCGATTTGTGAAGCCTTTGCCGAGAATATTGAACTGAGCGTGGCGCTGGTGGAGCCGCTGCTGGCGGAGATCCCCTGCGGTGATCGCTGGGTGGACGGGCTGGTGTGCAACATTCTCAGCTACTGCCACCTCGTTAATGCCCGGCCGGGTCAGGCGCTGGCGGTGCAGAGCCGGTTGCCGGAGCTGAAGGTGGCAAACCGCAATCTGTTTGTTGATGTCTGGCGCGCCTTTGTTATCGCCCAGGCCCATTTACGCCAGGGTAATCTGGCTGACGCAAAACGGGTGGCGGCGCAGACGCTACAGGCCGCCGAGGCGCAAACCGGCAGCAACTCCAGCAGCGGCGCAACGCTGGCACCGATTCTGGCGGAGGTCGCCTGGGAGCGCGACGAGCGGCAGGATATCGACGCGCTGCTGGCGCTGCGCCTTGAGATGATCGAGACCTTTTGCCCGCCGGAAGGGCTGAGCCGCTGCTTTATCGTGCTCTCACGCCAGGCAGCACTCAACGGTCAGATTGCGGAGGCGAAACGGCTTCTCACCTATGGCGGCGAACTGACGCGCCAGCGCCAGTGGCTGCGCGCGCAGGCGGCGCTGCTGGCGGAAACGGTTGAACTGCATCTGCGTGATGAGGCGCTCTCCCCTGCGCTGGAAACGCTGGACGCGCTCCGGCAGTTGCACAGTGAACACGCTGAAACCGGGGCGATCGGCTTCTATCGGCGGGTCAGCGAAAGCCGCATCGCCCTTGCTGAAGGTCATGCTCATCAGGCTGCGGCTGCCTTTGCGACCCTTGCCGACGAGCAGCAGCAGCGCGGCGAGGCACTCTCTGCCCTGCGCTTACGTCTGGTGCAGGCCGTTGCCCTCTGGCATGCCGGGGCGTATCAACAGGCGTGTATGGTCTTCACTTCGCCGCTGCAACAGGCGCTTGAGCGAGGTTTACTGCGCAGCCTGCTCGATCTCGGTGCGGTATTAGTAGGGCTGCTGGACGAGCTGCTTGCCCGCCAGGCAACGCCGGAGGCGCTCAGGCAACAGGCTTCTACCCTGCGACAGCAGGCGGTGGAGCTGTTTGGTTTACCGCCGAGACGGCACGATGAGACAGAAGAGACGCGCTATCTCACCGAGCGCGAGCAGCAGACGCTTGAGCTTATCGCCAGCGGTCACTCGAACAAGGAGATTGCCCGCGTGCTGGGGATTTCGGCGGAGACGGTCAAATGGCACTTAAAACAGATGTATGAGAAGTTGCAGGTCAGCAGCCGAATGCAGGCGGTAAACCAGGCGCGGGAGTGGAAGTTGCTGAAAGTGGAGTAGTGCGGCGCGCTGCGTAACAGCGGCTGAAATGGGTGGGGGCCCTGCCAGCTACATCCCGGCACACACGTCCTTTGCCCTGGCTGCTTCCTTCCGGACCTGACCTGGTGAACAAAGTAGCATTGCGGGAGAACCAACAGGGCCCCCATTGAGAGCGAAGGTTGATAACCAACGCGCTGGCGCATTATCCCCATCCGGCAGGGCAATTGCAACCCATAGGCTGACGGATGCTGGTTTCTTGCGCAATCGCCCCTTCACAGCGGGTAAATCGCTGTTTATTCTGCCCCCTTCTCTGCTCAGGAGCATGTGATGGATACGCAAGACTCTTTTCCCCGCCGGGTTTGGCAAATCGTCGCCGCCATTCCGGAGGGTTATGTCACCACCTATGGCGAAGTGGCGAAACTGGCCGGTTCGCCGCGCGCGGCACGCCAGGTCGGCGGCGTGTTAAAGCGCTTACCGGAGGGCAGCACGCTGCCGTGGCATCGGGTGGTCAATCGTTATGGCGTTATTTCGCTAAGCGGGCCGGATTTACAAAGGCAACGTCAGGCACTGCTGGCTGAAGGCGTGGTGGTATCGGGAAGCGGTGAGATTGATTTGAACAAGTATCGCTGGCGCTACGAGTAGCCCCTCCCCCGCAGGAGAGGAGCAAAACGCACGCAGATTAGTACTGGGTCGGCGCCGGAGTGGCGTTAGACGGGGTAACCTGGGTTGGTGAGGTCGACGGTACAGTGTTCGGCGTACCACCGCTCTGCTGCAGCGGAACCGCGGTCTGCTGAACCGGAACCAGCGTCAGGTCAACTTTGGTGCCGCCCTGGTTGATAACCGGCTTAACCGAGTCGGTGATAAACACCATCTTGTTGTCGACGGTGATCGCTGCACTCAGCAGGATACGCGCGTTCGGCTGGATGTCGGCCGGGTTAAACGGCAGGACATAGCTGTACGGCGGCTGTTTCCCATCGGTGCGTACCGCTTTCTGCGCCAGCACTTTCGACGGCGCGTTGGCCTGGGTGGCATCAGAAACGGTAACGGTTAACACCGCATCCGGCGGCAGCGCCACTTTCTGACGGATCCAGACCGTACCGGTCACGCTTGGCTGAGCAATCGCCGCTTTATTCGTGGCGGACGGCGCATTGGGATTAGGTGCCGGCGTTGGGATATCGCCGCCTTTTTGGGCGCACGCCGATAACGCGACTGCGACTGCTAAACCACTTAACATGGGCACGAGTTTCATTGATCTCTCCTTATCTTCAATGCACCTGCAGGCGCAGCGCCTGCCAGATGTGTGGCTAAACCTTCGTAACCTGAACAAGTGTGGCACATATACCCGATATATTCCTGTAAACACCCATTCATTCAGATTATTGCACCCATCGGACCACTCCATTTTCCAGGTTATACTCAGGCAATATATGCTACGTCAGCCGCTATTTATTTGAGGAATTGTATGAGTCAGGCGCTATCTAATCTGCTGGCATTATTGAATCTGGAAAAAATTGAAGAGGGGCTGTTCCGTGGGCAGAGCGAAGATTTAGGTCTGCGCCAGGTCTTTGGCGGCCAGGTGGTCGGGCAGGCGCTCTATGCGGCGAAAGAGACCGTTCCGGCAGACCGCCTGGTGCACTCTTTCCACAGCTACTTTTTGCGCCCCGGCGATAGCCAGAAACCGATTGTTTATGACGTGGAAGTGCTGCGCGACGGCAACAGCTTTAGCGCCCGCCGCGTGGCGGCGGTGCAGAACGGCAAGCCGATTTTCTATATGACCGCCTCCTTCCAGGCCCCGGAGCCGGGCTACGAGCATCAAAAAACGATGCCCGCCGCGCCCGCGCCGGATTCGCTCAAATCGGAAACGGAGATCGCCCGCGATCTCTCGCACCTGCTGCCGCCCGGCGTGAAGGAGAAGTTCCTCAGCGACAAACCGCTGGAGATCCGCCCGGTGGAGTTCCATAACCCGCTGAAGGGCCATGTGGCCGATCCGGTGCGTCAGGTGTGGATCCGCGCCAACGGCGTGCTGGATGAAGATTTCCGCATCCACCAATATCTGCTTGGCTACGCCTCGGACTTTAACTTCCTGCCGGTGGCGCTGCAGCCGCACGGCGTTGGTTTCCTTGAGCGCGGCATGCAGGTGGCGACTATCGACCACTCAATGTGGTTCCATCGCCCGTTCAATATGAACGACTGGCTGCTCTACAGCGTGGAGAGCACCTCCGCCTCCAGCGCGCGCGGCTTTGTGCGCGGCGAATTCTATACCCAGGATGGCGTGCTGGTGGCCTCCAGCGTGCAGGAAGGGGTGATGCGTAACCGCAACTAAGCCGGTTGTGTCATCGCCAAAAGAAAAGCCTCCGCACGCGGAGGCTTTTTTATGCTCAGGAGATACTCAACTTATCAGGCGTTGTAGGCGTTTTCGCCGTGGCTGTTGACGTCCAGCCCTTCACGCTCTTGCTCTTCCGGTACGCGCAGGCCAACCGTCATATCCGCCAGTTTGTAGCCGATAAAGGCGACCACCGCAGACCAGACGATAGTGATGCCCACACTCTCCAGCTGCACCAGCACCTGGTGGCCCATGGTGACGCCGGAGGCGAAGCCTACGCCGCCGAGGGAGGTGGAGGCGAAGATGCCCGTCAGGATACAGCCAATAATGCCGCACACGCCGTGAACGCCGAAGACATCACACGGATCATCGACGCGCAGCATACGTTTCAGCGCCGTCACGCCCCACAGACCCGCCAGACCGCACACCAGACCGACAATCAGCGCGCCGCCGACACCGACATAACCACACGCCGGGGTAATACCAACCAGACCGGCAATCGCACCGGAGCAGGCACCGAGCAGCGAAGGCTTGCCGCGCATTGCCCACTCGCCAAAGACCCAGGAGAGGATCGCGGCAGCAGTGGCGACCACGGTGTTAACAAAGGCCAGCGCGGCGATTTCGTTGGCGCTGCTCGCCGAACCGGCGTTGAAGCCAAACCAGCCAACATAGAGGATCGCAGTACCGATAAAGACCATCGGCAGGTTGTGCGGTTTAAACGCCTCTTTGCCGAAGCCGACGCGTTTGCCAATCAGATA
Source organism: Kosakonia sp. HypNH10 (assembly GCF_029850615.1). Classification (NCBI taxonomy): domain Bacteria; kingdom Pseudomonadati; phylum Pseudomonadota; class Gammaproteobacteria; order Enterobacterales; family Enterobacteriaceae; genus Kosakonia; species Kosakonia sp. HypNH10. The sequence goes on from NZ_JAOTIU010000001.1 coordinate 1,048,171, forward strand.
CGCACCCACGAGGCCTGCAATCGCGGCGTTAATATGCACCACCGTACCACCCGCAAAGTCGAGCGCGCCATGGGTTGCCAGCAGACCGCCGCCCCATACCATGTGCGCAATCGGCACATAGGAGAGCGTCATCCACACCACCACAAAGATCAGCACCGCAGAGAAGCGAATACGTTCGGCGAGCGCGCCGACGATAAGCCCCACGGTGATGCAGGCGAAGGAGCCCTGGAAGGCGACATGGATGTATTGATAAATGCTGCCCATCACGTCGGTGAGGGCGATATTTTTCAGCATCACCCAGTTGAAGCTGCCGAAGAAGCTGTTGCCTTCACTGAAGGCCAGCGAGTAGCCATAGACCACCCAGAGAATGCAGACCAGCGCGAAGGTGACGGCCACCTGGGTCAGCATCGAGAGCACGTTTTTGCCACGGATCAGGCCGCCGTAAAAGAGCGCGATGCCCGGAATGGACATAAACAGCACCAGCGCGGTGCAAATCATCATAAAACCGTTATCGGCTTTATCCGCAACGGCCGGCGCGGCAAGCGCCAGGCCCGGCAGCAAAGCCAGCGAGGCAAGGGTAGCTTTTACTGTTTTCATTCTCATTTTTCCGATCCCTATCACTGTGTGTCAGCTATTACAGCGCCGCTTCGTCGGCTTCGCCGGTACGAATACGGATCACGCGTTCGAGTTCGGCAACGAAAATTTTGCCGTCGCCAATTTTTCCGGTGTAGGCCGCTTTGCTGATGATATCGATCACCTCATCAAGCTGGTCGTCGGCGATCGCCACGTCGATTTTTACTTTTGGCAGGAAGTTGACGCTGTATTCCGCACCGCGGTAAAGCTCGGCATGCCCCTTCTGACGGCCAAACCCTTTTACTTCCGTCACGGTCAGCCCCTGAATACCAATCGAAGAGAGCGCTTCACGCACATCTTCAAGTTTGAATGGCTTAATCACCACGGTTACCAGCTTCATAGATTCCCCTCACTCGACATTCGCAAATGGACGCAGCCAACATGAGGAAGGTATTGCAAGGGGTGTGCCAGAAATGTGAAGGCGCGCGTTTTCGCGCAATAAAGAGACAAAACCAGAAGCGGTGATGGGCGGCGCAAGCGCGCAGATGAAGCACAAGCGGCGGAAAAAAGAAAAACGCACCATGACGGTGCATAGTGCGTTACATTTTTGCACCACCAGGCGCAGGCGCGCGGCGGGTGCTTAATTTTGGTGCATCAGGCGCTGAGTGACTCTTCCCGCGTGCTCGCCGCCAGCTCTTCACCGGCTAATTGCAGCTGGTACATCTGGTAGTAGCGCCCTTTCGCCGCCAGCAACTGCTGGTGGGTACCGCGCTCAACCGCTTGTCCACGGTGCAGCACCAGAATGGTTTCTGCCTCGACAATGGTCGATAAGCGGTGAGCAATCACCACCAGCGTGGTCTTCTCGCGGATCGCCGCCAGCGCCTGCTGGATCGCCTGCTCGGTGCCGGAGTCGATATTCGCCGTCGCTTCATCCAGGATCAGGATCTGCGGGGCATCAACCAGCACGCGCGCCAGCGCCAGCAGCTGCTTCTGCCCGACGGAGAGATTATTCCCCTGCTCGCCAAGGCGAGTGTAGATCCCTTCACTCATGGTGCGTGCCAGATCGGCGAGCTGGACAATCTCAAGCGCTTTCCACACGCGCTCTTCGCTGATATCCCGCCCAAGGGTGACGTTGGCAAAGAAGCTGTCGGCCAGCACCACCGGATCCTGCTGCACCATCGCGACGCCTTTGCGCAGCGCGGTGTGGCCTAGCGTGGCAAGCGGGCGACCGTCGAGGCGGATCTCCCCTTGGGTTAACGGGTAGTAGCCCATCAGCAGGCTGGCGAGCGTACTTTTACCGCTGCCGGTATGGCCGACCAGCGCGACAAAGCTGCGCGGTTCAACATGCAGGGAGATATCCTGCAACACCAGCTGATCTTCGCGGTAGGCGAAGGAGAGGTTTTCAATATCGATCGCCCCGCTGTGCAGCGGCGTCTCGTCATCGCCGTAGTTCTGGCGCGGCCTATCCATCAGTTCGAAGACGCGCTCACCGGCGACCACCGCCTGTTGCAGCATCGACTGCTGGGTCGTCAGCTCAATCAGCGGCTCGTTAAGACGGCCAAGGTAGCTAATAAAGGCGTAGAGCACCCCAACCTCCACCGTGCCGACGGTCGAGAAGCCAAACAGCATCAGCAGGCCGCAGAGCACCAGCGCCGAAAAGAGGCTCAGCAGCGGGCGCAGCAGGAAGCCATCGAGGCGCAGGGTTTGCATCCGCGCGAGGTAGTGCGAGCGGCTGGCTTCACTCATGCGCTCGCCGAAGCGCGCCTGCTGGCGGAACTGCTGGATCACGCTCATGCCGTTGATGATTTCGTTAAAGCCGTCGTTGATATCGGCAAGGTAGGCGCGCATGCGCCGCACAATCGGCGTGCTGAAACGCTGATAGATCAGCATTACGATAATCACCGCCGGGAAAATGCCCATCGCCACCAGCGCCATGCGCCAGTCGAGGCTGAACATCGCCACCAGCATTGCGCCAATCAGCGCCGCGCTGCGCAGCACGGTGGCGACCACCGTCACGTAGAGATCGCGGATCACTTCGGTGTCGTTGGTTACGCGCGAGATAATCTGCCCTACCGGCTGGGTGTCGAAGGCGCTGAGCGGCTGGCGCAGCGCGGCATCCATCACATCGGTACGCAGCTGTTGCACCACGCCGACCGCCGCCTGGTTAAAGAGCAGCGCCTGGGCATAGTGCAGCCCTGCCGCCAGCAGTTGCAGGCCGACATAGGCCGCCGCCAGCCCGGCGATCAGCGCGAGCGGCAGGTAGCTTTTCGCCACCATATTATCGATAAAGTAGCTGATCAGCGCCGGGCCGGAGACTTCGGCAATCGCCGCGACCCACAGCATCAGCACTGCTTTGCTCAGCGGCTTGCGCCACGGTTTGCCATAGACCAGCAGACGTTTCAGCGTCGGCCACTGGCGAGAGAAGTTACGCATCCTGGGCCTCCTGCGGATGGTCGTCCAGCGCCGCTTCCAGCTGCTGATACCGGTACATGTCGCGATACCAGCCTGGCTGGAGCGCGAGCTGCTCATGTTGGCCGCGCTGGGCGATATGGCCATGTTGCATAACGATAATCTCACTGGCTTCCGTCAGCGCCGACAGGCGATGCGCGCTGATAATCACGGTGCGCCCTTCGCCCCACTGGCGCAGGTTGTGCAAAATCTGGTGTTCGGTGCGTCCATCCACCGCAGAGAGGGCGTCATCAAGAATAAGGATTTCGGCATTCAGCAACAGCGCACGAGCGATGGAGATACGCTGTTTCTGCCCGCCGGAGAGCATCACGCCGCGCTCGCCCACTTCGGTGTCGTACCCCTGCGGTAGGCGCAAAATGTCATCATGCACGCTGGCAAGCTTCGCCACATGCTCAATCTCCTCCTGCGTCGCACCGGGTCTGCCAAGGGCGATGTTATTGCCGATGGTGTCGGAGAAGAGAAATGGCGTCTGGTTGACGACAGCAAGGCGGCCGCGCCAGCTGTCCAGTTTCAACTGTGTGAGCGGAATATCGTGGAAGCGGATATCGCCTGCATCGACATCAAAATGGCGCTGGATCAGCGCCAGCAGCGTACTTTTGCCCGCCCCGGTCGGGCCGCAGATGCCGAGCATCTGGCCTGGCTCAAGGGTCGCGCTAACGTTGGTCAGCGCCGCGCCGTCGGTTTGCGGATAGTGAAACTCGCGGATTGAGAGCGTTAAGGTGCCGCGTTCGGCGGGCACGGTTTCCGTGCCGTCGTTCACCACCGGCGCTTCCGCCAGCATATCGCGGATGCGGCTATAGGCCGCGCTGCCGCGCTCGACGATGTTAAACATCCACGCCAGCGCCAGCATCGGCCAGATCATCAGCCCAAGGTACATGGCAAAACTGGTCAGCTCGCCGAGAGTCAAGGAGCCGTGCACCACCATCCAGCTGCCGCCGCCAATCGCCAGCATGTTTGCCATGCCGATGGCGATATAGATAGTTGGATCAAAGCGCGCATCAACGCGCGCCACGCGCATATTTTTCGCGCCGGTATCCGCTGCTTCGCTGCCAAAGAGCGCCGACTGGCGATCTTCCAGACCAAAGGCTTTGATCATGCGGATGCTGGTCATGCTCTCCTGGGTGCGATCGTTTAACGCAGAGAAGGCCGCCTGCGCGGCTTTAAAGCGGCTGTGCAGCTGATCGCCGTAGCGCTTGATCACCAGCGCCATAATCGGCATCGGTAATAACGACAGCAGGGTTAACTGCCAGCTGATCTGGGTTGCCATCACGATCAGCACTACGCAGCCCATCACCAGCGAATCGACCAGCGTTAACACCCCTTCCCCGGCGGCAAACACGACGCGATCCACGTCATTGGTGGCGCGCGCCATTAGATCGCCGGTGCGGTGGCGCAGGTAAAATTCCGGGTGCTGGCGGCTGAGCTGGCGGTAAAAATCCTCACGCAGCTCGACGGCAAGTTGATAGGAGGCACCAAACAACCAGACGCGCCAGACATAGCGCAGCAGATAAGTGACGACAGCAATCGCCACCAGCGCTGCTACCCACATCCACACCTGCTGATGGGTAAACTGCTTCTGGGTGACGCCATCCACCACAATCCCCACCACTTTTGGCGGGATCAGCTGCAAGATAGCAATAATGATAAGTAAGGCGACGGCGCCGAGGTAGCGCTGCCACTCCCGACGAAAATACCAGCCTAACTGAGCAAATAATCGCACGCGGTTACATCCTGAACGTGAATTGCCGACGGTCGGTTAACCGCCGGAAGGGTTATTCAATGGGCAAAGCCGTGGTGTATTTTATCTGTTCCATGGCGAAGCTGGAGGTGACATCCGAGAGCCCCGGCACGCTGTTGACCAGCTTCTTATAGAAGTCATCGTAGCGTTTCATATCCGCCACCTGGACGCGCAGCAGGTAATCGTACTCGCCAGCCATACGCCAAAAGCCTAGCACTTCCGGGAGCTGTGTCACTTCGCTGACGAAGCGGTTATACCAGTCGCTGCTGTGATGTTGGGTTTTGATCAGCACAAATGCCGTCAGCCCCAGCCCGAGTTTTTCCGCATCCAGCACCGCCACGCGGCGCAGTAAGATACCGTCATCTTCCAGTTTTTTCAGCCGTTTCCAGCACGGAGTGGTGGTCAGATTAACGGCATCAGCCAACGCCTGCAAAGAGAGCGAACAATCCTGCTGCAACAGCGCGAGCAGCTTACGGTCAATTTTATCTAACATCCCCTGCTCCGTTAGAAAATTTTTCTCTAAATAGTTTATCGCAAAGGCGAAATGGCAACCTTTTTTTCTTCACCTTTCGCTAGACTGGGCACAAAATGACAAACGGAACAGCATCATGAACAACAGCTGGGTCAAATACGCGATTAATGAAATCAATGCCGACGCGCAGCGCTCTGCGGATACCCACCTTATCCGCCTGACGCTGACGGGTTTTCCGGGTATCAATCTCTATTTAAAAGATGAAAGCACGCACCCCACCGGCAGCCTGAAGCACCGCCTTGCGCGCTCGCTGTTTCTCTACGGCCTGTGCAACGGCTGGATCAAGGAAGGCACCACGATTATTGAAGCCTCCTCCGGCTCAACCGCCATCTCAGAAGCGTGGTTTGCGCGCCTGCTCGGGCTGCCCTTTATCGCCGTGATGCCTTACTGCACGGCGAAACGCAAAGTGGAGCAGATCGAGTTTTACGGCGGCCGCTGCCACTTTGTTGATAGCGCCTGCGAGATCTACGCCGAATCCGAGCGGCTGGCGAAAGAGCTGAACGGTCACTATATGGATCAGTTCACCTTCGCCGAGCGCGCAACGGACTGGCGCGGTAATAACAACATTGCCGACAGCATTTTCCGCCAGATGAAAAATGAGCCGCATCCGGTGCCGGAAGCGATTGTGATGAGCGCAGGAACGGGCGGCACCTCGGCAACCATTGGCCGCTATATTCGCTGCCAGGGTTATGACACGCGCCTGGTGGTGGTTGACCCGGAGAACTCCGTCTTCTTTGATTACTGGCAACAGCGCGACAGCACGCTGCGCAGCCCGATCGGCAGCAAAATCGAAGGCATTGGCCGCCCACGCGTCGAGCCGTCATTTATTGCCGATGTGGTCGATGAGATGCTGCGCGTGCCGGATGCCGCCAGCGTTGCCACCGCGCAGTGGCTGGAGACGCTGCTTGGCCGCAAAGTGGGTGCCTCCACCGGTACCAATATGTGGGGCGCGCTACAGCTTGCGGCGCAGATGCGCGACGAAGGGCGCAATGGCTCGATCGTTACCCTGCTGTGCGACAGCGGCGAGCGCTATCTTGAAACCTACTACAACCCGCAATGGGTGGCGGCGAACCTTGGCGATATTGAGCCGTGGAGCGCGCAGATCTCACTTTTAACCTGCACGAAATAATTCATGATGCGTCGAGGCGGCAAATCTGAGAATCCCCGGGAGCTTACACTAGTAAGTGACTGGGGTGAGCAGATGCAGCTAACAAAGAGGCAGCGTGAAGAATGATGTGCATATAAAAAAAGCCGGGTTTAACAAGACCCGGCTCGCTGGCAATATCTTTTCATTCGGGGGAATAAGGAAGATGTGGAGTGTCCAGCCAGTGTGTCAAAAAGTGCGACACCGCCTGATTACGGCAGTGCCCGATAACCGGTAAATGCGGCAGCGCCGCGCGCAGCTGTGGCATGGCGTTGCCCATGATCATGCCATAGCCGACGCTCTCTAACATCTCTCTGTCATTCATTGCATCGCCAAACGCCATACACTCTTGCAGCGTCAGCCCTAACGATGCGCTGAGTACCGCCAGCGCGGCGCCTTTATTACAGCCGACCGGCAGAACCTCCAGACAATCCATCGCCGCAAAACAGATATGCGCCTGCGCGCCAAGCTGCTCATCAAGTTGCAGCTGCAAACGGCAGAGATCGTCGTGATCGCCGACAAAACTGATCTTGGCAACCTCACTGGTTGGCAGGCGTTTAAGATCGGTAATCTGATAGCTAAAGTCGCTGAAGAGATGCGCCTGCAGCGCCTCCGGCAGCGGCTTATCAGTCAGCCAGCCGGAATCATTAAACACATGCAGCGAAGCACCGGTCTCCCAGCGGCCGTGCAGCACGCGCTCGACTATCTGCGGGGAGAGATCCTGGCGATGGAGGAGTTCGCCCTCTAAGGAGTGGATGCGCGTGCCGTTGCCGGTGATGAGAAAAGCATCCAGCCCGATATGCTGCACAACGCGCTGCATCTCCAGCGCGTGCCGGCCGGTGGCGAAGGCCAGCGTAATTTCCCGTTCATGTAAACGTCGCAGCGCCGCCAGCGTTTGATCGCCCAAACGATGGTCGGGCATAAGCAGGGTGCCGTCCATATCAAAAGCGGCCAGACGCGCCATGATCTACTCTCCAGTTCTGATGCCGTTAGGTTGTGTTTCAGTATTGCGTGGGATATACGGAAGTAATAGTGAATAGATAAAAATTATTGTTCAGGGTTATGAGATTACTCAACCGCCTTAATCAGTTTCAGCGTCTATGGTCGCCCTCTGCCGGTGAGGATCAGGCGGTGAGCATTAGCGAGCTGGCTCTGCGCTGCTATTGCAGCGAACGCCATATGCGCACCCTGCTGCGCCAGATGCAGGCCGCCGGCTGGTTAACGTGGCAGGCGCAGTCCGGACGCGGTAAACGCGGCGCGCTGCATTTCTGCGTGACGCCCGAGCGGCTGCGGCGCGAGATGCTGGAGCAGGCACTGACGGCCGGGCAGCAGCACAACGCGCTGGCGCTCGCCGAGCTTGATCCTGCGGATCTGCGCGCGCTGCTCAACCCCTATCTCGGCGGGCAGTGGCAGAACGAGACGCCGACGCTGCGCATTCCTTACTACCGCCCGCTGGAACCTCTGCTGCCGGGCTTTCTCGCGGGCCGCGCGGAGCAGCACCTGGCCGGGCAGATCTTTAGCGGGCTGACGCGCTTTATCAGCCGCAGCGCGTTACCACAAAGCGACCTGGCGCACCACTGGGAGAGTAGCGAGGATGGCCTGTGCTGGCGCTTTCACCTTCACGCTACCCTGCACTGGCACAATGGCGATGCGGTCACCGCCGCGCAGTTGCATGGGCAGCTTATCGCCCTGCTTGAGTTGCCCGCGTTGCGGATGCTTTTTGCCAGCGTCGAGCACATTACGCTCACCCATCCGTGGTGCATTACCTTTCAGTTGCATCGCCCCGATTACTGGCTGGCGCACCGTCTGGCGAGCTACGGCAGCCGCCTGGCGCACCCCGCTCATCCGCAGATTGGCACCGGGCCGTTTCGCCTTGTCGCCTTCAGTGACGAACTGGTGCGCCTTGAGAGCCACGACCACTACCACTTAGGGCACCCGCTGCTGAAAGCGGTCGAGTACTGGATTGCACCGCAGCTGTTTGATGAGGATTTAGGCACCAGTTGCCGCCACCCGGTGCAGATCGCCATCGGCGAGCCGGAGGAGTTGCGCCACCTGCAACCGGTCAGTAATAGCATCAGCCTCGGTTTTTGCTATCTCGCCCTGCGCTCCGGCGCGCGGCTAAGCCCGGCGCAAGCGCGCCGTCTGGTGCAGATTATCCATCACACCTCGCTTTTGCAGACGCTGCCGCTGGATGAGGGGCTGATTACCCCCAGCCGGGAGTTACTGCCCGGCTGGCATATTCCCGGCTGGCCTGAAGAGAACGTCGCCTTGCCTGCAAAGCTGACGCTTATCTACCATCTGCCGGTGGAGTTGCACACCATGGCGCAGCAGCTTAAAGCGTATCTTGCTGCGCTCGGCTGCGAGCTGACGGTGATTTTTCATGACGGTAAACGCTGGGAAGGGTGCCGCGAACTTGAAGCGGCGGATCTGGTGATGGGCGACAGGCTGATTGGCGAAGCGCCGGAGTACACCCTTGAGCAGTGGCTGCGCTGCGATCCGCTGTGGCCAAACCTGCTCGGCAGCGCGCAGTTCGCGCATCTGCAGGCGACGCTGGATGCGGTGCAGCGCCAGGCCGACGAGCAGGAGCGTATTGCGGCGTTAAAAGCGCTCTTTGATACGCTGATGAACGAGGCGCTGCTGACGCCGCTCTTTAATTACCACTACCGCATTAGCGCGCCGCCGGGGGTTGAGGGGATCGAGGTTAACCGACGCGGCTGGTTTGAGTTTACCGAGGCCTGGCTTCCGGCCCCGTCGCCGTGAAGAAGCTGGTCGCTGCATAGCTCACGCGCTACCATACCTTTTTTGTATAAATGTCAGGAATAATTATGAAACGTGCCGTTGTCGTCTTCAGTGGCGGACAAGACTCCACGACCTGCCTGGTGCAGGCGTTACAGCAGTATGATGAAGTCCATTGCGTGACGTTTGATTATGGGCAGCGCCATCGCGCTGAGATCGATGTCGCACGCGAACTGGCGCAAAAGCTGGGCGCACGGGCGCATAAAGTGCTGGATGTGACGCTGCTTAACGAACTGGCCGTGAGCAGCCTGACGCGCGACAGCATTCCGGTGCCGGACTATGAAGAGAGCGCGGACGGCATCCCGAATACCTTTGTTCCCGGGCGCAATATCCTCTTTCTGACGCTGGCGGCGGTTTACGCTTACCAGGTGCAGGCAGAAGCGGTGATCACCGGCGTGTGCGAGACCGATTTTTCCGGCTACCCGGACTGCCGCGACGAGTTTGTGAAGGCGCTTAACCACGCGGTCAGCCTGGGCCTGGCGAAAGATATCCGCTTTGAAACGCCGCTGATGTGGATCGATAAAGCGCAGACCTGGGCGCTGGCAGATTACTGGGGCGCGCTCGATATGGTGCGCAGCGAAACATTGACCTGTTACAACGGCATTAAAGGCGATGGTTGTGGCCACTGCGCGGCGTGCCATTTACGCGCCAACGGGTTGCAACAGTACCTTGCCGATAAAGCGGCAGTGATGAGCACAATGAAAGCAAAAACCGGATTGAAATAGGCCCGGCCAACAAACCCGCACCAATCCCGTAGGCCGGATAAGCGGCAGCGCCATCCGGCATTATCCCCGCGACAACATTGCCGGATGGCGGCTACGCCTCATCCGGCCTACGGTAACGAAGCCCCTGAAACCGCGTAGGCCGGATAAGCGGTACGCGCCATCCGGCATTACCTCCGCGGCACAATTGCCGGATGGCGGCTTCGCCTTATCCGGCCTACAAAAGCGAGCCCACAGCGAAACCGTCTTTGCTTTTATCTGCAATATGACAGCGATGGGGTTGTGTCCCCGCTGAAATCGGCGAACCGAAGCGGGAATGACAAGGTCTGGACGCCATGGATGGCGGACAGAGGCGAACCGAGACATGGACGAGTCCCGGAACGGGCGAGTAAGTCGAGTCGAGCCGGCCACAGTCAGGCACGCGGGAGGTGAGCGCAGTGCGCAGCACCGATTTCCTCGCGGGGCCGCGGGGATTGACAAGGGGAGCGCGGCCGCTTCCCTTGTCCCGTTCACCGCATAAGAGATTAATGAAACTCCCCAACGCATAGTGAACGGAACCCTTCCACCAGTGCCACATGAAACCCCCATTGCCGGATGGCGCCTCCGCCTTATCCGGCCTACGCGGTTTCAGCGATTCCAGCGCACCTAATCCCGCTCCCCAACCATTATCTCCAGCTTCTCCCGCAACTCCCCCTCCAGCGCCAGCGCTTTCTGGGTTTTCAGATCGATGCAGACAAAAGTCACCAGCGCATCGGCAACCACCTGCCCTTCCGGCTCTAATGTCACCACCTGGCTTAACACGCCGCTTTTGCCGTTAATCTGCTGGACATGACTGGTGACCGTAAGCAGATCGCCGAGCACCGCCGGACGGCGATAGTTGATATTGATGTTAACCACCACAAAAGCGATGTTGTGGGCGGTCATCCACTGAAAACTCTCGTGATGCTCCAGCCCATCCCAGCGCGCCTCCTCAAGAAATTCGAGATAGCGGGCGTTGTTTACATGCTGGTAGACATCAAGGTGGAATCCACGAACTTTTATTTGGGTCTGCATAGCGCGTTAACCTTTACTGTTTATAGTTATAGAGACAGAGGCCATACTGGTATGACCTCCTAATTCTGGCAAAAATTAGCGACTACGCAAGCAGCTTACAGTTTCAGGTTCACCAGATTACGCTCCACCAGCTTGCCGCCCATGCCCGGCACCTGTTTTAAATCTTCTATGCTCTTAAACGGCCCATACTCTTCGCGATAACTGACGATCGCCTGTGCCTTTTTAAGGCCAACGCCCTTAAGCGCCTTTGATAACTCTTCCGCCGTCGCGTTGTTGATGCTGACTTTAACGCCGCCCTCCTCTTCCTGTGTGGATTTTGCCGCTTCCTGGGCTTTGGTGTGAGAAGCCGGTGCCGCGGCGTGTGCCGCTGGTGGTTTTGCACCGCTGGCGGGCGCGGCAAGCGTGGCAGAACTGAATGTCGCACACACAAATGCCAGGGGCAGTAAAAGGGCTTTGACTCCATGTTTCATGCTGTTATCTCCGTTGTGTTAACTCGCAGCGGAGCATAACCAGGGCGAAAAAAGTCCACAAAGGGCAAACAGCAGAAATGGAAAAGGCCGCGAAAGCGGCCTTTGTATATTGCAGAGCGTTACCTTTTTTTGGGAGAAGCTTCCCGTTACTGCTGCTGTTCTGAGGTATCGCCCAGTTTGATTTTGGCTTCTTTGCGCAGGTTGCTCATCAGCGCTTCAAAGGCGATTTGCGCGTTATTCTGCGTCACGCCCTGCATCATCGCTTTCTTCTGCGCTTCCGGCATTTCGCCTGCTTTCACTTCGTCCAGCGCTATGATCACAACATTACGCTGCTGATCGGTGGTGCTGCCGTAGGAGGGTTTATCCTTCGCCGGCAGTGGCAGGTTAAAGGCGGCGGTTGCAACCGGATCCTGTCCGAGGCGCGCGAGGGTTTTCGCTTCGCCGAAGCTCAGACCAGCGGCTTTCATCGCGTCGTCGCCTTTGCCCGCTTTCAGCGCTTCAACCAGTTTGTCGGCATCCAGCTTCGCCTGCTGCTCAGCTTTATCATGCTTAACGATATCCGTGACCTGCGCTTTCACTTCCGCCAGCGGCTTAATCGCTTCCGCTTTATGGTCGGTAACACGCAATACGAACGCGCGATCGCCATCAACGGTGATGATATCGGAGTTGTTGCCAGGCGAGCCGTTCTGCCCTACCAGACCACCGTTGAAAATCGCATCGCTCACCGGTTTGAAGTTCAGCTCTTCCGGCAGGTTGTCGCGGGTAAACCACTCGGTCTGCACCGCTTTGGTACCTGAAACCTGTTCAGCACCGGCCAGAGATTCGTTATCGTTAGTTGCCGCTTCGCTCACTTTACGCTGCAGCGCGAACCAGGCATCCAGCGCATTTTCATGCTTCACTTTCGCCGCCAGTTCATCGCGTACTTCGTTCAGCGGTTTGACAACGGCAGGCTGAATATCATCCAGACGCGCCACCAGGTAGCCAACGGAGGATTTAATCGGGCCTGAGAGCTGGCCTTTCTCTTTCAGACCGGCGTTTTTCAGTTCGTCCGGGGTGGTGGACTCTTCCAGCCAGCCCATGTCACCGCCGTTACGGGCAGAGATGATGTCGGCGGATTTCGCCTTCGCCAGGGCAGCAAAGTCAGCGCCTTTTTTCAGCTCGTCGATCACCGCTTTCGCTTCATCTTCCGTTTTGGTCTGGATGACGCTGTAACGATTACGCTGCGGCTGAGTGAACTGATCCTTGTGCTCGTCGTAGTAAGCCTGAATCTGTGCGTCGGTGGCGTTTTCCTGCATCGCTGCCGCATCAAGCTTGATGTAGCTTACGCGGAACTGCTCCGGCGCAATAAAACGGCTCTTGTTCTGGTCGTAATAGCTGGCGATCTCGTCATCGCTGACCGTCTGTTTTGCTGCCAGCGCGTTCACATCAATCACCGCCTGGCGCACGACGCGCTGCTGGGATACCAGCGCCGCCAGCTCGTCGGTCTCGCCTTTGAGCATAAAATCGGTGCCGGCAACGGCGTTGATCAGTTGCTGAGAGATAAGCTGGTTACGCAGCGCCTGCGCGTATTGATCGGCGCTCATGCCCATACGGTTAACGAGGGCGTTGAAGCGGTTATTATCGAACTTGCCGTCAGACTTGAAAGCATCGGTAGAGAAGATAGCGTTTTTGACCTGCTCATCGCTGATATCGAGGCCAAGCTTCTTCGCGTATTGATCCAGCAGAGCTTCATCAATCATGCGATTGAGCACCTGCTGGCGTACGGATTTCATGTAGTTTTCATTTGCGGCCAGCTCCGAGAACTGGTCACCCAGCTTCTCCGCCATACGGTTGCGTTCGCTGGTTACCGCATTTTCAAACTGCGCGCGGCCGATCTCCTGGCCATTAACTTTTGCGGCGTAATTATTGTTACCGCCAATCAGGTAGTTACCCACGCCAGTCAAAATGAATGACACGATAATCAAACCCAGAATGATCTTGAGCACGACGTGATTCGCCGCCGCGCGTAAATTGTCCATCATGGTGTAACAACACTCCGCTGTAGGTGACTGTAGATCTCAGGCAGCGCACGAGGCCCGCTGCATGTAAGCGCGTATTTTGACAAGAAAACGGTGCAATTGTTAGCCCGCATCGCGCATAAACTCGCAGAAATTGATTTTGCGAAAATAAAAAAGGCACACCTCGCGATGTGCCCTTGTATGTTGCCACCCTCCCCGCGTGGGGAAAGTCCTTAGTTCACGGCGTCTTTCAGCGCTTTACCTGCGCGGAAGCCAGGGACTTTGGCAGCAGCAATAGTAATCTCTTTGCCGGTTTGCGGGTTGCGGCCGGTACGGGCAGCACGCTCTTTAACCGCGAAAGAACCGAAACCAACCAATGCTACCTCTTCCCCGGATTTCAAAGATTCAGTAACAGAAGCCATAAACGCATCTAACGCGCGTCCGGCGGCAGCTTTAGAAATATCAGCGCCAGCGGCAATCTTGTCTATCAGTTGAGATTTATTCACTCTTCTCTTCCTCTCTTTATATTTTATATCGCACCACATCCTTCACAGTGCGACCGCGCAGCAGTTATAACAGGCCTGTCATGCCCTTACAACATCAGTTGATGATGACATAGCCAGCCAGCAATCTAAATTAGCTATACAAAAAAAGACTGGCAAGTGCGAAATCACTCACCAGCCTTATATTTCTCTACGCACTTTGCGCGAGGTCACTATTTTGCAGTAGCAACCTGCATGCCAAACGGCGCATTCTGCAAGGCAAGCGTCAGTACTTCTTCAATACGTTTCACCGGATGGATATCCAGATCGGCAATCACGTTTTCCGGAATTTCTTCCAAATCGCGTTTATTTTCGTAAGGAATCAGTACTGTTTTAATCCCGCCGCGATGCGCTGCCAGCAGTTTCTCTTTCAGACCGCCAATCGGCAGCACCTGGCCACGCAGGGTGATCTCACCCGTCATCGCAACGTCGGCGCGAACCGGGTTACCGGTCAGGCAGGAAACCAGCGCAGTACACATGGCGATACCGGCGCTCGGACCATCTTTCGGCGTAGCGCCTTCCGGCACGTGCACGTGAATGTCGCGTTTTTCGTAGAAGTCGCCGTTGATACCCAGCTTCTCTGCGCGCGCGCGCACCACGGTTAATGCAGCCTGGATAGACTCCTGCATCACTTCACCCAGCGAACCGGTGTAAGTGAGCTTGCCTTTACCCGGCACACAGGCGGTTTCAATGGTCAGCAGATCGCCGCCCACTTCAGTCCACGCCAGACCGGTCACCTGGCCTACACGGTTTTCATCATCCGCACGACCGTAGTCGTAGCGCTGAACGCCGAGGTAGTCATTCAGGTTGTCGCCGTTGATCTCGATATGCTTCAGGGACGGATCCAGCAGCAGCTGTTTTACCGCTTTGCGGCACAGTTTCGAGATTTCACGCTCCAGGCCACGCACGCCCGCTTCGCGAGTGTAGTAGCGAATAATGCCGACGATCGCACTGTCATCAACCGTCAGTTCGTTCGGTTTCAGCGCGTTACGCTCAATCTGCTTGGTCAGCAGGTGGCGTTTGGCAATGTTCAGCTTCTCATCTTCGGTGTAACCGGAGAGGCGAATCACTTCCATACGGTCCAGCAGCGGTGCCGGAATGTTCATGGAGTTAGACGTGGCGACAAACATCACGTCGCTCAGATCGTAATCCACTTCCAGGTAGTGATCGCTGAACGCCACGTTCTGCTCAGGATCGAGCACTTCCAGCAGCGCAGAAGCGGGATCGCCACGCATGTCGGAGGACATTTTGTCGATCTCATCCAGCAGGAAAAGCGGGTTTTTAACGCCAACTTTTGCCATTTTCTGGATCAGTTTACCCGGCATAGAACCGATATAAGTACGGCGGTGACCACGGATTTCTGCTTCATCACGCACGCCGCCCAGCGCCATACGGATATATTTACGGCCGGTCGCTTTCGCGATGGATTGACCGAGCGAGGTTTTACCTACCCCCGGCGGCCCGACCAGGCAGAGAATCGGCCCTTTGAGTTTGTTCATACGGCTTTGAACCGCAAGATACTCAAGGATGCGGTCTTTGACGCGCTCTAAACCGTAGTGGTCGGTATCCAGCACTTCCTGCGCCTGGCGAAGATCTTTTTTGACCTTGCTGCGCGCATTCCACGGAACCTGCACCATCCACTCGATATAGCCGCGTACCACGGTTGCTTCCGCAGACATCGGCGACATCATTTTCAGCTTCTGCAGCTCGGACTCGGCCTTCTCTTTGGCCTCTTTCGGCATTTTCGCCGCGTCGATTTTACGCTTCAGCGCTTCGTTTTCGTCCGGCGCGTCATCCATCTCGCCGAGCTCTTTCTGGATGGCCTTCATCTGCTCATTCAGATAGTACTCGCGCTGGGATTTCTCCATCTGCTTTTTCACGCGGTTGCGAATGCGTTTCTCAACCTGCAGCAGATCGATCTCCGACTCCATCATCGCCATCAGATACTCAAGACGTTCGTTGATGTCGGACATCTCCAGCACTGACTGCTTGTCAGCCAGCTTCAGCGGCATATGCGCAGCAATGGTGTCAGCCAGACGTGCAGGATCGTCGATGCTGTTCAGCGACGTCAGCACTTCCGGCGGAATTTTTTTGTTGAGCTTGATATAGCCTTCGAACTGGCTGATCGCGGTACGTACCAGCACTTCCTGCTCGCGCTCATCAATGGCCGGCGAGTCAAGGTACTCCGCTTTCGCAGAGAAGTGCTCGCCGTTATCGGCAAGCGAAGTAATGCGCGCGCGCTGAAGCCCCTCGACCAGCACTTTTACAGTGCCATCAGGCAGTTTCAACATTTGCAGAATAGACGCCACGGTCCCGACGGTGAAAAGATCGTTTACACCCGGCTCATCCGTTGACGCTTCTTTCTGCGCAACCAGCATGATTTTTTTATCATGATCCATGGCTGCTTCAAGACAACGGATTGATTTTTCCCGCCCCACAAATAACGGGATGACCATGTGCGGATAAACCACCACATCGCGCAACGGCAATACGGGGATTTCAATGCGTTCAGAACGCTCAGGATTCATAGAGCTCTCTCTTAGTTTAAAGTCCGCCAGGTAATCAAGGTGACGTGACTGTGCCACACGCACCATTAACATGTAATGGAGTATATGGGGATGTTTCCCACACATTCAACGCCGGGAAGTCGGAAAAATAAAAGGGGAGATAAAATCCCCCCTTTTTGATTAACTGACTGTATGAATTGACGAATTATTCGCCAGATGCCTGCTGCGCTTCCGGCTTGCCGTAAATCAGCAGCGGCTTGGTTTGCCCTTCGATTACCGACTCATCAATCACCACTTTCTCGACGTCTTCCAGAGACGGCAGATCGTACATGGTGTCGAGCAGCGCGGCTTCTACGATAGAGCGCAGACCACGGGCGCCGGTTTTGCGGCTCATCGCTTTCTTGGCGATAGCGTTCAGCGCTTCGTCGCGGAACTCAAGATCGACGCCTTCCAGATTAAACAGCGCCTGATACTGCTTAGTCAGGGCGTTTTTCGGCTCTTTCAGGATCTGGATCAGCGCTTCTTCGCTCAGCTCGTTCAGCGTAGCGACAACCGGCAGACGACCGATGAACTCAGGGATCAGACCAAACTTGATCAAATCTTCCGGTTCAACCTGCGCCAGCAGCTCGCCCTCTTTCGCTTTTTCGGATTTTCCTTTCACCGTTGCGCCAAAACCGATGCCGGAGCCGGTTTCCACACGGTGAGAGATCACCTTATCGAGGCCGGCGAAAGCACCACCGCAGATAAAGAGGATTTTAGAGGTATCAACCTGCAAAAACTCCTGCTGCGGATGCTTACGACCGCCCTGCGGCGGAACCGCAGCAACGGTACCTTCGATCAGCTTCAGCAGCGCCTGCTGTACGCCTTCGCCCGATACGTCACGGGTGATGGAAGGGTTGTCTGACTTACGGGAGATCTTATCGATCTCATCAATGTAGACGATGCCGCGCTGGGCTTTCTGCACATCGTAGTCACACTTCTGCAGCAGCTTCTGAATGATGTTTTCCACATCTTCACCAACGTAGCCCGCTTCGGTAAGCGTGGTGGCGTCCGCCATGGTGAACGGGACATCAAGAAGGCGCGCCAGCGTTTCCGCCAGCAGCGTTTTACCGGAACCGGTCGGCCCGATCAGCAGAATGTTACTTTTGCCCAGTTCAACACCGTTGCTGGTGTCGCCGTTGCGCAGGCGTTTGTAGTGGTTGTAAACCGCCACCGCCAGCACCTTTTTCGCCTGCTCCTGACCGATAACATAGTCATCGAGATGGTGGCGGATTTCATGCGGCGTCGGCAGCGCGCTGCGCTCGCGGTGCGGCGCAACTTCTTTAATCTCTTCGCGAATAATGTCGTTACACAGATCCACACATTCGTCGCAGATATACACGGACGGTCCGGCGATCAGTTTACGCACTTCATGCTGGCTTTTGCCGCAAAAAGAGCAGTACAACAGTTTGCCCGAACCATCTTTGCGTTTATCTGTCATGAGTAAAACCTCTTTTCTGTTCTTTGCGCCACACGACGACGCAAATGCCATTCCAGGCGCAAAACGTTACTCAGGCATTACGCCGCTTGCACTGGAAAGTATAGCGGCCAATGCGGACTGAGCATTAGTTACGATGGGTCAAAATTGAGTCAACCAAACCGTAATCAACTGCTTCTTGCGCGGCAAGGAAGCGGTCACGTTCGGTATCACGCTCAATTTGTTCTAAGGATTGACCCGTGTGATGCGCCATAAGTTCATTCATGCGCCCTTTCACTTTCAGGATCTCACGCGCGTGGATTTCGATATCCGTCGCCTGACCCTGATAGCCGCCCAGCGGCTGGTGGATCATCACGCGTGAATTCGGCAGGCAGAAGCGCTTGCCTTTTGCGCCAGCCGTCAGCAGGAATGCGCCCATTGACGCGGCCTGGCCCATACAGATGGTGCTGACGTCCGGTTTAATAAATTGCATGGTGTCGTAAATAGACATACCTGCCGTGATCACGCCGCCCGGAGAGTTAATGTAGAGATAGATATCTTTTTCCGGGTTCTCTGCTTCGAGAAACAGCATTTGCGCCACGATCAGGTTGGCCATATGGTCTTCGACCTGACCGGTCAGGAAAATTACGCGTTCCTTGAGAAGACGGGAGTAAATATCGAAAGAGCGCTCACCGCGGGAGGTCTGTTCAATAACCATTGGCACCAGGGCCATATGGGGTGCAAAGTTGTCTCGTTCGCCGCTGTATGACATTTCCGTCTCCTGGATAAAAAATTAACAAACTTGCTGTACTGATTGTACTTGAGTGAAAGAGGTCTGACTACGACCCCTCACGGACGGATTATCAGCCAGAGTCTTTCCTGCCACCCTCTTTAGTGGGGATGACCACGCATGTTTTCAAGCATAACAATCTTTTGCTGTTACGCTAACCCTGAAACACGCTTTTAGCACAGTTCTGATAAAGCCAATGCGATAAAAAAAGCCCGCCACCAGCAAGCAGGTGACGGGCTTATTACTTTTAGCTATCGCAGAAAACGATTAAGCCTGTTGGTTCATCAGCTCGCTGAAGGAGGTTGCTTTCTCCGTCACTTTCGCTTTTTCCAGAACCGCTTCAACCGCTTGTTCTTCCAGCGCGACGTTACGCATGTTGTCCATCAGCTCTTTGTTTTTGCTGTAGAACTCGATCACTTCTTTCGGATCTTCATACGCAGAAGCCATCTCTTCGATCAGGCCTTTAACGCGCTCTTCGTCAGCTTTCAGCTCGTGGGTACGAATCACTTCGCCCAGCAGCAGACCAACAACAACGCGGCGTTTAGCCTGCTCTTCGAACAGCTCACGCGGCAGTTCCAGAGCCTGTTTCTCGTTGCCACCGAAACGCTGAGCAGCCTGGCGACGCAGAACGTCGATTTCGCTGTCGATCAGTGCAGCCGGTACGTCGATGTTGTTGGCGTTAACCAGACCGTCGATCGCCTGAGATTTAACACGGTTACGCACGGCGCCTTTCAGCTCGCGCTCCATGTTTTTACGAACTTCTGCGCGCAGACCGTCCATAGAACCATCTTCAACGCCGAAACGTTTGATGAACTCTTCGGTCAGTTCCGGCAGCTCACGCTCTTCAACTTTCTTCAGGTTAATGACGAATTTCGCCGCTTTACCTTTCAGATTTTCCGCGTGGTACTCTTCCGGGAAGGTCACGTCGATGGTGAACTCTTCGCCCGCTTTGTGGCCTTTGATGCCCTCTTCAAAGCCCGGGATCATACGACCCTGACCCATCGCCAGTACGAAATCGGTCGCTTTGCCGCCTTCGAACTCTTCACCGTCAACAGAACCGGTGAAATCGACAGTTACACGGTCTTCTGCATCTGCAGCGCCATCTTTCTCTTTCCAGTCTGCCTGCTGCTTACGCAGGGTATCCAGCATGGTGTCAACGTCGGCATCGGTCACTTCAACGAGCGGTTTTTCAACTTCGATGGTGTCCAGCGCTTTCAGTTCAACTTCCGGATAGACTTCGAATTCAACAGAGTAGGTGAAGTCTTCGCCCAGTTTGTATTCGCCCGGAACATAGTTCGGTGCGCCAGCCGGGTTGATTTTTTCCTGGATGATCGCGTCGATGAAGTTGCGGCTCATCAGGTCGCCCAGCACGTCCTGGCGAACAGAGGCGCCGTAACGCTGAGCAACAACGGTCATCGGGACTTTACCCTTACGGAAACCGTCAATACGTACTTTCTTCGCTACGTTGACCAGCTCGCTCTTCACAGCGGTCTCGATGCTGTCAGCAGCGATTGTAATCGTTACACGGCGCCCAAGGCCCTGAGTGGTCTCAACTGAAACTTGCATCTTGTTACCTCAAAAAATCACAGTGCTCGGTCAACTCTACCCTGCGCAGCAAACCTCTCGCTTTGCAGAACCGGGATGCTCTCTCTAATCAGATATACATTCCCTGTCGTCAGAATCACCCCGAAGACATTCCGAAAAATAAGACGCCGCATTATAGCGGCATCGCAGATATGAGTCGAGAACGGTAATAGCGCAACGGTGCGTCATTTTTCACACTTCTGAAGCAATTTTGCTCACAAAGGGGCGCTTCTCGCTCAAATTTCAGACAAAACAAAACGGCCCGCAGGCCGTTTTCACATTAACTGCATGCAACATACTGGAAAAGTTCAGCCCGTTGCAACCCGGTTTTCTAGGCGAGAGTCCCTGCGCCGCGGCAGGCTGGCGAGGCCAACAGGGTATCCTGTAGCCCTTCCCACTCTTTCAGGGTGTAGGTATGCAGCGCGAGCGCATGAATTTTCGTCGCCAGCTCATCTGCCAGGGTACCGTAAATCATGCGGTGGCGGTTGAGGAAACGTTCACCGGTGAAGCAGTCACTCACCAGTACCACTTTGAAATGGCTTTCCGAACCCGCAGGAACGTTGTGACGGTAACTTTCGTCGACAACGTCGAGGAAAACAGGCTCAAATGCCGCCTTCAGTTTTGATTCTATTTGATCACGCATCATCATGGTACGCCTCCGACAACGCTGAGATACCAGCTATCCCTTTAAATGTTAGCCGCTTTTACCGTCTCCGTTACAATAAGACAACAAAAATTTAGCCTTCGTCGCGCTTTTGCCTCCAACGGCATAATCTCAAGGGAAAACCCGGCCATTTGGGGGCGGGATAGCATAAGAAGATCTTCGGCGCGCTGAAAAAAAGCACAACACGATGAATTTACATGCGTTGAGGACTTCCTCTTAACAACGGCAATGTTATGATGGCGACAATTTTTCCCAGAAGCTTAGAGCCTTGAGAGCCTGAACATGATTAAGAAACTCCTCTTCCCGTTGGTTGCTTTATTTATGCTGGCTGGCTGCGCAACTCCGCCGACCACCCTTGACGTCACACCGAAAATTACCCTTCCGCAACAAGATCCGAGCCTGATGGGCGTAACGGTCAGCATTAACGGTGCCGATCAGCGTCCGGATCAAGCGCTGGCGAAAGTCACCCGTGATAACCAGCTGGTTACCCTGACAGCCTCACGCGATCTGCGCTTCCTGCTGCAGGAAGTGCTGGAGAAGCAGATGACCGCGCGCGGTTATATGATTGGGCCGAACGGCGCGGTTAACCTGCAGATCATCGTTAACCAGCTCTACGCTGACGTCTCTCAGGGCAACGTGCGTTACAACATCGCCACCAAAGCGGATATCGCCATCATCGCGACTGCCGCCAATGGCAACAAGCTGACGAAAAACTACCGCGCCAGCTATAACGTGGAAGGCGCTTTCCAGGCGACCAACGAAAAGATCACCAATGCGGTTAACAGCGTGTTGACCGACACCATCGCGGATATGTCTCAGGACACCACCATCCACGATTTCATCAAGCAGAACGCCCGTTAATCTCTCTGCACTGGCCCGGTTACGCCGGGCCAGCTGAGCCGCTATGTCCAGCCACTACTTACGCATTTTCACGCAGCCCAAATCAGCGATTTTGCTGATGCTCGGCTTTGCCTCCGGTTTGCCTCTTGCCCTCACCAGCGGCACGTTACAGGCGTGGATAACCGTTGCAGGCGTTGATGTCAAAACCATCGGTTTCTTCTCGCTGGTCGGCCAGGCCTACGTCTTTAAGTTTCTCTGGTCACCGGCGATGGATCGCTATACCCCCTCCTTTTTAGGACGCCGCCGCGGATGGCTGCTGCTGACGCAGGTTGCGCTCCTGATCGCCATTGCCGCGATGGGCTTTTTACAGCCTGCCAGCGATCTGCGCTGGATGGCGGCGCTGGCGGTGGTTATCGCCTTCTGCTCGGCTTCGCAGGACATTGTTTTCGATGCCTGGAAGACGGATGTGCTCTCAGCCGAAGAGCGCGGCGCGGGCGCGGCAATAAGCGTGCTCGGCTACCGCCTGGCAATGCTGATTTCAGGCGGTCTGGCGCTGTGGCTGGCGGATCGCTGGCTGGGCTGGCAAGGGATGTACTGGCTGATGGCGGCGCTGATGATCCCCTGCATTATCGCCACGCTACGCGCGCCGGAGCCGGTGGGCGCCATTCCTGCGCCGCGATCTCTTGAGGAAGCTGTGGTTGCGCCGCTGCGCGATTTCTTCGGGCGCAACAACGCCTGGCTGATCCTGCTGCTGATTGTCCTTTATAAGCTCGGTGACGCCTTTGCCATGAGCCTGACGACGCTCTTCCTTATACGCGGTGTCGGTTTCGATCCCGGCGATGTCGGGATGGTGAATAAAAGCTTAGGGCTGGTAGCGACGATTATCGGCGCGCTGTGGGGCGGCGTATTAATGCAGCGTTTAACGCTGTTCCGCGCCCTGCTGATTTTCGGGGTGTTGCAGGCGATCTCCAACGCCGGGTACTGGCTGCTCTCCATCACCGATAAAGACATTGTGACGATGGGCGCGGCGGTCTTCTTCGAAAACCTCTGCGGCGGCATGGGTACAGCGGCATTTGTCGCCCTGCTGATGACGCTCTGTAACAGCGCCTTTTCCGCCACACAGTTCGCGCTGCTCTCGGCGCTCTCGGCGGTTGGCCGCGTTTATGTCGGGCCGCTGGCGGGCTGGTTTGTTGCCAGCTATGACTGGCCGACCTTCTATCTCTTTTCAATCTTTGCGGCGATCCCGGGGCTGGCGCTGCTGCTGCTGTGTAAACGCACGCTGGAGTACACGCAGCGCACGGAAGCCTTTATGCCACGCACCGAGTTCACGGCGCTGTACCGGCTGGCGCTGCGCATCCTTGGTGCGGGCGCGCTGCTGCTAGCCGCTGGCCTGCTGGTGCTTGCCAGCAATGCACTGGGGCTGACGCAGTGGTCTGTCGATGGCCTCCTGCTGGAGGGCGGCGCGCTGCTGGCGCTGGTGGGCATCCTCTTCGGCGGAGCGCTGGATCTGCTGGCGCTGCGCAAGACCGCCCTGCTCTAGCGAGCGCAAAACGGGCGTCTGTGGGCGGCGATATATTTTACATAGTGTAACTCGGGGTTATTTTTTAACGAATAATCCCTTTAAAATCAGCTAATAAAAATAAAAAAAGCAGAAAAATAAATTTAGCGCCGTTATTATTTCGTTCATTAAACAGGCGTATTTTTTGTTTTTTGCCCAATCGCCCTGAGCGGGCAAAAAATAAAAATCTTATTTAATTTGTGCCTTATAAAATAAGGTCTATCCTATAACAATTCAGCACGGTTATTAATTGTTGGGTTTCATATTCGTTCCAATGATGTTTAATAGTTGCTGGATAATTGTTAATTATTTGTTTATTTGAACGATTGGTTATACCAATTTACCCTCAACGCAGATTGTAATGTCAGGTTTTCGTTATAATCGCTCTCTCTGGCTGTGCGAACGCCGGTTTTACAGATTGTTGCATTCTGTGTGACATATGCGGCAGAACCCAGTAACACCTTACTGACACAAAGCCAATCATGTTTACAGTAACGTAACCTTTCCGTAAAATGCCCGCACACTTTAAGCGCCACCAGATCCCGTGGAATTGAGGTCGTTAAATGAGACTCAGGAAATACAATAAAAGTTTGGGATGGATGTCCTTAATCGCCGGCACTGTATTACTCAGTGGCTGCGATTCTGCGCTTCTTGACCCCAAAGGACAGATTGGTATGGAGCAACGTTCACTCATCCTGACGGCTTTTGGCCTGATGATGATTGTCGTGGTGCCCGCCATCTTAATGGCCGTAGGTTTTGCCTGGAAGTATCGTGCGAGCAATAAAGATGCGAAGTATAGCCCGAACTGGTCACACTCCAATAAAGTGGAAGCTGTGGTCTGGACCGTGCCGATTCTGATCATCCTGTTCCTTGCCGTGCTGACGTGGAAAACCACCCACTCGCTCGAGCCGAGCAGACCACTGGTACATGACGAACGCCCGATTACTATCGAAGTGGTTGCCATGGACTGGAAATGGTTCTTTATCTATCCGGAACAGGGCATCGCTACCGTGAATGAAATCGCCTTCCCGGCGAACACTCCGGTGGAATTCAAAGTGACTTCCAACTCCGTGATGAACTCGTTCTTTATTCCGCGTCTGGGCAGCCAGATTTACGCGATGGCCGGTATGCAGACCAAACTGCATCTGATTGCCAACGAAGCAGGTACGTATGATGGCATCTCTGCCAGCTACAGCGGCCCGGGCTTCTCAGGCATGAAGTTTAAAGCCATTGCAACGCCGGACCGCGCCGCATTTGACCAGTGGGTCGCCAAAGCGAAACAGTCTTCTACTACGGTGTCTGATATGGCCACGTACGAGAAAATTGCCGCACCAAGCGAATACAACAAGGTTGAATACTTCTCCAGCGTGAAACCCGATTTGTTTAAAGATGTTATTAACAAATTTATGGGCCACGGCAAGAGCATGGACATGACCCAACCGGAAGGTGAGCACAAGTCACACGAAGGTATGGAAGGCATGGACATGAGCCACGCGGAAACCTCTCACTAAGGGGCCGAGGAAAACGATGTTCGGAAAACTTACACTGGATGCAGTGCCGTACCATGAACCGATTATCATGGTTACGATCGCTGCGATTGCCGTCGGTGGTCTGGCGGTAGTCGGCCTGCTCTCTTACTTCGGTAAGTGGAAATGGCTATGGAATGAGTGGTTGACCTCGGTTGACCATAAACGTCTTGGCATCATGTATGTCCTCGTAGCGGTCGTTATGCTGCTGCGTGGCTTTGCTGACGCCGTAATGATGCGTAGTCAACAAGCGATTTCGTCAATGGGCGAAGCGGGCTTCCTGCCGCCTCACCACTACGATCAGATCTTCACCGCCCACGGCGTGATTATGATCTTCTTCGTGGCGATGCCGTTTGTTATCGGTCTGATGAACCTGGTGGTTCCGCTGCAGATCGGCGCTCGCGACGTTGCCTTCCCGTTCCTTAACAACCTGAGCTTCTGGTTCACGGTTGTGGGCGTGATTCTGGTTAACATCTCTCTGGGCGTCGGTGAGTTCGCGCAGACAGGTTGGCTGGCTTATCCGCCGCTCTCGGGAATAGAGTACAGCCCTGGTGTCGGGGTCGATTACTGGATCTGGAGTCTCCAGCTCTCTGGTATCGGTACGACGCTGACCGGTATTAACTTCTTCGTGACCATCCTGCGCATGCGTGCGCCAGGCATGACCATGTTCAAAATGCCGGTCTTCACCTGGGCCTCTCTGTGCGCGAACGTGCTGATCATCGCTTCGTTCCCAATTCTGACGGTTACCATTGCGTTGCTTACCCTGGATCGTTATCTGGGCACCCATTTCTTTACCAACGATATGGGCGGCAACATGATGATGTACATCAACCTGATTTGGGCGTGGGGTCACCCGGAAGTGTACATTCTGGTGCTGCCGGTGTTCGGGGTCTTCTCCGAAATTACCGCCACCTTCTCGCGTAAACGCCTGTTTGGCTACACCTCGCTGGTGTGGGCGACCGTGTGTATTACCATCCTGTCGTTCATCGTTTGGCTGCACCACTTCTTTACTATGGGTGCCGGCGCGAACGTAAACGCCTTCTTCGGTATTACCACGATGATTATCGCCATCCCGACCGGGGTGAAGATCTTCAACTGGCTGTTCACCATGTACCAGGGCCGTATCGTATTCCACTCCTCTATGCTGTGGACTATCGGCTTTATCGTCACCTTCTCCGTAGGTGGGATGACCGGCGTGCTGCTGGCGGTTCCGGGCGCAGACTTCGTACTGCACAACAGCCTGTTCCTGATTGCGCACTTCCATAACGTCATCATCGGCGGCGTGGTATTTGGTTGCTTCGCAGGTATGACCTACTGGTGGCCGAAAGCGTTTGGTTACACCCTGAACGAAACCTGGGGTAAACGCGCATTCTGGTTCTGGATTATCGGCTTCTTCGTTGCGTTTATGCCGCTGTACGTACTGGGCTTCATGGGTATGACCCGTCGTCTCAGCCAGCATATTGACCCGCAGTTCCACAGCATGCTGATTGTTGCAGCTTGTGGTGCCGCGCTGATCGCACTGGGTATCCTGTGTCTGCTGATTCAGATCTACGTCTCTATTCGTGACCGCGATCAGAACCGTGACCTGACCGGTGACCCGTGGGGTGGCCGTACGCTGGAGTGGGCAACCTCCTCTCCTCCGCCGTTCTATAACTTTGCCGTTGTTCCGGAAATTCACGAACGTGATGCTTTCTGGGAGATGAAAGAGAAAGGCGAAGCGTACAAGCAACCTGCCCACTATGAAGAGATTCATATGCCGAAAAACAGCGGCGCCGGGATTGTTATTGCCGCGTTCGCAACGGTATTCGGTTTTGCCATGATCTGGCACATCTGGTGGATGGCGATTGCCAGCTTCGCAGGCATCATCATCAGCTGGATTGTGAAAAGCTTCGACGAAGACGTGGACTACTACGTACCGGTTGCAGAAATCGAGAAACTGGAAAAACAGCATTTCGATGAGATCAACAAAGCAGGGCTGACAAATGGCAACTGATACTTTGACCAACGCGCACGCCCATGCGCACGAACACGGGCACCACGATGCAGGGCCGAATAAAGTATTCGGTTTCTGGATCTACCTGATGAGCGACTGCATTCTGTTCAGCTGTCTGTTCGCGACCTATGCCGTTCTGGTGAACGGCACAGCGGGCGGCCCGACCGGCAAGGACATTTTTGAACTGCCGTTCGTTCTGGTAGAGACATTCCTGCTGCTGTTCAGCTCCATCACCTACGGCATGGCGGCGATCGCCATGCACAAGGGCAACAAGAGCCAGGTTATCTCCTGGCTTGCGCTGACCTTCCTGTTTGGTGCGGGCTTTATCGGCATGGAGATCTATGAGTTCCATCATCTGATTGCAGAAGGTATGGGTCCGGATCGTAGCGGCTTCCTGTCAGCGTTCTTTGCGCTGGTTGGTACCCACGGTCTGCACGTAACCTCTGGCCTGATCTGGATGGCGGTTCTGATGTTCCAGGTTTCCCGTCGCGGCCTGACCAGCACAAACCGTACCCGCATCATGTGCCTGAGCCTCTTCTGGCACTTCCTTGATGTGGTATGGATCTGTGTGTTCTCTGTTGTTTATCTGATGGGGGCGATGTAATGAGTCATTCAACCGATCACAGCGGCGCATCCCACGGTAGCGTAAAAACCTACATGACAGGTTTTATCCTGTCAGTCATCCTGACGGTCATTCCGTTCTGGATGGTGATGAGCGGTACCGCGTCACACGCCGCAATTCTGGGGACCGTACTGGTCACCGCAGTGGTACAGATTTTGGTTCATCTGGTCTGCTTCCTGCACATGAACACCTCTTCTGAGGAGCGCTGGAACCTGACCGCCTTTGTCTTTACCGTGATTATCATCGCTATCCTGGTAGTGGGCTCCATCTGGATTATGTGGAACCTGAACTACAACATGATGGTTCACTAAGAGCGGCGAGTATGTTCAAGCAATACCTGCAAGTAACGAAACCGGGCATTATTTTTGGCAATTTGATCTCCGTGATTGGGGGGTTCCTGCTGGCCTCTAAAGGCCAGATTGATTACCCCCTGTTCCTCTACACGCTGGTTGGCGTGTCGTTGGTGGTCGCCTCTGGTTGTGTTTTTAACAACTACATCGACCGCGACATCGATAAAAAGATGGAGCGGACGAAAAACAGGGTGCTGGTCAGAGGGCTGATCTCGCCAAAAGTCTCGCTGGTGTACGCCGCCTTGTTGGGTATTGCTGGCTTTATGCTGCTGTGGTTCGGCGCGAATCCGCTGGCCTGCTGGCTCGGGGTGATGGGGTTTGTGGTTTATGTCGGGGTTTATAGCCTCTATATGAAACGCCACTCTGTCTACGGTACGCTGATTGGCTCTCTCTCCGGCGCGGCGCCGCCGGTGATTGGCTACTGCGCCGTGACCAACGAGTTTGATAGCGGCGCGGCGATCCTGCTGGCGATTTTCAGCCTGTGGCAGATGCCCCACTCGTATGCCATCGCGATTTTCCGCTTTAAGGATTATCAGGCAGCGAACATCCCGGTTCTGCCGGTGGTGAAAGGCATCTCCGTGGCGAAAAACCACATCACGCTCTACATCGTGGCGTTTGCTGTCGCCACCCTGATGCTCTCGCTGGGCGGCTATGCAGGTTATAAATACCTGGTGGTTGCGGCCGCGGTGAGTCTCTGGTGGCTGGGCATGGCGCTGCGCGGGTATAAAGTGGCGGATGACAAAGTGTGGGCGCGCAAACTGTTCGTCTTCTCGATTGTCGCCATCACTTCGCTCAGCGTGATGATGTCCGTGGACTTTATGGTGCCGGATTCACATAGCCTGCTGACTTACGTCTGGTGATCCAGACCGTCATATAAAGGGTGCCTCGGCACCCTTTTTTTATGCCCGCCATCCCATCCACGCAGGTAATATTTGTTAATTAAGCTGGTGTTTACCCCGCCCTGCCCCCGCACTACACTATGTCCGGTTTTCAACATGAGGTGGTAATGAACGATTACAAGATGACGCCAGGCGAGTTGCGCGCCACCTGGGGTTTAGGGACTGTATTCTCCCTGCGCATGCTCGGCATGTTTATGGTCCTGCCCGTTCTGACCACGTACGGTATGGCGCTGCAGGGCGCCAGCGAAGCATTAATCGGTCTGGCAATTGGTATTTACGGCCTCGCTCAGGCCATCTTTCAAATCCCCTTCGGCCTGCTCTCGGATCGCATCGGCCGCAAGCCGTTGATCGTCGGCGGGCTGGTGATTTTTGTCGCTGGCAGCGTGATTGCCGCCCTCTCCCACTCTATCTGGGGCATTATTCTTGGCCGTGCGCTGCAAGGCTCCGGGGCGATTGCCGCCGCTGTCATGGCGCTACTCTCCGACTTGACCCGCGAGCAGAACCGCACCAAAGCGATGGCCTTTATCGGCGTCAGTTTTGGCGTCACCTTCGCCATCGCCATGGTGCTCGGCCCAATCATCACCCATAAACTGGGTCTGCATGCGCTCTTCTGGATGATTGCCGGTCTCGCCACGCTCGGTATCGCGCTAACGCTGTGGGTAGTACCAAACAGCACCCAGCACGTACGCAACCGTGAATCGGGGATGGTGAAAGGCTGTTTTAGCCTGGTAATGGCGAACCCGAAGCTGCTGAAGCTCAACTTCGGCATTATGTGTCTGCATATGCTGCTGATGTCGACTTTTGTCGCCCTGCCGGGCCAGCTGGAAGCTGCCGGGTTTGCTGCGGCGCAGCACTGGAAAATTTATCTCGTCACCATGCTGGTGTCGTTTGTCTCCGTCGTGCCCTTCATTATCTATGCCGAAGTGAAGCGCAAAATGAAGCGTGTCTTCCTGCTCTGTGTCGCCCTGCTGGTGATCGCGGAAATTGTGCTGTGGGGCGCGGGCCCGCACTTCTGGGAGATTGTGATCGGCGTACAGATCTTCTTCCTTGCCTTTAACCTGATGGAAGCGCTGCTGCCGTCGCTTATCAGTAAAGAAGCGCCCGCAGGCTATAAAGGCACGGCAATGGGCATCTACTCCACCAGCCAGTTCCTTGGCGTAGCCATTGGCGGCTCGCTCGGCGGTTGGGTCGATGGCTTTTTCGACTCCCAGACGGTCTTCCTCGCCGGCGCGCTGCTGGCGGTAGTCTGGCTGTTAGTCGCCAGCACCATGCAGGAGCCGCCTTATGTAAGCAGTTTGCGTATCGCGATCCCAGAGGGTGTTGCGGTGGATGCGGCGTTGCAGCAACGGCTACTAGCAATGGATGGGGTAAGCGAAGCGATGGTGGTGCCGGAAGAGCGCAGCGTCTATGTGAAGATAGACAGCAAGGTGACCAACCGTTTTGAAGTGGAACAGGTGGTTGCGGGTTAAAGGTGAAGCGCCCTCCCCCATTCGGGAGAGGGCAAGCGATTAATCGCGGAAGTTCTTAAACTGGAACGGCTGGCCTAAGTTACCGCCGCGTACCAGCGCCATGGCGGCCTGCAGGTCGTCACGGGCTTTACCGGTCACGCGGATCTCTTCACCCTGAATCTGCGCCTGCACCTTCAGCTTGCTCTCTTTAATCAGCTTGATGATCTTCTTCGCCGTGGCGGCGTCAATCCCCTGCTTGAGCTTGGCTTCAACAAACCAGGTTTTACCGCTATGGACAAACTCTTCCGGCACTTCCAGCGAGGTACCTTCAATGCCGCGCTTTAACAGCTTGGCGCGCAGGATATCGAGCAGCTGGTTGACCTGGAAGTCAGACTCGCTCAGTACTTTGATGGTTTTATTGGTTTCGTTTAATTCAAACGTCGCTTCAATGTTACGAAAGTCGAAACGCGTGGCCAGTTCGCGGGTCGCATTTTCGACGCCGTTTTGCACTTCGCGCAGATCAATTTCGGAAACAATATCGAAAGATGGCATCTTTTCTCTCCCTCTGTAATTTCAGCGATGCATAATACCCGCACTGTGTATTAACACAATCTTGAATACTGGAAGCTTAGCTGACAGCGCTATACTTATCGCTGTAACACCTGGCGCAGTTGCAGGTGAGGAGGAATAATGAGAATTACCGTACTGGGATGCGGCGCCTTAGGGCAACTGTGGTTAACGGCACTGTGCAAACAGGGACATGAGGTACAGGGCTGGTTACGTATCCCGCAACCTTATTGCAGTGTGAACCTGGTTGAAGAAGACGGCACGATTTTTAATGAGTCCCTGACGGCTAACGACCCCGATTTCCTGGCCCGCAGCGATCTGCTGCTGGTCACGCTTAAAGCCTGGCAGGTCTCCGATGCGGTAAAAGGGCTGGCTTCCTCGCTCTCGCCCACCACGCCGGTGCTGCTGCTGCATAACGGCATGGGCACCGTAGAAGAGCTGAAATCCCTGCCCAATCCGCTGCTGATGGGCACCACCACCCATGCCGCGCGCCGCGATGGCAACGTGATTATTCATGTCGCCAGCGGCATCACCCATATTGGCCCGGCGCGCGCGCAGGATGGCGAGTTCAGCTATCTGGCCGACACGCTGCAAATGGCGCTGCCGGATGTCGCATGGCACAACACCATTCGCCCCGCACTCTGGCGCAAGCTGGCGGTGAACTGCGTGATCAACCCGCTAACGGCGCTGCGCAACTGTAAGAATGGCGATCTGCGCGATGCGCCGGAAGAGATAGAGAAGATCGCCCGCGAAGTGGCGGCGGTGATTGAGCGTGAAGGCCACCATATCTCCGCCGACGAGCTGATCGCCTATGTCCACCAGGTGATTGAGAGCACGGCGGAGAATATCTCATCGATGCTGCAGGATGTGCGCGCGATGCGCCATACCGAATGCGATTACATTACCGGCTATCTGCTCAGACGCGCCCGCGCGCACGGTATCGCGGTGCCTGAGAATGCCCGGCTGTTCGACCTGATTAAACGTAAGGAGAGTGAATATGAGCGCATCAGCTCTGATATGTCTCGCCCCTGGTAGTGAAGAGATGGAGGCGGTCACCACTATCGATCTGCTGGTGCGCGGCGGGATCTCAGTGACCACCGCCAGCGTGGCCAGCGATGGCGAACTCGCGATCGTCTGCTCGCGTGGCGTAAAGCTATTAGCGGACGCGCCGCTGGTTGAGGTGGCAGACGGGGATTACGACGTTATCGTGCTGCCCGGTGGGCTGAAGGGGGCGGAGTGCATGCGCGATAATCCGCTGCTGGTAGAGACCGTGCGCCAGTTTCACCTCTCCGGGCGCATTGTTGCGGCGATCTGCGCGGCGGCCGGCACCGTGCTGGTGCCTCATGAGATCTTCCCGATCGGCAATATGACCGGTTTTCCAGGGCTTAAGGAGACGATCCCGGAGGAGCAGTGGCAGGATAAGCGCGTGGTATGGGATCCGCGCGTCAATCTGTTGACCAGCCAGGGACCGGGTACGGCGATTGATTTTGGTCTGAAGATTATCGATCTGCTGGTCGGGCGCGAAAAAGCCCACGAAGTGGCGTCACAGCTGGTGATGGCAGCAGGGATTTATAACTACTACGAAGCGTAAGCCTGGCACTGAATGCCGGATGGCGCTGGCGCTTATCCGGCCTACGGGTAGGTGCGGTCTGTTTGAATGCTATGCGGCAAACGAATCATGGCATGTTGCACCGCGTAGGCCGGATAAGGCGAAGCCGCCATCCGGCACAATCCACGGTGCTAACCCTGGCACAACGCAAAACTACGGGCGATAAACCTTCACATTGGTAAAGCCCTGCTCACGCAGGTAAAGCGCCTGCAGGCGGCTCATCACGCCGCGCTCACACCACAGCAGCCAGGTTTTGCTCTGATCGAGATCGCCAAACTTGGTGCTCAGTTTGTAGAACGGCAGCGACACCACCTCCACGCCTTCCAGCTGCAACGGCTTGTCATCCTGCTCATCGATGGAGCGGATATCGAGGATCGCGTCATTCTCACCGAAGCCGGTTACCGTTTCGACCTCCACCACCTCTTCCGAGGTCTGCTGCGCGATTTCACGAATATCGATATTGCTCGCTTCCGCGACCACTTTCTCAAGGATCGAGAAATCGAAGTTCGCCTCTTCCGCTTCGATCTTGCCTTTAACCGCTTTAACCGTCGGCTTTTTGGAGATCACGCCGCAATACTCCGGCATGGTGCGGGCAAAATCTTCAGTGCCGATTTTGCGCGCCAGATCGATGATGTGCTCTTTATCGTGAGAGATAAGCGGGCGCAGGATCAGCGTATCGGAGACGTTATCAATCAAACGCAGGTTGGTCAGCGTCTGGCTGGAGACCTGGCCCAGCGCTTCGCCGGTCACCAGGGCCTGCACGCCGTAGCGCTCGGCAACCTGAGAGGCTGCACGGACCATCATGCGTTTCAGCACCACGCCCATCTGACCGTCGTCGACTTTCTCGAGGATCTCGCCCACTACCGGCTCAAAGTTGATCGCCACAAAGCGCACGCGATGGGAACTGCCAAAGCGGTTCCACAAATAGTGCGCCACCTGGCGAACGCCGATTTCATGCGCCGCGCCGCCAAGGTTAAAGAAGCAGTAGTGTACGCGGCAGCCGCGACGCATCAGCATATAGCTGGAGACGCCAGAGTCGAACCCGCCGGAGATGAGCGACAGCACATCTTCCTGCGTGCCGATCGGGAAGCCGCCAATACCTTCATAACGGCCCTTCACCAGCAGCAGGCGATCGTCTTCAATCTCCAGATGTACGGTCACATCCGGATGGGTCAATTTAACCTTTGCCGACGCAACGTGTTGATTAAGGCCGCCGCCGATGTAGCGTTCTGCTTCGATCGAGCTAAACTCATGTTGCCCGCGACGTTTTACCCGCACGCAGAAAGTTTTGCCTTCGATTGCATCGCGATACTGCGCCAGCGCTTTCTCAAAAATGTCGTGCAGAGAGGTAAACGGAACATCTTCCACCTCCAGCACATGGTGAATGCCCGGCACGCGGGTCAGCGCATCGCGGATGGCCAGACGCTGAGTCTCGTCTTTGGCGCGCACTTCAATATGGTCCCAGTGGCGCACAACGGCGAGCGCCTCATCGTAGTGCTTCAGAACGTTACGAATGTTCCCGGTGAGAATTTTAATAAAGCGCAAACGCACAGATTGGCTTTTGATGGTGATTTCCGGGAACAATTTAATGATAAACTTCATGGCGGCAATGGTTCGTTGGCAAGCCTGCAAAGGCCTGTAGAGGAAAATTTACAGCAGCCCTTACCCGCGGCTGCATCCAGGCGCGGAAGTATACCACCATCGCGAAGATCATGTGCAACGCATTACCACTGAGCGTTATTTGCTATGTGCCCCGACTTCGCTACCATAACGTAGTCGGAATAATAGAAGAGTCAGACATTCACTATGCCAAAGAAAAACGACGCACCCGCCAGTTTCGAAACCGCACTGAGCGAACTGGAACAGATTGTCACTCGTCTTGAAAGCGGCGAACTTCCGCTTGAAGATGCCCTGAACGAATTCGAGCGCGGCGTCCAGCTGGCCCGCCAGGGACAGGTTAAGCTTCAGCAGGCAGAGCAGCGTGTACAGATCCTGCTCTCCGATACCGAAGAGGCGCCGTTAACCCCTTTCGCTCCGGATGCTGAATAGATGGATTTCAATCAACAACTGCAGGCCTGCGTTGAACAGGCCAACGACGCGCTGCGCCGTTTCATCGATCCCCTGCCCTTTCAGAACACTCCGCTGGTTGAGGCGATGCAGTATGGCGCACTCTTAGGCGGTAAACGCCTGCGCCCCTTTTTGGTTTATGCCACCGGCCGCATGTTCGGCGTCAGCCAGCAAACGCTGGACGCGCCCGCCGCGGCGGTGGAGTGCATTCATGCTTACTCATTAATGCATGACGATCTGCCGGCGATGGACGACGACGATCTGCGTCGCGGTCTGCCCACCTGCCATATTAAATTTGGCGAAGCCAATGCCATTCTCGCGGGCGATGCCTTGCAGACGCTGGCCTTCTCGATCCTGACAGAAGCGCCGATGGCGGACGTTGCTGCCGAAGATCGTCTGGCGATGGTCGCCACGCTCGCAAACGCCAGCGGCGTTGCCGGGATGTGCGGCGGGCAGGCGCTGGATCTGGCAGCGGAGAATGAGCAGGTTTCTCTGGAAGGGCTGGAGCAGATCCACCGCCATAAAACCGGGGCGCTTATCTGCGCGGCGGTAAAAATGGGCGCGCTGAGCGCCGGGCAACGCGGTCGCGACGCGCTGCCGCTGCTCGAACGCTACGCGCAGTGTGTCGGCCTGGCGTTTCAGGTTCAGGATGACATCCTCGATGTGGTCGGCGATACTGCGACCCTTGGCAAACGCCAGGGTGCTGACCAGCAACTGGGTAAAAGCACCTACCCCGCACTACTGGGCCTTGAGCAAGCCCGCACGAAAGCCCGCGATCTGATTAACGATGCCCGCCAGGCGCTGAGCCTGCTGTCGGCGCAATCGCTGGATACGACGGCACTGGAAGCACTGGCGAATTACATAATCCAGCGTGATAAATAACGATATAACACGATGAGTCCGAGTCTCTGATGAGTTTTGATACAGCCAAATACCCGACGCTGGCGCTGGTTGATACCACGCAAGAGTTGCGCCTGCTGCCGAAAGAGAGTTTACCGAAACTGTGCGACGAACTGCGTCGCTACCTTCTCGACAGCGTAAGCCGCTCCAGTGGACACTTCGCCTCCGGGCTTGGCACGGTTGAACTGACCGTGGCGCTGCATTACGTCTATAACACGCCCTTCGATCAGTTAATCTGGGACGTCGGCCACCAGGCCTATCCGCACAAAATCCTCACCGGTCGCCGCGACAAAATCGGCACCATCCGGCAGAAAAACGGCCTGCACCCTTTTCCGTGGCGCGG
Source organism: Kosakonia sp. HypNH10 (assembly GCF_029850615.1). NCBI lineage: Bacteria > Pseudomonadati > Pseudomonadota > Gammaproteobacteria > Enterobacterales > Enterobacteriaceae > Kosakonia > Kosakonia sp. HypNH10. The sequence goes on from NZ_JAOTIU010000001.1 coordinate 1,083,930, forward strand.
CGAGAGTGAATATGACGTGCTGAGCGTCGGCCACTCGTCCACTTCCATCAGCGCCGGGATCGGCGTGGCCGTGGCGGCTGCGAAAGAGAATAAGCAGCGCCGTACCGTCTGCGTAATTGGCGATGGTGCCATCACCGCAGGTATGGCGTTTGAAGCGATGAACCACGCCGGGGATATTCGCCCGGATATGCTGGTGGTTCTCAACGACAACGAGATGTCGATCTCCGAGAATGTTGGCGCACTGAATAACCATCTGGCGAAACTGCTCTCCGGCAAGCTCTACTCCACCCTGCGCGAAGGCGGGAAAAAAGTGCTCTCCGGCGTGCCGCCGATCAAAGAGCTGCTGAAACGTACCGAAGAGCATATTAAAGGCATGGTCGTGCCGGGCACGCTGTTTGAAGAGCTGGGCTTTAACTATATCGGCCCGGTGGACGGTCACGATGTGCTGGCCCTGGTGCAGACGCTGCGCAATATGCGCGATCTGAAAGGCCCGCAGTTCCTGCATATCATGACCAAAAAAGGGCGCGGCTATGAGCCGGCCGAAAAAGATCCCATCACTTTCCACGCGGTGCCGAAGTTCGATCCGACCAGCGGCACCCTGCCGAAGAGCAGCGGCGGCATGCCGAGCTATTCGAAAATCTTCGGCGACTGGCTGTGTGAAACCGCCGCCAAAGATAACAAGTTAATGGCCGTCACCCCGGCGATGCGTGAAGGCTCCGGCATGGTTGAGTTCTCGCGCAAATACCCCGGTCAATATTTTGATGTCGCCATTGCCGAGCAGCACGCGGTCACTTTTGCCGCCGGTCTGGCGATTGGCGGTTATAAACCGGTGGTGGCGATCTACTCCACCTTCCTGCAGCGCGCCTACGATCAGGTGATCCACGACGTGGCGATCCAGAAGCTGCCGGTGCTGTTTGCTATCGATCGCGCCGGGATTGTTGGCGCGGACGGCCAGACCCACCAGGGGGCGTTTGATATCTCCTATCTGCGCTGCATCCCCGATATGGTGGTGATGACGCCGAGCGATGAGAACGAATGCCGCCAGATGCTCTTTACCGGCTACCACTACGCGGATGGCCCGAGTGCCGTGCGCTACCCGCGCGGTAACGCGGTCGGCGTGACGCTGGAGCCGCTGGCGAAATTGCCTATCGGTAAAGGCGTGGTGAAACGCAAAGGCGAGAAGGTGGCGATCCTTAACTTCGGGACGTTACTGCCGGAAGCAGCTAAAGCCGCCGAGGCGCTCAACGCGACGCTTATCGATATGCGCTTTGCCAAGCCGCTCGATGAAGTGCTGATCCTGCAGGCGGCTTCGCAGCACGACGTGCTGGTAACGCTTGAGGAGAATGCCATTGCGGGCGGTGCCGGCAGCGGCGTTAACGAAGTGCTGATGGCGAAACGCAAGCCAGTGCCGGTGCTCAACCTCGGCCTGCCGGACTTCTTTATTCCGCAGGGTACGCAGGATGAAGCGCGCGCCGAGATTGGCCTCGACGCGGCCGGTATCGAATCGCGCATCAAAAACTGGCTCGCCTGATTCCGCCCTTTTCCGCTCCTGCTATGCTTAAGCCTAATTCGTGACCAGCAGGAGTGGAACCATGCAATACAACACATTAGGGAAAACAGACCTCAAGGTCTCCCGCCTTTGCCTTGGCTGTATGACCTTTGGCGAGCCGGACCGGGGTAAACATGCCTGGACGCTGCCGGAAGAGAGCAGCCGCCCGATTATTCAACGCGCGCTGGAAGGCGGGATTAACTTCTTTGATACCGCCAACAGCTACTCCGACGGCAGCAGTGAAGAGATCGTTGGCCGGGCATTGCGCGATTTCGCCCGCCGCGACGAAGTGGTTGTCGCTACCAAGGTTTACCACCAGGTCGGCGATCTGGCAGAAGGCCTCTCCCGCGCGCAGATCCTGCGCTCCATCGACGACAGCCTGCAACGCCTCGGCATGGAGTATGTCGATCTACTGCAAATCCACCGCTGGGACTACAACACACCGATTGAAGAGACGCTGGAAGCGCTGAACGATGTGGTTAAAGCGGGTAAAGCGCGCTTTATCGGTGCCTCTTCCATGCACGCCAGCCAGTTCGCGCAGGCGCTGGAGTTACAGCAGCAGCACGGCTGGGCGCGCTTTGTCACCATGCAAAACCACTACAACCTGATCTACCGTGAAGAAGAGCGCGAGATGCTGCCGCTCTGCTACCAAGAGGGCGTGGCGATTATTCCGTGGAGCCCGCTGGCGCGCGGACGTTTGACCCGTCCGTGGGGAGAAACCACCGCCCGTCTGGTCTCCGATGAGTTTGGCAAAACGCTGTATAGCGAAACGGATGCCAACGATGCGCAGATCGCCGAACGTCTGGCGAGCGTGGCAGAGGAGCTGGGTGCTTCGCGCGCGCAGGTAGCGCTGGCGTGGCTGTTGAGTAAGCCTGGCGTTGCCGCCCCGATTATTGGCGCGTCGCGTGAGGATCAGCTGGAAGAGTTGTTAGGCGCGGTAGAGTTAACGCTGAAGCCGGAGCAAATTGCCGAGCTGGAGATGCCTTACAAACAGCACCCGGTGGTGGGGTTTAAGTAGTCCGCAGAGCAGATAGGTTGCCGGATGGCGGCTTGCGCCTTATCCGGCCTACGCCCAAATGCCAATTCGGCACCGTAGGCCTGATAAGCGCAGCGCCATCAGGCATTACGCCGCAGCCGGGCTGATTGCCGGATGGCGGCTTGCGCCTTATCCGGCCTACGCCCAAATGTTAATTCGGCACCGTAGGCCTGATAAGCGCAGCGCCATCAGGCAATTCGCCGCAGCCGGGTTGATTGCCGGATGGCGGCTTGCGCCTTATCCGGCCTACGCTCAGATGCCAATACGGTGTCGTAGGCCTGATAAGCGCAGCGCCATCAGGCATTACGCCGCAGCCGGGCTGATTGCCGGATGGCGGCTTACGCCTTATCCGGCCTACACCCAAATGTTAATTCAGTGTCGTAGGCCTGATAAGCGCAGCGCCATCAGGCATTTCCACCGCATCCACATGCAAACCCGGTACCGTAGGCCTGATAAGCGAAGCGCCATCAGGCAATTCGCCGCAGCCTGATAGTGCTAAATCAGCCCAATCGGCCAATGATGGCCAATCACGTAGAGCAACCCGGCGGCGACAATCCCGGCGACGATATCGTCGACCATAATCCCCATGCCGCCGTGCACGTTGCGATCGAACCAGCGGATCGGCCACGGTTTCCAGATATCAAAAATGCGAAACAGCACAAACCCAACGGCCACCCACTGCCAGTCGTTAGTGGGCAGCGCCATCAGGGTGATCCACATGCCGATAAACTCATCCCAGACGATACTGCCGTGATCGTGCACGCCCATATCTTTTGCCGTCTGATGGCATAGATAAACGCCCAGCGAGATCCCCAGCATCACCAGCAGCGAATAGAGCTGCCAGGGCAGGAAGGTCATCAGCCACCAGAAGGGGATCGCCGCAATCGACCCCATGGTGCCGGGCATAAACGGGATCAAACCGCTGCCAAACCCGGTCGCCATCAGGTGCCAGGGGTTACGCATAGTGAGACGGCTTTTAGCGATATCTTTATCTTTAGTGCGCTGCAAAATGGTCATATCCTTTCCAGTCGAGGGTGACGGCTTTTCCCTCGCGAGTGAAGTAGAGCCCCTCCCCGTCCGCGCCCATCTGCCCGATGCAGGTAAACGGTGCGCCCAGCTGACCAATCGCCACATCCAGTGCGCCGCGATTCAGTTCAGGGACGGTAAAGCAGAGTTCATAATCCTCTCCGCCGGACAACGCCCAGCGCAGCGCCTGATCCGGCTCGACATGGCGGCGCATGGCATCCGATAACGGGATCGCATCAAGGTCGATCCGCGCGCCAAAGCCGCTCGCTTTCAGAATATGACCCAGATCGGAGATAAGACCATCAGAGAGATCGATGGCCGAACTTGCGAGGTTACGCAGCGCCTGACCCTGCAACACGCGCGCCGTCGGGCGCAGATGGCGCTTTTTCAGGTAAGCCGCATCTTCGCTGTCGCTGACGGTTAAACGGTTTTGCAAAATCGCCAGCCCCGCTGCACTGTCGCCCGGCGTACCGGTGACATAGATCCAGTCGCCCGGCTTCGCGCCGGAGCGCTTCATCGCACGGCCTGCCGGCACATAGCCATGAATACCGATGGTCATCGACAGCGGCCCACGGGTGGTATCGCCGCCGATAAGCTGCATATCGTAGTAACTTATTTGCTCAAACAGACTGTCGCTGAAGGCCTGCAGCCACGCTTCGTCCGCTTCCGGGAGCGTTAACGCCAGCGTCAACCAGGCAGGATCGGCACCCATCGCCGCCAAATCGCTAAGATTAGAGGCCATTGCTTTCCAGGCCAGATCGGCAGGATCGATATCAGGGAGAAAATGGTTACCCGCCACCAGCGTGTCGACGCTGATCGCCAGGGTCTGTTTTTCGGGGACATTGAGCAGCGCACAATCGTCACCGATACCGGTTTCGACGTCGCGACGTGAAGTTCGTACGCGGTCAAAATAACGGGCAATCAGGGAGAATTCACCGCATGCCATACGTTATTCCTCTGTAGAAAAAAGAAAAAGCCGGGACCGGCGCGCTGAAAGCATCGCCCGTCACCGGCTTGCGGATCACTTCTTGTGGGGACGGATCGCAGGTGCGGCTTTATCCAGCACGCCGTTCACAAACTTATGGCTGTCTTCAGCGCCAAAGGTTTTAGCCAGTTCGATAGCTTCGTTGATCGCCACTTTATAGGGCACATCATCACGTTTAGAGAGTTCGAACAGCGCGATACGTAATACCGCTTTCTCAACCTGACCCAGCTCTTCGAGCAGACGGGAGAGGTATGGCTTCATCAGGCCATCGAGATATGCGCTATTAGTCGCCACCCCGTTCAACAGTTCACGGAAGTACACGACGTCTACATCTTTCACGTCCTGTTCCGCCAGGAACTGGTATTCAACATCAGTGATGTCGTTCTGGGACAACTGCCAGGAGTAAAGCGCCTGAACGGCACACTCACGGGCGCGGCGACGAGCAGCAGGTTTCACGTAATTCCCCTTACAAAATTCAAGCCTTGATGGCTTTCAATACATTAATCATTTCAAGCGCGGTCAGTGCGGCTTCCGCACCTTTATTACCGGCTTTGGTGCCAGCGCGTTCGATGGCCTGTTCAATACTTTCTGTGGTGAGCACGCCGAATGCGACCGGAATGGCGCTCTCCTGCGCGACATGCGCCAGGCCGTTGCTTGCGCCGCCTGCCACATACTCAAAGTGCGCAGTGCCGCCGCGAATCACGGTGCCGAGCGCAATCACGGCATCATATTTGCCGGTTTTCGCCAGCTCGCCTGCGGCCAGCGGCAGCTCGTAAGCGCCCGGAACCCACACGACGGTGATGTTATCGTCCTGCACCTGACCAATACGTTTCAGGGCATCGATCGCGCCTTCCAGCAGACTGTCATTGATAAAGTTGTTGAAACGCGCAATGGTGATGGCGACGCGAGCGTCCGGAGCAGCAACGTTGGCTTCAATAATGTTCATACACTTCCTTCACAGGTTCAGTTCGGACCCCGCAGGGGGGCGGATTTTAGCATACTATTTAACGCGCTGCTTCCCTTTTACAGCAGGCTTCACGCGTTGGTGAGGTGCAGGCAAACATCAGGGCCAACCTGCCGTATCTCACTGAAATTAAAGCGCGGCGCATCGGCAAGCGCCGTTAATCCTGGTAACTGGCAGAGCCCGCGCGCATCGCTGCCTAACAGTTTAGGCGCAAGATAGACCACCAGCTCATCAACCAGGCCCGCGTTCAGCAGCGCGCCGGCAAGCTCTGCGCCCGCCTCAACCCAGACGCTGTTGATCTGCTGTTTGCCGAGCATCATCATCAGCATCACCAGATCGGCATGGCCGTTATGCTCCGGCACGATGATTTCGCGCACGCTCTCAGGCCACGCGCGCGCATCGGCTTTGGTGCGCGCAAACCAGGTCTCACCCGGCTGGCTGACGATTTTATGCTGCGGCGTCACGCGGTTCTGGCTGTCGATGATAATGCGCAGCGGCTGGCGCAGATCCGCTTCGGGATAAAGCGCCTGGCTATCGCCGTTTAATTCGTTCCAGCGCACGGTCAGCGACGGATCGTCCGCCAGCACCGTGGCGCTGCTGCTGAGAATGGCATGGCTCTGCGCGCGCAGCTGCTGCACGTCGCGGCGCGCCTGTGGGGAGGTGATCCACTGGCTTTCGCCGCTCGCCATTGCCGTGCGCCCGTCGAGCGACGCGCCGAGCTTAAGCTGCACATAGGGAAAACCGGTGCGCATACGCTTGAGAAAGCCTTTATTGAGCGCTTCGGCCTCGCTCATCATCAGGCCGTGGCTCACCGCAATCCCGGCCTGCTGTAAGCGATATAATCCGCGCCCGGCAACCTGCGGATTGGGATCCTGCATGGCGGCAACCACTCGCGCTACTCCGGCGGCAATCAGCGCATCGCAGCAGGGCGGCGTGCGCCCGTGGTGGCTACAGGGCTCCAGCGTCACATACGCTGTGCCACCGCGCGCGCGATCGCCCGCCATGCGCAGGGCATGCACTTCCGCGTGCGGCTCACCGGCGCGGTAGTGAAACCCTTCACCCACAATCTCGCCATCGTTAACAATCACGCAGCCGACGCGCGGATTCGGATGGGTGGTAAAGCGGCCGCGCTGCGCCAGTTTCAGCGCACGCGCCATATAGATTTCATCCTGCATGATCAATCCTGTAGACGGGCGATCTCTTCGCCAAATTCGCGGATATCCTCGAAGCTGCGGTAGACGGAAGCAAAGCGCACATAGGCCACTTTATCGAGCTTTTTCAGCTGCTCCATCACCAGATTGCCGATCATCTTACTCGGCACTTCGCGTTCGCCGGTTGCGCGAAGTTGCGATTTAATATGGTTTAACGCCATTTCTACGTCATCGGCGCTTACCGGACGCTTCTCCAGTGCTTTCAACATGCCGCTGCGCAGCTTCTCTTCATTAAAGGGTTCACGCACATCATTGCTTTTTACTACGCGCGGCATCACAAGCTCTGCCACTTCAAAGGTGGTGAAACGCTCATTGCAAACCAGACACTGCCGACGGCGGCGAACGGATGAACCTTCTCCCACCAGGCGGGAATCGATGACTTTGGTGTCCACGGCGAAACAGAATGGGCAATGCATACGGGGTCCTGACGTGAGAGTTAACTGAAATCTATTTTAACCTGAAGTGGCATGACAACAAAGGCAGACCCTTTTTGAGACAATGGATCGATGGCAAGGCCGCAGTTGCGATCTACCATTACAGCGATCCTCCCCTTCAAGGAAACAGACGCAATGACAAGACGTTACCTAAGAACACTGTTGCTGGGAAGCCTTTTTACCCTCAGCGCCTGCGCCCCGCAAAGCGAAGTCCGCCAGCTCCACCAAAGCGTCAGTACGCTCAATAAAGAGATGAGCAAGCTGAACCAAGAGACGGTCAAAATCACACAGCAAAATAGCCTTAACGCCAAATCCGGCAGCGGCGCCTACCTGCTGCCCGGTGCCAATACGCCTGCGCTGCTGAAGAGCCAGATCGGCACACTGCGTCTCTCACTGAAGGATATGGCGCCAAACGCCGCCGGAACGCGCGTTGTGCTGCATATTCAGGGCCAGTCCAACGATCCGCTGCCCGCCTTTAGCGGCACCATTGAGTATGGCCAGCTTCAGGGCACCACCGAGAACTATCAGGAAGTAAATGTACAGAATCAGTTGATCAACGCCCCGGCCAGCACGCTGGCACCGAGCGATGTCGACATTCCGCTGCAGCTTAATGGCATCACGCCTGAGCAACTCGGTTTTGTGCGCGTTCACGATATCCAGCCGGCTACCGCGCAGTAACCGCTCTTCTGCGGGCGATCCTCTCGCCCGCCCTTTCGCTGCTCTGTTTTTCAGCCACACCGCAACGTTGATATTCATCAATTGGCATTATCAATAAATGTCAGTACAATCGCCGCCGTTTAATCGACGCAAACGTGAACGCAATCGATTACTTATATGTCAATAATGTGAAACAACACATATTTTTGTGAGCGTGGATACTTATAATAGGCGCGCAGAAATATGAAACATTTAGCAATTTAATGCGTGCTTACTTTCACTCCCGTCTGGGATCTTAATCAGTGGCGTAATGATGAAAAAAACTCTCCTCGCAGCCGGTGCCGCACTGGCGCTTACCGCTTCTTTCTCTGCCAGCGCAGCGGAAACCAGCAAACCTGAATTTGTCTCCGACTGGTGGCATCAGAGCGTGAACGTAGTGGGCAGCTATCACACCCGCTTCGGAGCTATTCCGCGTAACGATACCTACCTGGAATATGAAGCGTTCGCCAAGAAAGATTGGTTCGACTTCTACGGCTACCTGGATGCGCCGGTCTTCTTCGGCGGTAACTCCGGCGCGAAAGGGATCTGGAACCACGGTTCTCCGCTGTTTATGGAGATTGAACCCCGCTTCTCTATTGATAAGCTGACCAACACCGATCTGAGCTTCGGCCCGTTCAAAGAGTGGTACTTCGCCAACAACTACATCTACGACATGGGCCGTAACGCCGGTGGTCGCCAGAGCACCTGGTACATGGGTCTGGGCACCGATATCGACACCGGCCTGCCGATGAGCCTCTCCCTGAACGTCTATGCAAAATACCAGTGGCAGAACTATGGCGCAGAGAACGCAAACGAGTGGGACGGCTATCGCTTCAAAGTGAAATACTTTGTGCCGATCACGCCGCTATGGGGCGGCCAGCTGAGCTATATCGGCTTCACCAACTTCGACTGGGGCTCCAAACTGGGCGATCGCCGTTACTACAACAATGGCGAGCAGCAGCGTACCAGTGACTCCATCGCATCAAGCCACATCCTCGCGCTGACCTACGATCACTGGCACTACTCCGTTGTTGCCCGTTACTGGCATGACGGCGGTCAGTTCAAAGATGATTCAATCCAGAACTTCGGCGCAGGCGACTTTATCGCCCGCTCTACCGGCTGGGGTGGCTACCTGGTGGTCGGCTACAACTTCTGATTCTGCTCTCTGAAAAGCCGACCGCGAGTCGGCTTTTTTTCGCCTGAACCCCGCTGAATAAAAATCCGAAAACAGACCTTTCCAGTACACCAGTACCAATCCTCCCCATCCATTGCTCATCACCATGCTTTAAAATCCGCTCCTGAGAGGAATTTACTCTAAGGAAAAGAGAACCATGTGGGCCGTAGAAATGGAGGGCATCAGTAAGAAATATTTACTGGGCCAGGTGTGGGTAGATGCCCTTAAAGACGTCACGCTCAACATTGCAGCAAACCGCTTTACCGTCCTGTCCGGGCAATCCGGCAGCGGCAAAACAACCTTACTCAACTTAATCGGCGGCATCGATCGGCCTGACAGCGGGTTTCTGACGATTGCCGGCCAGCCGATGGCGGAGCTGGATGATGACCAGTGCAGCGAATTTCGCGCCCGCCACCTCGGTTTTATCTTCCAGAACTTCAACCTTATCCCGGTGCTGACCGTGCGCGAAAACATCGAAGTTCCGCTGCTGATACAGCATAAAAACCCGGCGTATCGCCAGCAGCACATCGATGAGATGCTCGACAATGTTGGTCTGGCGCATAAGGCTGACTCGCTGCCTAACCAGCTCTCCGGTGGTCAGCGCCAGCGCGTTGCCATCGCCCGGGCGCTGATCCACCGTCCCGCGCTGATTGTCGCCGACGAACCCACCGCCAACCTCGACAGCAAAACCGGTGCCGCCATTTTGCAGCTGCTGCGCCATTTACAGCGTGAATACGCCGTGACGGTGGTGTTCTCCTCCCACGATCCGCAGGTAATTGCCGCCGCGGACGATCTCTATGTGGTGCATGACGGTAGCGTCACGCGCCCGGCAACGGTGTAAGGGGGGATAATGCAAACCACAACGCTGATGAAACACGCACTGCGTAACTTACTGCGCAGCCGCCGACGTACGCTCTCGACCCTCTGCGCTATTGTCGTGGGGGCGATAGGCATTCTGCTGTTCGCAGGCTATAACCAGTCGATTGAGTACAGCCTGCAAACCACCTTCGTGCGCGATAAAGGCCATCTGCAGATCCAGCAGCGGGACTATCTTCTGCACGGCACCAGCAACCCTGCGCTTTACAGCATTCATAACTATCAACAAATCGTCGATATCCTCATCCGCGACCCGGTGCTGAAAAAGATGATTGCCGTTACTACGCCGGTTCTCTCCCTGACCGGTCTCGCAGGCCACTATGCGGTCGGTACCTCGCGTCCGGTGTTGATCTATGGCACAGAGGCGGTCGGTCAGGCGCAGCTGGATAAATGGGATGAATATCAGATAGGCGCAGACCTTATCGTCCGCAAACCGCTGACCGGTACCCAGCCGGAAGCGGCTTTAATTGGCCGCGGGCTGGCCCGCCTGCTGCTGCTGTGTGATTTTGTTAAAGATCAACCCTGCGCGCCGCCGCCGTCGAAAGAGAACAATGCCAGCGCACTACCTGACGATCTGCTGGCGCTGTCGCAAAGCGCCCGCGATACGCGCCCACCGGCCACGGGATCGCATATTGAGCTGCTGGCCGCTTCCGCTGCCGGTGCGCCGAATATTATCCGCGTCAACGTGCTGGGCACCCAGCCGCAGCAGGCGCGCGAACTGGATGACACCGTGGTCAGCCTGCATCTGCGCCAGGCGCAGCAGCTGCTTTTCGGCCAGGAGACGCCCGGCGTAACGGCAATCCTGCTCCAGTTGCACAGCACCAAAGAGATGGAGGCTGCACGGGCGCGCCTGCGGCAGATCTTCGCCAATAAGCTCTCCGGCGAACCGCTGGCGGTGTATGACTTCACGCAGCTACAGCCGCTCTACAACCAGGTGCTGGCGATGTTCGGCAAGATCTTCTCGTTCCTGCTGGCACTGATCCTCTGCATTGCGCTCTTCACCGTCGGCAACACCATGAATATGGCAGTGATGGAGCGCACGGTGGAGATCGGCACCCTGCGCGCGGTGGGGCTAAAGCGTGGCGATATCCAGCGCCTGTTCCTGAGTGAGGGGGCGCTGCTGGGCGCGATTGGCGCCATCTCTGGCGTCATTATCGCGCTGGGGCTGGCCTGGCTTATTAACCGTTCCGGGATGACATGGCAACCGCCGGGCGTCACCTCGCCGCTGCCGATCCGCATCAGTATCTGGGGCGAGTGGCGCATGCTGGCCAGCGTCACGGGCACCCTGCTGCTGGTGACCGTGCTCTCTTCCTGGTGGCCCGCACGACGCGCCTCGCGTGTGTCGATTGTTGAAGCGCTACGCCATATCTGATGCAACACCCTGAATAAAAAGGAGGAATTCATGTCATTACGGAAAAAGAGCCTGACCTCAGCGTGGCTGGCCATCCTGTTGGTCAGTGCCGCACCGGCATCTGCGGCGCTTAACGCCCAGCAGATCCTGAAAAAAAGCGATGAGGTACGTAACCCGGATCGCTCCTTCAGCCTGGTGACCACGCTTATCAGTTACAAAAATGGCAAACAGCATGAAACCAGCGAACTGATGCTCTACTCCCGGGTTGCGCCGGACGGCGGCCAGTTTCGCAGCCTGCTGCGCTTTATCAGCCCGCAGCGCGACGCCGGTAAACTGACGCTGAAAAGCGGTCGCGATTTATGGCTTTACGATCCCACAAGCCAGGCGAGCGTGCCGATTTCACCGCAGCAGCGGCTGATGGGGCAAGCCTCTAACGGCGATGTCGTTACCGCAAACTGGGCGGCAGATTACCAGGCAAAGCTGGTGGGGGAAGAGCGGATCCAGGATGGTGAGCGGCAGATGCGCGACTGCTACCACCTGCATCTGGAGGCGCAAAACAGAGACGCGGCCTATCCATCGATGGATTTATGGGTCGATAAGACCGACTTTAAGAGCCGCAAAGCAGAATTCTATGCCGTTAACGGCAACCTGCTGAAAACCACCTTCTATCGCCGCTATGCGCCCGTGCTGGGCGGCATCCGCTCGACCGAAGCGGTGATTATTGATGGGGTTAATGCGCACTGGGTTACCGTGCTGCGCCAGAAGGATTTCCAGTGGCGCGACGTACCGGAGTCCTGGTTACAGCGTGATTATCTCGCCCATTTCCGGGATGCGAATTCATGACACGATCGCCCCTTTCCCTTCTCTGGCTAATGCTGCTGGCCACGCTGCCAGCCGCGCCCGCGCTGTCGCAGGAGGATGAGACCCTGGCTGCCCTCGATCTGGCAGACAGCGCCGAGTTCAATCCCGATGCCTATCAGGCGCTGAATATGATGTTTGAAGCGGCCAGCAGCATCAATCATCAGCAGGAGAAAGAGCAGCGGCTGTCGCTGGATATGCGCCTGGACAAACCGCTTGGTGAGAAGTGGCGGCTGGTGCTCTCCAACCGCCTGGACAGCCGGTTTACTCACCGGCTCAGCGAAACCCGTTATACCAATACCCTGCGCGAAGCGTGGCTCAGCTACCACCTGACGCCGCAAATGATGCTGGATATGGGCCGCATTAACACCCGCTACGGCGTCGCGCTGGGCTATAACCCCACGGATTTTCTCGGCCGGGGCACGGTGCGGTCCATGACCTCTGCCGATCCGGAAACCCTGCGTAACAACCGCATGGGCAATGGGATGGTGCGCCTGCAACACTTTTGGGACAACGCCGCCGTTAGCGCGCTCTGGGCACCGAAAATCCGCAGGGGCAGCGCCGATCGCAGCGCCAGCCTCGACTGGCAGGCCAGCAACCCGCGCGACCGCCTGCTGCTGAGCGCCAGCTACCGCTTTGCGGAGAACTTCAACCCGCAACTTCTGCTGTTTAAAGAGCAGCAGCGTGAGCCGCAGTTCGGTCTCAACCTGTCGCGGGTGCTCTCCCGCTCAACGCTGATTTATGGCGAGTGGGCCGGCGGGCGTCAGCCCTACAGCTGGCAGGAGACGCTGCTACCGGAGAGCGAGTGGGATATCGCCTGGCGCAACCGCGTAGCGGCGGGCCTCACCTGGACCGGCGAGAGCGATCTGACGCTGCGGCTCGAAGGGCACTACAACGGCAGCGCCCAGCCGACCGTGGCCGGTCAGGATCCGCGCCGCAGCGTGCTGTTGCAGGCTTACTGGAAGGATTTTTTCGCACAGTACGATCTCAACCTGATCGCACAGCGGGATTTGCAGCGGCATAAGAATATGGGCTTTGCCGAACTGCGCCATCATCTTGGCCCGCTGGATGTGGCGTTGCAGTGGCAAAAGGTCTACCTGCTGAATCTGAGTGAGCGCCGCTGGCAGATCTCACTGGATTACTGGCTGTAAGCCATCGCCCAGCCGATGCAGGCGAGAATAATGGCCGGGCCAAATGGAAAGGGCTGCTGACGCGCGGCGCGAAAGAGCAGCAGCCCGCTCGCCAGCCCGATGAGTGCTGCAATTAGCATAATATCGAATAGCGCCGGTAAGCCGTGCCATGCGCCGATGCCGGCAAAGAGCTTCATATCCCCTCCCCCGATGCCATCGCATCCGCGCCAGCGCGCAAATCCATAATTCAGCAACCAGAGGATAAAAAAGCCGACTGCCGCAGCCAGCATATGCTCCTGTAGCGTCGGAAGAAGTGGCTGGCGTAGCCAGGCGCAGAGCAGCGCCAGCAGCATAAAGGGATACGTCAGCACGTCCGGCAGCAGCATATGGTCGATATCGATAAAAAACATCGCCACCAGCAGACTCAGCAGCGCCAGCGTCAGCAGCGCCGTCGGGTTGATGCCATCATGGGCAATTACCGCCGCGAACAGCAGCGCCATCAACGCTTCAACAGCCGGGTAGCGAACGCTTATGCGCTTCTGACAGCAGCGGCTGCGCCCGCGCAGCCACAGCCAGCCGAGCAGCGGAACATTGTCGCGCGCATTTATCCGCGTCCGGCAGTGGGGGCAAAACGACGGCGGCCAGCTCAGGCTTATCGCTTCCCCCTGCATCTTCCTCGGTAAACGGTAGATCACCACATTGATAAAACTGCCGAAGATCGCGCCGAGCAGCGCAAAAAAGAGGCTTTCCACAGGCTTATCGCTCCGGTTTATTAAGCAGCGAGCGGCAGGCAGAAGGGAGCGGTGCGGAGAGCACCTCCGGGGTTTTGAATATCCACTGTTCGTAGCGCTCCGCCTGTTTGAAGTTCTTTATCTCAGGCGGGAAGAGTTCGCGGCGCAGCGGCGTACCGCGGCCTTTGCTGAAGACGCCCACCCAGCGCCCCTGCTTGTCATAGCTCATCCCCCATTCGCGCGAGCCGGTGAGCGGATCGGCAAACCACTGGCGCAGATGCGCGACGGGCTTTTTATCGCGGCTGTCTTGCAGCAGATCCTCAAAGCCCAGCGGAAAGCAGCCGCTGCCGTTTTTCTGATAACTGTGGATCGCATTGCGGATCTGCACGCCGCGAAAAAAGAGCTCCTCCTCCTGCTGCTGGCGAAAGTGCACCTCGCGCGAGCGGGTCTCTTTCAGTAAGGAGAGCGAGAGCATAGTGAGCATCAGCAGCACCCACAGGTAGGTGAAACCGCCCTCTATTGAGATCTTACTCCTGCGCATGTTCCTGCTCCGGCAGGGAGGGCGAAGTGACATCGATAATCTGATCGTTTTCATCACGCTTCACTTGCCAGTTATCGCGTCGCTGGGTGACGGGATCTAACGGAATATCAAACAGGTATCCCTGCTCGACCAACTCCTCCAGTTGCTCCGGCCCGCTCAGGCGATCGTGACGCCAGGCGGCAATCGCCGCGCGCAGGGCATTGCGGTTATGCTGCAACACCACAATTTTTGCGCGCTCGGTTTGATTAAAAAAGCGCGGCGCGACCAGCGTCATCAGCGTGGCGATAATCGCCATCACCACCAGTAACTCGATCAGCGTAAAACCCTTTTCACCACTGCGCATACGGCACTCCATTCAGTCCGGGCTGCATGCTGGTGGAGCTGACATCCCAGATATCCTTCCCGCCGGTGCTTTCGCCGGGTGCCTGCGTTGAGGCGCGCAGCCGCCAGGTTTCGCTGTTCGGCTTGCCTTCACAGTCACAGAAGGGATCGCGCGGGATGGCGCGCAGCAGGTAGATCTTCTCCCGGTTGGCCGACTTTTTATTGATCACGCCATCCACCAGCTGATTCAGCGACACCGGCCAGTTCGACATATCCGCCTCTTTTTCGATAATCCCCTCTTCGCTCAGTTGCGCATAGCGATCGAGGGCGGTACGGATCTCGCGCAGCGCCACGCGCAGCGCCTCCTCGTTGCGCTGCTGGATCTGACGCTGGTAAATCGGGATCGCGGCGCTGGCAAGGGTGGCGAGCAGCGCCAGCGATACCAGCATCTCAATCAGCGTAAAGCCGTTGCGCTGCACCATTACTGCTTGCCTTTCGCAAGGGTTGGTGCCGGCACTTTTTTCAGCGCCGGAAAGGTGGCCGGTGGCGTCAGCGGCGGCGGCGCAAAGTGCGAGGCTTCAAGCGACTCCTCTGCGGCTGGCGGCAGGTAGACGCTTTCACCAGGCGCATCTTCGCTGCCCATCTCAATGGTGTTGATATGGGAGCCCGGCAGGTCAATGCTGCGCTCAATGGTCGGTGTGATCAGCAGCACCACTTCCGTCCGCTCATGGTTGCTTTCATGGCTGCCGAAGAATTTGCCGAGCAGCGGCAGATCTGCCAGCCCCGGCAGACCGTTCAGCCCTGTGCTGTCACTCTCTTTGATCAACCCCGCCAGCATCTGCGTCTCGCCATTCTGACTGCTGAGCACGGTGGCCGCGTCGCGGTTGTTGGTACGATAGTAAGCGACGCCATCTTTCGAGTGTTCGGCGCTGCCGATGGTGCTGAGGTTAAACTTCACATCCATTGAGATGGTGTTATCGACGCTGATATCCGGCGTGACTTCCAGTTTCAGGCCGACATCCTGATACTCCACCTGCTCTTGCGAAAAGCCCTCGGAGATACTGCTGGTCAGCACCGGGATGCGCTCGCCAATCTCTACCACCGCCTTTTTATTGTTTTTCACGCGGATGCGCGGGTTAGCCAGCACGCGACCATGGGAGCGGATCTTCTGCATATTGGCGCTCAGCCCCTGGCCGGAGCCGAGATTGACGAACATATTATTTTTATTCAGGGCGTTAATGGCGATGTTGCTGTTGCCGGACTCAATAGCGTTAAAGCCGATGCCAATCTGCCCGGGAAAGTTGATACCCAGGGATTCAACATCTTTGGCGTCCACTTCCAGCACTTCGACCGCCAGCGTCACCTCCGCTTCCGGACGGTCGAGGGTCAGCAACAACTGCTCGGCTTTTTCCACGCTTTCACGCGGGCCGCGAAAGGTCACCGAGTTGGTACGCTCATCGACATGGACATCGCGCAGCTTAATCAAGTTACGCAGCGCCACATTCAGCTCTTTCGCTTTGGCGTAACCAAGAAAGACCGTTTTCACCACCGTATCGCGGTAGAGCTTCTCTTTTTGCATCGTGGCGGGATAGATCAACAGCGTGTTGCCATTGAGGATCTTTTTACGCAGCTGGTTGGAGAGCAGCAGCAGATTGAGGGCGTTCTCCGCGCTGGTATCGTGGGCGATCAGGCTGGCGGTGGCCGCATCGGAGACATCTTTATCGTAGATGATATTGATGCCGGTAATCTGGCCGATGGCGGCGAAGATCTCCTTCAGATTATGTTTGCTGAAGGTAAAGCTTACGGGCTTGCGCAACTCGCGCTTGATCTTCTTCTCCGGCTGATTCTGCACGGCTATTTCACGCATCAGACGGTCGCGCATCTCTGCCGCCTGCGGCCAGCCGGGCGACTCTTCAAGGATCTGCTGGATTTTAGCTAGCGCCTGCTCCGGGTCAGTTTGATACTGCGCCCGCGCCTGTTGGTAGAGCTTATCCAGCACGCGCAACCGGTCGATTTTCTGTAATCCCTGCTGCGCGACAAAGTGGCCCGGCTGATAGCGCAGCACCGCTTCCCACGCGCGGCTCGCTGCAACATAGTTATTTTTCGCCGCCGCCTGGCGGGCGGTCGCGATATAGCCCTCCACCAGTTGTGTCACCAGCAGTTGCCGCTGCGTTCGCAGCTCAACGTCCTGCGGGTGGTTTTTAAGCTGGCTATCGATACGCTGCAACGCATCAAGCAGCGACGCCGTCTTGACGGGCGTGGCACCTTCCGGCGCAACCGGTTTGCTGCTTACGCAGCCCGTCAGCAGCGCAAGGGCACATACCATAGTGAGAATCGGTTTTTTCATTGTGTTGTTACGGCTTGTGTAGTCAAAGAGTTAAGGCTGATGCTGTACGGCTCATGCCCCGGTAATGATTCAAAAAGCAGGTTGTCCTGCGCCATCGCCTGCAGTCGCCAGTCGGGCGTGATCAGGCCGCCAGGCCGGATATACCCCGCTTTACGACAGGCATCACAGAGCAGCCAGTTACGTGCGCCATCCGTCAGGATGACGATGCGCATGCCGTTGCGGATCCACAGCCCCACCGCGCGAAAAGGAAAGGTGACGCTTTGCGCCTTTGCCACCGGCGCGGGCGCGGCCGCTTTCGTTACCGGCGCGTTATAGACCGGGAAGAGATCGGCAATCGCGCTGGCATCATCCGCGACGCGTAGCGGGCGGTTCGCCTGGCGCGGCGGCCGCATCTCATCTGGCGCAGCCTGGCTCATCTCAGGCCCGTTTTCTGCACCTTCGTCGGTGAGATGCACCCAGAGAAGCAGCCCGGCGGTCAACAGCAGCAAGAGTTTGAGATATCGCGGCAGCTTCATGACGCCTCCAGACCCGATGCCAGGCTCAGCGTTAACTGCAATGTGATCAGCAGATGGCCGCTCTCCGGGCTGGCGCGGCTGATGGCGAGCCTGTCGACATGAAAGATCAGACTTTTACTCATGGTGATGAGGGATCGCGTCAGGTTTTTCCACTCGCCCTGTAGCGGAATGGTCAGCGCCAGAGCGCGTTGACGCCCTTTGCCGTTTTTGCCGAATTGATAGCGGCTGCCGTCAACCTGCAGGTGGTTCTGCTGAAAAATGTCGAAGACCGCTTTCACCTGCTGATACTCGGTATCATTCAGCGTGCGCTGTAAAAGAGCCGCGCTATTGTCAGGCTGCGGCGAGAGCGCCAGCGGTTTATCTAATTGCAGCTCCAGCTGCGCATTTTCACTGAGCAGCAGGCGGTTTTCCGGGGCAAGGGCACACTGCCAGTAACCGACCATCAGCAGCGGTACGAGCGCCGCCAGCAGCGGCACCCTGCCCGTTTTTTCCACCAGAGAGGCCAGCGACCAGCGTAGCCAGGGTAAAGAGAGGGAGAATCTCATATATTCACTCAGAGCCGGGGGTTATTGGGATAGATGACTATCAGCGTGGCGTTGACCGCCCATTTCTGGCTGAGCTCCTTTGACGGCGTGTGGTTTTGTAGCTCAACCCGCGCCGGGATCGCCTCCAGACGGGTGCTGAAATCGAGCAGCGCCTCAAGCGACATCGCTTTTACCTGCAGCCGCACCACTTTTTTCTCCGGCTCAACGCTGACGTTCATGATCGCCACATCGGGCAGGAGTAATTTCGCCAGCGGGTTCAGCATCGCCACCACCTGCATGGCGGCTCTGGCGTCCGGCTGATGTTTTTTCATGCGCGCCGACAGACCACGGACAATCTCATCCCGCTTCGCCACCGTCTCCAGCAGGTGTTGATGCTGGCGCTGTAGCGCGTCGCGCCGTTGATAATCGTTCATACTCGCCAGCAGCAGCCCGCCGGTCAGCAGCAGCACAACCACCATTACCGGCAAGGCTGCGCGTGGACGATAGTGAAAACAGGGAGCGGCCCAGCCTTTAAAAGCCGATATGGAAAACATTCTCACTCCCCCACGGCATCAATATTGTTGAGAAAGTAGTGCGGAACGGCGTTGTCCAGCCCCATCAGCCGCGCGGTCTGGGCAACCTGCTGCTGCGCGTTCACGCCCGCGTCATTGTGCAGACACCACGCCTGCTGCCACTCTCCGCGCTGGCGCGAGACAAAGATCGTCGACTGCTCATCACGCAGACAGAAGAGCGCATCGGCGGGAAGTGCGCCGCGCCATGCGCGAAGCTTTTGGTGCAGCGCGACATGAATACCGCCCACACGCAGTTTCCATTTATGGGCGGTGAGCAGTAAGGTCTGCCAGAGCGCTTCATCAATGGCCGCCGCCAGCGCCGTTGCGCCGAACTGCACCGAAATAAAGGCGGTTTTACACGCCAGAACGTTGCGCCAGAAAGGTTGCCTGGCGGCCTCGGTGGCGGCGAAGCTGCGTAACTCCTCCGGCGTGCTCAGCCCGGGCTGCCAGGGGACGGTAAAGTAGTGAATCCGGCTGCTGCTCAGGCAGAAACTGAGCTTTCCCCACCAGGGCATCGCCAGGTTGTGGGCGCTTAACAACTGATCGAGCGCCTCATCCAGCGCGGTCTGTGCGGTTAACGCTTGTTCGCCGAGCACCCGGTTGCCCCGGCGCAGCACCAGCCGCTGCGGATGAATGTCGCACTGCAACTCAGGCGGGAGGAGTGATAACACGGTTGATCTCCGAAAAAGTGGTTTTGCCCTCCAGCACCGCGCGAATGGCAACGTTATGCAGCGGGACAAAGCCTTCTGCTAAAGCGATTTCGCGCATCTGGCGCACCGAGGCCCGCATCTGGAGCGCCTCTTTCATCCTGTCGCTGAACGGCAAAACTTCCGCCAGCGCCAGCCGTCCGCGAAACCCGCTCTGCCGGCAGGCCGGGCAGCCGCGCCCTTTACGCCACACGGGTGTGAGCGTATGGAGCGCGCTCTGCTGCCACTGGTGAAGATCCTGTTCGCTCGGCTGCGCCTCCTCCAGGCACTGCGGGCAGATGCCGCGCACCAGCCGCTGCGCCAGCACCCCGCGCAGCGCGGAGAGCAGGCTGTTGGCATCGACGTTCATATAGAGAAAACGCTCCAGCACGCTGAAGACATCGTTGGCGTGTACGGAGGAGAGCACCAGGTGGCCGGTGAGCGCAGCCTGTACGGCGATGCCGGCAGTTTCGCTGTCGCGGATCTCGCCGACCAGAATGGTGTCCGGATCGTGACGCAAAATCGCGCGCAGGCCGCGGGCAAAGGTCAGCCCTTTTTTGTCATTGACGGGAATTTGCAGCACATCGTTAAGCTGATACTCCACCGGATCTTCAATGGTGATGATCTTATTGTCGCCGGTGTTCAGCTCGCTCAGCGCCGCGTAAAGGGTGGTCGATTTACCGCTGCCGGTCGGCCCGGTGACCAGCACCATGCCGTGCGGCTGATGGGTTAACAGGCGGATCTCGCGCAGCGTATGGTCGTCAAAACCCAGCGTCTCGAGGCTCAGCGTGCTGCTGTGAGACTTGTCGAGCACGCGCAACACGGCATCTTCACCATGAATACCCGGCACCACCGAGACGCGAAAATCGACCGGTCGCTGGTGGATCATCGCCTTGAAGCGGCCATCCTGCGGGATACGCCGCTCGGAAATATCCATGCTGCTCAGCACTTTAATACGCGAAATAATCTGGCCGGACGCCTGAATGCCCGGGCAGTGACGGATGGCGTGGATAACGCCATCAACGCGGTATTTGACCGCCAGGCCATCCGGCGCGGCGCTAAGGTGGATATCGCTGGCGCGGCTCTGGATCGCATCATAGAGCGTGGCGTTAACCAGTTTGATAATCGGGTTGCTTTCACTGGCGATATTGCCGGGGGTGATCTCAAGGATCACCTCATCTTCGCCCTCTTCGTTCGCCTGCTGCTCTAGCTGATCGAGCGTGCGCTGCTGGCGGGTCAGCGCTTCCAGCTGCTCGCGTAACCAGCCGGGCGAGGCGATAGCAAGGGTAACCGGCAGCCGCTGCGCCCACTGACGCAGCGCCAGCGAAAAGGGATCGCTCAGCAGCAACCAGTGCTGGTCGCGCCAGCACACCGGAAGGACATGCATCGAAAGCGCCTCATTGAGGGGGATATGCTGAAAATCGACGGTGACCTCATCTTCGGCCTCCGGCGCAAAGAGGGCGATGCCGAGGGCGTCAGCAAGCGCGGGCAGCGCGGCAGGCTCGGCGTCAACCAGCTTTTCAAACGCCTCGCTGCGCTGGGCTTCATCAACCGCCAGCAGGTTATCAACCAGGGCGGAAACTTCCGGCTGCGACATCATCAGGACATACTCCCGGCCATCTCAAAAATGGGCATATAGAGGAGAAACACCACCAGCCCGACAATGCCGCCGACGATCATCATCAGTAACGGCTCAAACACGCGGGTGAAGGTGTCGATGGCGCGCTCCAGCGCCTCGTCATAAAAGCTGGCGATGCGCTCGCACATCCCGGCTAACTCCCCGCTGCGCTCGCCCACTTGCAGTAAACGCATCGCCACCGGGGTGGTTAAATGCTGGCTCTCCAGCGACTCCGAAACGCTCTTGCCCGCCATCACATGCTCTACCACGGTGTTGAGCTGTGAGTGGTGGCTGACCGGGATCACCGACTGAGCGAGGCGTAACGCGTGGGTAACCGGGACGCCGCCATCTAGCAGCAGCCCGAGGGTGCGATAGAAACGCACCAGAATGGTGAGAAACTGCTGCTGGCGAAGCTGGGGGATTTTCATCGCGGCTCTCATCAGTTGCTGTCTGGTCCAGCTCTGTTTACACACCAAAATCAATGCGCCAATGGTGACGATGGTGCCCATCAGTAGCTCCGGCCCCGACTGCTTGACCAGTTGCCCCCACCATAAAATCAGCTCAGCGCTGCGGCTGAGCGTGTTCACCCCTTCAAACACCTGGGAAAAGCTCGGCACGATAAAGCCCAGCAGGAAACAGACAATCAGCCCGCCGACCGTCAGCACAATCAGCGGGTAGGTTAAAGTGCCGCGAATGCGTTTGCGCAGTTGCTCAAGGCGCTGTTCATAGAAGTGGTAGCGTTTCAGCGCGTTGGCCAGTTGGCCGGTTTGTTCAGAGGAGGCGACGGTGTTAACTAATAGCGGCGGGAAGATATCGGGTTGGGCGGCCATCGCCTGCGATAACTGGCTTCCGGCGTAGAGCTTCTCCAGCAGCCCTTCCAGCATCTCCAGCGCCTGTTCATCGCTGGAGCAGGCGCAGAGGGTCTCGATCGCTTCGGTCACCACCAGCCCGGCATCCAGCAGCGCCATCAGCTCCTGCGTAAAGAGCGTCAGCGAGACGCGCTTTGCCGGGTGCTGCGCCTGTTGTGCCACGCGCAGCACCACATAACCTGCCTGCTGTAACTGGTGTCTGGCTGAAATGGGCGTATCGGCCTGGGTGCGGATTTTTTTGCGTTTACCCTTTTCTAAATAGGTCACTTCCCAGGTGCTCATTTTTCCCATGCCGCGAACTCCTTCTCGTTCCTTTTCAGCCCCTGATAAATACGCGCCACTTTCTGGCTATAGCGCAGGCGTGCTAAATGGGTTTTCTTGTTACGGGCGTTCCCGGCGTTATAGGCGCCAACCGCTTCCCAGTTATAACCAAACTGGCGAATTTGCCCGGCCAGCACCCAGGCACCCGTTATTACGTTTTGGCAAGGGTTAGTAATAAGCGAGCGCGCGGTGATGTGATATTGCTTGAGCTGTGCGAAATGCTGGCTGTTAATCTGCATTAAGCCGACATCCGTGGAGCCATTACGGTTTTTGTGCACCACCGTCGGCGATAAGCCCGATTCAATCACAGCGATCGCTTTTAATAATGCTGGCTCAATACCGTAACGCGCGCCCGCACGTTGCCAGCAATGGGCTTGCGCGCTATGCCCCGCCAGCAGGGTGAGTACCAGCACTAGCCGAATCATTATCAAAAGCCGTAGACAATGGCCTTGCCATTATTATCGGTGGTAGAAATATCCACTTCGAATACGCTTTGCGATTGTCGGCTCGGGTTGTGCCACTGATAGGCTTTACCCCATGGATCATGAGGAATTTTTTGCGCCAGATAGGGGCCGTTCCAGTTATTGACGTTATCGGGCTTCTCGACCAGCACATTTAACCCCTCGGCTTCTGAAGGATAACTACCGGTATCGAGCCGATATTGCGTTAATGCATCCGCAAAGGCGTGCATCTGGCGTAACGCGGTTTTTTCTTTTGCCTGATCAACATTGGAAAATAATTTCGGGCCAACAAAGCCGGCCAGCAGCGCAATGATCATTAATACCACCAGCAGCTCGAGCAGTGTAAAACCCTGCTGCTGATTAATCTTAAGGCGTTGTTGATAATTCATGATTCAGTTGCTCACTCAAAGAATTGCCGTTCACCGTGGCTATTCTCCCCCGATGCAAAAGAGACGAAAGCTGATTGCTCCCGCAGCATTAAAGAATGCTCTACCCGCGCGCGGAAATCTCTTTTCGGTAAAAGGCCGCTGATTTTTCTTACTGGTCAGATAGAAATAACATCAGGAACGCCGTATGGTGCTTTTGTACTCTTCATTCCTACAGGACGTTGGGAGGATAATTAATGCCAATTAATATATTGATTGCCGATGAGCATACGATAATACGCCGGGGGATGACCTCGATGATTAACTCTCTGAAAGCCAGTAATATCAATACAGAGAGGTTAGATATAGAGGTTGTCGGCGACACACATGAACAAACAGAACTGCTGAATATTCTCGCAAATAAACAAGTTGATCTTCTTTTCCTCGGCTACGGGCTGACAACAATAAAAACCGGAAGCCCCTTATCAGAATTAGATGGCATCGCGCTGGTAAAATGGATTTCAGGCCGTTACCCCAAAACAAAAATCATCTTCTTATCTCCGTACAACAACACCAATCTTATTCGAATCGCCCTCGAAGCCGGTGCCAAAGGGTATATCAGCCGTAATACCAGTGAACGCACATTATGGCGCGCTATGGCTACTGTCTTAATGGACGAAGTCTATATTGAGCGCGGCTTAATGGACTCCCTTTTTCGCCGCGATGCCATTACACCGCAGGAGTTATCAACGCGCGAAAGTGAAGTATTACGCCTGCTCTGCCGTGGTCTCTCATTAACCACCATCTCCAGACGTATGAATATCAGCATTAAAACGGTGAGCGCTCATAAACTGCGGGCGATGGCGAAACTGAATGTGCGAACCGACTGTCAGCTCTACTGCCTGCTGTTCCAGACGCGAATGTTTGATATCGCGATGTAACCGCAAGGCCAGCGATTTCACTCTACACCGCCACTGCGCAAGCGTGATAAAACAGGGCCATCTACGTGCTATATGGCCCTGTTTTGTCTGCTGCGCTTATTTCACCTCGCTCCAGACTTCATGCTCGCCCGGCAGGTTACCCTTCGTCCACCAGCGCGCCTGATACTCCTTCCCGTTAAACGTCACCCTGTCGCCGCCAACATAGACAGTGTCGTTATGCCACTGCGCCGGAAGATCGCTCTGGGGATCCTCGTCCGGTGCTGGCGCGGGTGCGTTATGACCGCCGAAATCAACATCAATCACGTTGTAAAAGGTAGCCCCCGTATCAGCAACATCCCACGCTGCAAGGATCACATGGTAGCCTTCGCGCTCGGGAACCGTGCATTCATGCGGCAGATCCGGGCCGGTGCTGGGCTGAATATTTTTCCCTTCGATATGACAAAAAGGCTCTGCCTCAAAGGAGGCGCGCGTCAGCGGCTTCGCGGGATCCCAGTCGCTTTTCGTCAGGTAGTAGTCCCACGATTTAGTTTTGTGCGGTGCGGTATAGGTCCAGGTGAAAGCATGTTTACCTGCGTTAATGGGGTGCTTCGCCCAACGCGTTTCATTCTGCTCATCCAGCCGCCCCATTGAGGCTAATCCCGCGCTGGCGAGATGACCATCCGCAGGCCCTTTACTGGCCGCAGGAAAACCATCAGGCCCCTCAACGCTTTGCATCTCATACAGCGGGCCGCTACCGCACTCTTTATTTTGATAGCCCATATTGGCATTACACATATACGCGCGTGACGCCGGGAGAGAGACATAGCCATGCGCCAGCGCACCGCCGGCCATACATAATGTAATAACTGCCAGGCCTATTTTTGAATAATTCATACCTACTCCGTTTATTAGCGAAATAAATCCACGGCGTTAAATTAATCACTTATTGCCCCAACAGTAATATCAACCTTCTTTTATCTCTTCAGATGCTGCGCAATAAATCGAGGAAAATTCCCAGCGAGAATAAATAAAAAAAAGCCGCAATAAAAATATTGCGGCTAAAACATCAAAAAGATTAACTCAACTAGAACTTACTCAACTACTTGCCACACTTCATTCGTGCCTGGTTCATTACCACGTGTCCACCAACGTGCTTTATATTCAAGCCCTTTCCACGAGACTTTATCACCGCCAACATAAATCTTATCGCTCTTCCACTCATCAGCAGCGGCGGGGTTATCCGGGTTTGTGACGCTACCCTCCTCCGGAACGTGCTTGATGGTCAACGTCAACGGCAGGGAGTCATGCTCACCATCGTTTACCGTCAGGTTGAAGACCAGCGTGCTCTCCTGCTCCGGCGCATTGAGCGTAAAGCTCGCTTTCTGCTGGTTAGCATTATTCAGCGTCACATGGGGGCCAGAAACCTGCGTCCAGCTCCAGCTTAGCGCTGCGCCCTCCGGATCCGTTGAGGCGGAGCCATCAAGCACCACGGTGTCGGCACCGGTCACCGTTTGCGGATAAACGGCTTTCGCCACGGGAATGTGATTCTCCACCTGCGGTACGTCACCACCCGCCGCCTGCTTCATCTCGTTGATGTAGCTCACCTGATCAGGGAAACTCATCTGCACATTATTGGAGCCGAGCGCCCAGACGAAGACACCGCCGTATCCCTGCTCTGCCTGCCAGGCAGCACGCTTCAAATTATTCTCTTTTGATTCAACATAGCGGCCTTCCGGCCCCCACTGGGAGTTAATGGTGTTGCCGAGAATAACCTTCTTCTTGTCGCCCACCGCACGCGCATAGTTAGCCATTGCGACGTCATAGCGGAAACGTGGACCGGCGTCATAAGTCATGACATTAAAGAAGTCGAATACATCGCGCCCGGCGGTGAGCAGCCATATCACTTCGCCGTGATGGGTGGAACGGGCATCTTCAATAAACGAGCAGTTTTCCATCACCGACGGTCTGGAGCAGGCTTCTGGATCGGCCCCGACGTGATAGGTAGTCAGGCTCAACACTTTACCGCTGTTCGGCCCAAGCAGCTCCTTGACGCGTTTCGCCAGGATAAGCAGGTTTACGTTCTCCTGCAGCGTCAGGCGCGCCACTTTTTCATAGTCGAAATCAATGCCATCCAGTTGAACCGTGCCGGCTTTCTGGAAGCTGGCCATATTGCAGGTTTTATCCCAGTTGGCGCTTAAACAGCCGCCCACCATCTCTTCCGGCTTCATATCCTTTTTGTAAACCGGGAAGTCGGTTTTCAGCAGTTTAACCAGCCCCTGCGCAATCTTTTCGCGGCTCGCCGGATCCCCGAGATAGCCCCACATTCTTTCATAGGTCTCGCCACCGAAAGCCACCAGCATACGTTTAGATGGCGCAGCCAGCTTGGCCTGTGTCCAGGAGGTATAGGAGGGAGAGAGCCAATAAGGGTCATACTCAGCAGGCGTAACGATGTTGTCAGAGGAGGAGATATCTCCATTCTGATTCCAGCCGCCAAAAGAGAGGAAGAAAGTATCAACATTGGACTTCTCTAACTGGGTCGCGGCATCCTGTGGAAGACCCCAGGATGTCAGATAACTCATGATGCGGTTATTTTCAGCTGCTGACACCGATTGCGTCAGCAATACCGAGCCAATCAAGGCAGCTAAAGAGAGCTTTTTCAATGTAACCTCCTGTTACAGGGTAAGTAATTATTCTGTCCTCCATATTAATCTCTGCCATTAATAATCCTATTAGCGCCCTCTTTTGCAGGTTGAGAAGCGAGAGGTATTAACAAGGAAAATTCCTGGCAATAATAGATGCGGGTTTTTATTCGCTAATTAGCCCGGCGTTTATATTATCCATTTGGCGATCTCCTGCTGGCTACAGGGTTTAAATAAGCAGCCATCCATGCCGGAGTTTTTGCACTGTTCAATGATTTCCGCCTGAGCAAGAGCGGTAAAACCCAACAGCGTCGCGCGGGGAATAGCCTGTTGCTGCTCCTGAATACGAATGGTTTTCGCAAGCTGAAAGCCATCCAGCAGTGGCATATTGCAATCCATCAAAATGTAATCAAACGGTTTATCGGCATGCCATTTTGCCAGCGCCTCTTCTCCGCTTTGTGCTTCTGTCACCTGGTGGCCGAGCAGTTCGAGCTGGTGGCGCAGCAGTAGCAGGTTTGGCCGGTAGTCATCAACAATCATCACCCGCTTGCCCGCAGCGGCCGTAACCGGTATCGCGGGCAGGTTTCGCTGCGCAGGATAAGGCTCGGGAGACGCCGGTAAAGTAAGTTGCAGGGTGACGCGGGTGCCTTCGCCTGGCGTACTGGTAAGGGAGAGTTCCCCCGCCATTAATTCGCATAGCGCCCGACTGATGGCGAGGCCAAGGCCTGAACCGTTTTGTGCGCGATCCTCACAGGGGCCGAACTGCGCAAAAGGGGTAAAAAGCTGCGCCTGATGTTCTGGCGCAATGCCCGGCCCGGTATCGGTGACGGTCAGCGAAATTGCAACCTGCTGCGCATCCATTATGTGGTGGCAGAGCGTAATGCGGATCTCCCCTTCGCGGGTGAATTTAATGGCGTTACTCACCAGGTTGGAGAGGATCTGCTTATAACGCCCGGGGTCAATCAGCACCGGGCAGCGCTCGCCGCCGACAACTGAAAAGTGGAGAGCAAGCTGCTTCTGTTCGCTCGCTTCTTCAAAAAGCAGCACCACGGCGCGGGTGAGGTTAACTAACTCCTGCGCAGACGGCTCAAGGATCATATGACCCGACTCAATGCGCGACATATCAAGAACATCACCGACTAACGACAGCAGATCTTTTGCCGCGTCGTGCGCCACTTCCAGCATCGGCTGGGCATGTTGCCTCTGCGCATTCTGTTTAATTTGTAACTCCAGAATGCCCAGAATCGCATTAAGCGGCGTGCGGATTTCATGGCTTACCATGGCGAGAAAGTGGTTTTTCATAAGATTTGCGGCTGCCGTCTCATCGTGCGGCAGGTTGTGCCTGCGCTTTCTGCGCTGTGCGAGCCCGTAAAACAGCAGCAGGAGAAGCACGCCCGTACATATGGCGCTCAGCAAACCTGCATCATGCCAGCACGCAGGAAGAGCGGCACGTGCAGGCAGAGAGAAGAACAACAGCCCCGGCACGCAAGTAAGCCATAAGAGGCGAGAACAAGGATCGCTGCGCATCATCTGCTCCGCTTAAATAGGTTCACCATTAAGATCAGGGAGAGCTATTTAACCGTCAGCATCACGTTAACAGTGCGCGGGTAACAGCCTCCTACATTGACGAAGCGACGCAAACAGCACGGAAATAAAATTGATGCGCATCTTTTCGCTCTCATGCGTGCTTATGACACCGTTATTCAGAAGCACGGGCAGGCGTTCCATAATGATGCAGCTCCGTCTGGCATGGCTCATGCCCAGCAGATGCCACGAGGATTTCATTCGGTGGGCAATATCTGCGATTGCCGTGAACGACGCCTGGGGAGGCAGGCTGTCGAGGTGATGGATATCATCCTTGAGGGTCTGGATAAGTACCGGGATCATCGCATCAACCACCGCCTGCTGCCCGCCTGCCAGTGCATTCAACTCGCTGAGGTTCGCCGTCGGCGGCGTGCTACAGACCAACGTTTCGGTTATCGGTAAAGGAAGAAGCCTGTCAAAACCGTTAAGACGCAGCAGAGAGGGATTTAAGGTTTCCGGGGTCGCGCTACAGGCCAGCAGTAACGCTGGCGGCGCGAAGGTGCCGATCAGCCCGGCCGCCAGCACCCTGTCGATAAGCATCAGGCCCGGAGTGGGTTGATGGGTTAAATCAATGACTAAGGCGTTCCAGCGCTGGCGGCGCAGCGCGCAGAGGGCGGATTCGCTATCCATGACGTCGATCTTATTAAGAACATCCGCCCGGCACTGCCGGGTTAATAGCCGCTGTTGCGAGGCGTTAAAAGTGACGAGCAGGTTTGCTGGCTTTGTCATCTTTATGTCGGCGATCAGCTGGCCAGCCCAAGCTGTTGCAACTGTTGGTAGAGCTCATATTCGGAGGTGACGCCGAGCTTGCGCATTGCGCTCTTCTTTTGTGCGCTAACGGTCTGTTTGGTGCGGTTAAGGCGGGTGCTGATATCGCTTATCGTTAAGCCGCGCAGCAGCAGACGCAACACTTCGCTCTCTTTTGGCGTCAGGCTGATGCCTGTCGGGGCGGTTGGTTTGCCGGGCGCAACTGTGCCGGTAACGCCTTTGATAAAATGCACGAGCTCCGTTGAGAGACCTGCTTTGCTGAGCACGGCATGCACGCCGAGCTGCCGTAACGCGCGTTCAATACCGGGGTTGTTGATCATTGTCACCACAATAATCATCAGTGTGGGCCAGCGCCGTTTAATTAGCTGGATAAGCGCGAGGCCATCGTTATATTTATCCCCTGGCATACTGAAATCGGTAATCAGAATATCGATATCAAAACTCTCGAGTTTGCTTATTACGTCATCGGTGGTGAGCGCCTCGTCAACAATATGATATTGCCCGGCAAGCGGTGAGAGTAATGCGCGCAGCCCCATTAAATAGATAGGGTGATCGTCTGCTATCAGGATCTTTTTTTCCATTACCATGCTTACGGATGTTGAGTTGGCATCGTTGTTACGAGAGTGGCGGCTACTCTAACAAAAACCTCCCGGTGCAGGTTGAATATTTATTAGTAATAGCGCGAGAGAAATGAATAAAATTGCAGAACCAATATAAATAACAAATAAAAATAATTAACCAATAAACACTATGTATATTTCAGGCAAAAAAAACCGCAACGTTACGCTGCGGTTTTTTATTATTGCTCGTTTGTTACGGCAGAATCGAGGGCTGATCCGCCCCCTCTTTTTCCACTTTCTGCTGCAGGAGATGCTCGCGCTTCATCCCAAGTTTCAGCGCCAGCGCTGAAGCAACATAGATGGAAGAAGCCGTACCGATTGAGACACCGATCAGCATCGTCAGCGAGAAGCCTTTCAGCATCGCGCCGCCGAAGAGATAGAGCATCAGGATCACCACCAGCGTTGTGCCGGAGGTAATCAAAGTACGATGCAGCGTCTGCGTCAGTGAGATGTTGAAGATCTCATACGGCGTACCGCGACGGATCTTACGGAAGTTCTCACGGATACGGTCCGATACCACGATACTGTCGTTGAGCGAGTAACCGATCACCGACATCAGCGATGCCACGATGGTCAGATCAACCTCGATCTGGAACAGCGACAGCACGCCCATGGTAATGATGACGTCGTGCGCCAGCGCGATAACCACACCCGCCGCCAGACGCCATTCGAAACGGAAACCGACATAGACAAGGATGCTGATCAGCGCCACCAGCAGCGCCATGCCGCCGGTTTGTGCCAGATCCGCGCCCACGCTCGGGCCGACGAACTCAATACGCTTCACGGCGGCATTCTGGCTGGTCGCTTCGTTAATCACGCTAACCACTTTGCTGCCCAGCAGCTGCCCGCCGTTATCGCTCTGCGCGGGCGGCATGCGAACCATGATGTCGCGGCTGCTGCCGAAGTTCTGCAGCAGCGGATCCTGGAAGCCCGCTTTCTCCAGCGCTTCGCGCATGACGTCCATATCCGCCGGTTTCTCCAGCGAGATCTCAATGACCGTACCGCCGGTAAAATCCAGGCCCCAGTTAAAGCCGCGAACGCCCATCACAACGATGGAGAGGATCAGCAGCGCGCCGGAAATGATAAAAGCCCAGTTGTCCCAGCGCATAAAGTCCCAGACTTTACGGCCATGGTTCAATTGTTCAACAGTATAATCCTGTGCCACAACGCACTCCTCAGATAGACAGCTTGTTAATGCGTTTGCCGCCGTACAACAGGTTGACGATGGCACGGGTACCGACAATAGCGGTGAACATGGACGTCGCCACACCGATACCGGTGGTGATTGCAAAGCCTTTGATTGAGCCAGTACCGACCGCGTAAAGGATAAGTACTTTGATCAACGTGGTGATGTTGGCATCGAAAATGGACGAGAACGCGCCCTGATAACCTTCGTGAATCGCCTGCTGTACGGATCGCCCGTTGCTCAGCTCTTCTTTGATACGTTCGTTTATCAGTACGTTAGCATCCACCGCTACCGCAAGGGTTAGCACGATCCCCGCAATCCCCGGCATGGTCAGTGTTGCACCCGGCAACAGGGACATAATGCCGACAATCAGCACCAGGTTCGCCAGCAGCGCAGAAGTCGCGATCAGGCCAAACTTCTTATAGAAGAAGAGCATGAAGATGATCGACACCGCCAGACCAGCCAGACACGCTTCCAGACCCTGAGTGATGTTCTGCGCCCCGAGGGTTGGACCGATGGTACGCTCTTCCACGATCTGAATCGGCGCAATCAACGCACCCGCGCGCAGCAGCAGTGAAAGCTGACGTGCTTCGTTGGCGTTTTCGATACCGGTAATACGGAAGCTGTTACCAAGGCGAGACTGGATATTGGCGATGTTGATCACCTCTTCCTGCTTCACCAGCACCGCGCGACCGTTGGCGTCTTTCTTACCGCTGTCTTTATACTCCACGAACAGGGTCGCCATCGGTTTATTGATGTTGTCCTTGGTGAAGTTGGACATGATGTTACCGCCCGCGCTATCCAGTGAAATGTTCACCTGCGGCACGTTGTACTCATCCATACTTGAGGTTGAGTCGGTAATGTGGTCGCCGGTGAGGATCACGCGTTTGTAGAGCACAACTGGCCGCCCATCACGTGTCTCTTTCACTTCGGAATCACCCGGAATACGACCATTTGCCGCAGCGGAAGCATCGACATTGGTGTTAACCAGACGGAACTCAAGCGTTGCGGTCGCGCCAAGGATCTCTTTCGCGCGCGCCGTATCCTGAATACCCGGCAGTTCAACCACAATGCGGTCAGCGCCCTGGCGCTGCACCAGCGGCTCGGCAACGCCAAGCTGGTTGACACGGTTACGCAGGATATTGATGTTCTGCTGAACAGCATATTCACGGGCTTCGCTCAGGCGCGCATCGCTCATCACCACGCGCAGCACGTTATCGCCCTGATTAGAGAAGACGAGATCGCGATGACGGCCGGTCAGGTAGGTATTCGCCTGATCGCGCGCCGCGCTGTCGCGGAACTGAATGCTAAGACCATAGTTATCTTCCTTACGCACGGTGGAGTAAGGAATGCCTTTTTCCCGCAGATCGCTGCGCAGGCTGTCGATATTCTGTTCCTGCAATTTGCCCAGCGCCGTTTGCATATCCACTTCCATCAGGAAGTGAACCCCGCCACGCAAGTCGAGGCCGAGTTTCATCGGTTCCGCTTTCAGGAGGGAGAGCCAGCGAGGCGTTGCCGGTGCGAGGTTGAGCGCGACAACATACTTGTCGCCTAATACGCTGAGCAGGACTTCGCGGGCGCGCAGCTGGGTGTCGGTCGATTCAAAGCGAGCAAGTACCGTGCCCTCTTCCATCGCCACAGATTTCCAGCTGATCTTTTCTTTTGTTAGTTCGTTCCGGACCTGGATCAGAGTTTGTTCGCTGGCGGCGACACCGCGCGCGCCAGAGATCTGAACAGCCGGATCCTCACCATAGAGGTTGGGAAGTGCGTAAAGCAGGCCGACGATAAGGACGACGACCAGCATGATGTACTTCCACAAAGGATAACGGTTTAACACGGCAGTTCCCTTTGGGAAAAACGAAAATTACAGCGCCTTCATGGTGCCTTTCGGCAGAACGGCAGCTACGAAGTCACGTTTGATTACCACTTCAGTGGTGTCGTTCAGTGCGATAGCAATGTAGCCGGTTTCCGCTACTTTGGTTACGCGCCCAACCAGACCACCGTTGGTCAGCACTTCATCGCCTTTCGCGATGGAGTCCATTAGCTTTTTATGCTCTTTGGTACGTTTTTGCTGCGGGCGCAGGATCATGAAGTAGAAAATCAGACCAAATACAACCAGCATCAGGATCAGAGACATCGGGCTGCCCTGTGACGGTGCGCCTGCTGCCGCTACCGCGTCAGAAATAAAAAAGCTCATTCAAATTCCCTCATTATTAAATTAATCAACGTTCAAAGGTGGAACCGGTCGACCCTGACGCTGGTAAAAATCTGCTACGAAGCTCTCTAATTTACCCTCTTCAATAGCCTTGCGTAAACCAGCCATTAAGCGCTGATAGTAGCGCAGGTTATGAATGGTATTGAGACGCGCGCCCAGTATTTCGTTGCAACGATCGAGATGATGCAAGTAGGCGAGCGAATAATTGCGACAGGTGTAGCAATCACACTCGGCATCGAGCGGGCTGGTGTCGCTTTTATATTTTGCGTTACGAATTTTCACCACGCCGTTGGTCACGAACAGATGGCCGTTACGCGCATTACGCGTCGGCATGACGCAGTCGAACATATCAATGCCGCGACGCACGCCTTCGACCAGATCTTCCGGTTTACCTACGCCCATCAGGTAACGCGGTTTATCTGCGGGGATCTGCGGACAGACATGCTCCAGAATGCGGTGCATATCCTCTTTCGGTTCGCCCACAGCAAGACCGCCGACAGCGTAGCCATCAAAGCCTATCTCTACCAGACCTTTGACGGAGATATCGCGTAAATCTTCGTAAACACTGCCCTGAATAATGCCGAACAGCGCGTTTTTGTTGCCCAGACCGTCAAAGCGGTCGCGGCTGCGTTTCGCCCAGCGCAGAGACATCTCCATCGAGCGTTTTGCGTAATCCCAGTCCGCCGGGTACGGCGTACACTCGTCAAAGATCATTACGATATCGGAGCCGAGATCGTACTGAATCTCCATCGATTTTTCCGGATCGAGGAAGATCGGATCGCCGTTGATTGGGTTACGGAAGTGAACGCCCGCTTCGGTGATTTTGCGGATATCGCCGAGGCTGAACACCTGGAAGCCGCCGGAATCGGTGAGGATTGGCCCTTTCCACTGCATAAAGTCATGGAGATCGCCGTGCAGCTTCATGATCTCCTGCCCCGGGCGCAGCCACAGGTGGAAGGTGTTACCCAGAATGATCTGCGCGCCGGTGGCTTCGACCTCTTCCGGGGTCATCCCTTTTACGGTGCCGTAGGTGCCAACAGGCATAAACGCCGGGGTTTCAACCACGCCGCGCTCAAACACCAACCGGCCGCGGCGGGCGCGTCCGTCGGTGGTATCCAGTTCGAATTTCATCTTTTCTCCAACACCAGATAGACAGTCTGATGATTACTCTCTGTTGCGGATTCACTCCACAACCTCGAATTGGCCAATCCGCACGCAAGGCGTTATTGGCGCAGCCACTCTGGACGCGGGCACTGCCCGGGTCCAGAAGGGCAAATAAAATAGCCCTGTTAAGGGCGCTCTAAAATCGCTTGCGGATTGTACGTGATAAACATCGCGTCCCCGTAACTAAAAAAGCGATATTTTTCAGCAACTGCGGCACGGTACGCATTCATGGTGTGTTGATACCCGGCAAATGCAGAGACCAGCATGATCAGCGTCGATTCCGGCAGGTGGAAGTTGGTGACCAGCGCATCAATCACTTTGTATTGATAGCCTGGATAGATAAAGATCTGCGTGTCACCGAAGAAGGGTTCGATCATCGCCTCTTTTGCCGCCTGCGCGGCGCTCTCCAGCGATCGCACGGAGGTCGTGCCGACTGCGACTACGCGGTTGCCGCGCGCTTTTGCCGCCAGCACCGCATCAACCACCTCTTGCGGTACTTCGGCATATTCGGAGTGCATGATGTGATCTTCGATGCTGTCAACGCGCACCGGCTGGAAGGTCCCGGCACCAACGTGCAGCGTGACAAACGCCATCTCAATGCCTTTATTGCGCAGGCGCTCCAGCAGCGGCTCATCAAAATGCAGGCCTGCGGTCGGCGCGGCAACGGCACCAGGCTTCTGGCTATAGACCGTTTGATAGAGTTCGCGGTCAGCGTCTTCATCCGGGCGATCGATATAGGGCGGCAGCGGCATATGGCCGATGGCGTTGAGAATATCGAGCACCGGGCGCTCATCGTGGAATTCCACTTCAAACAGCGCGTCGTGGCGGGCGACCATGGTAGCCTGAATATCTTCCGCGTCGCCCAGCAGCAGCTCGGCCCCCGGCTTCGGCGCTTTCGAGGCGCGAATATGTGCCAGAATACGTTTGTCGTCGAGCATGCGCTCAACCAGCACTTCAATCTTGCCGCCGCTGGCTTTACGCCCGAAAAGACGCGCCGGAATCACGCGGGTGTTGTTGAACACCAGCAGGTCGCCCGGGTTGAGCTTATCGAGCAGATCGGTGAAAGTACCGTGCGTCAGCGCGCCTGTTGGGCCATCCAGCGACAGTAAGCGACAGCTGCTGCGCTCAGGCTGTGGATAGTGGGCAATCAGGGATTCGGGTAACTCAAAGGAGAAATCGGTAACGCGCATGACACTGACTCGAGACATAAAATAAGAGGCGGGTAGTCTAGTGCCCACGCCCCTTCGCTGCAACCGTTAGCCGCTTTTGGATAAATAATAGAGATGAATTTTTTAGCGCACCTGCACCTTGCTCACCTGGCGAACAGCTCCCTTGCCGGTAACCTGCTGGCGGATTTTGTTCGCGGCAATCCGGAAAACCTCTACGCACCGGAGGTGGTGGCGGGGATCCATATGCATCGCCGTATTGATGTGCTGACCGACAACCTGCCGGAGGTGAAAGTCGCCCGCGAGTGGTTTCGCCCCGAAACGCGGCGGGTCGCGCCCATCACGCTTGATGTGATGTGGGATCACTTTCTCTCGCGCCACTGGGCAAAGGTTTCGCCCGATATTGAACTGGTGGATTTTATCCGCTACGCCCATTCGCAGGTGGCGACCATTCTGCCCGATTCGCCGCCGCGTTTTGTGAATCTGAACAATTACTTATGGTCGGAGCGCTGGATGGAGCGCTACGGCGAGATGGCGTTTATTCAGAATGTGCTCAACGGCATGGCGAGCCGCCGCCCGCGGCTCGATGCGTTGCGCGACTCATGGCAGGACCTTGATGCCAATTATCAGGCGCTGGAGACGCAGTTCTGGGCGTTTTACCCACGCATGATGGCACAGGCACGTGCAGGTACGTTGTAAACGCAGTCACGTTTGGCATGGCATTGCCGGATGGCGCTAACGCTTATCCGGCCTACGGGTTGAGTGCGGTCTGCATTGCCGGATGGCGGCTCGCGCCTTATCCGGCCTACGGGTTGAGTGCGGTCTGCATCGCCGGATGGCGGCTCGCGCCTTATCCGGCCTACGGGTTGAGTGCGGTCTGCATCGCCGGATGGCGGCTTACGCCTTATCCGGCCTACGGGTTAAGTGCGCTCTGCATT
The DNA here is from genome assembly GCF_029850615.1 of Kosakonia sp. HypNH10. Classification (NCBI taxonomy): domain Bacteria; kingdom Pseudomonadati; phylum Pseudomonadota; class Gammaproteobacteria; order Enterobacterales; family Enterobacteriaceae; genus Kosakonia; species Kosakonia sp. HypNH10. The sequence continues at coordinate 1,120,291 of NZ_JAOTIU010000001.1, forward strand.
GCCGGATGGCGGCTTACGCCTTATCCGGCCTACAAGGTGGTGCAACGCAGGTTTTGTAGGCCGGATAAGCGCAGCGCCATCCGGCATAACTCATCGGCTCTGCGCTTCGCGCCAGATGCGGATCGCCATCCACGCCAGCACCGCGACGCCCAGCACTAATGCTCCCCACACCAGCAACGTTTTCCACATCCCCTGCTGTTCGGTGGCGGAAGTCGCCGTCATGCGCGCCTCGCCACCCAGCTTGACGTTTTCTCCCACAAAGGCATCAGGAATTGACGCGGGATCGAGCTGCTTACGCAGATCCGGCGGGATCAGCGTATCCGGCGTGACGGCGGCAGGCTGCGCCGCTTTATTTCCCCACGCCAGCATAAACGGCCCTTTCCCCTGGGCGTTAAACACCAGCGCCAGCCGATCGCGGCTGCCGGAAACCTCAGGAAGTGTCTCGGGCAATCGCGCGTCCAGCGTGGTGATGCGCACCGCCTGCACGGTCTCGCCCGGCACTTCTACCGGTGCGGATCGCTGCCCGTTACGTTGCCAGAGCACGGTTTTGGTCAGCGGCTGCCACGGTGAGGTAGCTGTGCGGCGAATGGCAATCTCTGCCGGCAACACCGCATCGTCGTTAAAGCCAACCGAGAGTGAGCGGAACGGCTGTGGCTGCGGCCATTGATATTGCGCCTCGGTCGGTGAAATCTGCCGCCCGTTGCCGGTCATCTCCATTTTCTCTAGCGGTGCAGGCTGGCGGCCAGGCATGGCTGTCGCCTCGGAGATGGTGACCGGCAGGTTTGGCGTATCAAACACCAGCAGCAGATAATGGCTGCCATCGGGTAACTGCATTTCCGGGAGCTGTATACGATCGAGCCTGAGCTTGTCGTTCCCGCTCGCCAGCGCCATCACCGGAGCATCATCCTGCAACGTATCCCAGCTGCGCATATCGCGGCTCACCAGAACGGAGACTTTGCTGCGCCAGTTCTGGTCGTTTTCCTGCCAGCCGAGTTTGATCTCGCCAAGAGTAAACGTGTTGGGCAGAGTAGAAGGCAGCACCAACAAATAGCTCTTCCCGACCGGTTTTGAGGCGTCGCCTTCAATACGAATCTCTACCCCGGACGGCGCCTGGAGGCGCACAACGTTCTCCTCCTGTGCCGCGCCGCCTGCGGGCGACGCATCGAGTGGAAAGAGGCGCAGCGGCACCGCTTCAGGAGTCGTGGTTTTGGTACTTTGCGTTTCAAGAGCGAACGGTACCCGCTCACCATCCTGGTTAAACACCCGCACATCGCGCAGATCTGGCCACGCGCTGTGGGCATAGACCTCCTGCGGCAGATCAACGCGATACCAGGAGGAGGGCTGCGGCGAATCGAGCATCACGCCACGGGCATAATCCTGCGGTTTTTCAGGGAGATCTGCAGCGCTCGCCGGGGCGCAAAGCAGCGTACTTAACAGTAATCCGTACAGCCTTTTCATTGTCCTTCTCCCTCGTTCTCTTCCCGCGCCGCTTTGGGCGGCAGGGGTGAAAAATAGCCCACGATCAGCACCAGCACCGCCACGCCGATAAAGGCGATGGCGCGCGCCAGCCCGCCGCCGCCCGCGCTGTCGACCAGCATCAGTTTCAACAGCACAACGCCCAGTAACCCTCCCCCCACCAGCCACTGCTGGCGGGCCTGCCGACGCGTCGCGCGGATCATCACCACCAGCGCAATCAGCATCCAGAAGAGAGCAAACGTCGTCTGGATAAGCCGCGACGCCCACAGGCTTTCAGCACTCCACGTCACCTCGCCATAACAGGAGAGCGCACGCAGCAGGATGCCATTCAGCCACCAGAAAGCCAGCGCAGCGAGCGCCCACGGGCGGGCGCTCCGGAGATCGGGCGCGAAATGGGGATAGTGTTTCCAGGCGAACTGGGTATAGAGCCACACGCCGAGCAGCGCGAACGCCGCGCCCTCTTCCAGCGGATTGAGCAGCGGCAGGTACGGCATGCCCATTACCTTGCCGTCGTTCAGGTTGGCAAACAGCAAGGCGATGATGAGTAGCGGCACCAGCGGTGCCAGCGCCTGCGCGCCATAAAGCGCAGGCCAGACGCGGAACGGCCACAGATTACGGCGCACCGCCGCCAGCGTCAGCATAATCACCGCGCCGCCCGCCGCCATCGGCAGACCCCAGCGCCACGGCGCGTTACCCCACGGCAGCGCGTCTACAAACCACCACAACTCGCTGCCAGCCGCGATCAACAGCAGCCAGAAAAGGGAGATGTGCAGCCCTTGTGACAGGCGCGGTAACAGCGCGCTGCCCGCTTTACGCAGCAGTAATAGCGCGGAAGGCAGCGCCACGCACCAGACCAGGTTTTGCCAGCCAGAGGCCAACAAGTGCCCCTGAGCAACCAGACGCTCGCCGATTAACAGCGCCATCGCCGGCCACAGCAACCATTGGGCAAGCCCAAGTTCCGGCCAGGCAAAACGTAAACTGCCTGCGCGCCACAGCCACACGGAGAGCGCCACCAGCAGCAGCAGACCAAAGCCCACCTGCATCGACTGCGGCAGTATCAGCTCTGCTGCGCCTGCCAGCGCGACAATCCAGAAGAGGATGCCGCCCGCCAGCAGCAGCCAGCTCCCCTCGCTGCGAATCGTGCGCCACAGCCACGCGCCGACCAGCCAGCTTGCGCTGAGGACGGCAAAGATCATCAGCGTTGATAGCGCATTGATGCCGTCAGCGGCGGCCCACAGCGCGCTGAAGAGCGCCAGCAGTAACAGCGCCGTGCCGCTGTAGCTCATGCGGCGCTGCTGTTGCTGCACACCGAGCCACAGCACGCCCAGCCCCTCAAGTGACCAGGCCATCGCCGTCCAGCGCGCGGACAAGGCCAGCGGAATGGCGAGCGTAGCGAACGCGCCGCCCAGCGCCAGAGCGGCGAGCACCAGCGGTTTACCGGCTGTCGGGAAGCGTTTAAGGGCGACAGCGGCCAGCGTCAGGTAGAAGAGACCAAAGCCGAGGGCGCTGAACGCCGGGCCGTAGGTCCAGTGCTGCGTCATGGCGTACTGCATGCCAAAACCCGCCAGCGGCGGTGCAAACAGCAGCACGCCGTCAATAATGCGCTCGCCCCGGCGCTGAGCGCGCAGGGAGAGCCCGACGCTGAAGACACCGAAAATCAGCAGGTTGGCAATCAGGAACAGCTGGCAGCTGAGGTAATCTTCCGGGCGGTAGCTGGCAATGCCCCACAGGGCGGCCACGCCAAAGGTGAAGAACATGCCGAGGATGTTCAGCTCGCGCCAGTGCTGCCATACGCTGATGGCGAGAATGCCGACGGAGAGCAGAAGATAGAACGAGAAGAGCGCGATATGGCTCCCGCCGCCGGTAGAGAGCAGGATCGGCGCAAGATAACCGCCGAGGCTTGCCAGCAGCGCCAGGCTTAGCGCGCGTTGCAGCACCGCCAGCCCGACGCTCGCTGCGCAGATCACAATCAGCAGCGCAAAGGCGAGCGTCATCGGCAGCATCTGCCAGAGTCGAAACGCGCCAAATACCGTGAGATAGAGTGCGCCTACCGCGCCGCCCTGCAAAATAAGGGCAAAGACCGTCTGCTTATGCCGCAATCGCCAGCCGAGAACCAGCAGCACCAGCGCGACAACCGCCACGGCGACAAGCCGCAACTCCAGCGGGAAGAGTGCATATTCAACGCTGTAACGCAGCAGGAAAGAGAGACCGATAAAGAGCAGCACCACGCCGAGTTTCGCCAGCGGGTTGCCCTGCATAAACCAGCGCACCAGCGCGGTAACCACGCCCCAGGAGTCACCGTCCGGCGCTTTCGCCTCTTCACGTTCGCGCACCACGGGCGCAGGCGTCGGCTCCGCCGTCGCGACTTTGCGCCCCCAGACGTTGGGTGCGGGTTGCGGTTGTGCAGGGGTGATTTCGCTTGCCGCAATCGCCTGCGGCTCAGGGATTGGCGGCTGCGGCTCAGGAGTTGGCGGGGGCGCCTCAAGCGGTACGCTGACCGTCTCGCCGATCGGCTCAACGATCGGTTCCTCGCTTACCGCAGGCGCAATTGCCCGCTGTTCAAGTATGCTGACGCGCTGGCGCAGCAGTTGCAGTTCGACCTGCGTGGCAAGGCTGCGCCGCCAGGCGACAATCGCCATTATCGGCACCACGACCAGCGCCAGAATCAGCACGATGACACCGAATATCAGAAGACCATCCATGTACTTTCGCCTTCGCTAAAGGGGAGACGTTACGCCCGCCTCCCCGCACGCAGGCTCAGGAGGCAGACCAGACAGAAGCGCTGATGGCTGAAAGCGTCAGCACGCCGTCCTGTAGGTTACCTGTACCTTCCAGAAGCCGCCACTGTTTCGCTTGCAGCAGCGGTGAATCTTCCAGCACCACGTCACACGCCTCGCCGCGGTTAATGGCAATTAGTACCCGCTGCTGGCGATAAACGCGCAGAAAAACCAGCACATCCTGCCGGGCATAGACCACCAGACAGCCGCCGTGACGCAGTGCCTGGCTGCGGGCGCGCAGCTTCGTCATTCGCTGATAGAGCGCCAGCAGATGGCTATCCTGCTGCGCTTTATCCCACGGGAAGGGCTTGCGGCAGAAGGGATCGTTCGCACCATCCAGCCCTACTTCATCGCCGTAGTAGATGCAGGGCGTGCCGGGCCAGCAGAAGAGCCACACCACCGCCAGCGGCAGGCGGGCGATATCTTTGCCGAGAATGGTTTTAAACCGCGGCGTATCGTGGCTGTCGAGCTGGTTAAACATCCGTAGCTGCTGCTGGTGCGACAGCGCAGCGCGGTAGTTATCCATCCACGCGGCGCAGGTCTGCGCATCGATACTTTGCGGATCGAGGGAGATATCGGTATTGGCGAGAAACGCCCACACCGGCAGGGTAAAGCCGCGGTAGTTCATCGCCGCATCTTCCGCATCCGCCTGTAACCACTGGCGCGCATCGCCAAAATGTTCGCCCACCACATAGGCCTGCGGCTGGGTCTCTTTCGCCGCCCGGGTGATGCCGCTTACGTGATGCAGGTTGTTCCGCGCTCCGCCGTTTTCACCCAGCATATGCACCACGTCGAGCCGCCAGCCGTCCATATTCCACGGCGCTTTCAGCCAGTGGCGCACGATGCTCTCCTCGCCCTGATAGATCTCTTCAATCAGCGACGAAGAGCGGTAGTCGAGTTTCGGCAGGCTGGCGTAGCCCAGCCAGTCATGAGCGTAGCCATTCTCATCAAAGTTGTACCAGCTGCGCCAGCGCGAATCGGGGTTATGGCAGGCCCCGCCGGTGGCGCGGTTATGGCGGTCGAACCAGGCGTGGGAGTCGCCGGTGTGGTTAAAAACGCCGTCGAGGATCAGCCGTATGCCGTTCTCCTGCGTGTTATGGCGCAGACGCAGCAGCGCCTCGTCGCCGCCAAACTGCGGGTCGACGTGGCGGTAATCTTCGGTGTCATATTTATGCACGCTGGGGGCAACAAATACCGGATTGAGGTAGAGCGCGGTGACGCCGAGCTTTTTCAGGTACGGCAGCTTTTCGCTGATGCCGTCCAGATCGCCGCCGTAAAAGGTCGATCCGCCCGCCTCGCCGGTAAGCGGCTCATCCCAGTCGCAAAAGCGAATTTCGCGGCCTGCGGCGTGGTGCCAGTAACGCTGGTCCTGCTGCGCGGTGCGCGCCTCGCTGCGGGCAAAGCGATCCGGGAAGATTTGGTAGAAGACCTGATCGGCGACCCACGCCGGGCCTTCATCGGGCGCATCAATGGCAAACTGCTCAAGCCTGGCGGGCGGGAAGCGGCTAAACCCTTGCGGGGTAAACCAGAGCTGGCGATCGTCCCACAGCAGCTTAAAACTGTAGCGGCGGCGCGGCTGGCCGTTGCTGATATCAATGGCGGCGCGCCAGAGGGTGACGCCATTATTGGCGGTGTTGCGCGCGCGGTGCATTGCAACCGGCGTCTCTTCGTTATCGATCTCAATTCGCAGCGTGACGCGCGACGGTAGATCCGTGCCGCGCAGCCAGAGGTTAATGATTAACTGCTGCTGGTGCGCTTTGACAAACGGCGCGACGGGCAGGTGCCATGCATTCAACATCAACGATCCCCTTTACGTAATCAGGATCACTGTAGCCAACGTTCGGCCCGGCCCGCCTCCTTCTTTCAAATTTTTTAAGGGGTTGAGAGACGGGGCGCAGAGATAAGACGGAAAAAAGGTGAGAGAAATCGTAGGCCTGATAAGCGCAGCGCCATCAGGCACAACGCCGGGTGGCGGCTATGCCTTACCCGGCCTACAAGGAAAACGACGCTACCGGAGATTACGCACGGCGCTTAAACGCCCAGCCAATCAGCAGCAGCACAATCCATGCAAAGCCGACATAGAGCGAAATGCGGGTTTCCGGGTGCCAGCCAATCAGCGCGATGATAAACACCAGGAAGATCAGACCAGCAACGGTGGTTGCCACGCCGCCCGGCACTTTAAACTTCAGCGCCTTCACTTCATCCGCCGAGAGGCGACGGCGGAAACCAATCTGCGACAGCAGGATCATAATCCACACCCACACCGTGGCGAAGGTCGCCAGTGAGGCAATCACCAGGAAGACATTCTCCGGCATGATGTAGTTGAGATAGACCGCCATCAGCAGCGCCAGCGTCATCACCAGCACCGTCACCCACGGAATGCCGCGGCGGGAGGTTTTGGCGAACATCTTCGGCGCACTGCCCTGCTCCGCCATGCCGTGCAGCATACGCCCGACGCCAAACACATCGCTGTTGATCGCCGACAGCGATGCAGTCAGCACAACAAAGTTCAGGATGCTGGCGGCAAAGGTGATGCCCATATGCTGGAAGGTCAGCACAAAGGGGCTACCGTTGGTGCCCACCTGGTTCCACGGGTAGATCGACATAATCACGAACAGCGTGCCGACATAAAACACCAGAATACGCATCGGCACCGAGTTGATGGCGCGCGGGATCGACTTCTCCGGCTCTTCCGCTTCACCGGCGGTAATGCCAATGATTTCGATGCCGCCGTAGGCGAACATCACCATTTGCAGCGCCATTACCGTGCCCAGCCAGCCGTTACTGAAGAAGCCGCCGTGGCTCCAGAGATTGCTGATGCCGGTCGGTTGCCCGCCGTTGCCGATCCCCCAGATGATGATGCCGAAACCGGCGGCGATCATGATGATAATGGTGGCGACTTTAAAGAAGGAGAACCAGAACTCAAGCTCGCCGAAGACTTTTACGCTCATCAGATTGATGGCGCAGATCAGCAGCACCACGCTAAGCACCCAGATCCAGTGCGGCACCGTCGGGAACCAGACGCCCATATAGATGCCGAAGGCGGTGACGTCGGCGATAGCGACAATCAGGATTTCAAAGCAGTAGGTCCAGCCAGTGATATAACCGGCCAGCGGGCCGAGGTTTTCCTGTGCGTAGCGTGAGAAGGAGCTGGCGGAGGGATTGTGGACGGACATCTCGCCCAGCGCACGCATAATGATATACGCCGCGACCCCGCCGATAATGTAGGCCAGCAACACGCTGGGCCCGGCCATTTTGATGGCGTCCGCGGAGCCGTAAAACAGCCCGGTGCCGATCGCTGAACCCAGCGCCATAAAGCGAATGTGGCGGGTACTTAGCCCACGCTTCAGCTTATTCGTACTTTCCATCGTTTCCACTGCCGTTATTCATCACAAAAAATAAAAAACCACGGAGTGCGCTACCCCGTGGTTCAACAAACCGTGCTTGCTGCTGTTAATGCGCGCTGGAAGTCACCTGACGTCCCGCCGCGCGATCCCAGATAGCGGCCAGAACCACCATCACCAGGCTCGGCAACAGCCAGGCCAGGCCCTGCTCCGCCAGCGGTAAACGCTGTGTCCAGAGCGGAAGGTGCTCAGCAAACGCGGAGGCTTTCACGCCGTCAAGGATACCAAAAAGCAGGCTGATAAACATGGTCGGCGCAATTACGCGGGTGGAACAATGCCAGAAAGAGCGGGTAAAGCTCAAGACCACCAGCACGATACACGGCGGATAGATCATGGTCAGCACCGGAATCGAAATCTGGATCAGGTGGCTCAGACCAAGGTTTGAGACCGCCATGGAGAAGATGCCGAGGATAAAGACCAGCGCACGATAAGAGAGCGGCAGGTACTGGGCGAAGAACTCTGCGCAGGCGCAGGTCAGGCCAACCGCCGTCACCAGGCAGGCGATGAAGATCAGCGCCGCCAGCAGGAAGCTGCCCGCACCACCAAAGGTGTGCTGGACGTAGGCATGCAGAATCGCCGCGCCGTTAACGGACTGATCGACCAGCGTCGCGCTGTCGGAGCCGAGGCGGAAGAGCGCCAGGTAGAGCAGCGTCAGGCCAACACCCGCCATCAGGCCCGCCCAGACGGTGTAGCGAGTCAACAGACGCGCTTCGGTCACGCCGCGCGAACGGGCGGCATTAACGATAACAATCCCGAAGACCATCGCGCCGAGGGTATCCATCGTCAGGTAGCCATTGACGAAACCGTTAGAGAACGGCGCGGTCTGGTAGGCTTCCAGCGCGTGGCTGATCGGGCCGGCTGGCCACACCAGCGCGGCGATTGCCAGAATCGTCAGAGCGATGATTTTCAGCGGTGCGAGGAAGTTGCCAACGGTATCAAGCAGTTTGCCCGGATAGAGAGAGACCAGGATCACCAGCGCAAAGTAGACCAGGCTGTAGATCAGCAGCGCCATAGAGCCGTCGCCGGTCAGCGGCGCGATGCCCACTTCAAACGAAACGGTTGCGGTACGCGGCGTAGCGAACAGCGGCCCCACGGCAAGATAGCAGATCGTTGCCAGCAGCACGCCCGCAACTTTGCCAATCGGTGTGCTGAGGCTATCAATGCCACCGCCCACTTTCGCTAACGCAACTACCGTTAGCACCGGCAGGCCCACCGCAGTAATCAGGAAGCCCAGCGCCGCCGTCCAGACGAATTCACCCGCCTGCAAGCCGACCATGGGAGGAAAAATAATATTACCTGCGCCAACAAACAGCGCGAAGGTCATAAAGCCCAGCGCGATGATGTCACGCGGTTTTAAGTGATGGGTCATAATGTTTACTGCCTGTGGATGTGGTGTCGTAAAAATGTTGAATAATTAGCCTCTCCGCACCGGACAATAACGCATCATTAACGCGTTAAATCAGCGGGAAATGCTTAATGTGCTGCGTGGCGAAGAATAGTTTTTCGGTTTACCGCGCAAACACAGTCGGTCTGGCAATGCATGGGGCGCAATTTAAACGCTTATAACGTTTAAAGGCAAGTCGGGATCGCAAAACCAGATAGTTATACTAAACAGTAGAATCGAGCCAGTGAAAAACTCTATTTATCAGAAAAACACGTGGCTGATCGTGCGAACAAAAAAGCAACAACCGTACAAACTACGTTGCAGGCGCGGGATGAGGCGAGGCAGAGCGGCTCGCCGTAACGAGCCGCCGGAAAGATAAGCTGACAAGGTGGTTATGGGTGGGCGTTTTTGGCAATCAGGCGTTCCGGCAGGACAAAGCTAAAGCGCGTCCCTTTGCCCGGCGTGCTGCTGATATCAAGGCGGCTGTCGTGATGATTAACCGCATGTTTGACTATCGCCAGTCCAAGCCCGCTGCCGCCGGTCTGGCGCGAGCGCGCTTTATCCACGCGGTAGAAACGCTCGGTCAGGCGCGGAATATGCTCGGCGGCGATCCCCGGCCCATTATCCTCGACGCTGAACTCCGCGCCGTGCGCCACCGGCTGCCAGCGCACGATAATGTGTGTCCCGGCGGGGGTGTGATTCACCGCGTTATAGACCAGGTTTGAGATGGCGCTGCGCAGCTGCTCTTCGCTGCCCAGCACTTTCAACTGGCTGTCAATTTCAAAGCTGAAGCTCTGTTTTTGCTGGCTAAGGGTTTGCGCTTCCCGCTCCACCACGCGCAGCATCATTGGCACATCAATCACTTCATTTGCGCCGTGCGTCGGCGCGGCTTCGATTTTCGACAGGGTCAGAAGCTGGCGCACCAGCCCCTCCATGCGCGAGGTTTGCTCACGCATGGTGTGTAACGCTTTTTCGCGCGGCGCGCCTTCCAGCGTCTGCTCCTGCATCATCTCGAGATAGCCCTGCAACACCGTTAGCGGCGTGCGCAACTCATGGCTGACGTTAGCGAAGAAGTTGCGTCTGGCCCCTTCCAGCTGGTGCATCTGCGTGACATCACGCGCCACCATCAGCAGTTGTTGTTCGCTGTAGGGCATTACGCGGATCTCCAGGTGGCGACCGTTGTTAAGCACCAGATTGAGCGGTTTGCTGAAGGACTGGCTTTTCAGGTATTGGGTAAATTCGGGGTAGCGCAGCAGGTTGAGGATGTTCTGCCCGTTATCATCTGGCCAGCGCAGCCCCAGCAGCTGTTGCGCAAGGCCGTTACACCAGAAGATCATCCCCTCTTCCGTGGTCAATACCACCGCATCCGGCAGCGACTCGGCACCGCTGCGAAAGCGTTTAATCAGGTTGCCCAGCTCGCGGCGGCGCTTTTTATTGCGCATCTGCATCTGGTGCAGGCCATAGAGCAGCGGCTCCCAGCTGCCGGTGCCGGGCGGCGGCGTCATGCTTTTATCGACCCATAGCCACCAGGAGAGACGCAGCAGATTCCAGAAGTGCCAGATCAGAAGCCCGGTCACTGCCGCCAGCAAAAACCACGGCAGATAGCCGAACATCGCGCCCAGAATAAAGGCGGGGATACAACAAAGGAGGAGCTCCAGCACCAGCCTTTTCCATGACAGCCTTTCCAGCACGCGTCACACTCCTGTCAAATTTCAGAAACGGGTCGAAAAACGATATCCCGTGCCGCGTACCGTCTGCACCATCCGGTCGTGTCCACTCCCTTCCAGCGCTTTACGCAGACGACGAATATGCACGTCTACGGTTCTGTCTTCAACATAGACATTGGTGCCCCAGACGTGATTCAGCAGCTGTTCGCGGCTGTAAACACGCTCCGGGTGGGTCATAAAGAAGTGTAAGAGTTTAAATTCGGTGGGGCCCATATCGAGGGGATTTTCGCCGGTCATAACGCGATGGGAGGAGGGATCAAGGCTTAAGCCCTGCATCTCAATCACCTCTTCCACCGCCATCGGTGAAATGCGGCGCATCACGGCTTTAATGCGCGCCACCAGCTCTTTCGGCGAGAAGGGCTTGGTGATGTAATCATCGGCGCCCGTCTCAAGGCCGCGAACGCGATCTTCCTCTTCACCGCGCGCGGTGAGCATCATCACCGGAATATCGCGGGTCATCGCTTCGCGCTTCAGGTGTTTGATAAATTGAATGCCGGACCCGCCGGGTAACATCCAGTCCAGCAGCACCAGATCCGGCCAGGGTTCATTAAGCTGGTTTACCGCGCTGTCAAAATCTTCAGCTTCAACCGGTTGAAAACCATTTTGTTCGAGCACAAAGCACACCATTTCACGGATCGGTGCTTCGTCTTCCACGACCAGAATTCGTCTCGCCATCATTCGCCCTGTATTAATTAGTCTGCAGTATAAATAGCGTCGCCATTATGCGTCAGTTTTATGACAGATTTATGAATAACATGACCGCTATATGACCCAGCCCGCGCGAATGTGACAACGCAAATTTGCGCCAGGCGATGTCCCTGACCCGCTTAATGTTTATAATCGCCGTTATGCTTTTTTGCCACGGGATCACTATGCGCATTCTTCACACATCGGACTGGCATCTCGGCCAAAACTTTTACAGCAAAAGCCGCGCCGCCGAGCACAGCGCTTTTCTTGACTGGCTGTTAACCACGGCCGGGCAGCAGCAGGTCGACGCCATCGTGGTCGCCGGCGACATTTTCGATACCGGATCGCCGCCGAGCTACGCCCGCGAGCTCTATAACCGCTTTGTGGTTAATTTGCAGCGCACCGGCTGCCAGTTAATCGTGCTGGCGGGCAACCATGACTCCGTGGCGACCCTGAATGAATCAAAAGAGATCCTCGCTTATCTCAACACCACCGTGGTTGCCAGCGCGGGCGTTGCGCCGTTTCTCCTCTATCGTCGCGACGGCGAACCCGGCGCGGTCTTCTGCCCGGTGCCCTTTCTGCGCCCGCGCGACATTACCGTCAGCCAGGCGGGGATGTCCGGGCAGCAAAAACAGCAGCACCTGCTGGCGGCCATCACCGACTACTATCAGCAGCAGTATCAGGCCGCCTGCGACCTGCGCGGCGGTAAGCCACTACCGATTATCGCCAGCGGCCATTTGACCACCGTTGGCGCGAGTAAAAGTGACGCGGTGCGTGATATCTATATCGGCACGCTGGATGCTTTCCCTGCACAAAACTTTCCCCCGGCGGATTACATCGCGCTCGGCCATATCCATCGTGCGCAGAAAATCGGCGGCACGGAGCATATTCGCTACTGCGGCTCGCCGATCCCCCTCAGCTTTGATGAGACCGGAAAAAGTAAAGGTGTCAATCTGGTGACATTCGCCGACGGCAAGCTGGCTGAGGTGACCACGCTTGACGTACCCGCCACTCAGCCGCTGGCGGTGATTAAGGGCGAGTTTGCCGATATCTGCCGTCAGCTTGAGCAGTGGCGCGATGCGCCCGCCACGCCGCCGGTGTGGCTCGATATTGAGATTGTCAGCAGCGATTACCTGGTCGATATGCAGCGCAAAATCCAGCAGGTGACGGAAGATCTGCCGGTCGAAGTGCTGCTGGTGCGCCGCAGCCGCGAGCTGCGCGACCGCCTGCTCGCCGGTGAGCTGCGTGAAACATTGAGCGAGTTGAAAGTTGAAGAGGTCTTTGACCGCAGGCTGGCGCAGGAGGAGCTCGACGAGATGCAGAGTGCGCGCTTACATACGCTGTTCAGCGAGACCCGCCAGGCACTGGATGAGGAGAACGACGCATGAAAATCCTCAGTTTACGGCTGAAAAATATCAACTCGCTAAAGGGCGAGTGGAAAATCGACTTTACCGAAGAGCCCTTCGCCAGCAACGGGCTGTTCGCCATTACCGGGGCCACCGGGGCCGGGAAAACCACCCTGCTGGATGCCATCTGCCTCGCCCTCTACCACGAGACGCCGCGCCTCAGCACCCTGTCACAGTCGCAAAACGATCTGATGACGCGCGATACCGCCGAGTGCCTGGCGGAAGTGGAGTTTGAGGTCAAAGGCGTGGCCTATCGCGCCTTCTGGAGCCAGACGCGCGCCCGCGGGCTGGCGGACGGCAATTTACAGGCCCCGCGCGTCGAGCTGGCGCTCTGCGAAACGGGGAAGATCCTCGCCGATAAAGTCAAAGATAAGCTCGATCTCACCGCCTCCCTCACCGGGCTGGATTATGGCCGTTTCACCCGCTCCATGCTGCTCTCGCAGGGGCAGTTTGCCGCATTCCTCAACGCCAAACCGCGCGAGCGCGCCGAACTGCTGGAGGAACTAACCGGCACCGAGATCTACGGGCAGATTTCGGCGATGGTGTTTGAGAAGCATAAAAGCGCCAAAGGCGAGCTGGAACAGCTACGCGCGCAGGCCGAGGGCGTCGTGCTGCTGGACAACGAGCAGCGGGCGCAGCTTGAGCAACGTTTGCAAGTACTGACTGACGAAGAGCAGACACTGCTGAGCGCCCAGCGCAGCGCGCAGACCCAGGCGCAGTGGCTTACCCGCGAAGCGGAACTACAAGCGGCGCGCGGGCGGGCAAAAGCGACGCTGGCACAGGCGCTACAGGCGCGTAATGATGCCAGGCCGCAGCTTGCGGCTCTTGAACTGGCGCAACCGGCGCAGCAGCTTCGCCCGCTGTGGGAACGCCTTGAGGAGCAGCGTAAAACCCTGACGCGTACCCGCACGCAGAGCGAGGAAGTGAATACTCGCTTACAAGCCAGCCTGTTACAGCGCGCGCAGATACGCGCCAGCGCTGCGCAGCAGCAAGCATCCCTGCTTGCGTCGCGGCAAACGCTGGAGGCGTGGTTAAACGAGCATGCCCGCTTCCAGCGCTGGCAGAGTGAGTTAACCGGCTGGCGGGCGCTCTTCAGCCAGCTGGCGGAGGAGAAAAAGCAGTGGCTCGCGGCGCAACAGCGGGTGCAGAGCCAGCAGGAGCGCCTGCGCGCCCTGCCACTCTCCACCCTTGAGATGAGCCTTGAGGAGACAGCGGCGGCGATGGCGCTCTGCGCGCAAAACCGCCCGCTGCGCCAGCAGCTTACCGCCCTGCACGCCCGCTATGCGCCGCTGCGCAAGCAGTTGAGCCAGCGCCAGCAGAGCCTGCTGGATCTGAAAGCGGAGCAGGAGAAACTGACCGCCGAGCTGGCGCATAAACGCGAGCAGTATAAAGAGAAGAATCAGTTACTGAGCGAGGTGCGCACCATTTGCGAGCTGGAGAGCCGGATTAAGGATCTCGAAAGCGAGCGCGCACGCCTCCAGCCCGGCCATCCCTGCCCGCTGTGCGGCGCAACGGAGCACCCGGCGGTCGCCCACTATCAGTCTATCGAGCCGGGCGTCAATCAGACGCGCTTTAACGCACTCGATCTCGAAGTACGCACCATGAAAGAAGCGGGCGTGGCGCTCGGCGAGCGGCTAAAAGGCCTCGCTGAGCGTTACGAGAAAGATGAACGCGAAGCGAAACTGCTCCAGGACGAGGAGCGCAGCTGGCTTGAGGCGTGGGCAAAAGCCTGCGCCGCGCTGAATGTCACCCTTGAGCCGCAGCGCGATCTCAACAGCTGGCAAAGCGCGCAGGATGCCTACGAACATCAGCTTTACCTGCTCAATCAGCGCCTGACTCTGCAACAGCAGATCAATGAGCTGCGCCAGCAGAGCGAGCAGTATCAGCAGGCGGTTGAGCGCCGCCGCGAAAGCCTGGCCGCAACCCTTGCTGAACTCGATCTGGCGCTGCCCGCCGAAGACGATGAAGCGTCGTGGCTGGCCGCCCGCGCCGATGAAGCGCAGCAGTGGCAGGAGCATCAACAACAGCTTACCGCGCTACAGGAACAATTGGCGCAGCTTGCGCCAATCCTTGAGACCCTGCCCGAAGAGGAGATCGCCGTTGGCGAGGCGCGCGTGGCGCTGGAGGAGTGGCGCAAAGTTCACGACGCCTGCCTGGCACTGCAAAGCCAGTGGCAAACCCTGCATCAGCAGTTGTCGCAGGCGGCAGAGAGTGAGCATCAATCTGAGCAGGCGTTTAACGATGCGCTGGCGGCGAGCATTTTTGACGATCGCGAGGCCTTCCTCCGCACCCTGCTTGATGATGGCGAGCATCAACGCCTTGCACAGCTGCGCCAGACGCTGGAGAGCGATTGCCAGCAGAAACAGGCGCTGGCGGCAAGCGCGGAGCAGGCACTCACTGACCATCAGCAGCAGCGCCCCGCCGGGCTTGAGGCGGATGCCAGCGTGGAGAGCACCACACCGGCGCTGGAGCAGCTTGCGCGGCAGCTGCGTGAGAACACCACCGGCCAGGGCGAAGTGCGCCAGCAGCTGAAACAGGATACGGATAACCGCAAACGCCAGCAGACGGTGTTACAGCAGATTGAGCACGCCAGCGCCCGCTGCGATGACTGGGGCCATCTCAATGCGCTGATTGGCTCCAAAGAGGGGGATAAGTTCCGTAAGTTCGCCCAGGGGCTGACGCTGGATAACCTGGTCTGGCTGGCGAATAACCAGCTGACCCGCCTGCACGGGCGCTATCTGCTCAAGCGCAAAGTGAGCGACGCGCTGGAGCTGGAGGTGGTCGATACCTGGCAGGCAGATGCGGTGCGCGATACCCGCACGCTCTCCGGCGGCGAAAGCTTCCTGGTGAGCCTTGCGCTGGCGCTGGCGCTCTCCGATCTGGTGAGCCATAAAACGCGAATTGATTCGCTGTTCCTCGACGAGGGCTTCGGCACGCTGGATAGCGAAACGCTGGACACTGCGCTTGATGCGCTCGATGCGTTGAATGCTACCGGGAAAACTATCGGCGTGATAAGCCACGTCGAGGCGATGAAGGAGCGAATTCCGGTGCAGATTAAGGTGAAGAAGATAAACGGGCTTGGCTACAGCAAGCTGGATGGGAAGTATGCGGTGCAGTAGGCCGCAGCACAGTTGTGCTGAAACCGCCCAGGCCGGATAAGCGGTACGCGCCATCCAGCAATGGGTGCGGCATGTTGCCGCGGTGGAAAAGGCTTTGTAGGCCGGATAAGGCGTAGCCGCCATCCGGCAATGGGCCTGGTATGTGGCTCGGGTGGAATGGTTCCGTTCACCAGGCGCAGTAGGCAGCGGCATCATGCCGCTGAAACCGCGTAGGCCGGATAAGCGGTACGCGCCATCCGGCATTATCCCCGCGGCACCCTTGCCGGATGGCGGCTTCGCCTTATCCGGCCTACCAAAACGTGCTTTCAGCGATACCGGTGCGGTTTTTATCTGCAATATGACAGCGAGGGGTTGTGTCCCCGCTGAAATCGGCGAACCGGAGCGTGAATGACAAGGTCTGGACGCCATGGATGGCGGACAGAGGCGAACCGAGACAGGATGTCGAGTCGAGCCGGCCGCAGTCAGGCACGCGGGAGGTGAGCGCAGTGCGCAGCACCGATTTCCTCGCGGGGCCGCGGGGATTGACAAGGGGAGCGCGGCCGCTCCCCTTGTCCCGTTCACCGCATAAGTGATTAATGAAACTCCCCAACGCCTGGTGAACGGAGTCATTCCACAAAATGCCATATGCCAGGCCCATTGCCGGATGGCGCGTAACCGCTTATCCGGCCTACGCGGTTTCAGCGGCCTACTCCCCCTGCGGCCAGAGCCATGCGGCGCCGCGCACGCCGCTGGAATCCCCGTGCAACGCTTTGCGGATCGGCGTTTCACACTCGCCGCCAAAAACCCATTTCTGCATCAACCCGGGCACCGTCTGGTAAAGGCGATCGACATTACTCATCCCGCCGCCCAGCACGATCACATCGGGATCGAGGATATTCACCACATGCGCCAGCGACTTCGCCAGCCGCATCTCATAACGGCTCAGCGCCAGCTCGGCAACCGCGTCCTGCTCGTTTACCAGGCGAATAATCTCGTTGCCCTTCAAGGCCTGGCCGCTCAGGCGCTGGTAATCGGTGCCAAAGCCGGTGCCGGAGATAAAGGTCTCAATGCACCCCTGTTTGCCGCAATAGCAGGGCACTTCATTGCGATAACGCAGCTCATCCTCATCCATCCACGGCAGCGGATTGTGCCCCCACTCGCCCGCCGTACCGTTAGCGCCGATATGCGAATGGCCATTGAGCGCAATGCCGGAGCCGCAGCCGGTGCCGATAATCACCGCAAACACCGTCTGCACACCCGCTGCCGCGCCGTCGACCGCTTCCGACACCGCCAGGCAGTTGGCATCGTTCGCAAGGCGCACTTCACGATTAAGGCGCTGGCTTAAATCTTTATCAAAGGGTTTACCGTTGAGCCACGTGGAGTTGGCGTTCTTCACCACCCCGGTATAGGGCGAGATAGAGCCCGGAATACCCATGCCGACCGTGCCGCGCTGGCCGGTCTCTTTTTCCGCTAAGTCGACCAGCGAAGCGATAAGCTCAATGGTCTGCTGATAGTCGCGCGGCGTCGGCTGCCGATGGCGGAACAGCGTCTCGCCGCTCTCGTCCAGCGCAATAATCTCTGTCTTTGTACCACCCAAATCGATACCGATACGCACATCAAACTCCTCGTAGTGGACCACGCATTAGCAATGCAAGCGCGGCGACAATTCGCTATTATGCCCGCTGCATTTAACGACAAGGCCGTGGAAAAAATCATGCTGTGGTTCAAAAATTTAATGGTATACCGTCTCAGCCGCGATGTGGCGCTCCGTGCGGAAGAGATGGAAAAACAGCTCGCCCCGCTCTCGTTTACGCCATGCGGTAGTCAGGATATGGCGAAAACCGGTTGGGTTCCACCGATGGGCTCACACAGCGAAGCGCTGACCCACACCAACAACGGCCAGATTATTATCTGCGCGCGCAAAGAAGAGAAAATCCTGCCGACGCCGGTGGTGAAACAGGCGCTGGAAGCGAAAATCGCCCGCCTTGAAGCCGAGCAGGCGCGCAAACTGAAAAAAACCGAAAAAGATGCGCTGAAAGATGAAGTGCTGCACTCGCTGCTGCCGCGCGCCTTCAGCCGCTACAGCCAGACGATGATGTGGATCGACACCGTCAACGGCCTGATTATGGTCGACTGCGCCAGCGCGAAAAAAGCGGAAGATACGCTGGCGCTGCTGCGTAAAAGCCTCGGCTCTCTCCCGGTTGTCCCGCTGACGATGGAAAACCCGATTGAGCTGACGCTCACCGAATGGGTCCGCTCCGGCACCGTAGCTCAAGGGTTCCAGTTGCTGGACGAAGCCGAGCTGAAAGCAATGCTGGAAGATGGCGGCGTGATCCGCGCGAAAAAGCAGGATCTGGTGAGCGACGAAATTGCCGTGCACATTGAAGCGGGCAAAGTGGTGACCAAGCTGGCGCTCGACTGGCAGCAGCGCATCCAGTTTATGATCTGTGATGATGGCTCGGTAAAACGCCTGAAGTTCAGCGATGAGCTGCGCGATCAGAATGAAGATATCGATCGGGAAGATTATGCCCAGCGGTTCGATGCCGATTTTATTCTGATGACCGGCGAGCTGGCGGCACTGATTCAAAATCTGGTGGAAGGCCTGGGCGGCGAAGCCCAGCGCTAACGCTTTTAGCGACTCACTTTTCACAGGCCCGGTCAGCGCAGCGCTACCGGGCTTTTTTGTCGCCGGAGGGCGCAAGCGTTACAGATAACGGCAGAGATAGGCACTCGGCTCGGCGACCTGCAGATGGAATTCGCTGTGGCCCGGGACATTGAACACTTCGCCGGCAGCGTGCCTTTTCCATTCGGTTTCGCCTGGTAACAGCACATTCAGCGCGCCGCTGACCACCGTCATCTCTTCCGGCTGCGCGGTGGAGAAGGTGTACTCCCCTTCCATCATCACGCCGACGCTGGCGCGGCCGGTGCTGCTGCTGGTAAACCCAATGGACTTCACTTTACCGGAAAAGTATTCATTACTTTGAAGCATAAACAGGCCCTTATAGAGAAATGACTGGAAAACCACTATAGAGGCCGGGCTTAAGTGATGTCACGCGAAATTGCGCCGTTCTGCGGCTACACCAGCAGTTCTGAGGCCAGGCGTGCCACCAGCACATTGGAGAGTAAAACCGGGACATCCAGCGCTTTTTGCAGCAGATCGCGATGCAGCTGATGGAAGCCAAGACAGTCGAGCATCAGCACATCGGCACCGCGTTCCAGCAGCGCTCTTCCGGCGTCAATCAATTCCGTCTCGCTCGCCTGATAAGGGTGGCAGAGTTCATACAGTGGCTCTTTTTCCAGCACCTGCCACTTCTTCTTCTGCGGTGCCATCAGTTCAGGTACCGGCACAATCACGCCGACCTGGTGACCATCAACAATCGAGGCAACCAGCGGGGGAATGATGCGCTGCGGTTCAATCAGGATGGCGTTTCGCGCGTTTAAGCCGCGGATATCGGCGGTACTCATCAGCAGGATAACGTCATAGGTCCCCTGGTTATCGAGCACTTCGATCACGCTTTGCAGATCGCGCTCCACCTTCTGGCGCGAAACCATGCCGAGGCTGTCATCACTCAGACGCGTCGGGATGGCGGTCTCACCGGGATCAACGCAATAATCGATACGAACTTGTGCCGGGTCCATCTTCCCCAGCAGGCTGACATGGGTGATTTGATCTTCTGAAACATGCTCTGCCAGAAGCGGCAGGATCTCTTTTACCGGCACCACACCTATGGTGAGGATCGCCAACGTCGCACTCATCTTCGCTTTCCGCCTTTCAAAACTGCTTTTAGTTATGATTCTCTGCACAACAACCGACGGAGGATGGAGCACCGCCGTCGTGTAAAGAGAATGTGCCACTCCTGTGTTCTAATAAATTCCAGTAACAATGAATATAAACAGTGACTGGCATTAAGCCAGTCAAAAAATGTGATGCAAGCGACTTTCTGAAAGGTTCAGGAAATCATGCTGGCGGGATCGCCGAATTAGCTTTTATCGGGATCCTCGTAACGCTTTTTCGCATCCAGCGCTTCCTGCTCCGAAGGGTGTTCGCTGATCAATGAGTCCGGTTTCGGATGATCCGCGCGCAGTTCATACCAGGTGACAGTTGCGTCGCTGGGTCCCTTCTCAACAGCTACAACACGGGCTTCACGCGGATAGGGCGGTTTAGTCGGCATAGCTTATTCTCCTTTTGCAGTTAGAGAGATAAGTATAGTCAAACGTTTCGCTAACTGGCGCGCGCCAGGCGTAAAGCCGCCTCAATTTCTGCCACCACCGCCAGCGGCGGCTGCGCGGCATCGACCACAAAGTGCGCCGCATCGCGATAGAGCGCATCGCGGGTGGCGAGCACTTCGCTCACCTCTTCGCTGATCGGCTTACCGGTCAGCGTCGGGCGCAGCCCCTCTTGCGGAAAGGCTTCCAGCCGCCCTGCCAGCACATCGACCGGCGCGCAGAGGTAAATCACGCGCCCGTGTTCGCGCATAAAACGACGGTTGTAGTCGCTGAGAATAATGCCGCCGCCGGTGGCGACGACCAGAGCGGGTTCGGTCACGGCTTCCAGCGCCGCCGTTTCGCGGGCGCGAAAACCGGCCCACCCCTCCTGCTCTACGATTTGCGCAACGGTCTGTTGCGCCTCTTCCTGCAACCAGCTATCGGTATCGATAAACTGGAAGCCCTGTGACAGCGCCAGCGCCCGGCCAACAGTGGTTTTACCGCAGCCGCGTGCGCCGATGAGAAAGATGGGTAGCGTCATGAGCAGGTTGTTCCTCCAGGCCCCCGGTTGGGGGACAACAATAAGATGGCGATGATAGCACTAAACCAACGGCGCGCGCTGCGTAAGATTAACGTTACACACTCTCAATTTTGCGTAAGAGAACGTTCTGGCGCAGCCATTGTGCCTGTAAAGTTTCTGTGGCATCACCTGTAGCGGCAACCTTACTGGAAGTGATAAAAACTGACAAGCCCGGTTACGGTGTCTGGCGGCGCTGGCGCTCAAGCAGCCACTTATCGAGCTGCGCGGCGAACTGCTGGCGATCGCGCTGCGAGAGGGAGTCCGGGCCGCCGGTCTGGATGCCGCTGGCGCGCAACGTATCCATAAAATCGCGCATGGTCAGCCGCTCGCGGATGGTCGCTTCCGTGTAGCGCTCACCGCGCGGGTTAAGCGCTGCCGCTCCTTTTGCTATCACTTCCGCCGCCAGCGGAATATCGGCGGTGATCACCAGATCATCGGGCGCGCAGAGGCGCACAATTTCGTTATCGGCAACGTCAAAGCCTGCCGGCACCCGAAGCGCGCGGATCACCTTAGAGGGCGGCACGCGCAGATTCTGGTTAGCGACCAGCGTTAACGGCGTCTGTGTCCGCTCCGCGGCGCGAAATAAAATCTCTTTAATCACATTCGGACAGGCGTCCGCATCAACCCATATCGCCATGGTGACTCCTTTTTGTTTCGGCGCATTGTCCCTTTAATTGCCCGCCGGGGAAAGCAGAGATCCTTTCGCCCTCGCCTGAAAAGCGCGTTAAGCTATGAATCACATGCAATAACAAGCAGAGAGGGACGTGATGGAAAAGAAAATCGGTTTTATCGGCTGCGGTAACATGGGTAAGGCGATTCTCGGCGGGCTGATCGCCAGCGGCGAGGTGAAACCGGGGCAGATTTGGGTTTACACGCCAACGCCTGATAAGGTCGCCGCCCTGCAACAGGAGTATGGCATTAACGCCGCGCAGAGCGCGCAGGAAGTGGCACAGATCGCCGATATTGTCTTTGGCGCCGTGAAGCCGAACATCATGGTGAAAATCCTCAGCGATATCGCCTCCAGCCTGAATAAAGAGACGCTGGTGGTCTCCATCGCGGCGGGCGTTACGCTCGATCAGCTGGCGCGCGCGCTGGGCCACGATCGCAAAATTATCCGCGTGATGCCGAACACCCCTGCGCTGGTTAACGCCGGGATGACCTCTATCACGCCCAATGCGCTGGTCACCTCTGAAGACACCGCCGATGTGCTGACCATTTTCCGCTGCTTTGGCGAAGCGGAAGTGATTGCCGAAGGGATGATCCACCCGGTAGTGGGCGTCAGCGGTTCGGCTCCGGCGTATGTGTTTATGTTTATCGAAGCGATGGCCGATGCCGCCGTGCTGGGCGGTATGCCGCGCGCGCAGGCCTATAAATTTGCCGCACAGGCGGTGATGGGCTCGGCGAAGATGGTTCTGGAAACGGGCAAACACCCTGCCGAATTGAAAGATATGGTCTGCTCGCCGGGCGGCACCACCATCGAAGCGGTGAAAGTGCTGGAAGATAAGGGTTTTCGCGCTGCGGTGATGGACGCGATGGCCGCCTGTATGGCGAAGTCAGAAAAACTGAGCGCGTAAAAAGTAGCGCCACGGCGATTAAACCGTGGCGTGAACGTTACGAGAGGAGTTCGCTGGCCGCACGCATGGTCAGCGGCTCCTGCATTTTCAGCACCAGCTCCGCCGTGGCGGTGTTCTCACCGCAGCTCAGCACCGCTTTCAGCATCCCTTCCTGGCCGTAGAGCACGGCAAAGCGTTTATTCTCAAACGAGCCTAACATCTTCATGCTGTCCCACTCGCGGGCATAGCCGAGGTACTCAAAACGCGTCCCGAAGTGGGTAGTCCAGAAAAAGGGCACCCGATCGAAGGGCTGCGACTCCCCGAGCATATTGAGCGCCGCGATGCGCCCCTGCTGCTGCGCAACGCGCCAGTGCTCAATGCGCCGAGGCCCTTCCGGTGCCGGATAGGTGGCGATATCGCCCACCGCCCAGATATCAGGCGCGGCGCGCAGATACCCATCCACCGTCAGGCTGCCATCCTCTTCGTGGGGTAGATCGCCCACCAGATCGGTCGACGGCTCCACGCCGGTAGCAAACACCACCACATGCGCCGGAATGGTGCGACCATCTTTCAGCGCCACGCCCTGCACGTGCTCATCGCCCTGCAACTCCGCTGGCTCGCCGGTCACAAACTTGACGCCATTCTGCTTATGCAGTTGCATAAAGTGGCGGCCAATCTCTTCGCCGAACTGCGGCACAAACGGCACAGCATGGCGCGACAGGACGGTGACATCGACATCCTGGTTACGCAGCGCCGCCGCCAGCTCCATGGCGATAAAGCTATTACCAACGATCACCAGTTGCTGCTCATCCTCCACTTCACTGAGCAGCGTCTGCGCCTGGTGAATATCACGCAGGACATGCACGCCCGCCAGCTGATTGCCATTGATCTCCGGCCAGACGGGGTGTCCACCGGTGGCCAGCAGCAGTTTGTCGAAGGTAATTTCGCGCCCGTCGGCGAGGGTTAACTGATGTGCTTCGGCATCAAGCTTTGTCACCTCTTGATCAATGTTCTCCACCCCAGGCTGGGCATAAAACGCTTTATCCAGCAGCTGTGGCACTTCGCTGATCTTCATCTTGCCTGACGGCACAAATTTGCTTAGCGCCGTGCGGTCATAGGGCGCTTCGCTCTCTTTATCAATCAGCATCAGATGGCCGTTAAACCCGGCGTCGCGCAGCGTCACCGCCGCCGAGCTACCAGCCGCGCCGGTCCCGAGGATCACTATCGTTTGCGGCCCGTCGCCGCGAATGGTGTTGTGGGTAGTCGGCGAGAGCGGGCGCGGGTTAACCAGCACGCGGTTCTGCTCAATATGCACCGGATACTGCTTCAGGTTTTGCAGCGCCAGCGGTTCGCACCACTCGCCGTTGGTGATATCAAAGTTAGCTTTATGCCACGGGCAGACCAGCCGCCCGTCGCACACCGCGCCCTGCTCAAGCGGCGCACCGGCATGGGGACAGCGGCTCTGGAACGCGCGCACCTGGGTTAAGGTGCGGATGAGGATAAGCGAGGTGCCATCAACATCGAATTTCACCGGCTGGTTTTCCGGCAGATCGTTCACATCGGTAACATATTGATAATTCATAACTCTTGCTCCCGTATTGGTGTGGCAAAACGGGCGTAACGTCTGGCGACGTACACTCGCAAAGGAAAAAAAGACAACACAGCTCACAAATTAAGCCTGGCAGAGATTAAGCGGGGAGCAACAGAGCGGCAGAAAGGCGTTGAGTATGCGGGCGCGATGTACGCCCGCACCGGGAGGGGAGGATTACGCCGCTTTTTTCAGGCAGGCGCTCATAAATTTACTGCGGTCATCGCCTTTAAGGGATTGCTGCGTCGCCTGGGCGTTACATTCGCGCATCCGCTGCTGCTGCGGCGTCAGGCTCTTTTGCCCCGGCTCGGTTTTGGTGCTCTTCAGGCAGTCGCTCATGTAGCTCTTGCGCGCATCGCCGCCGAGGTTCTGCGCCTTAGCCTGCTGGTTGCAGAGCGTCATACGTTGTTGTTGCGGGGTCAGTGTTTTCTCGGCGGCACTTAACGCCGTCATAAACAGCACACCGAAGATAAGGGTAACGAGGAGAGTGATTTTCATAGCGCCATCCTTCTGTCAATGAACCCTTTAAGGATGGTCCTAATTGGCGAAAAAACCACCCGGCAGCAAAGATTTACCGCCGGGCAGCCCTTACTTGAGGCTCAGCGCCGCTTTCATGGTGTAGAAGAGATCGGTCTGATCCGTCAGCCCCACCACGTTCGCCGCATGCGGGCCGTAAGCCGCAATGCGCACCTGCGTGCCGGTATGCTCCATCGACTCCTCCTCCGAGTTGCCGTAGGTCATCGCCATCACTGCGCCATCTTTGGTGGTCAGCGCCTGGCTCAGTCCCGGTGCTTTGGTATCCGCCGGGATGATCTGGCTGGCATGGGCGTGGTCTGCGGTGACGATCACCAGCGTATTGCCATCTTTACGCGCAAACTCCAGCGCTTTCTGTACCGCTTCGTCGAGATCGACGGTTTCACCAATCTGGCCGCACGGGTTCGCCGCATGATCCTGCTTATCAATCGATGCCCCTTCCACTTGCAGGAAGAAACCCTTCTCATTTTTGCTCAGCAGTTCAATCGCTTTTTCCGTCATCGCCGCCAGCGTCGGCACGCTGTCGGTGCGTTTCGGGTTTGGCGTACAGGTCACCGCAGGCTTATCCAGGTTGCCATGCAGAGAGGCTTTCGGCCCCTCCCAGCGCACCGGCATATTGCCATCGGCGAAGAGGCCGAGCAGCGGTTTATCCTGATTCGCCGTACTGATTGCCGCAAGCGACGCGGCATCATTCACCAGCTGGTAACCGCGCGCCTGCGCCTGCTCGCGCAGGGTTTTGCCCTGCCACTCACCGGCGGTGGCGGTTTCACTGAAGGTTTTTGCCCCGCCACCGAGCGTCACGTCCGGGCGTGCATTCAGCAGCTGTTCGGTAATCGAGCCTTTGCCGCCCTTCTCCAGTGCGTTAAGCGCGCACTTCTCGCTGGTGACAGTCGGGCCGTAGCAGCGGCGAGAAATGACATGGGAGATCAGCGCGGCAGGCGTCGCGTCCTGCAATTCTGCGGTGGAGACGTCGCCCGTCGCCAGACCGGCGGCTTTTGCCATCTCAAGGATGGTCATATGATCTTTGTCGTGGATATCGACGCCCAGCGCGCCGTTATAGGTTTTTACGCCGGTGCTCCACGCAGTCGCCGAGGCGGCAGAGTCGGTGACGTAATCGGGTTTACCGCTTTTTTTGTCCAGCGAGTAGTGGGTGTACTGACCAGTCAGCGGCAGCGCATCGATACCTTTAAAGAAACCGCCCGCCCCTTCGGCATAATTTCGCGCGGCGGTAATTTCGGAATCGCCCATGCCGTCGCCAATCAGCAGAATAATATTTTTAGCCGGTTTATCGTTGAGGGAATCACGCAGGGCGGCTGTTTGATCGCCCGTCAAACGGCGTGCGCCGCCGGGTGCGGAAATATCACCCTGGGCCGCCCGGCTTTCAAGAACCGGCGCTACAGATGATTCTGCATAAATAGCAGGCGAGGCAAGCAGGGATAATAGTGCAAGATATAACGCGCTCTGTTTCACTTAATATTCTCCATGTACAAATACTTAAAGAAAATAAAACAGAGCGACTATAGGCAGCCCAGATGACAGTGAGATGACAGATGTTACATGCTAACGCGGGCTCAACTGCGAGGGTGCCTTAAAAGCTTTTTTACGTATTGTTGCAGCAATTCAGAGTCTCTGGATAAGGCCTCATCGCCCGGCAGAGCCTCTGCCAGCGCGCCTTCAACGCTTAAAATGAGCGACTGCTGCTCTGACGCCGCCATCTGGCGCAGCAGCGCGGTGACGACAATTTCCAGCGCTTCAACCTGGGCGACCAGCTCCTTCGACTCCTCTTCCTTCTCCGCAAGCTTGACCAATAACTCAGCAATGAGATTTTTCATGGCGCTATTTCCTTTTGAGATGTTGCATGAAGTTAGCACTCGATCTAGTAGTTGCAAAGGAGATGCATCTATTATTTTTGCGCGTTAATTCACACTGTCAGTAAGGTCATTAGGGAAATAACACCATCGCGGGTTGCGAAGTATATATAGAAACAGGATGCGCAGGCCGGAGATCTATTTCCGGCCTGCGTTTATCGCGGTTGCCGTACGCGGCGAAATGCCCGTGCCAGCTGTATCAGGTTTATCAGCACCACCACCGCCGTGGCGGCGAAGACCCAACGAAAACCGGCCATCGCCGAGACCGACGCACCCATTAGCGGGCCAGCGACGTTACCAAGGTACATAAAGGATTGGTTATAACCAAAGATGCGCCCGGTGACCTGCTCGCTGGAGTACTTCAGCAGCAGTGTCTGCACGGCGGGCAGCATCGCGCCATCGGCAAAGCCGAGCAGAAAGCGCAGGATGCCAAGCTGCAATGGCGAGGTAACAAACGACATGGCGAAGAAGAGCACAATTGCGCAGGCGAGCGTCGCTAACAGAATGCGCGAGGTGCCGATGCGATCGCCCAGTTTGCCAAGCCTGGGCGCCGAGAGCAGCGCAGAAACGCCGGGAACGGCGGCGATAAGCCCGCTAAGAAAGGCGATATTGGCGGTATCGGGCGACAGTGACTGGACAAACAGCGCGAGGATCGGGCCAATCGAGCCGTTACAGAGCTGAATCACCATGGTGGTGACAAAGAGGCTGATCACCAGCGCCGGATAGGGCAGCGTTGAGAAGACCGCCTTGCCGCTGAGCCGCTCGCCCTTCTTCACCTTCGGCCTGCCCCCCTCTTTAATCAGGAACAGCGTCACCAGGAAGCTCACCATCAGCAGCATCGCGGTGATAATAAATACCGTGCGCAGGCCTAAGTGGTCAGCGAGAAAACCACCCATCAGCGGGCCGCCGATCACGCCGCTAATCTGCGCCGTGGAGAGAGTGCTGAGCGCCCAGCCGCTGCGCTCGCGCGGCACCTGCGAGGCGACCAGCGCCATCGCGTTAGGAATATAACCGGAGGTCAGGCCCATCACACCGCGCAGCAGAAGTAGCTGCCAGACGTTGGTGGCGAAAGCCTGCAACAGAATGGCGATCGCCATGCCGAGCGAAGCGCGCAGCAGCATCAGTTTGCGACCTTTGCGGTCCGCCAGGCTGCCCCACATGGGCGAGACAATTGCCGAGACGAGGAAAGTGATGCTGAAGGTTAGCCCTGACCACATCGACAGCGCCTCGTGCGAGGTCACCCCCAGTTGCGCCACGTAGAGCGGCAGAAACGGCAAAATCTGGCTGATAGCAAGCCCGGTAAAAAAGCAGCCGAACCACACCGAGATAAGATTGACCTTCCAGGATTCCATAAATACGCGTAATCACTCAGGTTTTAAAAAAACGGCGCATAGGGTAGCAAGAATGCGCCAGCGATAAGTTACCAGATATGCGCTTAGCCGCACTTTGGCGTTTTATCCCTTAACCACCGCCGAATAACGGCGGTGCAGGAAGGAAAACCGCAAATGCTAAGCGCGATATGCTTAGCGACAGAGGCCGTAGCCGCGCATGCCGAGATGGAAATGGTCCGCGTGCGCGGCGTTATACTCCGGCCCGAGGCCGTTACCGTAATAACCGCAGCTGGCGCTCAGCATCGCGCGCAGCCAGGGCTGAGTGCGCGTCTGCCGCCAGCCGCGCAGAACGGAAACCTGCTCGCCATTCGCCAGCCTGAAAGCGCTGATATCGAGCGCTTCCGCACTGGCATGCTCACTGCGCCGCGCATCAGCGCGGTTGTAGATATTGCGGCAGGCGTAGCTGCCGACATGATCGATGCGCGTTAAGGCGCTGCCCATCATCGTTTGGCTTAGTGGCCGCGCCTGCTGCTCGACAAACAGCGCCGAGCTAAGCGCCAGCGGGCAGCTCGCCAGAAAGCTGCTGCTCAGCTTCACGGCACCGAAATCTTTTACCCGCACTACGTTGGTTAACGGGCAGTCGCCGCCGCTGTCCACCACCGCCACGGAGGAGATAAGCCGCTGCTGATTCGCCTGCTTCAGCAGCGCGGCGCAAGCTTCAGGCGTTAAGCGCCGCAGTTTGAACTGGGTGATGCGCCCCGGCGGATCGCTCAGCTGAAGCGGGGCAAAAGGGTTATACCAGGCGGGCAGCGCGCGGTAGCCCGCATAGACGCCGCCGATAAGAATAGCGATTACGATCAGGCTCTTCCCGCTCACCTCTCCTCCTCTTTTTTTCTCCAGACATTATGGCAGAAGGCCGCGAATCGTGCGTTTTGACGTGATATCGTATGGGTTTTCTCATCAGTGTGAGTGATTGTTGAAATGGCAAAACTGCGGGTAGGGGTCGTCTTCGGCGGCAAATCGGCGGAGCATGAAGTGTCGTTACAGTCGGCGAAGAACATTGTCGATGCGATGGATAAATCGCGCTTTGAAGTGGTGCTGCTGGGTATTGATAAATCAGGGCAGTGGCATATTAGCGATGCGCAGAACTATCTGCAAAACGCCAGCGATCCGGCGCGTATCGCGCTGAATCCATCGGACAACAGCGTGGCGCTGGTGCCGGGCGTCGCCGGGCAGCAACTGATTGCGGCAGATAACCGCTCGCCGCTGCCGAATGTTGATGTCATTTTCCCGATTGTTCACGGTACGCTCGGCGAAGATGGCTCTTTGCAGGGGATGCTGCGCCTTGCCAACCTGCCGTTTGTCGGCTCCGATGTGCTCGCGTCCGCAGCCTGCATGGATAAAGACATCACCAAGCGCCTGCTGCGCGACGCCGGTCTGTCCATCGCGCCGTTTATCACCCTTACACGCGCCAACCGCGATAGCTTCAGTTTTAGCGACATGACGTCCAAGCTCGGCCTGCCGCTGTTTGTTAAACCCGCCAACCAGGGCTCGTCCGTCGGCGTCAGCAAAGTGACTAACGAAGCGCAGTATGCTGAAGCACTGCGTCTGGCCTTTGCTTTCGACAAAAAAGTGGTAGTAGAGAAAGGGATCGTCGGGCGCGAGATCGAGTGCGCGGTGCTGGGCAATGATGAGCCGCAGGCCAGCACCTGCGGTGAAATTGTGCTGAACAGCGAGTTCTACGCTTACGACACCAAATACATTGACGATCAGGGTGCGCAGGTGGTGGTGCCGGCCGCTATCGATCCGGAAACCAACGAGAAGATCCGCGCGATCGCTATTGAGGCGTATAAAACGCTGGGCTGCGAAGGGATGGCGCGGGTGGATGTGTTCCTGACGCCGGAGAACAACGTGGTGATCAATGAGATCAACACCCTGCCCGGTTTTACCAATATCAGCATGTATCCGAAACTGTGGCAGGCGAGCGGCATCAGCTATAGCGCGCTGATCGCTCGCCTGATTGAGCTGGCGCTTGAGCGCCATCAGCAAAGCAGCGCGCTGAAGATCTCCATGAACGACTAAGCGTTACTCGGTGCTTTCCGCCGCCTCATCTTGCACGGGGCGGCGGATAATCAGCCCCGACAGCCAGAACCCTATAAGCCAGGTCACCAGCCCGACGGCATAGGTTTGCCACCCTTTCGCTTCAAACCCCAGCAGCCCGACCACGCCATTGAGAATAAAGATCAGGCCGATCGCGAATGCGTAGTAGTGCCAGTCACGGCGAATTTTCTCAGGCAGCTTCATGACAACTCCAGCAGGTAAAGGGCGCATCATCGCACAGCGCGCGGGTTGAGAGTGTGTGCTGTGCGGTAATTCCGAAATGTTACTGAAATAATTAATACGTTACAAAAATGTGATGACTCACAAAAAACGCTTCCCTGGGATCCTTCCCGGTCCGAAATTATCACCATTCTGATGTTGACAATGCGGGACTGGTGCCAAACTAACCAGGAGTTACGGCTCTGAGCCTATCTTCCCTGAGCGTTTAAAAGTAACGAGTACCGGAGGTCTTATGGCTGATTTTACCCTATCCAAACCCTTTAATAAGGGCGCGAAAAAACGAGACACCTCCAGACCGGGTAATATTGCTTACGCCGTCTTCGTACTGCTCTGCTTCTGGGCAGGCGCGCAGTTGCTTAATCTGCTGGTGCACGCGCCTGGCGTGTTTGAACACCTGATGCAGACGCAGGACGTCTCCCGTCCCCACGTTGAAATGGGTATGGGCGTAGGCACGATTTTCGGTCTTGTGCCGTTTATCGCCGGCAGCGCGTTTCTGGGCGTGATCTTCCTCGTCCTGCGCTGGCGTAGCCACAATCTGCGCTAATTGCGCGCCATGCAAGCGGCCCGACGATCGTCAACGCGTTTCGCAAACCACGCCGTGGTTAAGTTACGCGTGATTTTCGGGCTCTCTAACTGAATCCCCGGTAGCATCTCGCGCGGCAGCGCTTTTCCGCTGCGTTTGTCCGCCAGACGATAAATCTCCCGATAGAGCTTCGTCTCTTCAAACTCCTGGCTGTCGCCACGCTCAAGCTGACGGCGAATATCCCGATCGCTCATCGCAAGCTGCGCGCCCAGCGTCTGCACCGCGCGTTCGGTGGTGCCCGCTTCGCGGCTGCCGTAGAGAATCAAATCACCATCCAGCGCCAGCTTAATGCCCGTCACTTTACTCACCGCGTTCTGAAATGCTGCGTTACGGCTGGCGTAGAAACCGGCGTTGTAATCGGCAAAGCGGTAGATCGGCGCGCTGTAGCTGGCCGGGTAGTTAAGCAGATGATAGGTGCCAAACCACAATCCGCCCCGGCGGCTGAAGACCTCCTGGCGCACGGTGCCGGACATCTCCCACGGGTAGCCGTCGGTGTGCTGTTCGGCAAACGAGACGCTCACCTGCATCGGCCCGCCGGTGTGCACCGGATTATAGGAGCCAAACAGCGTCTGCCCCATCGGCACCATATTGATCATGTCATCGAAGATCGCGCTCAGCTCGCGCTCGGTGCGCACCTTATCAAGCCGCTCGCTGTAGCTTTTGCCATTGGGCGACGGGATTTTCAGCGCCGTGTGTACCAGCAGCGCAGGGATGTGCAGCTGCCCGGCGCGCTTGTCGATCTCTTTCCAGGCGATCTTATTCAGCCCCGGCACCACCGGATCGGACTGGTAGTTGGACTCCTGCTGCGCCACCGCTAATACGGAGCAGATATTCTCCAGCGTCGGCGGCAGCTTCTGGCTTTTAAAGGTGGTCGCCAGATCTTCAGCCCAGCCGTCGCGATCTTTAACGCTCGCGGGAATGGTGTTACGCACCACGCTTGCGACATCCAGCGCCTTCGCTTTTTTAGGCTCCTTCGATGCCTCTTTATCAGAGAGCGAGCCCTGCGAACTACATCCGGCGACAATCAGCGCCGCCAGCAACCAGCTAAAACGGGGTACGTAAGACATAACCTTCCTTTGTTAATGGCCGTGAGAGGCGACAGGAACGAACTCCTGATTATCGACCTCACGCTCAAAGCTGCGCAAACGTTTATAGATAGACATCAGCTCCACCAGCGTCGTCCACGAGGTGATCAAATACTGGAACGAGCTGCGCACCTGTTCAAAGACGTTAGTGATCTGCTGCATCAACCCGAAGGTAATCGCCCCAGCCGCCAGCGTCGGGAAGAGCATAACCAGGCCAAACACGGCGTCAACCTGGAGATAGAGAATGCGCACGACGTTGAAATAGGTGTAGTGGAAATAGAGCCGAAAGTAGTTACGGCGCACGGCGCTAAACAGCTCCACCACCGTATGCGGCCGCGCTCGTTCGGCATCATCTTCACCATAGACCAGCTCTTTGCGGTACGCCGCTTCGACGCGCTGATTTTTAAATTGCAGGCCGGGCAGCTTGATGCCCACCACGCCCAGCACCAGCGTGCCAAACAGCGCCCAGCCGATGGCGGCAAACACCAGCCCGTAAGGAACATGCCCAATAAGCGGCAGCTCCGGCACGTGGGGCGAGAGCGCAATCAGCACCGGCAGAAAGGCGAACAGGGTCATAATCGCATTGATAAAACTGGTGCCCATATCCTCCAGCGTGCTGGCAAAGCGCATGGTGTCCTCCTGCACACGCTGCGCGGCACCCTCGATATGGCGCAGCTGCTGCCAGTGCGCCATATAGTATTCGTTCATCGCCGTGCGCCAGCGGAAAACATAGTGGCTGACGAAGAAGTTATTCAGCACCGCCACTGTCACACCGATCAGCGCGATGCCCAAAAAGACGCCGCTGCTGCTGTAAAACTTCTCCAGCGGCACGGTATTGGGCGCGGTAAGCGCCTTTTGGATCAGATCAAAAAAGGGCTGATACCAGGCGTTAATGGCAACGCTCACCTCCACCTGAAACCAGGTAACGAAGATAATCAGCGCGGTGCCCAAAATCGACCACCGCTGCCAGCGATGGGGCGAATAGATATACCAGAAGGCGGCGAAGAGGCCGACGCAGAGCGCGTAGTAGGCGTAGAAGAGCAGAAAGTTGGGGCTCCAGAAGCGTGCGGCGCTGATTGGCACCTCGCTTGATATGCCGGTCAGGTGTAACAACCAGCGCTCGCCGCCCGCCAGCCAGAAAACAATGGCGAGAAGCGTCCAGATAAACGCCGAGGCAAAAAAGGGCGTCGGTCGGGGGAAAAAGGAACGAAACATAGTGCTCTCCTGGGTCTTTCTTATTCTTTACGACGTATGCTGTGTCACGCTCGCGGCCAGCGACAAAAAAGCGCCGCAGGTGCGGCGCTGGCTCGTTTAATCAGACCTCAGGTTAACCGTTTAGTGGCTTTGCCAGTCATAAACAATTGTATCGACACTTTTCACCTGCACCGGGTTGTCCGGCACGATGAGCGTGCGCCAGACTTCGTTGTAGTGCTCGATAAGCGTGGTCGCCTTTGCCGCCGGGCGGTCAGCGGTGGTGTGGGCATCTTCCGCGACGGTAATCGCGAAACCTTTGCTGGCACCGTTTTTCAGCGTGGTATCGACACAGTAATCCGTTGCGCAGCCGCAGATGACAAAGCTTTCAATCGCCCGTTCGCGCAGCAGCGCCTCCAGCCCGGTTTTATAGAAGGCGTCGCAGGCGGTTTTGGTGACGTAAAACGCGTTCGCTGGCTGGGTTAACTCCGGCAGCAGCGCAAAGCCGTCACTCCCCTCTTCCAGCCCGCCCGCTTCGGCGTGCTGAATAAAGATCACGGTCTCTGCCACCGCCGTCAGCTGATTGATCCGCGCAACGCACTGCGCGCGCTGATAACGCGGCGTGGCGAACACGCCGTTTTGCATATCGACCACCATCACTACCCGTTGAGCAACCATTGCCTGCCTCCTGTTTGGCGAAAAACGGAGCTTATCACAGCCCACGGCGGCGGCGGCGGGCAGAAAAAAATGCTCTTATTTACCTGGCGTTACGGATTAGGGCGAAACATTCCGCTTTTCGCCCCTTTGCAACGGCGCGCAAGTAGTATAAATACGCTCTATCTTTCCCCGTGATTAATGGATCCTTTCGTTGAAACGTTGTCTGCTTCTCTCCGCGATGTGGTGTGCGCTGGGCCTGACCAGCGTCCGGGCGGCGCAACAATCCCCCGACCCGGTGTTTGCTTCTGAAATCGTCGATCGTTATGCCAACCATATCTTTTATGGCAGCGGCGCGACCGGCATGGCAATGGTGGTGATTGACGGCAACCAGCGCGTCTTTCGCAGTTTCGGCGAAACCCGTCCCGGCAACAATGTGCGCCCGCAGCTCGACTCGGTGGTGCGCATCGCCTCGCTCTCTAAGCTGATGACCAGTGAGATGCTGGTGAAGCTGCTCGATCAGGGCCGCGTGCGCCTTGACGATCCGTTAAGTAAATACGCCCCGCCCGGTGCGCGCGTGCCCACTTACCAGGGCGCGCCGATCACGCTCGTTAACCTGGCGACGCACACCAGCGCCCTGCCGCGCGAACAGCCCGGCGGCGCAGCGGTGCGCCCGGTCTTTGTCTGGCCAACGCGCGAGCAGCGCTGGAACTGGCTTGCCACCGCCAAACTGAAAACCGCGCCGGGCACCCAGGCGGCCTATTCCAACCTGGCCTTTGATCTGCTGGCGGATGCGCTGGCGCGCGCGGCGGGTAAACCCTATCCGCAGCTGTTTGAAGAGCAGATTACCCGCCCGCTGGGCATGAAGGACACCACCTTTACCCCGTCGCCGGATCAGTGCAAACGGCTGATGGTGGCGGAAAAAGGGGCCAGCCCGTGCAACAACACGCTGGCGGCGATTGGCAGCGGCGGCGTCTACTCCACGCCCGGCGATATGATGCGCTGGATGCAGCAGTTCCTCTCCTCCGACTTCTACCACCGCGATACGCAGGCTGACCGGATGCAGACGCTGATCTACCCGCGCGAGCGCCTGACGAAAGTAGTGGGAATGGATGTGCCGGGTAAAGCTGACGCCCTCGGCCTCGGCTGGGTCTATATGGCACCGAAAGAGGGCCATCCGGGGATTATTCAGAAGACCGGCGGCGGCGGCGGGTTTATCACCTATATGGCGATGGTGCCGCAGCATAACGTTGGTGTGTTCGTGGTGATCACCCGTTCACCGTTGACCAAATTCACCAATATGAGCGACGGCGTGAACGATCTGGTAAGCGAGCTGAGCAACAATAAACCGGTGGCGATCCCCGCCTCCTGATGGAGTAACAGGCAGGTGCATTGCCGCCTGCCTGTGGCTTAACGGCGATTTTGGTAAAACGAGGGGTTATATTTTCGGCTACAATGCCGCCATCTGTTCCATAAATCTTAGGCATATCATGACCGATTTAATCACCCGTCCTCGCCGCCTGCGTAAAACCCCTGCGCTGCGCGCCCTGTTTGAAGAGACAACACTGAGCAAAAACGACCTGGTGCTGCCGATCTTTGTTGAAGAAGAGCTGAATGATTACCAGGCGATCTCCGCCATGCCCGGCGTGATGCGCATTCCGGAAAAATATCTTGCCCGTGAAATTGAGCGTATCGCCAAAGCGGGTATCCGCTCGGTGATGACCTTTGGTATTTCACACCATACCGACGACACCGGCAGCGATGCCTGGCAGGAAAATGGTCTGGTGGCGCGCATGTCGCGCATCTGTAAAGAGACGGTACCGGAGATGATCGTGATGTCCGATACCTGTTTTTGTGAATACACCTCCCACGGCCACTGCGGCGTGCTGTGCGAACACGGCGTCGATAACGACGCTACCCTGCTGAACCTCGGTAAGCAGGCGGTGGTTGCCGCAGCAGCCGGGGCGGATTTTATCGCGCCATCGGCGGCGATGGATGGCCAGGTGCAGGCGATCCGCCAGGCGCTGGACGCGGCGGGCTTTAAAGATACCGCCATCATGTCCTACTCCACCAAGTTCGCCTCCTCCTTCTACGGCCCGTTCCGTGAAGCGGCCGGTACCGCGCTGAAAGGCGATCGTAAAACCTATCAGATGAACCCGCTGAACCGCCGCGAAGCGATCCGCGAATCGCTGATTGATGAAGCGCAGGGTGCAGACTGCCTGATGGTGAAACCGGCGGGGGCCTACCTCGATATTCTGCGTGATATTCGTGAGCGCACCGAGTTGCCGCTGGGCGCATATCAGGTGAGCGGTGAGTACGCGATGATCAAGTTTGCCGCCCAGGCGGGTGCGATCGATGAAGATAAAGTGGTGATGGAGAGCCTCGGCGCCATCAAACGCGCAGGCGCGGATCTGATCTTCAGCTACTTCGCCCTCGATCTCGCCGAACGCGGCCTGATTTGATCCGCAACTGACGCTCTACCTCGTAGGCCGGATAAGCGTAGCGCCATCCGGCATTTCATAGCCCGTACCCATGCCGGATGGCGGCTTGCAGCCTTATCCGGCCTACACGATTCGTGGCTCGCTTTATCGTATTTTCACCTGCCCTGCCTTTGTAGGCCGGATAAGCGCAGCGCCATCCGGCATTTCATCGCCCGTACCCCTGCCGGATGGCGGCTTGCAGCCTTATCCGGCCTACACGATTCGTGGCCCGCTTTACCGTATGTTCGTCTGCCCTGCCTTTGTAGGCCGGATAAGCGTAGCGCCATCCGGCATTTCATAGCCCGCACCCATGCCGGATGGCGGCTTGCAGCCTTATCCGGCCTACATGATTCGTGCCTCGCTTTACCGTACGTTCACCAGCCCTGCCTTTGTAGGCCGGATAAGCGTAGCGCCATCTGGCTTTTCATCGCACGCACCCATGCCGGATGGCGGCTTGCGCCTTATCCGGCCTACAGGATCCGTGCCACGCTTTTCCGTATGTTCACCTGCCCGGCGTTTGTGCGCTGCCATGCCGGTATCCGGCCTACAATAAATGCTCATAACGTCATTGTAATGAAATGTAAGCGTCATCTTCTCCCGCTACTGTCAGCGGCAAGACGGGAGGAGAAATCGCCATGTTTAGTCTCGACAATGTACTTGAGGATCTCTGGCCGCAGGCCAGACCGGCACCCTGGCAAAAGAACCTGCTCAGGCGTCTGCTTTACGAACAGGAGTTCCAGCAATTCGCCGCCCAGCACCGCCACCTGAAAGGGCTGGATATGGTGGAACATGTCCTCGACCATCTGCAAATTCGCTGTACCATCCCCGCTCACTGCCTCGAACAAATCCCCGAACATGGCCCGCTGGTGATTATCGCCAACCACCCGACCGGTACGCTGGATGGGCTGGCGCTGATGTATGCCGTCTCGCGCGTGCGCCGCGATGTCAAAGTGGTCACTAACCGCCTGCTGAGCCACCTCGAACCCTTAAGCTCGCTCTTTATCGCAGTGGACAATATCGGTGGCCGCACCACCAAAGCCGCCCTGCAACAGATGGAGAGCCAGCTGCAATCCGGCGGCGTGCTGATCTTTTTCCCGGCGGGTGAAGTGTCGCGCCTGACCCGCAAAGGGATTCGCGATAAACGCTGGCACGCCGGGTTTATCAAGCTGGCGAACAAGTTCCGCGCCCCGCTGCTGCCAGCGTGGATCGATGCCCGCAACAGCGCGCTGTTTTATGCCAGCGCCCTGCTCTCAGACACCCTGCCGCTGCTGCTGTTGATGCAGCAGATGTTTCGCCGCCGCAACAGCAGCCTGCCGATCACCCTCGGTCAGCGCATTCCCTGGGAGAACTGGCACACTACCGCCCTCGCGCCGCGCGAGCTGGCCGAGAAGTGTCGCCAGCATCTTCTGCGTCTTGGCAAGGGAGTGCCCGGCACGTTCAAAACCGAATGCGCCATCGCCCGCCCGGAAGACAGGGCCACCCTGCGCCGCGAACTGAGCCGCGCCGAGTGCCTTGGCCGCACGCCGGACGGCAAAACGATCTATCTCTGGCAGCGCAACGGCCAGGAGGATGCACCGCTACTGCGCGAACTGGGGCGGCTGCGCGAGATCGCTTTTCGCGCAGTGGGTGAAGGGAGCGGAAAACGGCGTGATACGGACCGCTACGATGATCACTATCTGCACCTGATCCTGTGGGATGATGCCGATCTGGAGATTGTCGGCGCGTACCGCTTTATGCCCACGGCGCAGCTTATCGCCGAGCAGGGGCCGGAGGGGCTCTACAGCCATAGCCTGTTTCACTACGACGCGCGTATGGCGGAGGTGCTGCGAGAAGGTCTTGAACT
Source organism: Kosakonia sp. HypNH10 (assembly GCF_029850615.1). NCBI lineage: Bacteria > Pseudomonadati > Pseudomonadota > Gammaproteobacteria > Enterobacterales > Enterobacteriaceae > Kosakonia > Kosakonia sp. HypNH10. The sequence goes on from NZ_JAOTIU010000001.1 coordinate 1,158,086, forward strand.
GGGGCGCAGCTTTATTCAACCGCGCTACTGGGGGCGTCGCGGGCTCGATTATCTCTGGTCGGGGATTGGCGCTTATCTGGCGCGCTACCCGCAGTACCGCTATCTCTTTGGCCCCGTCTCTATCTCCGGCGGCCTGCCGCCCGCGGCGCGCGATCTGCTGATTGCCTTCTATCGCCTCTGGTTCCCTGCCGCCTGGCCGCTGGCGTCGTCGCGCCGCCCCTGCCCCGCCACCCTGCCCGAGGTGCTGGCGCAGTTTACCGGCGAGGATTACACCGAAGATCTGACGCGGCTGAAATCGCTGCTTGGCAATCTCGGCTGCGGCATTCCCCCGCTCTATAAACAGTATTCCGAACTGGGCGAACCCGGCGGCGTGCAGTTTATCGACTTCGGCAGCGATCCCGATTTCAATAACTGTGTCGATGGACTGGTGCTGGTGGATTTAACGCGCCTGAAGGCGAACCGTTACGAGCGTTATATCGGCGTGCATCAGGTGCAGCAAAAAGCGGGGTAAGTTCCGCGCGCCCAGGCTGCGCGTATCCGTCCTCGATCCCGTAGGCCGGATAAGGCGAAGCCGCCATCCGGCAATAGTGCCGCGGTGATAATGCCGGATGGCGCTGGCGCTTATCCGGCCTACAAAACCACAGCCGCTGAAACCGCGTAGGCCGGATAAGGCGAAGCCGCCATCCGGCAATCGGTGCCGCAGAGATAATGCCGGATGGCGCTACGCTTATCCGGCCTACGGGATCGGAGCGGCTTCGTTACCGCATGGCCCCCGCCTCATCTACACTCTCTTTACGTGGTTTCCACCGACACCGTGGAGGAGAGATGGAGAAGAAGTCGCACCGCTATCCGGTGGCTGACAGCCCATTCTGGCTGCATGTTGAAACAAAGGTGCAGCGCATTGGTTCTGTGCTGCTGATCGCGGTGGTCATTGCCGGGCTACTCGGCCTCTTTTCCCAGGGGTGGCTCAGCGCGCGAAGCGCCCACAGCAGTGATGGCAAACTGACGGTGCAGTATGACCGCTACGCCCGCCTGCAAAGCGACATCGATATGCAGCTCACCGCCCACGCTTCAAACGAACGCCGCACCGTTTTTATCCTCGGCGGCGACTTTATGCAGGATTTTGAGATCCGCACCCTGCAACCGCAGCCGGAAAAGATGACCAGCCAGAACGGCGAGCTGGTGCTGGAGTATGCCCGTCCTCATCCCGACCAACCCTTTACCGTCTGGCTCGGGCTGACACCGCAAACCCCTGGCAGCAGCGAATTGCGCCTCTCGTTAAATGAGACCACGCAGGTGGCGGTGAAACAGTTTATCTGGCCCTGAGGAGACGGCGATGGATATGGTGTTACGCGCGGTAGCGATCTATCTGGTGTTGATGGTGGTGTTTAAAATCGCCGGTCGGCGAGCCTTATTGCAGATGACCTCCTTCGATCTCATTTTGCTGCTGATCATCAGTGAAGCGACGCAGCAGGCGCTGCTCGGCAACGACTTCTCCGTCACCGGCGCGGCGCTGACCATCATCACGCTGGTGGTGGTGGATATTCTGTTTGGCAAGCTGAAGAAGTACGTGAAAGGGGCAGAAAACTTTATCGACGGCACGCCGGTGGTGCTGGTCGAGAACGGCGAAATGCTGCCAGAGAAGATGCGTGAGGCGGATATCTCCCGCGCCGATATTATGCTCTCGGCGCGCAACAACCAGGGCATTGTCGATCTCGCAGAGATTAAATTCGCCATTCTGGAGCGCAATGGTCATATCTCGATCATTCCAAAAAATTCGCCTTAAAAGTGCGCTGCTATACTTTTGCCAGGCAGAATTTTCTTTCGGATGGAAGGGAGTGATATGAAGAGTGAAACCACCACATTACAAAGTGAGCGCGTCGCGCCGCTGTTAAAGCTTGAGATTAGCGATCTGGCCGACAGGCTTGGCACGCTGTTGTGCGATAAAAAACTGCGCGTGACTACCGCCGAATCCTGCACCGGCGGGCAGATCGCCACCGCGCTCTGCGCCTGCGAAAGCACGCCGGAGTTTTACGGCAGCGGGTTTATTACCTTTACCGATGAAGCGAAACAGACGCTGTTGCAGGTGAAAAAAGAGACGCTGGCGCGCTGGACGGCGGTTAGCCAGCAGACGGCTTTCGAAATGGCGCAAGGTGCCTGTGACGCCAGCCATGAGCCGGTCAGCATTGCCGTGACCGGCTATACCGGCCCCGACGGCGGCGAAGATGGCACCCCTGCCGGCACCGTGTGGTTTGGCTGGGGCCTGCCGGATAGCGCACCGGTCACCGTCAAATGCCTCTTCGAAGGCGACACCAAAGAGGTGATTGAGCAGGCGGTGAAATATGCCCTCGCAGGCGTGATTACGCTATTAAGTGATTGATTGCAATTTGCTTCCTGGGTGCGAATGCCGGACGATAGGGGTCCGGCTTTTTTATTGCGACACGTTCATGACCGAATGGGGAAAAGATGAAAATAGTTGTGCTGGATGGCGGTCTGCTTAACCCCGGCGATCTCAGCTGGGAGCCACTGCATGCGCTGGGCGAGGTCACGGTTTATGACACTACCCCGGCTGATAAGGCCGCGCAGCGCCTGCGCGATGCGGATATCGCCATTACCAATAAAGTGGCGTTTAGCGAGGATCTGCTCGCCCACTGCCCGCGGCTGAAATGTATCGCCGTCACCGCCACCGGCTACAACATTATCGATCTCGAGGCCGCCCGCGCCCGGCAAATTGTTGTGACCAATGTACCGACTTACGGCACCGCCACGGTGGCGCAATTTACCACCGCGCTGCTGCTGGCGCTCTGCAACCGCGTCGGCGAACACGACGCCGATGTGCACGCTGGCGGCTGGAGCAAGTCAGAAAGCTGGTGTTACTGGCTGCAACCGATGGTCGAGCTGGCGGGAAAACGCGTCGGCATTATCGGCTATGGCCGCATCGGCCAGGCGTTCGGTGCCATCGCCCAGGCGATGGGCATGACGGTGCTCGCCCACTCCCGTTCGCGCCCGCTGCCGGAGAGCGCGCAGCTGCGCTATGTCGATCTCGACACCCTCTACGCCGAGGCGGATGTTATCAGCCTGCACTGCCCACTGACACCGCAAACCAAAGGGATGATCAACCGTGAGGCGCTGGCGAAGATGAAGCGCAGTGCGCTGCTGCTCAACGCCTCGCGCGGGGATCTGATTAATGAAGCGGATCTTGCTGCCGCCCTTAACGAAGAGCGCATTGCCGGGGCGGCGGTGGATGTGCTGAGCAGCGAACCACCTGGCGCGGACAATCCGCTGCTCAACGCGAAAAACTGCATCATCACGCCGCATATCGCCTGGGCATCCGTCGATGCGCGCGGGCGTATTCTCACTACTACGGTGGAGAATGTGCAGGCGTTTATCAACGACGAACCACAAAATCGTGTCGATCAGTAGCTTCAGGATGACCCGATCGCACGAAAATAAGCGACGCACGTCACACTTTTACATGATGAGCTACGCTTGGTAAATCATTACAAAAATATTGCGCAAGGAGATGCCAATGACAACGATACAGGCTCTTTTTCCACCTCGCCTGCCACAGCAAACCTCTGATGAAAACGTAGTTGTAAACTGGGCGAAAAACGCCACGCTGGCCCCCGCTCAGGCCGTTGCAACACCGGAAAACGAAGCGCAGTTGCAGCAGATGATTGCTGCTGCAAAGGGGCGAATCCGCGTGATGGGCAGCCGCATGTCGCCGGGCAGAATGCTGAAGTTAAGCGAGCCGGGCGATACGCTGATTGACCTCTCGCGCCTGCGCGGCGTGCTGGCAGTGACCGACGAGAGCGTCACGTTTGCCGCCGGAACCGTGCTGCATGAGGTGTTTGAAACCCTCACCAGCATGAACCGCATGCTGCACGCCTCACCGGGCGTGATCGATTCACAAACCCTCGCGGGCGCGGTGTCGACCGGCACCCACGGCCAGGGCATGGGGCAGAGCTCGCTGGCTGACGAAGCGCTCGCCATTCGCCTGATTGATGCCCACGGTGAAGCGCACGATATTGAGCGGAACGATGCGGCCTTTGACGCCGCGCAGCAGGCGCTCGGCACCCTCGGCGTGATCACCGCCGTGACGCTGCGCACCCGCCCTTCCACGATCTATACCTGCTTTAAGAGCGCGGGCAGCGCCGATAACCTGGCGGAAGATCTGATCGCCTGGAACGAGGAGTGGACCTTCAGCAAAGCGTGGTGGTTCCCGGATGAGAACAAGGTTCACACCTGGAACGCGCGCGAAGCAACTGCCGAGGAGCAGGCGCTGTGGCGTGATAACCACGGCGAGCTGGTCGAGATGGAGGAGACCGATGAGCAGATGAACGCCACGGTGGATAAAACCCTGGCGCAGATGCGCGATGACACCCGCATTGTCGATGAGAACGGCAAACCGTTTCGCACCGTCACGCGCTTTAAAGACTTCACGGATGTGATCGGCGATATCTACCAGGTCTTCTGCCGCGGCATTGCAACGCCGCAGATCAATATTGAGATCGGCATTCCGATGTCGCGCGTTGCGGCAGTGATTGCGCGCATGAAAGCGTGGCACAGCGAGTCGCAGCCGCATATGCACTACCCGATTATTCTGCGCTGCACCGGCGCCTCCAGCGCGTGGCTTAGCCCGGCCGGCGGGGAACCGACCTGCTTCTTCGGTTTTGTCGTCTACTACGCCGAAGATGGCTCGCTCTCGGAAGAGGGCACCGCCTTTTTACGCGCCGCAGAACAGCTGCTCGCCGAAGAGGGCGGCAGGCCGCACTGGGGCAAATATTTTGACCCGTCGCTCTACAACTGGCCCGCGCTCTACCCGCAGTTTGAAGAGTTTAAAGCCGTGCGACGCCGCTTCGATCCTGACGGCAAGTTTATGAACCGCTTTATGGCGGAGGTGCTGTCATGAGCGCCGCTTTCGCCTGGGTCACGCTATTAACGCAGCCGGGTTATATTCCCGGCGTCGAAGCGCTGCAACAGTCGCTGCGTGACAGCGGCTCGCCGTGGCCGCTGGTGGTGATGGTGACAGAGAATATCGACGCCGCCACGCGCCAGCAGTTACAGACGCAGGGGTGTGAAGTGCGCGAAGTGCCGATCGTCGGCCCGAACCCTGCCCTTACCCACCGCTACGCCAATGCCCGTTTCGCCGAGGTGTGGAGCAAGCTGGCGGTCTGGACGCTGACGGAGTTTCAGCGCGTCGCGTTTCTCGATGCCGATATGCTGGTGGTGCAGAACATGGATGAGGTGTTCGAACTGCCGCTCGCCAAAGGGACGATTGCCGCCTGCCACGCCTGCCGCTGCAATCCGAACCATATTGCTACCTATCCCGATAGCTGGCAGCCGGACAACTGCTACTACAGCTGGGTTGAGGACGCGCAGATGAACGCCGCACCGCCCGCCTCGGTGGATAACTACCTGAACGGCGGTTTTCTGGTGCTGACGCCGGATCGCGACGTTTATGACGCGATGATGGCGAAGCTGGCGGCGAAGGAGGATATCGCCGAGTGGGTCTTTGCCGAGCAGGATTTCCTCAACGAGGTGTTCCGCGACCGCTGGCTGCCGCTGCATTATGGTTATAACGCTCTGAAAACCCTGCCGAAGCAGCATCCGCAGATGTGGGATCTTTCACGGGTGAAGAATATCCATTACATCATCGACAAGCCGTGGGACAAATACCCCGAACCGGGCGATAAGTATTACGATTTGCACAAAATGTGGTGGCAACATGCCCCGGTTGAAGCGTAATTGTTGAGAAACAAACCGTAGGCCGGATAAGCGTACCCCGTTCAAAAGCCACACCGATCCGTAGGCCGGATAAGCGCCAGCGCCATCCGGCAATATCCCCGCCGCACCCTTGCCGGATGGCGGCTGCGCCTTATCCGGCCTACCAAAACGAGCCTACCGCAACACCGATATTGCTTTTACCTCAGGTCTCACAGCGGCGGTGTTGACCCCCGCTGAAATCGGCGAACCGAAGCGTGAATGACAAGGTCTGGACGCCATGGATGGCGGACAGAGGCGAACCGAGATAGGGAGCGAGTCCCGGAACGGGCGAGCAAGTCGAGTCGAGCCGGCCGCAGTCAGGCACGCGGGAGGTGAGCGCAGTGCGCAGCACCGATTTCCTCGCGGGGCCGCGGGGATTGATAAGGGGAGCGCGGCCGCTTCCCTTATCCCGTTCACCGCACCAGTGAGAAAAATATTCCGCCGCACGCATGGTGAACGGAACCCTTCCACCAGTGCCAAATGTCAGCCCCATCGCCGGATGGCGCGTACCGCTTATCCGGCCTACGGGAACCATTCGACCGAGCAAACCCCATTGCCGGATGGCGCGTAAACGCTTATCCGGCCAGGGCCGTTACAGCCGCCCCCTAAACACAAAGAAACACCTGCGGCGTCTGCCCATCCGGATGCGTCGCCACATGCACCTGCGCGCCGTACCACCTGGTGATAACCTCCGGTTGCAGCACCTGCATTGGCGTCCCCTGCCCCACTATCTTCCCCTTATGCAACAGCACAATGCGATCCGCCCACAGCGCCGCGAGGTTCAGATCGTGCAGCACCACGCAGACATGTAGCCTGGCACGCTGCGTCAGGGATTTAAGCAAACGCAGCAGCTGCTGCTGATGGTAGAGATCGAGCGCTGAGGTTGGCTCATCGAGAAACAGCCACCCTTCCGGCGCACCGTTACGCCAGAGTTGCGCCAGGCTACGCGCCAGCTGCACCCGCTGCTGCTCGCCGCCGGAAAGTGTGACAAAGCGGCGTCCAATCAGCGTTTCGCAGCCGGTTAAACGCATCACTTTACGCACGATATCGCACGCATGCCTCTCGCCCCATGGCGCGCGCCCCATCGCCACCACCGACTCCGCGGCCCACTCAACGCCGAGGGCGTGATGTTGCAGCATCACCGCCCGGTAGCGCGACAGCGCCTGTGAAGGCCAGGCGGCAAGGGATTTCCCCGCCAGGGAACAGACGCCGCGCGACGGCGTAAGAAAGCCGGTCAGCAAGCGCAGCAGCGTCGATTTGCCCGCGCCGTTCGGGCCAATCAGCGCCACCATTTCGCCAGGCGGCAGCGTGAGGGAGATATCATCCACCAGCCGCCGCTGGCCGACCGTGAATTGCACCTGGTGGGCAATAAAACCGTTATCCATAGAGCGCACTCCGCTGGCGAAAAATAAGCCATAAAAACCACGGCGCGCCGAGCAGGCTGGTCAGTAAGCCGACCGGCATCTCGGCAGGTGCCACCAGCGTGCGGGCGGCGGTATCCGCCAGCAGCAGCAGGCTCGCCCCCGCCAGCAGCGAGCCGGGTATCTGATGTTGATGATCGGGGCCTAACATCATGCGTATCAGGTGCGGAACGACCAGCCCGACAAAACCGATGATGCCGCTGATGGCAACAGAGGCCGCCACCAACAGCGCGCTACAGAGCAGCAGCCGCCGCTGTAAACGCCGCACATCCACGCCCAGATAGTGCGCCTCCTCCTCGCCCAGTTGCAGAAAGTTGAGCTGTTTCGCCACCCGCCAGATCCCGAGCATGGCGGGCAGGATCAGGGTCGCCGTAACGATGAGCGTCGGCCACTGCGCCTGCCCGAGGCTACCCATTCCCCACTGCGAAAGCTGGCGTAGCTGCGCATCGTTGCTGATCCACGCCAGCACGCCAACGCCCGCGCCGCACAGGGCGTTGATGGCGATCCCCACCAGCAGCAGCCGCGACAGCGCGCTCTCACCCGCTTTGCTAAGTAAAAAGATCACCACCATTACCGCCAGGCTACCGATAAAGGCGGCCACCAGCGGGGCATAGAGGGCAACCAGCACCGGCACCGACAGCGGCAGCACCAGCCAGCAGGCGACGACCAGCGCCGCGCCGCTGCTGATGCCAAGTAACCCCGGATCGGCAAGCGGATTGCGAAACAGCCCCTGCATAACGCAGCCGGAGAGCGCCAGCGCCGCGCCAACAAGCAGCGCCAGCAGCACGCGCGGCAGGCGAATGGTGAACCAAATCTGGCGCAGCACCTCATCATCGTCGTACCACAAGCTGGCAAGAGAGAGATCCATCGCCCCCTGCGTGGAGGCGAAGAGCGTGAGTGCCGCCGTCAGCAGCAAGAGTCCCCACAGGAGACGGGAAGCCGCACGGGTGATCACGGTAGTTGCTCCGCTTTTTTACGCAACTCCAGCAATGCCTGCGGGGTGCGCAGACCAAAGCCCAGCAGCGCGGCCTCGTCCACAACCAACAGCTGTTTGTTGCGCCCGGCGGGCGTTTGCGCGAGGCCCGGCAAGTGCCAGATGTTCTCCTCGCCGCCCAGATGCTTTACACCTTCGGCTGAGATCAACACCAGATCCGGCTGGCTGGCGATCACCCCCTCCTGCGACATCGCCCGGTAGTGGGAAAAGCCCTGCATCGCATTATTAAGCCCCGCAGCCTGGATAGCGCCATCCGCTGCCGTCTCTCTCCCCGCCACCAGCGTGCCCATGCCGCCGTGGCTAAGGATATAGAGCACTTTTTTATCCAGTGGCGAGGTGGGCAGTGCGGCAATCTCCGTCGCCAGCTTTTTGCGCAGCGCCAGGCTCTCTTCGTTTTTGCCGAGGGCGCGGGCGATCACCACCACTTTCTTATCGATCTCCGAGAGCGTATACCCGCCCGGTACCGGCACCATATAGACATCGTTATCCTGCACGCTTTTCAATACCAGCGAGGGCTGCGCCTGGCTGCCCGCCAGCACGATGGTAGGCCGCAGCGACAAAATGCCCTCCGCATTCAACTGGCGAACATAGCCGACATTCGGCAGCTGCTTTACCTCGGCAGGCCAGGTGCTGGTGCTGTCGCGCCCGACCAGCTGGCTCTGCGCGCCCAGGCCATAGACAATCTCCGTGACATCACCGCCAAGGGCGACAACTTTTGGATCGGCGGCCACCGCCAGCAGCGGTAGCAGCAGTAAGAGCATCACCACGCGTTTCATACTTCGTTCCTCCACGGCGTTAGCGCTTTAATCTGCCCGCGCCAGCAGGCCTGTTCGCGATCCCCTTCGCTGCGCTGACCATAAAGCTGCGCGATTTGCGTACCATCTTCGGCAAACAGCTCCAGGCTGGTGACATGCCCATCCGCGCTCGGCTTGCGCGTCACCCAGCTTTCGTGGATCCCCGCTTCGCGCAGGTGCAGGGTAAAGATCTTATTCATCACCCGCAGCCAGTCGCCCACCGGCGCGCACTTCTCCAGCGCACCGGTAAAGATCTGTATGCAGCCGCGGTTGCCGACAAAGATCATGATTTCATTCCCCTCCTGCTGAACCTGCTGCAGAAGGGCGGGCAGCGCGTCGTTGCTGACCTGGCAGGCAAGATCGTCGCCCACCAGCCGAAACGCCTGCTGGCGTGAGATGTTGTGTTTGCGCAGCAGGTTGAAGAACTGGTGCACATCGGTCATCTCACGCCAGTCGTGGTCAACGGCTTCTCCATCGGGCGCTTCGTCGTAAAATTTGCTCTCGGGCGCGTAAATGGAGAGCGGTACCTGACGCCGCACGCTAAAACGCTCCACGACTTCATCCCACTGGCCGCCATCGGTGTAGGGCGTGGCGTAGATTTTCAGCAGGGCATCGCCCTGGTGATCGAAAAACTGAATACTGCGCCGCTCGCCTCTTGGCCCCTGCTCCCGCAGGTAGTAGGCGCAGGCCCACTGGCTCATAAAGAGGCGCAGATCGAGACCGCGCGGGTTGAGCACCACCCCGGCGCGATCGCTGATATGTTGATTGGTGAACCGCCCGGTCATCTCATGAACCGCATATTCATTACGACAGATGCTTTTGGCTTCGCCGACGCTCTCCAGCGCCTTGAAGATATGGCGCACCGTCCCCTCCAGGCGCACCGCATCGTAGCCAACGCGCGCTTCGGCCAGCTCCGCTTCGCTTATCGCCAGCTGGAACGCGATATCTCTGGCGCTTTTTGCCGGTTCAAGCGCTCTGATTAACTGATACTCCTGCCAGATGGCAGCGTAATCTTTTGAAGATACAGGCATATTTTTCACGTCCTTTATGTGTCTTAACATCCCCGGCGCGCGCCGGGGGTAAAGAGGCTGCCGGGTCAAAAATCAATATTGACGCCAAGTTGCCAGCTGCGCCCTGGCATCACGGCCAGCGCGTTGTCATAGCTATCCTGGAGAGTGCGCGTTTCCTGCGTACGGCTGCTGAGGTAATCCCAGTATTTGCGGTTGGTAAGGTTGTAGACGCCGCCGCTGACCTTCACCTGCTTTGCCACCTGCCACCAGGCGCTCAGGTCGACAACCCCGTAACCCGGCACGCGCATATAGCTACTGCTGGCGGTGGCGATCGGCTCGCCGCTGTTTTGATAGGTTTCACGACTGGTTGCCGTGGCGCGCTTACCTTTGACAAAGGTGGCGGTGAGCGCGGTGCCGTAACGTTTGGCCGGATCGTCCCAGCCGAGGCCGACAATCGCTTTCATCGGCGCGACGCTGTCGAGATCGCGATAGGCGTCGCCCATGTAGCGCGATTTGGCTTGTCCCTCGGCGTAGCCATAAGCGAGGGTTGCGTGCAGCCCTTCAGCCTGCTCAAACCAGCTGCCGATATCGAGCGTGGCGCTGATTTCACCCCCGTAGATAAAGGCTTTATCGCGGTTTTCCGCCTGATAGCTGGTGTAGATATTCGACGGCACGTTGACGAAGTTGCCCGGGTTGTCGGCGCGGCGATAGCGGGTGTAGGCGATAAAGTTTTTGTAGCTGTTGTAGAAGAGCGCACCGCGCAGCGTGACGCCTTCTGCCACTTCGCCCTTCAGCCCCCATTCGAGGTTATCGCTGGTTTCGGTTTTCAGCGCCGCGTTGCCGATCAGTGCGTACTGCGCGCGCCCGGCATAGTTAGAGCCAAGATTCCAGGAGCCATAGAGCTGGCTGGCATTGGGGAACTGCGCCCCGCGCCGGTATTGCAGATAGCTCAGCAAACGGGGCGTGAGCTCATACTGGAAGGTGAGCGATGGCAACCACTCGGTGTCGCTGTTTTGGTGGTACAGCGCAGAGACATCCCGGGTATTCAGCACGCTGCTGGTGGTAGTCAGGCTGCCGAGGTTCTCCGGTTTCATCGACTGGTGCATTACGCGTATGCCGGGAATGAGGGCAAAGTTGTGCTCTCCGGCGGCGAAATTGATCTGATCCTGCACAAATGCACCGAGGATCTCGCTTTTACTGTCCGCTTCAGGCTGCATGATCGCATTGCGCGCGTTCGGCGCTGGCTGCTGGCGGAACGGGCGCTCTGTTTTGCTGGCGCTGGCATTAAAGCCGGCGCGCAGATTGTGGCGGCCGATGCTTTTCGCCAGCGCATGCTGAATGCCTATCCTGTCGGTGTCGTAACTGGAGTAGACGGTGCCCGGAATGCGGGTGGTGCTGTCCGGCATCCACGTGGCGTCGTGCGCCTGGGTGCGCTGTAGATAGATCTTTGTCGAAGCGCTATCGACCCACGCATCGACCGGTGTCCAGTCATCCTTCAGGCTGATGGCCCAGCGCCGGGAGTAGCTGCTCTGCTGAGCGTTGCCAATAATCGCACTGCCGTCACGGTTCCAGGCGTCAAAGTGGGTATGGGTCGTTTTGTTGTAATACTCCGCTGTATAGGTCCGTTTGTGCACCTCAGAGGCTTGCAGGATCCCGGAGAGCAGCAGCGCGTCGGAGTGCCAGTTAGCGGGGTAAGCCCCGACTCTGTCGCTGTTGTTACGCGTTTGCTGGCCGTCGCGGCGGCTGTAAACCACAATGCCGCGCACGCGTTCATCGCCTGCCGCCGCCGTTACGCCGTTGTGCCAGCTGCGATCGCTGGAGTCGTAATCGCTCTGGTAACCCGCGTAGTAGTGCTTCGCCCCTTGCAGGTAGTCATTGGCAGATTTTGGCCGGAACGAGACATTGCCGCCGATGGCGGTGTTGGCTTGTTCCGCAGGCGTTGCGCCCGGCTGGATCGCCACGTTGCCGTAAAGGTAGGGGTCGATATAGTCGCGGCCAATGCCGAAGGTGTTAAGCCCGGCGCGCCCGGCGTAGCTGCGCCCGGTGGCCTCCGGCTGGGGAATGCCATCAACATCAATACCCACGCGGTTACTCTCAAGGCCGCGAATGTTATAGCCAGTGTAACCGCCGCGGTCGAAGCCGCTCTTACCGTTGCCGGAACCGCCCCCTGCCCCGGTAGCACCAATCAGCGGCTCATACCGCATGATGGAGCCAAAATCATTCGCCCCGTTGCGTTGCAGAGCGTCAGCAGTGATGGCGCGATCGCTTCCGGCCTTGAGACGTGGCGCAGGCGCGGTAATGACCATCTCTTCGGCGCGATCTTGTTCATCGCGTGGTGCGGTTTCAGCCGCAAAGGTCGCGGTGGGCGTAAGCGTTGTCAGGAATGAGGTGACCAGCACGCGGTTTCTGAAGCGTAGCCGGCAAAAAGGTGTAGTCGTCATAAGTGTGTGTGCCTTTGAATTATTATCATCCGGCTCACATCAACTCCCAGAAATCAGCGGAACCGTACACCAGCCGCACGGGCCAGGCATCAGCTCTCTGTTATGGTCAAGATAGTAATGATAACTATTATCACTTGCAACGATTTCATAATGCCAACATATTGCTTACACTTTGTGGACCCTTTTCCCTTCTGGTAACGAGATGATGTCCACTAAACCTGCCATCACCCTGCACTACTGCGTCCAGTGCAACTGGATGCTGCGCGCCAGCTGGATGGCGCAGGAGCTGCTCCACACCTTCAATACCGATTTAGGTTCCGTGACGCTGATCCCCGGCACCAGCGGCATTTTTGTCATCGAAGCCGATGGCAGCGTTATCTGGGATCGCAAGCAGGAGGGCGGCTTTCCCGATGCCGCAGAGCTAAAACGCCGCGTGCGCGACTGCTGCTTCCCGGAAAAACCGCTTGGTCATGTTGAAAAGCGCAGCGAGTAACCTACTGCGCGAAGGCCTGCCTCAGCGCGCGGAACGCTGCCAGCTGCTGTGGAATAAGCTGGTGGCGATCGTCACGGGCAACAAAAATTTTTAGCATCGCGCTGCCTGCGGCGTTGAAAAAGAGGATGGTGGCGGCGTCCATCGCCATAAACTTGCGTTCAATAAACGCGATATGGCGACAGTGATCGGCCTTGATATGGCCCGATACCTGCTCTTTGCCCTGCAAGTTGAAGTAACCGTGGCTGTAAAATCCCGGCGGCAGGGCGATGCTGCACTCCAGGATCACATCTTCGGTGTGGATCAGGAGCAGCACCGTGCCCCAGGTAGTCACCTCTTGCCACACCTCGTCAAAATGGGTACCGGCAATCATTTTGCTGCCAGGTAACTGCCGCACCACTTCCAGCAGCGTGGTCTGGTAGTGCCGGGCGACATGTTCAAGTATGCAATCCGGCTCGGTGTGCAGAAACTCCTGTAAGCTCTTCTCTGTCATCTCTCTCTCCTTTTGACTTTCCCTTCGCCACCTCTCCCCTGCAGCGATGAATGAGAATTACTATCATTTGTCTCGAGAAAAAACTGCGAGCTAGCGCGCAATAAAAAAGGTCGCCGAAGCGACCTTTTAACTATTTTTTAACCGGTTGCGGTTTTTTGTCGCCGGACTCCGGCGCTTCGCGTGGATCGTCTTTTTCAATAGTGAGCACAAAACCTCCTTTTGCGAATGAATGTTTAGTAAATATAGCTAAGCCTTGCAGGCTAAACCAGGCGGCAGAGGATTAAAAAACAGGCATTGGCGGAGAAAAATTAAGCTGAATCGGTTCGAAAAGCCGCCTACATAGCTAAAAACGGCGTATTTTCAAATATTTATTCATGAAATAATTTATTCGTGAGCAGCGTAAAATTTCATTACAAATGCGGGTTTTAGCAGCTTATGCTGTTGCCCAATTGTGCATAGCTTGCCAACTCATTGTTAGTAACGAAGATGCATTTGCATACCCTCAGGCGCAGATCGGATTTCCTGTACCTGAGGGATTTTTTTTGCCTGCAATAGCTCAGAAAATAATTAATCAGGAAAATTAATTTTATTTATTTTGAAATTTCAGCAACCCTACAAATAATTAAGCGAGCCGTTTCCGACTCGCTATCGTTTAAAATTAGATTTTAAACTTCAGGTTAAAACAGCAACGGCACCACTATTTTTTATTGCTGCTGTTGCTATTCTGTCCGCCTTTTTTACCGGCTTCGGACGCGCGCTCTGGGTCGTTTTTGAAGTTCCCACCGCTCTGCTGTCCGCCTTTACGCCCTGCTTCTGAGGCTTTTTCACGATCTTCAGCGAAATTACCGGAACCGCCTCTATGCTCGGCCATGTTATTTCTCCATCTGTCGTTTCAAATATAATCAATATGACATCAGCGTCATATCAATCGCCTTTCATGATTAAGTTTGGCTATAAACATAATTTATGTCAAAGCGCAGCCGTTAATTAATATCGAGTTTATGTCATGCCTATTTTTTATTTGTCCTATCCCACTGGTTAGTCGACAAAAAATAGCGCAGCGGGAGGCCAAATTTATTTTACGGCTGCGTTTAGTGTACTAATCACACAGCCTGCCGCGAGCGGCTCTGCCGGGGCTGGAATTTGCTTTTGTTATAATATAACATTTCAATTTATGACAAACGTAACCAGGGAGTGATACCGATGATGAAGAAAACGGCTTTTGCTTTGGCAATGGGCGCGCTGCTGATGAGCACGCAGGGCTTTGCCCATGGGCACCACCACGGCAAATCGCTGACGGAAGTGGAGCGTAAAGCGAGCGAAGGGATTATTGATGATAAAGATGTGAAAGATCGCCCGCTCTCCGACTGGGATGGCGTCTGGCAATCCATTAACCCTTATCTGCTGAGCGGCGATCTCGATCCGGTGCTGAAGAAAAAGGCGCAGCACGGCGATAAAACGGTGGAGGAGTACCGCGACTATTACAAAAAGGGTTACGCCACCGATGTCGATACGATCGGCATTGAAAACAACGTGATGGAGTTTCACACCGGCAAAACCGTCAACAGCTGCCGCTATGATTATGCTGGCTACAAGATCCTGACCTACGCTTCCGGCAAAAAGGGCGTGCGCTATCTGTTTGAGTGTAAAGACGCCAGCTCCAAAGCGCCGAAGTATGTGCAGTTCAGCGATCACACCATCGCGCCGCGCCAGTCCCAGCATTTCCACATTTTCATGGGCAGTGAATCCCAGGAAGCCTTGCTGAAAGAGATGGATAACTGGCCAACTTACTACCCCTACAATATGACTAAAGCGCAGATCGTCGACGAGATGCTGCATCATTAAATGAATATAATAGCTTCGATAGATTGCGTAACGCGGCTATTGCCCACCATAGGCAATTATTAAATTAGGATATTACTTATGCATAGCGGCTTTGAAGTTACCCTTCGAGCCGCTTTTATAAAATTCCCCATCAAACCTTAGCCCCAAGATAAAATGCTAACAAACCAGCAGAGTCGTTCTTCTTCTTTAAAAAAACTGATGAATATTCTTAAATGAAATCTTTTTCGGGTTACAACTCCCCATTATTGCTCTAATAAATCAGTATTAACCATCTATCACATTTTTATCTCGCTGACGCTTAACACTACCGTCCGTCAAACAAAGGGGGAGATATGCGTATATTTGGCAAGAAGAAAAACACCGCCACGTCCTCAGCGAATGCCAACGATACTGAGCAGGATGCTGATAATAACCCTGTTCGGCCCGGAGATTTAATATATGGCGTTCATTCAGAATTGGGGCGCAGATGGTACACCGAACACAAAGAACCCTTTAAATCCAAAACGTTAACCATTGATGAGCTAAAGATCCTGAAAAGTGACCCCTTTACTAATCAGCGTTACGCACAGTTTGAGCAGGAGTTTCGTGGATTTTTACGGGGCAACCAGAAATATAAGAGTGCACTTGATTCCTCAGGAAACAATCAAGATATCCGCAGAAAGGCCAAGGCTGGCCTTATGTGGGCGGTTAATTCGGGTAGAAATGTCCATTTTGTACTGGACGATTTGAATATAGGGAATGTCATAAACAAACAACATAAAGGTAAAAACGCCGATGCGCCCGCCTCCGGCGGAAAACCCAAAAACAGAGCGATTACTGGCGCTGAGCTACGGTGGATTTACCGTAACAGGATGAGCGAGAATGTTAAAAACCATATATTCTTTTGGCTGGAGGGGAAATTAGTTTTAGCGCCTTGGGAAGATGATATTGTTCAATCAATAATACAAAACGGTAACATTACGGAAATAGTCAATGACCGAAAAAAATGGAGCGACTATAAATAATCTCTCCTGTCCTTTACGTATAATACTTCTATTTGCTGGCTGGATACCTTATCAACAGGATTCAAGGTAATCGGTATAACATTTTAATGATAGATTTCAGTCAGCTATGGTGCTCTTCGCTGCCCACTATGAACTCACTTTACGATCCTGCTCTCCCCCCATTTTTCCCGCGCCGATGATTTAGGAGTAATCCTCTCCAGAGTGCCGTCTATGCTTAAGGCTTAAAAAAACGATAACGCCGTTATAAGCACACCCCTTTTTTATTCACCCGCATTGATGACTGGAGGCCTGGTATGAGCAACCACGGCAACAACCCGGACGCGCACCGCGCCCCGGAAATGATCCCGCTGTCCTTAACTGTTAACGGCGAGCGCCGACAGCTTGAGGTTGATACCCGTACCACGCTGCTGGATGCGCTGCGTGAAAGTTTACATCTCACCGGCACCAAGAAAGGGTGCGACCACGGCCAGTGCGGCGCCTGCACGGTGATCGTTAACGGGCGACGCATTAACTCATGCCTCACCCTCGCGGTAATGCAGCAGGATGCCGACGTCACCACCATTGAGGGCCTCGGTTCGCCGGACGATCTCCATCCGATGCAGGCGGCCTTTGTCAAACATGATGGCTACCAGTGCGGTTACTGCACGCCGGGGCAGATCTGCTCCTCCGTCGCCATGCTGAAAGAGATTGAGCAAGGGATCCCAAGCCATTTGACCCTCGATCTCGTCTCCCCGCCCCAGATGACGGCAGATGAGATCCGTGAACGCATGAGCGGCAACCTCTGCCGCTGCGGCGCCTACGCCAACATGCTGGCAGCGATTGAAGAGACCGCCGGGGAGAAATCATGAAGACCTTTACCTATCAGCGGGTCACCACCCCTGCCGAAGCGGCTGCCAGCGCGCAGCGCACAGAGGGCGCGAAATTTATCGCGGGCGGCACTAACCTGCTTGATTTGATGAAGCTGGAAATTGAGACGCCGACCCATCTGATTGATGTCAATGGCCTGGCGCTGGATAGCATTGAAGCGACCGCTGAAGGCGGCCTGCGCATTGGCGCGCTGGTGCGCAACACCGATCTCGCCGCCGATGGGCGCGTGCGCCGCGATTATGCCGTGCTCTCCCGCGCCCTGCTCGCCGGGGCTTCTGGCCAGTTGCGTAACCAGGCGACGACCGCAGGCAACCTGTTGCAACGCACGCGCTGCCCCTATTTTTACGACACCAATCAGCCCTGCAACAAACGCCAGCCGGGCAGCGGCTGCGCGGCGCTGGGCGGCTACAGCCGTCAGCTTGCGGTGGTCGGTGCCAGCGAATCCTGCATTGCCACTCATCCAAGCGATATGGCGGTTGCCATGCAGCTGCTTGATGCAATTGTTGAGACCGTCAACCCGGACGGTCGCGAACGCCAGATCCCGCTGGCGGAATTTTATCGCGCCCCCGGCGACACGCCGCATCTGGAGACGGTGTTGCAGCCCGGCGAACTGATTGTCGCCGTCACCCTGCCGCCGCCCGCGGGCGGCACGCATATCTACCGTAAAGTGCGCGACCGCGCTTCCTACGCGTTTGCGCTGGTCTCCGTGGCGGCAATTGTCCACCCGGACGGCAGCGGGCGCGTGGCTATCGGCGGCGTTGCCCATAAACCGTGGCGGCTTGCCGAAGCGGATGCGGCACTGCCGCACGGGGCGCAGGCGGTGTATGACAAACTCTTTGCCACCGCGCAGCCTACGGCTGAGAATGCATTTAAATTGACGCTGGCGAAGCGCACGCTCGCCTCGGTGTTGTCAGAAGCGAGGGCGTAAATGATGAAATTTGAGAAACCGGCAGGCGAAAACCCGATCGATCAACTGAAAGTGGTCGGTCAGCCTCATGACCGCATCGATGGCCCGCTAAAAGTGAGCGGCCGCGCCCACTACGCTTACGAGTGGCATGATGTGCTGCCCAATGTCGCCTATGGCTACATCGTCAGCGCGGGCATTGCCAAAGGCAAAATCAGCGAGATTAACTGTGATGCGGCAGGCAACGCGCCGGGCGTGCTGTCGATTATTACCGCCGATAACGCCGGCCCGCTGGGCAAAGGCGAACGCAATGCCGCCACGCTGCTTGGCGGCCCGCAGATTGAGCACTATCACCAGGCCGTTGCGCTGGTGGTGGCTGAAACTTTTGAGCAGGCGCGCGCTGCCGCCGGGCTGGTGGACGTCACTTACCAGCGCGAAAGCGGTGCCTACGATCTGGCGGCGGAGAAACCGGCGGTCAACAGCGCGCCGGAGAGCGCGCCGGACAAAAATAGCGGCGATTTTGACGCTGCCTGGGCAAGCGCCGAGGTAAAACTCGACGCCATCTACACCACGCCGGATCAGAGCCATATGGCGATGGAGCCGCACGCCTCGATGGCCGTCTGGGAAGGGGATAAGGTGACGGTCTGGACTTCCAACCAGATGGTCGCCTGGTGCCGGACCGATCTGGCTACCACCCTCAATCTGCCGGAAGAGAACGTGCGCATCATCTCGCCCTACATCGGCGGTGGCTTTGGCGGCAAACTCTTCCTGCGCAGCGATGCGCTGCTGGCCGCCCTCGCCGCTCGCGCCTTGCAGCGCCCGGTGAAAGTGATGCTGCCGCGCCCGATGATCCCCAATAACACCACCCATCGTCCTGCAACCATTCAGCACATTCGTATCGGCACCGATCGGCAGGGGAAAATCACCGCCATTGCGCACGACAGCTGGTCCGGCAACCTACCGGACGGCACGCCGGAGACGGCGGTAAACCAGACCGAGCTGCTCTACGCGGGGGCTAATCGCCATACCGGTTTACGGCTGGCAACCCTCGATTTACCCGAGGGCAACGCCATGCGCGCGCCGGGTGAAGCGCCCGGCATGATGGCGCTGGAGATTGCCATTGATGAGATGGCAGAGCGAGCCGGGATCGATCCGGTTGAGTTTCGCATTCTCAACGACACGCAGGTTGACCCGAAGGATCCACAGCGCCCCTTCTCACGCCGCCAGCTGGTGGAGTGCCTGCGCACCGGCGCGGATCGTTTTGGCTGGTCGCAGCGCAATGCCACGCCAGGCCAGACGCGGGACGGAGAGTGGCTGGTGGGCTACGGCGTCGCGGCGGGCTTTCGTAACAACCTGCTCGCCCCGTCCGGCGCGCGCGTGCACCTCGACGACGCTGGCCGGGTAACGGTAGAGACGGATATGACCGATATCGGCACCGGCAGTTACACCATTATTGCCCAGACCGCCGCCGAGATGCTCGGCGTGCCGCTCTCCCACGTTGAAGTGCGCCTTGGCGACTCCAGCCTCCCGGTCTCTGCCGGCTCCGGCGGGCAATGGGGTGCCAACACCTCTACCGCTGGCGTTTACGCTGCCTGCGTCAAGCTGCGTGAAACCATCGCCAAAAAACTGGGCTTTGATGCCGCTTCGGCGGTGTTCGCTGATGAGACGGTAAGCGTGGGCGATCGCAGCGCACCGCTAAAAGCCGCGGGCGCGCTCAGCGCGGAAGATACCATTGAGTTTGGCGATCTGGATGAGCAGTATCAGCAATCGACCTTCGCCGGACACTTTGTTGAGGTCGCCGTCGATGCGGCAACCGGCGAAGTGCGCGTGCGCCGTATGCTGGCGGTGTGTGCCGCCGGGCGCATCCTCAACCCGAAAACCGCGCGCAGCCAGGTGATTGGCGCGATGACGATGGGGCTGGGCGGTGCATTGATGGAGGAGCTGGCGGTCGATACGCGCCAGGGTTACTTCGTCAATCACGATATGGCGACCTATGAGGTGCCGGTGCATGCCGACGTGCCTGAGCAGGAGGTGATCTTCCTCGACGACACCGATCCCATCTCCTCGCCGATGAAGGCCAAAGGCGTGGGCGAACTGGGGCTGTGCGGCGTCAGCGCGGCAATTGCCAATGCGATCTACAACGCGACCGGCGTGCGGGTGCGGGATTACCCGGTTACGCTCGATAAGCTGCTCGACGCCTTGCCGGATATTGCCTGAGGAGACGTTATGCAGCAGACCACTCTGGCTTCCGACACGGCAGATGAAGCGCTGCTGACGCCGCAGCAGGCGCTGCTCACCGATGACAGCGAAGATATTTTGCGCTTCGCCGTCGATGCGCTCGGCGCAGGCATGGAGACAGCGCTGGTGACGCTGACCGCCATTCGCGGCGGCGCAGCACGAGCGGCGGGCGCGCAGATGGTGGTACGCGAAGATGGCGGCTATTGCGGCTTCGTCTCCGGCGGCTGCGTGGAGTCTGCCGCCGCCTTTGAAGCAATGGCGGCAATCGCCTGCGTTGAAGATCGCGTGGTGCGCTACGGCGAGGGTTCGCCGTGGTTCGACATTGTGCTCCCCTGCGGCGGTGGCATCACGCTGCATATTCATCGCCTGCGCAGCGCGCAACCGCTGCTGGCGGTGCTGAACCTGCTTGCGCAGCGCCAGCCCGCCGCGCTGCGCTACCATCCGGCTCGTGAGCAGCTTGAGTGCGTGACGGGTGTGACCGAAAGCGGCTGGGATGAGGAGGTCTTTACCGTCGCCTACCGCCCGCGTGTGCGGGTTATGGTGTTTGGCCGCTCGATTGAAGCGCAGGCCACCGCCAGCCTCGCCCGCGCCTCTGGCTACGACGTGCAGCTTGTCGAGACGCTAACGGATGGCGCACAGATCGATACGCAGACGGCGGTGATCCTGCTGTCGCACGATCTGCACCGGGAACTGCCGGTGTTGCAGGCGGCGCTCCGCGCGCAGCCTTTCTACATCGGCGCGCTCGGCAGCTATCGCACCCATCAAAAACGCACGCAGAAGCTCAGTGAGATTGGCTTTGCGCCCTCTGACATTGCGCGCATCAAAGCGCCGATTGGCATTTTCCCGAAAGCGCGCGATGCGCGTTCGCTGGCGCTGTCGGTGCTGGCGGATGTCGCCGCCGCGCAGCTTGCAGCGGACGAAAGCTGATGGCTGATCCAGTGGTAATTATTCTTGCCGCAGGCCGCGGCGAGCGCTTTCTCGCCTCCGGCGCGCAACACCATAAACTTGATACGCTGCTCGGCGAGCGCACGATATTAGAGCACGTTATCCATGCAGTAGAGCGTGCTGGTCTCGCCTGGCATCTGGTTCGCCCTGTGGGCGGCACGGGCGGGATGGGCGACTCTATCTCACTGGGCGTTAACGCCACTTCGACTGCATCCGGCTGGCTGATTCTGCCCGCCGACCTGCCGCTGATCGCACCAGAATCGTTACTGCATGTCGCCGAAGGGTTAGGTGAAAAACCGCTGGTGATGCCGTGGCATCAGCAGCGCCAGGGTCATCCGGTGGCCTTTTCCCGCTGCTACTTTCCTGCCCTACGGGCATTAACTGGCGATAACGGCGC
Organism: Kosakonia sp. HypNH10; assembly: GCF_029850615.1. Lineage (NCBI taxonomy): Bacteria > Pseudomonadati > Pseudomonadota > Gammaproteobacteria > Enterobacterales > Enterobacteriaceae > Kosakonia > Kosakonia sp. HypNH10. The sequence goes on from NZ_JAOTIU010000001.1 coordinate 1,179,695, forward strand.
GAAAAGCATTGTGCAGCAGGCAAGAGCGCGCGGCGAGGTGCTGGATCTGCCGCTGACAGATGCGGGAATTATTCAGGATATTGATACGCTGGAAGATTTGCGGCGGGCGGAACGTAACTACGATATTTACGCATCCAGCGTGCGTAAGTGAGTCGCCACGCCCCAGCGCAGCACCCTGCATTTCCCTTCCGCCATCTCTAACACCGCGTAGCTGGCATTGGGCTGCGCATAGCGGGCGAAGTTCTCAAGGCTCCCTTCCTTCAGCAGCGCCAGCAAACCCTGAGTGACGTGCCCATGGCAGACAACGCAGAGGGTTTTATGCGCCGCGCGAGTGTGCTGAAGCTGTAAAAACGCCAGCATGCGCTGCACCGCCTGCGCCAGCGATTCGCCGCCTGGCGGGCAGAACGCGGCATCGTGTGCGAATAACGCATCTGCTTCAGCGGGACATTCAGCCCGCAAATCCTGCGTGGAAAGCCCCTCGTAGCGCCCGAATGACTGCTCCATCAGCGCGGCATCAATCGCCAGCGGGGCCTGAAAAAGCGCGGCGAGTTGTTCACCCATGCTGCGCGCCCGCGCGAGCGGCGAGCTAAAGACAGACTCTGCGGCGTAACCTTCATCTTTTAATGCAGCGAGTAATGCCGCCGTTTCCCGCTCGCCGCGTTTGGTGATTGGGCTGTCCTGCTGGCCCTGAATCATGCCCGCGCGGTTCCACTGCGTTTGTGCGTGGCGTACGAGAATAACTTTCATCTGTCCTGCTCCTCGCCCGTATATTCGCGGGAAATTTATAATGGGTATGAATGGAAGAAGAGTGGCTATCATGTGGCGGGAATACAAGCGAAAAAATAACGGCGAAGATGGGTAAGAGATGGTTGAGATAAAAGCGTTTAATGCAGTTTGCGCGAATGTCGCCAACGAAGATGAGGTGCTAACCCTTGGCGTAGGAGACGATGCACACGACCCGCAGCATTTTTTTATCATTGGGAGATTTGATGAAGATGATCTTGCTATTGATGAGTGCATCGGGTTTCAGAGCGACGACACCGCCTATGAACTGGCGGCGGCAATAGAAGCCGTTACGCTAAGCGTGGATACATTGACGATTCGGCTGAACGAGACTGCGGCGCAGCAGGCAGGCTGCAGGGAGTATTGCGCGAAGATTTCTGCTGTTCAAAACAGCGGGGAGTTGCAAGCCGCCTTGCTGACGTTATTTGCAGGCAGCAAAGTGAGGCTGCAACTTAAATAATGCTGTGGTGTAAATGTGCCAAACAGCCAAGGCTCAGCGTACGCGCTGATACTGATTCACCCGGTGGCCCACCGCGATGCATTTCGCCTCGACCATGCTGATGTAGTAATAGCGGGGGTTTGGCAGATGGGTCATCAGCCACGGAAGCTCCGTGGAGTATTCGACATCAGTGGTAGCGATCATCCACACCGGCTCGCCGTATAAGGTGATGACCGTAGCGTGATGAGCGTGCTCATCCCACCCGCGTCGGCTCTGCGCGGCATAGGCTCTGGCGATCTCGATGGCTTCAGCTTGAGTGATCAATACTGCGTCCTGAGCAGAAGAAGTTTTGCGTAAGCTACACGGCTTTGTGACCAGTGGCTATGACGGTTTTTAGCTGAGGGAGTGGGAATAAATTATTTCGTGCCCGGGGATGCCTCTGCTGCGGCGAGAGAGCATTTCGCATGTGGTGCTTTTGTTTGGCCTTCGTTTTTACATTCTCTTTTCGCCTCAGCTACACTACTCCCTCAATTTTTCTTGCTGAATTCAACAATGTTAAAAAACTTACGCTTTATCATTCCTCTGCTCGCGCTGGTTGGCGCTGTCGCCTACTGGCTTACGCCCCACTACTCCGAAGAGGAGGAGAGCTATTACCGCGCGGTGTTCTGCACCATCGATCATGACGATCCGCAGAATTTTGCCCGTGATATGGAAAACATTGTCGAGGGTGGCAATTCTGATTACGCGTTACGTAAAAATCACTACATCTCCGCGCTGGGCGAACGGATGATCGATACCTGGACGTCGCTCAGCGCGCAGCAGCAGGCAGCGATCAAAGAAAACCAGCAGAAATGCCGCGACATAATGAGCGACAAACAGCGGTCATAATAAAATTATGAGCTTTGCAGCAGTGGCCTTCTGGTTTAACGGCAGGGATTATTTGAGAGTAAGTTATGAGCAAAAAGAGTACCGACACCAGTAAATTCTTAAGTTATGTCTTGCGCCATGAACCAGAAGCCATTGAGCTAACTCTGGATAAAGAGGGCTGGGCGGTTATAGACGACCTTATTCTGCGTGCTGGTAATAAAGGCTATGCACTCGATAAAGATCTTATTTTCAACGTTGTTGAAAGCAGCGAAAAGAAACGCTTCACGATTTCAGAAGATGGCTTACGCATTCGCGCAGCTCAGGGGCACTCCACTCAACAGGTCAATATCACTTACGCAGAGAAAACACCTCCAGATATTTTGTATCACGGTACTGCAACTCGTTTTATCGCTCAAATCAGAGAGCAAGGCCTTCTGCCTTTGTCACGTCAGTATGTACATCTCTCCTCTGATGAAGATACGGCAATTCAGGTCGGTCAACGTTATGGAAAGCCCGTGTTATTAAAAATAAAAGCCGTGGATATGTATGAGAAGGGCTTTAAATTTTATCAGGCGGATAATGGGGTTTGGTTAACGGAGCATGTGCCCTGTGAGTATATTCAGGAGTGACGGCTACTCATCGTCATCCTGATCATCTTTATGACGGGTTGCGTCAAGGCGAGCCGATTTTCACCTGAGTAATTCCAAATGCAAAGAGATGAAAACCAACCCGACAAAAACTACGTAAATTTGATCACACATTCAGATAATGCGAAAGAACGTCCATCAGAGATCACAAACCGATCATTTTCAATATGGGCGAGCAACAGGCCAAGCCCATGCGCGCCAGTTTCGATATCTTTACGCCAGCCTTCCAGATCGCCATGATAGCCTATTGCATAGAAAGTGAGGCCTTCAGGTATAGTGATAGAACAGCCTCGATCATTTCTGCCTCCACTCTTAGCACTTCTTGGTGATACAGAGGCAGTGAGGTTATCGAACTGTTTGCTAAATTTACTTTTCCCATCATCAGAGAAATAGACGATTTCTAAACCATCAACTTTTTCTGTGCCGGGAACAACACGCGCATCACTTCGCTCAATCTTAGCGCCACAATTCTTTTCAAGCTCATCTAAAAATTTAGTCATACTATCGCTATTTATCTGCTTTTGCTTTAAAGGAATATATTTAGCGTTTATTACCACTAATGCCTGGATCGCTACTTTTAGCAAAACGGCTGATAACGCTCGTGAAGCCTGGTTAAATAAATCATTACTAACCCTTCATCATCCTGGTACTCCTTGATATAACTTCGAGAAAGAAAAGACATTAACTCAACAAATTTTTGAGGAGAAATTGCTGAACTTTCATAGTCCCCAAACATAAAGCTGACTTCGTTAAAATCTTCAGGAATATCCCAGTCTTGATCTAGCGCATAACCGCATCCTTCTGATGGGGAGCATCCATATCCTTCGCTAGCTCTTTTCAAAAAGGCGATATAGCTCATTTTATTCAGTGATAAAACCAAATAAACAATATCATATAAGTCCCTACCTTCATTTTGATAAAAATATTTTTTTGTTGCTTCTAACCACTTTAATTTTTGCATGCGCGTTAATGATGACTTGTAAGAAGTAGAATAAATTTTTAATTCACAGTGTACGCTCTGTGGTTGCGCCAGGATAATTTACGAAACCAGATCAGCTTGCCAATTATCACTCATTAGGGTCAATATAATCCAGTGCAACCTCCCAATCAACTGTCACTTATTGAGGGACACTAACGAGCTCAGAGAATAAAATTACCTGCACGGTACTGTTTTGCGAGAAATTTCTTGTAATTCATTCTTTTTTTCATGATTTTATCTTAGCTCTGTAAGTTAAAGCTATCCTAAATTTGCTTTAATAATTACTGTCAACTATTAAACATTATAATTTTTGAGCGCAACATTTCCAGTTTCTCTATAATCGAAATATTTAATATTATTATTAAACTCTAAGAGCTCAGATTTTATATTATTAAAACCTAAATCTTCTATTCTTATTTTTTTCAAAGATATAAAAGAATCATTAGCTTTATTAAAGTCATTTACATTATCAAAATTAATATAGCTATTGAAATTAATCGACTCAATAACTATATCTGATTCATGGAAATTCAAATGAATTTCCCCATCAAAAACTAGCATTGTATTAATTGTTGTATTTTCGAAATCAGAGCAGTAGCCAGCAAGCCATATGTGCTTATCTCCAACACAAAATTCATTCCCTATGGAGTGATAATAGTCATCGGTGTGAGTCGATAACTTAATATACACACATTTAATTCCTGAAATCGTTAACTCTGCTCGTTGCATCATTAAAGTAAAAATATCTAAATCATTAACATCCAAGCTATTCAAAGCTCTAGTCACAATACTATTGCTATTTTTTTTAGTTATTACGCCATACCATGATTCATCATCAATATTTATAACCATATCGTTCAACAAAATAGATGAGTTTTCTTTTTTATTAATAATATCTAAAATTGAAAAATATGATTTCAAACCAATGTTATTATCCAAGCAAATTACTTGGGGATAGCAATCGGTTATTTTTAAATTATACTTAATCATTTACTGACACCTTTTTTTTAAATTTATATTCAGTAACTGTTGAGTTATTTATCGGTTTCCCATCAGTCTATGGAAACCCAGTAAAGTTCCCACGCTCTTCGATCTTTCGTCAACATAACGCTCAAATAATCTGTGTCTTGTTATTTTATTTTGTAGCTATAGTGATATTTTCAATTTTTCCTTTATCGGATAAGCTAAAGCACACTTCAGGTTCATGCTTATCATCATCAACCCAGGACAAAATAGCATCATTTAAGATATCAAGATAAATATCTAAATCGTGCACTGGTAACTCAGGGAGTTGCTCATGAATGAGCACTATTTTCTTATTAGTGATCCAGTGAAAATCGCATACATCATCAGGATAAACATTCTAATTTACGAGCAAATAAAACCAATTATTCTTATAAATTTCACACCATTAAGAAGTGAGTTCTATCCACATTGTAAATCAATAAGGAACACCAAAAATAATATTTATCTCACCCGAACACGCCGTTTTTTTTACAATATATATTAGAAATGATGCACCCCCGGAGATCCTCCAATGTACAGTTGCGCTAATGGGCCTGAGTAAGCCTGACGGTCGATAACATGCTTACAGCCTTTATGATGTCGCTCATTGTATTACTCTCAAAAATAGCACTCGGCTAAAAATTAAATTACCTTCGTTCATAACGGTCGTCCTGAACAATATAAGGCTCAGCAATCTCTTTCCAAACAATCTGAGCCATCCTCTGCCATTCTGTTGGATTTTTTTGCTCTGAAATATATTCTCTAATTAACCTGATAGCCAAGTTAAAATCCTGCTTGCTAAGTTCAGCAAATGAATAGAACTTCAAATACTCGCCTTCCTCACATTTAACCATCTCATGTAATTTAGAGTAGCCCGGCAAAAAAATCGCATCCAGAAGATCGCCGAATGCATCCCAATACCTGCTATTGACATATGTAGATTTAAATTTATCCTCAATTTTCTCTGCAGTATTATCCTGACTGAAAATTATAACTGCCCCCATGGAATTACCTCACAATAAAAATTTTATTCTTTTTGCTGCTGTAATAGAACTGCATCAGGTTAACGAAAGCAAGGTAATTATCGAAAGACAAGCATAAAAACTGAACACCCACCCATTATTTACCCCCTCTATATATTAATCTTTTTGATAAAAAGTAAGAGTTGGTCCATATTCAGCGTCATCATTTGATGACTCTATAATAAATTCCTTTTCAGGGAAGACCTCTTTCAACGTCATTCTCCATGAGCATTTCATTACGGTACATAATTGGTTGAAAACTGAGTCTGACACATTATCAGCTATACTCCCAAAGAGGTCGTAAACATGAGTGTGGTTTAACATTTTCTCTACAGCTGAATTTTTCTGAGGGAGTTTTAGTTTCCATTCCCGAAAGTTGTTTTCCTCGTATCTTTCATAAAGTAAGACACAGTTATCAACCACGATGAACTCAGGAAAAAAAAGACGTGAGTAAATTAAAACATCCTCCGGATGGCATTTTTCACTTATATACTCATGCAATCCTAATGTCTCAGGTTCCTCCCATTGAGCTTCCCAGGCATCATATCGTACAAGGTCATGAGGTTCGTCAATTAGAGATTTTTTTATCATGATATTTCATCCTGTGTTTCTAAAGAGTTCTTTCCCCCACATCACTTTCAGATTGTCTCTGGCTCTGACGCGGAGTAGTTGTCATCTTATCACTTAGCTGTGTTCTTTCACGGGAAACAGGTCAGAGCATCATTACAGGAGAGAACATCCGCACCATGTTTTGTACAGCATGCAAATGATTTTCTTCTGTTCCAAGGAAGTTATTCTCAACAAAAAAATTAATTAGGGCTCATCTGTATAGATGCTAAATTTATTAGATCCAGGTTCGTCTTCAATGATGACTCTTCTGCAGGAAGGGCACTTGTAAACGTCTCGCCTAAATTTGTTATAACAATCAAAAAAATCGTCACTTGTAAACTTGCTGCCTTTTTCATCCCAATTATTTAATATTTCAATAATAATTTTTTGTGGGACAACCTCATATAAAAAACTTTCTTCCATTGTTCTGGCAACCATAACATACCCACATCTGCAAGATAATTTTGACATTAGTTACCTCCTGCTTTTGGACGTTCAAATCGATACACTTTATCTGTGCAACATTGGAAAAACAGAGTGTTAATGTTGTTAATATTTGGCTTACTCCAAGCCTTGGAAGCAATACAACTAATTTTCTCGCCAGTTAGATCTATCTGTGTGATAACAGATGATGTCTGACTATCTTTCTTCTCAATGGTATTTATTATGCTTTTAGGTTTAGTGGAGAGAGGTGTATAAAGATCAAATTTTCCAACTCCATCAACCAATAAGTCTTGAATTCTGACATTTTGCAGACCTTTATCAGACGCAGTAGTCTTATACGTGACACCATAGCCTGGTTGACTAAATGTACTTCCGGCCCTTAATTCATTACTATCTGGCTTTGCATAAAACTCATAAGTTATCCGCTTCTTAGTCAGTGCATTCTCTGCTTTATGGGTAATATTCTGACCCGTTATACCACCGAATGTAGCCGGCGTTCTGAGACCAACATTCATAGCTCCGTCACTATAGGTCTGACGAGTATGCGGACCGTAACCGTGCCGTTGCAAATCAGCTTCTGAGCGCGAGAAATGCGTGCTGGAAGGGGACAACAGAATATAACCGTAGGGCGATAACGGAAACGGCGATGTGCAGAGTCCAACAACTGTGCGGAGGCTCACTGACGATGCGTCACTACGACTGTCAGGTAGCAGATGCTTTTCCCATGGTGTGGGCGTTGAACAAGATGACGAGCACAGGTATGCCAGAAAGCTTGCTTATTTCCTAAAAACACTTCTTACTACGGAAATGTTTACCGCGAATCTGATTATTCAACGAAGCCCCATTTTCATTATGAAATAAATATTTCTTGTTTCAGACCATCTTCCATTAAAATTAATACGCCACTGCCTTTCAACATAAATTCATTATTTCCCTGAAGCACAACAGCATCTTTCAATTTAACAGGCATAGCAAAATAGAAGTATTCACTACCAACTAAGCATCCGAATGTTTTATCCTGCTCAAAAAATTTCTGAACATCACTTTCTGATAAAATAATTTTAGTACAACCATCAATGCTATTAATATCATTTGAATCTGTTATATACCCTTTAACAGGAACATCTAATGCAGAAATAAATAAGAAGCCCTCTAGCTCATCAATAACCTCTTCCTGGAACGATAGTAAACGCCATTTTTCATTCATAAATTCATCCTTATTACCTTTTTGGTGATTTAATTATCGCCTGCCCCATGACTTTAATTTTAAACTCATCAATGGGTGTAAAATATTTTCTTTCTAAAGCAGGATCACGTATCACAACAACTATTTTATCATTCCTTACTGTAATGCCATCAACAACTACAGCATGAGCACCTCTATCCCGTTTCATAGTAACGATAGTCAGGTTTCCTTTTGATGTTGCGGCTGCAAGATCCTCAAAAGATACTCTGGAAATAAAGTGAGCATCAGGAGCAGCGCCAACGGCAATCGCTGATTTGAGATCGCCTACGGCCGGCGAGGATTTATATTTTCAGCGTAACCAAAAAGGCTGGTCATTTGGGCCTAGAGCATCATCAATATAATACGGTGCGTCGGTGAAGCCAATTCTTACAGGTATATACTCATTAAAAACTTGATAGTAAACTTCTGTGCATTCTAATGCTTCATCAAAGGCTTTAAATAAACGGTCAAAGATAGCATGTAAATTATTTCCATTTAAATTCAATCGGGAATTTTTTATCCATGCCAAATGACTGTAGATCTACATTGTTGCGAGGAAACCGTGAAAATTTATCACTAACAGAATCCAACTCACATTTAATTTTATAAACCTCATCATAAGTTAAAGATCCACTATATAGCTTCTCGGTTACCCACGGATATTTACTACCTTTAATACCGTTTTCAAGTAAAGAGACTACCAGATTAAAAAAAGGTTTTACATCAGACGCTGACCCAACTTCGGTCAGTGTCATTGCTGCAAGTATTCCTACATTTTTCATTTTGCTTTGAACCTTATGGAGGAATATGTAATTGCAACGTTTGACTTATCTACGATGCCTTTCACAACTTCCATTCTTTCTTCGGCCGTAACGCTCTGCCCGCGAATATCAACAACTGCTTGCTGTTGCAATGCCTTAGGTAAGTTTTCAGTCGCTCATTAGCCTGTTTAGTGCTATATAAAACAACCCATTTGTATTAGTCGCAATATTATTTTTTCACTTCAACACTGCAAACATTCCCCTGACATCAATCGGAGTGAGCCCCAACTTTCGTATTATAAAAAACCTGTTTACTTTTGCACCTAACTTTTTCGCGCCATCCATCACCGGCCCATTAAATAATGGCTTGTATCAATTATTGTAGCTGCCGATTTAGGGATGAATGCCTGGATGAACATTAGTTCAGCGATCTCCCCCATGCCAGGAAAGTCACTAATGACCGACGGAAGAACTATAACTTATGTCGGCCTCATTCCTAACTGAATTATCTGACACCAGCGGAGTTTACAGCGGGCTGGCGAATAAAAAAAGAAGGTAAACAAACCAGCATTACTAACTGACTATTATTTAATACTGGGGGTAAGTCAGGTTCAGTTAGCTTGGCCGCTCCGTGCCAAATGCAGACGTTGATAACATGTTGATAAGAGAAATTTTTACGTGCATTTTTGCCAGCACGACGTTGACTAAGATATGCTGCATAATCCCTGCAATGATGTTATTTTCACCGATTTCATTGGCGATATACGACACCGCATCCTTTGCAAGCGCAGCGTTAAAATTTCCCATGCTAGTCCACTGACCGAAGTAGTAGCCGCGGTGATAATCGCTGTACATCACTGCCAATAAGATCATACAACTTTCAGCAATTAATATCGGTTTACTTACTGTCTAACCTCCCTTTTCGCTGCAACACAGCAAACGTTAGATGGCATCCGACTATTCAGTCTGAATGTTGGCGATACTACTTATGTTCTTCTATCACCAATCAACAGCGATTTCTCTGGCCGGAAATTTATCTGTACCTGCTCTCAATCACAATTTGCCAGAACGCGTTTAAATAAAAACTCATAAAAATCTTTTGCATAAAAAACCTCCTCTCCAGAAGGTAATTTGAGATACAAAGGGCACTCTTGCCCATCAATTTTTGAATAATCAAAATAGAATGTTTCGCCAAAATCAGTTTGACTAACAACGAGTTGATAACTTTTATTCAATCCACTTTTAAAATCATTTAGATATTGATATACAATATCTCCCCCCCCGCGTACTTGATCAAATTCAATTCCGTAAATACTAAATATTTCTTCTCCGCCAATCTCACCACCTGTATAATTTTTCAAAAACCACACATACGATGGAGTTAGCTTGACTCCGAGAGTACTCTCTGCCTTTCTTATCCAATCGTCATCTACTGCATTCTCAGAAGTGCCAAAATTCACGATGTCACTGTGTGCATTGATCAGTTCAACAACGTCTGCAGCTGTGATATTTTTCAAATGACTATTTCCTATAAGTTTTAGCTCTCTTTTCCCGCTAAAATTTGCCGTAACTTCTCATCACTTACTTTCATTTTTTCCTGCCTCCTGAATTATTTTATATACCAGTTTCATAGGTGTTTGTGTGTTTTCTAACGTTTTTCCGGGGGCGCTTGTACACCGGCGATCTGCCGGTGTACAAGCGCGGGAACGGGCATTTTGCCTGATGGTTGACAGCACGATCCCGGCCATTCAGACCGGGTTTTCTTTTAACCGGTATAATTTATCCGATATTTTCTCTAATTCATCTGAGATAACCATATTATTTAAAAGCACCTCAAGCTGGTTTTCATTATCAAGCGAAAAGTACTGAAGTAATCGCCATGTATCAGCCAATTCAGGACAACTTATATTATTATGTACATCAACCACTTTATCAATGTGTGATCCTTCCATAAAGAACCTGATTCCCTTTCCATGTTTGGAAAAACTCCATATAACCTCATTAATATGGACATATCCATTTTTGGGAAAATCTAATAACCACTCAATGTCTTTTGCCATTGGATAAGCTTTAAATAAGGCTTTAACCAGCTCAATCTGAAGTAGAAAAAATCGGATAATTTCATCTTTATCAAAAATATTATTCATTTCAGTGCCTCACCCTTGCCTCAGCTGCTTCACGCAGTAATTGATCACCTTGTTCTTTTGTAACATGGTGAACTCTGACTGGGATAATGGAGTTTAGTTAACGGAGCATGTGCCCTGTGAGTTTATTCAGGAGTGACAGTTACTCATCGTCATCCTGATCATCTTTATGACGGGTTGCGTCAAGGCGAGCTGATTTTAGCCACTCATCAAAGTTAGCCACATAACCTCTGTCTTCCCATCCTGCGGAGGCAAAGGCATGGACATAATAGACTTTGGGATCTCCTGAAATATCCGAACCATCAAAGCAGGCGATATCATCAGAATAAAGCCAGTTCGCAAAAGGAATTAACTTCCTTTCAGGATAGAGTTCTTTGACTTTTTGAAACCAAAAATCAACAGAGCTTTGTGTGTGGCAAAGCAGCCACCACGGTTCGATATCCTCAAGGTTTTCCTGAGACACGTAATTGATAAAACTTTCAGGAAAAGCGAATTCTGAGTATAAATAATTATGGTACGTAATAGCTCTGATAGTCATTTTTTCACTATTATCCCTGAATGGAATGAAGCGTTGGAGATTTTTTATTTAACCCACCCCGAATTATTAAAACCTCCAGCAATGGATTCATCTCACTTTATTAATTAAGAGCCACAAAGACCAAAGCTGCTCTTTTTCTTCTAACAAACAGCTCAAGCATTAATACTTAAAGTTAGATTTTTAATAAAAAACTTAGCTTTTCCAGTGACTCCTGTATATAGGAATCCTCATGATTAACACTTTCATTTCTATATAATGAAACTGCATACACTTGTTCCAGGACAAACCAATATTCATGGAACTCGTTTTTCCATTCAACATCAACGGATTGCAAGCGATATAATAACCCTTCTTATGAGTTTCACTTCATTGAGGAAGGATCTCTATCCATATTGGAAATCGATAAGGATCACCAAAAATTATTTTTATCTCCATTTCCCGGGTAGGCATTCTAGTCTATTTGCATCAGCAGGTCATTGACCGTTTTTTGATCATCCGGATGGAGCTTTATATATCTTTCACATGCAAGCCTGACGTAATTAAAGACTACAGATTCAGGTACGATAATCTCTCCGTCATAGACACTGAACATAATTCCTTCAAAATGACACATAGGATCTGGATCATCTAAATCTGGAAAAGTACAAGCAGTTTCATTAACACAGCATCCATACCTTTTCAGGATAAATGGCAATGCCCATAAAAACTTGTGTTGAGAATATATAGAATTAAAAAATTCTTTTATAACCCACTCAGGATCATTTTCATAATCTATGCCTTCGAAAAGTTGTTTGTTATTCATTCAGCCACCGCAAAAATTTCGTAACGCGCGTTTACAAGACCAAAAGCACTCTGCTAAGTTAGGATGGGACTAATGAAAACAACGAGGGGTTCCTTTGTAATAAACTAACAACACAACTCAGTGTATTTTTGGGCAAAATTTTTTCACTTACATTCATGCCTCCATCTAAACTCCAAATTAATAAATCACCTTCTCTTTTTTTCATAAAGTAAAGATAACAGTCATTATCTTCCATGGCAGTGCACGTCATATCAAATAATCCATCAATAAGCTCTGTGCCATCACCTGTAAAATAGCTCGCTGCATTTTGATACAAACTATGCGCATCTATACTCGAATCATTAACACAAAGCTTATCCAATGGCACACTCGAATAAAATCCAAGTGTGGTTTTTAACTCAACCGGATTAATATTACCGAACAGTCTTTGACCATCAATATATAATGAAAAAAGGCCATTCTTCCACGTATCCCCCGGAGCATTCAATGCTTCAACCACATCAAATTGAAGTGCGAAAATGAACGGATCACCATAAATCATTTTATTTTCACCCTAAGCTGTTTGGTACATCACCAGGTCTCTGCTTGCCAAAATAGATTTATTTGCTAAGTCGAAAAATAGACACAACCAATCTTCCTCTTTTAATTTACTTAACATCTCAGTCTATTCCACGATGGCGCAATCATACCAATAACCCCCGGGCTCATTATCACTACTAAAATCTGTAATGCATAAATCAAAGTTTCTATACATGTATGTATCTCAACCGTTTCAGGCGCTCCTCCATCTGAAATCGCACATTAAAGATTGCTAACGTACAGCGGCAAATATGGAGGTGTTGGCTGCCGCTCGTCCCCTGCTACGCTTTTTCAAAATCACTGTTATAGACGGTCTGATGCATAATCATTACTGATGGCAGGACGCTGTAAGATCCTCATAAGCTCTCTTACCAAGGCTGATGGCTGACCGCAGGATCCCGGTGACAACGGGAATCCAGGGTATTTAGGGAGCCAACTTGATAGGGAAAGTTACCTTTTCACCTTCAATATAATCCCATATTATCTTGTGTAACTTGTTAAAAACTGAACAATCATGAGGCATAAATTCCATCAAAAAAGAATGTAGCTCATCAGAACTGACTAATTTTACCCCCCCAACTCTCCTAACTTCTGCCGTAAAAATTTCTCTACTACTCATATAGTTAAAGCACAGGGTGACTTTCTTGTCTTCTTTCGAATATAAAATATTATCTATATATACTGAATCACTGGTTGAAGACGGCATTTCCATTCCAGGTTTCCTCAAAGTCTTTATAGGTCATTTTATAACTAGTGCCTTTCCATGGATCATTAATAGATACATTTCCTTTACTATCAGTACCTTTAACAACAACCCAATGTCCAATCCTACCGCCTTGCTCCCACATCATTGCACCCCATGAACCTGTTTTATTCACGCCATCATAGGCTTCAAAACTAACAAATCCTCCTCTCCAGTTATCTCCGCTATGCTTGCTCAAATCTCTGGCTAACTGCTCAGGACTTTTCAGGCCAGTTCCTATCTGAGTTTGATCAACAAAGATTCCCCTAATTAATGGCAAGTATTCAGCGTCGATCAAAGTATTGAGAAAAGTCATGAGGAGACTTAACTTACATAACTAAATTAGCCGACGCATCAAGTGACTTACACACTTAGTTTAAACATCATACCCAGATTTTTTAAATACCAACCGTATATGCTCTGTTAAACCAGCAAGATCGTCATAGGCTATCGGGCCGAAGTCTGGGTAATATTTTTCCATATAGTGATTAATGTCCTGCGTGTTTTTAGTGTGCCTTAGCTTCTCAACAAATGTAGGAAAAATACGATGATTAATCCCAGCACCATACTATTTGGGATGATGAGTTATACACCATTCAACCTTCCCTATATATGATTCAATTGCATCCTCCATAAGTAAAATAACCTCAGGAAGTTCATTTTCAAAACGGAAGCTGGAATATGGGGGATACTTAGAACGATCAACCTTCTCAAAGTGGTCATTGATCCATTCATCTTGAATACAGCTCTGATAATGTAACCACTCCAATTTTCCCAAAGAGCCAATAAAGTCCAACAATATTGTCTCTTTTGTACCGATAGGAAACATTACTTTAACCCTCTGATTTATCAGAAATCGAAACATTCCCATTATTTATAGATTCAATATGCTTTTCTCAATCCCCTTTCGGGAGCAGCCCTGCACCCGATAACTGTTACGGAGCCAATCATGGCTGAACGCGATACCAAGTCACAACAGCATCCTCCACCACAACCACCGTCCGCGAACCGCAAGCGCACTGTTATAGGGTCGGTTACCGGCCCAACCGGGTCAGTAGAACCCGCTACCGCTGCTCACTTTTAAAGGTCGCAGGCAGGAGGTGCTGGGATTCAGCACCGGGCAGGCGGGGTGGTCACCGCTGTGAAGGGACGGCTTATTATTGAGCCACAGTTGAAGAGCGACCGTTAAAAGTTAAAATCCCGGCTTTTGAGGGCGGGGATTTACTACTCACCTATATATATAACCCCACTTTCAGGCGGGATCGAGTGATCCCATCCCATTACATCCAGGATAGCTTTTGCCTGGACTCTCATTTTTTCCCATTCCTGACTGTGACAGAGTGCATCGTCGTTCCAGTACTTAACATTATCAGCCCCACTAATTGATAACATATAATCATCCAGCTCCTTAATCATCTGTCTCTGAATGTTCGTTAGTCTCGAGTCATCCATTTGATCCAAGGCTATTTCCCACTCAACAGCTAATTGATCGGCAGCATTTACGAACTCAGGGAATAAGTTCTTTTGTATTTCATATGGTTGAGAGAATGCTTGAGCAACCCATTTAAATTTATTCATATACCTACTCTTTAGGTCTATTTATGATCGTGGCCTTTTCCCCAGGACTTGGCTTATAAGAGCCAGGATCTACAACTTTGATCGTACCTTGCGTTGTAGTTGAGACCTTATAATAGCTACCACCGTGCCTTCCTCCTCCCGGATGATATTGGATCTGGCTGATCTCAGGATGCCCCTTAACTTCAATAATTGTTGCCTGTCCAGAGCCTCGCGTAGATTGTCTCACATTGACCTGATAACCAGATGCTTGAAAATCTTTAACTATATCATCGGTCGAACGGCCCCAGATAGACTGAGGGGACTTGGTAAAGTCATTAGCCACATTAACTGAACTCTGAGCATTACCTTTCCCCCCCTTACTAATCCCACCCGCAGCAACGGCCGCATTCGCTATCGCCGCATGCCCAAAAATATTTGTAAGTTCAGTCGTAGTTTCTTCTGAACCGCCTAGCATTTGCGCGCGGTAAATCAGCGTATTGATCGAACCGTCGAAGTTAGACTGAGCACCTCGCAGATTAGCCCATTCCTGCACTTCAGCCGGTGTCAGCGAGTCAACACCATTGTTGCGGGCTTTTGACGACAGTTCATCAAGCCGGGCAGTGTTATCCGCTTTCCATTGCTTCATTTCCTTAGCAAGGGCAACGCACTGATCTGCGCTTGAGCAGTTGTTTATCTGCTCCTGCACCTTGTCAAACTCTTTGGCATATTTGTCGCGGGCATTGACTTTACAGGAGGCATCACCGCCGCAGGCAGTAAGCTCTTCACTGCGGCTTTGCTGCTGTTGCTGGCTGAGATGATTATTCTCAACCGTCGTTTTCCCGGCCTGCGCCGCTGCCACCACACTTGCGCTGCTGTCGCCCACCAGGCCACCGGCAAGGCCGGATGCCAGCGTTGCCAGTGCGGAAACGGTCTGTTTCTCTTCCTCGCTCAGTTCACCAACGGTTTTATGGTACGCATCAACGGCAATTATCCCTGCCAGTTCGCCGGTGGCGGCTCCTGCCGCTGCGGTCGCTGCATCTTTTTTGCTCGCCGCTGCCAGCGCGGCATTCACCACGGCGTGCGCCAGCACGCGTGCTTGCCAATCTGTTTCGGGAATTAACCTGGCGATCTCATTCGCCAGGTAAGGTGCGGCGCCACCGGCAATCGCTGATTTGAGATCGCCTCCCGCAAGCGCCTGCACTGCGGCGGTTGTGGCAGTGATGGCACGCTGAGCGCTGCCGCCTGTGCCCTGTTGTGTTTTCGCAAACTCACGGTTATAGAAGGTCTGGTACATCTGGTCACTGATGGCCTCATCAGTAACCGGTTTCCCTGCCTTCTGCAGCAGGCTGATGGCTGCCGCGCGGTCTTTCTCATCCGCGTGTTGCATGCTGGCTTTGGCGTTTTCCGTCGCGGTGATCTTCGCGTCGGTGCGCACAACATCCGAGACCTGGCTGCCAATCTCGCCAATCAGCTGTGCCGTTTGCAGCCGCCGTTGCTCTTTTTCCTTGTTAAATATCGGGTCGATGCTGCCGTTGGCATGTTCCGTGTCGCGGCTCAGCGTACCGACATCCTGCTGCTGATTCGCGGTATCGCGCACAATCACCGTACCGTCAGCCACCGCCGATTGCGTGGTGCCTTCGGCATGCCCGCTACCGCCGAGCCCGGTCAGCATGTTGCTCGCCATATTGCCGATCACATTACCGGCAATGCTTCCCCCGGTGCTGAACCCACCGCCGACGTGTTCGGCTTTGTAATCCGCTTTGTTGGCGATATCCGTGAAGCCAAGCGTACCGGTGTCGAGCCGGTTTTTGTCGGCCTCTGCGCGGCTGGCAAGCACTGCGCCATCCAGCTGCGTATGGTTGCCGACCGTAACATCGAAACCACCTTTGCCAGCGAAGATACCCGTCTGCTCCTGCACCGAGTCGTAGTTGCTCTTCATCTTGTCGCGGCTGTAGCTGAAGCTGCCACCCGCTCCGCTGCCGAAGGTGTAATTCAGCCCGCCGCTGACGCTCTGCTGCTTGCTGTTGTAGTTATCGCTGTCCTGCAGGCTGCTCAGCGTCAGGTCTCGGCCAACATCCGCCGTCACCTTGTCACCATTAACCTGCGCGCCCTGCAACAGGGTGTCGCGCCCGCTGCTCAGGCTGACATTTTGCCCGGCATCCAGCGTGCTCTCCTTCCAGGTGGTGCCGTTACCTTTCTCGCCGCCCTTCGCGGCGTTGCCGCTGGCGGAAACGGTAAATCCTGCGCCATCTTTTCCGGCAGTGATGCCGACGCCAAGGGAGCCGCCCTTGCTGGAGTTGCTGCCGCTGGTTTTCTGCGTATCTGCCGCGCCCGTGAGGGTGATGTCCCGCGCGGCATCGAGGGTGAGATCTTTCCCGGCTTTCAGCTGGCTGCCCGCAATAGCAATATCGCCGCTGTTCGCCGCCTGCCCTTTGCCGCTGGCGGTAATAGTGAGATCGTTCCCGGCATTAAGCGTGCTGCCGGTATTGGTCTCCTGCTCCGAGTGGGAGGTGGATTTCGACGACTGCCCACCGATGGAGGCCATCACGCCGAACGCACCGTTCTTCGTCATGTCGCCGCCGCTGACAGCATCTGCCAGGCGGCTCGCCTGCCCGGCCTGAATGCCGGAAAGCGCCGCTTTGGTGGCCTGCAATGCGGCCAGTCGTCCGTCGCTCTGATCTTTGGCTTCCATGGCGGTGGTCGCCGCCGTGTTCACCGCATCGCCGACCGCGCCGGAGAGCGCCACCGTCAGGCCGCTGCTCTTCTGCTTGAACGTTTGGTCACTGACGCGTTTGTCACGGCCAGGCTCGACAACCACGCTGTCGCCGGAAAGGGAGAGATCCTTTTTCGCCACCAGATCTGCGCCGCCCACGTGCAGTTGCTCGCCCGCGTTAATCGCGACGCTGCCGCCATTGCTGCCAATGGCGCTCATGCTCTGGCTCTGGGTGGTGCCCTTCTCTTTCAGATCCTGCGTGGTTTTACTGGTACCGATGGTGAAACCAATCCCGCCGGAGCCCATCAGGCCGCTCTTTTTCTTCTCTTTGAACTGCCAGTTCGAATCCGTGTTGGTGGCGGCCTCAATATTGACATCGTGACCGGCACTCAGCGCTACATTGCCATCACCCACCACATTCGAGCCTTTCACCAGCAGGTCATTGCCGGATTTGAGGGTGATGTTATCGCCGCTCAGCAACGTGCCGGACTCGCGCGTCGCGCTCTGCTCAGAGATGGTGTGCGTGGTGGTTTTTTTCAGGAACCCTTTCTTGGTTTTGGTTTGTTCCTGGTAGTGGTAATCGCTCTCGGTGGCGGTCGTCAGGTTGATGTCACGCCCGGCCTGCACGCCAATATCGCCCTGCGCTGTCACCTGCGCCGCTTCGGCATTCATATCGCGCCCGGCGATAATCGTCGTGCCCGCGCCGCTGGCAATCTCCGTACCCTGCTGGCGTACCTGCTCGTTGATAACGGTTTTTTTGCGGGCTTTATAACTGTCGCCCTGCGTCGTCTCTGCGGCTTGTAGATCGACATCGCGACCGGCCTGCATCCCGACCTGCTGCTCTGCTGCCAGCCCGGCGGCCTGGGAATGGATATCCTGCCCGGCGGTGAGGATCAGGTTACCGCCCGCACTGACGGTGGTGCGATCAAGCCCGGTGCTATGATTTTCGCTGTTGCCGTTACGGCTGTTCTGGCTGGTCTGCTGCGCATTCAGGTTGAGGTCATTGCCTGCGGCAAGCGAAGCATCTTTCCCTGCACGAACATCACTTGCGGTCAGCGTTAAATCTTCGCCTGCCTGCATGGAGAGCGATCCGCCCGCCGTGATGCCGCTGCCCTGATAGCTCACGGTGGACCGGCTGGTCGGTGTTTGCCGCCTGAAGCCGGACTGGCTGTAAGCATCGTTAATTTCAATGGCGTTGACGGCGATATTGCCGCCCGCGTCCATCCGCAGGTCGCCACCTGCCGCCAGGGTAGAGCCGGTGAGCGTGATATCTTTTCCGGCATTGAGTGATAAGCCATCCAGCGCCGTAATGCTGGCGATGCTGCCAAGGGTAGTGTCCTTCAGGCTTATCGTGCCGCCCTTGCCCTGCCCATTGAGCGCAAACTGGTCGGCCAGAGTGATGTTGTTGATGCTGCCGTCGAGGCTCTCAAGCGCTACCGTTTTGCCACTGATGGCAGAGCTGATGTTGTTGATATCGCCAACGGCGCTGAGATCGACATTGCCGCCCGCTTTCAGCAATGCATCGTTGGTGTTGATAATCTGCGAGGCGCTATTAACGCTGAGATCGTTGCGCGCCAGCAGCGTGCTGCCGCTGTTGGTGACCTTGCCGCCATTAATAGTGACGTTATTCCCGGCAATAACGCTGCCGTTATTAACGGTGACATCTTTTGGCGAGAGGTAAAGTTTCGGGATCATCACCGTTTCGCCGCCGATGGTCGCGCGCTCCCACCACAGGATGCTGTGGTCCAGCGCCGCAATCTGATCGGCGGTGAGCGCGATACCAAACTGCAGCCCCAGGGATTGCTTCGCGTTGGCGGCGTTATCCATCAGGTAGCGCATCTGCTCCAGATCGGAGCCGATACCGTTCAGGTAGCGGTTACCGGTCTGGTTCAGCATGGCATTGCTGACATAACGCGTATCAAATGCAGCATCACCGAGGAAACGGTAGTCGTAATCCGGTTTCAGGTTGATGCGATCCAGCATGTAGGCTGAACCGAGGAACAGCTTCTCGTCGGTATACTTTGGATTGGTCTCGCGCGGCGCAACCAGTGTGGTCATGCCAGCCTGGACGAAGAGCGGGTTGCCTGCCAAATCAGGCGTTGATACGCCAGCCCCGGCGATACCACCAGGCGCACTGACAAGCTTCACGCCCTCCGACGGCGTCATTCCCTGCGGTAGCGACGGGCCATTGACCTGGCTGACTGGCGTAATGCCGCCAGGTAACCCGGAAGAGTTCTGCCCGGCGGGCTTCGCCGCAGGGTTAACCCCGGCCGGCAGGTTCGCGGTGTTAAAGCCGGGCGCGGAGGCCGAAGGCGACAGCCCCAGCAATGCATTCAGATCGCCGAACAGCGCCGGATCTAAATCACCCAGCCCATCGAGTTTTGGGTTGAGGGTAATGAGATAGGGGCTTTTCGGGTTAGTCGACACCACGAAGTAGCCGTTACTACCCGTTGGTAGCGGATAGGCGCTGGTATCAACGGTTTTCCCCTGGTGCTGACCGGGGCCGCTGTTAGCGATATTTTTCAGCGCGGCCTGGGTAACATTGGCACTGGCCAGGCTTCCTGCATTACCGAGGCTGACACTGCCTTTTTGCTGACCGCTGACGGTGCTCAGCGCTGTTCCGGCCGTTGTGCCATTGTCCAGCGAACCGCCGCCGTTAATCTGCTGCAGCGCGTTTTGTAGCTGATCCTGCCACTGCGGCGAGTTAACGGATGCAGAACCTGCGGCAAGCGCCTGTTTTGCCACGCTACCGCCAATACCCTGGTTGCTCAGGGTATTCAGTGCAGGAGCGGTAATCGTACCACTCACACCACCCGCGTTGGAGGTGGTAGTTTCGTTACTGATATTGCTACTAAAGTTAGCGGTTACATTACCACCGGCCTGGATAACGGCGCGTAACGGATTAGAACCTTCAGAATTTACAACTTTCAGGCCGGGCTGCGCCTCATAATAAAATGTCTTGGTATTTCTAGAGAATAGATATTTAAATGTCCTGTATGTGGTCGATTCACCAGGAAACCAAGAACGATTATTTAGGGTACTACCAACTAAATTTGCGTTGGCGGAAGCAATAATAAAACTTGCGTTGTTTTCAAGATCGGCAGCAGTAATATTCACATTTTTTGCTGCCTGGATTCGAGCTGCGCTGCCGTTACTTGTTGCAGTAGCGACTGTTTTACTGACAGCTATATCTAGCGTTCTTGCAGACTCTATAGGTCTGCTATAAAGACTTGACGGGGTATCCGTAACAACCGGAAATCCTGCACGGCAACTGCTCGCAGCACCGCTAGGACAAGGTATCAAGATATATTCAATTTTTTCCGCGCCTAAGTAATCAAGAGGGACATTGGCATTCGTTTCCGTTAACCAAGAATATGTTCCAGTCAGAGCGATGGTGGTAGGTTCACCAATCTGGATACCATCCCGCTGATTCAGCAGATGCCCGGTTCTGATGGTGATATCACCGTTCTGCGTCTCAATATTCCCTGACGTGTTAACGACTTCACTATTTGCATTCCCCGCCGCATCACGCTGCATCGACAGGTTATTTCCTGCCAGCATATCGCCGCGCTGGTTGGTGATACTGTTCGCATAGAGCGCCAGGTTATTCGCCGCGTAGAGCAGCGCGGTGTTAACAATGCTTCCCGGTGCGCTGAGCGTCAGGCTACCGCGGGTGCCGGTAAAGCCGTTTACTGCGATCCCGCCGCGGCTTAACAGCGTCACATCACCGCCGCCCTGCAGGGAGCCATTGCCATTCAGCACAATCGTGCTGCCGCTTAGGGTGCTGCTGCCGTTGCCGGTGGTGATTTGCCCGTTGTTCGTCAGCTGCCCGCCTGCGCTCAGGTTGACCGCCTGGCCCTGCATCACAGACTGGTTATCAATTGCGCCATTGCTGCTGATGTTCAGATTCCTGCCCGCCGCCAGCGCCGTTTTAGCGGTAAAGGCATCGGCGAGTTGCAGCGTCAGGTTGCCCAGCGCAACCACCTGCCCCAGCGCATTCATGCCGGTTGCGCCAACAAACAGATCGCCGCCGCTGAAGAGCTTGCCGCTGGCAGACTGATTCACTTGTGAGGCATTGACCGTCAACTGGCTATTCCCCAGCAGCGTGCCGTTGTTGGTGAGCTGGGCGTAATTCAGCGCCAGGTTGTTGGCCTGGGTGGTGCCCTGATTGGTAAAGGTGTTGCCGGTCAGTGTCATCTGGTCGGCAAGCAGCGTCCCGGTGCCAGCGTTATTGGCGGCATTGAGGATCAGATTGGTGGCCTGTAACCAGCCCGCGCCGCTGTATTGCGGGGTGGTTAAGGTCAGACGCGCGCCGGAGAGGAGTTTGCCCGCATTTATTGCCTGTGCGGTGCTCTCAATGCGGCTTTCGCCCGCGCCCTGAATCAGCCCATAGTTGAACAACGATGGCGCGGTAAGCGTTAGCCCTCTGGCGCTCACCAGTTCGGCACCCGCATTGTTGGTCAGCGAGCCCGCCGTAAGCGTAAGATCACCGCCCTGGATTTTGCCCTGGTTGCCCACGGTGGCGGCGGTAAGGCCAAGCGCACCGTTGCTGGCGAATGTGCCTCGCGCCTGCTGGGTGAATGCGCCGTTGAGCGTCGCGGTCGCACCGTCGCGCCCGCTGATGGCGCCGCTGTTATCAAGGGTATTCCCCTTCAGCGTAAGGGTAGCTGCCGCCCACTGCCCCTGGTTGGTAAGCGAGAGCGCCTGCAACGCCGCCGCGCCCATGGCGGTAATTTTACTGCCCGCCGTGGAGTTGAGATTGCCCGTAAGCGTCAGGTCCAGCGCCCCGGCACTCTGCACCGCACCGCCATTTTCCAGCGACTGGGCAGCCAAAAGTACCCGGTTCCCTTGCCAGCTCCCGGCGTTACGCACCGTCCCGGCGGTAATATCGAGCGTGCCCTGAGTGAGTAACGATCCCGTTGCGCCGTTGCTCAGCTCAAGCGCCGGTGCCACCAGCGCCATGCGCGCCAGTGTGGTGACAGCGGGTTGACGGTTATCCAGTTGCAGGCCTTTCAGCCCGATCAGTTTGCCGGTGTTGGTAATACGGCTCTCATGTGCCGCCAGGCTGTTGCCCTGAAGCATACCGGTGTTGGTCAGCGACTGGCCGCTCAGCGTGATATCACCAGCGCTCAGCATCTGCCCGTCGTTATTCAGCGTCTGGGCGCGTACATTCATTCCACCCTGGCTGGTTAACGAGCCGGACAAGGCCAGCGTGTCGCCAACCCTGGCCGTCAACTCACCCTGGCTCAGCAGCGAGCCGCCGAGCGTCCAGTTATCGGCTGCCACATTGACCCGGCTGCCCTGCAACGTCCCAAGCGTGGTGAGCGATCCGCCATCCAGCGTCAACATGCCGCCGCTCAGGGTGCGCGATCCTGCGCCGGTAGTCAGCGTGTCACCGCTCACCGCCAGGCCATTATTGCCCTGCCACAAGCCGTTGTTGTGCAGACTTGGGCCCGTTAACGTCAGGGTATTGCCGGTGATGCGTCCGCTGTTCGTCAGGGTTTGCGCGCGTAAACCGGTCGCGCCGCCGCTGACCAGTTGCCCGTCATTGATGAGATCTGCGCCATAAACCCCGGTCAGCCCTTGCAAGCCGTTAACCAGTCCGCGGTTATTCAGGCTAGAACCGTTTAACGAGACGGTGCCACCCTGCACAGTTCCGCCATTTTCCAGCTTGCCGGCATTGAGCGTCATGGCATCGCCGGAGAGCAAACGGCCGCCCGCATTATTGAGTAGCGTATCCGCCGTGGCCTGCAGCCCGTGCGTTCCCTGCATCAGCCCGCTATTGCTGAGCGCTCTGCCCTCAAGGGTCAGTGACTGAGCGGCGATGTCACCGCTGTTGGTCTGTGTATCGCCACGCAGCACCGCGTCCTGATGGGCAAGCAGAGTTCCGCTGTTGGTCAGCGTGCCGCGCAGTGTGGCGTCGAGAGCATCAGACTCCACGCTGCCCCCGTTAACCAGCGTGAGCGCGTTCAGGGTCAGCCCGCCGTTAACATAGAGCTGCCCCTGGTTCTCCAGCCGATCGAGATTCAGCGCCAGCGCGTTGCCGCTGACCAGTTGACCCTTGCTGCCATTCAGCAGGTTAAGGGTGCTGAGCGTCAGGGCATCGTTGCCCTGCAACAGGCCGGTGTTGGTCAGTTCAGGCGCGGTAAGCCGCAGTACTTTTGCCGCCAGTTTGCCGCCGTTTTGGGTTTGCGCAGTGCGAATATCCGCCGCGCCCTGGCTCAGCATCTGCCCCTGGTTATCCAGCTTGCCGCTGAGGGTGGCGTTAAGATCGTCCTGCGCCTGCAGGGTGCCGCCGTTGTGCATATTGTCGGCGGTTGCAGTAACGGTGCGGCCCTGCATCTGCCCCTGGTTATCCAGCGTGCTGCCATTAAGCGTAAGGCCGTTGCCGCTCAGAAGCTGACCACTGGCCGCATTCACCAGCGAGGTTCCATCCCAGGCGAGCGTGTCGCTGCCCTGAATCAACCCGCTGTTGCGCACATCGCCGTGCAGGGCGAGCGCTTTAGCCATCAGCGTGCCGTCATTCTCGCTGCCTGCCGCCTGGAACGTCATTGCCTGCTGGCTGATGATGCGCCCCTGGTTTTCCATTTTGCCGCTAACTTCGGCATTCAGGCCATTTTTGCCCAGCGCGGTGCCGCTGTTGAGCCACTCGCCGGTGGCTAAATCCAGCGTATCGCCCTGCAACTGGCCGGCATTGACCAGGCGGCCATTTTTAACGGTGACGGCGCCATTGCTCAGCACGACGCCGCCCTGCTCATTGGTCAGGCTGGTGCCAGTTGCCGTCAGGCCGTTCGTGCCCTGCAACGTTCCACTGTTGGTAATATCGCCCTGCTTCAGCGTCAGGGTGTTACCTGCCATCAGGCCCTGGTTAAGCAGCGTCGGTGAGCTGAGCGTCAACCCGTTCTCGCCGATAATGCGCCCGTTATCGTGGTTTATCGCCTGCCGCGTGAGCGTCAGCAGCAGCGAGGTGGCAGTCAGCTCACCGCGGTTCTCCAGGCTCTCCGCCGTCACGCTGCCGGTATCTGCCGAGACCAGCCCATCGTTCACGATATTGGCTGAATTAAAGGTGAGGTTTTTGTCGGCCAGCAGACGCCCGCTGGCGGCGTTGGTCAGGTTTCGGTAATCACTGGAGAGGCTGACGCCATTGATCTCGCCGTCATTTACCAGCGTGTTGCCACCAATCTGCAGATCGCCATCGGTGGTGATCAGACCGCTGTTGGTTAATTCAGGGATGGCGAGGGTGAAGCCCTGCGTGGAGTAGATCGTCCCGCCGGAGAGGTTATCCAGCTTGCCGGCCTGAAGATCGAGTACGCGTGTGCCCTGCAACAGGCCGCTGTTGTGAATCTGCCCGCCGTTCATTGCAAGAGTGTCGGCAACCAGCGTGCCGCTATTCGCCAGCGTGTTTTGTACGTTTAAATTGATGCCAGCCGCGCTGGACTTGCCGCCGTGGCTCAGCGAATTGGCTTTAACATCCAGCGCGCCTTTTACCGCCTGCGTCCCGTTTAGCGTGACGCTGTCCGCATCGAGGGTCATATCGCCCCCGCTCTGCAACTGCGCCTGTTGCTGGCTGCTCAGCGTCCCGGCGTGAACAGTAAGCGCACCGCCAGCGTTAACCTGCCCGTCGAGATCGGCCCGCTTTTGTGCACGCAGCGCCACATTGCCGATACCGGTAATGGTGGAGCCCGCGCTGCTGGCGAGCGTTCCGGCCTGCACGCGCAGTGCGCCATCGGATGCCAGCGTGCCGCTGTTTTGCATCCGATTGCCAGTGAGATCAAGGGCCTGTCCCTGTACCGTACCGCTGTTGTTAAGCGCCGTGACACTGGCGGTGAGCTGGCCTTTTGCCGCCACCGCACCGCTGTTAGTTACCTCTCCGCCGCGGATCTGCGCCGCGCCCGCTGCGTTCAGCGTGCCGCTGTTTTGTATGGCGTCGCCGCCGATATCCAGCGTCTGCCCCTGCAAAGTGCCGCTGTTGATAAGCGTCTGGCTATCGGCCGTTAGCTGGCCTTTTGCCGCCATCATTGCGCGGTTATCCAGCAGCCCGGCGCGAAGCTGCGTATCACCCGCAGACAAGGTTGAGCCGCTGTTGCGCAGCGTATCAGCGGCGATCGCCAGCGTCTGGCCTTCAAGCGAGCCGCTGTTATCAAGCGTTGCGCCTTCAGTGGTTAAGCGCCCTTTGGCGGTGATCGCGCCGTGGTTGTCCAGCGTGTTGGCGCGCAGCAGCGCGTCGGAAGTAAAGGTCAACTCACCGTCGTTGCGTAACGTATCGCCGGTGAAGCCCAGGGAGAGCGCCTGAATGGTGCCGAGGTTATTGAGATGAGGAATATTTAACAGCAGGCTCTGCACCGAATAGATCGAGCCGCCGGTCTCGTTATCCAGTTGTCCGGTTTTCAGGTTCAGCGCCTGGGTGCCCTGGAGCAGACCACGGTTGGCGATCTGCTGTGCGTTCAGCGCCAGGCTATCCGAAATCAGCGTGCCGCTGTTGGTCAGCCCATCCTGCGCGGTGAGCGCGATACTTCCCGCGCTCGTTCTGCCGCCGTGGTTCAGGGTGTTGGCCTTCACCTCCAGCGCCCCTTTCGCCCACTGCGCGCCGTTAAGCGTGGCGCTGTCGGCGGCGATCGCCATCTTGCCGCCGCTTTGCAGTTGGGCGGTGCTGGTCAGCGTGCCTGCCTCAACCTGCAACGATTTGTCGGCGTTGAGCTGCCCTTGCAAAGAGGCGTCACGTTTTACTGAAAGCTGGAGGCCACCCTTGCTGTTGAGCGTGGAGTCAGCGGTTGTCGTCAGGGAACCGGCATCAATACGCAGCGCGTCATCCGCGACCAGCATGCCGCTGTTGCGCACCTGATCGCCGCGCATATCGAGGGTTTTGCCTTGCAGCGTCCCGCTGTTTTCCAGCACATCACCGGCAATGCCGAGCGTCAGCCCCTGCATCATTCCCTGGTTGTTCAACCGCCCGGCGCTGGCATTCAGGGCACCTTTTGCCGCCACGTTACCGCGGTTTTCCAGTTGCTGCGCGTTTAGCACCAGCCCGGTATCGGCAAGCAGCTTGCCCTCGTTTTGCAGTACATCGCTGGTGGCATTAAGCGACAGCCCCTGAATCGTGCCGCTGTTGTGCAGCTGCGGAATGTTAAGGATCAGATCCCCGGCGGTGTAGATCGTGCCGGTCGCCTGGTTCTCCAGCCGATCCGCCTGCAAATTAAGAGCCTGCGTCCCCTGAACCTGCCCGCTATTGCTAACCTGCGCGGCATGCAGCGCGAGGTTATCCGCGATCAAGGTCCCGCTGTTGTTGATATTATCTTTCGCCGTCAGGGCGACAGCGGCTCCGCTCGTCTCTCCGCTGTTGTTGATGCTATCTGTCGCCGTCAGAGTGACAGCCGCCGCACTGCTCTGCCCGCTGTGGTCGAGCGTTTTCGCCGTCACATTAAGCATATCCTGCGCGATTTGCGTCCCGCTCAGCGTCGCCTCATCCGCACTGAGATCCATGCGGCTCTTGCTTTCCAGACGTCCGGCGTTGGTTAGCCGTGCAGCGTTAGCGGTTAACTGGCCTTTTGCAGCAATGTTACCCCGGTTGTCGAGCTGCCCGGCTCGTAGCCACAGGCCGGTATCGGCAAGCAGCGTGCCCTCGTTTTGCAGCACATCGCCCGTCGTGCTGAGCGACAGCCCCTGGATGGTGCCGCTGTTGTGCAGCTGTGGAATGTTGAGGATCAGATCGCGGGCGGTGTAGATCGTGCCGGTCGCCTGGTTCTCCAGCCGATCCGCCTGCAAATTGAGCGCCTGGGTGCCCTGAATCTGCGCGGTGTTGTTAATCTGCGCGGCATGCAGCGCGAGGTTATTCGCCACCAGCGATCCGCTGTTGTTGATGCTATCTGACGCCGTTATGGCAACGGCAGCCGCGCTGGTCTGCCCGCTGTGGTTAAGGGTTTTCGCCGTCACGCTCAGCGCGTCCTGCGCCATTTGCGTTCCGCCAAGCGTCGCGTTATCCGCGCTGAGATCTACACGCCCCTTGCTTTCCAGACGCCCGCGGTTATTAAGCTCAGTCGCGCTGGCGGTGAGCTGGCCTTTCGCCGCGATGCTGCCCTGGTTTTCCAGTTGCCGTGCCTTCAGCCACAGGCCGGTATCGGCAAGCAGCGTGCCCTCATTTTTCAGCACGTCGCCGGTGATACGCAGCGACCGCCCCTGAACCGTGCCCTGGTTGTTCAGCTGTGGCAGGGTAAAGTTGAGATCTTTTGTTGAATAGAGCGTGCCGCTGGCCTGGTTATCCAGCTGGCTGGTATTCAGGTTCAACGCGTCGGTGCCCTGAACCTGCCCGCTGTTGCGGATGTGCGCCGCGCCGAGAGTCAGGTTATTCGCCACTAGCGAACCACTGTTGGTCAGGGTGTCACGGGCATTGAGGTTGATCGCGCTGGCGCTGGATTTGCCGGTGTGCTGGAGCGTGTTCGCCGTAACCTCCAGCGCCCCGTTCGCCTGCTGAGTGCCGTTCAGCACTGCATTATCAGCGCCGAGCCGGATATTACCGTTGCTTTGCAACTGCCCACTCTGGCCGTTATTCAGCCAGCTGGTTTCGGCGGTGAGTTGCTGTTTTGCTGCGATGGTTCCCTGGTTATCCAGTTGCCCGATCTTCAGTTGCGTATTGCTTTGCGACAGCAACGTGCCGCTGTTGTGCAGCACATCGCCGGTCAGGTTGAGTGAGCGCCCCTGCACCGTGCCCTGGTTGTTGAGTTGCGGCAGCGTAAGAGAAAGATCCTGCGCGGAGTAAAGCGTGCCGCTCGCCAGGTTATCCAGTTGAGTGGTGTTGAGATTCAGAGCCTGGGTGCCCTGAAGTTTCCCGCTGTTGGTAATGTGCGACGCACCCAGCGCCAGCTCTTCCGCCACCAGCGAGCCGCTGTTGGTAAGCGTCTGCTGGCCGGTCAACGCGATGCGATTCGCCGTAGAGGTTCCGCTGTGGGTAAGGCTATTTGCCTTAACCTCCAGCGTCCCTTTCGCCACCTGGTTGCCGTTCAGGGCCACCGCCTGCGTCCCGGCAATGATCATATTGCCGCCCGTCTGGTGGCTGCCGTTCAGCGTCACACTCTCGCCGCTCGCGGTTAACGATCCGCTGGCGACACTCTCCCGGATGACCATTTTCCCGTTGGCATCAAGCCGGATATCGCCCTGCCGCGCGGCCAGGTTGCCGAGGTTCACCCCGACGCCTTTTTCGGTCGAGACCAGATGAATACGGTTGGCATACATGCCGCCGAGTGCGCCGGTATCTACCGCCACGACCGGGGCCGCGCCTTCGCCAGCAATCGGTGTGGCGTTTCCGCTGGCATCGACACGGTTAGCGCCTGCGGTTACCGTTAACGCTTTCGCATGGATCGCGGCGTTCATTTCGGTGGCGCGCGAGATCAGCGACAGCGCATCGCTCGCGCTGGCGTCCAGCCCCTTCCCTTCCACCGTAATGGTGCCTTTTCTCACCTCCAGCGCAGAGAGGTTGCCCGCCGCGTCAAACTGCGGTTTACCGGTTGTGAGCGTTGCATTCGGCGTGTTGATAAAGCCGCAGCCATTACAGGTGATGCCATACGGGTTGGCGACCATCACATTCGCCGCTTTCCCGGCTACTTCGGTATAACCCTGCAACTGGGAACGGCTGCCGCCGGTGACTTCGTTGATAATGCCGCGCGCTTCCTGGCCTGCGCGCAGGTTCGGGTTGTTCTGGACAAGCCCGCCCAGCTGCGTCTGCGTAAGCTGACCGGTGGCGTTATTGAGGATTAACCCCTCGGCACCTACGTTGTAATCTTTGAACTGGTTATGGGAAATACCCGCGCCGTTAGGCGTGGCGATATTAACCACCGGCACGCCATTGGCGGCCTTGTCCATGGTGGCCGGGCTATTCGGCGTGATGGCCGCGGCAAAGGAAGGCGCAACGGGCTGCCAGACCAGCAGGCTGATGATCAGCCAGCTCAGCGCGCGTTGTGAGAAACGAACAGGTTTGACAGTATCCATTGCCTTCTTCCTTAAAATGTCACCGCAACACGCCAGTTAAGCGTCAGATGATCCGGCCCCAGCCAGTCGGGATAGGCGAGTGGCGTCCCTACTGTGATTTGACTTGCGAACCAGCGCCCGGCGCTGCTAAGCGATGCCGCCGTTCCCCACAGCGTGCCCGAGGCGAACTTGTCGAAGCGATCTTTTTCCAGCCAGCCGCCGTCCAGCGCGACGGTGGCGCTGATCTGCCCGAGCACCGGCAGGGTAAACAGCGGGTAGTTGAGTTCGTTGCGCCAGTAACCCCCGTTATCGCCGGAGAGATACTGCTCTTTGAAGCCGCGAACGGAGCTTTCGCCACCGAGGGTCAGCCGTTCGCTGCCATAAAGCCGGTCCGGCGACCACTGCCCGTACAGGCTGGTAAGCCACATAAGATCATTAGTTACCGGGCGCTGGAAACTGGCGTTCAGGTTCCATTTACGGAACTCTGCGCGCGGCACATCACCGATCTTCTCTTCATCGGTTTCAGCGTTAAACCACGGCATACCGTGGCTGTAACCGGGGTTGAAAGTGGCTACACCGCCGAACATTTTCTGTGTGTGGTTGATACCAAGCTGAAGGCTGGAGAGGTTGCGGGTGCTGCTTTTCAGCGGCGCGTCGTTAAGCCAGTTACGGCTGGAGCGCTGGGTTACGCCCGCCGAGAGCGCGGTTTTGATATCGCCATTACGAAACACCACCCATGAACCATTCAGCCGATGGGTTTTGGTGTCACCCGTCGAAATCCATGGAAAACCCTGATTCATAATGGTGGTGCGGTAGTTACTCCAGGCGTAACTGTAATCCAGCAGGCCGTAACCATAAGGCACGCTGACGCCGGTCTGGAAACTTTGCGCATCATATCCGGTGGCAAAGTCACTGCTGCGCCCGCCGCTGACAAACCATTTATCAGCCAGCCCCAGCAGGTTATTTCCACTCAGTGAACCGTTTAACTGCTTCTCGCC
The DNA here is from genome assembly GCF_029850615.1 of Kosakonia sp. HypNH10. NCBI lineage: Bacteria > Pseudomonadati > Pseudomonadota > Gammaproteobacteria > Enterobacterales > Enterobacteriaceae > Kosakonia > Kosakonia sp. HypNH10. The sequence goes on from NZ_JAOTIU010000001.1 coordinate 1,210,507, forward strand.
AGTGCTCTTCTGCCCGCTATTATCGAGCGAGAGAGAACCACTTAACGGAAATTCCGGCGTGGCGGTGAGGTTAACGATGGAATATCCCGGCTCGGTATCCGGGACTATTTCTATCTGCACAGGGTTGCTGCGCAAACGGTTTATTTGCTCCATCCCCTGCTCAATATCCCGCAGGTTTAATACCTTGCCTTCCAGACCGGGGAAAACCATTTTCAGCATGCGCGGCGATTCACCGTCGAGGCGGATATGGCTTAACTTCCCCTCCATTACCACCAGGCGTAATTCACCCTGCGACAGATCTTGCTCAGTAAGAAACGCGCGGCTGGTGATATAGCCACGGCTGATATACCAGTCAGAAATGGCGGTGGTTAATTCGGTGATTTTTGCCATATCCAGGCATTGATTCAGCCACGGAGAGATCAGTTTCTGCTGCGCTTTCGCGCTGATAAGCGTGACGCCTGAAAGGGTGATGGTGTGGATGGTAAAACAGGGCCCCTGAGCCTTGCCGTCAGGCGTGCGTGCCTCCTGCTGCGGCAGCGGCGTGCTTCGCTCCAGCTCATCGCGCTGCTGCTGGCTCTGGCGCAGCAGCTGTTCCTGCTGCTGACGCACCGCATCCCGATCAGCCGGCGATAATGGCGCAGCCTGTGCCGCAGAAATAAATAATATAAACAGCAAGAAATAACGCACTTTTTTCATCCCTGAAGAAAACATAGGTCACCCGACCAATATAATTTTGGTTAAGTTGCTTTTAATAATGATTTCTAAGTATTTTCTTATGGATTAATTAAAAAGGCAATACTCGATGAGGCAAATAGATAATGCACTTTTTAATTTAACTTTAGTTCAGGATATATTCTGGAGAATGTTGAGGTGTGTCGCAGTAGATATAAAAGTTCAGTGATATGGCAGCGTTAATTAATAATATGGTATTAGCATTTCTGGTAGGTGTTAGCATTGGTTATTTGTCGTCATTTGGCTACTTGAATTAGTAGGTTTATATAAAAAAAGATATATCAAATATCGATTTTCTTTATTGGATGTGCTTCTGGTTCATGTCCATTGAGGTAAACGCTTAAGACTGAATTGAAGATTGGGGTTATGAAGGCACGGCTGATGCTTTGCCAGGCAAGGAGAAGTGCGAAAATTGAGCAGCACCGCTCAGTAAATAAGCTCGAGATTGTGCTGGGTGTTGGATTTTTGATTAACAGATTGCGTATAGCTCACAACATGTTTGTAGTTAGCTGCATCCATGTTGGCGCGCAGTTTGTCTGCGGCCTTCCAGAATTTGTTATCCAGTTCGTTCAGGAGCTGTTGCTCAGCGTTGTTCATGAAAATCCTTTACGTTGATCGCAGCGACAGTGCAAAACAACCCTATCGCAAATTCGGTTTTGGAATCTATCTCGCAAAATGATACTCCGAACAAATAGGATTAAAAACGACGCGGCACAAAGAAATTTGCATTTGTTTGGCGAATAATAGGAAACTAGACCGCCGTTCTGTTGGCTTACATCAGCCTTTTCACCTCCATTCGCAGCCGCCACTCGAGCAGCAGAGGCTGTTCTGCAATATAGAAACGAAAAATGGATGGATGTTAAGAGTAAGAAGTTGCAGATAAATTTTGATTAAAGGTAATCAAAATGTGGTCGATGGTTATTTAATCGTATCTTTTTTTTAATATTTTACAGGTGAAACTATGTCCTGGCTTAATTCCATTTTATTGTCACTAACTTCTGTGCAGCCTCATATGGTGCCAATAACTGTTATCGGCTTCGTCATTACCGCTTTCATCCTGTTTATTATCTTTTATTTATCCAGGTCGGTTAAAATTGTTAACCGCTTGAAAAAATACACATACGAAATTAATAACATTGCAAATGATAAGCTTGAGAACCAGCGTGAACTGCTAAAAAATTTATTGGTTCAGCCCGAGTTTAAGCACGCCTGGAGTGAGTTTTCCGAATCCTTGCATCCCCAGAGTGAACTGGTCGGCAGCGAAGAAAAAATTGTTAAAATTCGCGCAACTGCTCCGAGCGCCAGCTTTTTCTCTGAACAACAATTGGTGGATATTCCTCTTAATACCGAATTCTTTAAGCATCTACCCGGAATTCTCACTGGTGTGGGTATTATAGGGACATTTTATGGGCTGATGATTGGCCTGAACCACTTTGACCCCAGCACGCCAGAGCAAGTCACCAGCAGCGTCAATAATCTTCTGCACGATGTGCTTTACGCCTTCCTCGGCTCTGCCTTCGCCATTTTCTTCTCGATCGTTATTACTTGGCTGGAAAAGTTCTCTATTGCAAGTTGCTATAAAAATCTCGAAAAATTCACCGCGGCACTAGATTCCCTCTATGACAGCGGCGTAAGTGCGGAGTACCTTGCCTCGCTAGTAAAATCCAGTAATGAAAGCGCAACCCAGGCACGTCACCTGAAAGAGAGCCTGGTCACCGATCTTCGCGACATGTTGCTACATCTCGCCGAAAGTCAGAAAGTTGAAAATGAACGTCTCGCGAATACATTGAGTAACACTTATCGCGAATCAGGCGCACAGTTTGCCGACCAGGTGAGCGGCGCAATTGAAAATAGCCTGAAGTCACCGCTGGATAAAATTGCGGGTGCAGTTCAGACCGCCAGCGGCGATCAAAGTGGCATGGTACAGAACATGCTGCAGGATGTGCTGACCGCGTTTATGGCGAAGCTTGATACCACCTTTGGTCAGCAGTTTACCAATCTCAACGAAATGATGGGGCAAACCGTCGGTGCGATCCAGACGATGCAAAGCGGGTTCTCCGCCCTGCTACAGGATATGCGTCAGGTCAGCGACGATTCCCGCCAGGGTAGCGCACAGTTAATTGAACAACTTCTCTCTGAAATGAAATCAGGCCAACAGGCCATGCAGGCTGGCATGAATGACATGCTTACCAGCTTACAGTCCTCTGTCGCCAAAATTGGTGCTGAAGGCGAAGGCGCTGGCGAACGCATGGCGCGCCAGCTTGAGAAAATGTTTGCCGACAGCGAGGCGCGTGAAAAAGCCCAGGCAGAACACATGTCTGCCTTTATTGAAGCCATCCAGAATTCAGTGCAGCAGGGCCAAAGTGCAACAATGGAGAAAATGGCGACTTCTGTCGAAGCACTGGGTGAGCAGTTGGGCAGTCTGTTTGGTCAAATTGATAAGGGTCAGCAACAGATATCTGCAAATCAGCAAGCGAACCAGCAGTCTCTACACGAACAGACGCAGCGAGTGATGAGTGAAGTGGACGATCAGATTAAACAGCTGATTGAGACTGTTGCTATGCAGCATCAAGGGATGACGGAAACGCTCAACAAGCTCGCAGAGCAAACTAACCGGCAGATGCAGGATATGCAAAACGGCGCGGACAAAATGCGCCTTGCAGCCGAACGCTTTGAACACGCAGGTGATGAAGTCTCAAAAGCCAATCACCTTACTGCTGACGTACTCAATAAAGCACAATCGGCGGGTTCATCGCTCTCCCTTGCCTCCAGTGAACTGACCTCGGTAGTTGCCGATTACAGAAACAACAGGGAAGCCGTCAGCAAATCCATCGCCATGCTGGAATTGCTCGCAGCTAATACCCAGTCTGAACAGACTACCCGCAGTCAGTTCATTACCGATCTCAAGCAGCATGGTGAGCGGTTACAGAGCTATAATCGGGAAGCGCAGACTTTCATGGAAAATGTCAGCGACGTGCTCGGAAAAGGTTTTGAAGACTTTTCAGAAGGTGTTTCACGCAGCCTGGATAAAACACTGGGCAAACTGGACGTTGAAATGGCGAAAGCCTCAAATCTGCTTGCAGGCTCTGTCGAACAGATCGGAGAAAGCGTCAGTGAGCTTGACGATGTTCTGTCACGCGTTCGTGCCTGAGGGGTGACTGCTGATGTTTGGAAATGCATTTGGCGTTAAAAAGCGCCGCAGTGATGAAGCAGAAAAACCATTCTGGATCTCCTATGCCGACCTGATGACCGCCATGATGGTGTTATTCCTGGTGGTTATGGTGGCATCGTTAAGTTCCGTTACCCAGCGCATTCAGCGTGCGGAGCAAGGAGAAAAAGTCAGAGGACAGGATATTGCCAAGTTATGTGAGCGCCTGGAGCTTCATGCCCGCACTGTGAACAAAACCATCGTGGTAGATTGCCATGATAACCGTATTAGCTTTGGTGAAGCCGGGCGTTTTGACCACAACCGTTTTTTTCTGAATGCTGAAGGGCAAAAAGCACTGCAGGATGTTGTTCCGCTGGTGCTGGAAGCTTCCGACAGTGAAGAGGGCAAAAAGTGGTTTAAGCAGATCGTCATTGAAGGGTTCACCGACACTGATGGCTCTTATCTCTACAATTTACATCTCTCTCTCCAGCGATCTGAATGGGTTATGTGCAGTTTGCTCGATAGCCGCAGCCCTCTGCAAAAAAACATTTCTACAGAGCAACAGATACAAATCCGTAAGCTTTTCCTTGCTGGTGGTGTCTCATTTAATAATGCGAAAGAGAGCAAAGAAGCCAGCCGCCGCGTGGAATTGCGCATGCAGTTCTTCGGGCTTAAGGATAAACGTAATGGGGCCGAAGAGGTGGATTTTCCTCCGGTCGTTAATAAAGAAGTTTGCCAGCTGGTAATGCCACAATGACACCCGCACTGAAGTCTTTATCTCAGCGTATTGCAGCGAAGCTATCTTCCAGCCAACAGGGTGATGATTATCTGCGTAATGATTTTGACGCGCTAGCTTCTGCTGGCCGCGATATGGAAAAGCGTTTTGAAAAAACAGATAGAATCCCTGCACCTCCACATGAAATGCGCCTGGCAGCCCTGCGTCGTTTTCGTCTTGCAGAAGAGTTGAACGAACGTGAGTGGCGGATGGTGTTTTATGGCCTCGCCGATAATGACCCGCTATACCCCGACCGGCCAGTATTACTGGAGGATGATACATTCTTCCCCCTTGTAGACAGTGCTATAAAAAAACAGATTGAGTCTAAAAAATTGAAGCGCAAGGACTGGGCGGCACTCTGCTCAAGTTATTTTGCTTACAGGCACGAGTCTCCTGAAAAAAACCCGCACTGGTGTGTGCTGCGTAGTCATATTGCCCAAGGTTACTCAGTGGTAAAAGCCACCATCCGCAGAGAAAAGTCGTGGATGAAAACCATAGAGTTTTATCACGACATTTTTACGCCTCAGGCTGGCGGCGTGATATCCCAGCAGCTACTTTCCGGTGAAAGCAATTCCCTGTCATCATTAGAAAAAATAGCGCAAATTCCTGATAGCAGCTGGTTGTGGAAGCGTATTTTCACGGTGCTGCTGGCGCAGCTTGATACTCTGGACGATCCTCAATATCTGGAGAAAATCAGTTGGCTATTGGGCCTTGCGGCACAGTGGGTACGTTTTCGCGATGACATCATGACGGCAATACTGACCCGTTACTATCACTCCACTTATCGGGATCAGGCTCATTCAGCTTTAAAACAAGCTGCACTGGAATACTGGGATAACCCGCAACTGAAAAGCCAGCAGAATAAGTGGCATCAATATGTTTCAGAAGCCGTCGCAGCAATGGTGCGAGGCTGGCTGGCTAAACAGGATTTGATGCATTTCTTCGAGCTATTGCGTGGCAATGGTGATGTCGATCAGGCACGACTCCACTATTGGCTGCGTTTCGCCAACCAAATGGGATTCACCCGCATCGTGATGGGGCCTGATGCCTTGCACGATCGTAGCAGCGATTTTGTGAAATTCCGCGACGAGAATAAAGGGCGGTTGAGCCATTTACGTAGTGGTCGTAGTTTTGATAACGCCATGATCATGCAGATTAACGATTATATTTTTGTGGAGTTTTCTGGAACAGGTAACGCAATGTACTACTACCCTGTAGGCAGGGCACCATTTAATCCCGAATCAAAAATACTTGATATTAAACTCCACCTTAAGGACAAGGATATATGCCGTAAGCCTCTTACCCATTTCCCTCCGGCCAATGAATATACAAAACATAGACTCACCGGCTGGATGCTGAAATACGAAGATGAACTGCGCAAGCTGGGTATTCGCTGGATGGCGGAAGAACCGGTTAAATTTGTTGATAAACAAGCGCCCTCTCCCGCCTCTGTATCTAATATAAAAATCATCAATCCATTGCGTGATACGGCAATACAGCGCTTGGTAGAAAATACTTCATGCACCGTCAGCGATAATCGCCCAAAAGGTGGGGGTTTATCTATACAGCTCAAATCTCCCAACGACACAGTGGAAAAAGAGTTGCTAAGACTCGGATTCGCCCCTGTGGCTAAAGAACAGCATCGTTACTGGATCAAATAATGCTTAAACGTCTGCTAAGTAAACTGACGGGAAACCGTCAGCAGATAGAACGCCATCTGAAGAATCAGTACCAAATCGAGGAGAGTGGACTCAGCTTCCCACTGTCGTTAGTTGAATACTCACAGCTTTGGGCGCTGGCATCCTGGCTGGAGCAACTGGCTGAAGAAGACTATCTGATATCGCTTACAGACAGATGGTTATTAAGTTGGGAAGCGATGTATCGCCTGCTCGATGATGAAGAACATGCCAGTAGCTTGCCTCTTATTGGGGTACCTGATGTACTGCCTTTACGAGCAAGCCTGTGTTCACGTGGAGCATTAAGCGATAACGACTTTCGTGTCTGGATTGCTGAATGGGCCACGCTTCCTGCCCTTCGCCCCATCCATTTCAGTCGGACTGGTGCCATTTTTACCTACGAAAATCAGCAGCATTTGTTATCGCGGGAAAACTGGGCGCTATTACAAGCAACAGAACAACTTAATGCCCAACAAACCCAGGCTCCTGGTGAAACTACTAACCAGTTGGGATGGGCTACTATCCGCAAATGTGCAAAAAAAGCAGCCGCAAAATTTGATGATTATTTAGATAAAACGCGAGTCGTTAAACCCACCTCATTGTCATTACGTCTGCGTAAAGCAACGGTTGCCGATACTGCTGTTATTGAAATTGAACCTCATTTTGATGATCAGCCAGATAACTGGCTAGGCAGTTTCGACAAGAATTCGCAGGTACACGATAGCTACCGCATCCCCGGAGCAAATGGCGAACTCAGCCATGTCATCATCACTCCCGAAGTGAAAGAAGTCCTGAATTCCATACATTCAATTCCCGGTCGTCGAGTAGCGGGAAGCGAAGCGCTTTCCTTTGTTCGCAATCCCTATACCTTTTTGGGCGAAGATGCCGCGGATGTTATCGCTCCGGAAGAACATGAGCAGGCACTGTTTGATGCGAGAATCTTCTTTCATCATTTCAGGTTAATACCCCAGCAGAGTGCTGAGAATAAGATCTCGGAAGTTATGCTGATACTTGAACCTATTTCACCGATTCCGCAGCCTGAGGTCACATTTGTATTCTCCGGCCCCTGGGAGCTTGAAAAGTTTCTACAGCAACTCGGTATCAGCGTCGCAGCAAAGATGCCAGCAGGCGCCTGGCAAGGTTACGAACTGGAATTAAGCCAATTTACTGAACAGCAGTGGCACGATTGCCAGGCCTTACTCACTCGCTGGCAGCAAGAGATTGAAGGAAAAGAATTTAGCGATGTGCTGGATATTGCTAAGTATGGCGATCGGGTGATTGGTATTGGTGAATTTGAAAAAATATCCTCGCCCTGGCTGACCAAAGCGCGAAGTGAAAACTGGCTGCCCGATGACATCGATTTCTCGAAATTTTCAGTCGAAACACTGGCTGGTTGGCAACGTGAAAATCTCCATCATCTCGATCAACTACAGCAAAGAATTACTCAGGCAGAAATTGCTGGTGAAGCACAGATCATCGCCCCATGGAATGATAAACCACTGCCGCTTGAAGCAGCCAAAACGTTTATTAAGAATTGGCAAAAGCAAGAGAACACTGTGGATGACTCTCAAAATAACGTTGCAGATAAAACGACGCGGGCCGTACTCAAAATTGAGCAGAATATTGAAGAAGCGGCTTATATCAAACAGCGTCGCGATTCGCTCCTCAATGCCCGTCATGCAGAACCTGAAATTCCGTTGTGCCTTAAAGAGAAAATCCAACTCAAAGATCATCAACGTGAGGGTGTGGCCTGGCTTCAACAACTCTTCCTGCGCTCTCCAGAGGAAACTGCAGGCTGCCTGCTGGCGGATGATATGGGGCTGGGGAAAACGCTGCAAATTCTAAGCTTCCTCGTATGGTTCATTGAAAAATTTCCCCACGAGCCACCAAGTCTCATTGTTGCCCCTGTCTCACTATTAGATAACTGGGAACGTGAGCTGGAAAACTTCTTCTATACCTCAGGAATACAGGTGCTGAAGTTGTATGGCGAGACCATTAAAGCGGTGAAATATCCCAAACAGGCTATTCCTGTTCATCTGCAATCCCAAGGGATCAAAAATCTGCTTAAACCTGGCTGGCAAGGTGAGGCAAAAATCATACTGACAACCTACGAAACGCTTCGCGATCAAGAGTTTTCTCTGGCACGCCAACCCTGGTCCATCATGGTATGCGACGAGGCGCAAAAAATAAAAAATCCTGCTGCGTTAATCACACATGCCGCCAACGCAGTTCAAGCCAGGTTCAAAGTAGCTTGTACAGGTACTCCTGTCGAAAACACCCTTGTAGATTTGTGGAGCCTGTTTGATTTCGCACAACCGGGCTTATTAGGGGCGCTCAATGAATTTGGCAAATATTATGTTCGCCCTATCGAAAACGAAGCGGGCCGTGATACGGAACGACTAGAAAGTTTACGAGCGTTGATTGAACCTCAAACATTGCGCAGAACTAAAGAAGAGGTAGCACGGGATTTGCCGCAAAAAATTGAAGTGGCCGATTGTAAGCGACTCCCTCTTTCCGCACCTCAAAAGCAACTGTATCTCTCTTCGGTTGCCAACTGGCAGCAACAACAGGCCCTGAGCGAGGGAATGCAGCAGGCAGGGGCGGGGATGCTGGGGTTATTACAGCGGTTAAAACTCATTTGTGCACATCCGGCAGTCGTTAGTCCCGAGCCACGCTATCGAGAAAGCTCACCGAAGCTTAACTGGATGCTGAATAAGCTGGATGAAATAAAACATACCAGTAAAGACAAAGTGATTATTTTTACAGAGCTTCGCAATCTGCAACGAGAAATTCAGCATGCTATTCAGCAGCGATTCGGTTTACGTCCGGTAATTATTAATGGTGATACCAGTACCAAAAGCCAGAGCCAGAATAGCCGCCAGCGGTTGATTGATGATTTTCAGGCTCAACCGGGCTTTGGCGTGATTATTCTTTCCACAGTAGCAGTTGGCTTCGGAATTAATGTCCAGAAAGCCAATCACGTTATTCATTTCACTCGCTGTTGGAATCCGGCGAAGGAAGATCAGGCGACCGATCGCGCCTATCGTATTGGGCAGACAAAAGATGTGTATGTGTATTATCCGACGGTCACGGACAACGATGTCACAACGTTTGAAGAAACGTTGGATGCTTTACTCAACCGCAGGCGCGCACTTGCGCGAGATATGCTTTGTGCTTCCCCAGATTTAAGCGGTGCCGATTTCGAAGAAATGTTCAAAGGAGCATGAATAAGATATCAACACCATTACATTTCGCGCTGGCGTAAACATATTAGAAACCTCAGCATACGGGCTTAGGTTGATTTCGGTAGACCGGGAAAGTTTTGAAGTGGTGCCGATAATAGGAGTCGAACCTACGACCTTCGCATTACGAATGCGCTGCTCTACCAACTGAGCTATATCGGCCCTGCGAGGTGTCCACGAGCGTGAATCACGGGTTAGAAGGTTAAAACTAAGCGGGTGATGCGTCAATGCCCCTGTGAATCAAACGGCTACTTTTGCATCACCCGACTTTATTTACGCACGAATGGTATCGTCACCGAAACCGATCCACTTATAGGTGGTCAGTGCTTCGAGACCCATCGGGCCGCGCGCGTGCAGCTTCTGCGTGCTGACCGCCACTTCCGCGCCGAGGCCAAACTGACCGCCGTCGGTAAAGCGCGTCGAGGCGTTCACATACACCGCTGAAGAGTCGACCTCGTTGATAAAGCGGTTGGCGTTGCGCAGGGTGCGGGTGAGGATCGCATCGGAGTGCTGCGTGCCGTGCTGGCGAATATGATCGATCGCATCATCGAGATCGGCGACGATCTTCACATTCAGATCCAGCGACAGAAACTCATCGTCATACTGCTCCGCTTTTACCGCTTCAACCTTCGCCGGGCCGCTTTGCAACAGGGCGAGCGACTGCTCGTCCGCGTGCAGCGTCACGCCGCTCTCCGCCATCTGCTGGCTGAGCGCCGGTAAAAAGGTGCTGGCAATGCCCTGATGCACCAGCAGCGTCTCGACGGTGTTACAGGTGCTCGGGCGCTGGGTTTTAGCGTTGACGATAATCTTCAGCGCCGGGGCGATCTCTGCCGTCTCGTCGACCAGGATATGGCAGACGCCGATACCGCCGGTGATAACCGGGATCGTTGACTGTTCGCGGCAGAGCTTATGCAGCCCTGCCCCGCCGCGCGGGATCAGCATGTCGATGTACTTATCCATACGCAGCATCTCGTTGACCAGCGCGCGATCCGGGCTCTCAATCGCCTGTACCGCGCCCGCCGGTAAACCGCACTCCTCCAGCGCCTGCTGAATCACTTTCACCGTCGCGGCGTTGGTGCGCCAGGTCTCTTTCCCGCCGCGCAGGATCGCGGCGTTGCCGGTTTTCAGGCACAGGGAGGCGACGTCCACGGTAACATTCGGGCGCGCTTCATAAATCACGCCGATTACGCCGAGCGGCACGCGGCGGCGCTCGATGCGCAGCCCGCTGTCCAGCACGCCGCCATCAATCACCTGGCCGACCGGATCGGCGAGTTTGCATACCTGGCGCACATCGTCGGCAATGCTTTTTAACCGCGCCGGGTTGAGCGCCAGGCGGTCGAGCAGCGCCTCGCTAAGACCATTGCTGCGCGCTTCCTGCAGATCCTGCTCGTTAGCCAGCAAAATCGCCTCGGACTGCGCCTCTAAATAGTCGGCAATCTTCTCCAGCACGCGGTTTTTTTCCTGGCTTGTGAGCAATGCCAGCTTGTACGACGCAGCTTTCGCCGCGATGCCCATCTGTTCCAGCATACCTCTGCTCCTTAACGGGTGATCATATCGTCGCGGTGCACCGCGACAGGGCCATACTCATAGCCCAGAATCTCATCAATCTGCTGCGAATGGTGGCCGGCAATCCGGCGCAGCGCATCGCTGTTGTAGCGGCTTACGCCGTGGGCGATATCGCGCCCCTGCAGATTACAAATGCGGATCACTTCCCCACGGGAGAAGTTGCCTGTCACGCTTTTAATCCCTTTCGGCAGCAGCGAACTTCCGCGCTCAAGAATGGCGGCGGTCGCCCCTTCATCAACGGAGATCTCACCGGCAGGCGGTGCGCCGAAGATCCAGCGTTTACGGTTCTCCAGCGGCGAAGTCTGGGCATGAAAACGCGTGCCGACCGGCGTGCCGCTCACCACATCGGCAATCACGCCGGGCTTGCCGCCTGCGGCAATAATCGTCTCGATACCGGCGCGGCAGGCAACGTCGGCGGCCTGTAACTTTGTGCCCATGCCGCCGGTGCCGAGGCCGGAAACGCTGTCGCCCGCAATAGCGCGCAGCGCGTCATCAATGCCGTAGACATCTTTAATCAGCTCCGCCTGCGGGTTGTTGCGCGGATCGGCGGTAAACAACCCCTGTTGATCGGTCAGCAAAAGCAGCTTATCGGCTCCGGCCAGAATCGCCGCCAGCGCCGAGAGGTTATCGTTATCGCCGACTTTGATCTCCGTGGTCGCCACGGCGTCGTTCTCGTTAATCACCGGCACGATGTTGTTATCAAGCAGCGCGCGCAGCGTGTCGCGGGCGTTGAGGAAGCGTTCGCGGTCTTCCATATCGGCACGGGTCAGCAACATCTGACCAATATGAATACCGTAAATGGAGAAGAGCTGCTCCCAGAGCTGAATCAAGCGGCTCTGCCCGACGGCCGCCAGCAGCTGTTTTGAGGCGATGGTGGCGGGCAGTTCCGGGTAGCCCAGGTGCTCACGCCCGGCGGCGATAGCGCCGGATGTAACGATTACAATGCGATGCCCGGCGGCGTGCTGCTGCGCGCACTGGCGCACCAGCTCCACAATATGGGCGCGGTTCAGGCGACGGGAACCGCCTGTTAAAACACTGGTGCCGAGTTTTACCACCAGCGTCTGGCTGTCACTCATGATTCTCTGCCGTTTTTAGAAAAAATAAGAAGTTTATTAGTAATCAGACGTTGTAACAGGAGTGAGCGCGCTTGCCAACCGCCAGCGTGAATCGACCACTTTTTTGTTGCGCGGGATCAGCAAGCGTAGCGGCAGAGTTTGACAATTTTATGGCAAACACAAAAAAACATAACTTTTTCAAATTACTCTTACTTTGTCATAAATCTTTCATTTCAGAGCGTTACAACCCTTCCTGTTTTTCACGGGGCGAGAGCCCAGCGAATAGTGGCGCGTTAGTTCAATCAGGAATTCAAAATGAAAAAGAGCACTCTGGCATTAATGGTACTGGGCGTTGTTGCATCGGCTTCTTCTGTTCACGCGGCGGAAGTCTATAACAAGAATGGCAACAAACTGGACGTGTACGGCAAAGTGAAAGCCATGCACTACTTCAGTGATGACAACAAAAACGACGGTGACAAAACCTACGTGCGTTTCGGCTTCAAAGGCGAAACCCAGATTAACGACCAGCTGACCGGTTTCGGCCGTTGGGAATCTGAATTCGCCGGTAACAACGACGAACTCACCTCGGGCCAGAGGACCCGTCTGGCCTTTGCCGGTCTGAAAATCAAAGATTTTGGTTCTATCGATTACGGTCGTAACCTCGGCGTGCTGTACGACGTGGCCTCCGTGACCGATATGTTCCCGGAGTTCGGCGGCGACTCGCTGACCCGTACCGATAACTTTATGACCAAGCGTACCACTGGCGTGGCGACTTACCGCAACACCGACTTCTTCGGCATGGTGGATGGCCTGGACATGACCCTGCAGTATCAGGGTAAAAATGAAAACGACCGCAGCGCCGTGCTCAAGCAAAACGGCGACGGCTGGGGTACTTCTCTGGCCTATGATTTCGGTGGTAGCCCGGTCACGATTATTGGTGCTTACGCCAACTCTGACCGTACCAACGCGCAGAACACCTTGGGGCTGGGCCGTGGTCAGAATGCCGAAGCCTGGGCCGCTGGCGTGAAATATGACGCCAACAACGTCTATCTGGCGACCTTCTACTCCGTGTCATACAACATGACGCCGATTAGTTCCACGGTTAGCTCGGGCTTTGCCAACAAAGCGCAGAACTTTGAAGCCGTCGCGCAGTATCAGTTCGACTTCGGCCTGCGTCCGTCCGTGGGCTACGTGCTGAGCAAAGGCAAAGATATGGAAAACGGTATCGGCGACGAAGATCTGGTGAACTACATCGACGTTGGTGCCACTTACTACTTCAACAAAAACTTCTCGGCGATGGTCGATTACAAAATCAACCAGCTCAAAGACGACAACAAACTGGCCCTGGCTGACGATGACATCGTTGCCGTTGGCGTGACCTACCAGTTCTAAACCCTGTAGTGACCCTCGTTATATGAAATGCCCTCGGTTGAGGGCATTTTTTTCCCGTCAGATGGGAGAAAGCAGGTTAATACCTGTTCATGCCCGGCGTGCGAAGAGCAGCCGGGCATTTTTTATCGGGGGCGTTATGCGGGGAGTTTTAACTTCTCTTTGAAGTCATCGGCAGGTTCAAGCTTCAGCTCAAGGGAGGCTAACAGCGTCCGCGCGCGCTCGTGGAAGTCGCGCAGCGTTTTTTCCAGACGGTCGACCACTTCCTGGTCTTTGATGGCGGTGGGTTTCCAGTGCCCCTCTTTGTCGAAGAGCCCAAAGTGGTAGCGGTAGGTAAAGCGCTTCTCCTGCGCTTCCATTTCCATCCACCATCCCCAAAACTCGCGTTTTTCCGGCGCGGGTTTCACATTCACGCAAACTGCCAGGCAATCAAAGAAAAAACGGTTTTCTTCGCACTGCTCTTCGCGGATATAAGGTCCTAGCGCAGTAAACTTTTTAATCAACCTGCTTCTCGGATGTCCACTTGGTAACGTCATTGCGATCTCCTTTTGTGATGCAACTGTTTTACCAAATCAATGGAAATTCTCAAAGTATTAACCGAACTGATGGTTGATCCAGTCAACAATCTTTCTCAGCGCAGCGTCAAAATTGCGATAAACCGGGTTAAACGGGATGTCGAGCAGCTTTCCATTGCTGGATGAAGAGGTGATTAAGCGCGACTCCGCCTCCGGGCTGAAGGGATCGTTTTGCCAGAAACCAGAGAGCATAGGCGTCGGGCAGCGGCGGCCGAGTAACCCCTGCGTTTTTAATGAGTAGCGGTTAAGTTCAACGCGCAGCGCCTCATCGGAAGCGTCATGCATGCCTAAACGGCTGGCGAGCACATCGAGATACATCTCTGGCACATCGCCCTGGCGCAGCGGCTCGCTGAGCAGGGAATGCACCACCGGCCCGAGGCAGGCCACCGCTTTCAGGCGCGACGCTTCGAGATAGGCCAGTCGCACCGCCACGTTGGCACCAAAGCGAAAACCAAATGCTGCCACGCGGGTGTGATCGACCCACGGAATGTTCGGCAATGCCTGGAGCGCATGCTGATGCAGCAGGCTGGAGTCCTGGGTCAGCTTCCATTTAGTAGAGAAGCCCACAGAAGGCATATCGAGCGTCAGCATGGCAATTCCTTTCGGGGCCAGGTAGCGCTCATAGAGGGTGTAGTAATCAATCTGCAAACCATCCAGCCCGCCGCACATCAGCACCGTCGGGAAGGGGCCTTCGCCTTCCGGCATATGCAGAAAGCCGGTGACCGGCGCGCCGCCGGGAATGGCGAACTCCAGCTCTTTAATGCTGCCCGGCAGGCGCTGCGCGGCCTCTTCATAGGCGCGGTTAGCCAGCGCCTGCGCCTGCTCGGCCAGGCTATCGCCTTTTATGTGGGGATAGGCCGCGATGCTATATAAGTTGGAGGCGTGCAGCCAGTGGCGGCCGCTCAGCGCACTGTCCGTCTCCTGCATCGCTTTTTGCTGCCAGCTCATCGCCTGCGCGGACCATTCATAGATCCAGTTGCCATTGCGGTAGCCGACCACCGTATCGAGCAGTTCCGCGTCGGTGCGCTCGGCCTGGCTCATCACGATGCGCGCCTGCACTTCGAGGATCTCGCGCGCGTCGATGCCGCGCCAGATCCACATTAGCCGGTTGATCATCCGGTACCACTGCGGCACGTTTTTGCCATCCAGCGCGGACTGCACGGGCGGCTGCACGCCAGGGTTAAAGCGGCGCACCAGCGTCGAGGTCTCAGGGTATTTAAAGCGGGGTTTGAACAGCGTTTCGCTAAGATTTGACTGGGGCATGGCGCGCAGCTCCTTAAAATTCACCGGAGGGCATTGTAACCCGTGACGCGCCAAAAAGAACAACGCCCGGCAGAACCGGGCGTGTGTACAACAGGAGGGATTAACGGCCGCTGATTGGCGGAACGAAGGCTACGCCCATATCCCACGGCTGTTCAATCCAGGTATCCTGCGGGATATCAATCACATAATCGTTCACCAGCGGGCGACCGGCTGGCTTGGCGAAGATAGTGACAAAATGTGCTTTCGGATACATTTCGCGGATCGCTACGGCGGTGCCGCCGGTATCCACCAGATCGTCAATCACTATAAAGCCTTCGCCGTCGCCTTCCGCGCGCTTCAGCACTTTCAGTTCGCGCTGGTTGTCGTGGTCATAGCTGGAGATACAAACGGTATCGACATGACGAATACCCAGTTCACGCGCCAGCAGCGCGCCTGGAACCAGACCGCCACGGCTTACGGCGATAATGCCTTTCCACTGTTCTGAAGGCATTAAACGGGCAGCAAGTTTGCGGGCGTGAATCTGCAACATGTCCCAGGTGACGACGTATTTTTCGCTCATGTGAAGTGTCCCAGCCTGTGTTTTACGGCTTAAAAAGTGTTCGAGGGGGAAATAGGTTGCGCGAGATTATAGAGATCTGACGCGCTAAAAACCAGTGTTACCCGGTATCGCCGCCGCTTTTTCCCCAATCCCGTGCTCGCGCTGTCGCCATAAAGTGGTATTCTCAACCGCATCTCGCAAGAGGGTCTTGCGATTCGTTTATCTAACCCGCGACCTGCACGCAACCTGTCCGCAGGCGCTTTTAAGGAGACTCATCGTGTCTGAACTGTCTCAACTATCTCCGCAGCCGCTGTGGGATATTTTTGCCAAAATCTGCTCTATTCCGCACCCGTCTTACCATGAAGAACAGCTCGCCGAACACATTATGGGCTGGGCGAAAGAGCAAGGCCTGCACGCAGAGCGCGACCAGGTGGGCAATATCCTGATCCGCAAACCGGCTACCGCCGGGATGGAAAACCGCAAGCCGGTCGTGCTGCAGGCGCACCTCGATATGGTGCCGCAGAAGAACAACGACACAGAACACGACTTCACCAAAGACCCGATTCGCCCGTATGTTGACGGCGAGTGGGTAAAAGCGCGCGGCACCACGCTTGGCGCGGATAACGGCATCGGTATGGCCTCTGCGCTGGCGGTGCTGGCAGATTCCACCGTGCAACATGGCCCGCTGGAAGTGCTGCTGACCATGACCGAAGAAGCGGGCATGGATGGCGCATTCGGTCTGCAACCCAACTGGTTACAGGCAGATATCCTGATCAACACCGACTCTGAAGAAGAGGGTGAGATCTATATGGGCTGCGCGGGCGGTATCGATTTCATCACCACCCTGCCCCTGACCCGCGAAGCGGTGCCTGCCGGTTTTGAAACCGTCAAACTGACGCTGAAAGGGCTGAAAGGCGGCCACTCCGGTGCCGATATCCATTTAGGTCTGGGCAACGCCAACAAACTGCTGGCGCGCTTCCTGGCGGCCCATGCTGCCGAGCTGGATCTGCGTCTGCTCGACTTCACCGGCGGTACGCTGCGTAACGCCATTCCGCGCGAAGCGTTCGCCGTGATCGCCCTGCCGGCGGATAAAGCCGCACAGCTGAAATCCCTGGCGGATGAGTACCAGGCGATCCTGAAAAACGAGCTGGAAGCGAAAGAGAAGAATCTGGTGGTGCTGGTCGACAGCGTAAGCAGCGACAAAGCGGCGCTGACCGCGCAGTCGCGCGATGCGTTTGTCCGCCTGCTGAACGCCACGCCGAACGGCGTGATCCGCAACTCCGACGTTGCCAAAGGCGTGGTGGAAACCTCGCTGAACGTCGGCGTAGTTACGTTGCAGGATGAGAGCGCAGAGATCATCTGCCTGATCCGCTCGCTGGTCGATAGCGGTAAAGATTATGTAGTAAGCATGCTGGAGTCGCTGGGTGCGCTGGCCGGTGCGAAAACTGCGCCGAAGGGCGGCTACCCGGGCTGGCAGCCGGATGCCCAGTCGCCGGTGATGGCGCTGGTGCGTGAAACCTATCAGCGTCTGTTCAACAAGATGCCGAACATTCAGATTATCCACGCCGGTCTGGAGTGTGGTCTGTTCAAAAAACCCTATCCGGAGATGGATATGGTGTCGATTGGGCCGACCATTACCGGCCCGCACTCGCCGGATGAGCAAGTGCATATCGAAAGCGTGGGCCAATACTGGATCCTGCTTACCGAACTGCTGAAATCTATCCCGGCTAAATAAGCCTGCTGTCCGCGCCGCCCGGCGCGGACATTTTCCTTCCTTTACTTACTGCGCTTTAAACCCTGGCCCCTTAAAGGTGCGCACCGGGTTACCGCGCTCTATCTGATGATGAAACAGCCTGCGTTCCGACTTAAGCGCCGCGCGCTCTTCATCCTGCGCCTGCTCCAGCCGGTGTGAAATCAGCAGCATCGCCAGCCGCTTATTCGCATGCTGGCTGCGCTCCGACTGCACTTTTACGCTAATGCCGGTGGCAATATGCGTGGCACGCACGGCGGAATCGGTTTTATTCACGTGCTGGCCGCCCGGCCCGGATGAGCGCAGCGTCTCAAAACGAATCGCGCTATCCTGCAACGCCGTCTGCGGAATAAACTCCGCCACGCCGATAAACCAGTTCTTCCGTGCATGATTGGCGCGATAGGGGCTCTGACAGATCCACTGCACCGTGCCGCACCAACGCGCACTCAGCGCCTGCGCATTTTCGCCATCGAGGGAGACCAGCACCGAGCGGTAGGCGCCCGGCTGGCGCGCCGCTTCCGTTTCGATCACCGCCAGCGATACCTTTTGCGCCTCAGCCTCTTCCATCAGCCGCGTTAACGCTTTACCTACTGCCAGGCAGCACTCATCAGGCCCCTGCGCGGAGGAGAGTTGCAACAGTCTCATTCGCCCGCCCCTCCGCTCACTTTCAGGGTTAACACCGGGCGCAAGCGCGCAACCGGCGTCACCAGATCGGCGTCGACCAGGCACTCAAGCACGCTCTCAACCGACTTATACGCCTGCGGCGCTTCTTCATAGATCAGCTGACGATCGCGGCAAATTACCCGGCTGCCGAGCGGCGTGCGCGCCAGCTGTGCCGGGGTGAATTTCCCGGACAGGCGACCTTTGCACTCGGTGCGCATCCATTTGCGTCCCGC
The DNA here is from genome assembly GCF_029850615.1 of Kosakonia sp. HypNH10. Classification (NCBI taxonomy): domain Bacteria; kingdom Pseudomonadati; phylum Pseudomonadota; class Gammaproteobacteria; order Enterobacterales; family Enterobacteriaceae; genus Kosakonia; species Kosakonia sp. HypNH10. Next base: position 1,229,112 of record NZ_JAOTIU010000001.1, read on the forward strand.
GCCGTGCGCCAGCGAATAGAGGCTCACCTCGCTCACTTTCGGCATCACCAGCCAGCTGTGATCGCCACGTGAACCGGGGATCACCACCAGGCCATGCCCGTCCGGCGTCGCCCCTTTGCGATGCAGCCAACCGGCTTCACCGCCCACGATGCAGGCTTCAACAAAGTTGTGCGCCACATCGAGCAGCGCTTCGCCATCAGCGTTGAGATGATCGAGAATGCGCCGCGCAATCAGCGCCCGGTTGATACGGGCAAAGTTAAGCGCGTCATCGTGCTCGGCAAGATAGTGGCGAGCCGCGTCGCTCCCCTCCACCAGCCCGGCGTGCGAGAAGGCGTCGACGTGGCGGCGCAAAATCTGCTGCCCCAGTCCGCGTGAACCGCTGTGGGCCAGTAACAGCAGGCGCTGCTCATCAAGGCCGCTTTGCGCGAACAGCGCCGCATCGGTCACGCTATCGACCTGTTGCAGCTCGGCAAAGTGGTTGCCGCCGCCAATCGATCCCAGCGCGGCGCGCCAGGGGTGGTTTTGCCACGCATCCGGCACCGCTTCATCCAGCCAGTCGGCAGAGGCGCTATCGCCCAGCGCGCTGAGGCGTTTTTCGACCTTATCGGCGTTATATTTGCGCCGTACCAGGTCGGTCTGCCACAGCGCCATGCCGCAGCCGATATCGTTCCCGACCAGCGCCGGGTAGAAGCGCCCGGTGGAGAAAAACGCCGCGCCAATCGGGTAGCCGCGGCCGGGGTGAAGATCCGGCATGCCGACGACGCGCGTCATACCCGGCAGTGCCGCAGTGGTGTGTAATTGTTGGATCGCTGAACCTTCGATCCACAGGTTTTCCGACGCAATATAGGAGATCGCGTCTGAGATATGACAAACAGAGTTGCCCATATACCAATCCATATGTAGAGAAATAAAAGGAATTGGCAGACGAAACCAGGGGCAAGTTTTGGAAGAAATTAAGCCTGGAGAGGTCTGCAAAGAGAAATCAGGGCATGGTGTGTCATGGTGAACCTCCTTTGCAGTCAATAGGGAATGAATAAACGCCGGGGATGATAGAGAAGCGGGCGGGAAATTACCACCGCAAATTCTGGTAGGGTTACAGCCCCAGCACCAGCTGGCGCTCAAGCTGCGGGTCGAGCAGTGTGACATGCAGGCCAACCAGCCGCACGCCGCGCCCGCTGCGTCGCTCATCCCACGCCTGGCGCGCGGTGGCGAGCAGATCCTCTTTATTCAGGCACGGCCAGACATGCTCCTGGGTGGTCTGCTGAAAGTCGTTGAACTTCAGTTTCACCCCCTGGCGGGCGATGCGCAGATCCGGTTTCACCACCGAGAGCCGCCGCTCAAGCTCCGGGTAGAGCCGCTCGATAATCGCCTCGCACTCCTCCCACTGATGAATATCCTCCACCAGCGTGCGCTCGACGCCGACGGATTTTCGCAGCCGCTCGCTGCTGATCTCCCGCTCATCAATCCCCTGGCTGCGCTCCCACAACACGCGGCCAAACTTGCCAAACCGCTTAAGCAGCATGGCGAGATCGCTCCTCTGTACATCTTCACAGGTGCGCAGCCCAAGGGTCTCCAGCTTGGCCGCCGACACTTTGCCGACGCCGGGAATTTTGCTCAGCGGCAGCGTGCGCAGAAAGGCCGGCACCTCCGCCGGGGTAATCACATATTGCCCGTCGGGCTTGTTGAGATCGGAGGCGATTTTGGCGAGGAACTTCACCGGCGCGATGCCCGCCGAGGCGGTAAGCTGCGTCTCATTAAAGATGGTCTGGCGGATCTCCTGCGCCATCAGCGTCGCGGAGCCGTAGCAGTGCGGGCTGTCGGTCACATCAAGATAGGCTTCATCCAGCGACAGGGGTTCAATCAGTGAGGTGTAGCGCGAGAAGATGTCGCGGATCTGGCGGGAGGCTTCTTTATAGGCATCAAAACGGCCGGGTAACAGCGTGAGGTGCGGGCAGAGTTTCAGCGCCATCCCGGTCGGCATCGCGCTGCGCACGCCATATTTACGCGCCGGGTAGTTGGCGGTGCTGATGACGCCGCGCTGCACGCGGCTGCCGCCAATGGCAATCGGAATGTCGCGCAGGGCCGGGTTGTCGCGCATCTCTACCGCCGCGAAAAAGCAGTCCATATCGACATGTATGATTTTGCGCATGCGTACACCCTCACAGAACACTGGATAAGTATACAGCACGTTTCAGGCAAATGAGAAGCCAGCCGAGAAACCGCTGAAAAGAGGGCAATCTGCTATTTAATTCTCAGCATTTACTTTCATAATAGCCGTCGCCAAATTGCGCAGGTGGTTGAAAGGCAAAACAGAACACTTTTTGCGCGATGGCGAAAAGACAACCAACAGGATCGACAGGCGCGGAATCACCGCTATTCGGGGCTTGCGAAAAAATGTCGGAGTGCTAATGTGAGCGCTCAAAACAGAATTGTCCGAATTCTGGGCATCTTTTGCCGTTCTGGCAAAGTCGTATCCGTTTTATCAAGGAAACACGTTGTATGCGCAAAATCGCATTGTTCATTGCGATGCTTCTGATCCCGTGCGTCTCCTTTGCTGGCCTGGTTGGCAGCAACAGTGCCACTAAGCCGGTAAGCAAAGATTTTAAACAGCAGTTGATGGGGTCGCCGGTCTATATTCAGATCTTCAAAGAAGAGCGCACCCTTGATCTCTACGTCAAGATGGGCGAACAGTATCAGCTGCTCGACAGCTATAAAATCTGCAACTACTCCGGCGGCCTTGGGCCTAAACGCCGTCAGGGCGATTTTAAAAGCCCGGAGGGGTTCTATTCGGTGCAGCGCAGCCAGCTTAAGCCGGACAGCCGTTTCTATAAGGCGATCAATATTGGCTTTCCGAACAACTTTGACCGCGCCCACGGTTATGAAGGCAAATACCTGATGATTCACGGTGCCTGCGTCTCCATCGGCTGCTACGCCATGACGGATACCGGCATTGATGAGATCTTCCAGTTTGTTACCGCGGCGCTGATTTTCGGCCAGCCGAGCGTGCAGGTGAACATCTATCCGTTCCGCATGACCGATGCGAATATGCAGCGTCACAAATATTCGACCTACGCGGATTTCTGGAAGCAGTTAAAGCCGGGGTATGACTACTTCGCGGCCACCCACCAGCCGCCGATTGTCGCCGTGGTGGATGGACGCTACGTGGTCAGCAAGCCGCTGGCTACCTCCGTGCAGCCACAGCTGGCATCAAACTATACGCTCACCGAGGCAAAATAACGCCCACTCGCCTGGCATAATCTTGTGCCAGGTTTCGTTTGCCGTTAACGGCTGCGTCGCAATCACAGTGACCACATCATTCGGTGTGGTCTCACGCTGAAAATCGATCTCCACATCCTGATCCAGCAGCTTCGCCACGCCAAACGGTGCGCGCCGGGTAATGCAGAAGAGATTGGTGGAGCAGAACGCCATCACATAGCGCCCGTCCGACAGCAGCATATTGAACACGCCCTTCTCACGCAGCTCCAGCGCCAGCGTCGCAATGTACTTAAACACCGCCCCCATATTGCCCGGCATGCGCGGGTAGCGCTGCGTCAGCTTGTGCAGCATCCAGCAGAACGCTTTTTCGCTATCCGTTTCCCCCACCGGGCGGAAGTTGCCGGTCTGCAAAGATTTATACCCCGTAAGCTGGCCGTTGTGGGCATACGTCCAGTTGCGGCCCCAGAGTTCACGGGTAAAAGGATGGGTATTTTCCAGCGCCACTTCGCCGCGGTTCGCCTGGCGAATATGGGCTATCACCGAGCAGGACTTGATCGGGTACTCCTGCACCAGCTTAGCGACGGGCGAGTTATAGCTTGGTTGCGGATCTTTGAAGGTGCGACAGCCTTTGCCTTCGTAGAAGGTGATACCCCAGCCATCTTTATGCGGTCCGGTTCCCCCGCCGCGCTGGACGAGACCGGTAAAACTAAAGCAGATATCGGTCGGCACGTTAGCGCTCATCCCGAGCAGTTCGCACATAGTCACCTCCACAACCGCCTCAATCTGAGAAGGCGTTATTGTTGCAGCCCGTCAGACACGGGCAGCGCCGCGATGACCGCGCCTGAGCGCAGGAACGTTGAGCACTGCCCGGCTTGAACAGGGCAAATAAAAAGCCTGCTTTATGCCTTAACCATCTCTTTTTCGATCAGCTGAATCAGGATATGGATCACTTTGATATGGATCTCCTGAATGCGATCGGCATAGCCAAAGTGCGGAACGCGAATTTCAATATCCGCGGTGCCGGCCATTTTGCCGCCATCTTTACCGGTCAGGGTGATCACTTTCATCCCCTTCTCACGCGCCGCAGCAATCGCTTTGATCACGTTGCCAGAGTTACCGGAGGTGGAGATCCCCAGCAGCACGTCGCCTTCGCGGCCAACGGCTTCTACATAGCGGGAGAATACATAGTCGTAACCGAAGTCGTTGCTGACGCAGGAGATATGGCTGACATCAGAGATGGCGATCGCCGGGTAGCCAGGACGGTTTTCACGGTAGCGCCCGGTTAACTCCTCTGCGAAGTGCATCGCGTCGCAGTGCGAGCCGCCGTTACCGCAGGACAACACTTTGCCACCGGCTTTAAAGCTGTCGGCCAGCAGCACCGCCGCGCGCTGAATAGCGTGAATATTGGCTTCATCTTTCAAGAAATTCGCCAGCGTTTCCGCCGCTTCGTTCAGTTCGTTACGAATAAGATCCTGGTACATGAGGATATCCTTCAGCATAAATGTAAATAACACTGCGCAGTGTACCGGATAGGCTTTCAGCCGAGAAGCTAAAGCCGCCGCTCCCGCCGCCGTTTTCATTTTCCGTGCGCAAAACGACCTCAACAATGTGAACCAGGTTGTAATTATTTTGTAAACACATTGCTAAAAGAAATGACATCCACTACAAACAATACATCACAAGTGGTCAGACCTCCTACAAGAAGGGAGCTTTTCGTTATGATGATTTTGAGTATTGTCGCAACGCTCGTTCTGCTCGGTGTGCTCTTCTATCACCGCGTTAATCTGCTGCTCAGCAGCGTGATCCTGCTGGCATGGACCGCAGCCCTTGGGCTGGCGGGCATCTGGTCTCTCTGGATGCTGGTGCCGGTGGCGCTTATCCTCCTGCCGTTGAACTTCACGCCGATGCGTAAATCCTTTATCTCCGCGCCGGTGTTCCGCGGTTTCCGCAAAGTGATGCCGCCGATGTCGCGCACGGAAAAAGAGGCCATCGACGCAGGTACCACCTGGTGGGAAGGCGATCTGTTTCGCGGTAACCCGGACTGGAAAAAGCTGCACAACTACCCGCAGCCGCGCCTGACCGCAGAAGAGCAGGCCTTTATCGACGGCCCGGTTGAAGAAGCGTGCCGCATGGCGAACGACTTCCAGATCACCCATGAGATGGCCGATCTGCCGCCGGAGCTGTGGGCTTATCTTAAAGAGCACCGCTTCTTCGCGATGATCATCAAAAAAGAGTACGGCGGGCTGGAGTTCTCTGCTTACGCGCAATCTCGCGTACTGCAAAAACTCTCCGGCGTCTCCGGCATTCTGTCGATCACCGTCGGCGTGCCTAACTCCTTAGGCCCGGGCGAACTGCTGCAACACTACGGCACGCAGGAGCAGAAAGATCACTACCTGCCACGCCTTGCGCGTGGGCAAGAGATCCCCTGCTTTGCGCTGACCAGCCCGGAAGCGGGTTCCGATGCGGGTGCTATTCCCGATACCGGCGTGGTCTGCATGGGCGAGTGGCAGGGCGAGCAGGTGCTCGGCATGCGTCTTACCTGGAACAAGCGCTACATTACGCTGGCCCCAATTGCCACCGTGCTTGGCCTGGCGTTTAAACTCTCCGACCCGGACAAACTGCTGGGCGGCGCGGAAGAGCTGGGCATTACCTGTGCGCTGATCCCGACCTCGACGCCGGGCGTGGAGATTGGTCGTCGTCACTTCCCGCTTAACGTTCCGTTCCAGAACGGCCCGACGCGCGGGAAAGATATCTTTGTACCGATTGATTACATCATCGGCGGCCCGAAAATGGCCGGTCAGGGCTGGCGTATGCTGGTTGAGTGTCTCTCGGTCGGTCGCGGCATCACCCTGCCCTCCAACTCAACGGGCGGCGTGAAATCGGTCGCGCTGGGCATTGGTGCCTACGCCCATATTCGCCGTCAATTCAAAGTGGCGATTGGCAAGATGGAAGGTATCGAAGAGCCGTTGGCGCGTATTGCCGGTAACGCCTATGTGATGGACGCCGCAGCGTCGCTGATCACCTACGGCATTATGCTCGGCGAAAAACCGGCGGTGCTGTCGGCGATTGTGAAATATCACTGTACCCACCGTGGTCAGCAGGCAATCATTGATGCGATGGATATTGCCGGTGGTAAAGGCATTATGCTCGGCGAAGGCAACTTCCTCGCCCGTGCTTACCAGGGCGCGCCAATCGCCATCACCGTTGAGGGCGCTAACATCCTCACCCGTACGATGATGATCTTCGGTCAGGGGGCAATTCGCTGCCATCCGTATGTACTGGAAGAGATGGCCGCCGCGCAGAACAACGACGTTGATGCGTTCGATAAGCTGCTGTTTAAACATATCGGCCATGTCGGCAGTAATGAGATGCGCAGCCTGTGGCTCGGCCTGACGCGCGGTTTAACCAGCGCCTCACCGACCGGGGATGCCACTAAACGTTACTACCAACACCTGAACCGCCTGAGTGCCAACCTGGCGCTGCTGTCGGATATCTCAATGGCGGTGCTCGGCGGCAGCCTGAAACGCCGCGAGCGCATCTCCGCCCGTCTGGGTGATGTGTTAAGCCAGCTGTTCCTCGCTTCGGCGGTGTTGAAGCGCTATGACGACGAAGGTCGCCAGGAAGCGGATCTGCCGCTGGTGCACTGGGGCGTGCAGGATGCGCTCTATCAGGCTGAGCAAGCGATGGTCGACCTGCTGGAGAACTTCCCGAACCGTCTCGTGGCGGGCATGATGAGCTTTGTGATCTTCCCGACCGGTCGCCACTACCGTGCGCCGTCCGACAGGCTTGACCATAAAGTGGCGAAGATCCTGCAAACGCCAAATGCTACCCGTTCGCGCATCGGTCGCGGTCAATACCTGACTCCGAGCGAGCACAACCCGGTCGGGCTGCTGGAAGAGGCGCTGGTTGATGTGATGGCCGCCGACCCGATTCATCAGCGCATCTGTAAATCGCTGGGTAAAAACCTGCCGTTTACCCGTCTGGACGATCTGGCTAACCAGGCGCTGGCAAGCGGGCTGATTAACCAGGATGAAGCGGCGCTGCTGATTAAAGCGGAAGCGAGCCGTCTGCGCACCATCAACGTCGATGACTTTGAACCGGATGCGCTGGCGACCCAACCGGTGATCCACACGCCGGAAAAGCTGCGCAAGCCCGAAGCCGCCTAAGCGCCTGACGGCTCCCCTCCTCCTTCGACAAAACCCGCAACCCTGCGGGTTTTTTTCGTTTTTTGGCGTGCTACAGTGTGCCGATGCTGTCTGAAGGGGAGTGGTGATTGTGCCTGGTTTAAAAATTACGCTGTTACAACAACCGCTGGCGTGGATGGATGGCCCGGCGAACCTGCGCCATTTTGATGTGCAACTGGAAGGGATTAGCGGGCGCGATGTGATTGTCCTGCCGGAGATGTTCACCACCGGCTTTGCGATGGAAGCCGCCACGCGGTCGTTATCGCAGGAAGAGGTGGTGAGCTGGATGCGCGACAAGGCGCGGCAGACTAACGCCCTGATCGCCGGCAGCGCAGCGCTGCAAACGGATCGCGGGGCGGTGAACCGCTTTTTGCTGGTCGAGCCGCAGGGCGAAGTGCATTTTTACGATAAGCGCCATCTCTTCCGCATGGCGGATGAGCATCACCACTATCAGCCGGGTGAGACGCGCGTGATATTCGAGTGGCGCGGCTGGCGCATTATGCCGCTGGTCTGCTACGACCTGCGTTTTCCGGTCTGGTCGCGCAACCGCGATGAGTACGATCTGCTGCTCTATGTCGCTAACTGGCCTGCGCCGCGCTCCCTGCACTGGCAGTCGCTGCTGCTGGCCCGCGCGATTGAGAACCAGGCCTGGGTAGCAGGCTGTAACCGCGTTGGCAGCGACGGGAATGGTCACCACTATCGCGGCGACAGCCGGGTGATTAGCCCGCAGGGGGAGATCGTCGCCAGCGCCGACGCGCACCTGGCAACGCGCATCGACGCCGAGATGTCACTCACCGCGCTGAAAGAGTACCGCACCCAGTTCCCCGCCTGGCAGGACGCCGATCCCTTCACCTTAGAGTGATGCCCTCCCGTAGGCCGGATAAGCGTTTCCGCGCCATCCGGCAATGAGCCTGACATGTGGCATTGGTGGAAGGGTTCCGTTCACCATACGTAGTGGGGTTTCATTGACCTCTTATGCGGTGAACGGGACAAGGGGGGGACCGCTCCCCCCTTGTCAATCCCCGCGGCCCCGCGAGGAAATCGGTGCTGCGCACTGCGCTCACCTCCCGCGTGCCTGACTGCGGCCGGCTCGACTCGACTTGCTCGCCCGTTCCGGGACTCGCTCCCTGTCTCGGTTCGCCTCTGTCCGCCATCCATGGCGTCCAGACCTTGTCATTCACGCTTCGGTTCGCCGATTTCAGCGGGGGTCAACACCACCGCTGTAAGATGGACGCCCAATGAAAAACAGTCGCTGCTGGAACCGCGTAGGCCGGATAAGGCGCAGCCGCCATCCGGCAATATTACCGCTGATAAAATGCCGGATGGCGCGTTACACGCTTATCCGGCCTACGGGAACGGCGCTGGTTTGTATGCCGCCATCCGGCAATCGGTGCCGCGGTATTAATGCCCGGGAGCGGAGCCCCCTTAACTCACCAATGCCTGCCCATCTTTGCGGCTCTCGGTGGCGGCAACATACTGCCCCTCCGGCATCCGGTAAATCACCTGCGCGCCGCCGAAATTGTACCCCGCCTGCGGATCCTCAACGGTAATCTGATGCCCGCGATCGCGCAGCGCAGCGATCACATTGTGCGAGAAGGTCGACTCAACAATCACCTCCCGCCCGCGCACCACGCGCCAGCGCGGAGCGTCAATCGCCGCCTGCGGATTCTGGCCGTGCTGCATAATGCGCAGCGCCATCTGCATATGCCCCTGCGCCTGCATCGGCCCGCCCATCACGCCAAAAGACATCAGCGGCTTGCCGTCTGCGCCCATCGCAAAACCGGGAATAATGGTGTGGAACGGACGCTTACTGCCCGCCAGCACATTCGGGTGTTTCGGATCGAGCACAAAGCCGCAGCCGCGGTTTTGCAGGCTGATACCGGTCTCCGGTACCACCACGCCCGAGCCAAAGCCCATAAAGTTGGACTGAATAAACGACACCATCATGCCGCTGGCATCCGCCGTTGAGAGATAAACCGTGCCGCTTTGCGTCGGCGAACCGTAGACAAAATCGGAGGCTTTATCAGGGTCGATCAGCGCCGCGCGGGTTTTCAGGTAGCTGTCGCTGAGCAGCAGGTCAGCGGCAAACTCGAGGTGATCTTCATCGGCGATATAGCGATCGAGATCCGCCAGCGCCAGCTTCATCGCCTCAATCGACAGATGCAGCGACTGCACCGAATCGGGATCGTAACGGCCAATATCGCACTGCTCAAGAATGCCGAGGGCAATCAGCGTCGCAATCCCCTGCCCGTTTGGCGGCAGCTCCTGCACCGATCCACCGGCAAAGTCGCGCGACAGCAGCGAGACCCAGTTGGCTTCATGATTCGCCAGATCCGCTTCGCTCAGGTGCGCACCGTGCTGCTTTGCAAAGGCGGCGATCTTCTGCGCCAGCTCGCCGCGATAGAAGGCTTCACCATTAGTCTCGGCAATCAGCTCCAGCGTGCGCGCCTGCGCCGGGTTACGGAAGATCTCGCCGATTTTCGGCGCCCGGCCTTCAGGGGCAAAGCACTCGCTAAAGCCCGGCTGATCTTTCAGCTTGTCATAGCCGCGCTGCCAGAGATGGCCAATCAGCGGCGAGACGGGAAAACCGTTACGGGCATACTCAATTGCCGGTTGCGCGAGCGTGGTGAGCGGCAGCGTGCCGAAGCGCTCCGCCAGCGCCACCCAACCAGAGACCGCGCCGGGCACCGTCACCGCATCCCAGCCAATCTCCGGCACCGCGTCAAGACCGGCAAAGAGATCCGCATGCCAGCTGGCGGGCGAGCGGCCAGAGGCGTTCAACCCGTGCAACTCTTTGCCATCCCAGACGATGGCAAAGGCATCGCTGCCGATGCCGCAGCCGGTCGGCTCTACCACTGTTAACGCCATCGCCGCGGCAATCGCCGCATCTACCGCGTTACCACCCTGCTGCAACATACGCATTCCGGCCTGTGCCGCCAGCGGCTGCGACGTTGCCACCGCGTTTTGGCCAATCATCGGCGCGCGGCGTGAGGCGTAACCGACGCTAAAATCAATCGCTTTAGTCATGCAAACTCCTTAGTCGTGGCGCGGATCGAGCGCGTCGCGCAGCCCGTCGCCGAGTAAATTGAATCCCTGCACGGTGAGGAAGATCGCCACACCGGGAAAAATCGACATCCACGGCGCCTGCTCGAGGAACCCTTTTGCCGTGTTAAGCATGGCGCCCCAGGAGGGGTATGGCGGCTGCTGCCCGAGGCCGAGAAACGAGAGGCTCGCCTCCGTAATGATCGCCGAGGCGATGGCAAGCGTGGCCTGTACCAGAATCGGCGACATCACGTTGGGCAGCACATAGCGCACGATGATCCAGCGGTCCGGCAGGCCGATGGCGCGCGCACCGTCGATATACTCTTCATTACGAATGGCGATCACCTGACCGCGCGTCAGGCGGGCAAAGATCGGCATCGCCGAGAGGCCAATGGCGATCATCGCGTTGGTCAGGCTTGGGCCGAGAAACGCGCCGAGGGCAATCGCCATAATCAGAAACGGACAGGCGAGCAGCGCTTCGATAAAGCGCGAAATCACCCCATCCCACATCCCCTGAAAATACCCGGCCAGCAGACCGAGCGGCACGCCAATCACCACGGCGATCACCACCGAGACACAGCCCGCCAGCAGCGAGGTGCGCGCGCCCCATACCATGCGCGAGAGAATGTCGCGCCCCAGCTCATCGGTGCCAAACCAGTGGAGCACCGAGGGGGCCTTACGCACCGCCAGAAAATCGGCTTTGACCGGATCAAACGGTGCGATCCACGGTGCCAGCAGTGCGATAAGTACAAAGATGCCGACAATCACCGCGCCAAGCACCGCGCTTTTATTGGCGAGAAATTTCTTCAGCACCCGGTTTTCATTGCGCGGCAGCGTAGCCGCCGCACCGACAGAGGTGAGTTCCGCCATTATTCGCTCCGCATTTTCGGGTTGATCAACACATACAGCACGTCGGCCAGCAGGTTGAGGGCGAGAAAACCGATCGCCACTACCAGCACTACGCCCTGCACCACCGCGTAGTCGCGGTTGAAGACGGAATCGACAATCATCTTGCCGAAGCCGGGAATGGTAAACACCTGCTCGGTGAGCACCGCCCCGCCGAGTAACTCGCCGAACAGCAGCGTTGTCAGGGTGATCACCGGCACCAGCGCGTTACGAAAGGCGTGCTTCATGATCACCGCTTTCGGCAGTAACCCTTTGGCACGCGCGGTGCGGATGTAATCGGCTTTCAGCACCGCAATCATCGACGCGCGGGTGTGGCGCATCAGCGTCGCTGCAAGGCCGGTGCCGAGCACCAGCGACGGCAGCAGCAGCGTGCGCAGGTTTTGCAGCGGATCCTCCGCAAAGGGCACAAAGCCGGAAGCGGGCAGCCACTGCAAATTGACCGAGAAGATGAGGATCAGCAAAATCCCCAGCCAGAAGTGCGGCACCGAAATTCCCGAGATGGCGACGAAGTTGGTGCCGTGATCGATCCAGCTGTTCTTATTCACCGCCGCAAGGATGCCCATACTGATGCCGACCAGCAGCGCGATGATCATCGCCAGCAGCGACATCTCCAGCGTCACCGGCAGCTTGGCGGCAATCAGATGGGTCACCGGCTCCTGCGTGCGTAAAGAGACGCCCAGATCCCCCTGCAACGCGCGGGTCAACCAGTGGAAATACTGCACCGGAATCGGCGCATCCAGGTTCAGCTCCGCGCGCAGATGAGCGATCACCGCCGGATCGCGCTCCTCGCCGAGCATGGCGGTGATCGGATCGCCGGGCAGCAGCTTCTGCAACCCGAACACCATCATGCTCACCAACAGCAGAGTCGGCACCGCGAGCATCAGGCGTTTGCAAATCAGTTCCAGCATGGTCTCTCCTTACGGCTGACGGGTTATTTGGCGAAGCTCAGACCCGCCAGACGCACAATGCCGTCCGGGTAAGGGGTAAAGCCCTGCACTTTTTTGTTCAGCCCGAACAGGCGCGGCTCAAAGTAGAGGTAGGCAATCGGCATATCCGTTTGCAGCTGTTTCACCACTTTTTCATACAGCGCCTGGCGGGTGGCGGGATCGTTCTGCGTCCGCGCTTCGGTCAGCCATGTGTCGACCTGAGCGTTGCTGTAGCGGCCATCGTTGAGTGCGCCTTTGCTGTGTACAAAACCAAAGATGCTGCCATCGGGATCCGGGCGGCCGGACCAGCCGGAGAAGCTGAGCTGATAATCACCGCTCTGCTGTCTGTCGAGCAGGGTGGCGAATTCCGTCATTTGCAGGTTGATGTTAAAGCCCGCTTCGGCGGTCATCGCTTGCAGCACCTGGCCCACCTGCTGCGAGGTTGGGTTATTCGGCACCAGCAGCGAGACGGTCAGCGGCGTTTTCACCCCGGCGGCCTGCAACAGCGCTTTTGCTTTTTCCACATCGCGCGGCGCAACCGGCAGCTTGACGTGATACGGGCTGACCGGCGAGAAGGCCTGGTTTGCCGGGGTATAAAGCCCCTCGAATACCACCTGGTTGAGCGCCTCGCGGTCGATAGCCAGCGAGAAAGCTTCGCGCACGCGCGCATCTTTAAACGGATCGTTGGCCGGCACTTTGCCGTTATTGATATTAAATGTGATGCCCTGATAACCGAGGCCGGTCACCTTCGCCAGTTGCAGCTTGCTGTCGCTCTGCACGGTTTTCACGTCGCTGGCGGCAACGCCTTCCGTCAGATCGAGATCGCCCGCACGCAGGTTGGCCAGCCGCACGGAGGCATCCGGGATTGGCAAATAGACCACTTTGTCGAAGTGGTACGCGCCTTTGTTCCAGTAGTTATCGAAGCGGGTCAGCACAATGCGATCCTGCGCGACGCGGCTGTCGAATTTATAGGGGCCAGAGCAGACCGGGTGCGCGGCGAAATTGGCTTTCTTCGCCGCCTCTGGTGCCAGCATCGCGCCAGCGCGGTCGGTGAGCTGCATCAGCAGCGCCGAGTCCGGCGTTTTCAGGTGCAGAGCGATCTGCATCGGCCCGGTCACCTCAACGGATTCCACCGAGGAGAGTTCGCTTTTGCGCAGCGAGCCTGGCAGCGTCAGGGCGCGATCGAGGCTGAATTTCGCCGCCGCGGCATCAAACTTCTCGCCATCGTGGAAGGTGACCCCTTCACGCAGAGTCATGGTCAGGGTTTTACCATCTTCGCTCCATGTCCACGCCGTGGCGAGGCCCGGCACTACCTTCAGGTTGGCGTCGACATCCACCAGCCGGTCGCAGAGCGAGGCAAAGACAAAACGCCCGTAGTAGGTACGCGCCAGATGCGGATCGAGCATATCGGGATCAGCGCCGAGGCCCACTTTCAGCACACTTTCAGCGTGGGTCGGCAGCGCCGCGCCCAGCAACATAACGCTTCCCAGAACGGTCAACAGAGAATTTCGCACAATCATTATTGTTTCCTTTAACGGGACGAGTGAGAGGCTGCCTGTTCAAACAGCGCGCGGCGGCGCAGGAAGGCGGCGGAAGGCGGAGCAATCTGGATAACGCTGCGATCGCGGTTAATCTCCTGCCAGCGATGGCAGGCCACCTGGCGGCCGCCGTCGAGCAGTTGGTTAATTGGCTCAAGCTGGCGGCACTCATCGCTGACATAGGGGCAGCGGGTGTGAAAACGGCAGCCCTGCGGCGGGTTGGCCGGGTTAGGCAGATCGCCCTGCAACAGCGGCGTTTGCCGCTCAAGGCCAGGCTGCGTTTGCGGCGCAGAGGCGATCAGCGCCTGGGTGTAGGGGTGCAACGGTGCGTCGAAGATCTCTTCGACCGTCGCCATTTCGACAATCTGCCCGAGATACATCACCGCCACGCGGTCGCTCATATGGCGGATCACCGCCAGACCGTGGGCGACGATAATCATCGTCAGGCCAAACTGCTGCTTGAGGTTCTCCAGCAGGTTGACCACCTGCGCCTGCACCGAGACATCGAGCGCCGACACCGGCTCATCGCCGAGCAGCAGTTTCGGGCCTGAGGCCAGCGCGCGGGCGATGCCGATACGCTGGCGCTGGCCGCCGGAAAACTCATGGGGGTAGCGACGCGCCCAGGCGGCGGGCAGCCCGACGGTGGAGAGCAGTTCCGCCACGCGCAGCTGGCGATCGCTTTTGCCCATCTTCTGGTGCAGCCACAGCGGTTCGCCGACGATCTGCTCAACGGTCATGCGCGGGTTAAGAGAGGCAAAGGGGTCCTGAAAGATGATTTGCAGCTCGCGGCGCAGCTGGTTAACGCGCGCGCCGCTGGCATGGGTGATCGCCTCGCCCTGGTAATAAACCTCGCCTTCGGAGGCGGCAAGCAGGCGCAGCAGCAGGCGGCCGAGGGTCGATTTGCCGGAGCCAGATTCGCCGACAATCGCCAGCGTTTCACCGGGGTAAACCGCCAGCGAGACGCGATCGACTGCGGTGACATACCGTTTTGGTGCAAAGAGGCGCGACGGCCCGGCAAAGCGTTTGCTGAGATCGTGGGCTTCAAGAATCGGTGTGCTCATGCGGTTTCTCCCAGCGCGATATGCTGTTCAAGGGGCGCGCGGAAACAGGCCACCAGGTGACCATGCCCCTGCGGCTGTAAGGTCGGTTTTTCCTGATGGCAGCGCGTCTGCGCAAAGGGGCAACGGGTGGCGAAGCGGCACCCTTTCGGCATCGCCTCCGGCAGCGGCACCGCACCGGGAATGGTGGAGAGCGGGCCTTTGCGTGCGCCGAGGGAGGGGATCGAGCCCATCAGGCCAATGGTGTAGGGGTGCTGCGGATCGGCAAAAATCGCCTCGACGCTCCCCTGCTCCACCACCTGACCGGCGTACATCACCGCCACCTGCTGCGCCACTTCTGCCACCACGCCGAGGTCGTGGGTGATCATCAACACCGCCGTGCCGGTTTCTGCCTTCAGGGTGTTGAGCAGGGCAAGGATCTGCGCCTGAATGGTGACATCCAGCGCGGTGGTCGGTTCGTCGGCAATCAGCAGCCGGGGGTTATTAATCAGCGCCATGGCGATCATCACGCGCTGGCGCATACCGCCGGAGAGCTGGTGCGGATAGGCTTTGAGGCGCATCTCCGGGGCGGGGATCTGGACTTTTTCGAGAATTTGTAGCGCCGCCGCCATCGCCTCGCTGCGCGAGACGTTCTGGTGGCGCATCACCGCTTCACTGAGCTGATCGCCTAACGTGAACGCCGGGTTGAGGGAGGTCATCGGCTCCTGAAAAATCATCGCCAGCGCGTTGCCGCGCAGGTCGGCATAGTCACGCGGAGCAAGCTGGCGCAGATCCTGGTCGCGAAAGTGCATCTCGCCGCTGACAATCTGTGCGCTGGTGGGCAGCAGCCCCATCAACGCCAGCGAAGTAATACTTTTCCCGCAGCCCGATTCGCCCACCAGCGCCAGCGTCTCACCGCGTTTTACGCTCAGAGAGATGCCATCTAATACGCTGACCGGCGATCCGGCAAACTGCACCTTCAGGTTGGTTATCCGCAGCACCGGCGCGGGATCGTGAAACGGGATCGTCGTCATGGCATATCGTCCTCAATGTGGATGGCCTGGATCAGGGCGTATTGCAGATCGAGCAGGTGTTCGCGCATCGCCATGGCGGCCGCGGCCGGCTTGCGATCGCGGATCGCCTGCATAATGCGGTGATGATGATCGTTGTAGCGGTCGACCTTCGCCGGCGTACGCGCCAGCTCGCGCAGGTGGTGCCAGGCGGGTTCGCGGCGCACGGCGTCGAGGGTGTCGAACAGGCCAAGCAGCAGACGGTTGCCCGCCGCTTCAGCAATCGCCCGGTGAAAGGCGCTGTCCCACAGTTCATTGAGGTCCGGATCTTCGGCGCTGACGTTATCGATGCGCTCAAGCATGCGCTGCATCAGCGCCAGCTGCTCCGGGCTTGCCCGCAGTGCCGCCAGCCGCGCCAGGCCTGGCTCAATCTGTAAGCGCGACTCCATCACTTCCAGCATATTGGTCTGCTGAACCAGCCCTTGTAGCGCAACGGGCGAGGCAGGCGCGGTGGGGCCGGTAAAGGTCCCTTTGCCCTGCTTGCGCCAGATGCGCCCCTCCTCCTCCAGCACGTCGAGGGCGCGGCGGATCTCGCGCCGCCCGACGCCAAACATTTCAGCCAGCTCGCGCTCTGTCGGCAGAGGAGTCCCTGGTGTTGACTCATACTGGTGGATAAGGCCACGAAGCTGTTCAAGCGCTGTGCTGGAGTTCGCCAGATAGCGTGAGGGTTTTTCCATATTGGTTCATCCGCGTTCGCGTTATCTTTTTATTTCATAACAGCAAGTTATGGTTTTTATGCCTGCTGCCGCTCAGGGTTTATTAAGCAATTTGCGAACCAATAGATCATTGGTTCAGTTATATTTTTGAAATATTTGTTAATACATTGATTTAAAGATGTTTATTTTTTGCCAGAAGTGGCGGGAAAAGCAGCGCCGGAGGGGAAGAAAAACGGGCAATGCACAGTTTTTGTGCAACAAACGCACCAAAAAAGAGCAAAAAGTTCACAAATGCACCGCCCGATGGCGCGGTGCCTGTGAGGGGGGCGGGAGTTTGTATTGCCCGATGGCGCTGCGCTTATCGGGTCTACGGTGCGGTGCCTGAGAGAGATGGGGGTTTGTATTGCCCGATGGCGCTGCGCTTATCGGGCCTACGGGTGCGGTGCCTGAGAGGAATGCGAAGTTTGTATTGCCCGATGGCGCTGCGCTTATCGGGCCTACGGGGGGGATACGTGTGTGAGCCGGGTGTTGTAGGCCTGATAAGGCGCAGCCGCCATCAGGCAACGGCTGACGGGCGAGCGATCAGCTGCCCGACCGCGAGGCTAAAGGCGCGCAGCGCCTGGGCGACATCATCCTCTGCCACGCTCTCCGCCGGATGGTGGCTGATCCCGCCCGCACAGCGCACAAAGAGCATCGCCGACGGCCAGCGTTCGGCGATGGCGATGGCGTCATGCCCGGCACCGCTCGGCAACAACATCGTGCGCCCCTGCACTTCCCGCACCGCGTCGCTTAACTGCGCACGCAGAGCTTCATCGCAGGGCGTGGCGGCAATGGTATAAAAAATCTCATAGCTAAAACTCACGCCGCGCCGCGTCGCAATCACCTCTGCCTGCGCCAGCAGGCGTTGCAGCAGCGCGTCGCGCGCCTCATCCTGCGGGCTGCGAATATCAAGCGTCAGGCTTACCGCGCCAGGGATCACATTCACCGCGCCGGGCTCGCACTGCAAGGTACCAACGGTGGCGACAATATCCGGCGCGAAGGCCTGGGTGGTCTGCTCAATAAACAGCAGCCATTCGGCGGCGGCAGCCAGCGCATCGCGGCGATGGCGCATCGGCACCGTCCCGGCATGGCCCGCTTCACCGGTAAAGCGGGCGTGCAGACGGTGCGCGCCATTAATCGCGCTCACCACGCCGAGGGCGAGATCCTCCTGCTCCAGCACCGGCCCCTGCTCAATATGCAACTCGAGGTAGGCCGAGAAATCCGCCACTGGCCGCTGGGCGGCAAAAATCGCATCGGCGCTCAGCCCGGCAAGGGCTAACGCCTGCGCCACGCTGACTCCCTGCGCATCCTCGCAGGCGAGCCACGAGGCGGGCCAGCTACCGGTCACTCCACGGCTGCCGAGCATGGCGATGTTAAAGCGCGTTCCCTCCTCATCAGCAAAGCCGATAATCTCAATCGCCTGCGCCCCGCGAAGCCCGGCGCGATTTAGCGCATCCACCACTTCAATCGCCGCCAGCACGCCGAGCATGCCGTCGTAGCGCCCGGCGTTGCGCACCGTATCGAGATGCGAGCCGAGCAGCAGCGCCTGCGCGCCCGGCTGCGCGGCCTCATAGCGCCCGCAGATATTGCCGACCGCATCCTGCCAGGTGTTCATGCCCGCCTGCTGCATCCACTGCGCGACCAGCGCGTTGGCCTGCAAATGCTCCGACGAGAGATAAACGCGGGTCAGCCCCTCTGTGCTTTCGCTTAATTGCGCCAGCGCGTCGCAGCGCGCCATTACCCGAGCGGCGGCGCAGGCGGCCTCCTCCTGATTCATCATGCGCGCGCTCCTTCATACACATCCCAGGCTGCCTGCATCGCCGCGCCCTGCACGGTACGAAAACCGAGGCGGTTGAGCACCGCTTCCAGCGCGGTAAGGGTTTGCAGGACGCAATCTTTGCGCGCGTTATAGCCCATGGTGCCAATGCGCCAGATCTTGCCCTGTAGCGGGCCGAAGGAGGTGCCAATCTCAATATGGAAATCGTTCAGCAGGCGCTGGCGCACCTCTTCACCGTGTACCTCAGGCGGGATCACCACCCCGAGCACGTTATTCATCTTGTGGCGGATGTCGCCAAACACGCCAAGCCCCATTCCCTGGATACCGGCGAGCAGCGCGCGGCCGTGCAGTTCGTGGCGGGCAATGAGGTTATCCATCCCCTCCTCCAGCATAATGCGCGCGCATTCGCGGGCGGCGAAGAGCATGCTGGTGGCTTCGGTGTGGTGGTTCAGGCGCTCCGGCCCCCAGTAATCCATCACCATGCCGAGATCGAAATAGTTGGAGTAGATCATCTCCTCGCTGCCATCTTCGTGGGCCTCGGTGCGGATCCCCTGCTCAACACAGCGGCGGGCGCGGATCGCCGCCTCCATGCGCGGGCTTAAGGTGACCGGCGCGCTGCCGGACGGCCCGCCAAGGCACTTCTGCAACCCGGCAGAGACCGCATCCAGCCCCCAGGCATCGCTCTCCAGCGCGTTGCCGCCGAGTGACGCCGTGGCATCGGTGTAAAACAGCACATCGTGGCGGCGGCAGATCTCGCCCAGTTGATCGAGCGGTTGCAGCATCGTTGTCGAGGTGTCGCCCTGCACCGTCAGCAGCAGGCGCGGCTTAACGCGCTTGATCGCCTCTTCAATCTGATCCGGGGTGAAGACTTCGCCCCACGGCGCCTCGATGGTATGCACCTCGGCGCGGCAGCGGCGGGCGATTTCACAGAGCAGATGACCAAAGCGGCCAAACACCGGCACCAGCACGCGATCGCCGGGGCGAATGGCAGAGACGAGGATCGCCTCAATACCGGCGCGCGAGGTGCCATCCACCAGCATCGTCCAGCGGTTTTCGGTGCGAAAGACGCCGCGATAGAGCGCCATCACCTCATTCATGTAGCCGGTCATTACCGGATCGTACTGGCCGATAAGCTGGCTCGCCATCGCGCGCAGCACGCGCGGATCGGCATTGATCGGCCCCGGCCCCATCAGCAGGCGTTGAGGCGGGTTGATTTGTGAACTGTGGGAGAGATCAAACATTGGCACGTCCTTCATCCGGTCAATGAAACAAAAGGTTCTTATTTGATATTTCTGCAACTAATGTGCCATAGACGGAGGGGACGGGACTGCGGGGTAAACCACAAAATCGGGGGCACAGCGTGCCCCGCGAGGTGTCATCAGCGTGGTGCGAAAGCACCAAAAAAGTGCATCAGCGCGGCTCGAGTTCGTCGAGATCCTGATAGAGCGCGGCGATAGTGTGAATGCGCTGGCGCCCTTCGCTAAGCGTGGTGTGCAGCAGCGCGTTGGCGAGCAGATTCACCAGGCTCATGGCGCTGCTGTAGCTGTCGAAGGCCGAGACGCTCTCCAGCGGCAGGCCGATATGCCAGCGGCTAACGGCTTTCAGCCCGCTGGCCTGCGCTTCGCTCAGCACCAGCACCGGCACGCCGCGGCTTTGCAGCGTCTCCAGCAGCGGACGCACTCCGCGCGGACGGCGGCGAAACGCCACCATCACCACCATATCCTCCCCGGTGAGATCGACAATCTCCTCCGCCAGCGTCTGCCCCGGCTGTGGCATCACCGCCACCTGCCCGCGGCTTTGCAATAACTGCTGGCGCAGATGCAGCGCCACCGGCGCGCTGTTGCGAAAGCCGATAATCACCACCCGCCGGGCGGCGCTCAGGGCGGCGATAATGGCGGCAAACTGCTCCGCATCGAGGCTGTTGATCCACTGGGTCAGGTTCGCCATCTCCTGCTTATAGTGGCGCGCCAGCAGCGTGTTGCCCTGCACCGCCTCGCGGCTTTCCGCCAGCGGCATCCCGCTCTGGCGCAGGGTGCGCAGCTCATCGCGCATCGCTTTGAAGTTGTCGTAACCGAGCCGGCGAAACAGGCGGCTGACGGTCGCTTTCGACACGCCGCTTAAGCGGGCAAGCTCCGCGCTGTTGTAGCTCACCAGGTCGTCGAAGTGGTCGAGAATAAAGGCGGCCACCCGCTGCTCCTGCGGCGAGAGGTGGTCGTAACACGCGCGTAAGCGCATATCGAGCTGCTGCATAACGCCTCCTGCAACTTTTGTTTCAGCTAAAGCTGACACAGTGAAACGTATCGCGTCAATCTGGAACAGCTCTTGCTTAGCACTCTGCTATACCCGCAAAAAAGGAAGCGTGACGATGCAGAGTAATATGGCCCCCTCCGGTATGGCGGTAACGCCCCACCACCTTGCCAGCGAGTCGGCGCTCTCGGTGCTGCGCCACGGCGGTGACGCCATTGAAGCGATGGTCGCGGCGGCGGCCACCATTGCGGTGGTCTACCCGCATATGAACGGCATTGGCGGCGACGGCTTCTGGCTGATCGTGCCGCCGAACGGCGAACCGCTGGCGATCGATGCCAGCGGCGCAGCGGGCCAGCACGCAACCACCGCCTTTTATGACGGGAATGCGCATATTCCCCATCGCGGCCCGCTGGCAGCGTTAACCGTGCCCGGCACATTGAGCGGCTGGGAGGAGGCGCTGGCGTTCTCCACCTCACTCGGCGGCGGGCAGCTTCCCCTTTCGCGCCTGCTGGCGGACGCCATTCGCTACGCCGCCGAGGGCATTCCCGTTACCCAGTCACAGGCCAGCGCCACCCAGGCGAAATACGCTGAACTGGTCGATGTCCCCGGTTTTGCCGACACCTTTTTACCTGATGGCAACGCGCCTTTGGCGGGGAGCCGCTTTTGCCAGCCGAAACTGGCGCGCACCTTAACCCGGCTTGCCACCGAGGGGTTAGACAGTTTTTATCGCGGCCCGCTGGCAACCATTATCGCCGCTGAAATGGCGGCTTTAGGCCTGCCGGTGACCGCGCAGGATCTCGCCGCTCATCGCGCCCAGCGCCGCGTGCCGCTGCGGCTCGCGCACAGCCAGGGCGAGGTGTTCAACATGACGCCGCCTACCCAGGGGCTGGTGTCGCTGGCGATCCTCGGCATTACCGATCACCTGGCGATGGAGCAGGCCAGCGAAGTGCAGACCATCCACCGGATTGTCGAAGCGACCAAAAAAGCCTTTGGCCTGCGCGACCGCTATATCACCGATCCGCGCCACGTCACGCTGCCGGTGCAGAGCCTGCTGGAGCAGGCACCGCTGGAACAGCTCGCCGCCAGCATCAATGAGCAGCGCGCCGCCCCCTGGGGCCCAGGCAAAGGACCGGGGGATACGGTGTGGATGGGCGTGGTGGATAAAAACGGGCTGGCGGTGTCGTTTATCCAGAGTATCTATCACGAGTTTGGCAGCGGCGTAGTGCTGCCGGAGAGCGGCGTGCTGCTGCAAAACCGCGGCGCGGCCTTCAGCCTCGACCCGCAACATCTGCTGGCGCTGATGCCGGGCAAACAGCCATTCCACACCTTAAACCCGGCGGCGGCGCGGCTTAACGATGGCCGCACCATGGTCTACGGCACGATGGGCGGCGACGGGCAGCCGCAGACTCAGGCGGCGATCTTTACCCGCCATGTGTTGCAGGGAATGGGATTGCAGGAAGCGGTCTGCGCCCCGCGCTGGCTGCTCGGGCGCACCTGGGGGCAGACCTCCGACAGCCTGAAGCTGGAGAACCGTTTTAGCGAAGAGACGGCGCAGGCACTGCGCGCTATGGGCCATGAAGTGGAGTGGCTGCCCGGTTTAAGCGAGGCGACCGGCCATGCCGGTGCGATTGTGCGCCATGCCAACGGCATGCTGGAGGGGGCGTTTGATCCGCGCAGCAACGGCAGCGCGGCAGGTTTCTAAGGAGCGATGATGAATAACAACGCAACAGACTGGCCGGCGTGGATCCGGCTGATGGAGCAGATACTTGATGTGCCGCTTGATGACGCGCGCCGCGCAGAGCTTGAAGTGCAGCTGGCGCGCATCGCGGCGATGGCGCAGCCGCTGATGCAGTTTCCCCTGCCCCCTCGTCAGGAAGGGGCGGGAGAGTACCGCTTATGAATCTGTCGATTGAGGATATTCAGCGCGGGCTGCGCGAGAAGTGGTTCAGCGCGCACGAACTGGCGCAGCAGACGTTATCGCGCATCGATCAACTTAACCCGGGCATTAATGCCTTTACTGAAATCACCGCCCCGCGCCTGCTTGCTGAAGCAGACCAGATTGATCGCCGGATCGCGCAGGGCGAGACGCTGCCGCCGCTGGCGGGCGTGCCGTTTGCGGTGAAAAACCTGTTTGATATTGCAGGCGTGACGACGCTGGCTGGCGCGGAGTTGTTCAGCCAGGATGCGCCCGCCGCGCAGGATGCCTTTGCCCTGCGCCAGCTCCATCACGCCGGGGCGCTGCTGGCCGGAGGGCTTAATATGGACGCCTATGCCTATGGCTTCACCACCGAAAACAGTCACTACGGCGCGACGCGCAACCCGCGCGATCGCACCCGCGTAGCGGGCGGCTCCTCCGGCGGTTCAGCGGCGGCGGTCGCGGCGGGGATGGTCAATTTCGCTCTCGGCACCGACACCAACGGCTCGATCCGCGTGCCTGCTTCTCTCTGCGGCGTGAATGGCCTGAAACCAACCTTCGGGCGTTTGTCGCGCAGCGGCAGCCACCCCTTTGTGCCGAGCCTCGATCATATCGGCCCACTGGCGCGCACCGTCGACGATCTGACGCGGGTTTATGACGCCTTGCAGGGGCGCGATCCGGACGATCGCGCCCAGGCGGATCGCCCGAACGAGGCGGCACTTACGCAGCTTACCCGCGACGATCCGCTGCGCTGCGCGGTGCTGGAGGGGTTCTTCACCACCTGGTGCGATAACGATGCCCGCGACGCGCTAAGCCAGGTGGCTCGCGCGCTGGCAGCGGATCGCGCGATGACGCTGCCGCAGGCGGAGCTGGCACGTTCGGCGGCGTTTGTGCTGACCGCTGCCGAAGGGGGTAATGCGTACCTGCCTGCCCTGCGCACGGCGGCGGATAAGTTTGAGCCGAACTCGCGCGAGCGTCTGCTGGCGGGGGCGATGACGCCGTCGGCGTGGTATACGCAGGCGCAGCGCTTCCGGGCCTGGTTTCGTGATGAGACGCTGGCGCTGTTTAAGGATGTCGATCTGCTGCTCGCTCCCGCCACGCCGTGCAGCGCCACGCAGATTGGTGATGCAACAATGCGCATTAACGGCTGTGACCTGCCGGTCAAAGCGAGCATGGGGATGCTGACGCAGCCGATTTCGTTTCTCGGCCTGCCGGTGGTGACCGTGGCGCTGAAGAGTGAGCGCGGGCTGCCAATTGGCGTGCAGATTATTGGCGCGCCGTGGCAGGAGGCGCGCTGTTTACAGGCAGCATGGCGGCTGGAGCAGGCCGGGCTTCTTTATCCGCAGGAGGGAACATGAATCGCGACAATATTGACCGCCCGCTGATCCTCAACGAGGTGACGGCGGCGTTTTATCGCTATGAGCAGGCGTTGATCAGTAATGATGTGGCGGTGCTGGATGAGCTGTTCTGGGATGACGGGCGTACGGTGCGCTACGGAGCGACGGAGAATCTTTACGGCATGGCGGCGATCCGCGATTTTCGCCAGGCGCGCCCGTCGGCCGGATTAGAGCGGGTGTTACGCAATACCACCATCACCACCTTTGGCGATGAGATGGCGGTGGCGAGCACCGAGTTTACCCGCGAAAACAGCGAGCGCATCGGCCGCCAGATGCAGACATGGGTGAAGTTCCCGTTCGGATGGCGGATTGTCGCCGCTCATGTGAGTGTGATGCAGTAAGTGGTGCGGTTTGATTGCCGGATGGCGGCTGCGCCTTATCCGGCCTACAACACCAGGATCTTCATCGTAGGCCGGATAAGCGTTAGCGCCATCCGGCAGTGTGATGCGGTGCGGCCGAATTGTACAAAAACCGCGGTCGTTATTCGTAGGCCGGATAAGCGTCAGCGCCATCCGGCAGTGTGATGCGGTGCGGCCCAATTGTACAAAAACCGCGGTCATTATTCGTAGGCCGGATAAGCGATAGCGCCATCCGGCAGTGTGATGGGGTGTGGCACGAGTGTTACAAAAACCGGGGTCATTATTCGTAGGCCGGATAAGCGTTAGCGCTATCCGGCAGTGTGATGCGGTGTGGCACGAGTGTTACAAAAACCGCGGTCATTATTCGTAGGCCGGATAAGCGTCAGCGCCATCCGGCAGTGTGATGCGGTGCGGCCCAATTGTACAAAAATCACGGTCATTATTCGTAGGCCGGATAAGCGTTAGCGC
Source organism: Kosakonia sp. HypNH10 (assembly GCF_029850615.1). Lineage (NCBI taxonomy): Bacteria > Pseudomonadati > Pseudomonadota > Gammaproteobacteria > Enterobacterales > Enterobacteriaceae > Kosakonia > Kosakonia sp. HypNH10. The sequence goes on from NZ_JAOTIU010000001.1 coordinate 1,253,889, forward strand.
CATCCGGCAGTGTGATGCGGTGCGGCCCGAGTGTTACAAAAACCGCAGTCGTTATTCGTAGGCCGGATAAGCGCCAGCGCCATCCGGCAGTGTGATGCGGTGTGGCCCGAGTGTTACAAAAACCGCGGTCGTTATTCGTAGGCCGGATAAGCGTTAGCGCCATCCGGCAGTGTGATGCGATGTGGCCCGAGTGTTACAAAACCGCGGTCATTACTCGTAGGCCGGATAAGCGTCAGCGCCATCCGGCAGTGTGATGCCATCAGCCGATGCGGCCTGTTTGCCGGATGGCGGCTTTGCCTTATCCGGCCTACAACAGCTGCAAAATTGCTGTGGCCACAACGGCTGAAGAGTTACCCTTCGTGCAGCCCGCATTCGCGTTTCAGGCCGAAGAAGCGCGTCTCCTCTTCTGCCATGCCCGGCTCCCATTTGCGGGTGGTATGGGTATCGCCCACCGAGAGATAGCCCTGATCCCACAGCGGATGGTACTTAAGCCCCTGCTTTTGCAGATACTGGTACACCGTGCGGTTATCCCAGTCGATGATCGGCAGCACTTTGAACACGCCGCGCTGAATGCCCAGCACCGGCAGCTCCGCGCGGCTCCCGGATTGCTCACGGCGCAGCCCGGCGAACCAGGTTTGCGCATTGAGATCAGCCAGCGCCCGGTTCATCGGCTCGACTTTGTTGATCTGGTTGTACTTCTCAATCCCTTCCACGCCCTGCTCCCACAGCTTGCCGTAGCGCGCTTCCTGCCAGGCCGGGCTCTGCTCGGCGCGATAGACCTTAAGGTTTAAGTTGAGCTTCTCCGTCAGCTCATCAATAAACTGGTAGGTCTCCGGGAAGAGATAGCCGGTATCGGTCAGGATCACCGGGATATTCGGGCAGACCTGGTTGACCAGGTGCAGGCTGACCGCCGCCTGAATGCCGAAGCTGGATGAGAGCACATACTCACCCGGCAGGTTTTCCAGCGCCCACGCCACGCGCGCTTCGGCGGTGAAGGTTTCAAGCTGGGCGTTGGTGTCGGCCAGCTGCTGGTCGCGTTCCTCTTTCGCCAGCGCGTTGAGCGCGTTCAGATCGAGTATGGACATAGGTTCCTCACAGTTTTGTTACCGAGTGGCGTGTTCAGTGCCGGATAGCGGCTTCGCCTTATCCGGCCTGCAACGCTTATTCCCAAAAATCGCGCGCCGGATCTAATACCGGGCGGATAATGCCGCTGCGCACGGTGAAATCGCCGAAGCCTTCACCCGCTTCGCGCTCCTGCGCCCAGCGCCCGACGAGGGTATCGATCTCGCCTAAGATCTCCGGTTCGGTAATGTTTTCGTGGTACATACGCGGAATGCGCGTACCGCTGCGGTTGCCGCCGAGGTGCAGGTTGTAACGACCCGGTGCTTTGCCCACCAGGCCAATCTCCGCCAGCATTGCGCGGCCACAGCCGTTCGGGCAGCCGGTGACGCGCAGCACGATATGCTCGTCGCCAACGCCATGTTTCACCATCAGCTCTTCCACTTTATCGACGAAGGAAGGCAGGAAACGCTCCGCTTCCGCCATCGCCAGCGGGCAAGTCGGGAAGGAGACGCAGGCCATCGAGTTTTCGCGCTGCGGCGTTACCGCATCCATCAGACCGTGGCTACGCGCCAGCTGCTCGATCGCCGCTTTCTGGCTCTCCGGCACGCTGGCGATAATCAGGTTCTGGTTGGCGGTAATGCGGAACTCGCCCTGGTGGATCTTCGCGATCTCCAGCAGGCCAGTTTTCAGCGGGCGTCCCGGATAATCCAGGATGCGGCCGTTTTCAATAAACAGCGTCAGGTGCCAGTTGTTGTCGATCCCTTTGACCCAACCGATGCGATCGCCGCGACCGGTAAACTCATACGGGCGGATCGGCTCAAACTTGATCCCCGCGCGGCGTTCCACTTCCGCTTTGAAGGTCTCAACGCCGACGCGCTCAAGGGTGTATTTGGTTTTGGCATTTTTACGATCGGTACGGTTACCCCAGTCGCGCTGGGTAGTGACCACCGCTTCCGCCACTGCCAGCGTATGCTCCAGCGGCAGGTAGCCAAACTCGCTCGCCGTGCGGGCGTAGGTTTTCTTGTTACCGTGCTCAATGGAGAGCCCGCCGCCGACCAGCAGGTTAAAGCCGACCAGTTTGCCATTCTCGGCAATCGCCACAAAGTTCATGTCGTTGGCGTGCAGATCGATATCGTTCTGCGGCGGGATCACCACCGTGGTTTTGAACTTACGCGGCAGATAGGTCTGGCCGAGGATCGGCTCTTCGTCGGTGGTGGCGACCTTCTCCTGATCGAGCCAGATCTCCGCATAGGCGCGGGTGCGCGGCAGCAGATGCTCGGAGATCTTCTTCGCCCACTCGTACGCTTCGGCGTGCAGCTGCGATTCGAACGGGTTTGAGGTGCAGAGCACGTTACGGTTCATGTCGTTGGCGGTCGCCAGCGCATCAAGACCGACAGAGTGCAGCATCTGGTGCACCGGCTTCACGTTCTTCTTCAGAATGCCGTGAAACTGGAAGGTCTGGCGGTTAGTCAGACGGATGCTGCCGTAAATGGTGTTGTCATGGGCGAACTTATCGATCGCCTGCCACTGTTTGGTGGTGATAACGCCGCCCGGCAGGCGGCAGCGCAGCAGCATTGCGTGGCGCGGTTCGAGTTTTTGCTCGGCGCGCTCGGCGCGAATGTCGCGATCATCCTGCTGGTACATGCCGTGAAAACGGATCAGCAGGAAGTTGTCGCCGGTGAAGCCACCGGTCAGACCGTTATTTAAATCTTCGGCGATGGTGCCGCGCAGATAGTTACTCTCAAGCTTCATGCGCTCGGCATCGGCCAGTTTGCCTTCGACCACCAGAGGGCCGGGATGTTTTTCGCTCATTAGTAGACATCTCGCTGATAACGGCGCTCAACGCGCAGCTCACTTAAAAATTCATCCGCCGCTTCGGTATCCATGCCACCGAATTCGGCAATCACGTCCAGTAAAGCCTGCTCAACGTCTTTCGCCATGCGATTGGCGTCGCCGCAGACATAAATGTGGGCACCCTCATTGATCCAGCGCCACAGCTCTGCGCCCTGTTCGCGCAGTTTGTCTTGTACGTATATTTTCTCTTTTTGATCCCGCGACCAGGCGAGATCGATACGGCTCAGCACGCCCTCTTTCACATAGCGCTGCCACTCCACCTGGTAGAGGAAATCCTCGGTAAAGTGCGGGTTGCCAAAGAAGAGCCAGTTTTTGCCCGGCGCTTCATCGGCGGCGCGCTGTTGCATAAAGGCGCGGAACGGCGCGATGCCGGTGCCAGGGCCAATCATAATGACCGGCGTTTCCGGGTTGGCCGGCAGGCGGAAGTGGTCGTTATGCTCGATAAAGACGCGCACTTCCCCCTCCTCTTCCACGCGATCGGCGAGGAAGCTTGAGGCACCACCGGCACGCGGACGGCCTTCAATCTCATACCGCACCACGCCGACGGTGACGTGCACTTCGCTCTCCACTTCTGCCTGCGCAGAGGCGATGGAGTAGAGGCGCGGCGTCAGCGGGCGCAGCAGGCCAATCAGCGCATCGGCATCGAGCTGCGCCGGGGAGAAGCGCACCATATCAACAATAGGCGTGGTCGCGGCGTAGTGCTGCAACTTCGCTTTATCACCCACCAGCGGCAGCAGCGATTCGCTGCGCGTCAGAGTGGCGTAGTTCTCAACGATATTGGCGGTGTTAACGGTCAGCTCGAAATGCCACTGTAAAGCTTCAGCCAGCGGCAGGGTTTTGCCGTCAACGGTGACTGGCTCGTCGCCCTTCAGCCACAGCAGCTCCACCAGCTCTTGCACCAGTGCCGGATCGTTCTGGTACCAGACGCCGAGCGCGTCGCCAGGCTGGTAGCGCAGGCCAGAGTCGCCAAGATCGATTTCGATATGGCGAACATCTTTTTCCGAGTTACGGCCGGTAATTTTCTGGTTAACGGAGAGGGTCGCGGCAAGCGGCGCCTCTTTGGTATAGGGGCTGGAGGTGACTTCATTCACCGCGCCGCTGGTGCTGGCTGCGGTTTGTGCAGGCGTAGCGGCCGGGGCGCGGGCTTTCAGCACTTCGACCACGCGCGCGCGCCACTCGGCGGCGGCGGCCTGGTACTCAACGTCGGCATCAACGCGATCGAGCAGACGCTCAGCGCCCAGCTCTGCCAGCTTGCTGTCGAAATCTTTCCCCGCCTGGCAGAAGAACTCATAAGAGCTGTCGCCGAGGCCAAACACCGCAAAGGCAGTATCGGTAAATTTCGGCGCTTTTTTCGAAAAGAGGAATTTATGCAGTGCTACCGCTTCTTCCGGCGCATCCCCCTCGCCCTGCGTTGAGGCGACAATCACCAGCAGTTTCTCGTTGGCAATCTGTTTGAATTTGTAGTCGCCCGCGTTGACCAGGTTGACGCTCAGTTTCGCCGCCAGCAGATCGTCGCGCAACGCTTCAGCGACGCGGCGCGCATTGCCGGTCTGCGAGGCGGAGATCAGGGTAATCGATGGGGTTTCGGCAACGGGTGCGGCAGTGGCAACGGCCGCCGCGCCGGGCTGCTGATTGAGCACGCCCCAGAAATAGCCGGAAACCCAGGCGAGCTGGGTGGGAGTCAAATCGGTGGTGGCCGCCTGGAGGCGCGCCAGTTGCTCCGGGTTTAACGGGAGCAACGCGGAAGATGGGGCCTGGGTTGTCATGCGTCGTTATGTTCCAGTAGCAAAGCTGTTTTTATGTTTTGAAAAACAGAAGAGAAAGTAAGGTTAACGGCGGGGATAATAACAATTAAAGAAAGGTTGGAAATAATAAATAACCAAAAGGACTAACCTGTTTTAGCTATCATCGTTAACAGTAAAACAGGTTGAATAAGTGACTGAATTTTAGCGATAAATCGACTGCTTCGTTAAGCGCGTGCAGCGGTAATCGTTTTTAGCGGTTTTAGTTAATGCTAAAAAAGGTCATTTCCGCTACCATTCGGCGGTTTTTGTAGCCTGAGAGTGCATTATGTCGACCACCTTGTTTAAAGATTTCACCTTCGAAGCCGCGCACCACCTGCCCCATGTTCCTGAGGGACATAAGTGCGGCCGCCTGCATGGCCACTCCTTTATGGTGCGCCTGGAGATCACCGGCGAGGTGGACCCTTATACCGGCTGGATTATGGATTTCGCCGAGCTGAAAGCGGCGTTTAAACCGCTCTACGACAGACTGGATCACTACTATCTGAATGAGATCCCGGGGCTGGAAAACCCGACCAGCGAAGTGCTGGCGAAATGGATTTGGGATCAGATGAAGCCGGTTGTGCCGCTGCTAAGTGCGGTGATGGTGAAAGAGACCTGTACCGCCGGATGCGTCTACCGCGGCTGATCCTCTGCGTAAAACAACAAACCCGCCGCTGGCGGGTTTTGTTTTTTCAGGCGATGTTGAGATATTTGTGCGTCTGCATCGACAGCCGCCAGTTGCGCGCAATGCAGGTTTCAATGCACAGACGCGTGGCGTCCTCTTTCTGGCTGATCGGCTGCAGGGCGATAACCCGCTGCTTCTGATCGTGCAGTTGCGCCAGCAGTTCATCCAGCGCTTCGATATCGCGCATGCGCCCGACCGGGTGCTTGATCTCATCGGCCCGCTCCAGCGCCTGCTGCAGCACATCATACCCACCGCGCATATTCACCTTCGGCGAAACCGTCACCCAGGTGGAGTGGGAGGTACGTACTTCGTGGGTGCCGCTGGTTTCGATCTGGCAGCTAAAGCCGTGCTTCTCAAGCAGCGCGGTGAGCGGGATAAGGTCGTGGATGCAGGGTTCGCCGCCGGTGATCACCACGTGGCGCGCCGTCCAGCCCTGGCGCTCAATAATGGCGAGCAGATCTTCGCTGCTGGCCGCCCCCCACTTGTCGCTCTCTTTGGTCTTGGCAAGAATGCTGTAGAGCGACACCTCCCGATCCGCGAGCTTATCCCAGGTGTGTTTGGTGTCGCACCAGGCGCAACCAACCGGGCATCCCTGTAAACGAACAAAAATGGCGGGAACGCCGGTGAAGTAACCCTCGCCTTGCAGGGTCTGGAACATCTCGTTAATCGGGTACTGCATGCTGGCTCTTTATTGAAGTGAAAAAAGGGATTATTGCAGATAACCCGCCGCCGATCATGTGCCATTTGCGCTTTGCCGTAACATCTCCGGCGGCTACTACGCCATTTATGGCGAATTGTCAGCGGTAAAAGAGTGCCGCTATGATGTGGCGAATCTCCCCCAGCCCTGCAAGGAAGTTGCTTTATGGCACGCGTAGTCACTTTATTGCTGCTGTTCGTGAGCATGACGTTTCAGGCCCACGCGCTCCCGGTGCCGTCGATGCGCGGCTTCGTCAACGATCCGCTCGCCCTGTTTGCGACCGAGGATAAGTTGTCGCTTATTAGCGAGGTCGCGGAGATTAACAGGCGAACCGGCGCGCAGGTCGCCGTGCTGGTGTTGCCCTCCCTTGAGGGAGAGAACCTCGAAACGTTTGCCACGCAAACCTTTAATGAGTGGCGGCTCGGCAGTGCGCAGCGCAATGACGGCGTGCTGATCCTTGTGGCATGGCAAGATCGCCGGGTGCGCGTGGAGGTCGGCCGCGGTCTTGAAACCACCATCAGCGATGCGCTGGCAAGCCAGGTGATCAAAGAGCAGATGCTGCCCTACTTCAGGGAGGGGGATCTGCTCTCCGGCTTACAGCACGGGCTGGAAGGGATTGATGCGCTGCTGAGTGGGCAACCGCTGCCGTCGCCCGCCTCCGCCTCGTGGGCGTGGGTGCGCGGAAAGCTGGTTAACTTCTCTTACTGGCAAGGGTTGCCCTTTCTCGCCGTCGGCCTCTTTTTACTGATCCTCAAGCGTAAAAAGAGAACGGTGCGGGTGATCTTTTTTGGCTCTCTGTTGCTGACCCCGGCACTCGCCATCACCTCTGAGTTTGTCTCCTGGGTAATGCCTTTTGTCTGGCTCAGCTTCTCTATCCCTTTTATCAGCATCTTTTCCGGATTGTTCTTCCTGTGGCTCTACCCGCAGCGCTTGATGGCTGTCGGCGGCGGCACGGTGCGCGATGACAGCGCCACCTGGACCTCGACCAGCACCAGCCATCTTCACCACCATTCGGGCGGTGATAGCGGCAGCCACAGCAGCAGTGATAGCTCAAGCTCCGGTGACGGCGGCTCCAGCGACGGCGGCGGCTCGTCAGACAGCTGGTGAACTTATTGCGTCGGTAAAACGGCGCGTGATCTGCTGCGGGCGGGTAATCGCACCGCCCACTACCACCGCATGGGCACCGAGCGCCAGGCAGCGCGCCGCGCGCGCGGGGGTATCAACATTCCCTTCGGCAATGACCGGAATGGCAACGGCTGCGAGCACGGCTTTGAGCAGGGCAAAGTCACTCTCCGGCAGCGTATGGCCTTTTGTCTGCGGCGTATAACCGTAGAGCGTGGTGCCGACGCAGTCGAAACCGACCTGCTCTGCTATCACTGCCTCTTCAACGCTTGCGATATCCGCCATTAATAACAGTGCGGGCCAGCGGGCGCGGATCCCGGCGACCAGCTGTGCGAGGGTCTCGCCGCCGGGGCGCGGGCGCTGGGTGGCATCAAGCGCAATCATCTCTGGCGCGGCAGGCATCAGTTCATTCACTTCGCGCAGCGTGGGAGTGATAAACACCTCGCTGTCGGGGTAGTCGCGCTTGATAAGGCCAATCACCGGCAGCGCGACCTGCTGCCTGATGGCCTCAATATCCGCCACGCTGTTAGCCCTAATTCCCGATGCTCCACCCTCGGCGGCCGCCAGCGCCATCCTCGCCATAATAAACGGGCTATGTAGCGGCTCATTTTCCAGCGCCTGGCACGAGACCACCAGCTTGCCTTTGATTTGCTCTAACATCGTCGGACTCCCTCTGACTTTTTAATGTTATGTTTATTATTGTCGTTAAAAGCGAAAGTGCCTGCCCGTTATTAGCGCATGCGAATCGTCTAATCTGCTTTTTAAAAGGGGAAAAAGGATGTAAGCAGAGATTATTTATTTTACATATGGAAATAATTTACGCTTTTATTTCAGGCTGATGAAAGATAATTAAAAATAAATAAAATCAGGAATATAGATAATTTATTTATCTTGCCCGGATTTTTTCCCCGGCTTCGCTGTCCTATAAAAATCCCCCGTGAGACTTTCCTTAAATTAAGCTTAATTTTTGCTTTTTCACGCCGTGCGTTTATTTATCTGGCGTTTACTTTTCTGCTCCTACAATCCGCCCATTCAACCATAATGGGATAGCACGCATGACCACACTATTAATAACGGGCGCAACGGGTTTTCTGGGCGGAGCAGTATTAGAAAAAATCCTGCAGCGTAATGAAAAGGTCAATTTACTGTTGCTGGTGCGCGCCGCCGATCGCGAAACCGGGCTGGCACGCATTGTCACGAATATGCGCAAATTTAATCTCAGCGAGGCGCAGCTTGCCGCCCTCACCGCCGGGCAGATCCTCTGCGGTGATTTGGGCGAGCCGGAGAGCTTTCTCGACGATCCGCGCCTTGAGCAGGTCACCCATGTAGTCAACTGCGCGGCAGTGGCCTCATTTGGCAGCAATCCTCTGATCTGGAAAGTGAACGTGGAAGGTACCCTCGCCTTCGCGCGCCGGATGGCGCAGGTAACGGGTTTGCAGCGCTTCCTGCATGTTGGCACGGCGATGTCCTGTACTCCGGAGCCGGATTCGCTGGTGGCGGAGAGCGCAGAGTTCCGTGAAAACGCGGAGCACCTTGTGGCGTATACCCACTCCAAATCGACCATTGAACAGCTGATGCGCCAGCACTGCCCGCAGCTGCCACTGGTTATCGCCCGTCCCTCTATTGTGGTTGGACACACATGCCACGGCTGCCAGCCGTCGACCAGTATTTTCTGGGTCTTCAGTATGGGGCTGATGCTGCAAAAATTTATGTGCTCGCTGGAGGATCGCGTAGATGTGATCCCGGTTGATTACTGTGCTGATGCCCTGCTGATGCTGCTGGAAAAAGAGATGGCGCACGGGGAAGTGGTGCATATCTCTGCCGGGGAGGAGAACAGCGTGCGCTTTGCGGATATCGACAGTGCGATGGCGCAGGCGCTGGAGAAAGCTCCGATTGCCGATAACTACGCGCAGGTGAGCTATGAAACGCTGGTGAAGATGCGCCGCGAGCTGAAGGATATCTTCGGGCCGTGCAATGAGCGGCTGATGCTGAAAGCGATGCGGTTATATGGTGCCTTCGCCACGCTTAACGTGCGTTTCAGTAATGATAAGCTGCTGAGCCTCGGCATGCCTAAGCCGCCGCGCTTTACCGACTATATCGCCCGCTGTGTGCAGACGACGCGTGGTTTGACGATTCCGCAGCAGATGGAAGTCGATTTTAAGTAAAAAAAATGCCAGTCATTCGACTGGCATTTCTCTAAGACAAAAGCGCAGGGATTATGCCTGGCCTTTGATCTCTTTACGACCGTTGTACGGTGCTTTTTCGCCCAGCGCTTCTTCGATACGAATCAGCTGGTTGTACTTAGCAACGCGGTCAGAACGGCTCATGGAACCGGTTTTGATCTGGCCAGCCGCAGTACCTACCGCCAGGTCAGCGATGGTTGCGTCTTCAGTTTCGCCAGAGCGGTGAGAGATAACGGCAGTGTAGCCCGCATCTTTCGCCATCTTGATTGCAGCCAGAGTTTCGGTCAGAGAACCGATCTGGTTGAATTTGATCAGGATGGAGTTAGCGATACCTTTGTCGATACCTTCTTTGAGGATCTTGGTGTTGGTTACGAACAGGTCGTCGCCCACCAGCTGGATTTTGTCGCCCAGCACTTTGGTCTGGTATGCAAAGCCGTCCCAGTCAGATTCGTCCAGGCCATCTTCGATGGAGACGATCGGGTACTGTTTGGTCAGCTCTTCCAGGAAGTGAGTGAACTCTTCAGAAGAGAAGGCTTTGTTGCCTTCGCCAGCCAGCACATATTTGCCGTCTTTGTAGAATTCAGATGCTGCGCAGTCCATCGCCAGGGTGATGTCTTTGCCCAGTTCGTAGCCTGCTGCTTTTACCGCTTCAGCGATAACAGCCAGCGCTTCGGCGTTGGAACCCAGGTTCGGCGCGTAGCCACCTTCGTCACCCACAGCGGTGTTCATGCCTTTAGACTTCAGCACTTTCGCCAGGTGATGGAACACTTCAGAACCCATGCGGATCGCTTCTTTAACGCTGGAAGCGCCAACCGGCTGGATCATGAATTCCTGGATGTCGACGTTGTTGTCAGCGTGCTCGCCGCCGTTGATGATGTTCATCATCGGAACCGGCATGGAGTATTTGCCCGGGGTGCCGTTCAGTTCAGCGATGTGCTCGTACAGCGGCTGGCCTTTAGAGGCAGCAGCAGCTTTCGCAGCAGCCAGGGAGACCGCGAGGATAGCGTTGGCGCCGAAGTTAGATTTGTTCTCAGTACCGTCCAGATCGATCATGATCTTATCGATGCCAGCCTGGTCTTTGGCATCTTTGCCAAGCAGCGCCTGAGCAATCGGGCCGTTAACTGCGCCAACTGCTTTGGTTACGCCTTTACCCAGGAAACGGGATTTGTCGCCATCGCGCAGTTCCAGCGCTTCGCGGGAACCAGTGGAAGCACCTGACGGAGCGGCAGCCAGACCAACGAAACCACCTTCCAGGTGAACTTCTGCTTCAACAGTCGGGTTACCACGGGAGTCGATGATTTCACGACCGATGACTTTAACGATTTTGGACATTAGGTTTTCCTCAGTACAAGTTAAACTAAAACTCCAGACAACAATGCACCCGTCGGGGTGCACTGTCTTTGTATATTTTACTTCGCCTGGCGCTTTTGATACTCGCTGGCGGCTTTCACAAAGCCGGCAAACAGCGGATGTCCGTCACGCGGCGTAGAAGTAAACTCCGGGTGGAACTGGCAAGCGACAAACCACGGATGGTTCGGCACTTCGATGATCTCGACCAACTGATCATCCCCGGAACGGCCCGCAACGCGCAGGCCCGCAGCTTCAATCTGTTTCAACAGCATATTGTTGACTTCGTAGCGATGGCGATGGCGCTCAACAATCGTTTCTGAGCCATACAGCTGGCGAACCAGGCTCTCATCGCTAAGCTGGCACTGCTGCGCGCCAAGGCGCATGGTGCCGCCGAGATCGCTCTTCTCAGAACGCTGCTCAACGTTGCCCTCTTCGTCACGCCACTCGGTGATCAGCGCCACAACCGGGTACTTACAGTCTGGCACAAATTCCGTGGAGTTGGCGTTCTCCATCCCGACAACGTGGCGCGCATACTCAATCAACGCAACCTGCATACCCAGGCAGATGCCGAGGTAAGGAATATTGTTTTCACGCGCAAAACGCGCGGTGGCGATCTTGCCTTCTACGCCGCGGTAGCCGAAGCCGCCCGGGATCAGAATGGCATCGAGGCCTTTGAGGATCTCAACGCCGCGCGTCTCAACATCCTGCGAATCAATCAGCTTGATGTTGACGGTTACGCGGTTTTTCAGACCACCATGTTTCAGCGCTTCAATCACCGATTTATAGGCATCCGGCAGCTCAATGTACTTGCCGACCATACCAATCGTGACTTCACCTGACGGATTCGCTTCCTGGTAAATCACCTGCTCCCATTCGGCGAGATTCGCTTCCGGGCAGTCTAAGCTGAATCGTTTACAAATATAATCGTCCAGCCCCTGCGATTTCAACAGGCCCGGGATTTTATAAATGGAATCGACATCTTTCAGAGAAATCACTGCTTTTTCTGGAACGTTACAGAACAAAGCAATTTTGGCTCTTTCGTTGGCCGGAACGGCGCGATCGGAGCGGCAAATCAGGATATCTGGCTGAATACCGATGGAGAGCAGCTCTTTCACAGAGTGCTGAGTCGGCTTGGTTTTCACTTCACCGGAAGCGGCCATGTATGGCACCAGCGTCAGATGCATGTAGAGAGTGCGCTCGCGGCCCACTTCTACCGCCATCTGGCGGATCGCTTCGAGGAATGGCAGGGATTCGATATCACCGACAGTACCGCCGATCTCAACCAGCGCAACGTCGTGGCCTTCGCCGCCGGCAATAATGCGCTCTTTGATGGCGTTGGTGATATGGGGGATAACCTGCACGGTCGCACCGAGATAGTCGCCGCGGCGCTCTTTACGCAGCACCTCGGAGTAGATACGGCCGGTGGTGAAGTTGTTGCGACGGGTCATCTTGGTGCGGATGAAACGCTCGTAGTGACCCAAATCAAGATCGGTTTCTGCGCCATCTTCGGTAACGAACACTTCACCATGCTGGATAGGGCTCATTGTGCCCGGATCGACGTTGATGTACGGATCCAGTTTCATCATGGTGACCTTGAGGCCACGGGCTTCAAGAATAGCTGCCAGGGAGGCTGCGGCAATGCCTTTACCCAGAGAGGATACGACCCCGCCGGTCACAAAAATATAGTTCGTTGTCATGCTGAACCTGAGAAGTTAGGTTTAAAAGACGGTGGAATAACCAGGACGGGAAAGCAGTATACCGGATGATGAGTTGCGCCACAAACTTTCATTCCCCCTCCCCTTCTCTCTTCAGGCCGCATTAGCGTTAGCTCTCTTGGCTGACGCCGCTTGTACAACAATTCTGAACGTTTACTGATTCGTGCTGTTGCCGCCCGGAAGCCCTAAGGATAAGCCGAAGCGGCGTTAGCGGAAACGTTTCAACAAACGTAATGAGTGTGAAAATAGCCCCTTTCCAGCAAATGTTTTTGACGCAAATCAAGCGCTTGCTATTTAAAAAATCACACAAATCGCGCTTGTTACCACAAATGCCTTAAAGATCATGTTCCTGGCGCTTTACCTGCTGCCAGATAGTTTCCATTGTTTCCAGATCTACGCCGGTCATTTCCAGGCCGCGCTCCTGAACCAGCCTTTCAACTTCGCGGAAGCGGCGCTCAAATTTGAGGTTCGCTTTTTGCAGCGCCACTTCCGCTTTAACGCCCAGATGGCGGGAAAGATTAACCGTCGCGAAAAGCAGATCGCCCATCTCCTCTTCTACCCGCGCCTGGTCGACAACCGCCTGTTTGGCTTCGTCCATCACTTCGTCGATCTCTTCATACACTTTGTCGAGCACCGGGCCGATGGTGGTCCAGTCAAAGCCCACGGTTGAGCAGCGCTTCTGGATTTTGTGGGCGCGCATCAGCGCCGGTAGGCTGTGGGGAATATCATCCAGCGCCGAGTGCTGCGCTTTCTCTGCCCGCTCGGCGGTTTTGATCTGCTCCCAGCGCTCAAGCACTTCGGCACTATTGCCCGCCTGCGCGTCGCCAAAGATATGCGGATGGCGGCGCTCCAGCTTGTCGCTGATGGCGGCGCAAATATCGTTGAAATCAAAACGCCCCTCTTCTTGCGCCATCTGCGCGTAGAAGACCACCTGGAAGAGCAGATCGCCCAGCTCGCCGCGCAGATCGTCGAAGTCTTCGCGCGAAATGGCGTCCAGCACTTCGTAAGTCTCTTCCAGCGTATAGGGCGCGATGGTGGCGTAAGTCTGCTCTTTGTCCCACGGGCAGCCGGTTTGCGGGTCGCGCAGCCGTTGCATGATCCCGAGCAGACGATCGATTTGTGTCATGAAAAATCCTTGCTAAAAAGCGATCCTCCCAAGGAGATGGGAGGATCGGGTGAAGAGACGATCAGCCGCCGTGCAGGCGACGGGCGTCGATAACGTCAGGCACCTGATTCAGTTTGCCAAGCACGCGGCCCAGCACCTGCAGGTTGTAGATTTCGATATTCATATCGATAGTCGCCAGCTGCTCGCGGGTGTCGCTACGGCTGGCAACGCCCAGCACGTTGACCTTTTCGTTGGCGAGAATGGTGGTGATATCGCGCAGCAGCCCGCTGCGATCGTTCGCCGTGACGCGCACCACCAGCGAGTAGCCCGCCGAGTAGCTTTCACCCCAGACGGCATCCACGATGCGCTCCGGCGCGACGTTACGCAGCTCTTCCAGCTGATCGCAGTCGGCGCGGTGAATCGAGATGCCGCGCCCCTGGGTGATAAAGCCGACGATTTCGTCGCCCGGGATCGGCTGGCAGCAGCGCGCAATGTGGTGCATCAGGTTGCCAACCCCTTCCACTACCACGCGCCCGTTGTCTTTGCTGCGGTTCTGCGGCGCGTAGGTCTTCTGCTGCAACTGCTTGAGCGCAGCGGCATCCTGCTCCTCGGCGCTCGGCTTGTTGAACTGCGCCTGCAGGAAGTTGACCATCTGGTTAAGGCGAATATCGCCGCCGCCAATCGCCGCCAGCAACTCGTCCAGCTCGTTGAAGTTGTAGCGCGGCAGCAGGTGTTTTTCCGCCTCTTTCAGGCTGATGCCGAGGTGCGCCAGCTCGTCGTCGAGGATCTGGCGGCCGGCAAGAATGTTCTTGTCGCGATCCTGCTTGCGGAACCAGGCGTGGATCTTCGAGCGCCCGCGGCTGGTGGTGACATAGCCGAGGTTCGGGTTGAGCCAGTCGCGGCTCGGGTTCGGCTGTTTCTGGGTGATGATCTCAATCTGATCGCCCATCTGCAGCTGATAGGTGAAGGGCACGATGCGGCCGCTGATTTTCGCGCCGATGCAGCGGTGACCGACATCGCTGTGAATATGGTAAGCGAAGTCCAGCGGCGTGGAGCCAGCGGGCAGATCCACCACATCGCCTTTTGGCGTAAAGACGTAGACCCGGTCGTCGAAGACCTGGCTGCGCACTTCGTCGAGCATCTCGCCGGAGTCCGCCATCTCTTCCTGCCAGGCAATCAGCTTACGCAGCCAGGCAATGCGATCTTCATGGGCGGAACGCGCGCCGGTCGCCGTCGCGGTGCCCTCTTTGTACTTCCAGTGCGCGGCAACGCCCAGCTCGGCATCTTCGTGCATCTGGCGGGTACGGATCTGGATCTCAACGGTTTTACCGCCCGGCCCGAGCACCACCGTATGGATGGACTGGTAACCGTTCGGTTTCGGGTTGGCGACATAGTCATCAAACTCATCCGGCAGGTGGCGGTAGTGGGTATGCACAATCCCCAGCGCGGCGTAGCAGTCCTGCAACCGTTCAGCGACGATGCGCACGGCGCGGACATCAAACAGTTCGTCGAACGCGAGATGCTTTTTCTGCATCTTGCGCCAGATGCTGTAGATATGTTTCGGGCGGCCATAGACTTCGGCTTTGACGCCTTCGGTCTTCATCTCGGCGCGCAGGTGGCCAACAAACTCATCAATGTAGTGTTCGCGATCGATACGGCGCTCGTGCAGCAGCTTAGCGATGCGTTTGTACTCTTCCGGGTGCAGGTAGCGGAAGCAGTAATCCTCCAGCTCCCACTTCAGCTGGCCGATACCTAAGCGGTTCGCCAGTGGCGCATAGATGTTGGTACACTCTTTCGCCGCCAGCACGCGCTCGTCTTCCGGCGCATCTTTCACTTCGCGCAGATGGGCGATACGTTCAGCAAGCTTGATGACTACGCAGCGGAAATCATCCACCATCGCCAGCAGCATGCGGCGGACGTTATCCACCTGTTCGGAGGAGACGGAATCGGTATGAGTCGCTTTTAACTGGCGGATGGCGGCCATGTCGCGCACGCCGTGGATCAGCTCAACCACCGCCGCGCCGACATTTTCGCGCAGCACCTCTTCGCTGACCACTTCCGCATCGGCGAGCGGGAAGAGCAGCGCAGCGCGCAGCGTGTCGGTGTCCATACTCAGCATCGAGAGGATCTCCACCATCTCGATACCGCGTGAAAGCAGGATCTCCGCCTGCGGATGCCCTTGAGTTTGACGCAGACAATAAGCCCAGGTTTCGGTTAAGCGTTCACACGACGGCTGACTGGTAATGCCCAGACTGGCGATCCATTTGGCCGGATCGAATTCACCCGCTTTGTTCAAATGCGCACTGCGTACCGCAACCATTGTCCTCTCCTTTCAGGGACCGGGCCTGCCGAATTCGGCAAGCCGAAATTAATCATTTGTGTTTCACAAACAACACCATCGATTCCAGGTGGCCAGTGTGCGGGAACATGTCCAGCATCGCCAGCCGCTCAATCTGGTATCCCGCACTCAGCAGCGCTTCACTGTCGCGCGCAAGCGTGGCGGGATTACAGGAGACGTAGACCACCCGGCCCGGCGACAATTTTATAATATGCTGCATGACACCCGCCGCGCCCGCGCGCGCAGGGTCGAGTAAAACTTTGTCAAACCCCCGGCTCGCCCACGGCTGTTTTGTAACATCTTCCTCCAGATTTTCGTGAAAGAATGTCACATTGTGCAAACCATTCTGTTGCGCGTTCTCCTGCCCTTTCGCCACCAGTTCGGCAACACCCTCCACGCCAACCACTTCCGCCGCGCGTTTCGCCAGCGGCAGCGTGAAGTTCCCCATCCCACAGAAGAGATCGAGAATGCGGTCCTGCGGCTGCACATCAAGCCACTCCAGCGCACGGGCGACCATCTGCTGATTTACGCCATCATTGACCTGGATAAAATCCCGCGGGCTGAAGTGTAAGGGTAGCCCGTCAGAAGCGTAGCAGGGAGTCTGACCAGTGATCTGCTCAACAATATCGCTTTGTGGCGCGAGATAAAGCGCCAGATGATGGGAATGCGAAAAGCGTTCCAGTTTTGCTCTGTCGGCGGCGTTTAACGGTGCCGTATGGCGCAGCACCATCAGCGGGCCATTATCCGCGTCGACCAGCTCGACATGCCCAAGCTGGCGAGCGCCGCTTAATTCCGCCAGGCAGTCGCGCAGCGGTGTGAGCAGTGCCTCAAGACGGGGCACCAGCACCGGGCATTGTGTGACATTGACGATATCGCTGTCGCCCGCTTTGCGAAAACCCATCTCCAGACGCTGCGCTTTCGGCTGCCAGCTCAGGCTTAAGCGCGCGCGGCGGCGGTAACCCCACGGCTCACCGGCGATCACATCGTCGACATCCTGCTTCATCAGGCGTGCCAGCGCGGCGCGTTTGCTGCGCTGTTGCAGCTCAACGCTGGCATGCTGCTGCTGGCAGCCGCCGCAGACGCCAAAGTGCGGGCAGCGCGGCGCTACGCGCTCCGGGCTGTCGTTCAGCCGACGGCTCACTTCGCCGCGGGCAAACTGGCGTTTATCCTCTTTGAGGATAATTTCCGCCGTCTCTGCGGGTAACAAACCGGCAATAAACAGCGCTTTACCATTATGACGCGCCACCCCCTGCCCAAACGGGTCAAGGTCGTTTACTGTTACGGTTATTTTTTGACGAGTCGTCACTCGTCGTTTTGCAGAGTAGAATTGCGCCATTGCGGTGAAAAATCTCAATTACTGATCCATGGCCCCATTCTCCCATAACGGAATTCCATGACCAACTACAGCTTGCGCGCACGCATGATGATTCTGATTCTGGCGCCCACCGTACTTATCGGTGTGCTGCTCAGCGTCTTTTTTGTCGTCCATCGCTATAACGATTTGCAGCGTCAACTGGAAGACGCCGGTGCCAGCATTATTGAGCCGCTGGCGGTCTCCAGCGAATACAGCATGACGTTGCAGGATAAAGACGCCATCGGCCAGCTGATTAGCGTCCTGCACCGCCGCCACTCCGATATCGTGCGGGCCATCTCGATCTACGACAATAAGAACGCGCTCTTCGTCTCGTCGAACCTGCAACTCGAGGGCGATTCCCTCAAGCTGCCCGCCAATCAACCCTTCCCGCGCAAGCTGAGCGTCACCCGGCGCGGCGATGTGATGATCCTGCGCACGCCGATCCTCACCGAAGGGTTTGCGCCCGCCAGCTCCTCGCTGCCGGCGGATAAAATCACCGGCAATCTGCTCGGCTATGTGGCGCTGGAGCTGGATCTCAAATCGGTGCGTTTGCAGCAGTACAAAGAGATCTTTATCTCCAGCCTGATGATCCTCTTCTGTATCGGCATCGCGCTGATTTTCGGCTGGCGGCTGATGCGCGATGTCACCAGCCCCATTCGCAATATGGTCAATACCGTCGACCGCATTCGCCGCGGCCAGCTCGATAGCCGCGTCGAAGGCTTTATGCTTGGCGAACTGGATATGCTGAAAAACGGCATCAACTCGATGGCGATGTCGCTGGCGGCCTATCACGAAGAGATGCAGCACAATATCGACCAGTCCACCTCCGATCTGCGCGAAACGCTGGAGCAGATGGAGATCCAGAACGTTGAACTGGATCTGGCGAAAAAGCGCGCCCAGGAAGCGGCGCGTATCAAATCCGAGTTTCTCGCCAATATGTCCCACGAGCTGCGGACGCCGCTTAATGGCGTGATTGGCTTTACCCGCCTGACGCTGAAATCGGAACTGAATCCTACCCAGCGTGACCATCTGCTGACCATTGAGCGCTCAGCCAATAACCTGCTGGCGATCATCAATGACGTACTCGACTTCTCCAAGCTGGAAGCGGGCAAGCTGATCCTGGAGAGTATCCCCTTCCCGCTGCGCAGCACGCTGGATGAGGTGGTGACGCTGCTGGCGCATTCGGCCCACGATAAGGGGCTGGAGCTGACGCTGAGCATCAAAAACGATGTGCCGGATAACGTGATTGGCGATCCGCTGCGCCTGCAGCAGGTAATCACCAATCTGGTCGGCAATGCGATCAAGTTTACGGAAAACGGCAATATCGACGTGGTGGTGGAGAAGCGCGCCATCAGCAATAACAAAGTGCAGGTGGAGATGCAGATCCGCGATACCGGCATCGGCATTCCAGAACGCGATCAGTCGCGGCTCTTCCAGGCGTTTCGTCAGGCGGACGCCAGTATTTCGCGTCGCCACGGCGGCACCGGGCTGGGGCTGGTGATCACTCAGCGGCTGGTCAATGAGATGGGCGGCGATATCTCCTTCCACAGCCAGCCCAATCGCGGTTCGACTTTCTGGTTCCATATCAATCTCGATCTTAACCCGAACGCTATCAGCGAGATGCAGCCGACCCGCTGTCTGGTCGGCAAACGCCTGGCCTACGTGGAGCCAAATGCGACGGCGGCGCAGTGTACGCTCGATGTGCTGAGCGAAACGCCACTTGAGGTGATCTACAGCCCGTCGTTTTCCGCGCTGCCGCAGGCACACTACGACATGCTGTTGATGGCGATCCCGGTGACCGTGCGCGAGCCGCTGAGTATGCAGCATGACCGCCTGGCGCGTGCCGCGGCAATGACTGACTACCTGTTGCTGGCGCTGCCGTGCCATGCGCAGGTTGACGCCGAATCGCTTAAACAAGATGGCGCGGCGGCCTGTCTGCTTAAACCGCTCACCTCGACGCGCCTGCTGCCTGCGTTAACCGAATATTGCCGCATCACACGGCTGGCGGAACTGCCCGCGCCGGATGAGAGCAAATTGCCGATGTCGGTGATGGCGGTGGATGATAACCCCGCCAACCTGAAGCTGATTGGCGCGCTGCTTGAGGATCAGGTTCAGCAGGTGGAGCTGTGCGAAAGTGGCCAGCAGGCTCTTGAGCGGGCGAAGCAGATGCAGTTCGATCTGGTGCTGATGGATATTCAGATGCCGGAGATGGACGGGATTCGCGCCTGCGAATTGATTCGCCAGCTGCCGCACCAGCAGCAGACGCCGGTGGTCGCCGTCACCGCCCATGCGATGGCCGGGCAGAAAGAGAAGCTGCTTAGCGCCGGGATGAATGACTACCTGGCGAAGCCGATTGAGGAGGAGAAGCTGCGTAACCTGCTGCTGCGCTACAAGCCCGGCCACAGCGTCGGCGCATGGCTGACGCCGCTGGAGCCGGAAGCGGATCAGACGCCGCCGGTTATTACCGTGGATGATGAAACGACGCTCGACTGGCAGTTAGCGCTGCGTCAGGCGGCGGGGAAATCGGATTTAGCGCGCGATATGCTGCATATGCTGGTCGAGTTCCTGCCGGAGATCCGCAATATGGTTGAAGAGCAGTTAGTCGGTGAAGCGCCCGCCGGGCTGGCGGAGGGGATCCATAAATTGCACGGCAGCTGCGGTTATAGCGGCGTACCACGCCTGAAAAAGCTCTGTCATTTGCTTGAGCACCAGCTGCGCAGCGGCGTGCGTGCCGAAGATCTGGAGCCGGAGCTTCTCGAATTGCTCGACGAGATGGATAACGTAGCGCGCGAAGCGCACCGGTTGATTGGTTAAGCGCGATCCCATTGCCGGATGGCGCGTAAACGCTTATCCGGCCTACGCGGTTTCAGCAGCTTCGTGACCGTAGGCCGGATAAGGCATAGCCACCATCCGGCAAAACCAAAACCAAAACCGCAGGCATATGGCACCCGTAGGCCGGATAAGGCGCAGCCGCCATCCGGCAAACCCAAAACCCCCGGCATATCGCACCCGTAGGCCGGATAAGGCGTAGCCGCCATCCGGCAAACCCAAAACCCCCGGCATATCGCACCCGTAGGCCGGATAAGGCGTAACCGCCATCCGGCAAAACCAACCCCCCGGCATGCCGCACCCGTAGGCCGGATAAGGCGCAGCCGCCATCCGGCACAACCACCCCACAGGCATATCGCCCCCGTAGGCCGGATAAGGCGCAGCCGCCATCCGGCAAAACCAAAACCCCAGGCATACCGCACCCGTAGGCCGGATAAGGCACAGCCGCCATCCGGCACAACCAACCATCAGGCATCCGGCAATCCTTACCGCAACCCTTGCCCCGCTTTTAATACCGCCGCCACATTGCGGGCGGTGAGGCGCACATTCTCCCCGGCGTTGGCTAATGCCTCGTCGAGGGAGCAGATGCTGTAAATCACGCTGAACACCGCGTCGATGCCGTGATCGTGCACCACGCCAACATCGGCGGTCAGGCTACCGGCAATGCCGATCACCGGAATATCATACCGTTTGGCGACCTTCGCCACGCCGACCGGCACTTTGCCGTGCACGGTCTGGCTGTCGATTCGCCCTTCGCCGGTGATCACCAGATCCGCATCAGCCACGTGCTTATCCAGCGCCAGCGCATCGGTCACAATCTCAATCCCCTGGCGCAGCTCTGCTCCACAAAAAGCGTACAACGCCGCGCCCATGCCACCCGCCGCACCGCCGCCGGAGAGCGTTAACACATCGCAATCGAGATCGCGGGCAATAATCTGCGCGTAGTGCGCCAGCGCTTTATCCAGCCGCGCAATCATCTCCGGCGTTGCCCCTTTTTGCGGGCCAAACACCGCCGAGGCCCCCTCTTTACCGGTAAGCGGATTGGTAACATCGCAGGCCACATCGATCCGGCACTGCGCCAGGCGACGATCCAGCTCGCTAATATCAATGCGCGCCAGGCGCTCCAGCGCCGCGCCGCCTGCGGCGATCTGCTCCCCCTGCTCATCAAGAAGCTTTGCGCCCAGCGCCTGCACCATACCTGCGCCGCCATCGTTGGTCGCGCTGCCGCCAATGCCGATAATGATCTGTTTCACGCCCGCATCCAGCGCATGGCGGATCAGTTCCCCGGTCCCCCATGAGGTGGTGATTAACGGATCGCGCTTCGCCGTGGGCACGCGCTCCAGCCCGCTTGCCGCCGCCATTTCGATAAACGCCGATTGCTCATCGCCGGAGAGGCCATAAAAGGCGTCGGCCTCCTCGCCGAGCGGCCCTTTAACCGTCACCTTCACCACCCGCCCCTGGGTGGCGGCGACCATCGCTTCTACCGTCCCTTCCCCGCCGTCCGCCACCGGGATTTTCACGTACTCAGCGTTGGGGTACACCTCGCTAAACCCCGCTTCAATGGCGGTCGCCACCTCCAGGGCCGTTAAACTCTCTTTGTAGGAGTCCGGTGCGATGACAATTTTCATAAGCCGTCCTTACGCATATTCACCACGGTAAGCATACACCTTGCCGGCAGCGGGAAATGCCAGCCCCCGCAAGGAGTGGCAATTTCATTAACGCACCATGCAGGGACGCTTGTTATCAAATTTCCAGTCGGGGATCAGGTACTGCATGCCCATCGCATCGTCGCGCGCGCCGAGCCCATGCTTTTGATACAACTCGTTGGCCTTCATCACTTGATCCATATCCAGCTCAACGCCAAGACCCGGCGTGGTTGGCACCTGCACCATTCCGCCTTTGATTTCAAACGGCGCTTTGGTCAGGCGCTGGTTGCCCTCCTGCCAGATCCAGTGGGTATCGATGGCGGTGATCTTGCCCGGCGCAGCGGCGGCGACATGGGTGAACATCGCCAGTGAAATATCGAAGTGGTTATTAGAGTGGGAACCCCAGGTGAGGCCAAACTCATGGCACATCTGCGCCACGCGCACTGAGCCCTGCATGGTCCAGAAGTGCGGGTCGGCCAGCGGAATATCGACCGATTGCAGCGACAGGGTATGGCCCATCTGCCGCCAGTCGGTGGCGATCATATTGGTAGCGGTCGGCAGCCCGGTGGCGCGGCGGAACTCCGCCATCACTTCACGCCCGGAGAAACCCTGCTCGGCCCCGCACGGATCTTCGGCATAGGCGAGCACGCCTTTCAGCTGCTTGCCGATGGTGATTGCTTCATCGAGCGACCACGCGCCGTTCGGATCGAGGGTGACGCGCGCCTGCGGGAAGCGTTTTGCCAGCGCGGCAATCGCTTCCGCCTCTTCCATCCCGGCCAGCACGCCGCCCTTCAGTTTGAAGTCGTTAAAGCCATATTTCTCATAAGCCGCTTCTGCCAGGCGCACCACGCGATCCGGCGTCATCGCCTCTTCATGGCGGATGCGATACCAGTCACATGCATCATCGGGCTGGCTCTGGTAAGGCAGCGGCGTCTTTTTGGCATCGCCGACAAAGAAGAGGTAGCCGAGCATCTCTACCTCGCTGCGCTGCTGGCCTTCGCCGAGCAGGGAAGCGACGTTCACGCCAAGGTGCTGACCGAGCAGATCGAGCATCGCCGCTTCGATACCCGTGACCACGTGAATAGTGGTGCGCAGATCGAAGGTTTGCAGCCCGCGCCCGCTGGCATCGCGATCGGCGAAGGTGTTGCGCACGCTGTTGAGCACATTTTTGTACTCGCCCAGCGTCTTCCCAACCACCAGCGCGGCGGCCTCCTCCAGCGTCTGGCGGATCTTCTCCCCGCCGGGGATTTCGCCGACCCCGGTATGACCGGCGTTATCTTTAATGATCACGATATTGCGGGTGAAGAAAGGCGCGTGCGCCCCGCTCAGGTTCATCAACATGCTGTCGTGACCGGCAACGGGAATAACCTGCATCGATGCCACAACGGGCGTGGAACTGTAAGTACTCATAATTGTGTCCTTTTGCTCTTTTAATGCCGTCCAAAAACGGGGCGTTTTTTATCAAACGTCCAGCCAGGAATGAGGTACTGCATCGGGCCGGCGTCGTTGCGCGCGCCGCCCGGCAAGGTTTTATAGAGTGCGTGCGCTTTCTCAATTTGCGCCCAGTCCAGCTCAACGCCAAGCCCCGGCGCGTCCGGCACGGTGATTTTGCCCTCGCGGATCTCTAAAGGCTGCTTCGTCAGGCGCGCGTCGCCCTCCTGCCAGATCCAGTGGGTATCAATCGCCGTTGGCGTGCCTGGTGCTGCGGCGGCGACATGGGTAAACATCGCCAGCGAAATATCGAAATGGTTGTTGGAGTGGCAGCCCCAGGTTAAGCCCCAGTCGTCGCACAACTGCGCGACGCGCACCGCACCGGAGAGGGTCCAGAAGTGCGGATCGGCGAGCGGAATATCGACCGCGTTGAGCATTACCGCGTGGCCCATCTCCCGCCAGTTGGTGGCGATCATATTGGTGGCGACCGGCAGACCGGTGGCGCGGCGAAACTCCGCCATCACTTCGCGCCCGGAGAAGCCCTGCTCCGCGCCACAGGGATCTTCCGCGTAGGTCAGCACATCGTTCAGCCCTTTACAGAGGCGGATCGCTTCGTCGAGCAGCCACGCGCCGTTGGGATCGACGGTGATGCGCGCATCGGGGAAGCGTTTTTTCAGCGCGCGCACGGTGTCGATCTCCTGCTCGCCCGGGAGCACGCCGCCCTTCAGTTTGAAATCTTTAAAGCCGTAACGATCCTGTGAAGCTTCGGCAAGGCGCACCACCGCTTCGCTGCTCATCGCCTCCTGATGGCGCAGCCGGTACCACTCGTGGCTGCCCGGCGTCGCGTCCAGATAGGGCAAATCGGTTTTCGTGCGATCGCCGACGTAGAAGAGGTAGCCGAGCACGGTAACGGCATCGCGCTGTTTGCCCG
The DNA here is from genome assembly GCF_029850615.1 of Kosakonia sp. HypNH10. NCBI lineage: Bacteria > Pseudomonadati > Pseudomonadota > Gammaproteobacteria > Enterobacterales > Enterobacteriaceae > Kosakonia > Kosakonia sp. HypNH10. The sequence goes on from NZ_JAOTIU010000001.1 coordinate 1,277,975, forward strand.
GCCCCAGCAGTTCGCACACCGGGACGTTAAGGGTTTTACCGAGCAGATCGAGCAGCGCCGCTTCCAGCGCTGCCACCGCGTTAACGCGCAGTTCAAAGGTCCAGGCACCGTTGCCGAAGGTGTCGAAATCCGCCGCCTGGTTGCCTTTGTGCACCCGCTGCACCACTTTGTTCAGCCGGGCGATCTCTTGTCCCACCACCATTGGCGTGGCATCAACCAATGTTTGATAAATCACCTCGCCACCCGGCGCTTCACCCACGCCGGTGTGCCCGGCACTGTCCGTCAGCACCACGATATTGCGGGTGAAGTAAGCGTTATGCGCGCCGCCGATATTCATCAGCATGCTGTCGTGCCCGGCAACCGGGATCACCTTCATGTCGGTGATGACGGGCGTGGCTTGTGTATTCATCATTCGCGTCCTGTTACGGGTTTAAGTTCGATGCGTTTGATATTGCCCACCAGCACCAGGTAACTGAGCACCGCCACCAGCGCATGAACGCCAACGTAAATCAGCGCGCCGTTAAACGAGCCGGTGGTGCCGACGATGTAGCCAATCGCAATCGGCGTGACGATGCCGGAGATATTGCCGAACATATTAAACAGGCCGCCGCTCAGACCGCTGATCTCTTTCGGCGCAGTATCCGCCATCACCGCCCAGCCGAGCGCGCCGATGCCTTTGCCGAAGAAGGCCAGCGCCATAAAGGCGATAATCAGAGTTTCCGAATCGGTGTAGTTACAGAACACCATACTCATCGAGAGCAGCATGCCCAGCACGATCGGCGTCTTACGCGCCACGTTCAGCGATCCGTAGCGGCGCATTAACCAGTCAGAGATCACTCCGCCAAGCACGCCGCCGACAAAGCCGCAGATCGCCGGGATCGAGGCGACAAAGCCCGCTTTCAGGATCGACATGCCGCGCGCCTGCACCAGATAGACCGGGAACCACGTGATAAAGAAGTAGGTTAAGGCGTTAATGCAGTACTGCCCGAGATAAACGCCGATCATCATGCGCGAGGCGAGCAGCTGTTTGACCTGCCCCCACTTCTGCGAAAAGGGCACTTTCTGCTGGGGGTTCTTCTGATCCATATTGATCAGCGCCCCGCCCTCGGCGATGTACTCCAGCTCCTTTTTGTTGACGCCCGGATGCTGGTTCGGCTCGTGGATCATTTTCAGCCACAGGAAGCTGATGAAGATCCCAAGCCCGCCCATAAAGAAGAAGACGTGCGACCAGCCCACTTCGTGGGTCAGCCAGCCCATAATCGGCGCGAAGATCACCGTGGCGAAGTACTGCGCGGAGTTGAAGATGGCGACCGCCGTGCCGCGCTCCTGCGCCGGGAACCAGGCGGCAACGATGCGGCTGTTGCCCGGAAACGAGGGGGCTTCTGCCAGGCCGACCATAAAGCGCAGCGTAAAGAGCGCGATGATGATGCCAAAGCCGCTGAAGAGATCGACGAACCCTTGCAGCAGGGTAAAGAGTGACCAGGTGAAGATGGACCAGAAGTAGACGCGTTTTGAGCCGAAGCGGTCAAGCAGCCAGCCGCCCGGGATCTGACCAATCACATAGGCCCAGGAGAAGGCGGAGAAGACATAGCCCATACCGACAGGATCAAGGCCGATAGCCTTGGACATTTCCGAGCCAGCAATCGATAGCGTAGCGCGATCGCCGTAGTTGAAGGATGTGACGATAAATAGCATCACCACGATCCAGTAGCGGGCATTTGTGCGCTTTTCAGCGCCGCTCGCCGCCTGGCTTAATGCACTCATGGTTGTACTCCCGAAGCATAGATGTTCTTTTCAACATGCATCCTGTACGGCGCAACCTGTAGGGGTAGACAGAACGCTGTCGCTCTTTTTATGCCGCGGCCCGTCGCGTTTTCACTCCACGGCGGGCGGCTTTATTAACTGGCTCAAGGAGTATAAAAAGCGGCCTGGTAACTCTCACCGTGCATCAACACAACATTCGGCGGCAGCTCAGCGCGGGTTTGGGGCATTAGCCCAGGGCGATGGGGGGTATTTCACGAAAATTGAAACAGACGATAAACGGCGGGGTAAAAGCGCGGGTCAGGTGCGAAGAGTGTGAATGGCGTCGCTTGACGGTTAATAAAAAGAGGCTAACCCTCCCGGCGAGCGGGAGGGAAACGGGCTTATTTCAGCAGGCTTGCCCACTGCTCAACCCACGGGTTGGAGACGCTTTCCGGCTCCGGATCTTCGCTGGCGTCAATCAGCAGTACCTCGCCGATGCGCTGCGCGCCCTGCTCCTGCAACAGCGCATCAAATTTTTTCCCGCCGCCGCAGAAGTGGCTGTAGGTGCTGTCGCCCAGCGCAATCACGCCGTAGCGCAGCTCGGGCTGGTAGCCGACGGTGTCGCGCAGGTAGTGAAACAGCGGCGCGATGCTGTCCGGCAGATCGCCCTGGCCAGTAGTGGAGGTAACGACCAGCGCGTAGTTGCCTTTGTTGCTCTCCCACTGCGCCGCCTCAGGATCTTCATACACCTTTGCCGTGTGGCCCTGGGCTTCTAAAATCGCCTGCGCTTCTTCCGCTACCAGCAGCGAATTGCCGTACATCGTGCCGACAAAAATGCCTATATTCGCCATGCTTATCACTCCTTGCGTGATTCCAGATTGCCCTCATCCTGACCGCTGAGGCCGCTAAACTCAACCCTTTCATTCTCAGGGAGAGGGCCCCGCCAGCCGAACTGATCCAGCGCCTGCATCCACACCGCATCGAAGCCGGCGCGCAGGGTCAGCGCCTCGCCGGTAAACGGGTGCGTAAGGCTTAACTGGCTAGCGTGCAGCATCAGGCGGTTAAGGCCGAAATGCGCCGCCGCGCTGCGGTTTTGCCGCAGATCGCCATGCTTGCTGTCGCCAATAATCGGGTGGCGCAGATGGGAGAGATGACGGCGAAGCTGATGCTTGCGCCCGGTTTTAGGCTCCAGCTCGACCAGCCCATAGCGCGTAGAGGGAAACTTACCGATCGCGACCGGTAATTCGGTCGTCGCAAGGCCGCGATAGTGGGTTACGGCAGGCTGCGGCTCTTTGTCGGTGCGGGCGAATTTATCCGCCACTTTGTCCAGCTCTTCCACCAACGGATAGTCGAGCAATGCCTCCTCCATCAGCCAGCCGCGCACGATGGCGTGGTAGCGCTTCTGCATCTGGTGCTGCTCAAACTGCTGGGATAAACGCCGCCCCGCTTCGCTGGAGAGCCCCATCAGCAGAACGCCGGAAGTCGGCCTGTCGAGACGATGGGCGGTAAAAACATGCTGCCCAATCTGGTCGCGCACGGTCTGCATCACCACCACTTTTTCATCGCGGTCGAGCCAGCTGCGATGCACCAGCCAGCCGGAGGGTTTGTTGACGGCGACCAGCCACTCATCCTGGTAGATTATCTCCAGCATCAGTGGTTTTCGTCGCTAAACAGCGCGTCAAGCTGCTGGAGATGAACCAGCATCGCATCGCGGGAGGGGTGTGTCGCCTCAAGGGCCATTTCGTAATAGGGCGCGATAGCAAACGCCTGCGGCAGCGCCTGCTTGCTGTCGAGCAGCGCATGCATACGTGGGATCAGCACCCACTGCAGCCACTCAAAGGGTGCGAGGGTGTCCATGCAGAAGGGTTGCGTGCTCTCAAAGGCGCTCAGCGCCGGGGCAGTGGTTTGCCAGAGATCGTGCTCGCGCAGCTGCGCTTCAATCAGCTGAAGCTGCTGGCGCACGCGTTGATGTTGAGTCATAAAAGCCCCCGTTTAATCAGACTGGCGCGCAGCATAGCAAAGAGCGGGAGAAATAAAAAAAGGGAGCACTGTAAAAACAGTGCTCCCGGTTCGTTTCGCAGCTATCCGGCTACCCGTGTGCTCCCTGCTCATCCATGAAAACTTTTCCTGCGGTCTCCTGACCCGTTCATCCTTAAACAACGCATCATGCTCACACCACCCCGATGTGACCTGGCCTTATCCTTAAAGCGTGTCCTGGATCCTCCTGATCTACCGTCCATCCTGACCGGCTCTCATTCTCCGTCCTGGAGGTGTCCTTTAACGCACTCCGGCGATATCCTCTCACTTCGTCCTGAAGTCTGTCCGTGAAGCACCTTCCCGGTGTGTCCAGAAACAACATCATCCTGATGTACGTCTCTTAGTCAGACTCCGTGTCGACAAGAGATAGAATTACGTATTCCGGCCGGTCTTACAAGGAGACTTAACGACAAAGCTCTGCCGTAATACGCCATTGACCCCAGGGATTATCGTATTAACATCATGATTTCTAATTGTTTAAATAAAGATAACTCACGTGAGTTATAGAATACGAACAGCCGATCTCCTACAGGCTCTGTAAGAGATCTCTCACACAGGATGTAGGCGATGGGCTTACACGACGGGTTCAAGCTGGGTGAGGAAAGTGGGCAGATCGCTGGCCAGACGCGTGCGTTTACGTGTCCCGAGCGTCTCCTGCATCACCTCACCGCTCAGGTTACAGACTGAGATGACATCCAGCTCGCTATCGAGCGTGGCAATAAAAAGTGTAGGCGATAATTTGAGCCTTTTCTGCGTCACCAGGTGCCCAATCAGATTTTCCTGTACCCGGACAAAATCCGCTTCGCTCCAGGTTTGCAGCAGCGTCAGGCTGATATTGCCCAGCCGCGCGGTCATATCACCGGCAAACTGTGTGGTATAAAACGCATGGATCGGCGGTTGTACCACAATCTCCATCGCCTGTTCAACGGGGTGGACATTCTGCTGTGCCGTAAAGGGCTGCGGCTGCCAGAAAACGGCATCTTCGGTAGAAGAGATAATGCAGGGCGAAGGGACGCCATACAGATCTTCACTCTGTGGCCAACTGCCGTGCGCCGCATGCCACGCATCGCAATAACGTTCCGTAAAGGCTTTCAGCGCCTGAGCCGTCTCTTTTTCCACCGATTTCTCTCTTTACTTAAGCCAGGATAAACTTGCGCCATAGTTTACCTGCAAAATGGCGATGAAACATGTCTTCTTATGATAACCACCAGGCGCTCTCGGGCCTGACGCTGGGCAAAACCACCGACTACCGCGACACCTATGACGCCAGCCTGCTGCAAGGCGTGCCGCGCTCCCTCAACCGCGATCCCCTTGGGCTGAAGGCTGATAACCTCCCCTTTCACGGCGCGGATATCTGGACGCTGTACGAGCTCTCCTGGCTCAATGCCAACGGGCTGCCGCAGGTCGCGGTCGGCCAGGTGGAACTGGATTACGCCAGCCTCAATCTGGTGGAGTCTAAAAGTTTTAAACTCTATCTCAACAGCTTTAACCAGACCCGTTTCGCCAGTTGGGATGAAGTACGCAGCACCTTGCAACGCGATCTCAGCGCCTGCGCGCAAGGTGCGGTAAGCGTCACGCTCTACCGCGTCGATGAACTGGAAGGCCAGCCGGTTGCCCACTTTGCTGGCCTCTGCATCGACGATCAGGATGTCGCTATTGATAACTATGAGTTTGATGCCGCGCTGTTAACCGACGCCGCGAGTGGCGAGATGGTGGAAGAGACGCTGGTTAGCCATCTACTGAAATCGAACTGCCTGATCACCCACCAGCCGGACTGGGGCTCGGTGCAGATCCGGTATCGCGGGAGCCAAATCGACCGGGAAAAACTGCTGCGCTATCTGGTCTCGTTCCGCCATCACAATGAGTTTCACGAGCAGTGCGTTGAGCGCATTTTTACGGATATCCAGCGCTTCTGCCAGCCGGAATCCCTCAGCGTTTACGCGCGCTACACCCGTCGCGGCGGCCTCGATATCAACCCGTGGCGCAGCAACACCAGCTTCGTTCCGGCAACCGGACGGCTGGCGCGCCAGTAAAACATGCGTTGGCAGGTTGTTAAACGTCATAAGCCAGGGCTATTGTAATCAGCAGGGAAGATAAAATTTTCGTCCCGTAAGGAGTTCACTTGATTACACATATTAGCCCGCTTGGCTCGATGGATATGTTGTCGCAGCTGGAAGTCGATATGCTTAAACGCACGGCCAGCAGCGACCTGTATCAACTGTTTCGCAACTGTTCGCTCGCTGTACTGAACTCAGGGAGCCAGACCGACAGCAGCAAAGAGCTGCTCTCCCGTAACGAAAGTTTTGATATCAACGTCTTGCGCCGTGAACGCGGCGTAAAGCTGGAGTTGATAAACCCACCGGAAGAGGCGTTTGTCGACGGGCGTCTGATCCGTGCGCTACAGGCCAACCTCTTTGCCGTGCTGCGCGATATCCTCTTCGTGAACGGCCAGATCCATAACGCCAGTCGTTTTCAGCATCTTGATGTGGAGAGTTCGACCCATATCACCAACCTGGTCTTCTCGATTCTGCGTAATGCCCGTGCCCTGCACGTCGGCGAAGCGCCGAGCATGGTGGTCTGCTGGGGCGGTCACTCGATTAACGAAACCGAGTACCTCTACGCACGCCGCGTCGGCACCCAGCTTGGTCTGCGTGAACTGAATATCTGCACCGGCTGCGGGCCGGGGGCGATGGAAGCGCCGATGAAGGGCGCGGCGGTCGGCCACGCGCAGCAGCGTTATAAAGAGGGGCGTTTTATCGGCATGACCGAGCCGTCGATCATCGCCGCAGAGCCGCCAAACCCGCTGGTTAACGAGCTGATTATCATGCCGGACATTGAAAAGCGTCTGGAAGCGTTTGTGCGTATCGCCCACGGCATCATTATCTTCCCGGGCGGCGTCGGCACGGCGGAAGAGCTGCTCTACCTACTGGGTATTCTGATGAACCCGGCGAACAAAAATCAGGTGCTGCCGCTGATCCTCACCGGGCCGAAAGAGAGCGCTGACTACTTCCGCGTGCTGGATGAGTTTATCGTTAACACGCTGGGCGAAGCCGCGCGCCGCCACTACACCATCATCATCAACGATGCGGCCGAAGTGGCGCGCCAGATGAAAAAGGCGATGCCGCAGGTGAAAGAGAATCGTCGCGAAACCGGCGATGCCTACAGCTTCAACTGGTCGATTCGCATCGCGCCGGATCTGCAGGTGCCGTTCGAGCCGACCCATGAAAACATGGCCAACCTGAAGCTCTACCCGGATCAACCCGTCGAAGTGCTGGCAGCGGATCTGCGTCGCGCCTTCTCCGGCATTGTGGCGGGCAACGTCAAAGAGCACGGCATTCGTGCGATTGAAGCGTACGGCCCGTACAAAATTCATGGCGACAGCGACATGATGCGCCGGATGGATGATCTGTTGCAGGGCTTCGTCGCCCAGCACCGCATGAAACTCCCCGGATCGGCCTATATCCCCTGCTACGAAATCTGCGCCTAATCCTTGCTTCTTACCGGGCGGCCATAAGCCGCCCTTATACCTTCCCGCCTTTCCCGCCGTAATTCCCCTACCCTGCACAAGGTAATGATCCACTCCAGTTGGCTTAAAAGTCGATAAATCACTGCTAATCGGATGATCCACAGCGCTTTTATCGTCTTTGGCCGCTGTGAGTTTGATCGCATATCTGGCGGGTGATAGCCTTCGCGCCCATAAATCTCAGATGATTTTTGATAAACAGACAGATGGTCTAAATATACCCACTTAATAAGTGGATTATTGCAATTGCGATCCTGATCACTGATAGAGTCATAACATACATGTATCTTTCCGCCGCAAATAATTGCGGTAAGAAATTATAAAAATAGCCGCAATCAACCGGATAAAATATTACCGCTGGCGTGGATGGCAAACGATTTGTCTAAATGGCAGCTTTTTGATTTTCCCAGGAGATTTACCAATGGAAACGACTCAAACCAGTAATCTGGCTTCAACCGGAACGCGGAGCGCATGGCGCAAGACCGACACCATGTGGATGCTAGGCCTCTACGGTACCGCGATTGGCGCTGGCGTACTGTTCCTGCCCATCAACGCTGGCGTAGGCGGACTGATTCCGCTGATCATCATGGCCATTCTTGCCTTCCCAATGACCTACTTCGCGCACCGCGGTCTGACCCGCTTTGTGCTCTCCGGTAAAAATCCCGGCGAAGATATCACCGAAGTGGTGGAAGAACATTTTGGTATCGGCGCGGGTAAACTGATTACCCTGCTCTACTTCTTTGCCATCTACCCGATTCTGCTGGTCTATAGCGTGGCGATCACCAACACCGTCGACAGCTTTATGACCCACCAGTTGGGCATGACGCCGCCGCCGCGCGCCATTCTCTCCCTGATTCTGATCGTCGGTATGATGACCATCGTGCGCTTCGGCGAGCAGATGATCGTTAAAGCGATGAGCATTCTGGTCTTCCCGTTTGTTATCGCCCTGATGCTGCTGGCGCTCTACCTGATTCCGCAGTGGAACGGCGCGGTGCTGGAAACCCTCTCCTTCAACAGCGCGTCTGCGACCGGCAATGGCCTGTGGATGACCCTGTGGCTGGCGATCCCGGTAATGGTTTTCTCCTTTAACCACTCGCCGATCATCTCCTCTTTCGCCGTGGCGAAACGTGAAGAGTACGGCGCAGAAGCAGAACGTAAATGCTCACGCATTCTGGCCTTCGCCCACATCATGATGGTGCTGACGGTGATGTTCTTTGTCTTCAGCTGCGTGCTGAGCCTGGCACCGGCCGATCTGGCCTCGGCGAAAGAGCAGAACATCTCGATTCTCTCCTACCTGGCTAACCACTTTAATGCGCCGGTCATCGCCTGGATGGCACCGATCATCGCGATGATCGCCATCACCAAATCCTTCCTCGGTCACTACCTCGGCGCGCGTGAAGGTTTCAACGGTATGGTGATTAAATCCCTGCGTGGCAAAGGCAAAACCATCGAAATCAACAAGCTGAACCGCATTACCGCGCTGTTCATGCTGCTGACCACCTGGGCGGTTGCCACCTGGAACCCGAGCATCCTTGGCATGATCGAAACGCTGGGCGGCCCGATTATCGCCATGATCCTCTTCCTGATGCCGATGTACGCCATTGCCCGCGTTCCGGCGATGCGTAAATACAGCGGCCATATCAGCAACGTCTTCATTGTGATTATGGGCCTTATCGCTATCTCCGCGATTTTCTACTCCCTGTTCAGCTAATCTCTGCGCGCCGTCCAGCCGGGCGGCGCGATCCCTCTTTGTCATGGATAACGCGTTATGATCAGCGTATTCGATATTTTTAAGATCGGTATCGGTCCCTCCAGCTCGCACACCGTCGGCCCCATGAAAGCTGGCAAACAGTTCACCGATGATTTGATTGCCCGCGGCCTGCTGCGCGACGTCACCCGCGTGGTGGTTGACGTTTACGGCTCGCTCTCCCTGACCGGCAAAGGCCACCATACGGATATCGCCATTATTATGGGGCTGGCCGGCAATCTGCCGGATAGCGTCGATATTGATGCAATCCCGGGCTTTATTCAGGATGTGAATACGCACGGCCGCCTGCTGCTGGCGAACGGCGAGCATGAAGTGGAGTTCCCGGTCGATCGCTGCATGAACTTCCATGCCGATAACCTCTCGCTGCATGAGAACGGTATGCGCATTACTGCGCTGGCGGGCGAAACGGTGCTCTACAGCCAGACCTACTACTCGATTGGCGGCGGCTTTATTGTCGACGAAGCGCACTTCGGCCAGACCACCAGCGCGTCGGTTGAGGTGCCTTACCCCTATAAAAACGCGGCTGATTTGCAGCGTCACTGCCAGGAAAGCGGGCTTTCCCTCTCCGGCCTGATGATGAAAAACGAGCTGGCGCTGCACAGCAAAGAGGAGCTGGAGCAGCACCTGGCACGCGTGTGGGAAGTGATGCATGGCGGCATTGAGCGTGGCATCAACACCGAAGGCGTACTGCCGGGCCGACTGCGCGTGCCGCGTCGTGCCGCCGCGCTGCGCCGCATGCTGGTCAGCAGTGATAAAACCACCACCGATCCGATGGCGGTTGTCGACTGGATCAATATGTTCGCGCTGGCGGTCAATGAAGAGAACGCCGCCGGTGGCCGCGTGGTGACCGCGCCAACTAACGGTGCCTGCGGCATCGTCCCGGCGGTACTGGCCTATTACGACAAGTTTATCCGCGAAGTGAACGCTAATTCGCTGGCGCGCTATCTGCTGGTCGCCAGCGCCATTGGCTCGCTCTATAAGATGAACGCCTCGATCTCCGGCGCGGAAGTGGGTTGCCAGGGGGAAGTGGGCGTCGCCTGCTCAATGGCGGCTGCGGGTCTGGCCGAGCTGCTCGGCGCCAGCCCGGCACAGGTGTGCATCGCGGCGGAAATCGGCATGGAGCACAACCTCGGTCTGACCTGCGATCCTGTCGCCGGCCAGGTGCAGGTGCCCTGCATTGAGCGTAATGCCATTGCCTCGGTTAAAGCGGTCAACGCCGCGCGTATGGCGCTGCGCCGCACCAGCGAGCCGCGTGTCTGCCTCGATAAAGTGATCGAGACGATGTACGAAACCGGGAAAGATATGAACGCTAAGTACCGCGAAACTTCGCGCGGTGGGCTGGCGATGAAGGTCGTGACCTGCGATTAACCTGCCTGACAGATGCCTCGTTTTGCGAGGCATCTTCCTGAATAGTCACCGTTTCATAGCCTCATAAAGCGGGCAATGTTACCCTTAGCGCTCGCTTACAAGGAGGGTATCCGTGGCTCATCTGCTTATTGTCGACGCACTCAATCTTATCCGCCGAATTCATGCGGTGCAGGGTTCACCCTGCGCGGAGACCTGCCTGCACGCGCTGGAGCAACTGATTGTGCACAGCCAGCCGACCCACGCGGTGGCGGTGTTCGATGATGAAGCGCGCAATCAGGGCTGGCGTCACCAGCTGCTGCCGGACTATAAAGCGGGCCGACCGCCGATGCCGGAGCCGCTGCATCAGGAGATGCCCGCCCTGCGCGCGGCGTTTGAGCAGCGCGGCATTCGCTGCTGGGCGACGCCGGGCAATGAAGCCGACGATCTCGCCGCCACGCTGGCGGTAAAAATGGCGCAGGCGGGGCAAGAGGCCACGATTGTCTCGACGGATAAAGGCTACTGCCAGCTACTCTCGCCTACCATCCGCATCCGCGACTACTTCCAGAAACGCTGGCTGGATGCACCGTTTATTGACCAGGAGTATGGCGTCACGCCGCAGCAACTGCCGGATTACTGGGGGCTGGCGGGCATCAGCAGTTCAAAAGTGCCGGGCGTCGCCGGGATCGGGCCGAAAAGCGCCACCCAACTGCTCAGCACTTTTCCCACGCTGGAAGCGCTGTATGACAATCTTGCCGAGGTGCCTGAGAAGTGGCGGCAGAAGCTGGAAGCGCACCGCGAGATGGCCTTTATCTGCCGGGATGTGGCGCGTCTGCAAACGGATCTACAGCTTGATGGCAACCTGCAACAGCTGCGCCTGACGCGCTAAACTTCGCCCGCGCACTGGCGGGCAGCAGGCTGGCTACGCTTTATAGGGGTGATGTTTCAGCCAGTGCTCGGCGATCTCCTGGCGGCGGCAGATCCACACCTTGTCGTGGCTCTGCACGTAATCAAGAAAACGTTGCAGGGCACGAAACCGCCCCGGTCGGCCCAGCAGGCGGCAGTGCATGCCGATTGACATCATCTTCGGTGCCGTTTCGCCCTCGGCATAGAGCACATCGAAGCTATCTTTCAGGTAAGTATAAAACTGCTCGGCGGTGTTAAAGCCCTGCGCGGTGGCAAAGCGCATGTCGTTGGCATCCAGCGTGTAGGGCACAATCAGATGCGGTTTCTCGCCGACGGTGGTCCAGAAGGGCAGATCGTCGCCGTAGTAGTCGCTGTCATAGAGAAAATCACCCTGTTCCACCACCAGCGCGCGAGTATTTGGGCTGTCGCGCCCGGTATACCAGCCGAGCGGGCGTTTGCCGAACAGCGTTTGCAGGATCTCAATCGCCTGCTGCATATGCTGGCGCTCGGTCTGGATATCGAGATCCTGATAGTGGATCCAGCGCCAGCCGTGGCTCACCACGTCATAATCCGCCGCCTTGATCGCCTCGACAATCGCCGGGTTGCGCGCCAGCGCCATCGCCACCCCAAACACCGTTAACGGCAGGCCGCGCTGCTGAAATTCCTGATGGATGCGCCAGAAACCGGCGCGCGAACCGTACTCATAGAGGGAGTCCATCGACATATGGCGCGCCGGATAGCTGGCCGCGCCGATAATGTCGGAGAGAAACTGCTCCGAGCCGCTGTCGCCGTGCAGAACGTGGTTCTCGCCGCCCTCTTCAAAATTAAGCACAAACTGCACGGCGATGCGCGCGCCGCCCGGCCACTGTGCGTGCGGCGGCTTGCCGGCGTAGCCCGCCATATCGCGCGGGTAGTCGGCAGTAAAGTGCCAGAAGGGAGTCTCGGTTGCTGCTTGCATGCTGATTCGACCTCTTAACCGGGGCCGCTTTCAGCTGAGCATATCGAAGCATCCTGAAAGCGGCTTTTTATTGGGATACGCGAGATCGCCATATTTACTGGTGCCAAAACCGAGGGCGAGCAGGGATTCAACCATTTTAACCGCCGCCGTTACGCCGTCGATCACCGGGATGCCCAACTCCTGCGTCAGCTCACTGGCAAGATTCGCCATGCCGCCGCACCCCAGCACAATCGCCCCGCTTCCATCCTCGCGTTTGGCTTGTATACAACGCTCGCGTACCTTTTGCTGAGCAAGACCCGTGCCATCTTCCAAAGCCAGCACCGGTAAATCGATGGCGTGCAGCGCGGCGCAGTGATGTTCAAAGCCATACTGGCGCAGTAAATGGCGGGCGATGATCACCGTGCGCGGCAGCGTGGTGACTATTGAGAAGCGCGTCGCCACCAGCGTCGCCATATGCATCGCCGCTTCGGCAATACCGATAACCGGGCCGCTCGCCAGTTCCCGCGCCGCCAGCAATCCCGGGTCGCCAAAGCAGGCGATCACGTGACCCTGCGCGCCCTGCGCTTTGCCCTGCTTTACCTGCTCCAGCACGCCGATAGCGGCAATTGCTTCATCGAAATGGCCCTCAATCGATTCCACGCCCTGCGTCGGGCAGCTGGCGAGAATGGTTGTGCCCGGCGAGGCGATGCGGCGCGCGGCGCTGGCAATGGTTTCGGTCATCTCCGGGCTGGTGTTGGGGTTGATGACTTGTATACAAAATGCGCTCATTGCGACTCTCCTCGGGTGCCAAACAGGCGGGTAAAATCGGGCAGCGTTTCGCCGCTGCGCTCAAAGCGCAGGCTGGAAACAATGTGGTCAAAGTGGTGCGCCATGGCGTGCTCTAGGCCCGCCAGATCTTTGTTACGTAACAGTTCGATTAACGCATCGTGATCGTGACAGCGGCAGCCCTGCTGCCACGGCGCGCCCCAGGCGGCAATCACCAGCGAGGAGCGCTGCGTCAGGGTGGTGATAATATCGGTCACCACCGCATTGCCCGATATCGCCTGTAATTGAATGTGGAAAGCCGCCGAGTGGCGAATGGCCGCCGCGCCGTCATGCTGCTGGTGCGCCGCTTCCTCCTCGGCAATGATCGCCTCCAGTGCCGCCAGATGCGGCGGTTGCAGATGTGCCAGCACCTGCGGCAGGTTGGCGCACTCGATCATTTTACGCGTGGCAAAGATCTCTTTTGACTCGTCGATGCCAGGATTAGCGACAAATGCACCGCGCCTGGGCGCGATGGTGATCATTTGCACCGTTGCAAGGCGCGTGAGCACTTTACGAATGCCGGTGCGGCTGACGCCAAATACCTCCGCCAGCGCCTCTTCCGGCAGCTTACTGCCCGGCGGCAACTGGTGCTCAACAATGGCCGTTAACAGCGATTGCCAGATGAAATGCTCTCTCTCTTCCCGATCCGCAGGCGCCTGTAGCCCGGTGTAATGATTCATAACCTGATTCCTGTGTGACGCAGCATTGCCTTTTTTGTATACGTTTTTTATGCATCTTGTATACAAAAAATCCAAACCTGGCCTGGTTAATGCAATAGCCGATAGCAGACCTGTGAACGCTATCGCTATTTAAAGGAGCAGATTCCATGCCAAACCCTGAACCGCAGTACGATGCTCGTTATAGCCCAAGATTGACCAATGAGGACCTTGCCCCGACTCGCCAGCAGAACTGGACCTGGTACAACATCTTTTCGTTCTGGATGTCCGATGTGCACAGCATGGGCGGCTATGTGGTTGCCGCCAGCTTCTTTGCCTTAGGGCTCGCCAGCTGGCAGGTGCTGCTCTGCCTGTTGGTGGGGATCTGTATTGTGCAGCTCTGTGCAAACCTGGTGGCGAAGCCGAGCCAGATGACCGGCGTGCCCTATGCGGTAATTTGCCGTCAGGCATTTGGCGTCTTCGGTGCCAATATTCCGGCGGTGATCCGCGGGCTTATCGCCTTCGCCTGGTACGGGATTCAAACCTATCTCGCCGCCAACGCCTTGATGCTGGTGGCGCTGAAATTCTGGCCTTCGCTGGGCGCGCTGACAAGCAGCCACTTTCTGGGGCTGTCGGCGCTGGGCTGGATCTGCTTCGGCATTATGTGGGCGTTACAGGCACTGGTGTTCTGGCACGGAATGAACGCGATCAAACGCTTTATTGATGTCGCCGGACCGGCGGTGTATGTAGTGATGATGGCGCTGGCGGGCTGGATCCTCTACCAGACCGGGTTTGACGGCATCTCCTTTACCCTTGCCAGCAAGGCGCTGACGCCGGGTGAACAAGCGTGGCAGATGATCACCGCCACGGCGCTGGTGGTCTCCTACTTCTCCGGCCCGCTGCTCAACTTTGGCGACTTCTCCCGCTACGGCAAAAGCATGCAGGCGATCCGCCGCGGCAACCGCTGGGGACTGCCCTTTAACTTTCTGCTCTTCTCGATTGTGACGGTGGTGATTGTCTCGGGAACGCAATCGCTGTTTGGCAAAATGATCACCGACCCGATTGAAACCGTCAGCCACGTGGGCAGCGATCTGGCGATGGCGATTGGCCTGCTGACCATGATTACCGCCACCATCGGCATTAATATCGTGGCCAACTTCGTCTCGCCAGCGTTTGATTTCTCTAACTGCGCGCCGCAGAAGATCAGCTTCCGTACCGGCGGGATGATTGCGGCGGTCGGCTCTGTGCTGCTGACGCCGTGGAACTTGTTCCAGTCGCCGGAGTTAATCCACTACACGCTGGATGTGCTCGGTGCCTGCATCGGCCCGCTGTTTGGCATTCTGCTGGCAGACTTCTACCTGATTAAACGCGGCAAGGTGTTTGTCGACGATCTCTTTACCGTCTCCCCGCTGGGGCGTTACTGGTACAAAAACGGCTTTAACCCCAAAGCGATTGCCGCGCTGCTGCCGTCGGTGATGGTGGGCCTGGTGATCAGCTTTATTCCGGCGCTGCACGAAGTGGCAAACTTTAGCTGGTTTATCGGCGTCTTTCTCGGTGCAGGTTGCTACTGCTGGCTGGCACGTCATGAACGTGCGGGCGTGGAGAGCGGATTTATCGCGCAGCGCGCGGTGGCCAAGGAGTAGAAACGACGAAGGCCTGAATCATTGCTGATTCAGGCCTTCTGAATAGTGGCGGAACGGACGGGACTCGAACCCGCGACCCCCTGCGTGACAGGCAGGTATTCTAACCGACTGAACTACCGCTCCGCGTTGTGTTCCTGTTAGGGAACGAGGCGCATATTACGTATTGCGCCTGGTGCCGTCAACGCTTTTTCTCTTGTTTTGAATCGTTTGCTGCAAAAATCGCCCACGGGCTGATTTTTCACGGTTAATAAATCAATTTAGCCGCGCCAGAGGCAACTTCCGCCCTTTTTCTGTACTAAATCGAGGCGCGATTCATGGGCCATCAGCTCTTCATCACTGGCTAAAACAACCCGCAGTTTGTTTGCCTGGCGCACAACGCGCTGGATCCCCGCTTCGCCTGACTGATTCTGACTCTCGCCCTCCATCGAAAATTTTATCGATGTCTGGCCGCCGGTCATCATCAGATAGACGTCGGCAAGAATTTGGGAGTCGAGAAGTGCGCCGTGCAGCGTTCGCTTGCTGTTATCGATTTCGTAACGCGAGCAGAGCGCATCGAGGCTGTTACGCTTGCCCGGGAACATCCTGCGCGCCAGCGCCAGGCTATCGGTAATTTTGCAGAAGGTTTCGGTTTTCGGAATTCCACGGTTCAGCTTGCTGAACTCATAATCCATAAAGCCGATATCAAACGAGGCGTTATGGATCACCAGCTCCGCGCCGCGGATATAGTCGATAAACTCATCGGCAATATCGCCGAAGGTCGGTTTATCGAGCAGGAACTCGTCGGCGATGCCGTGAACGCCAAACGCTTCCGGGTCCACCAGCCGATCGGGCTTCAGGTAGACGTGATAGTTATTGCCGGTCAGGCGGCGGTTTATCACCTCAACCGCACCGATCTCAATGATCTTATGCCCTTCGTAGTGCGCACCGATTTGGTTCATACCGGTGGTTTCGGTATCGAGGACGATCTGTCGTGTAATTGCAGTGCTCATAGCGGCCATTTATGTCAGACTTGTCGTTTTCAACTCAGGAAGTCTACCAGAGATGCTCAAACAGGTAGAAATTTTCACCGACGGATCGTGCCTCGGCAATCCGGGACCGGGTGGATATGGCGCCATTTTACGTTATCGCGGACATGAACGGACCTTCAGCGAAGGCTATCGTTTAACCACCAACAATCGCATGGAGCTGATGGCGGCGATTGTCTCCCTTGAAGCGCTGAAAGAGCACTGCGAAGTGGTGCTCAGCACCGACAGCCAGTATGTGCGCCAGGGCATTACCCAATGGATCCACAACTGGAAAAAACGCGGCTGGAAAACGGCGGATAAGAAGCCGGTTAAAAATGTCGACCTGTGGAAGCGGCTCGATGCAGCGCTCAGCCAGCATCAAATCCGCTGGGAGTGGGTGAAAGGCCACGCCGGGCATCCGGAAAACGAACGCTGCGATGAGCTGGCGCGCGCGGCGGCGATGAATCCCACCCAGGAAGATGTCGGTTACCAGCCGGAAACGCTGGCTTAAGACTGCCGTGTCGCGCCAACGGCCTGCGGCACGCGCGCCCGTGAGCGGCTCTGCTTTAACGGGTTGAGCGTCAGCGGAATGGTGCGTTTGCGGGCCACAATCAGCTGCATACAGCCCAACGCCGGCAGATGCGCGCTCAGCAGCTTTCCGCCCTGCTTCGTCCAGGGCAACACGCGAAAGCGGCTATAATGAAGCACTTCAAAATTGAGCAGCGCAAGCCAGTCAAACTGGCGCGTGAGGGTGAACATTCGGCTTTTGACCACCGGTGAGCGGCGCGCAAACGGCACCGCTTTGCAGACGCCTAACAGGCTAACGGGATTAAACCCGCTCATCACCAGCCAGCCGTCGTCAATCAGCACGCGATCGACCTCCTGCAACAGCCGGTGGGGATCGGGGCACCAGGGCAGCGTATGGGCCAGCAGGCAGGCATCGACGGACTTCTCTGCAAACGGCAAAGAGAGCGGATCCGCGCGTACCTGCGCCGGTTCGCCTGCCAGCGAGACATTAACCTGGTGAGAGATGGCGCAGCTTTCAAGGTTGATTTCCGCGCTGAGGTTGCCAATCTTAAGCAGGTGAAAACCATACATTTTTGCCAGCCACGGCTTGAGCTCCTCCTCCAGCGCCTGGCGGTAATAAGCACCTTTTGGGAGTGCGCCCCAGCTTACGGGCGCGACGAGTTTTCGGGGAGTCCTTGCCGGCTTCATTACAACCTTCCGCTACGCTTTGAGAGGTAATTTATGAATCTTAACAGTATTCCCGCGTTTCAGGACAACTACATCTGGGTGTTGAGCGAGGATGACGGGCGCTGCCTGATTGTCGATCCGGGCGAAGCCGCCCCGGTGCTGCGCGCCATTGAAGAGCACCAGTGGCAACCCGAAGCTATTCTGCTGACGCATCACCATAACGATCATGTCGGCGGTGTGCAGGCGCTGCGCGACGCTTTCCCTGATGTAGTGGTTTATGGGCCAGCGGAGACACAACATAAGGGCACGACCCAGGTTTTGGCCGAAGGCGATACGGTCACCGTTTTGGGCCATGATTTCTCGGTCTTCGCCACCCCAGGTCACACTTTAGGACATATCTGTTTCTTCAGTTTCCCTTACCTTTTTTGCGGCGATACGCTCTTCTCTGGGGGCTGTGGAAGATTATTCGAAGGGACCGCAACGCAGATGTATCAATCCTTCTGTAAAATTAACGCCCTTCCCGACGACACGGTGATTTGTTGCGCACATGAATACACTTTAGGGAATATGAAGTTTGCCGTCAGCGTGCTGCCTGAAGATGCAGAGGTTCAGGAATACTATAAGAAAGTGAGTGAGTTACGTGCTAAAAACGAAAAGACACTCCCTGTAATTCTGAAAAATGAGCGCAAAATAAATTTATTTTTACGCACGGAAGATGCTGATTTAATTGAAGTAATAAATCAAGAGAAGGTATTGCAACATCCAGAGGAGCGTTTCGCCTGGTTACGGGCAAAGAAAGATGCTTTCTGACATTGCGGGTTGCCTTTTGAAAACATCGCCGTTATCATCGCTCGTCTTTTAAGCAACTACTATTGACACACACATGAAGGCAAAAGCGATATTACTCGCCTCTGTCCTGCTCGTGGGGTGCCAGGCGTCGCAGCGCGACGGTTCGGTACAACAGCACGCACAGAGCCTTTCTGCAGCTGGTCAAGGGGAAGCTGGGAAGTTCACAAGTCAGGCACGCTGGATGGACGACGGAACACTCGCCGACCAAACGGATAGCAACTTGTGGGCCTCCATAAGCGACGAGCTAAAGATGGGAATTCCGGAAAACAGCCGGATTCGCGAACAGAAACTGAAGTATTTAAACAATAAGAGCTATCTCCACGATGTAACTTTACGGGCAGAGCCGTATATGTACTGGATAGCTGGGCAAGTTAAAAAACGTAACATGCCCATGGAACTGGTACTACTACCCATAGTGGAGAGCGCTTTTAACCCGCACGCAACGTCTGGTGCCAATGCCGCAGGCATTTGGCAAATCATTCCGAGCACAGGGCGAAATTATGGTTTAAAACAGACACGCAGCTACGATGCGCGTCGTGACATTGTGGCCTCTACCACGGCCGCACTCGACATGATGCAGCGTCTTAACCGTATGTTTGACGGCGACTGGTTATTGACCGTTGCCGCCTATAACAGCGGTGAAGGTCGCGTGCTGAAGGCAATTAAAGCGAACAAAGCGCAGGGGAAACCCACCGATTTTTGGTCGCTCTCATTGCCTTATGAAACAAAGATTTATGTGCCTAAGATGCTGGCGTTGAGCGATCTTCTCAAAAACAGCAAACGTTATGGCATTAATCTGCCAACGCCGGACGAAAGCCGTGCGCTGGCGCGTGTCAGGCTGAGTAGCCCGGTAGAAGTGAATCAGCTGGCTGAAATGGCGGGAATTTCCGTCAACAAACTGAAGGCGTTTAACGCAGGCGTTAAAGGTTCGACGTTGGGTTCAGCCGGTCCACAGTACGTGATGGTGCCGAAGAAACATGCAGATCAGCTGCGTGAGTCGCTGGCATCCGGCGAAATCGCCGCCGTACAGCCGACGCTGGTTGCGGATAACACCCCGCTCTCCAGCAAAAGCTACAAGGTTCGCTCAGGTGATACGATCTCAGGCATCGCGTCACGCCTCGGCGTAAGCGCGAAGGATCTGAAGCAGTGGAATAATCTGCGCGGCGCGAACCTGAAGGTGGGTCAAAACCTGACTGTTGGTGCAGGCAGCAGCGCACAACGTCTTGCCAGCAACAGCGATAGCATTACCTATCGCGTGCGCAAAGGTGATTCGTTGTCGAGTATCGCGAAACGTCACGGCGTGAACATCAAAGATGTGATGCGCTGGAACACCGATACCTCCAATCTGCGGCCGGGCGATCAAATCACGCTCTTTGTGAAGAACAGCGCGACGCCAGACTCCTGACCTGAAGCAATAAAAAAGCACCGTTTCCCCACGGTGCTTTTTTTTTATCTTTTTTTCGCCCTACTTGCCGGAAGGGAGCGGGCTGAACTCCACCAGCAGCGGGTTGTGATCCGATGCGCGGGTCACCAGTACCGACGCCTCATCAACGTTTAAGCCACGATAGAAGACAAAATCGAGTGGTCGGCCAAAGGCTCGCCTGCGATTGTCATCGGTGAATCGTACCTGCCGCAGCGCCATTTCGCGCGCAAAACGGTAGAGCGCGTTCATGCGCGGGCGGCTCCAGGCATTAAAATCGCCGGCCATAATCACCGGGCCATCGTGACGCCCAATTTGGTCGCCAATCGGCAGCAACTGCTTACTGTAGACATCAACACCGAGACTGAAGTTGACCGCATGCACATTCACCACCATCAGATTACGGCTGTCCGGCAGCGGGTAGACCGTCACCAGGGCTGACTTTGCCAGCCGCAGAATCGGCTCACGCTCGCGCAGAGGGCAACAATAGACCGGATGGGCAGAAGAGAGCGTCATCACGCCTGAGGGGTGCTGAGGCAGCACAAAGGCGGGAACCTGATCGGCAGCAAGATAGTTACTGGTTGCGAAACTCACCAGTTCGGGCGTCGTCTGCGCTTCCTGTAACAGAACCAGGTGCGCATCTTTGCCGAAACTTTGCAGCACCGAGAGCCACTCCGCCCGCTGCTGCTTGAAGATGTTCCATACCAGTACGCGGATCTTTTCATCCTGGCTGAGAGGAACCCCGGCAGGTAAAGCCTGACCAATACTGGCGAACGATCCCGGCGGTAAAATGCGCTCCGCAGGTTGTCCGGCAACATATCGCATAGCGTAAGTATTTTTCGCCACTTCGGCTTTGAACCTCTTTGATTTCCGCGCCCGAAAAAGGGGCATCACTCAGTTATAGGGATTGTAGACCATAGTTTCAACGAATAATCACCAGAAAAGCGCCAGCTTGTATAGGTGCCATTGACCTTTAGGCCGCGCGATGGCATTGCGACACGCGGCGTGGTTAAATACACGCGCATGAATAATCTCGTTGAAATGTTGCTACAGAGGCAATAATGAAAACCACCTCGGAAGAACTCGCCATTTTTGTCGCGGTCGTGGAGAGCGGCAGTTTTAGCCGTGCCGCTGAACGTCTTGGTCAGGCAAACTCTGCCATTAGCCGGGCGGTGAAGAAGCTGGAGAATAAGCTCGGCGTTAACCTGCTCAATCGCACCACTCGCCAGCTTAGCCTCACTGAAGAGGGCGAGCGCTATTTCCGTCGCGTACAAACGGTGCTGCAGGAGATGGCGGCGGCGGAAAACGAGGTGATGGAGAATAAATTGGTGCCGCGCGGCACGCTGCGCATCGATGCCGCCACGCCGGTGGTGCTGCACTTTTTAATGCCGCTGATTAAGCCGTTTCGTGAACGTTACCCGGAGATCAGCCTGTCGCTGGTCTCGAGCGAAACCTTTATCAACCTGATTGAACGAAAAGTCGATGTCGCTATTCGCGTCGGCAAGCTGACAGATTCCAGCCTGCGCGCGCGTCCGCTCTTTAAGAGCTACCGCAAAATTATCGCTTCGCCCGAATATCTTGCCCGTTACGGTACACCCGAAACGGTAGAGGATTTGCAAAATCATGTCTGCCTCGGCTTTACGGAGCCGGTATCGCTGAATACCTGGCCGGTGGCTGCGGCCGATGGACAACTGCTGGAGGTAACGCCCACGCTCGCCTCTAACAGCGGTGAAACCCTTAAACACCTCTGTCTGAGCGGCAACGGTATCGCCAGCCTGTCGGATTATATGATTGATAAAGAGCTGGCGAGCGGCGAACTGGTTGCGCTGATGTCAGACAAACTGCTGCCGGTAGAGATGCCCTTCAGCGCCGTCTACTATAGCGATCGGGCGGTGAGCACGCGTATTCGCGCCTTTATCGACTTTGTCAGCGAGCATGTGCCGCAGACGGGCAGATAAAAAAACGGGAGCCAGGCTCCCGTCACGTTGCTGATTAATCCCACTCAGGTGCAAGCCCTTCCGGGCTGACCAGCCGGTCATTGCAATCCAGCGCGGCGATGGCGGCTCTGTCATCCGCATCCAGTTCAAGCGTCTTCGCTTGCAGGTTGCTCGCCAGGTTCTCGCGTTTGGTTGAGGATGGGATCACTGCGTATCCCTCCCCCATCGCCCATGCCAGGATCACCTGGGCCGGCGTTGCGCTGTGCTTCTGCGCGATGCGGGCAACCGTGGCATCTTTCAGTGCTTTACCATACGCCAGCGTCATATATGAGGTGATGTGGATCCCGTGCTCTTTTGCCCACTGCGCCACTTTACGGTTTTGCAGATAGGGAGAGAGCTCAATCTGGTTAGTGGCAATGTTTTCCGCCCCAACAGCCGCGATCGCCTGTTCCATTAACTCAATCGTGAAGTTGGAGACGCCAATCTGGCGCGTTAGCCCCTGCGCTTTGGCGTTCATCAACTGCTGCATCGACTCGGCAACCGGCACTGCTGCGCCCGGCGACGGCCAGTGAATCAGCGTCAAATCAACATAGTTAGTGCCTAACTTCTTCAGGCTCTCTTGCAGGCTTGGGATCAGCTGCCCTTCGCCCAGGTTTTCAGTCCAGATTTTAGTGGTGATAAACAGTGATTCCCGCGCGACGCCGCTCTGGGCAAGCGCTTCGCCAATGGCGGCTTCATTGCCATAAATCTGCGCGGTATCAATCACGCGATAGCCCAGTTCAAGGGCGGTCTTCACCGAGGCGATAACCGCTTCATCGGTTAAACGGAAGGTCCCCAGACCAAATGCAGGGATAGACATATCAATTCCTCTCTCATTATTTCTTAACAGATGGCGTGATTATGGTGAGTTGAGTACGGGGGAAAAAGAGGCGGGAATGCAGAGGATATTTGCCGCAGCGGCAATAGTGCTAAAAGTAGTGACTTGCATATTGAAAGTCACTATGTCACTTTGGTGCGGCATGTTTACTACAGCAGATACCATCATGAAAAATGAAGCGCTTTACCAGGCTCCCTGCCCTATTGCCCGAAGTCTGGGACGCATTGGTGATAGCTGGAGCATGATTATCCTGCGCGACGCCTTCGCAGGGTTTACCCGTTTTGATGAGTTCCAGAAAAACGCCAATATTGCGCCGAACATTCTCTCCCGGCGCCTGAAAGAGCTGGTTGAAGAGGGGTTGCTTGAAAAGGTGAGCTACAGCACAACCCCGCCGCGCTATGAATATCACCTCACGCCGTTAGGCTATGATTTTCGTCCAGTCATCATCGCGCTGGCGCAGTGGGGAAACCGCCATTTCTCACCTGAAGGCCCACAGATGATGCTGGTTGAGCGGGAAACCGCGCGCCCGGTTGAAGCGATCCTCGTCGATAAGGCCACCGGCGAAGCCATAACCCCTGAAAAGTACGCCATGGTGCCAGGCCCGGCAGCGTCGCCGGTTCTCCACTATCGTCATCAATATTTGCAACGTAAGCAGGCCGGAGAGACGTCGCTGAAATATGCGCCACAATTACAGATGAATAAGGAGGAGTGAATATGAGCATTTCGCAAAAGCGCGTCGTTATAACCGGTATGGGCATCGTCAGCCCGTTGGGCTGCGGCCTTTCCCACGTCTGGTCATCATTGGTTGAGGGCAAATCGGGTATTTCCCGCCTCGACGATGAAATGGTCGATGATATTGCCTGCAAAGTGGCAGGCCAGGTTCCTTCGATTGAAGAGGATCCACATCACGGGTTTGATCCCTTAAGCACGATCCCGGCGAAAGAGCGTAAAAAGATGGATCGTTTTATTGAGTTTGCACTGGTGGCAGCGAAAGAAGCGCTGACGCAGGCAAACTGGTTTCCGCAGGAGGAGGCACAGCGCGATCGAACCGCAACGGTTATTGCCACCGGGATCGGTGGCTTCAGTGAGATCACTAACGCGGTGCGCACCACCGATTCGCGCGGCCCACGTAAACTCTCCCCGTTTACCGTTCCCTCTTTCCTCGCCAACCTCGCAGCCGGCCATGTCTCAATCAACTATGGCTTTCGCGGCCCGATCGGTGCGCCCGTTTCGGCATGTGCGGCGGGCGCGCAGGCAATTGGTGATGCCGCGCGGTTGATACGCAGCGGTGAGGCAGATATCGCCTTATGCGGCGGCAGTGAAGCAGCGATTCATCGGGTCAGCCTTGCGGGATTTGCAGCGGCACGGGCGCTTTCGAGCGGTTTTAACGATCAACCGACGACGGCTTCACGCCCATTTGATCGCGATCGTGATGGATTTGTGATGGGTGAAGGTGCCGGGCTGCTGGTGATTGAATCGCTCGAACATGCGCTGGCGCGCGGCGCGACGCCGCTGGCGGAACTGGTAGGGTATGGAACAAGCGCGGATGCGCATCATCTCACTGCCGGCCCGGAAGACGGTAACGGTGCCGCACGGGCGATGGAAGCCGCGATCCGGCAGGCGGACATTTCAGTCTCCGACATTCAGCATATTAATGCTCATGCGACGTCTACTCCGGTTGGCGATAAAGGCGAACTGGCAGCGATAAAACGCGTGTTCGGTGCGAACAGTACGGTAGCAATCACCTCCACTAAATCAGCGACGGGGCATCTTTTAGGTGCGGCGGGCGGTATTGAGGCGATTTTCACGGTTCAGGCGTTGCGTGAACAGATTGCTCCACCGACGCTCAATTTACATCACCCGGATGAGAAGGCCGATGGGTTAAACCTGGTGGCGCTTACCGCGCGACCGCTTGAGATTCGCTACGCGATGTCGAATGGGTTTGGCTTCGGCGGGGTGAATGCCAGTTTGCTGTTAAAGCGCTGGGAAGAGTAAATAACAGGGGCCGTTTGGCCCTTTTTTCACAAATTGCAGACGAAAAAAAACCGTATCTCGTGAGAGATACGGTTCTTAAAATAAGTGGCGGAACGGACGGGACTCGAACCCGCGACCCCCTGCGTGACAGGCAGGTATTCTAACCGACTGAACTACCGCTCCACCGAATTTTTCTACAACCACCGGGTTGTTGCCCCGGTTTACTGCTTAATTTGATGCCTGGCAGTTCCCTACTCTCGCATGGGGAGACCCCACACTACCATCGGCGCTACGGCGTTTCACTTCTGAGTTCAGCATGGGGTCAGGTGGGACCACCGCGCTAGTGCCGCCAGGCAAATTCTTTGTGCTCCGTCCTGTGTCTTTCACGCCGCTTCTGCGTTGGCTGCCTTCGCTCGCAACAGTCACATACTTCAGTATGCTCCTGTCGTCTCGTCTCAGTTGCCGCCTTGCTGCTGCGTAAAATCCTTCGGACACAACATCTAATCTGGTATCAGCTGAAAATCTGTCTCTCATC